>NZ_JBEYBT010000009.1:0-233703 GCF_040632335.1 Nocardia sp. NPDC019395
GAAGGAGCGCAGCGACTGAGCGCCGGGAGTGAAGAACGAGACCAAGGGGGCCCCGAACCCGCGACGCCGCAGGCGGCGCCAAAAAACACAGCAACCTTCACGAAACCGACCCGCTTGTCACCTTCACTGTCCTGCTCACCCCATACTTCCCGGTCCACCCCACCGCAAGATCGAAGCCCTCAACCCGTCCCCGCGATATCAGGTGCCGTACCGCCGATGCCGGGCCGCGTAGTCGCGGAGCGCCCGGAGGAAATCCACCCGCCGGAATTCCGGCCAGTACACCTCGGTGAACCAGATTTCCGAGTAGGCGCTCTGCCAGAGCAGAAAGCCCGACATGCGTTGTTCGCCCGAGGTTCGGATCACCAGGTCCGGGTCGGGTTGGCCCGACGTGTAGAGGTGCTGCCCGATCGCGTTGACCGTGATCGACTGAATCAGGTCTTCGCCCGTTTCGCCCGCCGCCATCTCCTGGCGGACCAGTTGGCGGACCGCGTCCGCGATTTCTTGGCGGCCGCCGTATCCGATCGCGACGTTCACGTGCGTGCCGGTGCGTTCGCGGGTGCGGTCGGTGGCCGTGCGCATCCGTTTGGCGACCAGATCCGGTAGCCCGTCGAGCGAGCCGACTATGCGCACACGCCAGTTCTGCTCGGGTGCGGCCAGTTCCTCCACAACATCGGTGATGACCTCGAACAAGGTGTCCAGTTCGTCCCTGCCGCGGTGCAGATTCTCGGTAGAGAGCAGGTACACGGTGACCAGTTCGATACCCTCGGCCTCACACCAGCTGACCAGTTCGGCGACCTTCAGGGCGCCGACCCGGTGCCCGTGGGTGATATCGGTGAACCCGTTCTCCCGGGCCCAGCGGCGGTTGCCGTCACACATCACCGCGACATGACGTGGATGCTGTTTACCCGCAAGCCGCTTGGTCAGACGGCCCTCGTAGATGCGATAGGGAAAGCCCCGCAGCCGACTCGGAAATTCCACGACGACCAACAGTACGCCTTTTCCGGCATTCATCCGCATTTGCCGCCGAACGTGTGGGCGGACACAGCTTCCCGCATTCGCGGCAGAACCGGTACAGTGACAACCGACGTAACCTACGGTGCCGTAGGTTACTGGCTGGTCAAAGGATTGCTCCGCGATCCGGGGCAGCGGACCATCCCATAAGAGCCATGAGAACGACAGCCGGTGCCGGTGCGGCGTCGCTGTGCCCAGCCGACCCAGGAGGATCCGTGTCCGACTCGGCCCGCAACAATCCGATATCCGACGACGACGAGGCGCCCGGCACCGTTATGGAGCACCGCGCGCGAACCGGCGACGATAACGGCGATCCGGTCCCCAATCCCGCCGAATCCCTGGTCGCGCTGGTCAAGCCCCGGATGCGCGGCTGGATCCATACCTGGGCGGCCGCGGTCGCCGCCGTGGCGGTGATCGCACTGGTCGCGACGGCCGCCACCGTGTCGGCCACAGCTGTCGTCGCGACCTCGGTCTACGGACTCACCATCTGCGCGCTGTTCGGGATCAGCGCGACCTATCACCGGATCACCTGGACCACCGTGCGCGCCCGGGTCCGGATGAAACGCGCCGACCATTCGATGATCTTTCTGTTCATCGCCGGTACCTACACCCCCTTCGCGCTGCTCGGGCTTCCCGATCCGACCGGCCCGGTATTGCTCGCGGTGGTCTGGGCGGGAGCACTGGCCGGTGTCGCACTGAAGGTGCTGTGGCCGCATGCCCCGCGCTGGGTCGGGGTCCCGCTCTACCTGTTGCTCGGCTGGGCGGTGGTGCCGGTAGGCGGGGAGCTGTACCGATCGGTGGGGCTACCGGCCGTACTACTGCTGGTAGCCGGCGGGCTCGCCTACAGCGCGGGTGCGATTCTCTACGCGACGAAGTGGCCGAACCCCTGGCCCACCACCTTCGGCCACCACGAGTTCTTCCACGCCGCCACCGTGCTCGCCGCGCTCTGCCATTACGTAGCGGTGTGGCTGGTGCTGCTGGGCTGAGCCCGGCCCGGCGAGCCGATGGCGGGCATCCGCCCAGGTGTGTCGATTAGGCTGCTGACTCGTGTCCTTCGATACCGGCCGGCGGCACCACCCCGGCCACCGCGGGTAGCTCGGGATGAGCCATGCGAGTGCGGCCCGGTCTCGGCCGGGGGCGATCACCCGGCTGATGCTGTGGAGTGTCCGCGCCCGGTGGGGGCTGGCAACGGTCGTGATCGCCGCGCATCTGAGCGGGCTCGCCGTGATCGTCACCGAACTGCTGTTGATCGGGTTCCCCGGGCGGTTGGACGCCGACCAGCTACGCGGACTGCTCACTGTCGCGATCTACCCGGCGATCGCATTCCTGATCGGTATCGGGCTGGCGATACGCGATCGAGACGGCTACTTCGCCTGGCTGGACCGCGCCGGTAAACCGACGCCGGAAGAGGCCCGCCGCATTCTGCACCTTCCCATCGCGGTCACCTTCCGTTCGCTGGCGATGTGGGCTCCCGGCGTCCTGCTGTCGGCGATATTGCTGGCCCGCCTCACCACCGAGGACGATTTCACCGTCCTGCTGGTCATGTTCACCATCGGCGGGCTCGAATCGGCCGGACTGACCTATTTGATCGTCGACCGGTTGATCCGCCCGGTGGTGCCGATCGTGGCGGGTGTACTGGGCGCGACCATGCACTGGAGTTCCTCGGTGTCGATCCGGGTCGCACTCGCCTGGGCGGTCTCGGGCGCGATGCCGCTGAGCGCGCTGATCGTGGTGCTCGCCGACCCGGCGACGAGCTATGAACACCGCATCCGCACCGGCATCTATCTCGCCGCGATCAGTCTCGCGGTGGGAGTCCTGGCCACGTGGGCGCTGTCGCGGGCGGTGGCCGCCCCGTTGCGCACACTGCGGATAGCGGTCGATCGGATAACCCAGGGCGATCTGGATGTCCGGGTCTCGGTCCGCAGTGCCAGCGAGATCGGGCGGCTCGAGCATTCGGTCAACGAGATGTCGGCGAACCTGCGAGAACGGCTGCGGATGCGCGATGTGTTCGGCCGCCACGTCGGCGAGGAGGTCGCCGAGCGGGCGCTGGCGGGCGGGATCGATCTCACCGGCGACGTCCGGGAGGTCACGGCATTGTTCGTCGATGTCACGGGGTCGGTGGCGATTTCCACCGGACTACCGCCGCAGGAGTTCGTCGCCAAGCTCAACCGGCTGATGGCGACCGTTGTCGCGGCTACGGAGGACAACGACGGCCTGGTGAACAAGTTCGAGGGGGATGCGGCGCTGTGTATTTTCGGTGCGCCGATCGCCCTGGCGGACAATGCGACTCCCGCGCTACGGGCGGCCCGGCGGATCCGGGACGAGATCGCCGCGGCCGGCGAGTTCGATATCGGGATCGGCGTGGCCCGGGGCCGGGTGTTCGCCGGGGATATCGGTACCGATACCCGACGCGAGTACACCGTGATCGGCGATGCGGTGAACGCCGCCGCCCGGCTCACCACGCGCGCGAAGGAGGTCCCGCGGCGCATCCTGGTCTCGCAGAGCATTGTCGAAGCCGCCGAGGCGGACGAACGAGCGAACTGGGTGAAATACGGGACCGTCGCACTACGGGGGATCAGCGAACCCGCTACCTCGTGGACCGACCGCGAACCCGAAACGACACCGTAGCTACCCCGGCGCGTTCCCGGTGGAGCCCCGGGTCAGCGCCGCCCGCAGGTCAGCCGGTGCGGTGACCGGGAGATCGCAGACCGAACCGCGGCACACATAGGCCGCCGCGGTGCCGTCGATCGCGGGCCGATCGGCGAGCAGCGGGACGGTGTCCACATTCGCCCGGACGACGATCGATCCGCCGGGGGCATGATCCCGGGCGACCTCCAGCAGTTCCACATCCCCGACCGGCTGATATCCGGTGGTGGATATCGCGATCTGCAGGGGACCCTGCAGCGCGGCCTCGGCGACCGTCAGCCACTGCCCCGCCGAACGCGGCGCCTTGGCCAGAACGACCGCACCCCGGGCCAGCGTCTGCTCGGCCAGCTCGCGGTAGTGCGCGGCGCGGTCGGGCGCTACCACCGCGGATGCGGTCAGCAGGGCCTCGGCGAGCACGGACGCACCGGCCGGGGTGGCACCGTCGATGGGGTCGCGGGGGCGCGCGATGAGGGTTTCCGCGTCGTCTGCGGTGTCGAACCAGCTGCCGGGCTCGTCCGGATCGGCGAAATGCGTGATCGCCGAGTCCAGGATTCGATGAATATCCGGCAGCCATCCGGCCGATCCGGAGTACTGGTGCAATGCCAGCAGCGCGGTGGCCAGCCACGCATAGTCCTCGAGTACGCCGGGCGCGGTCCCGGCTGACCCGCCGAGCGAGGCGCGCAGCACGCGATCGCCGACCACGTGAACGTCGAGGATCACCCGGGACAGTTCGTAGGCCGCGTCGAACCAGTCGCGCCGGTCGAGCGCGCGGGCCGCTTCACAGAGGGCGGTGACGGCCATACAGTTCCAGGCGGTGACCATTTTGTCGTCCCGCTCGGGTTGCGGGCGCCGGTCGCGGGCGGTGCGCAACGCGGTGCGGATACGCGCGAAACGCTCGGTGTCCTCCGGGTCCCGCAGGCGGGTGAGGACGGAACTGCCCTGCTCGAAGTTGCCGGCGGTGGTGACGCCGAAGATCTCGCCCGCCCAGACGCCGTCGATCGGGCCGAGATCGCCAGCCAGTTCGGCGGGATTCCACACGTAGGTCGCGCCCTCCACCCCGGGGGAACCGGGTTCCACGTGAGTATCGGCGTCCAGAGCGGAGGCGAAACCGTGGGGCGTGGCCAGATCGTCGAGCAGGAACTCGACCAGTTCCTCGGTGATCCGCCGGGGCAGTGGATCACCGGGGGTCCGCCGGGCCAGATGGGCGTAGAACCGCAGCAACTGGGCGTTGTCGTAGAGCATCTTCTCGAAATGCGGAACCACCCACGCGGCGTCCACCGAATAGCGGGCGAAACCGCCGCGCAACTGGTCGTAGATACCGCCGCGGGCCATCGCCTCGGCGGTGCGGTCCACCACCCTCCGCACCTCCGGATCACCGGTGCGTTCCCAGCTGCGCAGCAACCCCTCCAGCAGCGCGGCCGGCGGGAACTTCGGAGCGCCGCCGAAACCGCCGTGCGTCTCGTCGAAATCGCGCAGCACCGCCGCGACGGCGTGGTCCAGCAGTTGCGTATTGATCTCGAGTTCGGACTGAGGAAGTCCGCTCGCCTGGGCACGCAGGGCATCGGCCACCTGGTCGGCGGCGGTGTCGACATCCGCGCGGCGGTTACGCCAGGTATCGGTGATCGCGGTGAGCAGCTGAGTGAACGACGGCATCCCGCCGCGCGGCACCTTCGGGTAGTACGTACCGCAGTAGAACGGCTCCCCCGCCGGAGTCAGGAAACAGGTCATCGGCCAGCCGCCCTGACCGGTCATGGCGACTGTGGCGTTCATGTACACGGCGTCGAGGTCCGGGCGTTCCTCCCGGTCGACCTTGATACAGACGAATTCGTCGTTCATCTGCGCCGCGGTGCGCTCGTCCTCGAAGGATTCGTGCGCCATCACATGACACCAGTGGCAGCTCGCGTACCCGACCGACAGCAGGATCGGCACGTCCCGGGCGGCGGCTTCGGCGAGCGCGTCGGCATCCCATTCCCGCCAGTGCACGGGATTGTCCGCGTGCTGGCGCAGGTACGGTGACGTCGCTTTCCCCAACCGATTCACTCCACCAGCCTCTCACAACGATATGAATGCGCAGCTGGGCCGAGCGAAGCGCCACAGGCCTCGGTCACGGGCTTCGACGCCAAGTCGCTTGGTCGAGTGTCCGGCGAAAGCGCGGACTGTCCTCCCGGGGTGCGCCGAGCGGCCGGCCGCTTTCCAGCCGATCGAGTCTGGTCCGGATGAGACCGATGACCTGGTCGCTGGGCCACCCCTCCGTCAGGCCGGAATCCAATGTGTCGATCGCGGTGCCCAGCGAGCTGCCGAGCTCGTCGAGACACTCGCGCGCAGCGGCCTCGGGCAGCCCCATGGCCTTGGCCTCGTCGAGGAGAGCCGCGCGATCAACCTTCGCCAAGGTCACCTGTGTGCCGATCGGGGTCGCCATATGACCGCTGAGTTCGGGATAGATCAAGGTGCACAGGCAGTCGTACAGTGGTGCGAGCGTGACACTTCCGGTATTCAACAGCAGCGAGTAGTTCTTCCCGTGACCGTCCTCGTCACCGACGATCACACGGAAGGCCAGCTGACGGAAAAGCCCCTCGAGCTCGATACCGGGTGAATCGGTGAACTGCCTGAGCAGCTTGGCCATTCGCTTACTCGGCCGGCTGATGTGGTATTTGTCCACCGGCCGCAACCCCACGGCCTGACACATATCCTCCTGATGGAGTCGACCGACGGTGCCGTCGGTCCGCGTCATACGGTCGTAGCGTTCGGCTACCAGCACCCCGACACCACGTACGTCCTCGACCCACACCGGACGGTCGGTCAGCCCGATCTCGCGAGCCAACGTCATGACAAGCGCCTCGTTCCGCGCGCTGTGTGGCCAGGCGCCGGTGGGTTTGAGGATATGGGTCGACGGCGCTCCGTCCACGGGTTCGCACCAGCGATCGCCGATCCGGGCCAGCAGCAGCTTGGGTTGCGCCCCGGCCAATGACATACGAATGTCACGGCTGAGGTCGGCACCCAGCGGATGCTCCGGGATAGCCGCCACCAGCTCCGCCAAGCCGTCCTCGTCGACCTCCGCATACCGGCCCGGCGACGGTGCCGCCGACCCGGCGGGCATCGCCACAACGGCTCCGGCGCATTCGCGCCCGTAGGCGGCCAGCAGCAAGACAGTGTCACTCACGGCATCGGGTGCGCCGTTGCGCAGCCGGACACCACGCACCTGCGCCGCCGCGGTCTCCAATGCGCGCCCTTCCGGAAGCAGTCCTTCCAAGAAAGCGCGAGCCGCTGCCGGCGCACTCGGCCCCGGGGTGGGCAGGGAGCAGGACAACAACGGAACTTCACCGCCGACTTCGGCCGCGACCCGGTCGTCGTACACGATCCGGACCTTGGCGCCACGATCGCGGCTGATCGTCCGCGCAACCAGCCGGCCACCGAGCCACAGGTCCAGTTCCATACGTCAGGCCTGCCCGCGTGGCCGAATCGCCAACTCGAGTCCCAGAGCCGCCAGCGCATCGAAAATCAGCTCTACAGCCCGAGTTTCGTTCCCGGCCTCCAGAGTGTGGATGGCGTATCGGTTGGCCCTCGTGCGCTCGGCCAGCTCGGCTTGCGTCATCCCGGCCTCCAGACGAACGGCACGAACCACACGCCCCAGAGCCTCCGGAGACCGAACGGGAGTCGATCGACCATCCATCGATGTTGCCATATTCCAACATTATGGCTATGGGCTCACAGTGTCAAAGAATTCTCACATTGAGGGCATTGAGCGACAATGTTGGAAAATACGCACGTTCCGACCATAGTCCTCAGCCCGGATGCCCCCTTCTCGACGATTTCCGTCCGCCGGCCCCCGCTAGCCCGTGGCTCCCGCTCATCGCTCCGTCAGCAGACGACGCTACTTCGGGCAGGTTTCGAACTCGTCCTGCGCTTCTGTAGCTCCACGGCTGCCGGCGGATAGAACTGCTCCGGGTTCTCGTCACCCGCCGTCCGGGACTCCGGGCATCCGTAGATCTCGGCCCGCCCTTGGAACTCGCGCTCGCCATCCGTGGATCCCCACCACAGGCTGAGCGGGTGCTCGCGGGGCGGACTCTACCGATGCCACCGCGGCCTCCTACCGTGTAACCGTGATCAGAACCGCTGCCCTGGCTCATATCCGCGACCGACGCCTGATCCAGACACGTTCGACCGGTAAAACCGTTTTCTATATGGCCGGCGGGAAGATCGACGCCGGGGAAAGCGCCGTGGACGCATTGCACCGGGAGATCCGGGAGGAACTCGGGGTCGGGGTCACCGAGGTCAGTGAGATCGGGGTTTTCCGGGCCGAAGCGTACGGGCACGCGGCCGGTACCCAGCTGCATATGACGTGTTTCCTGGCCGAAGTCACCGACGAACCCACACCGGCGGGCGAAATCGCCGAGTTCCGCTATTTCACCGGGGCCGAATATGCCGCGATGCCGGAAGTCGCGCCGGGATCGCTGATGGTCTTCCAGCACCTGCACGAGCTCGGACTCATCGACTGGTGACCCGCGGCCCCTCACCGATACGAGAGCAGCCGCCGCGACCGGGGTCGTGGCGGCTGCTGACCGAGAGTGCTAGGGAGTCCGTTCCGAATCGTCCGTGACGCGGTCCGGGGACTCTTCCGCCCGGCGGACCATCCCGGGTTCGGTGCCCTCGTCGGCCTCCTGGTCCGGCTCCGGATGCTCGGGTTCGAATGTCTCCGGCAGGTTCTTCAGATGTTTGTTCATCGATCGCACCAGCAGGAAAGTCCCGGCGAGCAGGATCAAAACAACAACCAGGCCGATCGGAGAGGCCTTACCGAACTCCGGCCCGGTCGGTGTGCCCGGGGTCTGCGCCAGCAGCCCGGAGGCGAGAACGGAAAGGTGCGTCACGGTCATCAGCGGTGCTCATCGGTGATGCCGGCGAACAGATCGGTTTCCGGGATATCGGTGCGCACCCGGGTACGGGCCAGTTCGAACTCCTCGGTCGGCCACAGCCGCTGCTGCATTTCCAGCGGGATGGCGAAGAACGCGCCGTTGGGATCCACCTGGGTGGCGTGCGCGCGCAGCGCGTCGTCGCGGCGCGGGAAGTACTTACCGCATTCGACCTGGGTGGTCACCCGGGCCATGATGTCGCCGCGTTCGACCGCGTATTTACGGGAGCGGTCCAGCCATTCCTGCAACGGGAACGGTTCACCCATTTTGGCGAATTCCTCGGCGAAGACTTCCATCCGCCGGATCGTGAACCCGTGGTCGTAATACAGCTTCAGCGGGGTCCACGGTTCACCCGCATCCGGGAACTTCTCGGGATCACCCGCGGCCTCGAACGCCGCCACCGAGACCTCATGGCACCGGATATGGTCCGGATGCGGGTAGCCACCCATCTCGTCATAGGTCGTCATAACGTGCGGTTTGAACTCGCGCACCACCCGGACCAGCGCCTCGGTGGCCTCCTCCAGCGGGATCACCGCGAACGAGCCCTCGGGCAGCGGCGGCAACGGGTCGCCCTCGGGCAACCCGGAGTCGACGAAACCCAGCCAGGTCTGCCGGACCCCGAGGGCGGCCGCCGCGGCGGCCATCTCCTCGCGCCGGACCTCGTCCATCCGCTCCAGCACCCCGGGGGTGTCCATGGCAGGGTTCAGGATGCTGCCACGTTCCCCGCCGGTCAGCGTGACGACGAGGACATCGTTACCCTCATCGGCATACCGGGCGGTGGTGGCACCGCCCTTGCTGGATTCGTCGTCGGGGTGGGCATGCACCGCCATGAGGCGAAGGCCACTCACTTCTCGTTCACCGTCGCTCTCGGTCGCGGGTGTTCGGACTTCATTACCTATAGTTCCATCTGGACCGATTCTGTTCCGACCTACCCCCCGGGAGCACCAAATCATGACCGAGCCCACGCCGGAACCCGCGCGCACGGCCGCGGCGGGTACCGCCGACGCCTCTTCCGGGGCCGACGGGGTGAGCTCCGGGCACGACCGAAACGCCGACCGCTACGGCCGCACCCCGGGCCCGAAACGGTGGCGGCGGCTCGGGGCACTGCTCACGGGTGTGGCGGTCCTGGCGGGTATCGGGGTCGCCTACGTGGGCTGGAAGAATTTCGGGCCGAAGGACATCGAATCCGAACAACTCGGCTACACGGTCCTCGACGAATCCTCGGTCGAGCTCCGGATCCTGCTGACCCGCTCGGACCCGACGGTGCCGGTGGTCTGCGTGGTTCGGGCTATGTCCCGCGACCTCACCGAAGTGGGGCGACGCGAGGTTCTGGTGCAGCCTTCCGAGGGCGAAAAGACGGTTCGGGTGAACACTGTGATCAAAGCCAGTGAACCGCCGGCTTCGGCCGCGATCTACACGTGTACGGACAGTGTTCCAGGGTACTTGCGCACGGAGTAGTTTGTGGTTTCGGTACCGCTGACCTGTGGGGATGACAAGCAGGGCAGCCTGTGGGGGTGACAAGCAGGGCAGCCTGTGGGGGTGACAAGCAGGGCAGCCTGTGGGGGTGAAAGGCGGGCCGTTCGCGAGGTGACAAGTAGGGCCGTTCGCCAAGGTTCTGTGTTTTTGGCGTCGCCTCCGGCGCCGCGGGTTCGGGGCCCCCTTGGTCTCGTTCTTCACTCCGCCGCTCCTCCGCTTCGCTCCCCCGCTCTGTCGCTCCAGAACGAGACGGGCCCCGCACCACCAACGCCGACCGACCGCATGTGGGGAAACGGGGTGGGGTCGGATGCAGACCGACTGCCGGTAGCTCGATCAAACGGGCCCGGGGCGACGTTGGGGCGGCGTCCCGGTGCGTACGAACCTTCGAAGGTTCACCTTTGCGGGCGGGGCCCGCCCGGTTCTGGAGCGACCAGAGGAAGGGAGCGCAGCGACCGACCGGCGGGAGTGAAGAACCGGGTTAACAGGGCCCCGCCCTCGAGCCGCGGAGCGGCTCCAAAATTACAGCCCGCCCCTTCACGGATGGTCCACGCCGAGAGCGCGGTTACCTTCACATATCGTCTACGCCAGAGCGGGGGTTAATAGCGCCCCGACCACGCGGCACCGGAGGCACCTCCATAGAAACACCTCCGACCTGCATTTTTGTGATTCATGCTAAAATGGCTTCACACACGGTTCCGGGGCACGGAGCCGTGTTTGCTGCATTGGCGGCCGACGCGGTCGATGCCGGGTAGTCGAAAGGGTCCGGCATCAGACTGTCGGGGTATTCGAACTTCCCGCAGATCGCGATAGCCGTCTGCTGATGCATGCCTACCTGCCTGCGGGTGGGGTGTGCCGCAGTGATCAGGGAATCCCGGCCTGCCGGGGACAACTACTAGGGAGTGATCGAGATGACTGAGACCCAAGTGACCTGGCTGACCCCGGAGTCGCACGACAGGCTCAAGAGCGAACTCGACGCGCTCATTGCCAATCGTCCGGTCATCGCCGCCGAGATCAACGAGCGCCGCGAAGAAGGCGATCTCAAGGAGAACGGCGGCTACCACGCGGCGCGCGAGGAGCAGGGTCAGCAGGAGGCCCGTATTCGGCAGCTGCAGGAACTGCTGAACAACGCCAAGGTCGGCGTGGCGCCCACCAAGGCCGGGGTCGCCCTGCCCGGGTCGGTCGTGAAGGTCTACTACGACGGCGACGAGGACGATACCGAGACCTTCCTCATCGCGACCCGCGAGGAGGGTTTGGGTAACCCTGATCTGGAGACCTATTCCCCGAGCTCGCCGCTCGGCGGGGCGTTGATCGACGCGAAGGTCGGCGAGACCCGCGAGTACACGCTGCCCAACGGCAACACCATGAAGGTGACGCTGGTCAGCGCCGAGCCCTACCACAGCTGACGGCACGGCCGCGGCGGATACCGCCGCGGCCGGCCAGGTGAACGAGACGAGCGGCCGCATCCGACTTCCCGGATGCGGCCGCTCGTTCATGTTCGGTGTGTTCTCCCGGATCCCGTCGGTGCTGTCTGTGGACCGTTCAGTCGAGTGCTTGTTCGAGGTCGGACAGCAGATCGCTGATGTCCTCGATACCCACCGAGAGCCGCACCAGATCGGCCGGCACCTCGAGTTCCGACCCTTCGGTGGAGGCGTGGGTCATCGCCGCGGGGTGTTCGATCAGCGATTCCACGCCGCCGAGCGATTCGGCGAGGGTGAACACCTTCGTCCGCGAGCACAGATCGCGGGCCGCGTCGGGACCGCCCGCCAGCCGGATCGAGATCATTCCGCCGAACCGCCGCATCTGCTTATCGGCGACGGCGTGCCCGGGGTGCTCGGGCAGGCCGGGGTAGATGACATGGCTGACGGCCGGATTCCTGGAGAGGAACTCGGCCAGGGTTTCGGCGTTGTCGCAGTGGCGATCCATCCGCAGTGCCAGCGTTTTGGTGCCGCGCAGGGTGAGGAAGGCGTCGAACGGGCCCGGTACCGCGCCGGCACCGTTCTGCAGGAACGCGAAGGCGGCGTCGAGTTCGGCGTCGTCGGTGATCAGCGCGCCGCCGATGACATCGGAGTGACCACCCAGGTATTTCGTGGTCGAATGCACCACCACATCGGCACCGAGCAGCAGGGGCTGCTGCAGGTACGGGGTGGCGAAGGTGTTGTCGACGACAAGTTTGGCGCCGGAGGTGTGCGCGATATCGGCCAAAGCCGGGATATCACCGATATTGAGGAGCGGATTGGTGGGCGTCTCCACCCAGATCAGCTTCGTTTCGGGCCGGATGGCGGCGCGCATCGCGTCGATATCGGCGACAGCGGCCGGTGAATGGCTGATACCCCATTCGGTGAAGACCTTGTCGATCAACCGGAAAGTACCGCCGTAGGCGTCGTCCGGGATGACGATATGGTCTCCGGGCCGCAGCATCGCGCGCAGCGCGCAGTCGGTAGCGGCCATACCGGAGGCGAACGCGCGGCCGTACCGGCCGGATTCGAGGGCGGCCAGATTGGCCTCCAGCACCGTACGGGTCGGGTTACCGGTCCGCGCGTACTCGTACCCGTCGCGCAGCCCGCCCACGCCGTCCTGGGCGAAGGTGGAACTGGCATAGATCGGAACGTTCACCGCGCCGGTCCGCGGATCGGGATCGTAACCGGCGTGTACAGCCCTGGTGGTGAATCCCAGTTCGGTCATGACCCCACCATAAACGGCAGGCTCCGGGGGATCGCACTCCGGTCGGCACTTCTACCGGGACCCCGGTCCGCGGGCAGCCGTCGGTTCGTCCGGCTCGGTTTACGCTGGGCCCATGCTGACCGTGGCCGAACTGTTCGCGACAGACACCCTGCTGACCGACGAGGAACGTGAGATCCGCGATACCGTCGCGGCGTTCACCGAGCGGCATATCCGGCCGCATATCGCGGAATGGTTCGAATCCGGTAGCTTTCCGGTCCGCGAGATCGCACCCGAACTCGGGAAACTGGGTGTCCTGGGGATGCATCTGGACGGTTACGGCTGCGCCGGGCTCCCCGCGACCGCCTATGGATTGGCCTGCCAGGAATTGGAGGCGGCGGATTCCGGGCTGCGCTCGCTGGTATCGGTCCAGGGCTCCCTCGCGATGACCGCCATCCACAAATACGGCTCGGAGGACCAGAAGAACAACTGGTTGCCGGATATGGCGACGGGCCGGACGCTGGGATGTTTCGGACTCACCGAACCCGATTTCGGGTCCGATCCGGGCGGGATGCGCACCCGGGCGCGGCGCGACGGCGAGGATTGGGTGCTCAACGGTTCCAAAATGTGGATCACCAACGGTTCGGTCGCCGATATCGCGGTGGTGTGGGCAAAGGTCGATGTGAACGGCAAGGATCTCGTACGCGGCTTCCTGGTCCCCGCCGGGACGCCGGGATTCACCGCCCGGGAGATGACGCGAAAATTATCGCTACGTGCGTCGATCACGGCCGAACTGACGTTGGACGAGGTGCGGCTGCCCGCTTCCGCGGTCCTGCCTGGAGCCGAAGGGCTCTCCGGCCCGCTGTCCTGCCTGAGCGAAGCCCGATTCGGAATCATTTTCGGGGCGCTGGGCGCGGCGCGCGACTGCCTGACGACGACGATCGAATATTCGCGCACCCGAGCGGTTTTCGACAAACCCTTGGCCGCGTATCAGCTGACGCAGGCGAAATTGGCGGATATGGCCCTGGAATTGGGCAAGGGGCAGCTACTGGCACTGCATCTGGGGCGGTTGAAAGATCGCGACGAACTCACCCCCGAGCAGGTGAGTGCCGGGAAACTGAACAGCACCCGGGAAGCGATCGCCATCGCCCGGGAATGCCGCACAATATTGGGCGCCAACGGAATAACCCTCGACTATCCGGTGCTGCGGCACGCGAACAACCTCGAATCGGTGCTCACCTATGAGGGCACGGCCGAAGTTCATCAACTGGTTTTGGGCAAGGCGCTCACCGGGTCGGCCGCATTTCGCTGAGGCTCCCGGAGCCACTTGTCATTTCACCTCGGGACCCTCGGGGAGTTATCGGCGAATACGCTGCCTCACAACGTGTCCCGCGCCCGCGGAGGATATTGTTACGAACCGTCATCCTCGAGCCATCTTCGTGTCACCCATTCGCCGGACGGACAGCGCACTCTGATACCGCACCCGGAGCGGATCGGGAAATGTCCCGGGTGAAGTACACGGAGGTGCGTTATGAACTCGCAGTCACCCGGACCGGGCAATCGGCGGCCTGCCACCACGGTAAAGACCGTCCCCAGTTCCAAGGTCGTGCGGAATTCGCGCGACCGCGCCCTCGCCCTACGATTACCCGATCAGCGTGAACTCGTCGCCGCGTTCACCGCGGCCGAGCATCCACCTACCGGCCAGCCGTTGCTGACCTGGGCGAACACCCTGGCCCACCTGCATCGCCGCCGGCACGGCGACCCGCTGTCGACGGCCGGTATCGATTGCCGCCGCGCCGAGGTCGTCGAGTTGATCGACCGCTGGGCCGGCACTCAGGTCAACGAGGCGCGAACCGGCCGGCCGCGCTCCGATTCGCTGGGGATGACGATCGACCGGATGGCCGCCGCGCATGTGCACGCGAGTCATCTGCTGCATCATTGTGAACGCGTTTCCGATGATCGGGTGCACGCGGCGTGGTACCGGCTGGCCCTGCTGGCCGACGAATGGACCGATCTGGTGACCGGCGCGGAGCCGATGCGGCGCGGAATCTGACCCGTTCACCTGCCACTACCAGCGGAAATGCGCTGCAGATCACAATCCTGCAAACGCCGGCGCGTTGTTACCATTGGGTTATGTTCGCCCTGGGTCCCCGTTTGTTCGAAATCTCCGCCCGCCGTTTCCTGGAGGGCATTCACCGGACTCACGGGGCCCCGGCGCTCGCCGCGGCCGCGGCGCTTCCGGGCCTGTCGGCGGTGCTCGATCAGCACTGCGCCGCCGTGCGCGACATCCTCGACCTCGGCATCGAATCTGCCGACCGGGTTCCTGCCGCCGTCCTGCTGGCCGGATATATCCGCGGACTGCTGGATGAGCTCACCACGCCGATCACCGAACCCGCGGATTGGGCCACCGCCGAATGGCTGCATCTACGGCTGGCCGGCGCCTGCCTCCAGGCGGAGTCACCGGCCCGATAACGGCCTTCCGCCGTGCGCCGTAGGACCGGCGCACGGCGGAAGTCACTTCGCCGCGAGGCGTTTATCGCAGGTGGCGCGGTTCACCACCCCCGCCGTAGGGCCCCTGCCCCCGGTACGGGTTGCCGTACTGCTGCCGGAAGTCGTTACCCGGCATCGGCTGCCCGAATTCACCGGGATCGCCGCGGTAACCGCCCTGCGCGGGCTGGGGATGATCCCACTCCTCCGGGTTCCGCGGCCCGGGCGCCTGACCACGAACCTGCTGCTGACCGGCCGTCCGCTGCCGCGATGCGTCCTCCCGGCCCCGCTGATAGGCCTCGGCGTGCCCACGCATCGTGGGCAGCTCCTCCTCCAGCCCGCCGAGCCAGGACTCCCAGCGCTGCTGCATCGGCCGCACCAGACCACCGCCGACGCCGACCACCAGGATTCCGCCCAGCGTGGCCAGTACCGCGATCAGGATCGGCGTGGTGACCGCGGTGGCGACGCCGATCTGGTTCAGCGCGGCGATGATGCCGATACCCCAGATGAAAACGGAGGCGATCCGGCCGATCATCGGCCCGTAGCTCAGGCCACCGAGCGCATTGGTCACCAGATCGCTCACCGCGTGCGCGATCGCACCCGCGATGCAGACGATCAGGATCGCGACCGCCAGCCTGGGCAGCCAGCCGACGATTCCGTCGATCACATCGCTCACCGGGTTCGGCCCGAAAACTCCGAAGCCGAGTTGCAGCGCGATCAGCAGAATCGCGTAGTAGGCGAGTTTCGCCAGCAGATCCGACGCGTCGTACTTACTGCGCGAGAGCATCCGTTCGATACCGCCACGCTCGACCAGCCGATCGAAACCAACCCGCTCCAGTACCTTGTCGACGATCGTCGCGACCACTTTGGCGATGATCCAGCCGATCAGCAGGATGACCAGGAAGCCGGCGAGCTTGGGTACGAATGTCGCGACCGAACTCCACGCGTCAGAGAAACCCTGCTGGAAATCGATTGCCAAACTCGAGGTTCGCACAAGCCCTTCCCTTCGCTCTCCGAACGAACATGGCATTTGCCACGAACGGTGTACGACTCGTTATACCCCGTGAGAGCTGGTTGAACCTGCGATTGCCAAATAATTGCTAGTGGACCGCGCGTCCGGTGCTGAGGAAGCCCAGCAGATCGTGCCGGGTGATCACGCCGACCGGTTTACCGTCCTCGACGACCATGAGCGCATCGGTATCCGACAGCGCCTTGGTCGCGGCGGAGATCGGCTCGCCGGATCCGATCAACGGGAACGATTCGCTCATATGCTGAGCCACCGAATCGGTGAGATGCGCGCGACCGGAGAACACCGCGGACAGCAGATCCCGCTCGGAAACACTGCCGGCCACCTCACCGGCCATAACCGGCGGTTCGGCGCCGACGACGGGCATCTGTGACACCCCGTACTCGCGCAGGATCTCGATGGCGTCGCGCAGGGTCTCCGAGGGGTGGGTGTGCACCAGATCGGGCAGTTCCCCGGATTTACCGCGCAATACATCGCCAACCAGGGTTTCGACCGTGGACCCGTCGAGCGGCGTCCGCAGGAACCCGTAGGAGCTCATCCACTGGTCGTTGAAGATCTTCGACATATAGCCGCGCCCGCCGTCGGGCAGCAGAACGACCACCACGGCATCCGGGTCCCGCCGCGCGACCTCGATCGCCGCCACGACGGCCATCCCGCACGAACCGCCGACCAGCAGACCGTCCTCGCGGGCCAGGCGGCGGGTCATATCGAAGGAGTCCGCGTCGGTGACGCCGATGATCTCGTCCGGGATCGCCGGATCGTAGGCCGACGGCCAGAAATCCTCACCGACGCCCTCCACCAGGTACGGCCGCCCGGTGCCGCCGGAGTACACCGAGCCCTCCGGGTCGGCGCCGATGACCTTCACCTTGCCGCCGGACACCTCTTTGAGATAGCGGCCGGCACCGGTGATGGTGCCGCCGGTGCCCACACCGGCGACGAAATGGGTCACCGTGCCCTCGGTATCGCGCCAGATCTCCGGGCCGGTGGTCTCGTAGTGACTGTCCGGCCCGTTCGGGTTGGAGTACTGATCGGGTTTCCAGGCGCCGTCGATCTCCTGCACCAGCCGGTCGGAGACGCTGTAGTAGCTGTCCGGGTGCTCCGGGGGTACGGCGGTCGGGCACACCACAACTTCCGCGCCGTAGGCCCGCAGCACATTGCGCTTGTCTTCGCTGACCTTGTCCGGGCAGACGAATACACAGTGATAGCCGCGCTGCTGCGCCACCAGGGCCAGACCGACGCCGGTATTACCCGAGGTGGGTTCGACGATGGTCCCGCCCGGCCCCAGCTCCCCCGACTTCTCGGCCGCCTCGATCATCTTCACCGCGATCCGGTCCTTCGAGCTACCGCCCGGGTTCAGGTACTCGATCTTGGCGGCCACCAGCCCGGAACCCGAGGGAACCACCGAGTTCAACCGGACCAGCGGGGTGTTGCCGATGAGGTCCACGACATGATCCGCGATGCGCATACCCCCATCGTTGCAGAGGCGTTGCCGGTGGCCTCGGCGTGGTCCGGCGTGGCACAACCGCCACCATCCGCAAATCCGGCGGCACCGTGCCCGACCATCTAGGATCTCGAGCTATGAGGCTGCCGAAGTTCGCGCGCGCCACCGTGATTCTGGCCGGATCAGCGTTCGCGCTGGTCGCCGCGCCGGGGGCACAGGCCGGCGCCACGACCCAATCCTTCCCCGACGTCCCGTCCCTGGCCTACGGCGGTCTGTGCGGTACCAGCATCCAGACCTGGGCGGACACCAGCCCGGACTGGCCGGGACGAGCGGTCCTCAATGTCCGCGCGAACCCGGTGGCCGGCGTCGGCTCCGGATCCCATCCGTTCGCGCCGCTGTGCGAGGTGCTGACCACGGTGTCCTGGCGCAACCTCGATACGGGGGCCACCGGCGTCTACACCAACAACGTGGTCACCGGTATCTACGGCAGCATTCAGTACTCGCTGTTCCAGGACACCGGGCCCGGCCGGGTGGACGTCACCGTGACCACCAACCACGCGAGTGTCCCGGCGCACGGCAGTTTCGTCGTCCCGGGGTGATCCGGGCCGGTTCCCGAGGCCGGTTCGCCGAGGTCACATCCCACGTTCCGGCTCGTTGCGAACTGCGGCGCCGCCGGCATCCGCGCCCACTCGCATGAGCCCCGGAGCCCTCGTAAAATCGCTGCACATGGGCGAAACTCGGATCGGATGGCGGACGGCCGCGGTGGCCGGCGCCGCCACGGTCGCATTCGGTTCCGGGGCGGGAACCGCGTCATGGGCGGCCTACCGGCTGCTCACCACCCAGGCCGGTGCCGCACGCGGCATGATAGGCCGCGATACCTCCAAACCACCGGAAGCCGACGGCATCTACTCGCCGGCCGGATACGAGCCCTGGCGGAACGGGAAGTACGCCGATCTGCACCTGATGATCTTCGGCGACTCGACCGCGGCGGGACTGGGCTGCCGGACCGCCGCCGAAGTGCCCGGGGTGCGGATCGCCCACGGATTGGCCGACGCCACCGGGCAACGGATCCGGCTGAGCACCAAGGCGATTTCCGGCGCCACGTCCAAAGGCCTGGCCGGACAGGTGGACGCGATGTTCGTGGCCGGCCCGCCGCCGGACGCGGCGGTCATCCTGGTCGGCGCCAACGATGTCACCAAGAAACACTCGATCGGCCGCTCCGCGCAACGACTGGGCGCCGCGGTGAGCCGGTTGCACGGCGCGGGCAGCGTCGTGGTGGTCGGCACCTGCCCGGATCTGGGCAGCGTCACCGCCATCCCGGAACCGTTGCGCACCGTGGTGCACCGCTGGAGCATCCAGCTGGCCCGTGCACAGGCAGCGGCGACGCGGGCGGCCGGCGGACACACCGTACTGATGGGCAATCTGCTGAGCAGGGATTTCCGGGCCGCACCCGAACAGTTGTTCTCGGCCGACGGCTTCCATCCCTCGGCCGCCGGCTACGCGCTGGCCGCGACACACCTGCTGCCGGAACTCCTGGCAGCGCTCGGTGACCGGGATATGGCCACGGCGGATATTTCCCCGCAGGCCGCCGGGACGTAGATTCGAAGGGAATGTACCCGCGAGTAGTGTCGATCCGGCAGGTCCGGACCGCGCATACTCCTCGACAAAGGAGTCCTCATGCCAGAGGCCGTCATCGTTTCCGTTGCTCGCTCCCCCATCGGACGCGCCAACAAGGGGTCGCTGGTGAGCATGCGGCCCGACGACCTCGCCGCGCAGATGGTGCGCGCCGCGCTGGACAAGGTCCCCGCCCTGTCGCCCGCCGATATCGACGATCTGATGCTCGGTTGCGGCCAGCCGGCCGGTGAGGCCGGATTCAACCTGGCCAAGGTCGTCGCCACCCAGCTGGGCCACGACTATATGCCCGGCACCACGGTGAACCGCTACTGTTCCTCGTCGCTACAGACGACCCGGATGGCGTTCCACGCAATCAAAGCCGGTGAGGGTGACGCGTTCATCTCCGCCGGTGTGGAAACCGTCTCCCGGTTCCCGAAGGGCACCGCCGACGGCTGGCCCGATACCCACAACCCGCTGTTCTCCACCGCCGAGGAGCGCACCACCACCCGGGCGCAGGGCGGCACCGGCTGGCACGATCCGCGCGAGAACGGTGACCTGCCGGATATCTACATCGCGATGGGCCAGACCGCCGAGAACGTCGCGTCCTTCACCGGAATCTCCCGCGAGGACCAGGACCACTGGGGCGTGCGGTCGCAGAACCGCGCCGAGGAAGCCATCAAATCCGGTTTCTTCGAACGCGAGATCACCCCGGTGACCCTGCCCGACGGCACCGTCGTCTCCACCGACGACGGCCCCCGCGCCGGCACCACCTACGAGAAGATCTCCCAGCTCAAGCCGGTGTTCCGCCCCGACGGCACGGTAACCGCCGGTAACGCCTGCCCGCTCAACGACGGCGCCGCCGCACTGGTGGTCATGAGCGATACCAAGGCCAAGGAACTGGGCCTGACCCCGCTGGCCCGCATCGTCTCCACCGGCGTCTCGGGTCTCTCCCCCGAGATCATGGGCCTGGGCCCGATCGAAGCGGTGCGCAAGGCCCTGAAGCTGGCCGGTAAGACCATCGGCGATATCGACCTCTACGAGATCAACGAGGCCTTCGCCGTGCAGGTCCTCGGTTCGGCCCGGGAACTGGGCATGGACCTGGACAAACTGAATGTCTCGGGCGGCGCGATCGCCCTCGGCCACCCGTTCGGTATGACGGGTGCCCGCATCACCGCCACCCTCCTCAACAACCTGCAGACCCACGATAAGCAGTTCGGTCTCGAGACCATGTGCGTCGGCGGCGGCCAGGGCATGGCGATGATCATCGAGCGCCTGAGCTGATCCTTCGGCGCCGCCTCCGGCGGCGCGGGGCCGGGGCCCTATTAACCCCGGTCTTCACTCCCGCCGGTCGGTCGCTGCGCTCCCTTCCTCTGGTCGCTCCAGACCGGGGCGGGCCCCGGCCTCGAAGGTGAACCGTCCGGTCAGGAGACCTGGAACCAAGGGTTCGGGATCGGTTGACGCACGGTATGCAGCCCACAGGTAGGCCCCTGTACGGAATCGTGATCCGTACAGGGGCCTACCTCTGCATTCCCCGCCGAGCCGGCATCGCGACCGAGAGATCAGCGGAGGCCGGCCCGGTAGAGGTCGCGCAGTAGCGCGATCTCCGCACCGTGGTGCAGTAGCTCCCGCTGCGTATGCAGCACTATTCCCGCGGTCGACCAGTCGGCAAGCATGCTGCCGGGCGGCCCCGCCGGCTCGGCCAGCCCGGCGACACCCAGTCCGGCGACACCGTCGATCCACGCCCCGTAGGCGGCGTCGAGCTGCCGGAGCGCCGCCTCGGCCGTCCCGGCGTAGCGGAACGAAGCGAAATCGACAGGCGGACCGCCGAAGCGCTCCGAACCGGACGCCAGCAAGACGATCACATGCCCCAGCCGCCACCCGATGGTGGTCACCGGAGCCGGCTCGGGGGCGGGTATCGCGAAGTCACAGACGAATCCACCGTCGGCGGGGCGCACCGTCCACATACCGGATACCGGTTCCCAGAAGTACTCCTCGTCGGTGAGCCCGTCGAGCCGGGGGCGCAGCTGCCTCGACCAGTGTGTTTCGAGCTGGGCCCGTATTTCGGCATTCCAGTCCACATCCATGGCGTAGACCCTGTCGGCCCCGTGCGACATCGGCAATCGTTTTTCCGCCACCATCCCGTGAACGCTCTCCGGCAACCCGGGACCTAGCAGAGCGCTTCACCGCCCCGCGCGGGCACCCGTATCGGGTGGCGTCAGAGCTTCGCGAGGCGGTCCTGTTCCTTCTGGTATGCACGCCACGCCTGCTGTGTCGGGGTCGGTTTCGTGGTGAGGGCCGCCCAGTCGGCCGAGCGGACGAAGTTCACCACCATCAGAACCGGCAGGATGAACGCCTGGAACAGGATCAGGTAGCTGCCGCCCTCGAAGACGAACGCCAAATATCCCGCGTAGCCGAGGAACACGGCACCGAGGATGGCGTTGAGCCACCGGGACGCCTCGCTCTGCCCGCCCTTGACGACAGCCATCACGATCATGACGGTGCCACTGAGCGCGAGCATTCCGACGTACCAATCGAACATGGTCTTCCTTCCGACGCATCGTGCGCCCCTCTGGCAGCACCCGATGATCGAAAGGAAATCGCGAGCCTCTTGTCGAACGCTTACCGAGCCCTTACGCCGGAATCGGTCGTCACGGCATCGGCACCCTGCCCCGGGCCTGCGCCGGACAGATTCAGCACCCGTGTGAACCCGCTCAACCGGCCGTTTCGCGGGGCACAATCCATTCCATCGGCTGGCCCGTGAGATCGCCGATGAGGTCGAAGTCGTGGTCGTAGTGCAGGACGGTGAGTTCTGCGAGTTCGGCCGTGGCGGCGATTATCAGGTCCGGGAGCGGGCGGCGGTGTTGCCCACGCCGGGCGAATTGCCGCTGGACGTCGAGAGCTCTTTTCATCGCCGCGCCATCAGTTGCTGCCCAGGGCAAAGCTTCCAGGGCCGTGCTGAGGCGTAGATAGTCACTGCTGTTGCGGGCCGAGTAGAGCAGTTCGAGGGCGATCATTTCGCAGACGGCGAGACGACCGGCCGCTATTTCGCGGTCCAACCGACGAGCAGCCTCTTCGGAGGTATACCGCTGGGCGTGGGCGGATTTATCGGCAAGGTAGACCGCTGCGCTCACTCCCAAGCTCCGCGCATCGTCTCTGGATCGAGGTCGAGTTGCAGGGCCCGGAACGTTTCGACGGCTTGGGATCGGCGTCGCTCGGCGAGCACATGCGCGAGGGCGCGGTTGACCGTCTCGGTTTTGCCGTGAGTACCGAGAACGTGTGCGACTTCTTCCCAGTTGTCATCTAGGTCGATCGTGGTGCGCATCTCGATACCTCCAAAAGTGATGCAATGATCAGCTGATCAATGATAGCAATCTGGCACCCAAAGCAGCATCCAGTACGCGCTGCTTTCGAGCTGCGCACAGCTCACCCAGCGCATGCCACGGAATGGTGAGAACAGGAACAAAAGAAGGTGGCTCCCGTTTGGGAGCCACCTTCTGTGTTGCGTTTACCGCGCCGGAACGGCCGGGTTCACTAGTCGCTCTGGAAGTAGCTGAGCAGGCGCAGGATCTCGACGTAGAGCCAGACCAGGGTGACCGTGAGGCCGAGGGCGACACCCCAGGCGGCCTTGGGCGGGGCCTGGGCGCGGATGAGCTGGTCGGCGGCGTCGAAGTCGAGCAGGAAGCTGAACGCGGCGATGGCGATGACCACCAGGCTGAAGATGATCGCGATCGGGCCGCCGTCGCGCAGGCCGAAGCCGCCGTCGGTGAAGAAACTCGCGATCAGGTTACCGACGACCAGGACCAGGATGCCGATCATGGCGCCGATGAGCATGCGGGTGAATCGCGGGGTGACCCGGATGGCACCGGTTTTGTACACGACGAGCATGCCGGCGAACACACCGAAGGTGCCCAGGATCGCCTGGCCGATCATGCCGGCGCCACCCGCACCACCGAAGCTGACATCGGTGAACATGAACGACAGGGCGCCGACGAAAACGCCCTCGGCCAGCGCGTAGGAGAGCACGATCGCGGGGTTGTCCATCTTGCGACCGAAGGTAGCGACCAGGACGAGAACCAGGCCGATGATGCCGCCGCCGATGACGAACATCGGGGCGAGTGCGTTGTTGGCGCTGGTCAGCAGGTAGGTGACCAGCGCGGAGAGCGCGAGGACACCCAGCGTGATCCCGGTTTTGGTGACCACATCGTCGATGGTCAGCGACCGGGTCGGCGCCTGCGGATAGGGCTGCTGTTGATACTGCTGCGGGTACTGCTGGTTGCCGTACTGGTAACCCAGTTGCCCCGCACCGGCCGCACCCGAGGCGAAGCCGGCGTAACCGGCTTCCTGCCGGGGCAGGTTTCTGAATACCGGATTGCTTGTGGCGCGCACCGCAAATCCCTTTCTCGAAAGTTCGTTGGCCATACCTGGGCACGACCGTCGGTCTCGAGCTGTCACTCGATATCCAACTGCTTTGTCCAACGTGCGCCACCCCCGGCGGAGTTCCCGGCGGCACGACAAGCCAGACAAACCGGACCTTACCGCCGGGCAGGCGGTCATGGGCCGTGGACGGCCGATCGACGCTGTCCGGTTATCCACACCCGACCTCGGCCGATCCGGATACACACCGGTTCACACCGTGGCGAACTCGATACGGAGGGACTCTCGCCTATAACTGTGACCGTGGCCGACTACATCACCATCATGAGGATCACGATGATGATGACCAGCCCGATCAGCAAGCCGATGGTGACGGCCACGGTCGGGCTGAGCTGGGCGGAACCGGCCGGAGCCGGGGCCGCCGGGGCCGCGACCGGGTTCACCGGCTGCGTTTGGGCACGGCGCGGCAGCGGGCCCGAACGGGGGCTGCGCAGACCGGCAGCGGAATTACGGGCCGCCCACGCGGGGATGGTGCCGTCCTCGGTGCGTACCGGCGCGCCGAGGATATTGCCGGCGGCGCCGGGACCGAAAGCGGCGGCCAGGATCTCGTCCCGCGCCTGCGCCATACTGGGGCGACGCTGCGGGGCCGGTTCCATCATGTGCAGCAGGGCGCGGGTGAGCACCCCGCTGCGAGTCGGCGGGTTGATCTGCGCCATGGCGGCGCGTTCCACGATGGCGTCGCTGTCGTCGTCCATACCGAACGGCGGCCGGCCTTCGATGGCGGTGTAGAGGCTGGCGCCGAGGGAGAAAACATCGCTGGCCGCGGTGGGCTGGGCGCCGCGGGCCACCTCCGGCGGCAGGTAGGCGGGGGTGCCGGTGATCATGCCGTCGGGTTCGTCGGATGCCTCGGTGATATTGCGGGAGATACCGAAATCGCTCAGCTTCGCCATCCCGACCCCCGGGCCCCGGTCGGCGACGAGGATATTGCCCGGTTTGATATCGCGGTGCACGATCCCGACGGTGTGCGCGGCGGCCAGCGCGTCGGCGACCTGCGCGCCGATCTGCGCCACCTCGATCACCGGGAGGGTGCTCACCAGCCCGAGCGCCCGGGCGATACTGCGTGAGGGCAGATGCTCCATCACCAGCCAGGGCTCGCCGGCCTCGAGTACGACGTCGTAGACGGCGATGGCGTGCTCATGGGAAAGCTTCGCCGCGACCCGGCCCTCGTGCACGATCCGGTCCCGGATCTGCCGGGCCTCCGCTTCGTCCAGGCCGGCGGTGGACAACACCTGTTTGATAGCGACGTCACGGTCCAGCAGCCGATCGTGAGCCAGCCATACCGCCCCCATACCGCCACCACCCAGTTTCGACTGCAGGCGGTACCGGCCCGCTACCAGATAATCGGGGCCGACGATGGAACGGGGGCGATCGATCATGCTGTGAGACTAGTCGAATTCGGTGGTAGCTGGCCGGTTTCGGAATCGGCGCCGGACAACACGTGATCGCATTCACGACACCCCGTCGTAGTTACTCCGGGCATGCTTCCCGGTCCGGACTTTCGTGGCTAACATATCGAATGTATGTTCGAACAATAAGTCCACTCCGGTAGTTGTCCACCCCAGCGGTTCGGGCCCGTCTCGGATCTGCAGCGACGGAGCGAGGGAGCGCAGCAACTGAGCGGAGGAGTGAAGATTCGAGACCAAGGGGGCCCCGAACCCGCGCGCGCCAGCGCGCCGAAACACAGGAGCGGCGGAGTGAAGAACCGAGACCAAGGGGGCCCCGAACCCGCGACGCCGGAGGCGGCGCAAATAACCAAGACGAGCGGCGCGCGCCTGCGGGAACTGGCCGAGCTGCGGCGGGCGCGGGCGGCGGGTGCTGGATGTACGCAGCGAACGGGCACCGCGCCCCGCGGTGCGACCGGAACCCGAGTGCCGGTCGCACCCGCATCAACGGTCCGGCGCGAGATACTTCCGGTGCCACCCGCACTCGCCCCGCTGCTACCCGACCGCGGCCTCGTCAAGGGGTCGGTGGTCTCCTACACCGGTGCCGGATCGCTGCTGGCCGGGTTACTCGCCGCGGTCACCGGACCGGGTGGGCACGCGGCCGCGGTCGGCCTGCCCGGGCTCGGCCTGCTCGCCGCCGCGGAGATGGGTGCCCGGCTGGACAGACTGGCCGTGATCGCCGACGCCGGCCACGATCCGGTGGAGGTGGCGGCGGTGTTGCTCGACGGGATGGAATTGGTCGTACTCGGCCTCGGCGATACCGCGGTCACCCCTGCCCGTGCCCGGGTGCTCGCCGCAAAAGCCCGCGGAAAGGGGTCCACGCTGCTCGTCACCGGCGGCCCTTGGCCCGCCCCGGACCTGAGTCTGGAAAGCCGGGTGGCCGGGTACACCGGTCTCGGTACTGGCAGCGGGCGGATCCGCTCCATAAGCCTCGATATCGAAGTCCGCACCCGAGCCGGGGCCCCGCACCGGGGCCGGCTGGCCGCGCGCCCGCTCGGCGGCCGGGTGGAATGGATCGCCCTCGATGACATCGCCCCGGCGCATGTATCGGATCAGCCGGAAAATGCGGGTCAGGAGAGTCCAGTTGCTTCCTGACCGCCCGCGTTCGGCGCCACGGGTGCTGGCCGTCTGGTGCCCCGACTGGCCGGCGGTCGCGGCGGCGGCCGGGGCCGGGCTACCCGCGGATCAACCGATGGCGGTATTGCACGCGAACCGGGTCGTCACCTGTTCGGCTACCGCCCGCGAGGCCGGGGTACGACGTGGCATGCGTAAACGCGAGGCGCAGAGCCGATGCCCGGAACTCTGTGTCGCACAACCGGACCCGGACCGCGACGCCCGGCTTTTCGAACCGGTCGCCGCGGCCGTCGACAGCCTCGCCCCCGGAGTGGAGGTACTGCGCCCCGGACTGCTCGCGCTGTCCGCACGCGGGGTGATCAGGTATTTCGGGTCGGCCGAGGCAGCCGTCCGGCAACTGCTCGCCGCCCTGGCGGCGGCCGGGGTGGAAGCACGGATCGGTATCGCCGACGAACTCCCGACCGCGATAATCGCCGCCCGGCACAGCACCCTCGTGACGCCCGGCGAGGACGCGCGGTTCCTGGCCCCGCTGCCGATCACCGAACTGGCCGCCGAACCCGGCCCCGCGGAGCGGGAACGCGCCGCGCTGCTGGATCTGCTGCACCGGCTGGGCCTGCGCCGGATCGGCGATTTCGCCGCGCTGACCCCCGCACAGGTCACCTCACGTTTCGGTGCCGACGCGGTCCTGGCACACCGCCTCGCCCGCGCACTACCCGAACGGCCTCCCGCACCCCGGGGCCGCCCACCGGAGGTGGAGATCC
Organism: Nocardia sp. NPDC019395; assembly: GCF_040632335.1. Lineage (NCBI taxonomy): Bacteria > Bacillati > Actinomycetota > Actinomycetes > Mycobacteriales > Nocardiaceae > Nocardia > Nocardia sp. NPDC019395. The sequence goes on from NZ_JBEYBT010000009.1 coordinate 26,979, forward strand.
GGCTGCCCTGCGACCCACCGATCGACCGGGTCGACACCGCGGCCTTCACCGGGCGGCTGCTCGCCACCCGGCTGACCGCGGCGCTGTCGGCCGCCTCCCTGGCCTGCACCCGGCTGGAGATCCGCGCGGAAACCGCGGCCGGCGAGCACCTGTCCAGGGTCTGGCGCTGCGCCGAACCACTGACCGCCGATAACGTCGCCGATCGGGTGCGCTGGCAACTGGACGGCTGGCTCACCCGACCGGCCACCGACCGGCCCACCGCCCCGATCACTCAACTGCACCTGATCCCGGTGGAAGTGGTCGCGGCTGGAGCCCTGCAACTCGGACTGTGGGGCGATACGGGGTCCGGGGACGAACGCGCGCTCCGCGCCCTGGTCCGCGTCCAGGGGCTGCTCGGCGGGGACGCGGTGCGGGTAGGTGTTCTCGGTGGCGGCCGCGGGCCCGCCGAACGGGTCACCATGGTGACATTCGGCGACGAGGCGGCACCCGATACCGATCCGGCACCGCCCTGGCCGGGCCGGATCCCGGAACCCGCACCCGCGGTGATCATGATCAACCGTCCGCGGGTGGCCCTGGAATCAGCCGACGGCACGCCGGTCCGGATCACCCCACGCGGACGGTTCAGCAGCCCACCCGTGCGGTTGCGCTGGGGACGGTCCAGCTGGCGGCTCACCGCGTGGGCCGGCCCCTGGTTGCTCGACGAACTCTGGTGGGCGCCCGGCGCGGCGCCGACGGCCCGGGCCCAAGTGGAACTACCGGGGCCGCACAGCCTGCTACTGCTCGCTCGTGACGATCAATGGTGCGTCGAGGGTCTCTACGAATAACGCGAATGCCGGGCCGGCTCAGTACGATTCGCAGGCATCGAAGGCAGCGTCCTTATCCGCGTTGAACGTATCGATCTGCCCGTTGACCTCATCTATCGAGGCATTGCGTTCCAGGAGATCGGCCAGGGATCGCAGATTGTCGCGGTAGGTGCGCAGCGGGACCGAGACGTCATTGGGAACATCGGGGTTGAGTGCGTCGTCGATACCGTCGGCGGCACCGCGCAGTGCGGTGATCGCGGCACCCTTCTTGGGCTCGAGGTCCGGCGCTTTGTGGTCACTGGCATCGATATAGGCGTTGAACGCGTCGACCGCGGGATTGTTGCGGTCGCGCAGTGCGTCGCATACCTCGGTCGCCGCGTCCGCGGCGGCGGCGGCGCGGGAGGACGATGCCGCGACCGACGAGGACTTGACCTCCGATGTGTACAGCTGCAACTCGCTCTGGTTCACCTCGGCGGTACCGGTCACCGTGTTGGAGCAGGCGGCGATGAATCCGCCCGCGACCAGGGCGGTCGCCGCGGCGGCGAGACTGGCTCGTTCGAGTCGTCGCATCGGTATCGAAACTCCCCTCGGATGCCCACGACCCCGTATTTCGCCCCGGCGCGCCGGACATCTGAGCCACCGGTGCTGTCAACCGTACTGTGTCGTGTCTGTTTTCGACTGCCCAGGTTGGCATTGTCGATCAACCGATACTGCTCGCCGGGCGCTCTTATCCGTTGGCGATATCGATGACCAGGCGATTCGGCATAGTGGCCGTGGCGACGGTGAATCCCGGTTCGTCGGCGCCGACACCGATGAACGACTGGGTGATCCCTTCGAACACCGTCGTGCGATACACCCCGGCGATCCCGGGAACAGCCGGGTCGGTGGCCGGATCCGGACCGGCGTAGGGCGCCACTCCACTGTCGAACGGGTATGCCGAACCGGTGATCCGGACCTCGAGCACGGACCGGCCCGCCACATCCAGTTCCCGGCCACTGCCGTCCTGAACCGCCCGGCCCGTGTACCACGCACTCCACCCGGGGGTGCCGGGTCCGCCCAGGTAGTACTCGACCCGGTCGAAACCGGCATGGCGGCTCATCCGGATATCGGTCACGGTGAGCATGGCGTCCGGCGAAGCCTCCGCCTGCTTCGGCACCGTATCGTCCGGCGCCGGCGCCGGCTCTCCGGGTATCGGCAGCGGCGGAAGCGGCAATCCGGGGATATCGGCCTGCGATCTGGGCAGCCCCGGACTCTCCGGGGAGCTAACCGGCGGTGTCGACCCCGAGTCGGCGCACCCCGCGAGACACGCCAGCATTGCCGCCACCACCAGAACACGCCCGGTACGCATGCGCCCGATGCTAACCGGAGCAGGCACTGTACTGCGGGAACGCGCACTCGCACGGTGTGCCACCGATCGTGGCACCGGTACTGCGCGGCACCCGGAATCCCACCCCGGCGAAGCGTATCCGCGGGGTGGGCGGCAGCGCCCGGCAACGATCTAGCACACTTGTCTCGTGCGAGATGTGGAGGACCTATTGGGAAGGTTGCGCCGCCACCCGGATGTGGAGGCCGCGAACCTGTACGCCGTCGATGCCGCCGACCGCCTCCTTCTCGACGTGGCCGCGGACGCGCTCGCCACCGCCGAGCCCGGAACCGTTGTGGTGATCGGCGACAATTACGGCGCACTCACTCTCGGCGCCGTCGCGGCCCACGACCTGCACCGGATCCGGGTCCATCAGGACCTGCTGACCGGTGAACTCGCCCTGGCCGCCAACGCCCGCGCGCACGGCCTCACCGACCGCTACACCGCGCACGCACTCGACGAAAGCCTGCTGCGCGACGCCACCGTGGTCCTGCTGCGACTACCACGGGTACTGGCCGGGCTCGCCGAAATCGCCGATACCATCGCGCGCTACGCCGCCCCCGGCGTCCAGGTGTTCGCCGGCGGCCGGGACAAATACCTGACCAAGGCGATGAACGATGTGCTCGCCGAATCCTTTGCCGAGGTACGGGCCAGCCGCGGCCGGCAGAAATCGCGAGCCCTGCTGGTCAGCGGACCGAAACCGGTTGGCGATTCACGGTTTCCGCTGCGTGACCATATCGGCGAATTCGATATCGATGTGGTCGCCCACGGTGCCGCCTTCTCCGGGGCGCGCCTGGATATCGGCACCCGGTTCCTGCTCGAGCATCTGCGCGCGATGAAACCCGATGCCCGCGATGCCATCGACCTGGGGTGCGGAACCGGAATTCTGGCGGTCGCGCTCGCCAGATCCCGCCCGGGTATCGCGGTGGTGGGCACCGACCAATCCGCCGCCGCGGTGGCCTCGGCGACCGCCACCGCCGCGGCCAACCAAGTCGCCGACCAGGTCACGGTGGTCCGCGACGATGCGATGTCGGCCGCCGCCGACAACAGCGCCGATCTCGTGGTGTGTAATCCGCCGTTCCACGTGGGCGCCGCAGTACACACCGGTTCGGCCATCAAGATGTTCTCCCAGACCGGCCGCGTCCTACGGCCGGGCGGCGAACTGTGGACGGTCTACAACAACCATCTGAACCATCGCAACGTGGTGGAGCGCATGGTCGGCCGCACCGAGGTGGTGGGACGCAACCGGAAGTTCACGGTCACGCGCTCGGTCCGGGGCCTGCACGGTGTTTTTGGCGCCGCCTCCGGCGTCGCGGGGTCGGGGCCCTATTAACCCCGTGTCTTCACTCCTCCGCTCAGTCGCTGCGCTCCTTCGCTCCGTCGCTGCAGACACGGGGCGGGCCCCGACCGCAAAGGTTGGACCGCCGGCCACGCAGAAACTCGACCAGGTCACCGAGCGCGAGCGATATCGCGTTGTGGACAGTGGACAGTGAGCAGGCGCACGGGTCGCCGGCGACTGCCGTCGAAGGAAGGCGGCTACCCGGCATCAGCGCAGGCGGTCGCGCCTCAGCCGAGACAGGCCACCGGTCGGGAGACGTCGTCGGCGTTACCGGGGCAGGGCTCTGCGGACCCGGCCAGGAATCCTGGCCGGCTCAGCGCGCGGCGGTGCGAGTCAGTCGATGCGCCGGCGGTGGGCCCAGCGCGTGAGTGCGTTGCGGTTGGACTGCTGGGTTTTGCGCAAGACGTTCGAGGCGTGGGTTTCCACCGTTTTCACCGAGATGAACAGGTTCTCGGCGATCTCCCGGTAGGTGTAGCCGCGGGCCAGCAGGCGCAGCACCTCCAGTTCGCGGGGTGTCAGCGAATCGAGTTCCGGATCCAGCGGCGGTTCGGGCACCGGGGATTTCCCGGTGAACGAATCCAGCACGAACCCGGCCAGCCGCGGACTGAACACCGCGTCACCGCCGGCCACCCGCCGGATCCCGTCGGCCAGTTCGGCACCGGAAATCGTCTTCGTGACGTACCCACGGGCGCCCGCCCGGATCACCGCGATCACATCCTCGGCGGCATCGGAAACACTCAACGCCAAACACACCGGCCCACTGTGGATACCGTGCAGCACCGCGACCCCACCCCCGTCCGGCATATGCACATCGAGCAGCACCACATCGGGTTTCGCGGCATTGATCCCGGCCACCGCTTCGGCCACGCCCCCGGCCTCCCCGACCACTTCCATATCGGTTTCCCGGCTCAACTCGGCCCGCACCCCGGACCGGAACACCGCATGATCATCCACGAGAAAAACCCGCACTGTATCTCCTTTGCGGCGCCTGCGGCGCCGCGGGTTTCGGCCCCCTCAGGCGTCGTGCCAAAGCCTACCCACGGCGGCGAAACCGCGAATAGTCGCAGCCGGGTCGAGGGATGCCCGCAGCTGGAACAAGCCCGCCGTGGGCGTCATCGAGGTATCGGGTGCGGCCGCCGCGGCGGCTCCGGTATGTGGGCGGGGTCCGCGGTATGCGTTTCGTCGCCACCGCCCGGCCCCGTTTCGGGATCCGCGCCGGCGTCGTTGCGCGGCATGATGACGCGGACCTCGGTGCCGCGGCCCGGCGCCGAAACGATCTCGACGGTCCCGCCCCGGCGCTCCACCCGGGCACGGATGGAGCGGGTGAGACCGTGTCGGTCCTCCGGGACCGAATCGGGATCGAAACCGGCGCCGCGGTCGCGGACGAACACACTGACCTGGTGGGGTTCTGCCTCGGCGAACAGGTCGATATCGGTGACGCCGGCGTGTTTGGCCGCGTTCACCAGCGCCTCACGCGTCGCGCCCAGGACAGCGGTGAAATGTTCCCTCGGCAAACCGGATCCGCGGTCTTCACCGTCCATCGCCACATCGCCGACGGTGACCGGGGTGACCTTCACACCGTGCTGATCCTCCACCTCACCGGCGATGGTGCGCAGGGCTGCGGACAAACTGGATTCGGCGGGGCCGGAATCGGCGAAAAGCCAGCGCCGCAATTCCCGTTCCTGACTCCGGGCCAGGCGCAGTACCTCCTGCTGGTCGCCGGCCTGGCGCTGGATCAACGCCAAGGTCTGCAGCACCGAATCGTGCAGATGGGAGGCGATTTCCTCGCGCTCTTCGTTGCGGATGCGGGCGGCGCGTTCGGCATTCAGCGTATGCATCATCCGCAGGCCGAGCGGAACAGTCAGCAGACCCACGCCGATCAGGGTGGCCGCGACCGCCAGCAGCGCCGACCCGAGCGAACCCCAGTCGACCTGTGACAACACCACCACCGCCAGCCCGGCGATCACCAGGGTCACCCCGGCGATGATCCGCGACCAGGTGACCACCGACGGTTTCGCCGGTATGCCGACCAGCGAACGCGGGCCGTCGGCGTCGTACTCCCGCCACACCAGCGCCGCGCCCACCGCGATCACCAGCAGCGGCGCGATCACCCGGGCCGCCGTACCGCTGAACGCCCACGACACCGCCACCGACAGCCCGAGACCGAGCATCGCCAGACCGATCGCCTGCCGCCGCTCGGTCCCGGACGGGCGGGCATCGTCCGCACCACCCGGCGTGAAGATCCACAGCAGGCCGTAGGCGACTATCCCCGCGCCGGCGAGAGCCGACAGCAGCACGAAGACCATCCGGACCTTGAGCACGTCGATCCCGAGATGGTCGGCGACCCCACCGGCCACACCGCCGACGATCCGGCCACCGGAGCGGCGCACCAACCGTTCGCCATCCGTCCCCGGTTCGGCCACGGGGCGGGTGGCGCCCCGCGCATAGAAGGCAGGTCCGAACGGGCACATACCCTCGATACTGGCACGTCCGCGCCCCGGGCAGCCATGGGGAAACACCCTGAGATATCCAGATCGACGGTGGTCGGGGAGTTTTTCCGGAGCAACTTCAGGGTTCACCCGGATGTGTGGCAGGCCACGGCGAGCGGACCATTGAATTCATGACGAGAACCAGCTTCGGTGATCAACTCCAGCAGTTGTGGCAGACCCGGCCGGCCCGCCTGCCCCGGCAGGGGCCGATCGCCGGAGTCGCGGCCGGGTTCGGGCACCGCTACGGCATCGACCCGGTACTCGTACGGGTGGCGTTCGTGGTGTCCACCATTTTCGGCGGGGCCGGGATCGTGCTGTATCTGGCCGGGTGGCTGCTGTTCCCCGAACCCGGGGAGGGTGCGTCGATGGCGGAATCGCTCACCCGGAAACGCCAGGATTCGCAGAGTCAGACCAAGACGATCGTGCTGATCGTGGCGCTGGCGATCGCGGTGAGCACCATGGGCCCGGTGGGAGTCGGCCTCGGCGGGTCCGGGGTGGTCGGCCTGGCACTCATGCTGGCGGGCTGGTGGATGCTGTATTTGCGTTCCCCGCAGCCGCCGCCGCTGCCGCCGGGCGCTGCCGCGCCGGAGTCGGTCACAGGGCCGGGAACGACCGGGTATCCGGGCACCGCGTTCCCCCAGGGCGGAACGGATCCCTACACCGCGCACAACACCGGTATCTACACGCCCTACACCAAGCTGCCGGACCGGTACATTCCGGACAGCCCGCCCGAGACCGCTGCGCGGCCGACCGGAACCGACCCGGGTCAGGTCTCCCCCGAGGAGTCGGGCGGCGGGGCAGGTGGCCCGCAGCTCACCAAGCGTCCCGGCACGACCTCGGAACCTCCGGCCGGCCCGGCAGCGGATTCCACGGCTGCCGCCAGTGCCCTCGCCGAACCCTCGACCGACGTGTCCGCCGGCCGGTCGAGCGCTACCGGTGACCAGGTCCAGGGGGCCGCCACCGGTTCGCCGGAGTCGCGGCAGGATTCGGCGACCCCGGAGAAGAATCCCGGACAGGACACGACCTCGGATACCGATCCCGGCCGCGCCCCCGACCGTCCACGGCCGGCAGGCAACACCGTCAGCATGAGCAAGACAACGGGCCCCGGCCTCGCCGACCGCACGCCGCCCTCGTGGGATCCGCTGGGTGTCGCACCGCTGGCCTGGGACCTGCCCGAACCCGCCCCGGAACGCGGCGTCGCGGTAACCACCGAAAAACGGCCGCGTTCCCGCTTCACCGCCGTCGTTCTCGGCCTGGCCGTACTCGCGGCCGCGGGCGCCGGCGCGGCCGCGGTGGCCGGGGTCGACTGGATGACTCCGGGACGGATCGCCGCGATCGCGCTCGCGGTGATCGGCCTGGGGCTGATGCTCGGCGCCTTCCGGCGACGGGGCCACGGCCTGTTGCTCGTGACTGCTCCGCTGGCGGCGTTCGTCATTCTGGCGGCGGCGATCGGCCCGGTCGATTTCCAGAGTTCGACCATGGGAGACCGCACCTGGGCCCCCGCCTCGGCCACCGATGTACGACCGGATTACGCGGTCACCATGGGATCCGGGACGCTGGATCTGCGCGGTATCGACCTGACCGCGGACAAGACGGTCGATCTCTCGGTCCAGATGGGTCAGGCGGTGGTGCTGGTGCCCGAGAACATGAACGTGCGCACCGAATGCACCGTCCGGATGGGCGAGGCGAACTGTCCCGACGGGCTGACCGGCCCCGGTGGGGATGCGCCGGTACTGAACTTGAACGTGCAGGTACGGATGGGCGAGGCGGAGGTGCGTCGTGGCTGAGCAGCAAACGAACCCGCATACGGAGGCCCCCGGCGGATGCGGACCGTCCGGCCGTGCGCATCGGCCGGGCCGCTTCTCCCCCGGATTGTTCGTGATCGGCCTGCTGGCACTCCTGGTGAGTATCTGGGCGCTGACAGGCCCGGCGCAGTGGGAGTTCGCGGCCATGATCCCGATCGGCTGGATCGTCGTCGCGGCGGCGATCGTAGCGGGCCTCGTACTGGTGATCTCACCCAGAAAGCGCCGATAACCCGGCTCCCGCCCAGTTCTCGTCGAACACCGGACCGCCCGGACCTTCAGTTGAAGGTCCGGGCGGTCCGTTATCGGCTCACTCCCATTCGATGGTGCCCGGCGGTTTGCTCGTCACATCGAGCACCACCCGGTTGACCTCGCTCACCTCGTTGGTGATCCGGGTCGAGATCCGCTCCAGCACCTCATAGGGCAACCGGGTCCAGTCCGCGGTCATCGCGTCCTCACTGGATACCGGCCGCAAGACGATCGGATGCCCGTAGGTGCGGCCGTCGCCCTGCACGCCGACGCTGCGCACATCGGCGAGCAGCACCACCGGGCACTGCCAGATCTGGCCGTCCAGGCCGGCCGCGGTGAGTTCTTCTCGCGCGATGGCGTCGGCCTGCCGCAGGGTCCGCAACCGGTCCTCGGTGACCTCGCCGATGATCCGGATCGCCAGACCGGGCCCGGGGAAGGGCTGGCGGGCCACGATCTCCTCCGGCAGGCCCAGTTCACGGCCGACCGCCCGGACCTCGTCCTTGAACAGCAACCGCAGCGGTTCGACCAGCTCGAATTCCAGATCGTCGGGCAGCCCGCCCACATTGTGGTGGGATTTGATGTTCGCGGTACCGCTGCCCCCGCCCGACTCCACCACATCCGGGTACAGGGTGCCCTGCACCAGATATTCGACCGCCGGCGCATCCTGCCCTGCCGACTGCTCGCCGACTACCTCGCCCACCGCGTCCTCGAAGGACCGGATGAACTCGCGGCCGATGATCTTGCGTTTCTCCTCGGGGTCGGTGACCCCCTTCAGCTCGCCCAGGAATTTGTCCACCGCGTCCACAGTGACCAGCCGGGCCCCGGTGGCGGCGACGAAATCGCGCTGCACCTGTTCCCGTTCGCCCTCCCGCAAGAGCCCGTGATCGACGAAAACGCAGGTCAGCTTGTCACCGATGGCACGTTGCACGAGGGCGCCCGCCACCGCGCTGTCCACGCCGCCGGACAGACCGCAGATCGCGTGCGATTCCCCGATCTGCTCCCGGACCCGCTCGATCATCGCCTCGGCGATATTCGCCGGCGTCCACTCCGGCGCGATACCCGCCATCTCGTGCAGGAACCGGCTCAGCACCTGTTGCCCGTGCGGCGAATGCAGCACCTCGGGATGGTATTGGACACCCGCCAACCGGCGAGCGCGGTTCTCGAACGCCGCGACCGGAGCCCCCACCGTGGTCCCGGTGACCTCGAAACCGGCCGGCGCGTCGGTCACGGCGTCCCCATGACTCATCCACACCGGTTGCACCCCGGGCAGTCCGGCATGCAGCAGGCCACCGTCGATATCCAGTTCGGTACGGCCGTACTCGCGCGTGCCCGTATTGGTGACGGTGCCGCCCAGTGCCTGCGCCATCGCCTGGAATCCGTAGCAGATACCGAAAACCGGCACGTCCAGATCGAAGAGCCGGGGGTCCAGGGAGGGTGCCCCCTCCGCGTACACACTCGCCGGGCCGCCGGAAAGGATCACCGCCAGCGGCTGCTTCTCGGCGATCTCCGCCACGGTCGCGGTATGCGGGACCACCTCCGAGTAGACACTCGCCTCCCGGACCCGGCGGGCTATCAGCTGCGCGTACTGCGCACCGAAGTCGACAACAAGAACGGGTCTCTGGGAACGTGTCACCTGCAAGAGTCTATTGCTCTTGTGCCGCCCCGAGCCCCGCGGGGTTGACGCCGGAGCCAGACCACTCAGGCCCGGACACTCAAGCCCACCTTCTGGAACTCCTTGAGGTCGGAGTACCCCGCCTTGGCCATCGATCGGCGGAGTCCGCCGACCAGATTCAACGATCCGAACGGGTCATCCGACGGACCGGTCAGCAACTGTTCCAGGCTGGGGCGGACAGGCGCCGGACGCGACTGGCCGAGCAGGAGTTCGTCGGCCAGATCCCACGGCTCGTCCAGCGACAGCAGCGAACCCCGCGGCACCGAGGGGTGGGCGGCTGCCGACGGCCAGTACCAGCCCCGTCCGGGCGCCTCAGCGGCAAGCGCGAGGGGCGCCCCGAGCATCGCCGCGTCGGCGCCGCAGGCGATAGCTTTCGCCAGATGTCCCGAGGTGTTGATATCGCCGTCGGCGATCACGTGCACGTACCGGCCGCCGGTTTCGTCGAGATAATCGCGGCGGGCCGCGGCCGCGTCGGCGATGGCGGTGGCCATCGGCACCCCGATACCGAGCACCTCGCCGGTGGTGGTGGCACCCGGCTGCGACCCGTAACCCACGATCACCCCCGCCGCTCCGGTCCGCATCAGATGCAGCGCGGTGCGATGATCGCTGACCCCGCCCGCGACGACCGGGACGTCGAGTTCGGCGATGAAAGTCTTGAGGTTCAACGGTTCGCCCGCACTCACGTGCTCCGCCGAGATGATGGTGCCCTGTACCACCAGAAGATCGATTCCGGCCTGTAGCAGTCCGGGAGTCAGTGCCTGTGCGTTCTGCGGACTCACCCGCACCGCGACCGTGACTCCGCCGGCCCGCACCTGCGCCACCGCCGCGGCGAGCAGGTCCGGCTGCATGGGTGCCGCGTGCAATTCCTGAAGAAAGGCCACCGCCCGCTGATAACTACCCTTATCGGCGAGTTCGAGTAACTGATCGATCTTGGCCGCCACGTCGGAGTGCCGGGCCCACAGCCCTTCACCGTTGATAACGCCCAACCCACCGCGCCGGCCGATCTCGATGGCGAATTCCGGGGAGACCAGGGCATCGGTCGGGTGGGTCAGGAACGGGATATCGAACCGGTAGGCGTCCAACTGCCAAGCCAGCGAGACCTGGCTCGCGGAACGGGTCCGGCGCGAGGGAACGATATCGACATCGTCCAACTCGTAGGTCCGGCGAGCCGTCCTACCCATACCGATCTCGACCATATCGCGCACGAAAAACTCCTGTGTTTTTGGCGCCGCCGCGGGCAGCGCGGGGTCGCGACCCCTTTGGCGTCCACTTCCGTCCCACGAAGCTCACGCCTTCGGGGCGCCTATACGCTTCGAGAGCTGGTGGGACACACGGCCGCAACCCTCTAGTGGGCCTCGTAGAACTCGGCACCGATGTTCCTGCGTTTCACCTGGTGAACTCGCATATTGCGACTAAACCTTACACACCCGGTCATAGCCCGGCTCGGACGGCTGCCGGTCCGGGAAGATACCAAGCAGGGCCGAGCCACATTCCGGGGGCGGGGCCCGCCCGGTTCTGGAGCGACCAGAGCGAAGGAGCGCAGCGACTGAGCGCCGGAAGTGAAGAACCGGGTTAACAGGGCCCCGCCCTCGAGCCGCGGAGCGGCTCCAAAAATACAGCCCGCCCCTTCACGGATGGTCCACGCCGGGGGCACGGTTCCCGCATGATCCACACCCCAGGCGCGATTGCCGCATGAACCACACCCCAGGCACGGTCCCCGCATAGCCCACACCGAGAGCTTCCACGGTGGTCCACGCCGGGGACGCGGTTACCGCATGACCCACGACCTCAGAGGCGACGCCGAAGACACAACCCGCCCCTACTCATCTCCCGGTGTAGTTCGGAGCTTCGACCGTCATCGTGATGTCGTGGGGGTGGCTTTCCTTGAGACCCGCCGCGGTGATCTGGACGAACTGGGCATCCTGCAGGCCCGGGATCGTCTGGGCGCCCGTGTAGCCCATAGCAGCACGGAGTCCGCCGACCAGCTGGTGGATCACCAGGCTCACCGGACCGCGGAACGGCACCCGGCCTTCGATACCTTCCGGGACGAGCTTGTCCTCGGCCAGTACATCGTCCTGGAAGTACCGGTCCTTGGAGAAGGACTTCTGCTGCCCCCGGCCCTGCATCGCGCCGAGAGAACCCATTCCGCGGTAGCTCTTGAACTGTTTACCGCCGACCAGGATCAGTTCGCCGGGCGATTCGGCCGTACCGGCGAGCACCGAGCCGAGCATCACGGTGGAGGCGCCGGCGGCAATGGCTTTGGCGATATCGCCGGAGAATTGGATACCGCCGTCCGCGATAACCGGAACCCCCGCGGGCGCGCATACCGCGACCGCTTCCAGGATCGCGGTGATCTGCGGGGCGCCGACACCGGCGACCACGCGAGTGGTGCAGATGGAGCCGGGGCCGACACCGACCTTCACCGCGTCGGCACCGGCTTCGACCAGTGCGGCGGCTCCGGCCCGGGTCGCGATATTGCCGCCGACGACCTGGATCCGGTCACCGACCTCGGCTTTGACCTTGCTGACCATGCTGAGCACCTGGCGCTGGTGTCCGTGCGCGGTGTCCACGACGAGCACATCGGCCCCGGCGTCGGCCAGCGTCATGGCACGCGACCAGGCATCGTCGCCGACGCCGACCGCCGCGCCGACCAACAGCCGGCCGTCCCGGTCCTTGGTGGCGTCGGGGAACTGATCGGTTTTCACGAAGTCTTTGACGGTGATCAGGCCGAGGAGCCTGCCCTCACCGTCGACGATGGGGAGTTTCTCCACCTTGTGGCGACGCAGCAGACCGAGCGCGGCCTCCGCGGTGACGCCCTCCTGCGCGGTGATCAGCGGCGCCTTGGTCATCACATCGGCGACGCGCCGGTTCTGATCTACTTCGAACCGCATATCGCGATTGGTGATGATGCCGACCAGCGCGCCCTTTTCGTCTACCACCGGCAGACCCGAGATCCGGAACCGGGCGCACATGGCGTCGACTTCGGCCAGCGTGTCGGTGGGGCGGCAGGTCACCGGGTCGGTGACCATTCCGGCCTCGGACCGCTTGACCGTCTCCACCTGGCCGGCCTGGTCCGCGACCGAGAGATTGCGATGCAGGACACCCATACCCCCGGCCCGGGCCATGGCGATCGCCATCCGGGCCTCGGTGACCGTATCCATCGCGGAACTCACCAGCGGCGTCCGCAGCTTGATCTCCCGCGTCAGCTGACTCGATGTCTCGACCGAGCTCGGAATCAGATCCGAGGCCGCGGGGAGCAGCAGGACATCGTCGAAGGTGAGGCCGAGCATGGCGATCTTGTTCGGATCGTCACCACCCGTAGGAGGGCGGACAACGGTGCGCTCGCCCGATACGGGATTACTCATTGGGATCGACCCCTCCTGGACGTCGGCGAAGCTATCGGTACGACGATCCGATAGCGAACTGTTACTGGGAACAAACTTCCGGCGCCGGCTCGTTCATTCCGGCAGTGGGGGCCGGGTGAACGGGTGCTCGTCAGCGCTTGGCACCATGGTATCGGTCCCGCTGGACCGCGGTTCAACTGAGGGCTGTGCCGATCGAATCGACGGGCGGCGACGAAACTGGCGGCGCGGACGGCTGGCGCAGACCGCCCTGTTCTGCGTACCGTGGGGATGTGCGTGACCATCTACCACCTGGCTTGCCGCCGGATCCGTTCGCCGGAGACCCCGCCGACCCGTCCGCCGCGCTCGATGCCATCGAGCCGGGGGAGCCGCTGGATCCTCATGAGCGCCTTGCGGTCGAAGAGGATCTCGCCGATCTCGCAGTCTACGAGGCGCTACTGGCCCACCGCGGTATCCGCGGGTTGGTGGTGAGCTGCGAGGACTGTCGGCAGGATCACTATCACGACTGGGATATGCTCCGCGCCAATCTGTTACAACTCCTGGTCGACGGCACCGTCCGCCCGCATGAGCCCGCCTACGATCCGACTCCGGAAGCCTACGTCACCTGGGATTATTGCCGCGGCTACGCCGATGCCTCGATGAACGAGGCGTTCCACGGCGACGGGTTCGACGCTTTCGACAGCTGAGCCGGAACAGCCGGCCGGTCCGGCACGATCGGCCGCCACCGCGACGGCCGATCGGTTTTTCGTGGCCGCGGTTCGGGGCGCAGCGCACACAACAGACTTACTTACGAGAACGAGTGGCCGTCCACCTCAGGTGGACGGCCACTCGTTTCGAAGAATCCTGTTTACCGAACCGAGAGATACACCACCCTCAGTTCGTCGAGCCGCCCGGCGCGATTGTGGTCGGCGCCTGCTGCGGTGCCGACGGGGCCTGCTGCGGAACGGACGGAGCCCCGGTCGGCGGAACCTCCGGAATGGAGGGTTCCGCCGGACCGGGGGAGCTGATCGTCGACGGGGCCGGGCTGGACGGCTCCACCTGGTCGATCCCGGGACCGTCCGATGTGGTCGGCGCCGGAGGGTTGGGGGCGGTGGTGTCGTCCGGTGCGAGGTCCGGGGCGGTTGTTATATCCGGTGCGTCCGTATCCGGAGCGGGACGATCGGGTGCCGGACGATCGGGTGCGCTGGTATCCGGTGCGCCGGGCTTGTCCTCACCCGGCCCCGGCACCACCTCCATCGGTAGCGGATTGTCCGCTCCGGGTGTGGTGGTCACCGTGCTACCGGGGCGCTCCGAAGTGCCGCCTGGCGATACCGGCTTCACCGGGGCTCCTGGAAGAGGGGCGGGAGCCGACTCCTCGAGCTGTGCCGCGATCTCCGGGGCGACCTTGCCGACCTGGTCGACCAGTTGACGCCAGCGGTCGGCGAGCTCGTTGCGTTTGGCCGGATCATCGACCTGGGTCGCATTGGCCGAAGCCTGTTCCAGCCGGGCCTTGGCTTGATCCGGCTTACCCTCCTCGAGGAGGGCCTCCGCGGCGGCCAAGTTGTCGTCGGCGTACTGCACGACCGTGCTCTGCGCCTGTTCGCTGAAGACCACCTCTTTGACGCGCCACAGCGCGTCACCGGGCTCGGCCTGATAGGAGAAGACCGACAGCCCGCCGAACACCAGGGCCAATGCGGCCGCCGTGGTGGCGATGGGACGCAGCAGCCGTAATCGTCCACCGGACTGGGCGCCGATCCGCGCCTGCCGTGCGCCTATCTCCTGATTGACCGCCGCTACCACGGTATCGAGATCGGGCGCCCCCGGTAGCGGCGGCGCCACGATCTCGGCCCGCCAATCCGCCAGCAATGTCGCCAGCTGGAGTTCCTCGGCGCTCTCGGTAGGGATGGGTCCGCCACGGGCGATAGCGTCGATCAGTTCGTCATCACGACGGACCGCGCTGATATCGACCGGTTCGGACCCGCCACCGGAGCCCTCGGCGTAGGGATCGGTGTTCCGCGATACACGCCGCGCCCGCTTTTCGCCCCGACCGCGCCCGCCATCCCTAGCCATATATTTCACCTGCCCTCGCCACTTGTGCCTTCAATTTTGCGAGCGCCCTGTGCTGGGCGACCCGTATCGCTCCCGCCGTACTGCCCACGGCGGTCGCGGTTTCCTCCGCTGACAGACCCATCACCAATCGCAGGATCAGGATCTCCCGATGTTTCTCCGGCAACGTGGCCAGCAGAGTGTTCATCTGCCGGCTCGTTTCGGATTCGAGAGCTCGCTGCTCCGGCCCGTGGTCGGTGGATATGACATCTGGTACTTCGGCCATCGCCTCCGCCTTGTTACGGGAGGCGTTGCGATGGGCGTCGGCGACCTTGTGCGAAGCGATTCCGTATACGAAGGCCATGAACGGCCTGCCCTGGTCCTGATACCTGGGCAGGGCGGTCATGACCGCTAGACAAACCTCCTGCGCGACGTCGTCCGCAGAGAGTTGTCCACGCTCCGCGGCACCGATCCGAGCGCGGCAATATCGCATCACCAGCGGACGGACC
This sequence comes from Nocardia sp. NPDC019395, assembly GCF_040632335.1. Lineage (NCBI taxonomy): Bacteria > Bacillati > Actinomycetota > Actinomycetes > Mycobacteriales > Nocardiaceae > Nocardia > Nocardia sp. NPDC019395. The sequence continues at coordinate 42,592 of NZ_JBEYBT010000009.1, forward strand.
ATCTCCAGTACCTGAGCTAGAGCGGACCTGTCGCCCTGCGCAGCGGCGGCAACGGCGCGGTCCATCTCTTCGCCCGTGTGCGTCATCGTCAGCGGATTTCCTGGCGTTACAAAGTGGCACGGCCGGGTACGACCGGTGCTTCCGCCGGTCCAGCGGAACGGGATCAACAATAGGACACTGCCGCCGGCGAGGGTCGAGACGGTAGAACCTCGGCTACCACTCAGTGTCGTGAAAACGACCGCCACGCCGGGTGATCAGCACGCGACACGCCTCGGCATCGGCGGTCGCCGCGTCGTGGGCGGCGCCGGGGGCGGTGAGACCGGCCCGCAACATGGCACCGGCCCAGCGCAGCGGCAGGAGCCCGGACACACGGCACTGTTCGTCGACGAGGTCGGCGAGTCGCACCGCCCGGGCTATATCACCTGTCACACCTGTGGACGCCGCGACGAGGAGCCGCGATTTCACCTGATGGCGGATCGAGGGACCGCGCTCGGCCATGGCGAGCGCGGTTTCGGCGTCGGCCAGGGCGTCATCGCCTCGGCCGCCGGCGAGCGCCGTCTCGGCGCGCACCCAGTACAGCCGGATCAGAGCGCGGGAACGGTCCGGCCCGGCCGGGGCGGACCGGCCGGGCATCCGCGCGTCCGTCTCCGGACGGGCGCCCGCGGCCTCCAGCAGCGCCGCACAGCGGTCCAGCAGCCGGGTGGCCAGCGTGAGCCGACCGGCGCCCAGCGCGTCGGCCGCCAAGCCGATCAGGGCGTCGGCCGCCGCGTCGAGGAGGTCGGGCGCGCCGTCGTAACTCCGAGACCCGTCATCGGCCGAGGTCCCGATGCCGGACCGGTCGGCTGTGCGGGACTGTGCTTCGTCCGGCGCGACACTGTGCCGCGCGGACAGTCGGGGCAGTACCAGGACGGCGGCGCGACCGTCGTCGTGGGCGGCGCGGGCATGCCGGCCGAGCTGTCGCAACAGTGAACCTTCGGTGGACGCGCCGAGCGATAGCAGAACCGGATCAGTTGTGGATATGCGGAGCCGGCGCAACGCCGCCCGGGCGGCCGCGTAGTGCCCCGCGCCCCCCAGGGCCACGGCTTGCCACCATATTTCGAGGCCGGTCCGCGGCTCCGGCAACTCGGCAGCGGATAGGCCGGCCAGCGCACCGAACGCTGAACCGGCGAGCTGGGCGGAGGAAGTTTCGGACGTGAGAACCGGGGCGGACACCGGTGCACTGTACCGGCGCCCGGCCGGACTCCCGGCGCGGAAGCCGCACCCAGGCGGAGAAAATCAGCTGTTCAGCAATCTTCCAGCATTATAAGAATCACTCGTGTTTCGATCAGGTTAATCTCGGCCGATCAATCCATGAGCAGATACGCATCGAATTAGGCGGCGTTTCGCTTAATTAACCTGGAGGCCGTCCAGCGGCCATCTGTAATCGTATCGAGATCGGGGAAACCGCCGGACCCCCGGACCCGCACAGCGCACACATTTCGGTCCGGACCGTTTGCAACTGCCCAGCTATTCGCCGCTACCTGCGAAAACAGCTTCCACCACCGAGGACGCCGAGGCCCCAGCACCAGGGCAACCACACAGTATCGCCGGGATATTAGCGGAAGTAAACAGCCACATGGGTTAAATTCAGGCCGCAAAATATCCGATAAATCAGCGAACCAAACTGTTGACGGAATTTCCCCGTTACCCCTAACGTAACTCATCGCTACGAACGGCGCCGGGCGAAATCGCAGCGGATGCCGACGGTCCGGGCGTTCACACGAACGCCGGGCACCAACGAGAAGTTGACCCATCACTCGCTCGACAATGCCGACGAGCTCGCGTCTACGAGGAGTTCAACCCATGCCCATGCCCACCCACCTTCCCGGGCCGAACGCCGATATCTGGGACTGGCAGATGCGCGGTTCCTGCCGGGGTGTGGACTCGGCGGTGTTCTTCCATCCGGACGGCGAGCGTGGCAGAGCCCGGGCCGCGCGCGAGATGCGCGCCAAGGAAATCTGCCGTACCTGCCCTGTTCTGATGCAGTGCCGTTCACATGCGCTGAAGGTCAGTGAGCCCTACGGCATCTGGGGCGGTATGTCGGAAACCGAACGTGAGATGCACGCGCGCCGTAACCGCCGACGGATGGCGGTCTGACCCACCACCGGTCACGCGGGCCACGCACGGCCCTCGCGGTGGTGTGGACATCGCCCCTTCGCGGTCGCGACACCGCCTCTTCCCCGGGGCCGCATACGGTCTCGGTCATAGCGGGGAGTTATTGTTATGACCGATGACACAAGAGAGTATCGAGCTCTCAGCGCTGTTGCAGCGCTGTGGCCATTCGGACGCCGAGGCTTTTGCCGAGCTCTACGATCGAACCCGCACCCGGGTCTTCGGTCTGGTGTTGCGCGTCCTACAGGATTCGGGGTTCGCCGAGGAGACCACGCAGGAGGTCTACCTGCAGGCTTGGCGTACTGCGGCGAGTTTCGACCCGGCACGCGGTTCGGCAGTCACCTGGCTGCTGACGCTGGCCCATCGCCGCGCGGTCGACCGGGTGCGCGCCGAGCAGGCGCATACCCAGCGTGAAATCGCCTACGGTGCCCGGGTACTCGGGCACGACTACGACGAAGTCATCGAGGAGGTCGAGCGCAAGCTGGATCACCAGGCCGTGGTGGTCGGGTTGCGCACCCTGACCGATACCCAGCGGGAGGCGATCTCACTGGCCTACTACGACGGCCGGACCTACGCGGAGGTGGCGCGTCAGCTCGATATCGGCCTGCCGACCGTCAAATCCCGTATCAGAGATGGGCTGCTGCGGTTGAAGAAGAGTATGGGGGCCGGACCGCCGACGAGCGAGCGACGGCCGATACGAGAACGGGCCGTTCACATTCCGGGTTGAATGTGAACGGCCCGTTCTCTTTGTCCGAACTCCCGGCCGCCGGGCGAATACCGGCGGCCGGGGTGCTCTATCAGTGCGCGTGCGCGTGCCCGTGGTCGTCTTCCTCTTCGGCGGGCTTGTCCACCACGGCGCTTTCGGTGGTGAGCACCATCCGCGCCACCGAGGCGGCGTTGATCACGGCCGAGCGGGTCACCTTGACCGGGTCCACGACACCTTCGGCGAGCAGGTCGCCGTAGGAGAGGGTCGCGGCGTTGAATCCGGATTTGCCCTCGCCCACCTTGGTCACCACAACGGCGCCGTCGATACCGGCGTTGGCGGCGATCCAGTACAGCGGCGCCCGCAGCGCGCCCCGCAGCACCTCGGCGCCGATGGCCTCGTCACCGGACAGTCCGGCGATCAGTCCGTCGAGCTTGACGCCGGCCTGCACCAGCGCCGTACCGCCGCCGGGGACGATGCCCTCCTCGACAGCCGCCTTGGCAGCGCTGACCGCGTCCTCGACCCGGTACTTGCGCTCCTTGAGCGCGGTTTCGGTGGCAGCGCCGACCCGGATGACCGCGACACCGCCGGCCAGTTTGGCCAGCCGCTCCTCGAGCTTCTCCCGGTCCCAGTCGGAGTCGGTGGCCTCGATCTCGCGGCGCAACTGCGTACTGCGGGCGTCGATGGCGTCCTTGGTGCCCGCACCGTCGATCACCGTGGTGGTGTCCTTGGTGACCACCACACGGCGGGCCGAACCGAGTACCTCGAGGCCCGACTCGCGCAGGTTGATACCGAGATCCGGGTTGACCACGGTACCGGCGGTCACGACGGCCAGATCGTCGAGGAACGCCTTGCGGCGATCGCCGAAGAACGGAGCCTTGACCGCCACGGCCTTGATGGTCTTGCGGATGGAGTTCACGACCAGGGTGGACAGCGCCTCGCCGTCGACATCCTCGGCGATGATCAGCACCGGTTTACCGGATTCGGCGATCTTCTCCAGCAGCGGCAGCAGATCCGGCAGCGAGCTGATCTTCTCGCGGTGCAGCAGGATCAGCGTGTCCTCCAGCACAGCTTCCTGGCTGTCGGCGTCGGTGATGAAGTAGGGCGAGAGGTAGCCCTTGTCGAACTGCACACCCTCGGTGACGACGAGTTCGGTCTGCAGGGTCGAGGACTCCTCGACGGTGACCACGCCGTCCTTGCCGACCGTGGTCAGTGCCTTGCCGACCATTTCGCCGATGACCTCGTCCCGCGAGGAGACGGTGGCGACCTGGGCGATGGCCTGTTCGCCACTGACCGGGGTGGCCGCGGCCAGCAGGGCCTCGGAGACCGCCTCGGCGGCCTTGCCCAGGCCGGAGCCGATGGCGATCGGGTTGGCGCCCGCGGCGATGTTCTTCAGACCGCCGCGCACCATCGCCTGGGCCAGCACGGTGGCGGTGGTGGTGCCGTCGCCGGCGACATCGTTGGTCTTGGTGGCGACGCTCTTGACCAGCTGAGCGCCGAGGTTCTCGAACGGGTCGTCGAGATCGATATCACGCGCGATGGTGACGCCGTCGTTGGTGACGGTCGGGCCGCCGAACGATTTGGCCAGCACCACATGCCGGCCGCGCGGCCCGAGGGTGACCTTGACCGCGTCGGCGAGTTTGTCGACACCGCGCTCCAGCGCCCGGCGAGCCTGCTCGTCGAACTGGATCTGCTTTGCCATAAGTGTTCGCTCCTGTATCTGGTGCGCTTCGAGTTGTGTGGCACAACGCACTCCGCCCCGGGTCACCGTGCGACACCGGGGCGGAACGCATGCGCGGCAGTCGGTTACTTGCCGACGACGGCCAGCACGTCGCGCGCGGACAGGATCAGGTATTCCTCACCCTGGTACTTGATCTCGGTACCGCCGTACTTGCTGTAGATGACGGTGTCGCCCTCCTGGACATCCAGCGGGATGCGCTTCTCACCTTCGTCGGCCCACCGGCCGGGGCCGACGGCGACAACGGTGCCTTCCTGCGGCTTCTCCTTGGCCGTATCGGGGATGACCAGGCCGGAGGCGGTCGTCGTCTCGGCCTCGTTGGCCTGGACGAGGATCTTGTCCTCGAGCGGCTTGATGTTCACGCTCGCCACGTTGAGCCCTCCACTTTCAGGGGATAACGGTCGTCCGGAACTGTTGTCCCGGACCATCGATTCGGTCACGATGCTGACCCTGCGCAAAGCCCCGTCGTCGCGGGTGCCGGGACCGCCTGCTCAGTAGTCAAGCTGGCACCGGAGCAACAATCGGTGCCAGCTAGCACTCTATACATGAGAGTGCCAGCGCTCAAGGGCGGGCGGTGCCAACGCTCCGACTTCGGGCGAAAAAACGATCTTGCTGTCACCAAGACGCCACAAAGCCGAGGTCGCTGGTCGTCGGGCCGCGACGGCAGACGGCCGGCGGCCCCGAAGAAACAGGGCTTCCCAATGATTCTCCGACTCTGTAACGTTCGGATAACAGATCGTGGCACCATGTTGATGGTTGTTCGTGAAACCACCGCTCCCCGCAGACGGCGGTGGTTTCGCGGACAGCCTTGGCTCATGTCCGGACCAGCCGGCGCGAACGACGAGGTTCCGCTCGAAAGGAGGTGAACAGAATATGCGTACGTCGCTCGGTATCTCCGCCGGGAACGAAGTGGTGTGCTCCGCGCTCGTCACCACCGCGGCGAACGGCGCGCGGAAATTCGACTACCGAGTCGTCTCGGCGGACGCGCATTCCGACCTCGGCGATCTCGTCGCGTCCTCGATCGAGCTGATGACCACCCAGCTCCCCGCGAGCCATCCGCCCGAAGTGGTTTTCGGCCCCCACGTTCCCGCCCCCCAGACTTCCGGCCTGGATGTCATCGCCGACCGCCCGCCCACCGGTGTCGCCGTGGCCTACCGCAGCAAGGAACAGGCACAGGCGATCCGGATGGCCACCGGCAGACACCGGGAACCGCAACTGGTCCAGGAAACCACCGCGGCGCTGACCTTCCTGCGCGATACCGGCCTGCTGGACCGCTACGGCACGGTCGCCGTGATCGATCTGGGTGCCTCCGGCTGCACCGTCACGGTGGCCGACCCGGCCGACGGTGCGGTCCTGCACACCGCGCGCAGCACGACGGTCAGCGGGCGCACGATCGACGATCTCCTCTACCGGCACCTGGTCGATCAGCACTACGCCCGCCGGGGCACCCGGCCCAACCGCAGCGTGCTGGTGAACCGGGCGCGCACCGCCAAGGAACACCTGTCGGTGACCCAGGCCGTCACCATCGACCATATCGCCGGCCGGCCACTCAAACTCACCCGTACCGATTTCGAATCGCTCACCGCCGGGCTGCTGGAGGAACTGGCGCGGTTCACGACGATGACCTTCGGCCTGGCCGACCGGACCCCCGAAGCCGTCGTGGTGATCGGCGGCGGGGCCAATATCCCGGCCGTGCTGGAAACGCTGCGCGACGAACTGGACCTGCCGGTGCTGACGGTGCCGGACCCGGATGCCGTGATCGCCAAAGGCGCCGCGCTGGTGGCCGATACGGCCCGCGCCGCCGCGCCGGCGGGCGCGCTCACTCCCGATAAATCCGGCAACACCCTGCTCAAGGCGTTCGGTACGATCGCCGGCGCGATCGTGGTGGTCGGCCTGATCGTCGGGTACGGGATGAACACCGGGACCCCCGATTCCGAGGACGAGGTCTCCCCCGCCGGGACGACCAGCAGCGCGCAACTGCCTCCCGCGACCACGGTCGCCCCCACGACCACCACCGTGGTGCCGACCACGACCGCGGAGGTCCCGGAGCAGCCCGTCGAGGAGCCCTACACGCCGACCTACGAACCGACCTACGAACCGCCGGTCGTCACCGACCCGAGCACGGGCGAAGCACCGTCCACGAGCACATCCGGTGAACCCACGACGTCCACCGGACCGACGACCACCACCGGCTCCGCCGCGGCCCCACCGCAACCGACCCAGCCGACACTGCGCCCGGATCCCAATCTGCCGCGCATCCCCTTCCCAGAAGGACTGGGCCCCGGCGTTCTCGCACCACCGGCGCCCACCGAGGAGCCACCGGCGCCGAATACGCCGTCCACCTCGGACGCCCCGTCCGACAGTGACACCCGGAGCACCGAGACCACCCTCCAGGTGACGCCACCGCCACCCGTGCCCCGGCTTCCGGGTACCGGTTCATCGGGATAGGGAACGCTTCCGCTCAGCCCACCTGGCTGACCGAAACCGGCAGCCCCGGATCGCTCGCCACCGACAGCGGCGACGGCGCGGCACCGCCGCCGATCACATGCGCGCCCAGCGCCGCGATCATCACACCGTTATCGGTGCACAATCGCGGTTTCGGAATGCGCAGCGTCAAACCCGCCGCGGCACAACGCTCCTCGGCCAGCGAACGGATGCGGGTGTTCGCCGTCGCGCCGCCGCCGAGCACAAGGGTGTCCACCCCGACATCCTGGGCCGCCCGGATCGCTTTCATGGTCAGTACGTCGGCGACCGCCTCTTGGAAGGAGGCCGCGATATCGGGGATCGGCAGCTGTTCGACGCCCTGTCGGTGGAGGCCCTCGACATACCGTGCCACCGCGGTTTTCAGGCCGGAGAAAGAGAAGTCGTAGCGCGGGTCGCGGGGGCCGGTCATACCTCGTGGGAAGGCGATGGCCGACGGGTCGCCGGTGAGCGCGGCCGCGTCCAGCGCCGGGCCACCCGGGTAGCCGAGACCCAGCAGGCGGGCCACCTTGTCGAAAGCTTCGCCCGCGGCGTCGTCGACGGTACTGCCCAACTCGACCAGCGGCGCCGACAGATCCTTCACCTGCAGTAGATGCGTATGTCCGCCGGAAACCAGCAGGGCCACACAGGGCGGCATCGGACCGTGTTCGAGGGTGTCCACCGCGACGTGGCCACCGAGATGGTTCAGTGCGTAGAACGGGATATCCCAGGCGGCCGCATAGGCTTTCGCGGCCGCCACACCCACCAGCAGCGCACCGGCCAGACCGGGACCGATGGTCACCGCAAGGGCGTCGGGGGCGGTGATCCCGGCAGTGGACAGGGCCCGGCGCATGGCCGGCACGATCGCCTCGAGATGAGCGCGTGAGGCGATCTCGGGGACCACTCCGCCGAATCGGGCGTGCTCGGCCACACTGGAGGCGACCTCGTCGGCCAGCAGTTCACAGCTGCCGTCCGGCCGAAGGCGGACGATCCCGACACCGGTCTCGTCACAGGAACTCTCGATTCCCATGACGATCACGACAGCACCCCGTCCGGTGTGCGCGGAAGAGCGCCCGCCGGAACATCTTCCAGCGCGGGGCGCCGCATCGTGTACGCGTCCGCTCCGCTCGGGTGGTAGTAGTTCTTACGCAAACCGATGATGTGGAAACCGTGTTTGGCGTACATGGCGATCGCGGGCGCGTTATCGGTACGCACCTCCAGGAATACCGGCCCGCCGCGGCGCCCGGCCTCGGCGAGCAGGGCCTCCAGCAGCAGGGTTCCGATACCGGCACGATGGCAGACCGGGTCGACACCGATGGTGTGCACTTCGGCTTCCGGATGTTCGGCGTCGCCGAGCAACGCGATACCCGCGTAGCCCACCATGTTCCCGGCCTCGTCGCGGGCGGTGATGTAGCGGTTGTAGCGGGCGGCGAGTTCGGAACGGAAGGATACGGCCTGCCACGGATCGTCCTCGGGGAACAGCAGTTGTTCCAATTCCACACAGCCCGCGATATCGCCCGGCTCCATGGGTTCTATCCGGATACCCATCGTCACGCTCCCATCCGGTCGAGGGTGCGGTAACTGCGTTCGACCGCGTCCGGCCGCCGCAGGTACAGCGGAACCAGCGGCTCGGGTGCCGCATCCGACAGCAAGGCGGACGCCGCCACCCCGACCAGGCCGGCGGGTGACGGTGTCTGCACATTCAGTACGGGCAGGTCGAACAGCGCGGTATGGGCCGCGGAACCGGCGAGGAACGTCGCGCCGGTCACATCCAGATCGGCGGGTTTGGTCACCTCGGGTCCGGCGATCCGGCGGGCCCCCCGATCGCGGTAGCGCGCGGAATACACCTCGCGGCGGCGCGCATCGGTGACCACCAGCAGTTCGTCATCGGGACCGAGTTCACCGGCGCAGTCGGAAGCTATGGCATCCAGACTGCATACGCCGTGCACCGGAATACCCAGCGCGTCACCGAACGCGGCCGCGGTGGCCATCCCGACGCGCAGACCGGTGAACGGCCCCGGCCCTGTTCCGGCGACCACCGCCGCGATATCCGTCCGGGCCACCCCCGCTTCGGAAATACATTCCAGAATCTGCGGAGTGAGTGCCTCGGCGTGGGCGCGGGCATCGACGAGTATCCGGACGGCGAGGGTCCGCGGGCCGGCGGTGTCCGGGCTGTTCGCACCGGCCGCCTGCTCCAGTTCGACCAGTCCCGCCGTGACGGCAGGCGTCGCGGTGTCGACAGCAAGTGCAAGCATGATCTGGTCAACGATACCGGGTGACGGGTCGCACACAGTGGTGGCGCACGGCTACTCGGCGGGGCCGGTGGACACCCACTCCCAAGATGCCGTGCGCACTTCGGATTCCGGTTCCCGCGACATCCGGACCAGCAGATGCCGGCCCGTCAGCCGCTCCACCACACCGCTGCCCCATTCCACCACCACGACCGCGTCGTCTAGTTCGGTATCCAGGTCGAGGGCGTCGAGTTCGTCCAGGCTGCCGCCCAGCCGGTAGGCGTCGACGTGTACCAGCGGTACCGGTGGACCGTCCACGCGCTCGCCCGCGGGATGCCGGCGAGCGATCACGAAGGTCGGCGAACTGACCCGGCCTCCGACCCCCAGACCTGCGGCTATACCGCGGGTGAGCGCGGTCTTACCGGCGCCCAGCGGACCGTCGAGCACCACCAGATCCCCCGCTCGCAGCCCGGCGGCGAGTTCGCGGCCGAGCGCCTCGGTATCGGCGACATCCGGCAGTTCACGTTCGCCGCGCTCAGCCACCGGTGGCCTCGTAACGATCATCGTCGGCATCGACGACACCGGCGCGCAGCAGCAGCCGATCCAGGGCGGCGTTCGTTTCCTCCGGGTATTGCAGCTGCGGCATATGCGCGCATTCCGGCAGGCGGACGAGCTCGCAATCGGCCAATTCCCGGGCGAGGACCCGGGAGTTGCGGAACGGGATCACCAGATCACGACCACCGCCGAGGACCAGCACCGGAATATCGCGCAGCACCGGGAGAGCCGCGGCCTCGTCGTGTAATTCGATGGCCTTCAGGAACTTCACCACGGTTTCGACGGGTGTCCGGTCGATCATCATGGTGGTGAACCGCGACAGCGTCGCGCTCACTGTTCCGTGGAACGAACTCACATGCAGTATCGGCGTGATGATCTGACGTGCGGTGACCCGCCCGGCCTGCACCAATGCCGGCGCGGTGTGCACGGCCAGCCGGAAACCGTCGATCGCCGGGTTGCGCAGCAACTGGCCGATCCCGGCGGAGGTGATCTCCGCGGCGGCGGTGGACAGCAGCGCCACCGCACGGACCCGCTGGGCGAACAGATCACCCGCATGCGCGGCGGCGGCGAGCACGGCCATCCCGCCGAGCGAATGCCCGACCAGGATCAGCGGTCCCCGCGGCGCCCGGGCGTCGATCACCGTGAGCAGGTCCCGGCCGAGCTGGGAGACCGTACAGCTGTCGGTTTCCGGCGTGCCCGACCGGCCGTGCCCGCGCAGATCGAACAGCACCACCCGCAACCGGGAACCCCAGCGTTGCGCCAGGTGGCGGCGTTGAAAGTGGAAGGACTCCATGCTGTTACAGAAACCGTGGACGAAGATCACGGTCGCGTCGGCGTCGGCGGTACCCCATTCGCGAGTGGCCAGGCTCACCCCGTCGTCCGCGGTTACCTCACCGGCGCGGTCGAGATCGATCAGCGCGAAGTTCTCGTCCCGGTATTCGTCACGCACCGGCGGCCACAGGACTTTCGCACCGGCGCGGCGCAGCGCGTGCACCCCGGCCATGGCGCCCACGACGCCGGCCGTGGCCAGGCCGCCGCGTAACAGTGTCGTGCGTGGTTTCACCGAGCTCCTCCCCGATAGCGGCGGTGTACCCGCCCGCGCGGCGCGCACACCACTTCATAGTGGATGGTGCCGAGCAGGTCCGCCCAGTCCTGGGCGCGGGGTTCACCGCGGGTGCCGGGGCCGAACAGGATCGCGGTATCACCTTCCGCGACTCCGTCCTGGTTGTCGCCCAGGTCGACCACCAGCTGATCCATGCACACCCGGCCCCGGTTCGGCCGCCGCCGGCCGCCGACCCATACGTCGATCCGCCCGCCGAGCGGACGGAAGACACCGTCGGCATATCCGGCCGGGATCAGCGCGACCGTGGTGTCGGCGGGTGCGATCCACTCATGGCCGTAGGAAACACCCTCGCCCTTGGCGACCCGTTTGACCAGGGCGACCTCCGCCTGGAAGGTCATCGCGGGCAGGAGATCGAATTCACCGATATCCGGCACCGGGGTCAGGCCGTATACCGCGATCCCCGGGCGGACCATATCGAAAGCCAGATCCGGCCTTGTCAGGGTCGCGGCGGAATTCGCCAGATGCACCAGCTCCGGTTCGAGGCCGTATTCCTTCGCGGTGGCGATGGCCTCCAGGAAACGATCGCGCTGCACATCGATCACCGGGTGATAGGGCTCGTCGGCGTGCGCGAGATGGGAGAAGATCGCCCGGAACCGCACGACCTGCTCGTCGACCAGTTTCCGCAATTCCGCGAGCACCACGGGATAGTTGTGCGGGTCGACACCGTTGCGGTTGAGCCCGGTATCGACCTTGAGGGTGACAATGGCCCGGCGGCCCAATTGCCGCGCGGCGGTGGCGACCGCATCCAGCTGCTCCGGCGAGGAGATCCCGATCTCGATATCGGCGGCGATCGCGGCGGCGTAATCCGCATCACACACATTGAGCCAGCACAGAATAGGTGCCTCGATCCCCGCGGTGCGTAGCGCCACCGCCTCCTCGATCGTGGTGACCCCGAGCTCGGCCGCGCCCGCACCGAGCGCCGCCCGCGCGACCTCGACCGCGCCGTGGTTGTAGCCGTCGGCCTTGACCACCACCATCACCGCGGCGTCGCCGGCGTGTGCGCGCAGCACGCCCACGTTGTGCGCGATGGCGTCCAGATCGACGACGGTCTCCACTTGCCCATTCACATCTGCCGATACTGCCATCTACGCGAACGGTCCGGTGCGATGCCTACCCGCATGTGGGCACGAACGAGCCGGACAATCGGGGTACGCACCGGCACGGCCCAGGGTTCAGGCCTGCCCGGCTCGAAGGGTCGCGATGGCTGCGGGAAGGTGACGCAGCAACGGACCGGCCGAGATAGGTGCGGCGCCGGCGGCACCCGGTCTCGCGGCGTGCGCGGCGATATCGGCGGCCGCGGCATGTACCAGCGCCGCCGCCGCGGCGGCCCATCCGGGTTCCCGGCCCGCGGCCAGCAGCGAACCGATCACGCCCGACAGGATGTCGCCGGCCCCTGCCGTCGCCGCCCAGGAGCCGCCCGCCTCGTTGACCAGTAGCGGACCGCCCGGCTCGGCGATCAGGGTCGCCCGCCCCTTCAGCAGAACGGTGACCTGCCAGTCTTCGGCGAGTTCGCGGACGGCCCCGGCCCGGTCGGGACCCGGATCGCGGCCGGTCAACCTGTGGAATTCCCCGGCGTGCGGAGTGAGGACGGTGGCGGCTCGGCGGCCACGGACCAGGTCGGGCTGTTCCGCCAACAGGGTGAGCCCATCGGCATCGACGACCACCGGAAGCTCCGTGGCGAGGATCTCGGCAAGCCGGTCGCGGGCGATGCGATCGGTACCGGAGCCGGGACCGAAAACCCAGGCCTGCACCCGCCCGGCGGCGCCGAGATCGGGTGCCGCGACCACTTCGGGATACTGCGCGAGGACAGCGGACCCCGCGGAACCGACATAGCGGACCATCCCGGATGTCGCGGCCACCGCGGCCCCGGTGCACAGTACGGCCGCGCCCGGGTAGGTCTCGCTACCCGCATGAACACCGGTGACCCCTTGCGTGTACTTATCGTCTTCGGGCCCGGGAACCGGCCAGCCCGCACCCACCGCGGCGGGATCCAGGGCGGCCAGGCGCGGAGCGGGCAGACGTAATCCGATGGGCACCAACTCGATTCGGCCACACCATGCGGCCGCCAGCGCGTGCACCGGCTTCCGGGCGCCGAACGCGACGGTGACCGCCGCCCGCACCGCGGGCCCGTCGACCGCCCCGGTATCCGGATCGACCCCACTCGGCAGGTCCGCGGCGATTATCGGGACATTCAGTTCCGCAACAATTCTCGCCGCTTCGGGGCGCAACGAACCACGCCCGGAAATGCCCACGATCCCGTCCACCACCAGGTCCGCGCCGGCCAATTCGGATACTGCCGCGGCCGGATCGGCGCATACCCGCCCCCCGGCCTTCCGCAGCGCGGCCAGCCCCTTCGCATGCGCCCGGGCCGGATTCAGCAGCACCGCGGTCACCGCCACACCACGGCGGCGCAACATCGATCCCGCCCACAGTGCGTCGCCGCCGTTGTCCCCGGACCCCACCAGCAGGCCGATCTCGCGGCCCGCGACCCCGCCGCCGCGGGCGCGCAGTTCGGCCGCCACCACCGTGGCCAGCCCGTACGCCGCGCGTCGCATCGGTTCCCCCTCGGGAACCCTGGTGAACAGCTCGGCCTCCGCCGCGCGCACCTCGTCGGCGGTGTAATAGCCGGACAGCTCGGTCACCGAACACACCTCCACGGTCGACAGGTGGCGACGCCAGCAGACTACGCTTGGCCACCATGCCCAGACCTCGCCGCGCCGCAACGGCCGCCGCCGCCGGATTCACTCTCGTCGCGGCCCTGCTGTCCGGCTGCGGGTCGGACGATGCCGGTACGTCCGGAACCGATGCGCCGGGGACACATTCGCAGCAGGATCCGGAGGCGACGGTCACCGTTTTCGTCGAGGAGGACGCGTTCTCCCCGGCCGAGATCACCATCAAACCCGGCGATACCGTGGCCTGGCATTTCGACGGCGACCTGCCGCACGGTGTCCAGGGCATCGGCGATAAGTCGATGGGCCTGAACAGTCCGCTGTTCGAGGTGGGCGATTGGAGCTACACCTTCACCGCGCCGGGCGAATACCGGTACCTGTGCCCGATCCACCCGGATATGCGCGGGACGATCACCGTCGCGGAGGCATAGGCGGCCCGGTCGGCGCAGACCCGGTCAGTCCGCGCGCGGCCGGAGCGCGAAGCCCGAGGTTCGTTTACTCGACTGTCACCGATTTGGCGAGGTTGCGCGGTTTGTCCACGTCGTAGCCGCGGGCCTGAGCCACCTCGGCGGCGAAGATCTGCAGCGGGACGGTCGACAGCAGCGGCTGGTACAGGGTCGGGGCGGACGGGATCTCGATCAGATCGTCGGCGAACGGCCGGACCAGATCGTCACCTTCCTCGGCGATCACGATCGTGCGCGCCCCACGTGCCTGGATCTCACGGATATTGCTGAGCAGTTTGGCGTGCAGCACCCCGCGACCCTTCGGCGACGGCATCACCACGATCACCGGCAGCCCGTCCTCGATCAGCGCGATCGGACCGTGCTTCAGCTCACCCGCCGCGAAACCCTCCGCGTGCATATATGCCAGTTCCTTGAGCTTGAGCGCACCTTCGAGTGCCACCGGATAGCCCACATGCCGGCCGAGGAACAGGATGGTCCGCTCGCGCGCCAGTTCCCGGGCGATCGCCCGCACCTGCGGCGCCGTTTCCAGCACCCGCTCCACCAGCTTCGGCATGGCCTCCAGTTCGGCGAACTCGCGGGCCACCTCGTCCGGGTACTTGGTGCCGCGCGCCTGCGCCAGCGCCAGCCCGACCAGCAGGTTCGCCGTCACCTGGGCGAGGAACGCCTTGGTGGAGGCCACCCCGATCTCCGGCCCGGCCCGGGTGTAGAGCACCGCGTCGGCTTCGCGCGGGATCTGCGAACCGTTGGTATTGCAGACCGCCAGCACCCGCGCCTTCTGGCTCTTGGCGTGCCGGACCGCTTCCAGTGTGTCGGCCGTCTCACCCGACTGCGAGACCGCGACCACCAGGGTGGAGCGGTCCAGCACCGGGTCCCGGTAGCGGAATTCGCTGGCCAGCTCCACTTCCACGGGCAGCCGGGTCCAGTGCTCGATGGCGTATTTCGCGACCAGCCCCGAGTGATAAGCGCTACCGCAGGCGACCACGAAGACCTTCTCCACATCGCGGAGTTCCTGGTCGGAGAGGCGCTGCTCGTCCAGCACGATCCGGCCGGCGAGGCTGGGGCTCTGGTCGAAGTGACCGATGAGTGTGTCGGCGACCGCGCCGGGCTGCTCGTCGATCTCCTTCAGCATGAAGTAGTCGTGGCCGCCCTTCTCGGCGGCGGCCAGATCCCAGTCGATGGTGAACGGGCGGGTCTGCACGCCCTCGGCGGAACCGTGGAAATCGGTGACCCGGTAACCGTCGGCGGTGATCACCACCGCCTGCCCCTCACCCAGTTCGACGGCTTCGCGGGTGTGCTCGATGAACGCGGTGAGATCGGAGGCGATGAACATCTCGTTCTCGCCCACCCCCACCACGAGCGGGGTCGAATGCCGCGCGGCGACGATCGTGCCCGGATGGTCGGCGTGGGTGAAGACCACCGTGAACGCGCCCTCGAGCCGCCGCAGCACCGAGAGTGCGCTGGCCTCGAAATCGCCCGCGGTCGGCCCCTCGGCGTAGGCCCGGGCCACCAGGTGCACGGCGACCTCGGAATCGGTTTCACTGCGCAACTCGACCCCGGCGGCCTCGAGCTCACGCCGCAACTGGACGAAGTTCTCGATGATGCCGTTGTGCACCACCGCGACCTTCCCGCTCGCATCCTGGTGCGGATGGGCGTTGCGGTCGTTCGGCGCGCCGTGCGTCGCCCACCGGGTATGCCCCATCCCGGTGGTGCCGGCGAACGCACCGGCGCCCGCGGTGTCCAGCGCCTCTTCCAGATTGCTCAGCCGTCCGGCGCGCCGCTCGATCGCGGCATGCCCGGCGCCGTCGAGAATCGCCACGCCCGCGGAGTCGTAACCTCGGTACTCCATGCGGCGCAAGGCAGCGACGACGACGCCCAACGCGTCCCGGTACCCGACGTACCCCACGATTCCGCACATGGGTCACCAGAGTACTTATCGGCTAACGTTTACGTCGTGTCGGCGTCTGTGAAATCACTCCTGAGCAGTCTGACCAGCCGCGGCCCGCACCGGGTGCTCCGCGGGAACCTGGCCATCGCGGGTCAGCCCGGCGTGGTGTACACGCCGGAGACCGGCCGCGACCTACCCGCTGTCGCCTTCGGCCACGGCTGGCTGAACAGCGCCGCCGCCTACGGCACCCTGCTGGAACACCTCGCGTCCTGGGGCATCGTCGCCGCCGCCCCCGATACCGAACGCGGCCCCCTGGCCTCCCACCTCAACCTGGCCACGGATCTGCTCACGACTCTCGATATCTGCACCGGCGTCCGCCTCGGCGACGGCACCCTCACGGTGCACCCCGAACGTCTCGCCCTCGCCGGCCACGGCATGGGCGCGGGCGCCGCGGTCCTCGCCGCCTCCCAGCATCGCGTGGCCGCGGTCACTCCTCTCTTCCCCGCCCCCACCGCCCCCGCCGCCGAATCGGTCGCCCCCGATATCGACACCCCCGCCCTGATCCTGGCGGGCGTGTCGGATATCGATTCGCTCAGCTCGAACGCGGTCCCCCTGGCCGCCGCCTGGTCGGGGCCGGTGATCCTGCGCACTCTCGAAGGCGCCGGCCGCAACGGTCTCGCCGAAGGCCGCCGGCTCCTCGCGGCTCTGGGCGGCGGTAAACACGAACCGAAAACGGCCCGCGCCACCCGTGCCATACTCACGGGCTATCTCCTCCACACCCTCCGCGGCGACAAGAAGTACGCCGCCTTCTCCGATCCGGACACCTCGATACGCCACACCCACGTCATCGACCCGGCGGCCGCACTCCTGGACCAAGAGGAGAGTCGCAATGCCGCCGCGACGCCCGACCCCGCGACGGTGGGCAAGCTGGTCCGGACGCTCCGGAAGTAACAGCCCCCGGCCGGAGACCGGTCCGGGGTCCCGCGTCACGTTCTACGCGCTCATCCGAACAATCAACCTACTGTTCGGCGCGGTTGCCGGGTGTGCCGCGAGAGATCCGAACCGGTAGCCGCTGCCCTCGTAAGCGCATGGCGGCGTGTCGTTATGCCTGAGCGGCGACCCCGGCCGAGGGGCTGCCGGTGTCGACACCGATTCCCATCCGATTCCCACGGGACCTGTCCAGGGCCGCTGCGGCTCGGTCATCAGGCCGTAACGCAACCCGAACAGTCATGACATGGCACCACGCCAGACTTCCCAGAGTGTGATCACGCCGGGATGTGAAGGTGAGGTGATATCACATGACCGTCGATTCGACGGAACGGACAATGGCGGAATCGGTGTATCAGCAGGTCCGCCGCCGGATTCTCGAGGGACGCATCAAACCCGGGACCCGAATTTCGATCCGGACGCTGGCACAATCGGCCGGAGTTTCGACCATGCCGACTCGGGAAGCGCTGAAACGCCTCCAATTCGAAGGGCTGGTCGCGTTCGACCGGCGGGCTGTCACGGTCACGGCACTCGACGCGGACGAGATCCGTCAATTGTTCGCCATCAGACTGACACTGGAATTGCTGGCCACGGAATGGGCGCTGATCCGTCTCGACGACGACGGTATCGCCGCGATGCGCGCGGTCCTCGACGAGATGGGCGATCCCGGTATCGCGCCGGATATCTGGCGTGAACTCAATCGCAAGTTCCATCAGACCTTGTACGGATATGCCGAGAGCCGGTACCTCATCGAACTGATCCACAACATCTGGGACCGCATTCAGCCGTACATGGCGATCTACGCGACAGCGCCGGACAATCTGGACGACGCGCGGCGCGACCACGAGCATATGTACCGGCTGATGGTCGACCGGAAGCTCGACGAACTCCTCGACGCCACCCGGCATCACATCGAAACCACCGCGGAGGCCATCGTCGGCGCGCTCGGCGCACCCGACGGGACAGATATCGAAGCCACGACGAATTACGAAGAACTGTCGGTCGATTCGTTCCACCGCATGATCGAGAGCGGCGAGACGACCAGCGCGGAACTCACCAGCTGGTACCTGACGAGAATCGGCGATATCGATTCGGCCGGTAACCCGGACGGCCTCCGGCTCAACTCCGTGGTGACGGTCAACCCGGCCGCCCTTCGTGACGCCGCGCGACTGGACGAGCGGTACGCGCGCACGGGCAAGCTCGCCGGACCACTCCACGGCGTTCCGGTCCTGGTCAAGGACCAAGGTGAAACACGCGGTATACCGACATCGTTCGGATCCGAGGTATTCGCCGATTACGTACCCGACGTCGATGCCGCGGTCGTGCGACGCCTCCGGGAGGCGGGCGCGGTCATCCTGGGTAAAACCGCGATGTGTGATTTCGCGGCGGGGTGGTTCTCCTTCTCGTCCCGGACCGGCCATACCAAGAACCCTTACGACACCGACCGGGAGACCGGCGGTTCCAGCGCCGGTACGGCTGCGGCGGTGACCGCGAACCTGTGTCTCGTCGGTATCGGCGAGGACACCGGTGGATCGATCCGGCTCCCCGCCTCCTTCACCAATCTTTTCGGCCTGCGGGTCACCACCGGGCTCATTCCCCGCACCGGCTTTTCGCCGTTACTGCACTTCCAGGACACGCCCGGGCCGATGGCACGCACGGTCACCGATCTGGCCGCCGTCCTCGATGTCGTCGCCGGATACGACCCCACCGATCCGTACACCGGTATAGCGGCAAGCAACCCCGATATCGGAAACTATGCCGCCGCACTCGGTGACGTGAATGCGGACGCACTGCGTACCTTCCGGATCGGGGTGCTGTCGGACGCATTCGGTGCGGGACCCGACCAGGAGATGACGAACGCCGTCGTGCGGTCGGCGATCGACCGGCTCGGCCGGCTCGGCACCGAGGTGATCGAAGGTCTGCGCCTCGGGAATCTGGAATCGTGGATCGAGGAGACATCCCTCTATACCCGCTGTTCCAAGAAGGACATCGACGAGTTCCTGGCGCAGCGTCCCGGCGCACCGGCCGGATCGGTGGACGAGATCGTCGCGGCCGGACGTTTCCACCCGCTCACCGATCTGTTCGGCGATCTCGTCTCCGGCCCGGACGACCCCGATGACGACCCGGCCTACCTGCGCGGACGGCTGCGCCAGGAGGAGTGGCGGCGCACCCTCGTCTCGATGATGGCGCAGGCCCGCGTCGACTTCCTGGTATATCCCACGGTTCAGGTCCCGGCTCCGACGCGTGCCGAACTCGAGGCGAAACGCTGGACCGCCCTGGACTTTCCGACGAACACCGTGATCGCCTCCCAGACCTCGCTGCCGGCGCTGAGCATCCCCGCCGGCTTCACCGATTCCGGGCTGCCGGTCGGCCTGGAGGTCCTGGGCCGGCCGCTGTCGGAGCTCGCCTTGCTCCGTTTCGCGCGGGCATGGGAACTGGCCGCGACTCCGCGGCGGCCGGCGGCGCTGACCTCCTGAACCACCGATCGACCACCGATTCGCCACGTCAACGGTGACCTGGGCGCACAACCCTTTTCGAAAAAGGATGGACCCGCATGACAACGCGTACCCAAGACCCCCCCGCCGTGGAGCACGGCAAACACGTGGCGCTCGAAGAGGAATTCGAGAACGAACCCGTCCCCGGATCACATCGGCGCTCCGTATTCTCGGTATCGGCGGTGTGGTTCGGCTTCCCGATGGTCCTCACCTCCGCCATCTTCGGCGGCACCATCGCCTACGGTCTGGGCTTCTGGAAGGGAATCCTGTCCATCCTGATCGGCAATCTCGTCCTGTTCGCCTACGTCGGCGCGCTGTCCTATCTCGCGGGCACAACCGGTAAGAACTTCGCGCTCAGCGCGGCCGAAACGTTCGGGCGCAACGGGGCGAAGATCGTGGCGGGTTTCCTGTCGACCGTCGTCATCGGCTGGTTCGCCTTCCAAACCGGTTTGACCGGGGCCACCCTGGAAACGTCGCTCGGCTGGAACGCGACCCTCCTCGCCCTGGTCGCCGGACTCCTGTACATCGGCATCACCTTCATCGGAATCCGCGCGCTGACCGTCATCGGTCTCATCGCGGCACCGTTGTTCATCGCTCTCGGCATCGTCGCCGTGGTGATCGCGACGCGATCCGACGGCATCGGCGCGATCACCTCCTATCGAGGCGCGAGCGACGCGACGGTGCTCTCGATCGGCGCGGCGATCTCGATCGTCGTCGCCGGATTCGTCGACTCCGGAACGATGACCGCCGACTTCACCCGCTGGTCTCGTAACGGAAAGGAAGCGGTCGTCGCCACGTTCAGCGCCTTTCCCGTCGCGAACGCGATCGCCATGGTCGTCGGCGCGATCGTGGTGGCCGCCGGTGCCGCGGTGAATCCGGCCGCCAACGGTGGTGACTTCCTGCCGATCCTCACCGACCACGGTGCGGTGCTCACCGTCCTCGCGGTCGTCTTCGTATTCGTCAATCTCGGATCGGTATGCGCGCACTGCCTGTACAACGGCGCGGTCGGGTGGAGCCAGCTCACCGGATCGAAGATGCGGCTGCTGACCATCATCCTCGGTGCCGCCGGCGTGGTGATCGCGCTCGCCGGCGTGTGGAGCCATTTCGGTACCTGGCTCAACCTGCTCGGTATCTTCGTGCCCTCGATCGGCGCCGTGCTCATCGTCGATCAGCTGATCACCCGGCGCGCGGCGTCGCGGACGATCACGGGGTTGCGGGTACAGCCGTTCGCCGCCTGGATCATCGGCGCTGCCTGCGCCTACGCGGTGCACCACTGGGCGCCGCAACTCAGCGAAGCGATCGTCGGAATGGTGTGCGCGGCCGTCGCCTACCTCCTCGTCGAGGCAGTCGTCCCGGACCGGATCAGCCGCACCACTGCCGTCGGCGCAACAGGAATCGAGGTGGCGCAGTGACACTCGTATCCGACACCGGCCTGGCGGGAGCAACCGCGGTCGAGATCGCCTCGTTGATCCGCACCGGGAAGGTCACGGCCGCCGAGGTCGTCGAGAGCGCGCTCGCCCGGGTCGACGCCCTCGACGACAGCCTTCATGCCTTTGTCGAACGCACCGATGCGCTGGCGCGGGCCCAAGCGACCGAGGTGGACGCCGCCTTCGCCCGTGGTGACGATCCGGGACCACTGGCAGGTGTTCCGATCGCCGTCAAGGATCTGATAGCGACCGCGGGGGTGCCCACCCGGAACGGGACGGTCGTCTACGGGGATTGGATCCCCGACGAAGACGATATCGTCGTGGAACGGGTCAAGAACGCCGGAGCGGTGATCCTGGGCAAGACGACCGTGCCGGAGTTCGGTTACAGCGCGGTCGGCCACAATCCGGTGTCGCCGCCGGCGCGCAACCCGTGGAACCCGGAGTTGACGCCCGGTGGATCGTCGGCCGGTTCCGCGGTGGCGGTGGCCACCGGTATGGCGCCGCTCGCCCTGGGCAGCGACGGCGGTGGGTCCGTCCGGATACCCGCGTCCCTGTGCGGGCTGGTCGGCTTCAAGGCGTCGATGGGCCGGGTCCCGCTCTACCCCGGATGCCGGGATGAGCGATTCCCCGGTATGTCGAGCTGGGAGACGATCGAACATATCGGGCCGATGACGCGCACCGTCGCGGATACGGCACTGCTGATGTCGGTGCTCGCGGGTCCGGATCCACGAGACCGGCATTCGCTCCCGGCCGGCGACGTCGATTGGCGCGGATCGGTTTCCGCTGATCCGGCGCGGAGTCTGGCCGGCAAGCGAATCGCCTACTCGGCGGACCTCGGCTATCTTCCGGTCGACCCCCAGGTCCGATCGATTGTCGCGGCAGCGGTCGAGTCCTTCGAGAAACTGGGTGCGACGGTGGTCGAGGCGGACCCCGGAATCGACGACCCGCGCCCCTACATCTGGCCGATCGTCATGGCCGACAGCGATCTCGTGGGCATGCGCGGACTCGTGGCGCAGCACCGGGATCGGATGTCACCCCATCTGGTCGAGCTGATCGAACACCCTTGGACAGCAGAGGAATTCACCACCGCGCAGATGATGCGCAAGCGAGTGGTCAACCAGATGTGGCGGTTCATGCAGAACTACGACCTGCTGGTCACGCCGAGCCTGGCCGTACCCGCGTTTCCGATCGGCATCCAGGGGCCCGAATTGATCGACGGCCGCATGGTGGATTCCGGCAGCTGGCTGGGCTTCCTGAATATTTTCAACTGGACCGGTCAACCCGCGATATCGGTCCCGGCGGGATTCACCTCCGCCGGATTGCCCGTCGGACTGCAGATCGCCGGACCGCACCTCGGCGACGGCGAAGTACTCGCGGCGGCCGCACTCTTCGAACAGGAACGGCCGTGGCACTCCCGGTGGCCCGAACTCGGGGAGTCGACCATCGACGGAACACGAGAGGAGTACCGCACACGATGACCGGACTCGACGGACTCAACCCGACACCGGGTGCACTGGTGGTGGGATTGGTGCAGGCACAGGTACCCACCATCCACGAACCCGGCGATCTGAAGGCCACCGCGGAGCGGCTCGCGGACATAGTGAAACGCGCCAAAAAAGGCATGCCCACCATCGATCTGATGCTCGTGCCGGAGTACAGCATCAACGGGCTGGACCCGGAGAACTGGCTGGACAACGCCTTACTGTGCGACCGGGACGGCCCGGAGATGACGGTGCTGGCCGACGCCTGCCGCGAAGCCCAGGTATGGGGCTGCTTCTCGATCATGGAACGGAATCCGGACGGCGCGCCGTGGAACAGCGGGATCATCTTCGACAACGAAGGCCGTGAACGTCTCTACTACCGCAAAATGCATCCCTGGGTCCCCGCCGAACCGTGGGCGCCGGGCGACCTCGGCATCCCGGTATGCGACGGACCGTCCGGGTCCAAGCTCGCACTGATCATCTGCCACGACGGCATGCTGCCCGAGATGGCGCGCGAGGCCGCCTACAAGGGCGCGAATGTCATTCTGCGGACCGCGGGCTATACCTACCCGATCCGGCAGGCCTGGCAGATCACCAATCAGGCGAACGCCTTCCAGAATCTGGCCTACACGGTCTCGGTGGCCCTCGCCGGCTCGGACCAGAACAATATCTGGTCGCAGGGCGAGGCCATGGTCTGCGATATCGACGGCACCGTCCTGGCGCAGGGGGACGGGACGCCTGATCGGGTGGTCACGGCGGAGGTCGTCCCGGCGCGGGCGGACCAGGCCAGGCAGACCTGGGGAGTCGAGAACAACATCTACCAACTCGGTCACCGCGGCTACTCGGCCGTGGAGGGCGGCGCACGGGACTGCCCGTACACATTCATGCAGGACCTGATGGCGGGCACGTACCGGGTGCCGTGGGAATCCGAGGTCCACCATGTGGACGGCACGGGCGCGGGCTGGAGTGTGCCTGCCGAGGTGCGGGCGCGATGAGCCGGGCAGAGTGGTATCCCGCCCGGCCCTGACCGCGCCGTTGCTGTGCTGCCGCCACCCCGGCCCCCTCATCGGGCCGGGCTATATCGGGCGCTCCCGTGGCGACCGCCCGGCAACGAACCCCGGCAGTTCCGCCCAGGTCTGCACTTCCGGCCGTGGCTCTCGTGCGCTCAGACTGCCGGCACCGAACGATGTGCCTCGACGACCGCACCGATCCACGGCAGGACCGCGTCACGAACCTTCACGGTTCGTGGCAGCAGACCGTTGGCGTGCAACAGGTCTGCCGAACGCTGCTGCTCATCGAGGAACTCATCGGTGACCGAGCCGATCCCGAAGGGGCGTCCACGCAAGGCCGCCTCCCAGCGATCGAGATCAGCGGTGCCGCCACGCCGTTCGGCATCGTCGACGAAGAAACGTGCCGCTTCGCGCGGGTTGGCGACGATCCACGCATCCGATTCCTGCAGCGCCGTGATGATCGCTTCGAGTTCCGGGCGATGATTCTCGGCGAACTCGCGCCGGACGAACCACAACGACGGGTGGCTGAAGAGACCGTCGGTGTCGACGAGGGTGTGTACCGGCGCGGTGGCCTCGACCTCGGCCAGTACCGGGTAGGCACCGACCCATGCGTCGAGATCGCCGCGCAGCAACGCGGCACCACCGTCGTTCACGTCGATATCGACCGGCACGATATCGGACCAGCGCAGCCCCTCGCGGTCGAGCGCGAGCAGCGCCAGCGTGGTCTGCCACGAGCCGTGCGCGATCCCGACCCGCTTACCGCGCAGATCGGCGACGGTGCGGATACCGGAGTTCGCGAGGCTCACCAGCCGCCCGTTTTCGACGCGGGGCCCCGAGATCCCGACATACACCAGATCACGCCCCTGCCCCAGGCCGGTGATCGGCGGGGTGAACCCGGTGCCGATGAAGTCGTAGCCGCCCTCGGCGAACAACCAGTCCGAATGCAGCGTCGGCAGGCCCGCCCGGGGATCGACGCGCGGCGGAGCCGGTAGCTCGCGCAGGTCCACCCACTCGACGTCCCGGAGGTGGGGTTCGAGCAGGCCGTTGTGGCGCAGCACGAACAAGGAATTGTTGTTCGGGAAGTAGCCGATACGAACAGTCATGGGAAGGCTCCTTTTCGGCTGTTTCTCAGACCAGCCCGCGGCGGCGGGCCTCGGCGAGCAATCCACTGCGACCCCACTGCGCCACGAGGTTCGTCGGGTCGAAGTCGACGGAGCCGCCGACGAGTTCACCGAGCGCCTGGTACTGGGCGCCCTCTTCGAGCAGGACCACGAATTTGGCGAGCTCGAGCAGGCCGGACCGGCCGATCACGTTGACGCCACCGTTGGCCTCGAAGATGGCGACGAGGTCCGGATCGTCGGCGAGGCGGTCGAGGATGAAGTCGCCGGGGGCCTGGCTGCGGTCGATATGGGCGGGGATGTCCCGGGAGAGGGTCAGGCGCTGCGAGGCCGCGTACTTGATACGCAGGGTGCGGTGGGTCTGTGCCCACCCACCCAGCCACGGTGTGTGGACGTGCACGATCGAGGTGATCTCGAGGTGTTTGCGGAACACCTCGGCGTAACCGGTGACGAACCCGGCCCGGCCGTCGCCGGCCAATACCTCTCCGTCGAACGTCGCGAGGATCGGCTGCGCGCTGCGGTCCTCGGCCCACGGGCCGGGCTCGTTGAGCGCGACGGCCAGTTCTTCGCCGGGGACCCGTTCGACGAAGTTCACGGTGCCGTTGGCGGAAACGGTGCCGGTCTCGCGGAATACGCGGAAGGCGGTGTCGGCGGCGCGGCGCGCGTCGTCGACGAAAGCCTCGACCGCGGGGGTGACGCGGGCTTCGGTGCTGGTCATGACGTTTCTCCTATCGGGTGGAAAGGGTGCGGACCCGGGTGGGCGTGGTGCGCCGGAGCAGCGGCAGCACTTCTTCACCCACGCGGTATGCCTCTTCGAGGTGGGGATTTCCGGCGAGGATGAACGCATCCACGCCGAGGTCGATCAGTTGGTCGAGGCGTTCGGCGATCTGTTCGTAGCTGCCCACGAGCCCGAATGCCGGTCCGCCGCGGATGAGGCTGAACCCGCACCACACGTTGGGTTGGACTTCGAGGTCGCGGTAACCGGTGATGGTCTCCGGCACCCACCCTTTGATCCGGGCGGCACCGACGGAGTCGCCCTGGGCGGCGCGGTTCGCGGCCGCGCGGTCGACGAATGCCCAGCCCTTCTCGATCTCCGCCCATGCGGCCTGTTCGGTATGCCTGGCAACAATGTCGATCCGGACCGCGAACTTCGGTGTGCGACCCGACCTCTCGGAATGTGCCCGGACGCCGTCGAACTTCGCCCGCAGGTCGGCGAACGGTTCGAGCCAGGACAGGTAGTAGTCGGCGTGCCTGCCCGCGGCGTCCACGGCGGCACCGGACGACCCGGAGAAGTACACCTCCGGGAAGGGCTGCCCCGTCAGCAGCGGTGGCAGCGCCGCACCCTCGGTCCGGAAGAACCGCCCGTCGTAGTCGAAGGGCGTGCCCTCCCATACGCCGCGCAGCACGTCGAGGAACTCCGAGGTCCGCGCGTAGCGGTCGTCGTGCGCCACCTTGTCGCCCCACCACAGCTGCGGTGCGCCACCGCCGCCACTGATGATGTTGTAGACCAGGCGTCCTCCGGTGGCGCGTTGCAGGCTCGCGGACATCCGGGCGGCCTGGAGCGGGTGCAGGAATCCCGGCTGGAACGCCACCATGAAGCGGTAGGTATCGCTTTCCCGGGCGAGCGCGGACGCGGTGGCCCACGGGTCCTCGGTGATCGGGAAGGAGGGCAACAGCCCACCGACGAATCCCGCGGACTCCGACGCCTTCACCACCGCGGCCATATGGTCGATATAGCTGTATCCGTCCAGTCTGCCGCCGCGGATCGCGGGCGCGATATTGCCCGGACCGTGGCCGCCGGCATGCCCGCGGTTGTAGCGACGGGGGGTGCGCAACGACGCATGGTCACCCTCCATCCCGATGCGCCAGTAGAAGTCCGTGCTCACGACTTGTTCTCCTGCCCTGCGAGGGTGCGGCCGGCCGGGTCGGCGAGGTGCAGCAGGTGCTCTCCGGTTCGGTGCAGTTCCTCGATATGCGGATGCCCGGCCAGTTCGAATATCTCGATACCGCGCGTCCGGTAATCCGAAAGTGCCTGCGCCACTCGTTCATAACTGCCGATCAGGCCGATCGGGCGGGTGTACCCGATGCGGTCGAAGCCCGACCAGCGCGCGCCGTCGAGTGCGAGCGCCCGGACCTCGGCGGCATCTGCTTCCGGATGCACCTCCCGCCACTGGCGCAGTACTCGTGCCCACGCCTCGTCCTCGGTCTCCCGCGCGATAACCGGCAGGGCGAGCCCGGCGCGCACGGTGCGCCCGGACTGTCTCGCCGCATCCCGCAAGGACGCCACCGCATCATCGACGTTGCCGGTGGTCTCGTCGAATACGTGCACGTCGCCGTGCCCGGCCGACAGTTCGATCGCCTCGGGCGAATTGCCCGACAGGTGGACGACGGGAAACGGCAGACCCGACAGAATGCCACGGAATCCGCCATCGATGACGTCGTAGTATTCGCCGGCGAACTCGAAACCGGTACCTCCGAACCGGCCGGGCAGCACCTGTTCCTCGTTCCACACTCCCCGTGCGACCGTGAGGAATTCGGCTGCCCGCCGGTAACGATCGACGCCGGTGACCCGGTCACCGCGCGCCGCGGCATCGGCGGCTTCGGTGTCGACGCGCAACCGCCAGTCGAGCCGGCCGTTCGAGAGCCGTTGCAGGGTTGCCGACAGCTTGGCCGCGTACACGGGTGTCCCGAACGCGGGATGGAATTCGACGCCGACCCGCAGGTGCCGTGTCTGCCGCAGGGCCGAACCGGCGACCACCCACGACTCCTCCCCCGCCGGGTCGTACGGGGCGACGATGCCGTCGAGTCCGGACAGTTCGGCGGCGAGGACGACCTGGTCGAGGAACTCGAATCCGCCGCGATGAGCGGAGACGGAGCCGACGTGGCGACCATCTCCGCGAGTGGGCAGTTCCCAGCGGAACTCGGTCACGCCGACACCTCTCGTTCGGCGGCCAGCCGCGCACTCGCCTGCTGCAGCGGCTCCGGGGCGACCCACGAGGCGAGATCGAAATCGGTGGCGAGGAAGCCGTGGGTGTAGAGGAACCGCTTCTGTATGTCGAGCAGTTCGATCCGCTCGTCGGACAGCGTCGGGTGCAGGCCGCGGTGGAATGTGCCGCCGTACGCGGCCTCGACGCCCGCCGCGCCGGAGAAGGTTTCCCGGGCGAGTACGGCGCGGACCTCGTCGAGGTTGTCCGCGGCCCAGTTCGCGGCCCGCAATGTCTGGGTGAGGAACCCGACGACCAAGTCGGGGCGCGACTCCAGCAGGTCCGCGTGCACGGTGATCGGGCGCGGGGTGCCGTTGTTGACGCGCGAGCGCTTCGACTCGGTGGCATCCAGGTCCACCGCGGTACGCAGGCCGTGTTCGCGGGCGACCTCCTGAGCGCGAGCGCCCTTGACGTAGATCGCGTCGACGTCACCGGCGAGCAGCGCCTCCACACCCCAGGTGGTGATCCGGCGGCCCGCAGCGTTCTCACCCCGGACCTGCGGATTGCGTTCGACCGCGACCTCGACGGGCCGGACGTCCGCGAAGGTGAGCCCGCCGAGCGCGAGCGCACTCGCGAACCCGTGCAGAGCCATCGCCCGGGGGAAGCTGCGGGCCCGGTCCTGCGCCCATGCCGGGACCGCGATCCGCAGCCCGGCCAGATCCTTCGGTCCGGAAACGGGTGAATCGGGTGCCACCAGGATCGCTTGTGCTTCGTCGATCCAGGTCAGGCCGATCAGCCTGGTGGGTGAGCCCTCGGCTCGTGCGGCGAGTGCGGGCACATTGCCGCCCTCGCGGATCAGGCCCAGCAGCTGATGGTCGAAATGTCGCGGCGCCAGTTCGGGCCCGGCGTCCTGCAACACTCCCAGGCCTATCCCCGCCGCGGCGGCGGTCTCGCCCAGCCAGCCGAGACTATGGGCCAATCCGCTGGCGGTGGGCACGGGGCAGCGTGTGTACCAGAGAGTGTCGAGGACGGTGTCGGCGGCAGCGGTCATGGCGTGCTCCTTCAGGTGGTCGTGGGGGAAGGTGTGCGGCCGACACCCAGCTCGGCCAGGAAAGCCGCGCGGTAGCGCAGGGACTCCGGATCGGTGCGGTCCCGCGGGCGGGCGAGGTCGATATCGGTATCGACGGCGAACCGGCCCTCGTTGAGGATCAGTACCCGGTCGGCCAGCCGGACCGCTTCGTCGACGTCGTGGGTCACCAGCAGCACCGCCGGCCGGTGCCGGGCGACGAGGTCACCGACCAGATCCTGCATCTGCAGCCGGGTCAGCGCGTCCAGAGCCGCGAAGGGCTCGTCGAGCAGCAGCAGTTCCGGTTCGCGGACCAGCGCCCGGGCCAGCGCGACCCGCTGTGCCTCGCCGCCCGACAGGGTCGCGGGCCACTGCCGCGCCTTCCCGTCGAGGTTGACCTCGGCCAGCGCACGGGTCGCGCGCTCCTTCGTCTCGGCGGTGCGGCGCTGCCCGATGGTGACATTGCCGAGCACCCGCTTCGACGGGATCAGTCGCGGCTCCTGGTAGACGGTCGTCCGGCGGGCGGGTACGAGAATCTCTCCGCCGTCCGGCTTCTCGAGACCGGTCAGGAGCCGGAGCAGGGTGGTCTTCCCGGTTCCGGACGGGCCGAGCAGGACGACGAACTCGCCCCGGCGGATCTCGAGGTCGATCCCGTCGAGAACGGTCTTGTCGCCGAACTTCTTGTGCAGGCCGGTGATCGACACCGCAATCGGTTCGCCTTCTCGGCGGGCGGTTGCCGACGCAGGGCTCTGCGGGCGAGTGGACAGCGGCGGTAACGGCGCTTCGGGACTCATCGGGCCGCCACCTGACCGCGCCACGGCATCGCGAACCGTTCGATGATCCGGACCACTCCGTCGAAGATCAGGCCCAGTACCGCGTACAGCACCACACACAGCACCATGTAGTCGGTCCGGTTGTACTCCTGTGCGAGGGTCACCAGATAGCCGATCCCTTCCCGGGTTCCCACCTGCTCCGCCGCGATCAGGCCGGTGATCGCGATGGAAAGGCATATCCGCAGCGCCATCAGCACTCCGGGAAGTGCCGAGGGGAGGATCACCTCGATCACCAGGCGCGGGCCGCGCGCTCCGAAGCTCCGCGCCGCTTCGACCACCTTGCGATCGACATTGCGGACGCCGAGATAGGTGTAGGCATACATGGGCCCGACCGTGGCGAACGCGATCAGCAGCACCTTGAACGTCTCGTCGATACCGAACCAGGCGATGAACAGGGGAACCAGCGCGAGGAACGGAACCGCCCGGTTGATCTGCATCGTGGAATCCACGAGTTCCTCACCGAGGCTGGACAATCCGGAGAGCACACCGAGGATCAATCCCGTCACGACCCCGAACAACACACCGAGCGCGGCACGATGGAACGAGGCGATCGAGTAGTCGACGAGCTGCCCGGTCTCGTACAACTCCGCGAACGCCGTCCATACCTTCGGTGGCCCGGCCAGGATCTCCTCGGGAATCGCCCCGCTCGCCGACCCGATCCACCACACCGCAACGAGCAGGGCGGGTACGAGAAACCGCAGCGGGATCGACACCCACCGGGGCCGGCGCCGACCGGCCCGGTACCGCGGCACCTCGAGGTCGGGTTCCCCGCGACGCTGCCCGGGGCCGCCCTTCGCGCGCGGCGTCGTCACGATGGCCATGTCATTTCCCCGGCGCCGGTGCAGGCTGGTTCCCTGCGGCGGCGAGCTTTTCCTCGAGCGGATAGAAGACATCCGCCGCGGTGACGGCCCGGGTGATCACCCCGTTCTCGTAGAACAGATCCGCCACTCCCTGCAGGTCGGCTGCGTCTTCGGCAGTCGGGTAGTGCGGCACCGACGCCCGGCGCCCGAGATCGATCGCGCGCTGGAGCCGGTCACCGGACAGCGCGCGCGGCCCGGCCTTCTCGAACACGTTCTCGAAGTCTTCCGGGTTCGCCCGTTGCCGCTCGACCAGTTGCTGCAGCGTCTCGAGATACTTCGCGGCGACATCGGGCCGCTTCTCGAGCACCTCGGTGCGGAACGCGACGATCGTATTGTCCGTCGAGCCGACGGTGGCCTCGGTCGCGATCTCGACGGCTCCGCGGGCCTTGGCTTCCGCGTACGGATCATTGAACGAAGCCCATGCGTCGACCTGCCCGGTGGAGAAGGCGGATGCGGCGTCCGATATCTGCAGCGGAACCCGTTCGACCCGGTCGGCCGGAATCCCCGCCTGCTCCAGCGCTTTCAGCGTGATGTACTCACCCTTACCCGCCGGATTGACGGCGATCCGCTTGCCGACGAGATCCTTGACCTCCCTGACGCCCGAGTCCGGTGAGGCGATGATGCCGGCCTGATCCTGATCCACCGGGTCGGCGACCGCGATGATCCGGACGCCGACATCCTTGGACAGCGCTCCGACAACCGGGCTGTAGGCGCCACCGGAGACATCGAGCTCGCCGGCATTGAACAACTCGAGGTTCGCGCTGAACGACGGCGGAGCGTTGACCCACTCGATCTTCGCACCCAACGGGGCGAGCGCTTCGTCGAAAGTACCGTCGCGCTTGGCAACTGCGAGCGGACCGGAATTCCCTTCGTCGGTGACCTTCAGGACGAAGGCAGGTTCACCACCCGCTCCGGACGCATCCGAATTTCCGCCGGAACCGCACGCGGCGGCCACCAGCGCAACGACGGGGAGGATCGCGAGAGCAGCGCGCACTCGAGGTAGTCGGCGGTGGGGACGCATCGGTGTTGCTCCTAGCAGTGAGATATCGGCGTACCCGTGGAAGCTATGCCGCATCCCTCGAGGTGCCCACCCTTACTTTTCCGTTGACCGGAAAGCTTGACTCGATATCCGACTGTGTGTTTGTTCGTCCCAGGACGTGAAGTCGTGCACAACCCACCGGATAACCGCGCGAGAAAGGAGCCTGGGGTCTTACCCCTAGCTATATCCACATTTTCCACATAACGGAAAGCTGACAGGCCGCACAGGCGCCCCCCGTGCTAGCGTCACCACGTGGAGCCCACGTCCCCAGCCCATGGCGGACTCCAGTCCGTCACGCGCGCCCTGTCCGTACTCGCCTGTTTCCGCGACGGCGCGGACCTCGGCGTCTCCGAGATCGCCCGGCGGCTGGACCTGCCGGTGAGCACGACCCATCGCCTGCTCTCCGCCCTCGTCGAGGCAGGCTTCCTGGACAAGGTGGACTCACCCAGCCGGTACCGGCTGGGGACCGCGCTCGCCGAATACGGTCAGATCGCCTATCGACAGCACCGCATCCACCTGGCCGAGCCGCACCTCGAGGAGCTGGCGACGATCACAGGCGCGAAAGCGTCCATCGCGACGCGGCACGGCGACGACGCCGTTCTGCTGGGAACCAGCAGCTGGCGCGAAGCGGAGGGGCACGAACTGCAGGGTCTCCGGCTTCCCTTGCACGCGAGCGCACTCGGCAAGGTACTCCTGGCCTGGGCGCGGGCCGGCGAGGACGAGCTCACCCGGTTGCCGTACGACAGCGGCACCGCGCGGTCGATTTCCGGGCCGGTGGAACTCGGAAAGGAACTCGCCCACACCCGGGAACGCGGGTACGCCTTCAACGACGAAGAGCTCGTGGACGGCTTCCGGACCATAGGCGTCCCGATTGGCGATGAGCCGGGCCAGGTCCGGTTCGCCCTCGGCCTGCGCGGGCCCCTCGAGCTGATGACCGACGAACGGATTCCGTTCTTCGTCGACCTCGCGAAGGTCACCGCCCGCAAAATCGCGGGCGCCCTGCACTGAGCATCGGACCCGCTCCGCGAAACCCGCCCCGGGGCAGATCTACGAGGGCGTCCGACCGCTACACCAGACCAACTATCTCCTGGCCGACGAGTGGACCCCCGTGAACACCACGGCCATCGAGGCCGAACACCCCTTCCCCATAAACATCCCCTGGTCCGAACTCGAGTTCTGACCGTCAAAACGAGGTCGCGGACTGCCGTGCTTCCTCCATCGCAATCGACACTTTCCGGGCCAGGATGGAAATAGTTCTGCGCAGATACTGACCGGTGGTGGCGACGTAGCGATTGCCGGTCTCCTGCGCGATATCGAATACCGATCGGCCGACGAACCACCGGATAAACGTCCCTCGGCGCACGGGATGCATATCCTCGACCAACCGGCGCAACACATCGGGATGGTTATCGCGCGCCGCCCGCAGCACAGCAATAGCAGGCGCCATCTCTTCCTCCTCCGAGAAAGCGAGGCCTCCACCACCGGCCATGAGCACATCCAACAACGCTTGCCCGCCCGAGTCGGCGGCCACCACCGCGGCCGAGGCCGCCAGCCGGTGTTCCTGCTCCTCAACTTCCGAACGCGCCTGCTCACCCACAGCCGGCAGCTGTTTCACCAGCGCCGCGATCGCCGCGCGTAGATTCGAGCGAACGTTGTTCGAGTTCGTACGGCGTACCTCGGCTATGTCGGCCACCGATTCTCCGGCGAACCACAGGACGAAGGTATCCCGGCGCCCCGGCGCCAACTGCTCGACCAATTCCCGCAACCTGCGGGGATGCTCGACGCCCGCCCAGCGCAATACTTCGCTCTCGGACGCCAGCCCGCGCTTCGATAAAGCGAGATTCTCCCCACCGCCGGCCTCGAGCACATCGGCCAATGCCTGCCCACCCGCGGCCGCAGCCGCCAGTAGCGCGGCCCTCCGCCGTTTCGCGGCAACCCGAAGCTGCTCGACAACGGTAGAAATCGCCTCACGGACCGACCTATCAACGGCACCAGGATCAAGGCCGCATACTTCGGCGATATCCGCCATGGGCTGCCCGGTGAACCACCGGACAAATGTCTCCCGATGTTGAGAAGGCAACTGCCCGATCAACACACACAACGCATCGAGCTGCTCGGTACGAGCCCGCTGCAACACCGCAATATCAGCCGGCGCACTCTTCTCCGGCGCAGCAATATTTACGTTGCCGAGGGCAAGCGCATCCGCCAACGCCTGCCCACCCACACCCGCCAGTACCACCGCCGATGTCCAATGCTCCTGCTCGTCTTCTCGACGTTCCTCCTCTTCCCGGCGCTTCTGTTCCTCTTCCCGGCGCTTCTGTTCCTCTTCCCGACGCTTCTGCGCCTCCTCCCGACGCTTCTGCGCCTCCTCCCGACGCTTCCGCGCCTCCTCCCGACGCTTCCGCTCCTCCTCCCGACGCCTCCGCTCCTCCTCCCGACGCCTCCGCGCCTCCTCGCCCGCTAGCCGGAGACCCATTTCACTCGAAAGCCGTTCGGCAACATCGCTGATAATCCGGGGAAGACGGGATTGCACGGTTTTTCCGGCGAGTCCGGATGCGGCGGCGATCTCCGGCACGGACTGGCCCATGAACCAACGAACGAACATCTCGCCACGCCGGAACGCCAACTGCTCGACCACGAAAACCAGTGCATCGAGGTGTTCGACGCTCGCGTTCCGCACAGCGGCAATCGCCGATGCCTGCGGCCCTTCCGACAACGCGAGATCCACACCGCCGAACGCCAGCGCAGCTCCCAGATCCTGCTTACCGGCCAAGGCGTTCAGTGCGGCCGCGATCCGCTCAGCCTTCGCCACCGCGCCGGGAAGCTGTTCGGCAACCTGGCGAATCGCCTGGGATCCGTTCTCGCGTATGGCATCTTCGCTCAGGCTGAGTCGTGCGGCGATCCCGGCGGCTGGAAGCCCGATGTACCACCAGACGAATACCTTCCTTTGTTTCGAACTCAACTGTTCGACAAGCTGCCGCAACACATCGATCTGCTCAGGGCGCACCGCCCGCAATACCGCGATCTCCGGTTCCAGCTTCCGCCCTGACCACGCGAGTTTCACACCGCGGCCCGCGAGCACTTCCGCCAGCCCTTCCCCGCTCATGGGCAGATCAACCGATTCGTTCACGGGCGCACCGAGTTTGCGCACCAGCCGCTGCACGATCTCGGGCACCGCCGCACGCACCTGATGGGGCGGCTGACGCGTCAACCTGGCGGCTTCCTCGACCGACACTCCTGCCATGTACCGCAACTTCAGTAGCCGCTGTTGACGAGGATGAAGCGCGGCCACCGCATTGCGGAATTCATCGTTGCTCGCATCGGCAACAGCCTGCCGCTGGACACCCTGCGCTGCGTTCTCGACGGCACGCCGGAAACCGATATGACGTCCGGTAGGAGTGGGGCGGCCAGGTGGCTGACTCGCCGTATTTCCGGCCTGCTCCCGATTTTCCGCGGCCGGCGCATCCATCGGATCACGCTGAGGCTCGGGGTGTGCGGCAGTATGTTCGGCCGAGTTCCCGCCATCGCGCTCAGCGGGGGGTCCCTCGAATTTGCCCGGGAGGCCGGGCTCTTGCTCGGTGCTCCAGGCATATTCGGGCTTCGCGGTCAGCCCGCCGGTTTCGCTGGTGAAGTGGGCCGCGAAGAATTTGTCCGTAGTGGTGTCGTGGGCGTGATGCCAATCGTCGATGTGGCGGGTGCGGGGGATATCGGAGTCGGATTCGATGAGGGGGTCGGTGACGAACAGCTCGCCTTTGATATTTGTGATGACCCAGACGTGGCCTATGTCCTCGTCCGTAGCGGCGACGACTGCGGTATTGCCGTCCTTTGCACGGAGTTCGCGCATGATCTTCGCGATCGGGTCGGTACCGCGGGGAACGGGTCGCAGCCGGGCGTTGATGGCGGTTTCGAGACTGTCCGGGTCGGTGAAGTTGTCGGCGGGAATAGTTCCGTCGGTGTTCCCGTAGGCCCACATCGTGGTTGCGGCGTGGGAAATACAACCGATGGCGCGCAGCAGGAATAGGGCGTCGGTGACGGTGTTGTGCAGTGCGGAGCCCTCGGCCAGTGCCTGCGCGAGGTAACCGCCCTGCGCGGTACCGGCCACCGTGAGTCGCTGGTGGAATCGGCGCAGCACCGCGGCCGCTTCGGCAATCGCGGGGTGATCCGGCCGGTGCGCGGCCGCGCGCCCGAAAGCGTCGGCGGCCGCGGCCAGATGATCGAGACCTGCCGGCGTATCGCCCGTTTCGAGAATCTCCTGGCGCGCGACGGTGACCAGGTCCGTGACATAGTTGGCGGTCGCGGTCGTGAGATCCTGGGTGGCGCCGGCACGGGCTCGTTCATAGGCGATGGTGCGTTGGGGTAACCGGCGCTTCGCGAGTTCGCCGCCGCCCTCCGAAGGGCCACCGCCTCGGACCGTGGCATCGGTCCCCTCCTGGTATCTCCGCGGCGGCTGTCCACCGTCCGGCGGCAGGACGACTCGGTCCCTTCTCGGCCGGACTGCCGGCGTGGTCGACGCGGCCGCATCGATTTGGTCCAGCATCGCGGCGTACCAGTCGCCGGCACCGAGCGCCGCAAGCCGTGGCCGCAGTGTGACGAACCGCTGCCGGACCGCTTCCAGCCCGGCCTGCAGCATGCCGTCGCCGGGGATGAATGTGGTCCGGCCCCGCTCGTCGAACCGGAAATGCCGGCCGATGGGCCCGAGCAGTTCGGGCACCCCGGCGGGAGCGGTGAGCTGGGTATATGCCGTATATGCAGAGGTGCCGTCGCCGGGTGGTTCGAGTTGTTCGGAGGATGTGGTGGGCTGTCCCGGAGTGGTATCGGCGCTGGATCCGTCGTCTATCCCGAGACTTCGGCGAAGTTGCTCCGCGGCCGAGCCCTCGGCGGAGTGGAAGGCGGCGGCCAGGTCACCGGCTTCACGGCGGTCGGCCCGTTTACGTGCGAGCTCGTCGCGGGCGATTCCTTGCAGCCAGTCGACGGGGCCCTGCTGCCCCGGAACCCGCCAGCGGCGGGCCTCGGCGAATCGGAATACGGCCTCGTTGATCTGCTGCGCACGCCTCTTGACCGGCTCGGGTATCCGCCTGCCCGGCTGCGCGCCCATGAGGAAGAGGATGTGCCGGTAGATCTGGAGCCCGTACCGGTTTCGCAACTGTCGATAGGCCGGACCATCTTGCCACGAGATCCGTGGCGTCACCACGTCGGCGTCGGTGAAGTCACCGGCGTCAGTGGCTATCTCAGCAGCGGCATCCTCGGCAGTGTCGGCAACATCGTCATCGGCGGCGGCAGTGGCGGCGGCCGCGGCGGCGTACGGTGCCTCAGCTGCCTGCACGGGCGGGGTGCCAGGGGCAATACTCGAACTGTCTCGTGGGCCATGGTGATCGTCTTTTCCGGACGCACCGGCCTTTGCCGGATCGACGATGGAGCTGGGAGTGGCAGACTCTGGTTCTCCTTGCCGTCGGAAAGCCGCCACCGCTTGCGCGCTGGTGCTGACACCCAGCTTCAAACAGATCCGCTCGAGGTGATACCTCACCGCCCCGGGGGGAATATTCAGGTCCTGGGCGATCTGTGCCCGCTTCCTACCGATGGAGGTCGAATTGATTATCGTGCGCTCGAGTGCTGTCAGCACGGGGTCGGCCGGTTCGGAAAGGCTGTTGGGGTCGAGATGCCAGTCGCCCGGTGTCATGGTCAGTGCCTGAGCCATATTGGTAGCACCGAGTCGCCAGAGCAGATCTGCGGCGTGCTGCTGTACCTTCTCGAGGGGAATTTCCGAATTCGACAATTCTTCGTAGGAATTGCCGTTCGCAACTGCGGTGAGGAGTCTTCGATCGTCTGCGGACAGCTCGCTGTCTTTGCGTCTCTGGGTCGTATCGAAAGCGATGTGGTCGAGGACCAATCCGGCAGCAACGGTATTGGGGATATTCCTGGAACCGATTTTCCAGTAGATTGCGCGATCGCGCTTTCTCACAGCACCGATAGTTATATCCAGTTCTTTCGCGATTGCCTTCTGTGATAGACCCCGAGCGGTCCAGAAGAGCACTTCGATCTCCGCGTCCGTCAGCTCGAGCGAAGGGGGGTTGGCGGTCTCGGGCGTTTTCGCCTCCGGCACCCCTTCGGCCTGCCGCGGATCCCGCCCGAAAACTTTGTCGTCCGGGAAAGCACGCAGCTTACGGTCGCCCAACCCCTTCACCACCACGCCAGCCTCGATCACCACCGCCCACAACCCCGTCACCCCCGCGGGCTGCTGACCGTCCTCAAAAACCTCGACACGAACCCCGTCCATCACCTCGACCCGACCATCACCCCGATTCACCATCACCACGGCATGACCCATATCCAAACCGTCGTACTCCTCGAACACCACCGCCATCGCCCCCACCGCACGACCCCGCAACACACCCGCCACCGCATCCCGATCCGCAAACTCCTCAGGACGATGCTTGAACGCCTTCACGATCCGCGCACCGGACACACCCGCCGAGCTGACCTCGTCCAAGGCCGCCACCAGCTGCAGCCCCTGCTCCGCGTCCACCCGACCGAAAGCCACCGGCACACAATCATTCACACCGGCGAAAGCGCGGAGGGTGGCGTCCGACCGCCTCCCCGGATCAGCGGCCCCATCGGCCCGGCCCGGCGCGGGAGGAAGAGTTGCTCCGCTATCGAAACCCGTCGTCTGGCCGACGACGAAATATTCCTCGTCGTCTGTGACGAAGTAATCGTCTTCCATATCGTCCGCGCGGCGATCGACCACCGCCGAGGAGGACACGAACAATGGCTGCTCATCCAGCGTGTGTCGCATCTCCTTCCATACGTCCGGGAACTGCCCGCGATACGCAGGAAGGGTCTCCGGCGGTGGCGATGGGTGGTCTACATAGCGCAGCTCGTACAGTGCTTTGCCGAACTGCGACTCGATGCTGAACAGTCCGGAGGAGAGAAAGCTGGCGGCTTGTCGGGTGACGGGTCCGGAGCCGACTTCCGTTTGCACAGCATCCGAAAGCGCGCGCTGGATTTCGAGCAGACCGGCCAGGCGAGGCAGCCGATGAACGGCCCGGTCCAGTATGACGGCGATATGCCGGATAAGTTCCCATGCCGCGTCATTGTGATAGCTGTGCCTGGCCATCTCGGCCGCGATCTCCACGGTTGCCAGCAGGTGCTCGCGTATGCGCGCTGCGAACTCGCTGTCCGGCACCGATTGCGCTGCCTCGGTATCGAACCATTCGAAGGCGGCAGTGACCCGATTCGCGGTGGCGAACAGTTCGACGGAGGCCGGGATGTTGTTTCGGTGCACACGCAGTTGTTCGTCGATATCGGATCTGGTCAGAGCCCATTCGTCGATCGCCCGCAGCAGAGACGTGGCATCCCGCCGGTGTTCGACAGTCGGTTCACCGTCGAGAGCTCCGGTACCACGGTCAGCGTTCGGCAGCAGTGCGATAGCGCGCAGAGATTGCGTGAGGCGATCGACACTTGCGGCGATCTGGACGCCTTTTCCGGTGAAGGAAGTCAGGTCCGACAGGTCGGCTTGACCTTCGGTAATGATGGCGGCGCAGTTGTGCGCGGTAATCGCTGCGGACGCGATAGCGGCGATCGTCCCGGACCAGGCCGTGAGATCCGCGGCCAGTTCGAACAAACTGGCGTAATCCGGGATTTCGCGGCCCAGTTCCCAGACTCGCAGCTGCAGCTCTTCGATGAGTACGAGCAGCGCTCGGGTCAGATCAGCCATTTCCGCAATCGGTGGCGCCTCGCCGCGGTGGACGGCCGCGAGGTGATCGTCGAGCCGGATACGAACCTGGTCGAGTACCGCGCCCGCCTCTGCGTCGGCCAGCTCCGCGAAACGATCCCACAGCTGGTCGAGGCTGGTTTCCGCGATGCCGACGGTCGCCGGATGGGGATCAGGAATCGGAGCGGGTGGGGTGACCGGTTCCGCTGCGGCTGCGGTATCAACGCTCGGATCGGTAGGCAGTAGCCCGCCGACGACGCGCAGATCTGCCAAGGTGCGTTCCAACGCTTCATAGACGTCGGCACCGGGCGATAACTGCTCTATGGCGACGATCCCGATCCACATAGGCCGGGAGTAACTCGTCTGCGTATTGTGCTCGTCGGACAAGACCGTATGCAGCTTGCCGACGAGCTCCATGGTCTCCTCGATATGCCGGTGCGGGAACCGCGCGGCGACGGACGCCAGCTCGCCGTGCAGCCGGTAGATCAGTTCGACCCCGGCGCCGCTGTCGGGAGTTTTGGTGAGGTAATACCGCGCGATCTTGATCATGCCGGCCAGATGGGATGCGGCCGCAGCGGCGAACTCGGCATCGGTGCCGGAACGGGCGCGTTCGAATTCCGCTGTCAGCAGATTGTATTCGCGGAACGCCATGGCAAGATCCCGGCCCGGCGCCTCATCAGTGGCCCTCAGGAGCCGGGTATCCAGGTGCGCGGCGCCACTGGCGAGAAGAACTCGCGTCTGCTCGGTCAGCGCGAGATGCGCACCGACCGCGACGACCGAATCGTGATGGTCCGTGGACGGCGCGGCATCTCCTGGAACAGTGGCCGCCATATCCCAGGGCAGCTGGGTGAGCAATCGCTGTACCCGGTCGCACGTCCGACGCGTCCGCATGATGAAGTCTTTCAAGCCGCCGATCTCACCCTCGTGGACTTCTGGAGCACTCAGCGCCCCCAGTCCGTCGATCAAGGCGTCCGTCGCGACAACCATGGACCGCAACAGCGGTAACCGGTCCACGAGCTGCCGGGCAGTGCGGAAGAGGGATGTGTTATCGGGGATCGGGTCCGGCGCGTCGAACCGGAACCACAACTGGTGGTCGAGCGCGGAAAGGGAGCGCAGCGCATCGATCAGATCACTTCCCGCACCGGAGTCTCCGGTGCGGAGGGTGTGCAGATGCGTAGTGACCGCCGCGGTCAGGCCATCCAGCAGTGCGTGCGCCCGCACTTCGGGCAGATCCCGGATTCGGCTGAGTAAATCCTCGAACGGGAGGTCGCGTACTCCGGCAAGCCACTGGTGCACAAGGGGGGAGATCGGCGCCGGTGGGACGTGGAAGTCGATGGGCGGCTGGATGTTCAATCCGCTGTCGGCGGGATCGAATTCCGAGGTTGGTACCTCGGCGCCGCCGAGAGGTGCTGGTTGGACCGAGGGAGCCTGCCACTGTGCCGCGGGTGGATTCGTCGCATCGATGGCAGGCAAGAGACGGGGCATGGGATTGAGCGAGCCGACCGGTTCCGGCATACCGAGCAGACCGTACCTCCAGCCGCACGTTGCCAGAACCAACGCGTCGTGGAACTCGGAGTGGATGAATCTGATCTGTGCCACGGTGAGCTGCCCGAATGCCGCGGCCCGCGCCAGGCGCACGGTGTCGTGAATGACCCGCTGCACATCGAAGTATCGCTGATAGATCAGCCCGCGTGGCAATGAGTCGATCAGCGGTTCGCCGGCGATGTGGTTGGTCCACTCCCCGTCGTAGGCCGGATCACCGAAACGGGCCATCTCCCAATCCACCACTCGGGTCTCGGTTTCCGAGATCACCAACCGGCCGTCGACGAGGGTGAACAGCAGATTCCCTTCGTGCAGATCGCCGTGCACGACCTGGAACCGCACCGAATCCAGATCATTCGAATTCGCCACGATGAACTCGAACGGATCGTCCGGCACGCCGAGCCGAGCGAAGATCGACCCGAATTCCCCTTGCAGCGACTCCCACAGCCGCCGTTTCTCCGCCACGAGCTTGCGGATGAACTGCCCGGGATCACCCTCGCCGACAGGGACCCTGCTCAGCTCACGCTGAATCTCCCTGATTCCCTCGTTCAGACGAGCGACGAGATCGCCATCATCGGGTAGGTCCGCGACCGTGACGGTGTCCTCGAAGAAGTTATGAATCTGGACCGTGGCACGGGTCCCGTCGGGAAGTTCCACATTGTGCAGCACCTTGTACACCCGGGGAACATTCTTCACCCCGTATCGAGCCAGTAATTCCAGGATCCGCCATTCCGCGGCAACGCGAGTATCCATACCGTCACCACTGGATTTCGCGATCCGGACCATGAAGCGGCCGGTTTCCCGGTCACCCACCGGAATATTGAGATTCCAGCTGCCGACCAGCGCATCGGGCAGGTTGTCCAGTGCGGTGGCGATCATGCGCCGTGCAAGGTCCTCGTCGAGTTCGATTCCGGTGTCACCGCCGAGGAAGCAGTAATCATCTATCGGGCGCAGACCTGGAATCGGTTGTGCTGCGGAACTGTCGGGTTCCGAATTTTCGTATGTCGACGTGGTCACCACCACAGGCGCGGTGCCGGCATCGGCCGAACGGCAATCGTGCACCGCCGCAGCGAAACGCATCAGCACCTCATCTCCGAAGCCGTAGTACGGATCGGGGGCGCTCTGCCCAAACCAATAGGTGCGGGTCAGCCATTCGGCCTGTTCGGGGTCGAGTGCGGCCAAGCCGCGGTCCCATTGGTCGCGAGTGGCCTGCTCGACAGATTCGAGCCACGCTTGCGAGATGGGCAGTCGCGGTGCCATGGCGCCGGGCATGGGGTCGGCCTTCTCGACAAGATCGATCAGCACTCCCTGACGCCAGCGGCTGAAACGAACATGTGGTATTGCAAGCCTATTGGCAGCAGCCCTCAGCTGTTTTGTCGAGGCACCGGACTGTTCGGCCGCTCGGGCGACTATGGATCGGGCGGTGCGGATATCACCGACTGTCCGGTAGATCTCGCCGATCAACTGGTCGTTCGGCTGGGTTGCGGTCGGGGCCGCATTCGCACCGGCGTGCCGTTCGAGATCATCGTCTCGGTTGTGGAATTCCTCGTCGGTCAGCTCGGGGAAGCCTTCGGCCTGCCGCTGAGCCGAGAGCCCTCGACCGGTATCGGTATCGGTCTTTCCGGAGGTCCGGGGTGTTTTGTCCGGTGTGAGTCGGCCTTTGTCGTTGCCCCACGGCCGGGGGTCGAACGGATCGTCCCCGGCGTTGTGGTGGTACGCCACCGCCTGATCGGCGAGGTCGGTCAGCCCTATCTTCGCTTGCCGGCCGGAAACAGATCCGCGTAGCGACGCCGAACGTGAAGGGGCCGAACCCGATCGATCGCCGGCGTCGGTGGCTGATGTTGTCTTATTCGGTGATCGCGGTCGCGGCGGCACGCCGCTTCCGCCGCCACCCCCTCCCGGATCATTTTCCTCCTCATCGAAATACAACGCTAGGTTGCCGCGGTCGGATGCGACGGTGATATCGAGTTTCCGCGCTCCCCGGACCCCGGACAGCTCCAGGGTGAATACGCCGTTGCCGTCGGTGAGACAAGCAGTGGGGCGCGGGCCGTTGCCGGATATCTGCTCGACGACGGTCGTGAACGCCCGAGTGACCTGATCAGGGTCGGTCCAGCCGGTCATCAGCTGTGGCAGCAGCAGCTCCGCTTGTAAGACCCGGGCCGGCCGCAGCCGATTCAACTGCGCTTGTACCCGTACCGTGCCCTCGGCCATCTCGATATCCAGGAGCGGGCTACCGTCGGCGT
Source organism: Nocardia sp. NPDC019395 (assembly GCF_040632335.1). NCBI lineage: Bacteria > Bacillati > Actinomycetota > Actinomycetes > Mycobacteriales > Nocardiaceae > Nocardia > Nocardia sp. NPDC019395. Next base: position 85,304 of record NZ_JBEYBT010000009.1, read on the forward strand.
CGCGAACCTGGATACGGTGGCCCCTGCCCCAGTGCTCCACCGGCCAGAGCTGCGTCCCCTCGCGCTCCAACGTGGTGGCAAGCACGGCGGTGACGGCGGCCCGGCCGTCGATGCCGAGATTCGGTATCCGGGCGAGCGCTTCGGTTATAAGGGCCTCCGGGGATTTCGGCCGGTCCGCCACGGCGGGGCGGGCCTGCTCGTCGAGTCGGCGGGCCTGCGCCTCCCGTTCCCCCAGCAATTCGACGGCCCGAACGATCGGTTCCACGGCCAGGAACCGTTCACACATCGCGGCCAACTGGTCGACGCGATCGTCCACCGGGCCCCGGGACTGCTGTTGCTGCTGGGCCTGGCCCAAGAGGTTGTATGCCTGGTCGGCGTTCAGCTGAGCGGGTGCGATACCCAGGAATCGGGCCAGTGCGTCGATCGCCTGATCTCGCTGCTGGGCCAGGTCACTCATCAACGGCGTACCCGGACGCGTGTGTGCTGGATCGAGCGACTGTTCGAAGGCGAGAAGATCGCAGGTTGCCCGCTGGCGGTCGGCTTCTACGTAGGCATCGATCGCCGCCTGGAGTGGGCCGATACGCGGATCCCACCGGCGGTAGGTGTCGATCGCCGCGACGATGGCACGATTCCGCGGATCAGTGGCCTGCCGTATCAATTCCAGTTCTGCGGATGCGGGTCCCAGATCGGCGAGTTCTTCGTCCGTGAACATCGCCAGTTCGGCGCGCGCCTGATCTCGATGCTGCCGAGCCTCGTCCCGTTCCTGGACCAGCGCGGTCAGCAGCCCGTGGATATCGAGCTCGGTCCGCGGCTCGGAACCGGCGGCGGGTTCCACGCCTTGCGTCGAGACGACCTCCCCGTTTGCGTCGTTCCACACCGATCGGTAGAAGTCGGCATACGTCAGCCCGGCCAGTCGTGGCCCCACCTGCTTCAGCAGCGGTTCCACAGCGGCGATACCGGCTTGGTTCGCCAATGCGTGTTCAGCTGCCGATGGTGTGCGTCCGCGGGCCGAAGCGTGGAGAGCCTGCCGGTATGCGTTCGTGTAGGCGAGTTCCAGGGCATCGGGTGGCCCGATGTATTCGCGGCGGAATCCGGCGGGTGGTCGCTTGTCTTCGACTTCGCGCAGTTGCCGCATCGCCTCGGCCCGGCCGGCCTGCGCTACCGCCTCCTCCTCGAGCCGTACGGCCACGTATTTTTCCCGGTCCGAGTGCATCAGGTCGCGTACGGCGCTGCCGTCCGGGCGATCCAAGTCCTGATAGACGTGAACGGCACCCGCGACCATGGCGGCGGCCAATTCGGCATCGGAGCCACCGATATCGAGTACCAAGGCCTTCCGGAACGGGTACAACCTGTCGTCGGCGTGCGCCTCCAGGAGCAGGTGAATACCGTTTTCGCGCAGCAGGTTATCGGCCCACCGGCCGATCTCGGTCTCACACATCATCTGCCGGACCCGGCGCAGCCGCCGTTCCGCAGCCTGTTCGGCCAGGTTCAGCCAGGGAACGTCAGGCAGTCGGAGCTCCGGGCGTGGTTCCGGATCCCGGATCGGCTCCACCTGCACCACAGCATCCACGTCGCTGTGGACCGAGCGGTACTCACAGCTCATACCGGACAAATCCGTGAGTTCGGGATGCGCGGCAATCGCTTTGTCGCGCAGGCGAAGATGTTCGTGCTCACCGGCCACGACGAGCAAGCGCGGCCGATTGCCGCCGATCACCGCGATATGATCGGTCAGCAGCATGCCGGGCTCGTGCTGGAGCACCACGGTCAGCACATCGCGCGCGGCCGCCGCATCGACTGCGGCGTGGGTCTCGGCCGCATCCCGCGCCGCTGCATTCCGCCATGCGACCAGATCACGCAGCAGCAGATCTGAATGTGCCCGTCGGCGAGAATCCGCAGGCGACGTACCGGTGGGCTGAACGGTGCCGTGCCGCTCGATCGCGCGTTCCACCGCTGCGAGATCCCGGTCGGCGGCAGTTCTGGCCAGCACCAATCGCCGGATCTCTGCCGCTCTCTCCGGTGTGCTGGGAGTATGCAGGTTCGCCCGATCGACTTCGGTCCGGCTACTGTGCCATTGCGCCTTGGCTCTTACCACATAGTCTGCAGGTGTCCCGTCCGCGTCGGGCATTGCCAGGAATTTTTTCAGGGCCCGAACACCGGCCCGGTAGCCAACAGCCTCGAGTTGCGATTCGGGAAGGTTTGGCGAGACCTTTCGCATAGCCGCGACAGCGGTGTCATAGGCGTTGGTGAAGACCGGGAAGCTTCTCCGGGGGCTGACTTCATAGCCTCGCGCCATCATTGCCCTGATATACAAGGACTGTGTGGCGAAAGCCTTTGCTTCGTGATGTAAAACAGCATCGACATATTCATCGAGCGACATCGTGAATCGGTTCACAAGACTGCTTGCAAGGAAATCTGCGGCGTGCTGGTTTTCGTGAATCAAGTCGATCGCCTGGGAAAGGTGCTCACGATCCGACGCCAGGATGTACCTCGTTAGATCCTTGGGCCTGAATTCACCGTTCGCATCCAGCAGATACGGTACATGGCGAGTCTTGACAGTGGGCACCAGCGATTCCGCCCATTCCGGCCCGGCTTCGGCCACCATCGCCACCACCTGATCAGCGATAACGTCGTGTGACAAACCCACCGCGAACTCGAGATCGGCTGGATCCGCCTCATCCCCGGCCAAATTCAGCGGTCGACCCGCAGCATCGAACCCGACCGCCCACACGCCCTTCAGATCCGCCAGGTCCTCCGGGGCCATCACATCGTCGAACGGCCCGAACACCCCCTTACCCGGATCCTCGATTTCGATCCCGCCGCCCCGCCACACCAACCGGAACACATGCCCGGCAACACCATGCTCATCAGCTTTGTCGAAGCCGTGGAAAACCAGCACCGACGCACCCTCACGTTGATCCGCCGGCAGGGCCGACAGCGCGTCCACAACACGCCGATGCGGACGAACAGGATCAACCTCGAACTTCCGGACGTCCTCCAGGCTCCTGCCCGCAATACGCACCAGATCCTTCACGAACATGCCGCCCGCGCCGACGGCCGGTATCTCCTCCGCAAGCTCCCAATTCAGCAGCTCCAACACCAACCGGCCACATTGGTTGGCAGTATGCCCCGCCGCCCGCTCACCGGTCGCCCCCTCGGGCACAGACTCATTGTTCGCATGCCCCGATCTCCGCCCGGGGACCACCGCGGCTCCTTCTGGCACGCCGCCGTCACCGACCTCCGGCACCGCCTGCGCAGCGAAACTCGGTGACCTCCCCATGGATTCGATCAACGAACTCAACGCAGACTTCGCCGGCACCTCGGAAAGTTCACCAGTCGGCGGCGCCTTCGACATCTGCGGTGACGAACGGTCCGGATGCGCAGCGGTGCCGTTCTTCGGATCCACGTCGGCGCCGTTTTCTTCCCGGTAGGCGACCAGCTGCGCGTCGGCATTCTGCGCCCAGGTCCGGCCCCCGGCGCCCGGCCTGAGGAGTATCGCGAGTAGTTTCTTCTCCATCAGTGCACGCGGCCCCCACCACCACCTATTCGCCGCCTTGACGGGATCCGCGAGCGTAAGGGCCTCGGACACCCGCCCGGCGATCCGACGGAGATCCCGCACAGCACCTTGTCGCTCATGACCGGGCCACTCCGGCAAGTCCACTCCGGGTGCTTGCTCCGACAGCGCGTCGAGAAGATCCAGGACGGTATTCGCCCCGATGGGTAGCTTTGCCACCAGCGTCTCCACCAGCTGCCGATTCGCGCCTTCCGGAAGCGTTCTGTACTCGAACAGTCCAAAAGCCAGACTCCGCACGATGGCGTTCAACTGACGTCCGGTGCGGATCATCTCTTCGACCGGGAATGCCACACCGACACGGTGCGCGTCCAGCTCGACCGAGGCGCGTTCGACCAGTGTCCGCAACCGTGCGATACCGTCCTCGACGACGAGACATTCGCTCTGTGCCCACGCGACCAGATCCCCGTATTCTTGGTGCGCGACATCCAGTTGTTGCTCCAGGACGCCATGATCGAAATCGACGGGAACGCCGACCAGGCGCGCAACGGCCGTCGCGGCATCCAGATCACCAGATCCACCGTAGGACAGGTCCCTGCTTCGGGGCTTGCCCACAGCCTTGCCGATTTTGCGCGCCAGGCTCTGCGGTTTCTCGTGGTCCATCCCCGAAAACCACTGCGCCAAGACGTTGGGCACCGCGGCACCGCGTGACGTCCCGGGTTGAACACGCGAAACCCGATACCGACCCTGGTCGGTATCCATCGCCAGGGCGATTCCCTCGCCGAGGCCGGGGATCGCGACCGGATATCGGGTGTCGCCGGCTACCTCTTCTGCGTCCGGCACGGCCGAGTGGTCCGTCCAGAGCGGCAGCGGTCGCTCCCGAATCGCCATGCTGTAGAGCACGCCCGCGGGATTATCCGGCCGCCGCAGCTCAGGGTTGTCTCGTGCCAGCTGGTAGCCGAAATCGAGAATATCGGCGCGTAACCGGCCCGCGACGACCTCGTCCCAGAACGGGAGATCGGATTGCCACGATTCGTTCATGTGGTTCAGCGCCGACGGGTCGCGGCGAGCCGCTTCGTATTTCTCCTTCTGCTCGTTGAACTCCGCTTCGTTGCGCTGCCTGCGCCGCGCCTCGTCGGTTTCGGTGTAGAACGCGTCCGTGCCGAGCTGACCCAGCCACTTGCTCCAGCGGGGCGGAGCCTTACCGTCCTGCCGCAGGGTCCAGCACATCGTCAGGTACTGCGATATCAGCCCGGCGACCGCGTCGTCCCATGTCGGGCGGCGATACGGCCCCTCCGCCTCATCTCGGCTGATCGGCCGAGAATGCACGACGCCGTCCGGGTGTGCGGTCACTTCCAGGTACTGGATGTAGGTGCCGGGACGCCACAGCAGGTCGCGGTAGTAGTCGCTGACCAGGGCCAGTTCGGTGACCGCCTCGAGATGCTTCCCCTTCTCGGCGGCTACCACATACAGAAGCCCGATTCCGTCATAGGACACGACTTGGGGGCTGAGTCTGCGGTTCTTGTTCCAGCCATCGTTTCGGCGGAGGCGGCTACTGATCTCGGCGTCGATAACCTGGCTACAGGCCTTTTCTCCGATCGACTCGGTCGGTGCGGGCGACCGCGGTTCGGCTGGGGCGGGCAGCGCGGGCGCTTCGCTCGGTGGTGGCGCGACCGCGCGGCGGCGCGCGGGCAGGTCATCGGTAGCGCCTTCCAGCGCCGCGTTGATCCTGGACATCACATCCGAGTAATAGTCGTCCGAAAAGACCATTTCACGAGCAAGGAACGCGGACAAAGCATTCTGTCGATCGGAAACACGCACCTTGAGGCCGCTGAATTCCTTACTGATCGCGACCCTGGGGTTCCCGAGGGCGGGCACGTGGAGCGTCAGCTCCTGGTCACGCCGGAACCCTGGCCGAGTCACCTCGGGCAGTGGTATCTGACGCAGATAGAGTCGCTGCAGTATCTCCGCGGGATGCCCCGGCCCCACCATCGGGTCTGTCTCCGCCATCCGGTAGCCGATGCCCATGATATTGCCGCGGAGCCGACCGGCGACGATATCGTGCCGGTCGTGAAGGTCGGCCGTCGACTCGTCGTTGACATGGTTGATCGCGGTGGGATCGTGGCGGAGCGCATCGTATTCCGGCTTCTTCGGGTCGTACGCACCCTTGCGGAACCGGCTCGGTGTATCCCTCCTCTGGTAGAAGGCATCGTCGCCGAGCAGCTGTAACCAGTCCTCGAGGGGGTCCGCGGTGGTGCCTGCTTTTCTGGCTTGCACATACCCGGCGAGCAAGGCCGCGCAGGCTTCCTCCCATGTCGGACGGCGATACGGCCCCTCCGCCTCATCTCGGGTGATCGGGTCCAGGTCTACGCTGCCGTTCGGCCGTGGTGTGGCTCGCACGTAGCGGATCGCCAATCCGGGCCGCCACAGGGCATCGGCGAATTCCCCATGCTCGCTCATCAATTCGTTCAACGCCGCGACATGCTGGTCACGCCGCGCCACCACGAACAGCTGGTTCTGCTCCGGGAACCAGACGACCCGACCGGTGAGCTGCTCACCACCCGGGTTTCCGGCAAGCTCTTCCTCCAGCGCGCTTTGGATGGCGGCGGCGACGACCTCCGGGTCTGGATCTCGGGAGGTGCCGACCCGGAACTCCAACTCCTCCCGCGGTGGCGCTACCCCCGGCAGATCGGCAACCAGTGTGCCCTGCCCATCCGCGAATGCCACCACATACGCGACCTCCGCACCGTTCAACTCCGCCGGCACGGGCGCATTCAGGTCGACCTCCGGCGAGGCCGAACCCGACAACCCGGGATCCTCGACCACCACCGCATCACCACGACGCACCACCCGGAACACATGGCCAGGAACCGGTCCACCACCGGGAGTCCGCACCGCAACCAGCATCGATGCGCCCTCGCGCCCCAACTCTTCCTTCGATTCGGCCAGTCGCTCGAACTCGCGTACCGCACCCACATACGGGCCCTCCGCGCCCAGGCCTACCCTCCGAACTTCTCCCTCCGGCACCAGACCGTTGTTTACTCGAGGCAACGCCGCAATAGTCAACACCGCCCGCAACGGCAGACCGCGAGCCGGAAAATCCTGTGGCAAGAACGCAGCCAACTCGTCCGCGTTCACCCACCCACACTGCTCCAACACCAACCGAGCACACTCATGTCGAACATGCCCCTCCTGCTGCGCACCGGTCGCATCAGCCGGCTCCACATACCCGCCGACACCATCGACATCCACCCCCGCACCGCGGCGACCCATCGGGTCGCCCGCCGGCTGCGCCGGCACACCCCGATTCCGGGCATCACCCACCGGGTCCGAAGGTGTTCCGGGGGCGGCTTCCGCACGCACATCGCCGTCCCCGTGTGCGGAACCGTCCGGATGGGCAGCGGTACCGTTCTCGACATCCACCGTGACCACGAAAACAGGGGAGCCCGCGAACGGCGTGTGCGGCAGAACATGATCGAGATGAGGCTCACCGAAGGCGGCGACGACCGTTTTTCCGGCCGCGATGAGATCGCTGATCTTTTGTGCTGCGAACGCTTGCCGACGTTGGTGGCATGCCTTGGCGATGTGCTGAACCGGAGTCTCCGGCTCGACCCCTTCGAGTACATCCACCGTTTCCCGCAGTAACCAGTCCTCATCCGACTGATTGAAAGGACCGGTTCTCCCTTCTGCGCGGTATCCCCAGACAACGAGCAGCCTGTGGAATTCGGCCACATGGTCTTCGACGTTCTTGGACAGGAGGACATCGGTAGGCAGAAGGAACTTGTACAGGGTGACCGCTTCCGCCAGATGCTCGTCCATATTCACATCTGTTTTTGCCCGCAATCCCTGCGGCATCATACGCAACACATAATACAGGAAAGCCAATTCCCGCCGTTCTCGATACGAGAGTTTCCTACCTTCATAGATAAGGTCGCGGATGCTGTCGATCAATTTCGGAGCCTGGCTTTCGACCCCTTCCTCCAATGTGTCCAGTGCGATATGTTCCGCACCGATTTCGGCACGGAGTGCATGGGCACGGTGAGCCGGGTAGGCCAACTCGTTCCGTGGGCCTTTCATCGCCTCGATCGCGCTATCATACAGACTGACGTCCGGGACTCGCCCCTCGAACAGGAACACCACGTCCGGTGCGGACATTTCACGGATCTTGTCGATCTCGCTGTCCACGGTGTTGATGAACGCTCGTGAATGCACATGTTCAGGGTTGCTGTAATGCACGGTCCCGAGAAGAAGGCTGTTACCGAAGCGCACTGCCCGGTGTGGCCTGGAGGATTCCTCGTCTACGACTTCATCGGCATCTCTGGTGGCGATTCTGAGCTGGGCCGCCGAGCGACCTCCAGGCTGCTCCTTCAGAGAATTGAGCATCTGCCAACATTTGTATTCATCACGCAAATCGTCCAACGTGAAAGCATGACCACGCAGACGGAATTTTCGGCGCTGGTCATCCAGATCGAACAGATCGACCGGGTCGATCCCCACGCCGCTCCGCCTGAGCATTTCCGCCCGCTCGCCATACAGCAGGCTGCCCTTCTCGACCGATTCGACAGAGGGCCCGTATTCGAACTTTTCGAATATGATCGGCGACCTACCACTGATCTCCAGCGCCCAGTTCATCAGGGCCCGGGAAACCCGTTCGTTGTCGTCGATCCGGCCGCCGTCGAAAGGCCGCACCGTATCGAACCGGCGTTTCAATTCCGCGGCGAGCCGATAGGGATCACGTTCGGTCCGGCGTGCAGCGTTGTACCAATCGCACACCGATCGTTGCAGTTCCGCGCGAACCTCGGCCGCGGTGGTGAAAACCCGGACCCCCGATATCGCGCTGTCGACCCCCTTGGTCCCCAGTGTCCAAATTTCGACCGCGGGGTCGTCCCCTTCCTCGCCCCGCGTGTCCCGGGCACCCGATACCTCTGGTGCGGGAGTGAGATCCCCGCCTCGTTCCGGAGTCGTGAATTCGGTCAGCTTCTTGTGCAAGTCGACCAGGAAATCCACGGTCAGTTCCTGATATTCCGCGGCACAGAGGCGGGCACCGAGATCCTCCGCCAACATCTCTGGGCCGCGCACCGATTCGGCCTGAGGGTGGCCTGCGATAACGGCCATGGACACTACGGCCGGCGGTGTAGTCAAGCTGGCCACCAGAAGACGCTCTGCCGCGCTGTCCACTCCCAAGGCCCTGAACCGCTCGTCGATCACAGTTGAGATCGCCCCGTCGGCTGCTGGAGTCGTCGCCGTGTCGTGGGATGCTTCGCTCCCGTGCGGCGGGGGGCCGAAGTTATGCGAAACGGCGCGGTAGAGATCACGTGCCCCCGGGCTGTGGTAGACCGATTCGTCGAAGAGGTGGACACCGGCCATATCCAAGCCCCGGAAGAACTCATACGTCGTATGGTGCTCCGGGAGCATAAGACCCATCATCGAGGCGATGAGGTCCCGTGCGGGCACATCCAGCCCTATCCATTCGAGATAGCGCCACAGCCGGGTCGCGGTACCGGAGACGCCTGTGATACTCGACAGTCCACGCCCCAGCACCAACTCGTGATACTGAGGGTTTTCCGGATTCAGTCCGGCATATGCCATTCCCGGTCGGAGTGGCAGTTCAACGATGTATTCGGACGAATCGAGCTGCGCGGCTTCCTCCGGAGTGACCTCGTCGACACGGTGATACACCTGGATCGTGTCGACGATACGGTGCCCGTTGCTGTCCAACGGGTACCCGCCGTGCTCGTCACGCACATAAATGGCCTTGCAGTACTGAACGCTGGGATCGCGCTGCAATATGAAATCCAACGCCTGCTCGTCGATGCTCCCGTCAGGACGGCGGGGAATCCCCGAGTGTGGCGCGATCTTCTTGATGACCAGTACGTTCATCGTTCCGGAGAATGCCGCGAATTCTCTCGGTGAGAGCTTTTTACCCAGCAGCTCGAATTCCCGCGGTGTGAGCTGCCGGCGACGTTGCTCGGTCTGATTGCGCACAGGTGCGAAGAGGTGGCGTGAAACGTACTCGCCTTCGAACACGGCGTCGGCGATGGGATCGCGCGCACGGAGGTATTCGACCAGAAGGAGATCCTCGGCGGTGATCGTCTCGCCGGGTTTGTCATTGCGGATTGCCGCGACCACGGGCTCGAGCGATGCGACATTCAGCCCTGCCGCGGCCGCGGCGGCTCTCCAGTCGGGCTGATCGAGTATCCGCGCGATACCCTCCAGCACCGTGGTCCCCGCACGGTCCTGCTCCTCCAGTTCGGCATTTCGGATCAGCGCATTCTGCGCGGCGGACCACAATTCGCGCAGGTTCCCCTCGCGCTTCAGCTCGGACAGCGGCACCTCGTCCGAGACGACGCCGCCCCATCGCAGCCGCTGAATCGCGCCGAATGCGGCGCGCCGCTGCGCCTCGGTCGCGGTCGGATGCAGGCGTTCGTCGACAGCCCATATCCGATCCAATATCTTTGCCGCTATCGCCTTCAGCTCCGGTTGCTGGTTCAGATACCGCCCCAGCTCGACATCGGTCCAGCGCAGCTGCCATCCGGTGCGGGGGGCGGAATCGGTCGAACCGACCGGTGCGCGAGGCACCTCCGGCGGCTCCGACAACCCGAGCCGATGTGCATAGGGTCCAAGTAACTTCCGAGGACGCTCGGCCGGCCTCGGACCGTCACCATCGGGATCGCGTCCGAAGGCTCGATCGTCCGGGAACTCCGGCGCCAGATCATCGCCGGGCACCTCCACTATCTCCTGGTTCTCGACCACCACCGCCCACACCCCGGTCGGTACCGCACGCACCTGACCCTGCTCATCACGCTCCCCCACCCACTTGTCGAAATCCTGCTCTTCGCGTCCATGACCCGGACGCACCACAACCCGGCCGCCGCCCTTGTGCACCAACAACGCCGCATGCCCCATACCGGAGTCGTCATACACCTCGAACAGCACCGCGGCAGCATCCTTACCGCGGCGGGCCAGCTCTCGAACAACCGCATCCCTATCGGTGAAACCGGTCGGTCGTCGCTCCCTCAGCGCGGCGACAATCCGGCCGCCGGACGCGCCATCCGGCCCCACCACCCCGAGCTCATCCCAATTCACCAACCCATCGCCTTGCACCTCCTTCAGCTCCTCGAACGCCACCGGCACACAATCGTTCACACCGGTGAAAGCGTCAGTGGCACCGCTGGACTTCTTATCGGTGACAGCCGGATCCTGCTGTCCCCGAGTCGGGGTTGCCGCAGCCCTCCTTGCCGCCTGTTCTTGCAGCCGGCGCACGTCGTGCGGGGTGGGAAATCGCGAGGGCGGGGACACGTCGGCATTGCCCGATTGCGCCGGTCGATCCGGCTCGACCCGATCAGACCGATAGAGCTCGAACCAAACCCGCTTCTGCCAATTCCCCTCGTCGTGCCGCAGCAGATCGACACCCGACCGCATCCATGGCTCACCGGTCCCGTCGACCCGGCCCGGCACGGGAGGCAGATCCTTTTCCGTATCGAGAACCGTTTTCTCATCGAACACGGCGACGCGCAGCAGGCCACCGGTCGTCTCCACCGCGACCTGCACTTTATCGTCGGTATGCCGCAGCGCGTTCTCCACCAGTGTTCCCAGCACGGCCCCGGCGTGTTCGATCTCCGACTGCGGCCAGCCGGCCAGCTGCTCTGCCAGCCAGGACACCGACGCCGCCGTCGACGCCCGGTGGTCGAGGGTGCCGGCCGCACGTCGCACGACACGCTGCGCGCGGTGGGTCGATCCGTCCGCGGCGGGTGCGGTCGAGGCCGCGGGCGCCGTCTGGTTCGAGGTCGGCGGTACTTCGCCGGCCTCGAACCACACGGCGCCCGATTCCGTCATCCACGCGGTCAGTCGCTGCCGCAACTCACTCAGTACGGCGGCAACGCGATCCGGATCCGCACCCAGATCGACATCGCGGAGCTCGACCGTCGCGACACCGGCCACCTGTCGCAGCACCACCGTGACCCGGCCGTGCTCGCCGCGGACCGGGTCGAGTTTCAGTGTCACCTCGAGGCCATCCCCGGACGTTTCCATATTGATGAGGTCTACCGAGAAGCCCCGGCCGTAGCCGATGAGCAACCTCGCGATATCACGGCCGCGCCCCGCGAGCACCTGGTCGAAGGACACCGCCGCGAACTCATCCCGCCACAGCAAACCCTGCGGCGCATAATCCATCGGATCGAATTCGGCGGTATCGAAATCTACGCCGGCCTCGACCAAATCGAAGAGGAGGGTCGCGGCGTTCTTCGGGTCGGCGCACACACTTGTCAACACTCCGGCCATGGGGTCGACGGTGGTGAGCCGTCCCTCGTCGAACCATGCCGTCGCGGCAGCCGCGACACCGGGCCCGTTGCCTTGCCACAGATAGTTGGCGTATGCGTCGGCGTGAGTGGCGTAACTAGCCGGGTCGGCGTGGTCGGCGGTGTAGTAGTCCTGCGGGTTCTGCCCGAGGATGATCGGGTCGCCCGCCATCTCACTGGCGGTGGTGTGTGGCCTGCCGTCCGGCCGTAGGAACGCCGTACCGCGGCGTCCATCAGCAAACTGCCGATCGCGGACCACTCGGAAACGGAACCCCGTAGCTGTCGAACGATGCGGTGGAACGGGACGGCCGGGAACCAGCAGGTCGTATCCGGGCACAGCCACGGTGCCCTCGCCATCGACCGGCTTATCGTGGCCGACCTCCGTCGACTCTGCGCCGGCAGGAGTTTGCGAACTTCCGGGCGCGGCGGGCAGCGGCCCACCGGTGAGCTTCTCCGCGACCAGACGAACACCTTCCCGCTGCAAACCCCGGATCGTCTGCGGGCTCAGCGACATTACGTCCGCGATCTGGGCCATCGTCCACTCCGGCTGGCCCTCCCAACCGAACCGAAGCTTCATCACCCGCTGCTGCCGCACAGAATCCAAGCCGGCCACGGCATCCCAGAACTCTGCCTTGGCCTCCTCGTCCCCGAACGCCGCAAGCTTCACCACCTCCAGCGCGGCGGCACGGGCGAGCCGCGGCTCAACCGCCGTGGCCGAGGGATCACCACTGATGGGCTTCTCCGCGACCCCATCAACGGCCTGGTGTCCCCGAACCCCGGCTGCCTGCCTCGCCGCCGCCTGTTCCTGGAGTCGGCGCACGTCGCGCGGGCTGGGAACCGGAGAGTGCGGGGACGCGTCGGCAGTGCGCGGCTGCGCCGGTCGTTCCGGCTCGACCCGCTCCGATCGATGCGACTCGGACGGGGTGGCTTCGTCGGCTTGCGAAGTTTCGAGGGTACTGGGCAACGGTCCGGTAGTCAGCCACTCCGCCACCTGACGAACGGCTCGCGTCAGCATGCCCGCGACCGCCTCGGGACTTGTGGACATTTCGTCCGCGATCTGCGGGATTGTCGACCTCGCCTGCTCTGTTCGGCCGAACCACAGCCGCATCGCCCACCGCTGCCCCTCGGAATCCAGCCGGCCCACGGCGGCCCAGAGCGCGGCCTGGGTCTTCTCGTCCGCACCGAAGGCCGCGAGCTCGACTACCTCCAGGGCAGCGCCACGGGCGGGCCCCGATACGTCGGTCGCGATCGGCGGATGATCATCAACGATCGCGGTGGCCTCCTCCGGCACATCGTCGCTCTGCTGCGCAGGTTCGGGCGACTCATGCGACGTATCAGGAGTGGAGTCCGGCCGTGACGTGGGTATGTCGGAGACCTGGGCCGGTGCGTTGCGTCCGGCATTGAGAAGCGACGCCGGATCACCGACCGTCTCCATCGGCTTCGCGAACATCGGCACGTCCGCCGGTGCCGGTATCCGGGCAGGCTCGTCAGCCGGCACCGGCTGGTTCTCCGGCGAATCGGAGGGAACCGGCCGCGCCTCCGACGCCTCGGCCCGCGCCGTCTCCGTAACGGCAGGCTCGCCACCGGACAAGTCGAGCGCGACCTCGATCTGCCGCTCAGTGAATTCCACTCGGGGGCCGATTTTCGGAACCGGCCAGGTCAAAGTGCCGGGGTAGGGAGCCCGCAACGCCTCGCCGAGGAAACCCGAATCACCGGGGAGGCCGGCCAGGATCCTGGCAACCTCCGTGTGCTCATCCGCCCACGACGGGCGCTCGGTATGAGACACGGCCGCCAAAGCAGTCAACCGACCGGGGTGAACCAATTCCAGAACCTTCCGCACGGCCTCCGCCGGGGCATTGAACGGCAACCCGACGCCGTCTCTCTCGTACAGGTCCGCGTCTCCCTCAGGTACCGCAATCTGCTCCGGTCCGTCACCCGTGTTCTGCAGCACCGCACCGAAGGACGGCCGAACCGACATATCGCGTTTGCTATAGATCCGGTAGGCCCGATACAACGCGGCCAGCACAGGATCAGCGGCGGCTGCCTCCTTGTTGCTCCGCTCCCCGGGTTGGATAAGCGTGGTCGGCAGTGGATCTCGCGAAGAGTCGCGGGGGTCCGGGCTGAGATCGTAAACACCGTGGTTGGTGAATCTCCAGTACATGCACAACCACTTGACCGCATCAATCACCTCGTCTGAGGCTGCGTCGAAGGACTCAGGACCGGCGGGCATGGCAGCGGTGCGCCCATCACTCTGCGACTGCGCCGAATCCGATCCCGGCGCCCGTTCGTCCGGACGCAGCACGAACCAGCTCGACCGACCCGAGCCGTCGGCCAGAACTCTCGTCCCGGATTCATCGATGCCACTCGGTACGGCCGGGGTTCGCTCTGCGCTGCCGCCGTCGAACACCTCGACCCGCACCGCCCCCGAACGCTGCGATACCACCACCGAGATACGCACCGGACCAGTGGTTTCCTCCACAGACTCCGACACCAGATCCCCGGCCGCAAGCCATGCCGCGCCCAACTGATCACCAGCCAGCAGACCCCAGTCCTGCAGCGCCTCGACCAACCACGTGCCCAGAACTTTCAGCCCATCCACACGCTGCGAAGCCGAAAGGCCCTCCCCACCCAGAGTCAACTCACTGCGCCACAAATCGTCACCGACCAGAGTCCAATCAGAGGCCTTCGCAATCGGCTCGAGTGGGTAGACCTTTCGACTGCTGGGCTGGGTTGCCTCCGACTCGACCAACTCCGCGACATCGAGAACTCGCCCAGGAAAGCGCTCGACAATCGGATCGATGATCATTCGACGCAAACGACGGAAATCCGGATGCCCACGATCCACATCCCGGTAGGCGATATAAACGCTGACGATGTCGGAGTCCGGCATGACGCGATAGCTGGCGGCCGTGACATCGACAACCAGATCCCCGTAGCTGATCCGGAACGAGCCGGGAAGCCCCAACTCCCGATGCATATCCTCGGGCAGGACTCCGAGCTTCTCGAGCACATGCACCTGCAGTGACGCCTGCTGCCTGCCCTCGGCTGTCGTCTCCTCCGTAATGACCGTGGCATCACCCCCGTCCGGTCCGACACCGATCACCAGACCGGTGGGATCGTCGCTGAACGGCTTGAATCGCGCGAGGGCCGCGAACTCCTTCGCCGAATGCTGTACCAACGACCCGCTCAACTTGGGCGGAATACGTGGTCCAGCGCGTGGACCGTCGGCCCGCTGATCCGATAACGGGCCGTCGGAGAGCCCGACATCCGCGGGATCCGGCGACTCCTCCGGTCCTACACCAACCCTGCTCGCCGGACCGCGCTTCCGCTGCACTTCAGTGGCGAGCTCATCGGCATCCACCAGAGCCACGCGACCGTTGACGTCCAGCCCCGCCACATGCACTTCCGCAGACCCCGCCCAGCCCGACGCCAGCCATTCGTCGACCACATCACCGCGTAGCAAACCACCGGCGGCATTGTCGAAGACGACCACTTCACCGATCTCGAAGTCGGGCCCGCGCACCTCGGGAGGCAACGCGTTCAACTTCCTGGCGAAATCCTCATCCACCCTCGCGACAGCAAAAGCGTGACCGAGACCCTTACCCGACCGATCCACACCACCGACCAACACACCACCGTGGTCGTGGACATGCTTGTACATCTTCTTCAGACCGGTGGCTCCGTGACCGAAATGCTCTTCAGCCCAGCCGATATTCATATCGTCGACGAATTCGACCTTGTCCATACCCGACACAGCGATCGACCGGTCGCGCGTATCCTTCGGACGCATCGATACACCCGCATCACCCGGTGCGGCATCACGCACGAACCACTGCACCAGCGGACCACAGTTGAAGAGTCCACGGGAACCGTCCCGCTTGTCGTCTTCGACGTTCAACCACTGCACGACACCGTCACCTTCGGCCGGTGGCGTGGCCTCCTGCCCCTTCCCTGCGACCTCGGGTTCGGTCGTTGTACGACCGAAGCCGGCCCGGGCGGCCTCACTCGTATGGGGATGAAGCGTCCCGGCGAGGCTCTCGATCCCCGGGATACCGGCCGCGCCCGGATCGCGTGGCCCGAACGCGTACGCACCGGCCCCGGGAAGATTCGGGTCCGCCCAGAACCACGTGTCCTGACCGTATGGCCGAGGCGGCGATATCTGCCTCGACCTGCCCGCGAGTTCTCCCAGCACATCCTCGACCCCGGCCGGGTCATCGAGCAACGCAGCGTGCCGCACGGCCCATGCGTCCGGATTCAACTGCTCGTCGAACGCGAAGAACTTCCCCTGATCCTCAGCGCCGCGTCGGTCGCCCTGCGGGTGTCGCGACGGATCGGTGCCGTCACCGCCACCCGTGACGGCTTCCGATATCAGGGTGTATGCGATACCCAGCGGGCGACGCGGCCGGAGCAGATCCTGGAAGCTCACGGCGAAGGCGACGCCCAGCGCCGCATCCTGGTCCAGCTCGCCGACCGGAATCGGTCCCGCCCAGGCTGCGAAATCCGGTACGGTACTGCGGGATTTGGAGAACCCGTCGTAGCCGCGTTGCAGCTCTTCGAGCAGCCGACCCGGTGCGACACGGCCCGCCAGCAGCCGTCCGAACACCTCCAGCGTCGCACAATAGACCGGTCGACCCTCGAACAATTCGAGGTGATCGCCCCATATGGCGTTCGGGAGCAGCGGCGACTCTTCGCCAGGGGTCAGGACGTCTGGATGTACCGCGAGCCCCCGCACCTGCTCGCCGTCGCGGAGGATCTCGAACGGCCCACCATCGGCAGTCTCCCGCACCGTCAAGGAGAGATTCGGGAACATCGCGCCGATCTCGGCCGTGCGCAACGCATCCGCGAGCTCGGTCACAGCCTCGCCGGACAGCTGCGTATCCGATACCGAATCATCGACCCGCACACCCGCCCGCTCGAGACCCGCCAGCGCAGACTCCACGGACACAACAGGCCCGACGGCCTGGCCCTGCTCCTGTGTCGCGGCGCGCTCGCGCTCCGACCAGGCCGCGTGCGCTCGCCGATGGTCGAGCTTCTCCGCCTCTATCCGGAAACGGCCGGTGACGCCCCGGTACGCGACGAGCGCGCCGAGCCGGAATTCGTCGGTTTCGCTGTCGATCAAGGCGGCCAGCTCGTCGTCACCGAGGCCGTCCGTCGACACCCCGTATCCCGCCAGCTCGTCCGATAGGCGGCGCATCGCCTTCTCCAGCGCGAGATAGGCGTCGCTGGGCTTTTCGCCGAGCTCGTCACCGAGGGAGTTCCCCGAGATGGGATACGGCCAGCTCTCGCCGGTGATGCGGCCATACCGCTGAATTTCCGCCAATCGGCCGACCGCGCCGCGCGCGACCGTCTCCGAGAATCCGTACCCCTGAACGAAGTGGCGGAAATCCTCGAGGTCGATCGCGCGAAGCCGCTCCAACAGCCCTTCGTTGATCCGCTTGCCGATCACCGCCAGCACCACCGGCGAGCAGATGCTCGGATCGTCGTCCGGCAAACCCTCGGCGGCTCGCTCGGACGGATCCAGCCCCTCGAGGATTCCCTCGTGGTCGTAACTGATGATCCCCCGCCGCTCGTGGTCCGGCGCGTCCTCGGGCGCGTCCCGGTTCAGCACCAGCGGCGTGTTGGGAGACATCCCGTCGCTTTCCGCCAACACGATGTGCAGCACAGCGACCGGGTCCAGCCAGAGTTCCGAGATGTCCAGGGCCTCGAGGTTCTCCGCACTGTGGTCACCCTCGTTCGGCACGTACTCCACCAGAAGCGCCGGGCCGTACTTGCCTTCCCATTCACGAACTTCGGGCACGACTCCCAGCTGAGCCATTCGATCGAATTCCCACGCGATACGGGCTCTGCGGTTGGTCCCATCCTGCCTGCTCTCCCGGCGAGTCTTGGCCACCGCGAGGGGCCGGCCGAGATACGTGATCAAGTCGACCCGGTCGGGTCCCACGGCATCGTCGAGCCGATCGGGGTCGCCACGCAACGGCTGCCCCTGATACCCGAGCTCCGCGAGCGGCGGCATCGGGTCGGGCAGCGCGCCGGGTTTCGGGCCGAGTCCCCACCAGCGACGGCTGTCCACAGACCCAGGTTGGGGCGGAATATCCACCATCCGCGGCCGACCGTGCGTATCGAGGCCGTCGCTGCTGGGCGGAACCGCACCCCGATCGGCGACGCCGATTGCGCTACCGTCGCCGAGCTGGTCTTCAGCCACCCGGACCGCCTCGGCACGACTCGATACCCGGAGCTTGGCGAAGACCCGCTTGGCGTAGGTCTCTACGGTGTCGATCGATATATCCAGGTCTTGTGCGATATCCGAATTCGACATGCCCTGTGCCATGAGTTCCAGGACGGATCGCTCGCGCGCAGACAGCATATTTCCGGCAGGCCGCAGCCCGGCATAGGTTGCCCAGTCGCCGGCATTGACGTCGACCGCACCGATGCCGATACCGATCGCCACCATTGCCGCACGATCACGGATGCCGAGCAGCTCGCCGATGCTGTCCAAGTGATTCTTCACCTGCGATTCGGTCATCTTCAGAGGGGGACCGATCTGCTCATCGCTCAGCCCCATGGCAACCAGGGTCAGCAGGGTCACCTGGTCGGCAGACAGCCCCACCGTCTCGGAATCGGTGGTGGGCCCGAGACCGGTGATATCGACAAATCCTTGCCGGACTGCTTCGGCAATCGAGGCGGCCTGCCCCTTGACTCCCAGTTTCTGCGCGATCCTCCTGGTGGTGTTGGTGACCGTAGGCTTCGATACCACCTCGACGGCCGCGATATCGACGGGTTGCAGGCCATCGGCGATGCCCGCCAAGACGCGAATCTCCCGCCCGGTGAGATGCGGGCGATAACCGGGCAGCCGATGCTCCTCGGCGACCGAGCGAGCGAAGCGACGTAGGGCACCCGACACGGTGGTTCGCACCATGGTTTCCCCGCGCGGTCTCGCCGCATAACCCGACCCATACAGGATTCGGCCGGTCTCCACTAGCGTCCGGCCCGCAATAACGTGTGTGGCAAGAGCTTCGCGTTGGATCGGTGTCAGTGACTGCAGAGCGCGGGTGTAGGCAGCGTTCGACAGGTTCGCAATGAATGCGACAACGGGGTCTGATTCGGCGGTTCCGGTCAGCGCGATGAACGCTTCGGCGAGCACCGCGGCAGGCCTGGCAGGACGCATTCCCGGCGAAGCGTGGGAGTCCGGTGTGCCGCGCAAAGGCCGCCCGCCCTCGACAGGCGGGACTGAACGGTCCGGAGCGGAATCCATGCCGCGTGTCCGGATGCGTTCCGGCGGGATGGGGCTGGGCACCACCAAACGCCGCCGCGGCGGGACGATCTCACCGCGGGGGTCGTAGACTATCGACCGCGTCTGATATACGCCCGGCCGTCGCTGTTCTTCCTCGAGCTCGACCAGGGAGGATTCCGCTTCGGAAAGCTGTTGCAGTTCACCGGATTCCAAGCTTCGATAGATCTTGTTGGCAATGTTGCGCATTACATAGATTTCGGATCGGAAGCCGACGCGTCCATAGGTATAACTCACGTCCGCGACCAGTGCGGACGCGCCGGGACCTAGATCGCGAAGCTCTTGGGCCACTGCTTGCCGGTGACGCAACCGGGTGTTATCCGCGGCGGAAGCCGCGGATATGAGGTCACGCAGGGTCTCGGCATCGCCGACCGATATCGGGTCCAGTACATCGCGCCAGTATTGGGCGCGCAGAACCTCTGCGACTCGGGCGGGCGAGCCGACGAGCGGCGAATCCAGCGGATGCGGCGGCAAATGAATCGGCACATCGTCGGGAATGTGGGGGACACGCCCGGTGGCGGCATACTCGCGAATCGCCCATTGCGGGGAACCCACCATCCCACCGAACGTCTCCCCCTGTTCCATGCCCTCGGCGAGCGCCTCGCGAGGATTGAGGATGTTGATGAAGGTCAGGGTTTTCGAATCCGGATCGAAAGCGATAGTGAAGGAATATCCGGACAGCAGCGAGAACCAGTCCAAGCGCGATATTCCCGTGCGTTTCTCCACGATCGAGTGCACCGCGATCAGCACATCCTCCAGATCGTGGCTCAGACCGAAATCCAGCCCCAAAGCCTTGCCCCAGATGAAGTCGAGCACGTGGGTCGCCTCGTGCAGGACGATGTTGTAGAAATTGCGTCCCGTGCCATAGCCGTGAAAACCGGTCTCGGCACTTCCACGGGCCTTGCCGGCAAACTCATCCGGGTGGGCCGCATCCCACCTGTCGAGCCTGATGACGTACGACCCATCCTCGAGAGGTTGGGCCTCACCATGTCGACGCAATATCGACGGGTACTCGAAGCACATCTTCAGGGGATGGCCGGTTAGATCGGGGAGCCGCGCGAGCATCGTCGCCAAGCCGCGCAAGGCGTCACGGACCGCGCCGACATCGACATCGGCGTACTCATGGCCAGTGATCGTCAGATCCGGGTACGGTCGCGGGAGTTCCCCGTAAAACTCTCGGACCAGGGTTGCTTTGGCTTCGGCAGCCAAAACAGGGTCCCGGCGAGCCAGATCCACCATCATGCGCTCGCGCTCGCGAGGATGGGCGATGAATCGGTCCCGTTCGGCAGGGTCCGCAGGCGGGTAAGTCCGACCCTCCTCTCGCTCGAGCCGTTCGACGGCGGCGTGTACACCGTCGAATTCCTCGCCGAGCGCCGCGCTGACCTCGTGCTCGAGCCGTTGGCCGGCAAGCGGCGCAAGTTCGGGGTGGTTTCCTACCAGCTCCGCGATACGGCGCTCACGCGCCTGGGGTTCGGCGAGGAAATGCGCCGAGGCCAGTGCTTCCTCGGGGGTCTGCGGACCATGTCGCTCCAGCTGCTGGAAAGTGGTCATGGCCCGCTGGTATGCGAGGTACCTTGCCATCTCGATTTCGGAATCCGGCGGGCATTGGTCCAAGAACTCGTGCCGCAGGGCTGCCACATACCGCCACATCTCGGCGACGAGCCGGCGCGGGACACCGTGGTCCAACCATTCTTCGCCGCTCGCGGTATCGGCACGGAACCGGGCGGTGTAACGACTGTCCGCGGCTCCGGTCACAACGTCCACCAGGCCGCGCAGCAACCCAGCCGGCGAATCAGGCTCGGGCGGATCTGCGGCCAGGCGACGACGGTACTCCGCCTCGTCCATATCCCGGTAGAGCTCCATACCCTTGTAGAAGCTCGGATCCGCAAATCTCCAAGGGGGAGGACCCCATACCCTGGTGTCAGCGGCGGCGTCGGCCATTGCGCGCGCCGCCTCAGCCCAGGGGGTGAGATCCGGGTCTTCCCGACTGGTTTCCAGCATCCGCGCAACCGCGCCCGCCGCCTTTTGCTCGATGCGGTTCGCGAGGTGCGCGCCGGACAAGTCCTCGCTGTCGGTGGCATCGCGAATGAACTTGCTGCCGTCCGGGAACTCGGCCAACTCCACCCTGATATCGCCTGACTCGCCGAGCACAGTGACGACCGGCTCACCAGACCTGTATGCCATGCTCAGCCGCTCGTTGAACGGCACTGCGCCGACCTCTGCCCGCACACCGACCCGCACACTCTCGAATTCCCTTGCCCAAGAAGGCAACACACCATCAGAATCCTCAGCACGCAAGGTCGCCACCCGCATCGCCAGTACCGACGGCTCCCCGTCGGCGCCGAGGATCACACCTTCCGGCGGCTTCCACTCATCGAACGCAACCCCCTCGCCCGGCATCCCCTCCTCGAACACCCGCACCACACCATCGGAACCACGCTTGATATTCACCGCATGCCCCCACTCCGGCGGCCGCCCATCCACCCCCTCGTACACCAACACCGCAACAACCGCACCCCCCTCGGCCGCCACCCGGTCACGCGCACCCACCAACGACCTGATGCCCTCGTCGAATCCGACACCCACCACACCGGGCGCATCCCTCAGCAGAACCCCATCGAGTCCCGCATCGAAACCGGCCAATCCCTCCGGCATCGGACGACCCGCCGCTACCCACGCATCCCGGCCCGCCACCGGCAAACAATTCTTCGGCCCGCCACGCGAGAACTCCGGCACCTCACCACGCACCGGGATCGCGTAGGCCGCGACGTCGGGTTCCTCTTGCGTGGTCGGCAATTCGCGCAGCTGTTCCAGATCGCCGAACCGGCGGATCAACCACGCCTCTTGGCTGTCTGTCGGCATCGTGGCGGCCGGATGATCCGAGCCGGTCCCGCTTTGTTCCGCAGCCGTCGAGTCATCGGCGGAGTCGGGGGGTTCGTACCGTGCTCGCCCGTCAGCGACCGTGTCTACCGCAGCGCTTGTGGTCAGCGTCGCGAGACGGGTGTCGAGATCGGATTCGTGCGTGACCATCTGTGCCTGGAGTTCGACACATTCGGCCGCGAGAGTCATCATTTCGTCGAAACGGTGCAGTTTTTCGACCGCTTGGAGCAACGGGTCATGCTCGGGGCGGCGCTCGTCGTGCAGCTGAAGCAGTAGCTGTTGCACTTGGTCGGCAGCGATGCTGTCGACTTGCACCGTGACGACGTCATCCGGGCCCCCGGGCAGCCTTATGACGCCGTCGGGCCCCAGAACCTCCGACAGTTCCTGCCGAGCTCGTTCGCGGAACGGATGCACCCGCTGTGGTGTCCACTCGAGCCCTACCAGATCCGCCGCCCTCATCGAGTTGGCCCGACCCAGGTTGTCGATCTGCAGGTTCGCGACCCCCAGCCTGCTCCTGACCCTGTAGAACTTCGCGGCCAATTCGCGCGAGTCCGCGATCCGGGCGGTCAGCTGCGCCAGTTCCGCGGCAGCTCGGTTCAACTCACGCAGCCCAGGGTTACCCGGCTCGATATTCCGCCCGGACAGCGCGAGATGTTCGCGTCGGATATCGCCGAACCTGATGGAAGCGATCGTGTATTTCGCCTGCGCTCGACGCGCGGCCGGCTCCGCCGCATCGACATTCCGCGTCCGGCTGTCCGCGGCGATCATGACTTCCAGCCGGTCGACCGCCTTCACAAGACGTGCGCAGTTCCCCGCGGCACGACGCATCGGCTCATCGAGAGCATCGAAGTCCCAGGACAGGTTCTCGAGCTGCTTCCAGGTCAGCTCCACTGGGTCCCGCTTCAGCAGGGTCGCTGTCGCTGCAATAGCGGACCGCTGCAGTGGCCGCAATCGTTCGAGTTCAGCGCGGGCGTTGTCGAGATCGACAGGAACCTCGGAATGACCTTTTATCAGCTCATTACGAGCGAAACCACGCCGGTGTACCGCCTCATGACCGAACCTGGACAGCTCGGGGCCGAGCACATCATTGTCATCCACTCGATCAACGCTCGAGGAATCCTCGACGGCCTCCGCGACCAGGTCATCGAAGAGCCGGTTGGCGAACTGGCGCCGAGTGTCCCGGTAGATCCTCTTACTTTCGGTATCGAGCAGCAGTCGCGTCTCTACGAACTCGAGTGCCCATTCAGCTATTTCGTAATTCCGGCTCTGGTGTGCATCCAGACCGGCCCGGTCGTCCGTCGATTCGACATATTCGGACGCGAGAGCGGCCAGGTGCGCATCCGACAGCTCGGATGGATCTTCTCCGGTCAGCGCGTGCAGCTGCTCGCCGGCCCGGTCGTGCATCTCGCGCCAACGCCGGACGGTCTGCTCGCTCTGGAGCACGGATTGCTCGGCCTTCCGCGTGCCATCGGTGCGCACCCCGTATTTCTGCCGGAGGCTGGTCCAGTTACCACGGATATCGTCAGCCGGCCAGAGAACGATCTCGACTTCTGCTTCCTGTACCTCGTGCGCCAACGCGTCGAGCTGAGCAGCCTGGACGGTCAACAAGCGGTATTCGTCGGGCGATCCCACACCCTGCTCAGTTCGTACGGCAGCCTCGTACAGCGCCTCCTCCAGCGCACGAATCCGCTGGACCCGCAGCTCGAGTTGGTGAATGCGCCCGACCTTCTCGGCCACTCGATACTGGCTGATGAACCGGAATTCCGCGAGATTCAGACTCTCTGTCTTGTCCTGCTGTGCCCGCAGATTCCCGACCTGTTGTTCGACCTCGAGCTCGCCGATCAATCGCTCCGGCGAGATCTCCATCACGGCGGCCAGAACAACACGCCGTCGGTCGAGTTCGGCATAGAATTCCGCCCACGACGGGGACCCGAACGTCAGGATTTCGGCGGCGTCTCCGGCGCTGCCAGGTCGGGCGAAGTCATCTCTTACCTCATTACGCAAGGCGTTCGCCTGGCCGACGGACCTGCGCCGCATCTCGGCAAGGTGTTCGCCCAGCAAGTTCGCGGCGGAACTCGGTGCCGCTGGATCGGACGCACCGACTGAGAAGTTGCGGCGGCTGGACCGCACCACACCGTCGGCGTCGGCGACTTCCACCCGCTGACCATCGGTGTCGAGGAATATGCCGTATACCCGATGCCCAGCCGCTTCCGGCGACGGCACGATATTGGGCTGCAATACCCCCATGCCCGGATCACGCTTCTCGATCCGAACAGTCCCGTCCGGGTCCACCTTACGAACCAGCCAATACGCGTGCCCGATTTCCCCGCGCTCGCCATCACTGTCGCCATGCGTCGGCTCGAAGACCAGCAGGCCGACCTCTGCCTCGGGGCGGACTGCGCTGAGATCACCGTCCGGGTCGATGCCCTGATTCTCCGCGTCGACGCGCAAGCCCCACGCCTTCAAACGGCCGACGGCCTCGTCGATATCCGCGAATTTCTGTTTACGTCCGCCCATCGCCTTCTCGACGGGTTTGACCTGCATACCGCCGAGACCGGCGGTGAAACCACCCAGATCGTCACGGCCCGTCACTGCACCGATGTCCTGCAAGGTCAATGGAAGACACTGGTTGTCCTGGTGCGGCCACCTGACGTTCTCGGAGGTCTCCGACGCGCCGTCATCCTGAGCACTGATGTTCGCCAGGGGCTCGGACGTTCCGTCACCCCGGCCGCGCACCTTCGAGAACAACCGTCGCAGCAATCCGCGGTTCCCGGCAGCGTCGACCTGCTCCTGTTCGGCCCTGGCGGCTGCGACCTGCTTCTGGTTGCGCCGGCGCGCCAGCTCCCACGCGACCATGGTCCTCGCGAATACCTCCACGTCCAATCGATGCGACATGGCGTGCATCACCCGCGATGGATGGGTCAGGGGCAACGTCGTATCGAGCCCCCCGGACGCGGCCCCCTCGGCCAGAGCCTCTTTCTTCTTCCAGTCGCTGTACTGCTCGCCCTGGGCATTCACATTCTTTTGTGGATAGAGCGGCAGCAACTCCTCCAACCAACTGGAGGCACTGTCTTGCGACATCAACGAGTGGTCTCGATAGATGCTGTGGGCCAGGAACAGCCCATGATGTATGAGGTCGTAGTGCCCGTCGCTGATCCGGTGGAACAGGTCCACCACATGGACGAATTCGTGGTACAGGATGTATGACACGAGGTCTCCCGACCAGCCCAACCAGCGCTGTTCCTCGTTCACCCGCAGGAGCTCCTCGGACCACTCCTCGTCGGTCAGTACTCGCCGGTCGATCTCGAGGACCGTGTAGAAATTCTCGTACCCGTCGTCGAATCGAGTTCCGCGAGCACTCGCCAGGCCCGCGGCAATCCGGCCGTCATGCCATAGTCGAGCTTGTTCGACGAAATGAACTTCTCGAAGGCCGTTTCGGCCGTTGTATTCCCGGACCCTGTCGTGCAGCACGCGCGCTGCGGACGCCAGCTTGTCCGCCCGGATATCGTCGGCCTCCCATCCGATGAACCGAATATGGTCATCGTCGTACGCCTTATCGACAATCCGTTTTTTGGCCGTCCACTCGCTTGTCGGGTCAAGAGAGGCAGCCGGCACGGCACTATCGTCGGAATTTCCCGGGGGCTCACCCGCACTACGCGACTCCTCGAAACATGCCCACACTTCACCGTGCTGATCGATATCCGACCGGGTGGCGGCCCGCAATGACCGCCGGACATCATCACCGACCGCGGCC
Source organism: Nocardia sp. NPDC019395 (assembly GCF_040632335.1). Lineage (NCBI taxonomy): Bacteria > Bacillati > Actinomycetota > Actinomycetes > Mycobacteriales > Nocardiaceae > Nocardia > Nocardia sp. NPDC019395. The sequence continues at coordinate 111,031 of NZ_JBEYBT010000009.1, forward strand.
GCGCTGTGCTGCGGAACCGCATACCCCACGGGCGACCACACCGGCCCCATCGGCCGGTACTGATCGCATTCGACCGCCAGTTGCAGGGATCGGACGTCACCCCCGACGGGCAGTCGCACCGTCAGGTCGACCTTCGGCTCCAGCATGTCCAACACACCCACGTCCTCGCGGGCATACCCGGGCCGAGAGGCGGAGAGTGTGCCGCTCAGCCGGAAGTGCCGGCCCTCGAGGTCCAGTTCCGATTTTGCGGGGAAGTCTGTGATGAACCGCAATGCGTCCAGACCCGCGCTACGAACGAGCTCCGTCGCCGCCGCGATCTTCTCCGCGTCTCGCCAACCCTGTTCCCGCAGCACATCCCCTAGGAGGGCCGCAACCTTTTCCACTCCTCCTTCGCAACCCCAGACGATCGTTATGGTCAGTTCTCGATCACCACTGGACAGATGCCGCCGAATTTCCTCTAGGTGAGGATCACTCAGATCCACTGTGCCGATGCGGCTTTCCACTACAGCCTGATGCTCTACAAGGGCATCCTCCAGCGACCGAACCCGCTCTGTGGACGCCTGGAACCGCCGATCCAGCGCCGCCAGATCAGCGCCCGCCGAGGCCGCCTCCCGAAGCTCCTCCGACGCCCGGAACCGATAGATCACTGCCTCAGCGTGTTCGATCAAGAGGCGGTATCGCCACGGAGTCGAAGTATTCGACACCGTCGTCAACTCGTTGAGCCGGCCGACCATCGCAGCGAGTTCACTCTCACGATCAACCGCCGCCCGGAGTTCGGCGATATAGCGTTCTGCGTGCTGAACCCGTTGTTCGTCGAGACGTCCCTGTACGGCTGTCAGCTCCTGCTCGCGCCGGTCCGACCTCAGCTCATCCACATCGGCGTCCACCCGGGCCGCTGCCTTGACCACTTCTGCCGCTGCCCACGTATATTCGTTGCCTACCGCCGTATAGGCAGCCTGCAACACGTCGGTGGCGTCACGAATGAACGTGCTGCCGCCCGGCAACTCGGCCAGCTTCACCCCGAGTTCGCCTGACTCGTCGAGCACCGGCCTGACCATCCGAACGCCGAGCGGTTTATCCGGACCGTGCAACGGCGACGGTTGCCCATCGACGCCCAACCGCTCCTTCGGTGCGCCGTTGTCACGGAACACGAGCCGATGCACCTTCTGCACACCTGGACCGGACCGATCCACCCACCGCGCTATCGCGGAATCACCGACGATCCAGCCGCCGTCGGTCTCGTCATAGGCGTCGTCGAATACGGCGAGTTCGCCGACGTGGCCCCCCAACTGATCCGGGAACTCCGCCGCCAACTCGGCATTCACCCGCACAACCGCCACCGCGTGCGCGAAGCCCTGACCGCTGACGTCCAATGCCGCCGCGATCATGCCGATGTCATTGCCGGGTGTACGCACCAGCCGTACCACATCGGCCAGCCCAGCACGGCCCACCGGTGACTGCTCCGAATCCCAGTTGGAGTCCAGGTCTTTCGCGAATCTCGAACCGGCCAAACCCTCCGTCGCGATCGTCCGATCATCGACCGAGGAGGGCGTCATTCCAGCGCTCTGCTCCCCGGCACCGACCACGACCACGTGCTCCACCCGTGGGGCACACAGCCGCTCCGGTGGATGGTTGTCATCGAAGCTGTACGCAGCGGTCGCCGGTTCGGATTCGGGTGTGGCGTTCGATTGCGCTGTGGGTGGTACGGGTGGCGGGGCGAGCGGTACGGGTGTGCATTCTTCGGCGGTCTCGCGCAGTACGTCGGCCAGCTGGTCCTGCGCCCACTCGTCCACAGGGACGCCCATGGCGGCGGCGAAGCGATCCTGCTCGTCGTCGGCCTCGACGTCGGTGGCAGGTGCGGCGGCTTCGGCCAGGGCGGCCAGCAGGTCGGCCCGCTGCAGCAAACCCCGCAGCTGCGATTCGGCTCCGGCGTACTTCCGTGAAAGAACGGACAATGCTTTCAGACCGCGGCGCCGGTTTTCCAACTCCTGCAGCGAGTCTGCGTCCGGGCCTGTCCGCTTGCCGATCTCGTCCGCTATTCGTGGCGGCGTCAGCTTCGCCAGGTCCAACCCCAGCCCGTCGGCCAGCTTCCGCCGCACTTCGATATGCCGCCTGCGCACCTGCTCCGGATCGGTCCCGATATCCGGGGTCAAGTCGAGGTCAGAGCAGGGGCCTTCCAAGTCCGAGAGGAATTCGTCGCGATCCTGATAGGCACGCGACATGGCCTGCGCCATTTTCTTCAGGGTCGCTATTTCCTCCGCGCCCTGAGTCCGGGACTGCAGGTACTCGATTTCGATATCGAGCACGGTCAATTCGGCAGCAAAGCCGATCAATTCGGCAAACTGCGCCCGGCCTCGTGGTGTAACCGGGCGCACATCCAACATTCGCCAATGCCGGGCCTGCCGCAGATCCGGGTCGTCGGACGGCCCCAGCGGCCAGGAATCGACGTCCGGATACTGCTCGGGATCGATAACGGTCATATCGCCCGCGGCGAACGCTTCCCGTATCACCTCGGCCATCCGGACGGCCAGCGCCTGACGCCGGGCCAACGCGCCCACCGCTTCCCGGATCTCCTGCCGGCTGTCCAACCCGGCCCAGAACTTCGCATTACGTTCCGAATTCTGATACTGCTCGAGACGCTCGTGCACGGCCGCAGCAGCTGACAAGTGGTGCGCAAGCGCGGCGCATTCGTCGAGAATCTCCGCATTGGCCGCCGCAGTCGTCTCTTCTTGGTCGCCGATACCGGAATGGTCGGCGAGAGCGGCGAGCTCCTGCAGCGTCTGCTCGATCCTGCCGGGCTCCAAGGCCTGTGCAGGCAGTGAGGGAGTGGTGCCCGCGATCCGCAGATCCTGGAGCAATCTCTTGATCTTGTTTCGGATTGCTGTCGAGTCCACCCCGGCTATCGCACGTACGCTGACAGCCCGCACGCCGGGGTGACCAGATGGCCGCCTCGGAATCGGCTGCGCCGGATCGGACGCACCGGCAGAGAGGTCATCCGCACGCCCCGCCCCCTCGGAATCAGCGGCTTCCTCCCGCTGATCATCGATAGTGCGCCGCGGACGCAGGTACCCGTCGATTCTCCGGTGAGTTTCCTGCTCGAATTCCGCACGGTATCCGTCGAACCGCTCGTGGGCGAGGGCGGCGCGCATCAGGGCTTTATCGGCGTCGTCCACGACGACGATGCGGATCTGCGGCTCAGCGACCCCCTCTCGGGCCGCGCGAACCCGGCGGTCCTGCACCAATGCCGCCAGGTCGCGGGCCAGCCGCTCGGGGTCGGCCCCCTGCCATGCCACGGCGGCGCGCGGGATATGTCCGGCGCGAGCCTGGTACAGCCCCTTCGCTTCGACGAGCTGATGATTCGCACGGTGCAGGCCGGTGCGGAGGGCGTCGGGAGTCGGCTCCCCCGCCGTGACGAATACGGTGATCTCCTCGGCTGCCGTCACCTCGCCGACCGATACGAAAGACCTTTGCTCCGAATTCGATTCACCCACGGGCAGCGCGAGTGGCAGGATCCGCGGGTACCCGCCGGTCGATCGGTGCGCCCGGTTCAACGCCGCCGTCAGCGCGCGCAACCGGGCCGCCTGCTGCCAGTCGAGTCCGTCGTCCGCGGTGTCCGCCGCGCGCGCGAGTTTCCGCAGCACCGCTTTCGCGCGAAAGGTGTCCACGATGCCGTCGGTCTCCGTGACCAGATCCGCCGCGGCATAGGCGAGTGCGCGGCGCTGCTCGGGCTGCAGGTCCTGCCACAGTGCCGCGGCTTCCTCCGGCGTAGCACCGAGTTTCGCGAACGCCACCCGCAGCAGATCGGTCGGAGCCAGATCGTCCGGTTCGGTCTCTGGCAGACCGAACTCCGGCAGCTCCGGGTCGACGGCACGCAGATCCTCGACGACGGTGACTCCGTCTTCGACGGTGACGACCTCTTCCAACCGCCGCTGCGCCCCGTGCACGACATGGAACCCGTCGCCCTGGCCGACCAGCACTACCTGCGGCTGTCGGTCACCGACCGCCTCGGTCAGGTGACCCACCAGTGCGTCCTCGTCGAGACCCTCCAGGTCGACGGTGTAGGGCACTCGGCCGTGGGCGGCGTCATCATGGTCGATACGCAAGATCGCGACCATGGCCACCGGCCCGCGCCATGCCTGTTCGAAGGTAAAGAAATCGACGACGGATTCGGCGCTCGCGAAGATCTCGCCGTCGTTGTTCGCGGTGTCCGTGACGTAGCCGAAAACGGTCTCCGCAGTGGCGGGATCGCCGAGCCGGACCACGATCTGCCCGCGGCCGCCGTCCTCGACGGACCGCACATATGCCGGCGTGGTCACACGGTTGTCTTCGAGCCGATCATCCAACGCGTGGAAAGTAAGGTCCGCTGCGCGTAGTTCGACAGCGCGTTGCACATCCTCGGGTGGGGCCGGCCGCCCCGGAGATTCCAGCCGCTCCAGCTCACTACGGACTTCGCCCCGGATCGACGCGTCCAGGTCACCCGGTTCCCGGGCACCCAGGTTCCCGCGTTTGTTGAAGCGCCGGCGCACGGCCACAACCGACTTCTCGCCGTCGGCCAGCGGGTACTTTGCGGTCTTGTCGCGGCGGATGATGACGCCGTCGGCACTGATCACCCCCTGTGGCTGATCCCAGTCCTTGAAGGCGCAGTGGACGACCTCGCCGTTGATTTCCTCGTAAACCATCACCTCGCCGTCGGCGGCTTCGTAGACAGTGGCAATATGCCCGCCGACCCGCCGCTTCCGCCGGCGCCCGGCGTACTGGAACGCGGCGTATACCGTCCCGCCATTGTCTTCGACGTACTTGCCGATCGCGGCCACGGATTCGAATCCGGGTTCGTGCCAGTCGGCATGCGCGGCCTCGGCGAACTCACCCCATCCCATCCCGGAGGTTGCGATTCGTGGATCGTCGATGGGGGGCGGGTCCACGCGATGGCCCAGCTGCCGCTGCCCGAAGTGCAGCGCTACCGGGCCACAGTTCAACGGGCCCGTGCCCTCCAGATGGTGATGCGCCGGCCTGGTTTCCGGCTTGGCGATCATCGAGGTGTCGGGGTCCGCAGAGAGGGTGCTGGCGAATCCGGCCCGTTTCGGAACCCACCCGGCCGGCGGTCGCATCGAAGGACGCGCGCCGTCGCTGCCCGCGTGCGGTGCCTTCGGGTCGATATGGACGACGTGGTCCTGATCGATCACGATCAGCTCACGCAGGCCGCGAATCGGCCAGCGCCGCAACTTGTCACCGATCTGCTCCGCGTTGATCGTGGTATCGGACAAGTTGACGACGATCCGGTCGGCTTGTTCCTCGGTCACCTTCTCCCATACCCGGCGCGTGAGGCTGCCGAGATTGCGGGTGCTGGGTGCGTAATGGTCGAAGATCCGGCCTTCGATGCGGTAATCGGGGTTCTTGATGCCGGGAACATCCGGGTTCTGCTCGATATCGAAACCGAGTTGCGCCAGCAGTTCGGCCGCCTCGTTCTCGCGCTCCAGTGCCCGGCGGCCGGCCACTTCGTTGTCACCGATACGGGTCCGCCGCCCGGTGGGCTTGCGCGAAGCGTCGTAATCACCGGACGGGAGGGTGGTCGACGGTGGGTCCGCGGCCGCACCGTCACCGACCCACGGGATCTCGTGCCGGGCGAGGTCGAATGTGCTCCTGGCTCGGGCAACCGACGTGGCCCGGCCGATGCGGGTCTTCGGCTTGGGAACCTCCGCGGCCCGGTCCCAGGCCTCGGTCGGGGTGCCATCGGCCTGTCGGAAGATGACGAAGGTTTCCTCGACGCCCGCATCGAGGACGCCTTCCTGGGGGATGCCTTCCTTGGGTTCTCCGTCGACGGGGGTATAGGGATCGTCGGTACGGGTGGTTGCAGGGGGATCGATGATGTGGCGGTCGGTGCGGGGGGCCGGCTTCCAGTCACGCACTCGGACGACATATTTGTCGTCGAGGTACATCTCGTAGGCGTGCGCACCGACCTTTGTGGGGTTCTCCGGATCGAAGTGCGCGTTCTCGTCGACGACGACGGCAGTGGCTCCGGGGCCCATCGTCCGCAGATGTGCGGCGATCCGGTCGTGCGCGGTGAGCCCGCCGATCAGCTCTTTACCGAAGGACTCGGGGTGCCAGCCGGCTTGCAGGAGGTAGCTCAGCTCGTCGGCCGACCGGCCGTCGGGGCCGGCGTCGCGCGCCACCGGCAGGCGCAGATGCGGCCACCTTTCGCGCTGGGAATTGGAGACGTGGGTGGTGCAATTGGCCGACGGACCCTCCAGCACCTCCTCCAACATCGTCAAGTCGATGGTGTCCGGCGCTCGATGCCCGGCTACGCCGTCGCTGCCTTCCGAAGCGAGATATTGCCCCTCGAACTCGATATTGATCTCGCCCGGCAGCAGTACCGCGAAGTTTTTCGCGGAGTCGACGATGTCCTGTCCGGCGGGCAACGCGGACACCTCGAGCCCGGCGGCGCCGAGTTCCGAGCGAGTGTGGAGTTGCTCCTCCATGATGTTTTCCAGGTCGTAGACCAATTCCAGGCCTGCGTCCTGGGCCGGCGCGAGCGCACCGAGATACCCCAGTGTCGCCAGGGAACTGCTCGGGGTTTGTGGTCCATTCGACTCGAAGGCATCCGCGGCCGCATCGATTCCCGCCACCGGCGCCAGCTCTCCGAGTCGCCCCGCAACGGACACCTTGATCCTGTGTGCGGTATCGATATCGTTGAACGTGGCGATCATGCGTTCGGGACGCCCGTCGCCGACCAAGCCCAGCTCCGGTATATCCATACCCAGCATCAGCACGTGCACCGGGGGGTGGCCCGGCAAGGTCGTGGCGCGGCGCGCAGCGGTTTCCAAGGCAAACAACCGGTCTTGCAGGAGTTTCAGTTCTTCGGCATGACCGGGGATTTGGTCGATCACGCCGAATATCTGCTCTTTGATCAGAACGTCGAGCCGCCGGGCGAGCAGCATCCGGTTGGCACGGTCGCGCCACCGCGCGGGAACCCCCGGTCGTTCGGCGATCTTCTCGGGCGCCCACTGCGCCAGCAGCCAGCGCTGGTCCTGGCTCAGCCCTGCCCAGACCGACTGGAAGTGGTCGACGTCGATCAAGGTGCGGGCATCGAACAGCTGCAGCCACAGCGTACGGGCAAGGACATCCGCATTCGGAGCTATCGGCAGCTCGGGCAGCACCGGTCGTGGCTGTACGCGGTGGGAGTCCGGGACGGCACCGGTGAACTGCGGCTCGCCGATATCTAGATCGAATTCGATCGGCTCGAAGGGGTCAGCGGGCTCGTCGACCGCGGTATCGGCGGAACCGTCGTCGGCGACTTGCCGCCCCCCGTCGACCGTGACGTTCTCGTCATGCGCGGCACGCGGATCTGCGACCATGGCATTGACCAGATCCCTGTCGGCGGGCGCAGGGGTAACGAGTCGAATCGCTACATCGCCGGGGTGGGCCGCGGCCAGGTCGGCCAGGTCCTGGGCGAGCCGCCGCGGGTCGGTTCCCTGCCAGACCGCCACGGCCTGCGTCCCGCGCTCCCCGTACGCTCCCTGGTCGTCGAGCCGGCGGCGGGCACCGTGTAGCCCGGTCCGCAACGCCTCCGGGGTGGGTTCGGTGGCGGTAACGCATACCGTGATCTCCTCCGGGGCATCGATTCCCATCGTCACGAAGGATCTGGCAGTTCGGTTTTCGACAACCGGCAGCGCCAATGGACGGACACGGACAGCCGGATCGCCCTCGGCAATCCATTCCTCTTGCATGGCGGTCATCAATCGACCGGCTCGGTTCAGGCACGCGAGCAGTGCGTGCAGCCGCGTGAGGTCTGCCGTGGCCCCGGCGTCCCGCTGCTGGTTCACCGTCAGTGCGAGCCAATGCATCCAGGCAGCCACCCGATTGCTGTCCCCCATGCCGGTCCGCTCGGCGAGGTCGGCGGCGAGGATGAGGTCCGGAAGATTCTCCGGCAACTCCTCAGCGCCTTCGAGCGCTTCGATGTCCTCGGCCGGCAAGACCGGGCGCGTTCGATACTCCGATAAATCGAAGGCGGGCGTCTGCGGCGCGCCCGGTATTTCCCACACACCGCCGCTCGAATCGCCGAGCCGATCGTGCACCGCCTCAGCTACCGCGAAACCGTCGCCACTACCGACGATTTCGATTGCGGGTGCACCCCACGCGGCGCGGCGGTCGCGCACGTGGCTCAACTCCCGGGTGAGCGCATCCGTATCGGCGGCGTCGAGATCGACGGTATGCGAGGCGCGGCCCCCGGCCTCGAGATCGTCGTCGTAGCGGAGCTCCACGATGATCGCCACCGAGCCCCGCGCCTGCTGCTGCCGCGCGATGTAGGCGACGAGTCGTTGTGCCTGCTGCGACAGCGTATAGAGGTCGGTCGCCGTTTCGGCCACATACCCGATCACGATATCCGCGGTGGCCGCATTGCCGGATTGGAGCATGATCCGGCCGCGGCCGTCGGCCGCGCCGGCGCGGTGGTAATCCAGTAGCCGCAATGGTCCGGTGCCCTGTTCGGCACCCGCGCGCTCGGTGTCCTTCACGACCTCGACAACAGCTTCGAGCTCGGCCCAACGCACCTCGTCGCTCGGGTCAGGATTTTCGTCTATCAGCTCCTGCCGGTTCCGGGAGTCTCGTGGGATGGAATCGTCCGGCGGACCACGCGCGTCGTTCGGTAGACCGGCGAGTGCGACGTTCGGTTTATCGTCTTCCCGCGCGAACCGCTGCCGTTCCACGTAGGGGATCGCGGCGTTACCGTCCGCGTCGGCGACGATGCCGTGTACCCGCAGGATATTCAGCTTCTTACGTTTCTCGAGCCAGTCCAGCACCTGGCCGTCGCGGTAGATCTCTTCGTGCGCTTCGACCCATGCGCGTTTCCCGTCGACCCATTCGTAGTGTCCGTCGACCCATTCGTGCAGCACTACGTGTCCGTCGTCGTCCAGTTCCACCTCGAACATATGCCCGCCCACGCGCCGGCCGTGCCGGAAGGTCATCGCCCCCGCGATCGCGCCACCATGTCGTTGCACATGGTCGATCACCTGGTCGAGCGACGTGAAGCGCTGCCAGTCGGCATCGGCTTCTTCCGCGACCGCATCCTCCGACACCCCGGCCAGCGGAACATAGGGCAGCACGGTCTCGGGCATCTCGTCGATCCCACCGCGGCGCACCCGGAATTGCAGGAGGCGCCGCACCGACACCGGAGCGCAGTTCGGTCTGACCTCATGGACCGGAAGGTCCGGCACGATCTCCGTCGGATCGACCTGCTCGAACTGCCCGGCGATATCGGATACGAGGACATGCATTTCGTCATCGGCATCGTCAGTGCGCTCCTCGGCCAGCGCGACGAGCTGCCGCGCCTGCTTCATCAGCTCGTCGTAGCGGCGGTCCGCCCGTAGATAGGCTTCGATCGCCGCGGTCCTGTTCCGCTGTTCTTCGTAGCGCCGCAGCACATCCTGCGCGCCGGCCAGGCCGGGGTCCTGTCGCCGGGCAGCCAGGTACCTGTCGGTCAAGGCCCGAACCGGCCTGCCGAGACGGTCGGCAAGGTCCCGCAGGAGTTCGGCACGCCGCTCCCTGGCCCGGCGCAACGCGGCGGCAGGATCCAGCGTCTCGGGGGCGATGCCGTATTCGATGAGACCCCGCCGCGCACGTTCGCGGTCCTCGATCGCCCGGCTCACCTGCTCTGGTAGGGAGGCGATACCTTCGCTGCGGGTCCGCCCCTGGTAATGCGCTATGTCGGCATTGGCTATGGCCAGATCCAGGTGGGCTTCGATGAATTGCGTGGTCCCGCTCAGGTCGCCGTCCGATATCGGCCGCGTCAGGATAGACGTGAGGATATCGGCCAGCCGATCCGGAGGCAGACCCACACTCGGGTCGGCCAGCTCCGCGCTATCGGGCCCACCCCGGTGCCGGTTCACCTCGGCAGTCATACCTTCGATGCTCTCGGCAATCCGCCGATGCGCGATCAGGCGACGAGCCTGTGCGGCAACAAGTCCCCGTATCGCCTCGGTCTCCGATGCCGGCAGGGCGCCGGCGGCAGCCAAGTATTGCTCGAACCGGCGCACGTCGCCATCCGCGAGAACGAGACCCACGGCAACATCGGACAGATCCGCCAAGATGCCCAGATGGTCGAGATCGGTGAGAGTCGCCGACAGGTCACGAACCGTTTCCAGCACCTTGGTGGGCGAGAGGTCGGCGGGATCCACCGCGACGGGCTTCCCATCGATCCGCAGGTTGCCCACCAATTCGCCGAGACGAGCGACGGCATCGGCGCGGACGTCGCGTGCCAGTTCGAGCCGGTCCCGGATCTCCCGATGCGATCGACTCGGCGCCGAGTCGATATCGGCGGCCGGGTTGCCGTCCATCCGCACCGAGGTGACCGCGTCGGAGGTATCGACGAGGTGGTTTTCCGGTCGTCGGCCGTACGGGTCCTGTGCGCGGCGCGCCGCATTACGCTCCGCGATCAGGCGTTCCAGTTTTCTCGCGGTGTGGGCGGCCCGTTCCTCGGCGAAGGTGACCGGGTTGCGCCCATGGCCGTGAACCACCACCACCAGCGCGGTATCGGGATCGGTGATCTCATCGAACATATCGGCGGCCGCGAGCAGCCCCGTGCGCAGCTCGGCCTCGTCGAAAACCGCCCACTGCACTCGCTTCGCCTTATCGGGGTCGCCGAAGGTAACGGTGAGTTCTGTTTCCCAGGTGTCATCATCCACACTGCGCGACAGCACCTGCGGTATTTCGCCTACCGGCATCGCCTGCAGCGCATCGTCGATATCTCGATGACCACGTGGAACCCAAGGCGATTCATCAGCCCGCGGCGAATCGAGTGCCGCGTTCCGGACCGCTTCATGGGCCGCGGCGCGCACCGCGACCGGCAGACCAGGAGCCTCGGCCAGGATGTCCGGCCGCCGTTCCAGCAGGATGCGGCGCTCGTCCGGTGTCCAGGTGCGCCAGAGCCGATCGTTACCCGCGGCACGATGGCGTATCTCGCCCAGATCGGCGCCCGGCGGCACCAGTAGTTCCGCGAGATCGACGATTCCGGCCCACGCCACGGCGGAGGCGATCACCCGGTCGAGGTCCTCCGAGGTGCGGGCCGCGGCGTCCATGGTGTCGTGCAACTGATCCCACGACATCTGCGCCTCGCCGACGGCGAGCATCGCCATCCTCGGCTCATCCGCACCCGGGAACTCCAGCAGTCGCACCGGCAGATCCGCGGGCAGTTGCGCGGCCCAGCGGTCTGCGACAGTCAGCCGGTCGGCCCAGCTGTCGAGTTCCGCGAGCCGGGCCACATCCTGCGGGGTGGGGTGTTCGACGGCGCGCAGGTCGTTGCGTTCGTGCACCAGCTTCGCCCGGTTCACCTCGTCGCGCACCGAGTCCGGCAGATCCCGGCCGGCCAGCTCATCGACCATGGTGTGCAGGATCGCTGTTCGGGATTCCGCGAATCCGTCTGCGTTCCAACGCTGTTCGATCTGTTTCAGACGCATGGCGCGGCGGGCGTCTGCGCGGGCGGTGAGTTCTATCGGATCGAACCTGCCCTCGGCCTCGGCAGCCGCGACCAGCGCATCGGCCTGCCGCAACAGACTCCGCCACCCTTGCTGCGCCCCGCGTCGGTAGGTGTCGACGAACGCGGGGTCGATGGGTGTGAAGGCCGGTAACCCTGGATGCGGCGGCACGTACCCCGGTAACTCGTCCCTGTGGGCACCGATACGAACGTTCTTGAAGTCGAGGCCCGCGACCGCCCGCGAGACACCACCGCGGCCGAGCGGCGTGACCGCGGTCCCGTCTTCGGCTTTCAACGCCATACCGGCCAGGTGGTCCACACCGTGCTGGCGCGACGCCCAGTCCTCGAACGTGGACACCTTGCCGCCGTCGTTCACCAGCACGGTATCGCCGTCCCGGTACACGGTGACGGCGTGCGATCCGATCTCATCCGGGTTGTCGAAACCGCGATATCCGAGCACCGCGACCACCACGTCCCCGGTCGAACGCACCCGTTTGTGCAGCGCCTGGAACGAGTCGAAACCGCCTTCTTCCCAATCGGCTCCGACGATCTGCGGGGCCAGCCTGGCATCTGTCCCCGCCAGCTCGGAGGGATCGACGGACCGGGCGGGCGGTGGTTTGCCGAGTATCCGGTAGGCAGTGTCTGTCGCATCCACCAAACAGGTGCCCCGCGGCTGATTGCCGGCGATATCTGCGCCGCTCAGATGCGCCCGAACAGCCTCACCCGGACGCTCGGCGGTGTCCGGAAGCTTGTAGTCGACGATGTCCTCGGGGCGAGTAACGGTGCGCTGCACAGGCAGTTCCGTACCGAGCGCGGCATCGATCTCCTTGTCGATGCGAGACAACTGTTCAGTTACCTCTTTGATGACGGCCTGCTGTTCGGCGGTGATACCGACGTCGGGCGACGCTGCGGTACCGGCCAGGAAGAGCTCATCCTGTACCCGAACCCGCTCCCCCGCGAGCACTTCGAGGCGCGCGATATGTGCTTCCAATCGGCGCAGCTGGGTATCCGCGGCCTCCCGCTGCTCGTCGTCCTGTCGCCCGGCAGCCGTATCAGCACGTTGCCGTGCCTGTTCCAGGGCCGCATCCAGGATGCGCAGCTGACGAGCCCGCTCCGCGACCGCGACGACCTGCTCCTGCGTCGCGATATCGAAATCCGTGGCCCGGCAGGCCGACGCCGCCATAGTGCGCTCGAAGTCGTGCTGGGCCGCGAACCGATCGGCCAGCTGCGCTACCCGAGCCGGGTCGAGTCGTGACACCGGAATACCCGAGACCCGCGCCAGTTCCTCTGCCTGTCCGCGGCGGATATCGCGGCGTCTCGCCAGTTCCACGATATGTGGGTGGATCCTGTCGAAGTCGATGGACTCGTTCTCGAGCTGGACGTACAGGTCGACGCACTGCTGTACGAACATCTGCGCCAATGCGCCCATCGCCGGGCTGTCGGTGGTGGGCACGGGGCGGCCGTCGTCGAGAGCCGCCCGCACATCACGCGCCATTCCCGGCACCCGGTCCAACCAGATATCGAACTTCGGCGAGAGCCGGCGCAGAACCGCCCGCATTTTCAGACTCATCTGGTCCAGAAAGAATCGGCCGACCGCGGGCGCGGCCGTATCGGTCCGGGTCGACCGGTTGCCCAAAATCCCGTGCGACCGAGCCTCGGCCTCCAGCGAATCAGCGAGCCGATACCTACGCCGACGAGCGGCGAGCGACTCCCGCCGGGTGAAGCTCTCGCGGTGTCCGGCCAGCCGCTCATCGCGCCGCGCGTCCCGTACGAGCGTGTCGTCGCGGCGGTCGGCAAGTAGCAGGATCCGGTTCGCCGCAGGATGTTCGGCCGCGAGGTTCGCGAGATCGGCGGCCAGGCTGCCCGAATCGGTGGTCTGCGCCACCACGACCGCCACTTTCCGGCCCGGTTCTACCCGGAGTTCTTCGGCGTACACATCGAACGCGTCCCGCAGACTTTCGCGGAACGACAGCTCACTCTGCTGCCCGTTCACCAGCACCACAACCTGGTCGGCCTCGCGCGGATCGCCGATGGTGGCGTAGTTCGCGGATCCCGCCGAGCGCAGCTCGAACGCCGGTGAATCGGGGAGCGCCTTCGCCCACTGCTTGCCCCTGACCTCGAAATCATCGAGGCCGAATCCGGCATATGGCACGCGGCGGCTCGCGTCGGCATTCCACACCAGAGCGCCGTCTCCGTGGCAGACGACCTCGACCGTCGGCAGCGCCTCCTCCGGGGCCCGAACCTCCCATATCGCCTGATTCGAAACGATCCGGTGCACCAAATTCTCGCGAAGTGCCTCGACGGTCTCCGCCGCATTCCCCTCGGGGCCGTAGGGCATCACCGCAATCGTGGAGGTGACCCGGTGGGTATGGTTCTCCAGCTGTGCGGTATCAGCAGCATCCTTCACCCGCGTGCTCAGCTCATGAGCTCGGGCAGCACAGGGGGCTATGTCCCACACCTGGTGTTGCGCAGCGGCTTTACGGTCGCCGAATTCGATGATCAACACCCCGTCGCGGTAGGACACCACGTGCACCGGCACGCCCATCCTTTTGCCACGGGTCTCGGCGATCCCCACCGCCTTGTCGATCTCGGACAGTTTCTCGTACCAGGCCAACTGGTCAGGATCCAGCTTCTGCGCGAGTGCCAGATCCTCCAGCCTCAGGAGTTCTTCTGCCATTTCCGCACGTTGGGTCAGGGTCTGTGGACCGCTGGGCACAACTTCGGCGGTAGCGAAAACCTTCGTATATTCCTGCGCGAAGGCTTGGCGGATATCGCCTTCCATATGGTCGGAGGTGGCGTGATCCCAGAATGCGACGGCACCGCGCGCCACCGCCCGGGTGACACCGATATCGACGGTGGACCCGTCCGGTATCAACTCCTCCACGTCCACGAGGCCCGCGGCGCGCGCCGCAGCCTGAATACCATCGCGGCGCTCCTGCCGCGCCCGCTCTTCGTCCGGATCCCCGGCCACCAGCGCCTCGACGAACCGGCCCTCGGCATCCTCGAACCCCGGCATATCCCGCCAGACCAGCCCCGGCGACTCCCCCTCGCCCAGCTTGTCCAGTGGTTTCAGGCCGCCCTCGGGATCGTCGGGATCGACGCGGAAGACGATGCCGTGGAACCGCCGCCCGCTCGGCTTGTCCTCCCAGTTCGCGAACGGCGTATCGATGACCTCGTGGCCCTTGCGTTCGTGCACCCAGACCGTGCCGCTCGCATCGCGATACAGCACGAACATATGCGCACCCACAACGCCGTACGTAACAGTGCCCATGACGACCTCGCCACGCGCGGCGCGCTCACGCATATCGTCGAGTCCGTCGAACCCGTACTCCAGCCATTTGGCGCCGGAACGTTTCGCGATCTCGGAGGGCAGCATGCCCTGGGTGTAGATCTCCCGGTCGGATAACGGCGGTGGGTCGATACCTTCGACACCGAGAACTTCCGAGACGAACCACATCGAATCCGAGGCGCAGATCTTCGGCGCCCCGGCCAGGTGCTGCTGCGCATCGCTCGGGAACCCGTCCCATTCCACGTAACCGTCGGAAATATCCGCCCGCGAATCGGCTGCCCGACCGACCGGCACCGGTGTGGCCGGCACATCCCGGAACCCATCGGTGGGCATCTGCGAAGCCTGCGCGCGGCGCGCGACCGGCTCGTCGGCCGGAGTCGAGAGGGTCTGTGCCAGAGCTCTGTCGAAACGCCGGCCGAGTAGGGCTACGGCGTCGGCATCCGCATCGGCGCGGGCGATGGCGAGGTCGCCCGCCTTGGTGTCCAGCCGGCGATTCTCCTCGGCCAGCAGGTTGAGCTGCTCCTTTAGCCGTATGTGGGTCTGGTGGTAGTCGATCAGCGCGTCGAGCTGGCCGAGTCGCCAGGACTGCCCGCGCGGTGTCCCGGTGTCGACAGTTAGCCGGGCCTCCAACTGTTGCCGGGTGTCCGGTCGTCCCCAGTGCACATATTCGGCGTCTGCGGGAGAGTGCTTCACCAGCTGTTCCAACTCGTGGAAGAACCGCCGCTTGGTGTCGTGTAGCCGGTCCTGCACCTCTTCCAGCAGGGTATGCAGTTTTCCGATCTGCCGGGCCCGGAGTGTGTCGGGATCCGTAGTAGGCGCTTCCGGCAGTCCGTCCAGCTTCCGCGGATGCGGTTTCCCCCGTGCACCCGCGTCCCGGCCGACGGCATGCAAGGCGCGCAGGTTGGCCGCCAATTGGATCCGCTTCGGCGCGGCCGGCCGCCCCTCGAGCTGCCGGGTGATATCGGCCAACCGGCTGTCGAACAATTCGCGCAACAGATAGGCGGTGGTCTCGGCCTGGCCTGCCGGTTCTCCCGGCTCCGGTCGGCGATTCTCTGCTTCCTGGAGTTTCTCCCTGAGCACAGCCAGTTCACTGGTCTGCTCGGCGAGCTGTGTCAATTCGTGGCCGGTGTCGCGGTTTTCGGATACCTCCGATTGCATTCGCGACAGCGCCCGGTCCAGGCCGACGAGTTGCCGCAGCTGCGTCTCGCAGCGTTCGATACGCGCGAGCAGCATTGAAGCCCGGTGGTAGCGACGGAATTTCGCACGTGCCTCTGCCTGTTCCCCACCCGCCAGCAACCAGGAGGGATCGTTCAATTCCTGTTGCGCCAGCAGCGGGTCGGCCAGTACCGCCGCCTCGGCCAGCTTTTCCTCTTCGATGAACAGCCGCGGGACATCGTCGCCGAGTTTGCGATGAGCCAGAACCTCAGCGAACTCATCTCGCGCGGTGCTTATCCGTGACCTCAGCTCTTCGCGACCCGATCCCGGATGCACCAGATCATCGCCTGTCATCCCCACGAACGTGGCGGCCGCGTACAGGTCGCGGATAGTGATGGCGCGCAGCCGAGCAGTCGACACGGCTGCCGATACCAGCCTCCGGGCGAACAGCGGCTCCCGCCTATCGGGTCCGGGCCCCACCACAACGGGTGGGTAACTGGCGTTCGTCAGGCGCGATTTCACCGCCTGCGCTTCGAAAATCGGAGTGATCGCACCGAGCAGACCTTCCAGATCGTCACCCGCACTCAGCATTGTCACCAGCCCGTCGCCCTTCGCGAGGTGCTCGTGATGTTCCCTGGCCGTCCACTGCAGTGCGTCGTCCAGTGAGAAGCCGCTGCCGACCTGGACGTAGATCCGGTAGCGCTCGGCATCCTCCGTATTACCGACGGCAACCGTCGGACCGTCCGATTCCACCACCGAGACGTCGGGCGACCCGGGCAGTCGCTCGATCGAACGTAAGAACCGCTGCAACGAGTTATGCCTGGACAGCAGCCGGTCCAGTTGCTGCCGCGCTTCGACAGTTGCCTCGCCGGAATCGTGTTCCTGCTGCCGCACCCGATCGGATGCCTGCCGCAGCTGTTCGTCATACCGGTCCATGGTGGCGATACGGCGGGCGGAAATCGGCGCACCCGGCAGGTTCGCGACCAGGTCAGGAGCGATAAAGGCTACGTACTTCAGCACGTTCGGGTCGAGATCCCGATCGGCCAGCACCGACATGAGCTCCCATGCCGAGGGGACGGGCCCCCGCGCGCGTATCGCCTCGGCCAACTGGCGCGCGGCGGCCAATGTTTCATCGTCGATCGTGGGGTCCAGAGCGATCTGCCGCAAGACGCGGCGCGGATCCCACGGTTCGTCGACGTCCTTCACCTGGAACTGCCCCTCCAGGCCCGGGGCCGCGGCCTCGATCACATCGCTGCCACCGCGACGGCCGGCCAGCACCACGTTCGGCCGGCGCTTGCCGTGCCGAGTCTCGTAGGCCGCGTCCGCCATCGCGACGTGTTGCACCAGCTGCTGGGCATCCCGTCTCTGCCGGGCATCGAGAACGGCGTCCCAGCGGCCGGGCGCGCCTTCGACGGTGCTGAAGTCGTAGTCGGCCGTCATGATCATTGCGACGGTGGATCCGGGCTTCTGCTGGTTACGCAGGATCTCGGCCGCCTCCGCGGCGGCCTGCCTGATCCCTTCCTGATCGGATACCGCGCCGGCCTGGAACCAGATCAAGGTGTCGGCGTAGGCGATATCTCCGACACCGAGACGAAGCTGATGGCGACCGCCTATCGGTGCCTGAAGGCCGTCCTGGTCCACATCCTGAAGGTCCTCGGCCGACAACAACTGAACCGGCACATCGGGAACCGCCCGGCGCAGCGCCTCCGGCACCTTCGGCACGAAATCCTTTTCGACCGCCGAGAACTGGCGCAGCCTCCGTTGCAGCGGCTCGCCGAACGTGCTCTCGTCCCGGCCCCGAAGGGACGCCAGCCGCTCCCTCAGCTCCTGCCGCACCAGCGGGTCCAGTACATCGGCGGGCAGTACGCCGATAGCCTTCCGCAACTGCGGATGCCTGGCGTTCAGGTCCGCGGACAGGCCGGCGTCGTCCGCGGCCCGCCACAGCCGCGTGAGGACTCGGCCGACAGTCCGCGCCAACGCGATATCGAGCCGCCACTCTTCGATCGGCGGCAGCAGCTCGTCGACGGTGCGCACGTCTGCCTCGCGCAGGGCATCCTGCACCATGGGAATGAGTTCCGGCGCGTCGGCGGATAGCTCGAACCACACTTCACGCCCCGACTCCGTCCGCCGTGCTCCGGACCGATACCAAGGGCGCAGGTTCGTAGCTGGTTCCGGTGGGCCGGCAAGGTCGCTGCCGCTGTCCGACAGGGTCACCCGGACCAGGCCGTCCACCGTCTCCACACGGACCTGAACAGGTCTGCCGGTGGTTGCGATCATATTCCCGAAAATGGAGTTGGTTACTTTGGTCGCGCGGTCCGCGTCCCACGGCGACCACCCGAACAACTGTTCGGCGAGCTGGGCCGACACCGCCGCATGCGCGCGACGGCTTTCCCCGGGAACGAGGGTTTCAGCAGCACACAGCGAAACCCCGGATCCTCCCTCGGGCCAGGCATCCGGATCCACCCTGATCTCGCTCGGCGCCGCGGCGCTGTCCTGCGCCCACTCCACATTCGATGCCACCAGCCAGCCGGTGAGCCGCTCGTGCAGACGCCGCACGGCGGGGGCGACGCGCGCGGCATCGGTACCGGGGTCGAACCGCTGAATCCGCGCGCCACTTTCGGACAGTTGCAGGACAATTCGCGCCGAACCACCACCGTCGAGTTCCAGCGTCATGCTCACCGACACCGCCGGAGCCGGTCCGGCCATCGCGTTTTCGACACCGTCGACTCGGACCCGGAAAGCAGTGCCGTCCACGGTGTCGGTGCCGGCGAACACCGCGTCGGCGTTCATTCCCTGCCGACTCCGCACCGCTTCAGGAGTCGATAAAGCGGAGGCGACCGCGTTATCACGCCAGAGGACACCCTGTTCGCCCTTACCCTGTGGGCCCGGGCTGTCGTGAGCGTCCGGATTCCTGTCCGGGCCGTGGAAATAGGAGCGGCGGCCCAAATTTCGTTCCGGGTGATCGGCGCCTGGATTGTCGGGAGGTGTTTCGCCCGGCGCCAGCTTGTGCAGTGGTTGTTTGTTCTCGTCGAAAACGATGCCGTACAGCGGGCCTTCAGGCTTGTCCCAATCGTCGAACCGCATATCGTTCACCCGGTTGACGACCACGCCGCCCTCCGAGTACCCCACCAGTTCGTGCACCCGGACTTCACCGTCGCTGCCCTGGTACACCACGAACATATGCGCGCCGGCAGCACCGAAATCGACAGCCCCGAATACCGTGCCGCCCCGTTCTGCGATCGCATACATCTCATCCAGCGATCCGAAACCGCCCGGTTGCCATTTCGCCCCCGCCCGCAGCGCGGCATCGAGCGGGCTCATACCCTCCAGCTGCAGGGTGCGGTCCTGCAAGGACGGCGCGCGCACCGGCAGGCCGAGCACCTTCTCACCGAACCAGAAGCTCTCGCCCGCACACAGTTGCGGAGTGTTGCCGAACAGGTGCATCAGCTGTGGCGCGGTCGGGCGCTGCGGGGCAGCCGTGCCGTCGGCGCGCACTGAACGGTCGGCGAGTGTGTCCTCCCGGCCGTCAGGGCGTGATTCCACCGGGCGAGCGTGCCGGCCGGCCGGGCGCCCATCCGTCGAGGACGCCTGACCGGTCCGGCCGAACGGGACGTCCGGTAGCCCGGGGAGCACGGGGGCAGCACCCGCCTCGGTCGACAGGCGGGCGTGTGCTCCCGGCCAGCGAGGTATGCCACCGGCCGGGTCGCGAACCCCGTCGCTGCCGTCCGGAGGACCGGTGAGCTCTTGTTCTATATAGGCGCCGGCCTCATCCAGTGCCTCGGTCAGCGCCGCATCCAATTCGGATACCTGCTCGGACAATTCACGGCGACGGTCCATGGTGGCCTGCACATCGAGACCGTGTCCTACGGTGGCGGCCAGGTCCTGCGCCCGGCGCAGCAGCCCGGCCGCGTTCTCGAGGCCTCGCATACGCCCGTCGAGGGCGACCGACCTGCGCGCCCAGTCCGCGCGCGCATCGGCGGCATCGGCGAGGCCGAGCAGGATGCGGGATATCCGCAGCCGCTCCGGATCCGACCGGGCCCTGCCGAGTAACACCCCCTGCCTTCGCAAGTCGCGCCGCCACCGCTGATTCGCCCAGTCCCGCTCGATGCCGATGATTTCGGCGAGTTCTGCCGAAGGGTCGGCTGCCGCGATGCGCGCCTGGTCGTCGAAATTCTTCCGTGCGCCGGAATCTTCGATCCGGGCTCGGCGCAGTGCCTCGGACACGGCTTCGATCCGGCCGATCCGGGTGCCGGCGGCGAGGAACCGTTCGAGTTCGCTCACCGCCATGTCGTGGTCGCGCAGGGCCCGCAGATGTTGCAGCTCGCGCTCGATCCACCGGGTTTGTTCGTCCGCTCCGAGTGGCCGGTCCCCCGCCGCCGCACGTATCCGCTGCTCCCACTCACCGAAACCGCGCCGCAGCTCGGCCGCGGTCGGGATGGGCACGTCCAGGGCGCGCAGCAATGGTTCCAGTGGTGCGGCCATCCGAGAGCGTTCGGCCCGCAGCGCCGCCAGCTGCTCGGGACCTATGCCGGTGAAATCAGGTGTCCCGGGTTCCGCGATCCGGTTCTGGCGGTAACGCAGGCGTTCGGTCGCGGCCGCCCGCCGGGCGCGGACCAGCTCCGGCCCCACCACACCGCGACGCCGGACCGGTGTCCGCTGCGGGCCGCGGAGAGCGTCGGCGAGTCCGCTGTCGAGCAACTCGTCCAGTACCCGGGCAGTCGTGGCATTTCCGTCGAGTTCGCGGTCCCAGTCGAGCTGGTCGCGGAGCTCCAGGAATTCCCTTGCCAGCCTCGCCCGGCCGGCCGCGAACTCCTCATCACCCGTGTGGGATTCACGCCCGGCCGGTAACTGCGCGAGCTCTTCCAGCTGCGCGCGAGGCAGCAGATCCGGTGGGGTGTCGGTATCCAGAAGCGCGGCCAACAGCATGCCGGTGTTGTGGTAGTGACTTCCCAGAGTCGCACGTAGTTCCTGCTGCGCGGCCCGGCTCAGATGGATCCCACGCGCGGCCGGCTCGGCATCCAGCCGGTCCCGGTCGCCGGCCAGTTCCTCGAGCCGGGTCACCTGGGCACTCAACCGGCGGTAGACCTCGGTATCGCCGCCGCGGGCCGCAGCCTGCAACCGCTGCTGCAGTTCTGCGAGCCGACTTGCCCGCATTTCGATTCGGTCGATGCGCTGCAGCAGCCGCGTGATCTCGTATCGCCACAGGAATTCCTGCTCCGCCGCGTCGAGTCCCGGGGGTTTATCGGTCCACTCGCGCAGGTCGGCCAGTTCCTGAGCGACCAGCACATCGTCGGCCAGCACCGAGGGCGATATCCCGAGCTGATCGGCCAACCGCTCTCGTACCGCCGCGAATTCGGTGTTCCAGCCGGCACGTGCCCCGGAAGCCGGCGCCACCAGCTCACGCGGATCAACCCATGCCCCCGCAACCGAACCCGCGTGCGCCCGCGAATCCGGCGACAGCAGCACACGCGGATCCACCCGCACCCCCTGCGCAAGCAACTCCGCTCGACGTACCTGCAGATTTTCACCGACCGCTGCCGCCAAACCCGGTGCCGTGTTGATAGATTCGCGCATCATCCGGGTCAGGCCGGGTCCGAGATCGACCGCCCCCTCCTCCGACACGACGGTGCCGCCCGGGGCCCGAGGCCTCTGCGAACTGCCCATATTCGAGACCGCGAACGCCCTACCCGGCTCGGCCGCCGACCACTGCCCCGGACCGAGCGGAACAGCCGCCGTCCCGCCGGAACGGAACACGATACCGTGCCATCCGACCACACCGGCCTGGGTGCTGCGCCACTGCTCGAAGGTCACCGGCCTGCGGTTCCCGTCGCGGACCATAACGCGGCCGTTCTCCCGGTATATCGCCACCGCGTGCGCACCGACAACACCTTCGCGTTGGTAACCGTCGTACGCCACCGCCCCGATCATCACCCCGTCCTCGGGTACGGCCGCCTCCATCGCGTCGAAATCCGCGAACCCTTCCGGATCCCAGTCCGCCCCCACGAGCATCGCACCGAACTGGCCGGATACGCCGGTGTCCCACGCGGACATCGTCTCGAGCCGCTGTATCCGACGACGCAAGCCGGCGACCACGGCGTCGGTATCGGGGTCCACGCGCGGGTCCCGCAACCGGGACCGCAAGGCGCGGTCCAGCGCGAACCGGGCCGCGTCCGGGAAGCAGTTGTTGGCAATACCTGCCACCCGATGCGAGGGCAGCCACGCCAGGACAGCCTCGTCCGGGAGCTCGGCGACGATCTGATTTCGCTGTCCCGCCAGCGCTTCGTCGGCGCGAGCGTCGAACACCAGATCCGGATCCACGGTATCGGGCACAGTTTCGTCAGCGGTGATCGCGTCGTGGTGTCCGACCAGACACACCGCCGGCGCCGGCTGCCCTTCGGGACGGTCGGCCAGCGTATCGGCAACCGCCCGCGCCAAGATCGCGGCTTGTGCACGCTGCGCATCGGTACCGGGTTCCGGCCCGATCCATACCACCGCCGCTGCCGGTTCCTCGGACGCCGCGACATCAGCGACCGCAGCAGCCGAGGCCCGCATCAGTGCCTCGTCCCGTGAACGGCAATTCCCGTCCACCGCATGGAAACTGATACTTTCGGCGGTATCCGGATCGCCGATCACCAGTACCCTGCCGGTGGTACCGATCATCTCGACCGCCGGATGCCCGGGTACCTGCGCAACCCACCGTTCGGTGGCGTTCAGCAGATCCAGCTGCGAATTCAGCAGCCGGCGACTGTGCTGCTGCTCGAGGGTCGAGATGCCGCGCATCGACAACGCTTCCGAGCGGCGGCGCAATATCAACCGCCTCGCCTCATCGCGGGCCGCACGGGGGAACCCCTCGGTGCCGGCGACAGCTTCGGGCGTCACCTGGATCATCGCCGCCTGAGTACCGTCGAACCTCTTGCCCGTACCGGCGGGGTCGCCCGGGTCGGTCCATTCCCAGGCGATCGCGTAATCCTGCGGGGTTCGCGCCCACGACCGGATATCGTCCCACCGCTGCGCCGCCCGGGTCTGCTGCTCCCGGCTGCCGTACCCGGGGTCCTCCCGGAGGGCCGGGCGCGGCTGGGTACCTTCCGAATCTCCCCCGGTTCGATGCGGCAGATTGATTGTTTCCCTGGAGAGTTGCGCCCACGTCTCCTGCAGCATGTCACCGGCGGCGCTCACCCGGCGGATGAGTGCACGCCCCTCGGCCGGATCGATGTGATTCAACACCGCGTCGCGCACGGCCCCCACGGTGGGAGCCCAGGCCGGCAGTGCGGCGGCGTAACGTGTCGCCGCGGCAAGCCACTGCGGTGAGTGCCGGCGCTGTTCTCCCGCTGCGGACGCCCCGATGTCAGGCTTCCCCAGCTCGTCGAGGAGCGCTCTCACCTGGGCCGCTCTACCGGCGAGTTCGTGGTAGTGGTTCGCGTGCGCGGCCAGCTCGCGCCATCCGGGCGGCGGGTCCTGCGCCGGGCCGTCCACCGGCCTGTCCGGTTGATCGGCCGGGACACTTTCGGGCCGCCCGGTCCGCGGTTCGGTCGTCAGACCGGCCAGACGGTTGAGTTCAGTGGCGAACACCTCCGAGTTACGCAGCGCGGTACGGGAATTCTCGTCGCCCCGCACCACGTCCAGCGCGTCCATCGCGGTGTCCAGCTCCCGATGCGCGTCGTCGAGACGC
This sequence comes from Nocardia sp. NPDC019395, assembly GCF_040632335.1. Classification (NCBI taxonomy): domain Bacteria; kingdom Bacillati; phylum Actinomycetota; class Actinomycetes; order Mycobacteriales; family Nocardiaceae; genus Nocardia; species Nocardia sp. NPDC019395. Next base: position 134,608 of record NZ_JBEYBT010000009.1, read on the forward strand.
GTTTCCAGGTCGTCCAGCGCCGCGTGCAACCGGGTCCGCGTACGTTCGGGCGTCAGTGGTGGACCGGGAGACGGGACAGGTGGAACACCGAGGTGGGCGGCCGCACCGAAGTCGGCAGTACCCGGCAGGCCACCGATATTCGCGATCGGGAACGCGGTACCGGCCATCCCCGTGGACCGGCGGTTCTCATCGAGCGCGACAGCCGGTGACCCGTCGGCATCGATGACGATGCCGTGCCACCCGACCACACCGGTCAGCCCTGCCCGCCACGTCTCGAAGGTGACCGCGGGCCGATCACCGTCCCGTACCCAGACCTGACCGTTCGCGCGGTAGAGCATCACCGCGTGCGCACCGACCACACCTTCTTGCTGGAAGCCGTCGAATGCCACCGCACCGATCATCACCCCGCCCTCGGGCACCGCCTCGGCCATCGCGTCGAAATCCGCGAACCCGTCCGGCTCCCAGTCCGCGCCGATCAGATGCGCGGCCATCGCACCATCGATCCCGTTCTCCGGCGTGCCGAACAGCCGCACCAAACTCAACTTGTCGCGCAGATCGTCGATCACCGCGGGATCGGCGTCGGGATTGCGTTCCAGCTCGGCCAGCATGCGCGCCAACCCGGCCTCGGCCGCTTCCTGGAAACAGTTGTTGGCCGTACCTTCCAGCCGATGGGACGGTTCCCAGTGCGCCACACCCGGATCCGGCGCGTCGATCTCGATACGGTCCTGATACGTGGCCAATAGGTCGTCGTCCCACGCGTGCAGCACCAGGTCCGGGTCGGCCCGAGGCGTCCCATCGGTACGCGGCCCGGTCGTGGCGGGGTCGTCATGCCCCACCAGAACCACATCCGGCTGCGAAAGCCCGGTATCATCGCGCTCTTTCAACAGTGCCGCGACTTCACCGGCCAGGGCGGAACCGTCCGGCCCGAGCCACACCACCGCTGCGGCGGGCCGTCCAGCCCCGGCGACACCGTCCACCGCGGCCGCCGCCGCCTGCATCATCGTCGCTACGACATCCTGGCTGTTGCGGTCGACCGCGTGGTAGTGAACCTCTTGCGCGGCCTCCAGATCACCGATCACCAACAGCGATCCGGCGCGACCGGTCATCTGTACCGCGGGATGCCCCGGCACCTGTGCCGTCCACCGCTCGGCCGCGGTCACCAGATCCGCCCGCAAGTTCACCAGCGCCGACTGCCGCGGGTCCGCATCGGTCAGCTGCCGCCCCCGTTCCCGGGCGCGGTGCACGTTCAACCGCGCCGCCTCGTCCCGGACCTCCCGCGGAAGTCCCTCGGTTCGAGCGAGCAACTCCGGATTCACCTGCATCAGCGCCCGCTGCGTCGCATGGTCGGTCATCGCCCACATGAACTGGAAATCGGCGGGCGCTTCCGCGAACATCTGGATGGTCCGCCAGCGTCGCACCGCCCGCGTCCGCAGCTCATCACGCTGCCGGTCGGTGAGCGCGCGCTCGGCCGCCAGCACCTCCTCGGACACCAGCGGTCGTGGCCGGCTGTCCTGTGCTGCCATACCGTCGCCATGCGTACTGATGCGCTGTTCCAGCGCTCGCACCCGGTCGACGGCCAGATGGAATCGGCGAGTCGAGTGGACCACCCAAGCGATCCGGCGTCCCAATTCCTCACTTCTGGCCAGGTCGTCGGCGAGCTTCCGCAGTGTCTGCTCGGTCTCGGCCAGGTCCCTGGTGAGCAGCCGCAGCGCAGCCTCGTCGCCGGCCGCCTCGGCCATCGACTGCTGCAGCGCATCCCGTTCACCCGACGCCTCGGCTATCAGCTGCCGCAATACATCCTGGTTGCCGGATGCCTCGCTCGCCATCTGCCCCAAGGCGTCGAGTGTGCTGCGGTAGTCCTCGCCCACCAGATCCGCCGCAGTGACCGGCAACGAGCCGATGAAATGAGCGAGGTCTGTGCGCGCCCTCCGCAGTTCGGCCACGAGCCCGCGGTACTGGCTCCGCAACCCGGCCGGGATCCTCGATCTTCCGTCGAGCGCCCTTTCAGTCCGCTGGACTTCAGCCAGCGAATCCGCGTAACGCCGCGCCGCGGCCACCACATCCGGATCGCGCACGGCCACGGCGAGCCCCGAGTTGGGCTGCTCGCGCAGCACCGCCGACTGGCCGGAATCCTCGTTCTCCCACGCTTCGTCGATGGCAACCTGCGTCGCTTCCCGCGATTCTCGCAGCGTCACCGACAAATCGGACAGTGCGACCAGATACCTCGCGTCGTCCGCGATCCACTGGCCCTGCGGCCGGCCCTCGAGCCTATCGAGCCACTGCCGGAACCTGGCCAGCTGTTCGTCGAACGCATGGAAGTGCCGTGCCGCGGACTCCAACCGCTCCACGGCGAGATCGTCGCCCAAGCCATGTATCACGGCGAGGAATCGGTCCGGTGACGCGAGACGTTCCGGGTTCACCCCCGCCTGCCCGGCCAACCGCCACAGCTCGGCTCGGGCGCGCGCGAATTCGGCGGCCAGCACCCGGTAGTGACGCCGGAACTCGACCGGAATCCGCTCGGGCGGCGGAGGCAGATCATCCGGACTCATCGACGGCCGCGCCGCGTCGGGACGCGCCGGCCCAGGTGTCGAGGGCGCCGGTTGCGGCACGACCGCCGCAGCGGGCTCGGCAGGATCGGGCTCGGTCGTAGTGGTCAGTACCGCGACACCGGTGACGGTGCCGGTCGCCCCGGCGGCTCGCGCGCTATCGGCCAGGCCGGCCAGCGCTGCGGGAAGGTTGCCCGGATTGTCGGCAAAACCCTGCGCGAGTGCCGGGGCTCGGCGGTTGGTGTCGCCCAGACCGGCGGTGCGGGCCAGCAGAATCTGGGTGCCGGAAACCTCGCCGGTAGTGATGTAGCGACCGGCATCCGCCGGTGGACCGCCGATCGTGACATCGACCGCTGTGGCCGAATCGGCCTGCGCGCCGAAGCCGAGCGCGTACTCGAGTTTCCGGGCGGCGCGAGGCCCGCGCTCCCGGGCCGTATCCGCGGCGACTTCCGCGTCCGCTTCGCTCCCGTCGACCACACGCGCGGCCCCGCCCGCGGCGGTATCCCCGGCCGCCGCCGCGGCCTCCCGCATGGAATTCCCGATCGCCGAATGGTCGAACGTCACCGTGAACGCGGCATCCGGATCGGCAGGGTCGATCACGTCGACCCGAGTGTCGCCGACCCAGCCCGCGGTGTAATTCCCCGGCTCACCGTCGCGACCCGGATCCACCACTACCACCGCGATAGACGTCTGCGGCGGCAGGACGACGAACTGGGCCCCCGCGTCGATCCCCCGTTGTGCGCGGTCGCGCTCGCGGGTGTACTCGTCGTCGACCAGTTTCAGCACCGCCGCCTGCGCCGCGTCGATGGCGTCACGCACCATCCGCGCCCGGATCTCTTCGGTGATCGGGATACCGGGCTCATGTCGCTGCAACGCATAGCGCAGGTTCGCCTCCGCAGCCGCGGTCGCTACTCCGGCGGCACGGTGACCATCGATCGAATCCGGGACCCCGCCGGCAGTTATGGCAAAGCGGACCGCGCGTCCGTCTACGACTATGACGCCGCCGGCCATCGCATCCTGGTTCGCGCCCTGCTGTGGTCCCCGATCACTCGTTCCCACGACCGAACCTCGGTCCAGCGTGTCCCGGCCGAGGACCTCCCAGTTGCGCTCCAGCGAATCGGTCCAGTCGAATACATCGCGAACCGCGTCGCGCATGGTCTGGGCGGCAGTCTCGGGATCCGAATCCGGGGACAAAGTCCCGTCCCGGGCCGCGCGCAACGCGGCCGCGCATCGCGCGGTCAGAGCAGCGTGCTGCGCGGCCGCGCTCAGCCAGGCCACGGAGTGCGGGCCACCGGACTCGACTTGGGCGAGCAGGTTGGTGCACTGGTCGACGATTGCGGCCATTTCGTGGTAGAGGTGTGTATTCGCCTGCAGCACCTGCAATTCCGGCGACCCAACCTGCAGCCGCGCCAGCTCGGCTTCGAAATCCGGCGACGACAACGCCAGGAGAACTGCGGCGGGGGCTACCGGCTCAGCAGGGTCCGCAGGATCGGCGCGCGCGAGCCGCGCGGCCGCTTCTTCCATCTCCCGGCGCGCTGTATCCAATTGGGTGTTCAGCTGTGTCAGCGTCGTGGCCAACTGCTGTCGTGCGTGCGCACGGTGGCGCGAGATCTCCTGGTCCGCCGTGGAGCGTGTGGCCGGGTCCGGAACCCGGGTCAGCTGTTCGGCGGCCGCGCGCATGTTCTCGACCAGCACATGGTGTCGCCGGACAACAGCTTCCAGCCGCTGCAGCGTCGCCGCATCCACGTCCGCCTCGCGCAACCGGGTCAATTCCGCTTGGAAATCCTGCGACAACAACTGCCCGAGACCAGCTTCCAGGCCGCTCTTCCCGGCAAAATTCCGTACATCGCTCAGCGATCCGGACCATTGCGAAATGGCATCGGCGTGCGCGTACGCCTGCATGGTCCGCAACTGCTGCGCCGGATCGGACTGCGAATACAGTTCGGCGAAAGTCGCCAACCCCTGGCCGAGTTCGTGGACCCGCGGCACCACCTCCCGCAGCTTTTCGCGGGCGGCGATGACCTGCTCCATCTCGTCGGCCGACATATCGTCGACCGCGGGCGCGGTGAACTGGTTCAACGTCTCGGCGTATCGGGCCGGATCGCGGAGCCGGTCCAGATCCGCCGGGGTGACCCGGCCGGCACTCGCCGCATCGGCCAACTCGTCGAGCGCGCTGCGGTACTCGGCACGTAGGGCGGCCGAACCCTGGTCGAGCAACTGCTGTGCCCGCCGGGCCTGTTCTTCCTGGAAGAAGGTGAACGCGGAGGCACGCTCTTCATCGGTGGGATCCTCGTTCGACCCCGACCCCGCCGCCAACGGGTTCACCTGGGAACCGTCGTGGCGGATACCCATGATCCAGATCTGCTTCATATGCTCAGGCACATTGTCCGGATCGAAAGCTTTCGGCGGACCGTTCACCGGGTCGTCGATCATTACGACGCCGTTGTCCAGGTACATCGCGCAGGAGTGGCCGAGGCCCACTCCTTCCTCGTTCTCCGTGGTCAAGGAATAGACCACGACCAACGTTCCGTGTTCGCCGAGTTCTTCTACATGTTCAGCGAGCTTCGCGTGCTGAGCCACCTTCTTCCAGGTCTTCTTGACCAGCTGTTTGCGGTCGGCCGCCAAATCTTGCAACCGGGCCCGCTCGGACTCGGCGGTCTGCTGCAGGTGCTGCGCTTGTTCAGCGGCCGCCTCCCGTTCCGCGGCCAACCGCGTCTGCGGTACCACGTCGAGCCGGTCGAGTCGCGCCTGCAGATTCCGCAGCCGATCGATGCGCTGCCGCAACTCCGCCTGCACCGCCGGATCCGCATTGTCCGGCTGGGTCAGCTGCGTCCGCAGGTCCTGAATCGCCGTATCCGTATCCTGCCCCGGCTGCAGCAGCCGACTTTGCAGTTCCACCACCCGGCCGCGGGCCTTCTCCACCCGCTTCATCCGCTTCTTGGCCCGCTTCTCGGCCTCACCCGCCACCTGGTGGCCCATGCCGGCGTTGCGCTCGTATTCCATCTGGGCAGCCAGCCGCAGCCGCATCGATTCCTGCGCCGGCGAAACACCGCGATCGCTACCCGCCCGCACCAGCTTGCCACCGAAGTGGTTCTGGAACTTCGTCGAGGAAATCCCGCCGAGCCCCACATTCCCCATCGGCTGAATTCCCGCATCGGGGTGTCGGTTGATCACAACGGCTGCGGTCTGCGGAGCGCACTGATCGGTCAGGTCCGGGGCTGGATCCGGATCGGCCTGCGGATCAACGCTTCCGGGGGCATCACTCGAGGCACTCGCGGCATCATCATTCGTAGCAGGCGCACCGTCGTCATTGTCCGGAGCGGGCGAATGATCACCGTCCGGCACAGACGCGTCATCGTCAGCCGAATCCGGATCGCTGTTCTCCCCTTCCGGGTTCACCGCCCCGCTGGTGCTCTCCCGTTCCGGATTCACCGCCGGACCGGTGTTCTCTCCTTCGGGAGTCGCCGCCCGGCCGGTGCTCTCACCTTCCGGGACTCCGGCCCGGTCGACATCAGGGTTGATGCCGGTCGTATCGGCGACCGGTGCCACCCCGCTCGTGGGACCCGCCTGTACCTGCCCACCGTCGCCCACCTGCGGTGTCTGCGGTGCCGTACCCGTACTTTCCGAGTCCGGCGCACCCGGAGCGGCCGGATCTCCCGGCTGTCCCGGTGTCGTCTGTCCCGGAGGTTCCGAACCCGATGACGAAGCCGGGCGCCGGGCACTCGACGCGCCAGGTGTGGTGCCCGGACTCGCTGCGCCGCGCGGCGCCCCCGGATCACGCGACCGGCCGGACGCGGCCGACGAACTGTTCGGACCGGCTGGGGCACTGCCGGCCGAGGCCGGTGAGCCGCCGGCACCGGACGCGGCAGTGCCGGCACCGGCCGAAGTACCGCTCGAACCGGCGAAGTCGCCCGGATCAGCCTTGTCCGCACCGGTGGCCGAATCAGGATCAGTGGATATCGTCGCGTCCGACGCATCGGACCCCTCGTTCGTACCCGCATCGGTAGCAGCGGTATCGGCTACTCCATCCGGGTTCGCGACCCCCGCCGCGGAATCGGCCGCCGTAACGCCTGACGTATCCGCGCCGGCCCCGGCCGAATCGGTCCCCCCATCGCCGCCCCCGGTGCGGGTTGCACCCTCGGATTCACTCTTTTCCTGCACATCAGGACTACCGGGATTCTGTCCGGCCGGTTCCTGACCCGTCGCTTCTGACTCCCCGTGACCCGATGCATCGGCGTCACCGGTAGCGGTACTGCCCTGGGCATTCGCATCCTGTGTGTCCGCACCGGCCTGCTGACCCGCAGCGGCCTGCGTATTCGCACCAGCCTGTACCCCAGCACCGGGCTGCGTATCCGCAGCGGGTCCCGCACCAGCCTGCGCGCCCGCATCCGAGCCATCTTGCGTATCCGGTTCACCCCGCGTACTCGCGCCCTCGCCAGACCCCGGAGGGGGCGTGGTCCCATCACCGGCGCCCGAATCCTGGTGGCCGATGAGCATGTAGTCCGAGTCGCGCATCGGCCTACCGGAGTAATCCGATCCACCGTGCCAGCCGTAATACATACTGGGCCCGATACCACCGAGCACACCGCCGGTGAGCGATCGCGGGTCCAGTTCCCAGTTCCCGCTACTTACTCCGGTTGCTCCCCAGGCCGTGATGGCACCCGCCAAACCGGCGCCGGCACCGACGATGGCTCCACGGCCCAGACCACCCATGCGGTTGGGGCGCCACGGCAGCCTTTCCGCGTAGCGGTGGAAGAAGGCGCCACCGGCGCCACCGCCCGCACCGGCGAGACCGGATATCCAGGCGTTGTTCCAGAGTGCGCCGCCATCCCAGCCCTTTTGATAGCCATCCGCCTGCAGCCACCCCTGCACCGCGACTTCCTGGCTGGTGCCCTGGAAGATTTCGACGACGCCTTCCTGCCCCATCTCGTAGGCAGTTTTGGCGAGGAATTCTTTCACCACGGCGTTGGAGATGAAGCGACCCAGCTTCCCTTCGATCCATGAGGTCAGCCGCGTGCCGATGAGCCGGAACGTCATCTGGGTATAGGAAATCGCCGCGATCTGGATTTCGGGGCCGACCGGTCCCATCAATACCGCCCACGCGAGTTCCGCGCCCAACCACGCCAAACTGATGTTGGCATTCAGTTTCGCGGAGACGATCTGACCGCCGAATTCGTGGATCCCGGTCGCGAGGTCATTGAAGTTGTCGGCCGCCGCTTCGGCCTGGTTGTGAAGATCTTTCAGACCCTTGAGGATCTCCGAACCACCGGCTCCGTGCGGGTAGGCCTCTTGGATCCGGCCAATGGCAGCGTCGATCTTCGGCAGTTCTTCATCCATGATCTGCTTACGCAGATCCTGGTACCCCTCCCGCATGACCTCGGCGACATCCTCATTGCCGATCGGGATTTCCGAACCCGCAACAAAACCGAGTAGGTAGGCGAGCTCGTCGGGGGGAAAATCAATGGCCATATCAGCTCACGACGACCGTTCCGGCACCGCGCACACAGCCATCGCCGGACCGGCACTCACCCGGTTCGGCGATTGTTCAACGGTCACGCCGTACAGTCGCAAGGTCACCAAGTGGATTCGGTGACCTCAGCACTACGACCGGAGGATTTCTCACGTTGCTCGACGTCGGTGAACGTCATCTCCGGTTCTTCGGCCGCCGTATTCTCGACCTGCGCGTCGAACGCTTCACGTTCGGCCGAACCCGGTGCGGCACTGGATACTTCCGGAGCCACGGGCATCTCGAATTCGGGCATCCCCTCGAACATATCCGACAGCTTGGGCCGTTCGGCTCGCTCACCGAGTAACGGCTGCGCCAACTCCTGCGCTCGGCGGTTGACCGCTTCGGACGCTTTCTGTGCAGCCTCGGTCATCGCCTCGGCGATCTCGCCGTAGCTCAATTCAGCGATGTCGTCGGCGAACTCCGTCTTGATCACCACGCTGTTCGCGTTCACGGTGACGGTCACCTTCTTGTCCCGCACCGATGCGGTCGCGGTCAGCCGGGCACGCTCCTGTTGTAGTTGCGCGACCAGCTTCATCTGCCGCTGGTAACTCTCGATCGCCGCGGCTTCCGCAGCGGATTGTTGCGAGGTCATCGACTCAGACCGATCGCCGGAAATTCTCGCTGGACGTGTGATCGGTTCCGCGCAACGCGGTGCTCGCGCCCCTGCTTCCGCCGATCCCTTCGCTATACCGATCGAACGATACGGATACGGTGTGGACAGCCTCACCGGCCGAGACGCACTTCTTCTTGAAACCCCGGTCACCGTCTGTGAACTGGTGCCCGAAGTGGTCGTCACCGCATGCCGTGGTGAGGTTGCCCATGATATCCGCCGAGCGATCGCCGATCTTGCCGAAATCACGGCGGAGATCGTCGAGTAGCCGGGCTGCCGACTCCAAGCCGTCGAGATCGGCTTGAACTTTTCGTGTTTCTCCAGACATTGCGTTACCGCCCTCGTAGACCTTCATGCGGTGTCACCGTCATGCTGTCGCTCCCTGGCGCTCCTGGAAACGCTGCTCGAACCCCTTCACGAAGGTGGTGGGAGCAACCGACGATGACGAATGTTCCAGCACTCCGTCGTCCGCGATGTAGAAGATGGCGCGCCCGATCGCGATCTCTCCGCGCGGCACCGGCACGTACACCATCCAGCCACAGCTGAAACGGTCGGCGACCAATTGGTCCAACGGGTACCCGGTGGTGTCCAGACCACGACTCTCGACATAGGTGCGGACCCGGAAGACGGCCTCTTCCTCCGGCATCTCCTGCGGCAGCGAGGCCACCACACCGGCCAGGGTGAGCTGGTACATCGCACCGTCGATATCGAATCGGTCGTCCGCGAACAGCACCTCCAGGGTTTCCCTGGTGACCACACCGACCTCGGCGGCCGACACCAGAGCCGCGGCGGCAGCACGCTGTTCGGCGCTCGGCGGCTGCGCGGCCAATCCGGCGACGATACCGACCACGGTATCCGCGGTCCACACACCGGGGACAGCGGTCGCGCACTGCTCGGCGGCCGGCGATTCGGCCCGATACCAGCGGCCGCCCTCCCACCAGTAGACGAACGACATCAAGCCGGTCGCCGCACGCGGATTCAGCACGGGGTTGGCAACCCATTCCGGGGCACCCGCGTAGAAGTCCGGCATCGCGGCACCGTCGTTATAGGCGGCGTCCAGATTCGGCGACTCCCACACGCCACCGGACAGCACCGCCTTGCCACCCGGAAGCGAATACAGGGTGCTACCACCACGCCGCGAACTCTCGAACCACCCCATCGACGGCAGCACACGCGGCCCCCAGTCCGATCCCGCGGCCACGAACGCCGCGGAAACGACTGCCCACCGCGCCCACATCTCCGGAAAATCGGGGAACTCGTTCTCCGCCAGCACCGGCCATACCTTCGCGGCCTTATCCGCCCGCGCGGCGGTGGCGGCGTCCTGCGGGGTCCGGGTCTGGCGATCGCCGTGACCGATATAGGCGGCCAGCCACACCGGCAGCGTTTCGCGCGGATATTCCTCCAGGTCGGCGCGATAGGCCTGCGGGTCGAACAGCTGCCCCTCCGGGAACGGTTCGTCACCGAAGTCGTAGTCGACCTCGAACTCACCCGCGGAACTCAACCGCACCAGCAACCGCCACCACGGCTCACCGTCGAGCTCCGCGACCAGCGCCCGCTGCTCGCGCACCTGTTCCAGCACCGGCGCCGGCGGTTCGGTCCGCATGGTCCGGCCCTCACCGGTATAGACGACCTCGGCGATCCCGGTCGACGTGGTCAGTACGAATACCGCGTCGAGCTGCTGCCATCCGGACGGGCCGACCTCGCCCAGCGCATCGGCGATCCCGCGCGCCAGCACCCTGTCCCGGCTCTCGGCAACGGTGTCCTCGCCCAGTTCAGCGGCACTTTCGGGTTCGGCAGGACCGTCCGGCGACAGACTGAACCCGATATCGGGCGCCTTGTCATCGTCGTTGCCCGCACCGGGCTTTCCGCTGCTCTGGTCGCTCACAGTCCACTTCCACCGATCCCCGAATTGCGTTCGCCTTGAATTTTGACACCCTCACGACGACATCCCACTTGTGGGAAGCCCAGAACTCGGACGCACAGTCACCGGTCGCTTGAAGCGATCGACTGACCGCCGCAGCCTCGGCGCACGATCGCGACCGTTATCAGACCCCGCGCGTCGCAGCCTGTCACTGACTGCTCGAGCAGTGCGAAGCATCACGCGGTATCTTCCTCGACCGCAGATCTGGCACAACCGCGGTCTGCTGGAACGAATCGCCGCCGTCCGGCGGCGCAACAGCACGGACGGGATCTGGCCGGACCAGGTGACCTTCGAGTACTAGGTCCCACACCGCCAACCACCGCCGGGGCCGGCCGCGCATTGGCACGCGACGACAGGAGGTAGGCGGTCTCCTTCAAGGCTTCGTATTCGCGCAGGCTGATCACGACCGCGGGTTCTCGACCTCCGGATCGCGTGATGATGACTTCGTCATCGTCCTCGGTAGCGGCATCGAGGACCGCCGCGAAGTTGTCCCGAGCCTCGGTGGCGTTCCTTGCACGCATTGGATCTCCTTGTCAGCAGCCACCACCGTCCTACACATTCCGTACAGAATCCCGTACGGAAAACCTGAGGGGTCGCGGCCGGGCGATCGAGGCGCTGCGGCGGGGGCCGAACCCGAAGTCTGACCGTCCGGCCAACGGCCGTCGGCGCGGCGTGCGATCGCAGTCGCGATCAGCTCCCGGGCACTGCGGCCTGTCACCGACTCGTTCGCCAACACATCGAACGCCCGACCGTACTGCGCGACCTCCAGCGCCCCCTGACAGTCGCACGCGCGTTCTACCGGAAGGTGAACTGCAGTTCCGATCAACCGGAGACTCGCGTACGCGAGATCGTGGGCAAGGGCCGCGCGAGCGAGCCCGGGAAGCGCGGCGACACACTACCTACCGAATCCCTCGCGCGACGCTCGGGTGCGCCCGAAACACATCAAACCAGCCAGCTATTGCGCCGGTAGTAGTCGGCCTCGTCGTCACCATCGTCGTCTATCGGTGCGACGATATTGTTCCTGCGACGGGCGGCCGCGGAGCGCGCGATTGCTTCGCGTGTATCCAGTTCGCCGACTGGCACCGGCTGGGCTGGGAACCCACCCCCATCACCCGGTTGCACGGGTATTCCGCCGCCTCCAGCCTGCGGCGGAGCCGCGTCGTGCTGCCTGCGCAATTCCTCGTTCCGCAGCCGCTGAATCTCGTTCTCCCGCAGTCGGAACGACTCCACCTCGTGCTGTCGCCCGGTCGGGGACGCCTGCTCATTGCCCTGTCGGCCCTCCTCGGCCGCGCGCTCCGCCATCTCTTGCTGAAACTGTCGCATTTCGGCCGCTACCTGCTCGGCTCGCTCGCGACTCCGCGCTTCGCGCTGAGCCTTCGCCTCCGTCATCCGCGCCACCATCTGCTCGGAGTACCGACGGCATTCCTCGCCGATCCGTTCGACTTCGCTCGCCATATCTACCTCACCGATCGCGCCCGGGAGCCATTACCGTATTCCTGCCCGGTGATCACAGCGGACCTGCCTCGGCCAATTGGGCACCGGTGTCCACCGGTGGCGCGGGAGGAGGAGCCGGCGCCTCTGGATCGAGGGACTCGTCTTCCGGTTCCGGTGGCGGCGGATAGTTCTGCGGCTGATGCTCTCCGTCTTCCTGCGGCCTCCCGGCCGGAGCGCCCGGAACTCCGGCGGGTTGACCGGCGGGCTGCTGGTTCTCGGTTTCCGGTGGCGCCTCGCCGGTTGGGTTCTCGCCGACGATGGACGGCTTACCGTCCGGGCCGATTTCGACCTTGTAGGTCACCGGCTCACCATCGGGACTGTCCACCACAAGTTTCAACTGACCGTCGGAACCCACTTCGAGTTTGTAGTTCTGACCGTTGAACTCGACACCCTTGTCACTGTCGGCATCCGGTTTGCCGTCACCGTCCGCGTCTTTATCCGGTTTGCCGTCACCATCGAGATCCTTGTCGGGCTCGCCGTCACCGTCGGCGTCCTGGTCCGGGACCCCGTCACCGTCCAGATCCTTGTCGGGCTCATCGTCGCCATCAGGATCGAGGACGTTCTCGGCTTGTTCCCGGAGTTGTTCGAGCGTGCTGGTGATCTGCTGACTCGCCGAACTCACCAAACCGTTCAGCCCTTCGGTCAACTGGGTGCCTATACCCGACGAAGCAAGCTGTGTACCCAACGCGGCAACCGTTGACAGTGGGTTGTCGGCGCTGGGAGTGGTTGTCGACGGTGTGGTGGGTGTCGATGGAGTCCCCGGAGTCGACGGAGTCCCTGGGGTCGATGGAGTCCCCGGGGTCGTGGGGGTTCCGGTACCGGTGGGCTGCCCGGTTGTGGTCCCGGCCGGGTTAGTGGTCTGCGGTGTCTGCCCAACCTTTGGGCAGGGATACTTGGTCGCGTTCAAACCCTGGAATGCCTTCACCAGCTCGTCATAGATATGTCCCACCTGCTTATTGGATTCGTTGCACGCATTCACGAATTCGGTGATATTCGATTCGTACTCTGTCCTGAATGGGTTATTGAGCCATTCGATACAGCGATTCCTCATTTTGACGGCCTTATTATGAAGGTCTACGTCGTTAGCGTGCCGGGAGTCCCCGTCTTTCCCCGCTCCCCCGGACGAGTCGAGCCCTTCTCCCGTCACATCGGACCACTCGAGCGAGGAGGCAGTGAACTTACATTCGGGAAATATTCTGTTGACCTTGTCCAGCAAAGAGTCCCCGAACCAATCGGTGGTGGTCTTATCGAAGCCTTTGGCGAAGGTTATTATACTGTCGATATCGTCAGGGGTCTTACCGTCGACCTCTATTTCTTCACCTGTCAAAATCCCTTTGGCGGCTTCAGATTTTATTGAAACCGCCTCGCGCAGGGCTTGCTGTGCAGAATCCATATTCTCATAGACCCTACGCACAATGGCGAGATCGGCCTGCGCCAACCGGGTTTGCGTCGCAAGCATAGTCGAGGCCTTGGTCGCTGCCTCGCCCCACCACACCGAGGGTAGGTTATTCGCAAATGTAGTCTGCTGGTTGAGCTCGTTGGCGACCTTCTCCAGTACAGCCTTCAATGCATCCGCGGAGTCGCGGAACGGCTGATCTTTCAAACCATTCTGCTGATAAAAAAGTGAATGGAGTTCATTGTACGACTTGAATTCAGGCGGCTTCGCGTCACCGACCCACCGTAGATAGCGCACCTCGAGGATCTCGAAATACCGCAGTGCCCGCGATCCGAACTCGAGGATTTCGGTACATGTCCAAGTCTGCACGGTCAGCTCGCAGCCTGCTGAGTGCCGACGGCATTTTCCTGGTCCACAGTCGATATCTCCAGTACCGTCTGTCCCATCGCGTCACCGGAGAGTTGGGTGGCCTCGGACCAATCGTTCAACCAAGCCTGCACAGTCTCTAGTCCGGCGTGGATGTTATCGCCTTGCGTCTTGTACGCGAACCCGGTGTCGGCGGATCCGACCATATGGTCGACGACGCTCCCGACCTGCCCTTTGACCACACCGGCGCTGGTACGCATATCATTTGCCATCTTCGTCAGGGCGGGGCCATCCATCCCGACCGACTGATCACCCGTACTCATGGGTCTCCCCTCCGTCCTGCCCGCCCCTCCCGGGAGCTCCCCGATCGGCCCTGCGGCGCTCTGCTGCTATCTGATTCGACGCGCCCGCCCGAGTTCCGGTTCCACCCGACCCCGAACGTTCCGTACTTGCCTATTCCCCCACTGTCCCCTGATCCGTCTGCCGCCATTCGCCGGTGCCGTCCGGGTTGCGGTGGTACTCCCAGGCAGCGTAGTCGCCGTCGTTCTCCACCACACTCAGTTGGTCGGCGTAGCCGTCGAGATCGGAGTCCGTCCAGACGCTCATCGAGTCCGAACTCGAGGTGGTGAACGTGTCGAGGATGCCGTCGCCGTCCAGGTCCTGGGTGGGGGGTTCCATCTCCACCGCGCCGAGGTCGTCCAGCGACGAGGTGGTGTCGAAGCCCGGCATTCCGAGACCTGGGAACTCTCCGGATGTCGGCATGGGTCCTCCTGAGTTCCATAAGTCGGCGGCGATACAGGTTTTCGCCCATCTTTCCATCCCGGCCGACAGAACGCAGCCCCCGGGACGACACAGCGCGGCCCCGTTCCCATACGGGAACGGGGCCTGGTAGCGGCTCGTGGAAAGCCGGAAGTTTGCCGGGCGCGATCAGCGTTTCGGCATCATCAGCCACAGCACCAGGTAGATCACGAACTGCGGGCCAGGCAGGATGCAGGACAGGACGAAGAGCAGGCGGACGATTCCGGAGCTCCAGCCCAGGTATTCGGCGATACCGCCGCAGACTCCGCCGACCCACTTGTCGGTGGTGGAGCGAGTGAAGCGGCGTGCGGGGGCGGTCATGGTGGTCCTTTCGGTAACGGGGACTACACAGTCCACTATCCGCACACCGGGAGAACCCCGCATCGGTAGCGATACCGACCCCGACCCTGATCTTTCACCGCTCCCGGCTCAGGGTCGGACCCTGAGCCGGGGAGTTGTGATCAGACCGCGGCGACCAGTTTCGCGAGGTCGTC
The DNA here is from genome assembly GCF_040632335.1 of Nocardia sp. NPDC019395. Classification (NCBI taxonomy): domain Bacteria; kingdom Bacillati; phylum Actinomycetota; class Actinomycetes; order Mycobacteriales; family Nocardiaceae; genus Nocardia; species Nocardia sp. NPDC019395. The sequence continues at coordinate 149,742 of NZ_JBEYBT010000009.1, forward strand.
GGCGAGTTTCTGGGCCTGGTCGTTGTCGGTGGCTTCCACCATGACCCGGACCAGCTGTTCGGTCCCGCTGGGGCGCAGCAGGATTCGACCGGTGTCACCGAGCAGAACCTCGGCCGCACGCACCGCTTCGAGGATTCCGGTATCGGCGGTGACGGCGGCCTTGTCCAGGACCGGTACGTTCACCAGCACCTGCGGCACCTTCTGCACCACATTCGCCAACTCCGCCAGCGGTTTTCCGGTCGCGGACATCCGGGCCATCAGTTGCAGACCGGTCAGGATTCCGTCGCCGGTGGTGCCGAAGCCCGGGAAGACCACGTGGCCGGATTGTTCACCACCCAGTGTGTAGCCGCCGCTGCGCAGTTCTTCCAGTACGTAGCGGTCGCCGACACCGGTGGTGCGCACGGTGATACCGGCCGCGCGCATGGCGATATGCAGTCCGAGGTTGCTCATCACGGTGGCGACGAGGGTGCTCTCGGCCAGCGTTCCGGCTTCGTGCATACCGAGGGCGAGAATCGCCATGATCGCGTCACCGTCGACGGGATTGCCGTCGGCGTCCACGGCCAGGCAGCGATCGGCGTCGCCGTCGTGGGCGAGGCCCAGATCCGCGCCGTGCTCGCGGACCGCGCGCTGCACCTGTTCGATATGGGTGGACCCCACCCCGTCGTTGATATTCAGCCCGTCGGGTTCGGCGTTGATCGCGATGACCTGCGCACCGGCCTCCCGGTAGGCGGCCGGCCCGACCTCCGACGCGGCGCCGTGAGCGCAGTCCACGACCACGGTCAGACCGTTGAGGTCGCGGCCGGTGACCTCGGTCAGATGCTCGATATAGCGTTCGTGGGTCCCGCCGACACTGAACTGATCGGGCATATCGAACCCGGGCTGCCGGGAACCCGATGCGCCGAGTACCCGCCCGATACCGGCACCGGTCGGCCGGGTGAAGTCGCCGGAGGTGGCCTTGGCCTCGATACGGTCCTCGACGGCGTCCTCGAGTTTGTGCCCGCCCGCGGCGAAGATCTTGATCCCGTTGTCCGGCATGGGATTGTGCGAGGCGGAGATCATGACGCCGAGGCTGGCGTCATAGAGGGCGGTCAGATACGCGACAGCCGGTGTCGGCAGCACACCGACCGGTAACACATCCATCCCGGCGGCGGTGAGCCCCGCGGTCACCGCGGCCTCCAGCATTTCGCCGCTGGCGCGCGGGTCCCGGCCCACCACCGCGACATTGCGGCGACCGGACCGAACCTCGGTACCCAATACCTGCGCGGCCGCCCCCGCGATCCGCAACGCCAGTTCCGGGCTCAACGAATCATTGGCCAGCCCGCGTACTCCGTCGGTGCCGAACAAACGTCCCATACCTTGCCCCTCATCAGTGAGTCCACAGCGTGCGACGAACCCTGCCGGAAACACCTTCGAGACGGCCGGCCGACGAACACCGCGGTACATATAGCACGAGAGCAGGCCACCAGACTGCGGCTGGCTGCCTGCTCTCGATATCGACACCGGCCCGCCCACCCGCATACCGCGAGCAGACGGCCGGTATCGGTGATATCAGCGCTTCGAGTACTGCGGCGCTTTACGGGCCTTCTTGAGGCCGTACTTCTTGCGCTCGGTGGCACGCGGGTCACGGGTGAGGAACCCGGCACGCTTGAGCGCGGGACGGTCGTCGGGGTTCGCGACGATCAACGCGCGGGCGATGGCCAGGCGCAGGGCGCCGGCCTGCCCGGAGGGGCCGCCGCCGTGCAGACGCGCGAACACATCGAAGGATTCGAGGCGCTCGACGGTGACCTGCGCGGACTTCACCAGCTGCTGGTGCACCTTGTTCGGGAAGTAGTCCTCGATCGTGCGGCCGTTCAGCACGAAGTTGCCGGTGCCAGGCACCAGGCGAACCCGGACCACGGCCTCTTTACGACGGCCGACGGTCTGGACCGGGCGGTCCAGCGGGGCCGCGAACTCGACGAATTCGGCGTCGTCTTCGTAGACCACACCTTCGTCCAGAACCTCGGCGGCAGCATCTTCGACGACGGCCTCGTCGTATTCGGTGAATTCCTCGGGAGCGGTCACTGGGCCACCTGCTTGATCTCGAACGGAACGGGCTGCTGGGCGGCGTGCGGATGATTCGGGCCCGCGTACACCTTCAGCTTGCCGGCGATGGCATTGCCGAGCTTGTTCTTGGGGATCATGCCCTTGATCGCCTTCTCCACCAGACGGTCGGGGCGGGTATCCAGCACCTCACCGACAGTGCGGGACTTGAGGCCACCGGGATGCCCGGAGTGGTGGTAGATGCGCTTGCCGTCGCGCTTGTTACCGCTGATGGCAACCTTGTCGGCGTTGATGATGATGACGAAATCGCCACCGTCCATATGCGGAGCGTAGGTCGGCTTGTGCTTGCCACGCAGCAGAGTCGCTGCTTGAACGGCAAGACGGCCGAGCACTACGTCAGTGGCGTCGATGACGTACCACTTACGGGTCACGTCACCCGCCTTCGGGCTGTACGTCGGCACAGTTTTTCCCTGTCTGTCGTCGATGCTGCCGGCCAAGTATGCGGTCGAGGTGTTCCCGGCGGCCGGTTGAGACCCGGGCCTCGGTGTTCCGCACACCAGCGGACCACGATACCAGCCGGGCGGCGGCAACCGGAAACCGCCGGTGACCGGCTCAGATATCGATCGGCGGACCGGGGTCGGTGACCCCGGGCAGGCCGGGCACCAGGTAGCGCAAGGTGTCGATCCCCGACCGGCCGCATTCGCCGGCACCCGGCTCGGAAGATTCCGGAGCCTGCCCTGACTCGCCCGCCTCGGGGGCCGGCTCGCGGGCATAGAGCGGCTGACCCGGAAGCTCGGTGCCGGGTCCGGCCGCGGCAGGGGGCTCCACCAGGACGCGGGGCATCGGCACACAAGCCGCGGCACTGTGCGATACCGCCGCCGCCTCGGGACTCTGTGTCACCGATCGGACGACGACACCGGCCGGGCCGGGATGCGCCTGCGCGGTCCCCGCCCCGCCGGCGGCCCAGGTCGCGGCGGCGACGAGCGCCGCCAGACCGACCACGGCATGCGCGCCGAACAGGTTGTCCTTCATCTTGTTCCAGATCTTGCCCTTGCCCCGGTCGTCGTCCGGCTCGGCCTCGGGCCGGGATCCACCGTCCGCGGGCCCGGCCGGGTGCGGACGCGGACCCGGCTGTCCGACGGGTGGTGACTGCGGCGCCGGCTGGCTGCCGGTGTGCGGGTCGGGCGCGCGGTTGAACCGGCCGGGCGGGCCGCTGATCGGGGGTGGCAGTTCACCGCGGGCGTCGCCGGGACGGAACTGCCCGGGCCGCGGCGGTTCCTGACCCGGCCGCGCCGGAGGCGGTACCGGCGGATTCGTCATCGCCCGGTCGGGACCTGCGGACGGGTGCGGACCACGACCACCCGCGGAAGGATTCTGCGTGGGCGCCGGTGCCGGATTCCGGGCCGGACCGGACTCGTCCCTTCGGCTGGGTGCCGCGTAGTTCGGCCCCCCTCCACCGGTGGGCGGTGCGGGATGCGGATACGGCCCCGGATCTTCCTCCTCGTCGTCCTCGTTCTCGCTGACCAGCAGATGCGTGGCGCCGAGAACGAGGGCGTGCATGGGATGCTCGGCCTTTTTCAGCCGCTGTCCGAGGTGGTTGCGGAACGCGAACCGCAGTGTTTCGTTGAACACCACCTGCCCGGCCAGCAGCACCGTCGAATTGTCCGCGCCGATCGCGCGTGCCGCGGCCATCACCTCGATCACCGTATCGTCGGCGACCCGCGGGTCGCGGGTGGATTCCGGGTCGATCGGCACATATACCGATTCCGTGGGCCGTTCCTCGTCACCGTGTACCGCGACGACCAGGATATCGGCGCGACCGTCGACCACCTGGCCGTCGAAATGGACCGCGGTCGCGCCCAGCCCGTCGGGCAGCCGATGATCGGGCGCGCGGACCAGGCCCAGGGCGCGCACATAGCCGGACAGGGCGATGGATTCCGGGATCGGCTCGACCTCGACGTCGAGTTGCTCGACCAGCCGGGCATAGGCCTCGATCTTCGGCTCCGGCCAATCATCCGGATACGGCAGCGCCACCACATCGGGCTTGCCGCGCAGATGGGACCCGATCGCGGCCAGCGGGTTGTAGAGGCGGGCCCGGAAGACCAGCTCCGCGGGCCAGGTGGCCCCGGCGATCACGATCTGGGGGTGACCGAGTATCTCCCGGACATCGGGGATAGCCATCCCCAGATCGGGCCGTTGCCTACCCGCTCCGGCCGTGAAGAGCTTGCCCGAAGCATCGGCCAGCAAATAGGCGGGTGGGTTGTAGCTTCCCTCGACCTGTACCGGGCGGATGGGCACGCCGGATCCGCCCGCAGCCACGGACACCACATCCCACCCGAGGTGTACCGCACCAACTCGCACCATCACAGGCATCAGTGTGCCTGGTGTGCGGTCGTCGCGCTCGCCGCCCCCGGCGACCAGCGGCGCAGGGGGCGGATGCGGCCGGTCAACGGTCTCATCTCGCGGACTTCTTGAGCCGCAAGCGGGTCCAGGTGAGCAAGGCGATCACCACTGTGAGGACCACCACCATGCCGATGTCCAGGAACCAGGCACCACGCGTATGTTCCCAGAACCCGTCCTGTTGCGCCTGTAAGAACAGTTCCCGGACATCCACCGTGGACGCGGCCGCGGCATAGCCCCACCGCGACGGAAAAATCCAGGTGGCCTGTTCCAGGCCCATCCGATCGGTGACCGGGATCATCCCGCCGGCCATCACCAGCAGGCCCATGATCGCCACCGCGAGCAACGGCATCACCTGCTCGCTGGAGCGGGCCAGACTCGACAGCAGCAACCCGAGCACCACACAGGACACCGCGGTGGCCGCGATATCGATGTACAGCTCGGCGCCGCCCAGCGCCAGAACCGACCCCTCCTGCGGCCGCTTCTTGCCCAGCAGTACGAAGCCGACCAGTACCGCCGACTGCAGCAGCGCGGCAAGGCCGAACACCATGACCTTCGAACTCAGATAGGCACCGGACCGCAGCCCGACAGCGCGTTCCCGGATGAAGATCGTGCGTTCCCCGACCAGATCTCGCACGGTCAGCGTGGAGCCCATGAAACAGGCCCCCAGGATGAGGACCACCAGCAGCATCTGCGGTTCCGAATCACCGTTGGGTACGAAAGACCCGTCCTCGAGCTGGACCAATGGTGGCCGCCCGAATCCGTTGCTACCGGGTACCAGCAGGGACAAGCCGCCGAGTACGAACGGCAGCAACAGCAGGAAGGTCAGGTAACCGCGGTCGGCGAGGATCAACCGCAGCTGCCGCCGGGCCAGCGTGGAGAACTGTTTCCAGGCGCCCGACTGCGGCGGCGAACCCCCGCCACTCTGGCGGGCCACGGGGGGTGGCGGCGGCGGTAGCGCGGCCTGCCGGGATCGATAGTGGGCGAACGCCGCATCCGGGTTGGCCGCGACATCGGCGAAGATCTTGGCCCAATCGCTGGTTCCGAGGGCGGATTCGACACCTGCCGGGTTACCCGCGTAGGCGGTCTTCCCGCCGGGGGCCAGCAGCACCACCTGATCGCACATATCCAGGCAGGCCACCGAATGAGTGACCACGATGACCACGCGCCCGGCGTCGGCCAGTTCGCGCAACATCATCATGACCTGCCGGTCCAGCGCCGGATCCAGGCCGGAGGTCGGTTCGTCCAGGATCAGCAGCGAGGGACCGGTGAGCAGTTCCAGCGCCACCGAGGCCCGTTTGCGCTGACCACCCGAGAGCCGGTCCACCCGGGTATCCGCGTGCTCGGTGAGCGACAGTTCCCGCAGCACCCCGTCGATGACCTGCCGGCGATCGGCTTTCGAAGAGTCCGGCGGCAGCCGCAGTTCGGCCGCGAAGCCGAGCGCCTGGCGCACGGTGAGCTGCCGGTGCAGGACGTCGTCCTGCGGAACCATGCCGATTCGTGAACGCAGCGCCTCGTACTCGCCGTGCAGATCGCGGCCCTCGAAGGTGACCCGCCCGCCCGACGGCTGGGTGCTGCCGGCGATCAGCCGGGACAGCGTGGACTTCCCGGCACCGGAGGGTCCGATCAGCGCGGTGAGGGACCCGCGCCCCGCCTGCATGTTCACATCGACGAGCAACTGCTTGTTGCCTTCGACGGTGAACCCGACCCCGTGCACGGTCAGCCCTTGTTCGGCGACGGGGCGCTGCCGGTGGACCAGGGCGCCCTGCTGAACCTCGAAATCGATATTGGCGATGGTGATGATGTCGCGTTCGCGCAGAACCGTGCGCTGCTGGCGGACACCGTTGACGAAGGTTCCGTTGGCCGAGCCGAGATCCTCGAGGACCAGGCCCTCGGAGCCGCCGACGAGACGGGCATGTTTACGCGAAGCCAGCGGATCGTTGACCACGATCTGGTTGTCCGAGGTGCGCCCGATGGCCAGACCACCCGGCGGGATCCGGTCGGCACGAGCCACCGGCCCCTCGCTGACCCGGTGCCGAACCGGCGGTACGGCCGCCACGCTCGCCTTCGCGGTCATATTCACATTCGCCGGTTGTGGCTGCTGACCGGCTGCGCCGGGTGGCGACCATCCGGGCTGTCCTCCGCTCGGCGGCCACTGCTGTTGCGGCTGGTGCGGCGGGCGCTGCGCGGGCGGCTGCTCGGCACTCGACCGGCTGGGTATTCCGACCGGCGGAACCTGGGCCTGCGGGGCGGACTGCGGTCGCTGCGGTGGCTGTTGCGGCGGTTGCCACTGCTGTCCGGACGGATACTGCTGCTGGCCCGACGGATACGGCTGTTGCGGAACGGGCGGCCGCTGGGCCGGGGGCTGCTGCGCTGGGGGCTGTTGCGCTTGGGGCTGCTGTTGCTGTGGAACTCCGGACGGAACCAGCCAGAGCAACGGCCCGCTGATCGCGTCGCCGAGCCGGACCTGCGTGGGCCGGTCGACCGGGACGGGCCCCCCGAGCCGGCGAGCGTCGACGAACACACCGTTGGTGCTGCCGTTGTCGGTGAGCACCCAGGCTCCCGACTGCCAGGCCAGTATCGCGTGGACCCGCGAAACCAGCGGACTGTCGACGAACAGCGTCACCTCGGGCGCACGGCCCAGGGTGATCTGCTGATTCGAATCGAAGACACGTTCGGTTCCATCATGGCGCACCGTGATAGTGCGCACCCCCGGTGCAGACATGCAGCGGATACTATGCCATTACCCGGGCATCGGAGATGCCCCCGTTGGGGGGTGATCTCCCCGCTCCAACGGGAATTACCAGCACCCGAACCGGCCGAAAATGGGGGAGGATCCATGCCGAAACTTCGTGCCGTCGCACTCGCCGTGGCGACGCTGTGCACGCTGCTGCTGGTCACCGGGTGTACCCGGGGAGTGGACGGCCGGGCGGTCTCCATCTACGACAACCCGTTCCAGGTCGCCGGTCTGCCGACCACGAGCGGGCCGAGCGGGCCACGCGAAAACGTTCCCCCCAGCGACCTGAGCGCCGACAACAGCGACGGGGGCGAGATCGACACCCTGGCGCTCAACGCGGTCACCGATGTCCAGGCCTACTGGGACGAACACTTCGACGCCGAGTTCGAGGGCGAGTTCGCACCGGTGGACAAACTGACCTCCTGGAGCGCCCGCGATTCCCGGAGCAAATCCGTGGAGTTCTGCGACGAATCCACCTATCGGATGGTCAACGCCGCCTACTGCCGGCTCGACAACTCCATCGGCTGGGACCGGGCGATGCTGCTGCCCACGATGTCCGAGACATTCGGCCAGATGGCAGTGGTGATGGTGATCGCGCACGAATACGGTCATGCGATCCAGAACAACGCCGATCTCGTCGACCGCGATGATCCGGTGATCGTCAAAGAACAACAGGCCGACTGTTTCGCCGGCGCGTACATGCGCTGGGTGGCGGAGGGTAAATCGGATTACTTCACCATCAACACCTCCGACGGCCTGAACTCGGTACTGGCCGCCACGGTCGCGATCCGCGACTCCGATCCCGACGACCCCGAAAGCGTGCACGGCTCGGCCTTCGAACGGGTCACCGCGGTGCAGCTCGGTTTCACCGACGGCGCCAAGGCCTGCAAGGGAATCGATATGGACGAGATCGAGCAGCGCCGCGGTGATCTGCCGCAGAGCTTCGACGGCGAATCCGGGGAATTCGAGATCACCGAGCAGAGCCTGGTCGAACTGGGCAAGGCCCTGTCGGTGATCCTGCCGACGCCCGACGAGCCGAAATACCGCTACGACGGCGCCGAAATCGACTGCAGCGACGGTGTCTCCACCGAGCCGGTGACCTATTGCCCGGCGAACAATACGATCGCGACGAATGTCGAAGGACTCTCCGACCGCGGCGCGCCGGCCGATGATGCCGATGCCTCACTACCGGTGAAGGTCACGGGCGACTACAACGGCTACGTGGTATTCATCTCCCGCTACACCCTGGCGGTGCAACGAAGCCGCGACCAGGAACTTGTCGGCGCGAAAACCGGCCTCCGCGCCGCCTGCCTCTCCGGCGTGGCAACCGGCAAGCTCGCCGACACCGGCCGCGCCGAAGGCGATATAACACTGGCCGCCGGCGACCTGGACGAAGCGGTATCCGGACTTCTCACCGACGGCCTGGCCGCCAGCGATGTGGAGGGCAAAACCGTCCCGAGCGGATTCTCCCGCGTCGACGCCTTCCGCGCCGGCGTCCTCGGCGGCGAACAAACCTGCACCGCCCGATACCAGTAATTTTGGAGCCGCTCCGCGGCTCGAGGGCGGGGGCCCTGTTGGGCCGGCTCTCGGCGTATACCTTCCGTGAAGGTAACCGTGGTCTCGACGTAGACCATCCGTGAAGGGGCGGGCTGTGTTATTTGGAGCCGCTCCGCGGCTCGAGGGCGGGGCCCTATTAACCCGGTTCTTCACTCCGGCGCTCAGTCGCTGCGCTCCTTCGCTCTGTCGCTCCAGAACCGGGCGGGCCCCGCCCGCAAAGGTGAGCCATGCGGAGGAGGAAGAAGAACCCCAATTCCAGCATCCGCATAGCCCGCACCCAACCCGCGACACCGCCCAACCGCGCTACGCGAACCTGAGCCCGCAAGATCGGTGACCACCGCGCCGAACCTCGCCGACCAGCCGGACCGCCGCCGCCCCCCTGGGCGCGTTTGATCCACTACCGCCAGTCCGTCCACACCCATCCCCACCCCGTTTTCCCGCATGCGGCCGGTCAACCTTGGTGGTTCGGGACCCGTCTCGTTCTGGAGCGACCAGAGGAAGGGAGCGCAGCGACCGACCGGCGGGAGTGAAGAACGAGACCAAGGGGGCCCCGAACCCCGCGGCGCCGGAGGCGACGCCAAAAACACAGAACCTCCACGAACGGCCCCGCTTACCACCTTCACAACCCCGTCCACCCCGCACCTTACCGGTCCGGCACACCGCAAGATCCAAGCCCTCGAGCCGCCCCCCGACGCCGAGAACCCTTCATGTCCCGAACGGCGGCGGCGCCGCGGATTCGAACCGCACCACCCGGTTCCCGATCAGAATCTCCGTCCCCGCGACCAGCACCACCGGCTGGTGCGGCGGCACCCGTACCCATTCCCGGTACCCGGCGACGCGCGTACGAGTTCCGTTCGTCGACCCCCTGTCGACCAATGTCACATCCCAATCCACCAGCAGCAGATCCACATGCGCGCGCGACATTCCGCCCGAATTGTCACTGACCTTCAGCGGAATGAGCCCGCGCCGCACCTGCTCGGATTTCTCCGGGTCACGGCCGAGGACCGAATCGGATTCGAGCAGGTAGGTGGCCCCGTCGTCGAGTACCAGGATGCCGAGAGGGGGGCGCACCACTTCGATGAGCGGCTGGGTTTGATCCACCGGCATCCCGCAGACACTGCAGAAAGCCGAGCGCGGGTCCGTCGGATGGGCGCGCGCGCATTTGAACCCCCTGACCTTCACCGTCAGCGCCTTACCTTTCGCGGTGTCCTCGGTGCGGCGCCGCAGTTCGGCGTCCATCGGCGGCGTTGCGCGTTCCGGGGGACCGTGCTGTGGTACCGGCAGATCCGTGCGCGGGGTGGGGTGCACCGAGGGGTGGCGCGGCCGGGAGTCCGCCGTCTCGTCGGTGCCCTCGTCGGGCCGGTGGTCTCCGCCTGCCGCCGAGCGTTGCCGTCCACTGATCTCGGTCTGCGCGCGGTGGGGGTCGGTTTCGGGAGGCCGTGAGCCGTCCGTGCCGCCACGCCCCGCCGTGCCACTGTCATCGCTGCCGGAGACGAGGGTCTCCCGTTCGGAGAGTTGGACACTGTTCACCGGTGTCTCGGCGGCGGCGGTCACCGCCTCCCCCGGCTCGGGCCGTCGCGACGACGATTCGCGATCATCGTCGGTCCCGGCAGCCGGCCTGTCGTCCGCATCGGGCTCCGGCGATTCGGAATCCTCGCCGTTCCGTGCGGTCTCGTCCGCGGCGGGCACCGCCTTCCCGAGCACGACCCCGCCGGCCCGGTCCGTTCCGGTGGCCGGGGAGGGGTGCCGGTTCGACGGCGACCAGGCGATCACTCCGCCGGCTTCGGCGATTCCCTCGACCAGCCGGCCGATACCCCGGGCGACCGGCAGCTCGGGACGGGAATCGTCGCCGTCGGCAACCGGTGGGTCGTCGACGAACAGTGCCATCGCGCGGGACGGGACGGCCGCGGCCCGGTCGACGGTGAAGACCGCGTCGCGGCCGTGGAAGTACTCGGTGTCCGCACCGGCCACCACCGCTGTGATGCCGCCGTGCAGGAATATCGCGACCTGACCGGGCGCCGCGGCGGACAGGATCCCGAAGTCGACCGAGTTCTCCGGACCTGTCCGCTCGGCTCTGGCCATGAGCCATCTGGTCGCTTCCTGGGCGATGGCCGGGCCGGGGCCGTCGGGTTGCCGCGCGGCGGCCTCGTAGACCAGGGCAACCAGGGCCACCAGCGCCCGGACAGCCGGCGAGTTCTCGGTGGGCCGGCCCGGCCCACGATGCGCGACGAGCACCACCGCGCCCGCGACCCGGGCCGCGGCATGCGACCCGGGCACCACCTCGACCTGCTGGTCCCGCATGCGGATCAGTCTCCGCCTGAGTGCTGCCCCGGGTTGTCTGCCACCACACCAGGGTATTGCACGGCCGGCGGCGGCCTCGCCGAGATATCCGCCCGTCGGGTAACTTCGACAGTGCATCTTCGATCGGAACGAGGGGCCCGCCCATGGTTCGGATAGCGCGCGGCGGCACCGTCACCGTGCTCGTCGCTCTTCTTGTTGCCGGATTGTCCGGATGCGGATCGGTACCGGGGATGCCGGTCCCCGGCGAGATCGATGTGCGCACCCTCGACGTGGGCGCTTTCCCGGTCGACCGGTTCAGCTATTCGCAGGACGCGGGGGCGGACGGTCCGATGCTGGAGGGTATCCGGATGTCGGAGGCCGTGGTGACCAGCAGCCAGGTCGATCCGTCACTGAAGTTCGGGCGCGGGTCGAAAGTGCTCCCGGATCCGGCGACCGCGATCGATTTCCTGGCCAATGTCTCCGAACCGATCTTGAAGAACCGCAAGCTGGTGGTCGGTTATGCGGCCAGCGGTGCCGATCGCGACGATCCGGAGGGCCAGACCCGGCCGACTACCGACGCCACCGCACTCACGGTGGTGGCTCTGCGTTTCCCCGATTCCGATAGCGCTACCAAGGCGGCGACGGAGTTGGAGAGCGCCGATATCGCGGTCTCACCCGAGAACCGGAAGCTGAGTTCGGCGAAATACCCGCAGGCGTTGCTGCACTGGCGGCCCGGAGTCGCGAATATCGGCGCTTTTCTGGCGCACGAGGAGTTCGTCATATCCCTGTTCGTGCAGCGCCCGACGCCCGATCACGCCGATCTGGTGTCCTGGGTGGACAAAGCTTTCACGGCCGAGCTCGCCCAGCTGGACCGGTTCGAGCCGACACCGACGGCCGATATCGCCGATCTGGCGGTCGATCCCGAGAACCTGCTGTCGCGGGTGGTGGTCGCCGACCGTTCCGGTCAGGTCCCCGATCCGGACAAGTTCGCCGTATACGGCCGGAACTATCTGATCAATTCCGCCGATGACCAGAACACCCGGGCCCGGCTCCTCGACGAATCCGGTTTCGAGAGCACCGCGTACGCCGATGGAAGTTCGGTGGCCCGGGTCCGGGACGCGGCGGGCGCGCCGATCCTGGTGGACGGTTTCATCGAATCGGCCGGCGACGCCTACGATCCGCTGGCGGCGCCCGCGGATGTGCCCGGCGCGAAATGCCTGGAGCTCAACGATAAAGGCGATCCGGAACGCCAGTACCGGTATCGCTGTTTCGTACCGTACAAGCGGTATGTGGGCGTGGTGTCCAGCGATAGCGACGCCGAGATCCGGCAGAAGACCGCGGCGCAGTACGCACTGCTGGCGAACAGTCTGTAATCCGGATCCGAGTGCGGTCGTCCGGGCCGTAAATCGTTGTGGTGCGCACGTTCTCATCACCGGCGCGTCGACCCGATTTTTCCGCAAGGCCAGGCTACCCTTACCGTGTTCTGCGTCTCACCGCAGCGGCCACACCCGACGACCGAATACCCACCCACCTGTACGTTGAGCCAATTATTCACAATCGCTATCACATGCCGCAGTTAGGTAACCCTTGCCACGGGCGCGGTCACACACTAACTTCGCACATCGACTCGTCCGCACCGGTACCGCGATCCACGATTCCGAGAAGGGAAACTTTGGTGAAAAGCGTTCTCCCCGAACGTAATGCGCTTCACCCACCCAATATCGACGATATCGAGCACCGTGAGTTACCCGAGACCGCCGGACGGGCGGTACGTGAACTGGCCGCTGAGATAGCTCTCACATCGACCCGGGAACCCGGCCGGGCGACCCCTCCCCTGTCCGACCCCGCGCTCCTGGCCCGGATCGCCGACCGGGCCGGGGAGCTTCCCGCCGAGGTCCGCGCGGTTTTCCGTCCGCCGGATACCGCCACCGGGGCCTGTATCGTCCGCCGGTTGCCTTTGTACGACAACGAAATCGGGCCCACCCCACCGGATTGGCAGACCGCGGCGCAATGGAGCATCGACGCGGAACGCCCCGGTTGCTCGTTCGAACTGGATATCGCCATGCTGCTACTGGCCGCGGCGACAGGCGAACCGTTCGGTTGGGCCGGACAACAGGACGGACGGCTGGTCAACAACATCGTCCCGGCGGCCGGACACGAACTCGAACAGTCCGGCGCCAGCAGCACCGTCCTGCTCAGCCCGCACACCGAGGACGCCTTCCACCCGCAACGCGCGAATCTGCTGATGCTGCTCTGCCTGCGCAATCCCGATCTGGTCGGAACCACCGTGTCATCTGTACGCCGGGTGCGGTTGAGCGGAGCGCAACAGGACACCTTGCGCACCCCGACCCTGCCGATCCTGCCGGACGTCTCCTACGGGTCGGCGGTCGACCGCGCCACCGCGGTCGCGGTCCCCACGCTGTGGAACGAGCCCGGGTTCGATGGCGACGCCGGTTCGCTCACAATGCGATTCGACCCCGCCTACACCCCCCTCGACGACGCCGGCACGGACTTCCGGGAGGCCTACGCGCAGCTGGAACGCGAACTCGAACGAGTGTGCCTGGTGGCCGCGCTCCGGCCCGGTGAACTGCTGCTGGTGGACAACGATATCGCCGTCCACGGCCGGGTACCGTTCACCGCCCGCTACGACGGCACCGATCGCTGGCTCAAACGAGTGAATATCCGGCTACCTGAACGCCCGCGCCGCGCAGCCGAATCCAGGGAGAATGGATACGGTCAGCAGATCGTCGCACCCTTCCCGCCGACGGCGCAGAACCGAACGCCGGCGGCGCCAGGGGTGCGTGCAGAGCGGAACGGTGCAATAGATGATCGAGGATCCATTGGGCATACGTGACCGAATAACTCCACTGCGCATCCTGAGCCGCGGCGATCTGGCCGATGTGCCGGTCGCCCCGGCCGAGGTGGTGCGTGCGGTGGAGGAAGCTTATATCGCTCTGGCCGCCGGGGATTCCGATAATCCGCGCAAGCTCAGCGTCGCCAACCCGGACGGGTGGTCGGTCGCCTACGCGATGCTGGGCCGGGACGGCCGGCGCCGGGTGGTGGCCATGAAGACGTCCTACAAATTCGATCCCGGCCACGACCGCACCACCAAGCGCTATTACACGACCATCACGCTCTACGACGACACCACGGGCGCACCCATCGCGATGATGGACTGCTCGCGGGTCGGGGCCCTGCGCACACCGGCGGTCTCCGCACTGCTGGTGCGGGAAACGCTGAGCCGGGAAGCGGATTCGGTACTGCTGATCGGTACCGGCACCCAGGGTCGCAATGCGCTACCACATCTGCTGGCCGCCAATCCCCAACTGCGCAAACTGATGCTCTACGGCACCCACCCCGAGGGTATCGAGGCGGTGCACCGGAAGCTCGCCGAGTACGCCCCGCACGCGCTATTGGAAAACGTCGAGGATCCCTACGCCGCGGCCCGGACGGCGGATGTGGTGCTGGCCACCGCCGGCCCGGGGACCGAGGTCGCGATCGAATCCGAACACCTGAAACCGGGTTCGGTGGTGGTGCTGGTCGGCTACGGCCTGGCACCCTCGACCCTGGGCGACGCCGACCGGGTGATCGCCACCAGCGCCGAGCAGATGGCGGTGACCGGGACCGATATGGCCGACGAGCACGGCAAACTGCGCCCGGTGGACGCCGAACTGCCACAGATCCTGAGCCGGCGCGCTATCGCCCGCCGCCGACCCGACGAACGGATCTTCGTCTACAACAGCGGCCTGGTACTCACCGATATCGCGGTGGCCCATACCCTGGCCGAACAGGCCATCGCCGAGGGCCGCGGCACGGAGGTCTCGCTATGGGATTGACCGGCGCCGATGCCCCCGCGGGAACCGGTCCGGGCTCTCGCGGTGAGCACGCGGGGACGGTGGCCGCACCGCTTCCCGCGCACCGTGATCGCTGGGAACAGGACGTTCTCGACGATCCTCGTCTGCTCGGTGATATCGCGTTCGCGATCGGGGGCCCGTTCCATCTGATGTACCCGCCGCGCGTCGCGGCGAATATCAGTGCATTTCGGCAGGTGATCACCGCCGCCGGAATTTCCGGTGAGATTTTCTACGGCAAGAAGGCGAACAAAGCCGCCTGCGTCGCCCGCGCCTGCGCCACCGCGGGTGCGGGGATCGACGTTTCCAGCACAGGCGAACTCGTGGCCGCCCTGGGTCAGGGAATTCGCGGTGCGGATCTCCTGATCACCGGCCCCGAGAAAGCCGACGAATTGCATTGGCTGGCCGCTCGGCACGGATGCCTGGTGGCGGTGGACAGTCTCGGTGAGTTGAAACGGCTGGCCGCGCTGGATATTCCGGTCCGGATACTGCTGCGCGCGTTGCCGGCGGCTTCGGCCAGCCGGTTCGGTATGCCGGCGGACGAACTCGATCAGGCCGTTACAGCGGCCGCCGAACATCCCTCGATTTCGCTGGCGGGTTTCAGTTTTCACCTTTCCGGTTACGACCCGATACCCCGCGCCGATCTGGCCGTCCAGTTGCTGGACCGCATCCGTGCGGCACGAGCACAGGGACATCCCGCCACGATGATCTCCATCGGTGGCGGATTCGGCGTCGACTACGTCCCCGCCGGACACTGGTCCGCCTTCCGGGACGAGGTGAACCGGCGCTGGTTCCATTCCGGAAAAACCTTCGAATCGTATTACCCGTATTCCTTTCCCGACGCCGGCCCGGCCATGCTGGCCGCGGTCCTGGAACGCGACGACCTCGCCGGGAAGTTACGGCGAACCGATACCACGCTGGCCGTCGAACCGGGTCGCGCGCTGCTCGATCGAGCGGGAAGCACGGTTTTCCGCGTTCAGGGTCATAAGACCCGGCACGAGCACGGGCAGCCGTACCGGGTGCTGACCGTGGACGGAACCAGCCTGAGCCTGTCGGAGCAGTGGTTCGACAGCGAATACCTCCCTGACCCCGTGCTCTGGCCCGCCGGACCCGGAACACCGACACCCACCGTCGCCGGTGCCACGACCTGCCTCGAATCGGACATGCTCAGCTGGCGGCGGATTCCGCTGCCCCGGGCAGGCGTTACCGGCGATCTGCTGGTTTACCCGAATACCGCCGGATATCAGATGGATTCCAACGAATCGCCCTTTCACGAGTTACCCATACCGCCGAAGGTCGTGCTTTCACAGGCACCGGGCGGCCGGTTTCGCTGGGCCCTCGACCAATTCTGACCATGCGGCCGTCAGCTCCGGCCGCATCGCACCGACCGCAATCGACGCCCAGGAGTTCTGCCATGCCCCTCGTCACCCGCGTGACGGACCTGATCGGCCGCACCCCCCTCTTCGAATTGGCGACAACCCGGTCCGGTACCCGGTTACTGCTCAAACTCGAACAGTTCAACCCGACGGGCGCCGCGAAGATACGGATGGCGCGCGAAATGGTGCTCGACGCGGAGCGCCGGGGTCTATTGCCCGAGGGCGGGCATATCATCGAATCCACGTCCGGAAATACCGGGCTCGGCCTCGCGGTGGTGGCCGCCGAACGCGGCTATCGGTTCACCGCGGTGGTCGACCATCACGCGAGCAGGGATAAATTACGGGCAATGCGAGCCATGGGCGCTGATCTGGTATTCGTCGCCGACGATGGTGACGATGCGCTGGCCACGTCGGCGCGCGAGGATCACGCCGAGGCCATGGCGGCACAGCAGCCCGACGCGTATTTCACCGAACAGCACAACAACGATGCCAACGCCGTCGGTTATTACGCGGTGGCCGAGGAATTACTGGCCGAGGTGGATCGGGTCGATATCCTGCTTTCCGCAGTCGGCACCGGCGGTTCCCTCTTCGGCACCGCGACCCGATTACGGCAACTGGGCTGTATTCCGCGGGTGATCGGGGTGGAACCGGTCGGGTCCATCGCGTTCGGCGGGCCCGGCGGGCCCTACTGGCAGTCCGGCACCGGCACCCCGCCCGGTGCCACCATCGGCACCGCCGTGGATTACGAACTGCTCGACGAGGGGGTCAAGGTTTCGGACCGGGACGCGTTCGCCACCTGCCGCGCGGTATCGCGGCAGCTCGGCCTGATGCTCGGCGGTTCGGCCGGCGGCTCCGTCCACGCCGCGCTGACCAGGCTCGACGAATTCCCGGCCGGGTCGACCGTGGTCACCATCGTCTGCGACGGCGGCGAGAAGTACCTCGACACGGTATTCGACGACGACTGGATGGCCGAACGCGATCTGCTCGACACCGGCGCCGAACGCACCGTCCACGCCCTGCTGACCCGATATGCTCCCGCGGGCCGAGGTGCGCAACCGGTGGGCGACGCCGTCCTGAGCGATCCCGCCGCGGCGAACGCTACGACCGCCCGCGCCGACCGGCCGCGGGAGCACGACCACGACGACCACACGGAGGATTCGGACACCATGGTGCGGGCCCGGTGATCAGCACACCGCTGTCGCGATATACCCCGGACGCCCGGCGGCTCGCCGCCCTGGCCACTCCCATCGCTCTCACACAACTCGCTCAGGTCGCGGTATCCACCACCAATATCGCGCTGATGGGCAGTCTCGGTGTCACGGCGGTGGCGGCCGGCGGTCTGGCGCTGGTGCTGTTCAACCAGATCCGCACCATGTGTGTCGGGCTGATCACCGGTAGCGGGAATCAGATCGCCGCCGCCGTGGGCGCCGCGGGTAAACGCGGTACCGATCCCGACCCCGAGGTCCGCGATGTGGTGCGGTCGAGTTTCCTGATCGCCACGGCCGCCGGACTACTGGGCGGCGCGATCCTCATCGGCCTGGGCTGGTCGCTGCAATGGCTCGGCCAGGACACCGGCGTTCTGGAACAGGCGCGTCCGCTCATGGTCGCGCTGGCTCCAGGGCTGCTGCCCTGCCTGTGGTTCCAGGTACTGCGCCAGTACACCGTCGGTATGCAGCGGCCACAGGCACTACTTCTGGTGACCCTCGGTTCCGTCGCTGTCAACCTGGTGCTGGCGTCGAGCCTGATCCACGGCTGGGCGGGGCTGCCGGCGCTGGGCCTCACCGGTGTGGGCGTCGCGACCTCCCTGGTCTTCCTGCTCATGTTCGCGGTCTTCTGGACGATGGTGCGCCGCGACGCCGAACTGGGTCGCACGCTGCCGATACGTCCGTGGCCGGTGAAATCGGCGACTCTGCGCGCCGAACTGCGGCTGGGTACGCCCATCGCCCTCACCTACGGATCCGAGGCGGGGATGTTCTCGGTACTCGCGCTGGTCATGGGCGCCCTGGGCCCGGCCGCGCTGGCCGCGCACAATGTCGTGTACCAGGTGATCTATATCGTCTTCCAGATCGCCATCGGTATCTCGCACGGCGCCTCGATCCTGGTCAGCCACAGTGTCGCCCGTGACGAAACCACGCACGCCCGCGGTCTGGCCTGGCTTTCGCTGCAGTTCGCCGGAGCGGTCGCGCTGATCACCGGACTGGCCTATGTCCTCGTCCCCGATCTGGTCCTGCGCCCGTTCCTCGACCTGGACGATTCCGCGACCGTCGAGGTGGCCCGGTCGCTGCTGCTGATCGGTATCGTGCTGCAGTTCTTCGACGCGGCGCAGAACATCGGGACCGGGTTGCTACGCGGTCTGCAAGCGACGAACGCGGGGTTCCGGCTGTCCGTGGTCGGTTACTGGATCGTCGGCCTGCCCGCGGCTCTGCTGCTGGCATTCCCGGCCGGGCTCGGCGCCGCGGGCGTGTGGTGGGGGCTGACGGCGGGGCTGGCCGCTACGGCCGCGCTGATGCTTCGCAAATACTTCAGCCTGCTCGACGAGCACGAATCGGTGGTGGCTCCCCGGCACCGGGAGCCCGTAAGTTAGGATTGCCTCTCCAAAGTTCACTGGAAGGAGTGGCGCGGTGCGTGTTGTGATCCTGTTCGGTTCGGAAATGGGCACAGCGGAGAAGGTCGCCGAGGCGATAGCCGAGGAAATGACCGGATACGAGGTCTCGGTTTCCGATATGTCCGAGTTCGACGTCACCGAACTGGACCCGCGCCTCTTCCACATCATCGTGTGCTCCACATACGGAGAAGGCGATCTGCCGACCGGCGCCGAACCCCTGTTCGAAGCCCTGGACGCGCACCGCCCCGACCTGACCGGCCTGCGCTTCGCGGTGTTCGGCCTCGGCGATTCGGTCTACGACAACACGTTCAATCGCGGCGGGGAGATCGCCGCCGCGAAACTCACCGCCCTCGGCGGCACCCAGCTCGGCGAACACGCCCGGCACGACGCATCCGGCGAGACGAAACCCACCGCGATGGCCCGCGACTGGGTACACACCCTCCCGCTCGACTCGGCCCTCGCCGGCGCCTGATCGCCCCCGGCGCGAAAGGCCGTGCTGACCTCCATTTCTGAGGTTCGCCTTGCCCCGCGGAAGGCGGATTCCGGTCGGCAGCACGACGTTCCGGTGCAGGTCGGAGCCGATACTTCCCCGGCACGTGGCGGCGGCGGCCTCTAGACTGGTGGCCGGTGCGGCACTTCCT
Source organism: Nocardia sp. NPDC019395 (assembly GCF_040632335.1). Classification (NCBI taxonomy): domain Bacteria; kingdom Bacillati; phylum Actinomycetota; class Actinomycetes; order Mycobacteriales; family Nocardiaceae; genus Nocardia; species Nocardia sp. NPDC019395. The sequence goes on from NZ_JBEYBT010000009.1 coordinate 169,229, forward strand.
CCGCCGCAGCACGTCGATCCAGGAGGGGACGATATGGCAGCCGGAGTCAGCTCAGCGCAACATCCAGCAACCGACCATCCGGAGCTGGAAGCGCTGCCGCACTGGCCACAGGAAACCATCGCCGTCCTGGTCACCACCGATCCGGCACCCCACGCAATCCCGGTATCGTGGCCCGTCCGCGCCGGCGACCGGCGAATCCTGCTGAGCCTCAAATTCGACCGGGGCTCGCTGGCCCGGTTACGCGAACGCCCGCAGGTGGCGCTGCTGATCCTCGGCGGCGGCGATGTGGCGCTGTGCGCGCGGGGCTCGGCCAAGGTCATCGCCGAGGAAATGCCCGGCGCCGACGACTATGTGGCGGTTCGCCTGGACGTGGATGTCATCGACGACCACCGGCAGGGGGCCTTCGCGGTCGCCCAGGGTATTCAGCGCACCATCCTCGACGATTCCTCCGAGCTGCGCTACCTGGAACACCGGGTGGCCACCTTGAAATCCTGGGCGGAGAACGAAGAACAGAACTGAGATCGGGCGCGCCGCGCCACCATATCCGGCGCACCTGCGCCGCGGGGAAGGAGATCATGAGCGTCACTCTGGCCAAGGGCGGCAATGTCTCGCTGTCCAAACAGGCCCCCAATCTGACCAAGATCGCTGTCGGCCTCGGCTGGGATGTACGCACCACCATGGGCGCCGACTACGACCTGGATGCCAGCGCCCTCGCCACGGGCCCGAGTATGAAGGTCCTCTCGGATGAGCATTTCGTCTTCTACAACAACCTCCGTTCGCCGGAAGGCTCCATCGAACACACCGGCGACAACCTCACCGGTGAAGGTGACGGCGACGACGAGGTGATCAATATCGATCTGGCCAATACGCCGGAATCGATCACCAATATCTTCTTCCCGGTCTCCATCCACGACGCCGACGCGCGGGGCCAGTCGTTCGGCCAGGTCCGCAACGCCTATATCCGCATCGTGGATCTGAGCACCGGCTCGGAACTGGCCCGCTACGATCTCTCCGAGGATGCCTCCACCGAAACGGCGATGGTGTTCGGTGAGCTGTACCGCCGTAGCGGCGAATGGAAATTCCGGGCGATCGGCCAGGGGTACGCGTCGGGGCTGGCGGGGATCGCCCGCGACTACGGCGTGAACGTTTAGACGCCGGGTGGCTCGCCCTCGGACGAAAGGTGGGGCCGCCGGCTGAGCCCGGATTCCTCGCAGCGGTCTGTACGCGACCCTTGCCCGTGTACCGAGGCCGTGTTTGAATGGGCCGGCCGGATTGCTGGGCCGTCGATGTATCGGCGCGGCGGGAAGGAAGGGATGCTATGGGGGGCGCGCGCCGATCACGGGATTCGGGCGGAACAGGCTCTGGCGCTGCCAAACTGGGAGCTCTGCTTGCTGAGGGGCTCTTGCGCCGCGAACTCATGGTGGGCGCCGTTCTCTTCTCATCTTTGACGATCGTGGTCGGCCTCAGTTCGGAAAGCCTCGCCTGGCAGATCGGATACTGTGTCGCCGGCGGCTCGGGCATCGTCGCGTCCTTCGTCGGGATGCGCAGGAAATGGCAACTGCAGTGGTTGTTTTCGATCGGCGTCTTGGCATTCAATGGCATATTGCTGGTCGTTCATGGGCGAATCTTCGATCAGGTCTGACACCCGCCGGACGCCCAGCACGGGGAAGGAAGAACCTTGGCGTCGGAAATCGCGGTCGAAATAAGCGATCTCAGAGGTTGGTACGGGCAGGTAGGGCGCTCCGGCGGCCATCTCCTGGAGGGTCATAATTATGCTACCCGGAATATCAATGACCCGGATTTCGGGCGAATTATGGACCTCATCAAGGGTGATTACGAGAAACTCCTTCCCGCTCTGCACGATATGCTGCTCGCAGCCGGGCAGAACATGGACAGGGCGAAGATCGTACTGGAGACGACGGCCAACGATTATGTCGATGTCGATCGGCAGATCGCTGGATCGCTCGCCGGGTTGGATGGAAACGCTGGAGTCAGTGTTATCGACGATGGAGTCGCCGACGGATTCGGTGATCTGTCCGCTCCCACAGAACACTTGAAGGATCCCAAGCGCGGTGACCAGAAAATGCCGGAGGTATCGTTCGGTATCGCATGGGACAGGGTATGCGATCTGCTGGTGACATTGGGGGCGTCCGATCCCCGCGAGACGGTAGCGACGAAGCTGGCGGGGGATATTCCGAAGGCCACCGGCCAGGCGGACGCCTGGCGAATGCTGGCCGAGTTCGTGGGTGGTGTGCAGGGCAATCTCTCGAGTGGGCAAACATCGATATCGAAGACCTGGACAGGCGATGCGTCCTCGGCAGCGGCCGGGCACTTCCGGTCGTGGGATACGAAATTCGAACAAGTCGAGTCGATTATGAAAAGAACTTCCCAATCACTCGATGATGCGGCCAAGCAGGCGGTGGATCTGGCTCAAGTCGCCACCGACACTTTCGTGCTGATCGTCAGCGTGCTCGTTGCTGCCTTTACAAAGGCGTCGATACCGATCTACGGCCAGGCGTATCTGGCCAAGAAAGGATGGGAAGCGTTCAAGCTGTACAAGAACGTCGTTACAGTGCTGAACATATTCTTCACCCTCCTGCGCACGATCAAGGACCTGTTGGTGGCCGCCGTCGGCGAATTCAGCCGCGAGTCCCTGCCCAAGCCGCCGCAGGCGTAACATCTCGAAAACAGGAGGATGGTTGTGGCCATCGCGAACAAGGGGGACCAATTCGGTTCCATCTTGGCCGAGCTCACTACGGCACTGGATAATTTGAGGCGTGATGTGGAAAGCCTCGCCCAAGCAAATGTGACCACCCCCGACGAGGCTCGCCAACTGCAGGAATTGGCGGAGTCCGGTGAGCTCGGGGCCGAAATGAAACAGGCAGCCGGGTTGGTCGCCGGTGGAGCGGAAACCTGGGACTCATTGTTGTCCGGCCGTTCGGCGAACTCCGCTCTGCTCTTTCCCACTATGGATACGAATGCAGCCCGATACGGTGGAGAACTCAGGGGGAAAATCGCGGCCGAACCCGCGCCCAACGTAGTCGAGTAGCAGCAAGAACGGGCCGGCCGGCGGGACCGAGGTGGCGGCAACACCCGCCCTGGTTTCATCTACCGGGAGTACCGCCGGTCATGCCCCGAGGTGGGCGAACAACAGCGGGACCGGTCCGTCGAACGGCGTGGTCGACCGGAATGCTGAAAACTACTTCTGGCTCTCGACCGGCCAGTACCTGTGCCAGTCTTCTGCTGACAGGGGTGAGCGAGTGCCCCGGGCAGCTTCGGCGGTGTCCTCGGCTCGGCGGATGGCGGCGGCGAAGGCCAGGGTTGCTTGACGTAACCGTTCTTCCGCGCTCTCCGGGCCGCCCAGTCCGACAACGCGCAGGTCATCCGGAATCAGTTCGTCCGGTAGCCCGGCGCGGGCGCTGCGGGAGCGGATCTTCTCCGCGAGGGCCAGGGCCGGCTGGGCCATGGCGATACCGTCGAGGCAGGAACGGCGGGCCTTCTCCGCGGATTTACGTTCCTCCCAGGCCTTTTCCTGAGCGGCCACCTTCTCGGTCACGGAGGCGTGCGGGTCGAAACCGGGTGCCGCCGGGTCGGCGAGGTGGGGGCTGCGGTTCACCAATTTGGCCACCAGTGCGGCGGCGACATCATCGATGGTGAATTCGCCTGCCGCTTCGGCGATCCGGGAGTGGAAAAGGACCTGCAGCAGGAGGTCGCCGAGTTCCTCACGGATGGTGCCGGGGTCCTGCTCCTGGATTGCGTCGAGGAGTTCGTAGGTTTCCTCGAGCAGATACGGCCGCAGCGAATCGTGGGTCTGGGTGACCTCCCAGCCGCCGAACCGCCACAACCGGTCCATCACATCGACGGCTTCGGCCAACCCGGCTGCGACAGTAGCTGTTTCGGCTTCGAGAACGCCTGGTGCCGGACGCGCCGAATGCGCATCGGGTACCACGGATTGCCCGGGCGGGTGCGATGCGGCGGCGGACTGTTCCCGCCGCGACGGCGCGGCAGTGGATTGCCCGGGCTGGGGATCGCGGCCGGAACCGGGGTCGGGGGTCATCGCGCCGGTGACACCTCGGTCGCGACGGTGAGGTCCACCGCGCCGGCTGCTTTACCGTCCAGAGCCAGCAGCAGATCCGCGAGATACTGCAGTAGTGCGACATCGCGGAGCCGGTCGGCTCCCACACTGTCCTGTACCCGCGGCAACGGCAGTTGCACGGTCCCGCTCGCGGCACGGTAGGCCGCGCTCGGATATATCCGCTTGAGCCGCATCTGTTTCGAATCGGGCAGCGACAGCGGCGAGATCTTGACCGTGGTTCCGGTCACCGCGATCTCGCTGACCTCGTATTCGCGGGCGAGCAGCCGGAGCTTGGCCACCGAGACGAGCCGGCCCACCTCCACCGGGAGTGGGCCGTATCGGTCGACGAGTTCCTCGACGACCGCGGCCAGCGCCGGATCATCGTGGGCGGCCGCCAGTTTGCGGTAGGCCTCCAGGCGCAGGCGGTCGCTGGCAATGTAGTCGGGCGGGATATGCGCGTCCACCGGCAGATCGATCCGGACCTCTTTGGTCTCTTCGGTGGTGATCGGCTTCCCGTCGGCGGCCGCCCGGTAGGCCTCGACCGCCTCCCCGACCAGCCGTACATACAGATCGAAACCGACACCGGCCACATGCCCGGACTGTTCGGCACCGAGAACATTGCCGGCGCCGCGGATTTCGAGGTCCTTCATGGCCACTGCCATACCGGCGCCGAGATCGGAATTCTGCGCGATGGTCGCGAGCCGGTCGTAGGCGGTTTCGGTGAGCGGTTTCTCCGCCGGGTACAGGAAATAGGCATAACCGCGTTCCCGGCTGCGACCGACCCGGCCGCGTAACTGATGCAGCTGCGAAAGTCCGAGTGCGTCGGCCCGTTCCACGATCAGTGTGTTGGCATTGGAGATGTCGAGCCCGGTCTCGATGATCGTGGTGCACACCAGCACGTCGTATTCGCGCTGCCAGAACCCCTGCACGGTACGTTCCAGCGTGTCCTCGTTCATCTGCCCGTGAGCCACCACCACGCGCGCCTCGGGTACCAGTTCCCGGATCCGGCGGGCCGCCTTCTCGATCGACGACACCCGGTTGTGCACGTAGAACACCTGGCCGTCCCGCAGCAGTTCGCGCCGGATCGCCGCGGTGACCTGCTTATCGTTGTAGCCGCCGACGTAGGTCAGTACGGGATGGCGCTCCTCCGGCGGGGTGAGGATGGTCGACATCTCCCGGATACCCGCCAGGCTCATCTCCAGGGTGCGCGGAATCGGGGTGGCCGACATGGTCAGCACGTCCACATGGGTGCGCAGCGCCTTGATGTGCTCCTTGTGCTCCACCCCGAAGCGCTGTTCCTCGTCCACGATCACCAGACCGAGGTTCTTCCAGCGGACCCCGGTCTGCAACAACCGGTGGGTGCCGACGACGATATCGACCTCGCCCTCGGCCATGCCGGTCATCACCTCACGCGACTCCGCGGGGTCGGTGAACCGGGACAAACCCTTCACGCTGACCGGGAAGCCCGCGAGCCTTTCGGTGAAGGTCTGCAGATGCTGCTGCGCGAGCAGCGTGGTCGGCACCAGGACCACGACCTGTTTACCGTCCTGCACCGCCTTGAACGCCGCCCGCACCGCGATCTCGGTTTTGCCGTACCCGACATCACCGCAGACCACCCGGTCCATCGGCACCGCTTTCTCCATATCCGCTTTCACATCGGAGATGGCGGTGAGCTGATCGACGGTCTCGGTGAAGACGAACGCGTCCTCCATCTCCCGCTGCCACGGGGTATCCGGGCCGAAGGCATGTCCGGGCGCGGCCTGCCGAGCGGCGTAGAGCTGTACCAGTTCACCCGCGATCTCCCGGACCGCCTTGCGCGCCTTACGTTTCGTATTCGCCCAGTCGGCACCGCCCAGCTTCGACAGGCTGGGCAGCTCCCCGCCCACATACCTGGACAGCTGGTCCAGCGATTCCATCGGCACGAACAGGCGGTCGCCGGGCTGGCCGCGTTTACTCGGCGCGTATTCGATCACCAGATATTCGCGCCGGGCACCGCCGACCGTACGTTCGATCATCTCCACGAACCGGCCGATACCGTGCTGATCGTGCACGACCATATCGCCGGCGTTCAACGCCAGCGGATCCACCTGATTGCGGCGTTTGGCGGGCAGGCGCTTCCCGTCGCCCGGCGCGGTCACCCGGTTACCGGTGAGATCGGATTCGGCGACCACCACGAGGCCGGCGTCGCCGAAGATCACCCCGTCGTGCAGTGAACCGCACAGCACACCCACCACACCCGGCGCCGGTTCCTCGCCGGCCGGCAGTTGCGCGGCCGGTACCTCGGCCTCCCCGAGGCGCTCCAGGGTGCGCTGCGCCGTCCCGTGCCCGGCCAGCACGACGACCGCGCGCCCACCCGTCATGACATGGGCCCGCAGCGAGGCGAAAATCGTCGCGACCAGTTCATCGGACCCGCGCGCCGTGGGTCCGGCCTGCACCGGCAGCTCCACCTCGGCCGGATCACCCGACGCCAACGGGCTCAACGTCCACCAGGACAGTTCCCGCTGCTCGGCGCTGTCGCGGATCTCGGTCAACGGGCGATACGCCGACGCCGCCAGATCCAGGCCGTGCGCGCCCAGCGGGGCGTCACTCCCGAACGAGGCCGCGGTCCACGACGCCTCCAGGAACTCCTCACCGGTACGCACGAGGTCGGCGGCGCGGGTGCGGACCTTCTCCGGATCACACACCAGCAGATGGGTGTCAGCGGGCAACTGCTCGGTGAGCAATTGCAGCTGCCCCGGTTGCAGCACCGGCAGCAGCGCCTCCATCCCCTCGACGGCGATCCCCTCGGCCAGTTTCTCCAGCATCTCCACCAGCGCGGCATCCGCGGAATTGGCCGCCGCCACCGCCGCGGCACGCTCCCGCACCGCTCCGGTGAGCAACAGTTCCCGGCACGGCGCCGCCACCACAGTGGTGAGCGAGGTTTCCCCGAGGGACCGCTGATCGGCCACCGAGAACGACCGGAGTTCGGTGATCTCGTCACCCCAGAACTCCACGCGCACCGGATGGTCCGCGGTGGGCGGGAACAGATCGAGGATGCCGCCGCGTACCGCGAACTCCCCGCGCTTACCGACCATATCCACCCGGGTGTAAGCGAATTCGACCAGCCGCGAAACCAATTCGTCGAAATCGGCTTCGCCGCCGATACGCAGCACGATCGGTTCGATATCCCCCAAACCGGCCGCCATGGGCTGCATCAGCGAACGCACCGTGGTCACCACGACACGCAGCGGTTCGGCGAATACCGGATCATCGGGATGCGCCAGCCGGCGCAGCACCTCGAGCCTGCGCCCGACGGTATCGGCGCCCGGCGACAGCCGCTCGTGCGGCAGGGTCTCCCAGGAGGGGAACTGCGCGACCGCCGGGCCCAGCATCTCGGTGAGCTCGAGGGTCAGATCATCGGCTTCCCGGCCGGTCGCGGTCACCACGACAACGGGCCGGTCGGCGGCCACGGTCGCGGCGACGAACGAACGCGCCGCCGCCGGCGCCACCAACTCGACCGACGATTTCCCGAGCATTCCGGAGACGGTCCGCAGTGCGGTATCCGCACCGGCCGCCGCAGCCAGTCCTGCCAGTGGTGGACGTGGGGCAGACATGGACCGAGTTTATGGCGCGCCCAGGTGCGCGAGGTCTCGGGGTTGCGTTTTCCGAATCAGGGAACGTATCGGCGCAGTCGGCGGGACGCGAACTCGCGGAAATACGACACCTTGTCATCGGGGACGATGGAGGGGAGCAGGAAGTACCATGCCCGTTCCATTCGCGACGCCATCTGATCCATGGAATCCGTGCCGACCGCGACGATATGCATACCGGTGGTGAGCCCGTACAGCAGCAGGCCGATCGTCTCGGGGTCGAGATCGGGCAGTAGATCGCCCTGGGTGATCGCGCGCTCGGCCAGCAGCTTGTACGTCTCGCCCCAGGTTTTGGCGATATTGTCGCCGTTGGCGCCGCGGTAGTCGCCGATCTGATGCGTCAGTTTGAGCATCGCGCCGACCATCGGATCGTTCATCGACAGATCCGCGACCACATAGGTGATACCGATCGCCGCCTCCAGCGCCGGCACCCGGGAGTCGAAGAACCCCTTACAGGACGCGACCAGCCGTTCCTGCCCCTGATCGACCACCGCGCGGGCCAGTTCTTCCTTGGACCCGAAGTGAAAGTACAAGGCGCCCTTGGTCACATTGGACTGCGCGATGATCTCGCTGAGGCTCGCATTGGCGTAGCCCAAGCGCAGAAAGACATCGGCAGCGCCCGCCAGGACGGAATCGCGGGTGATCTCCGCGCGCGCTTGCCTAGCCATCAGCTCCGCCTGTCATCCCAATAACCAGCCATCCTGAAGTAGACCGACATTGTCGAAGTAGACCGACTTACCGCCCGAACAGCACCCAAAGGATGGGTGAACCGTACCATCCGCCCCGGCTACGGTTCTCGATTCGCCGGCCCACCGGAGTTCGCGGGCAGTTCATTCGCGGTTATCCGAACTCTGCTGCCCGCCGGGCGAGTTCGCCAGCAGGGCCCCGGGAACGGCGGGCCATTCCGAGCTGAGTTGCGGGTCGGCCTCGAGGTGACTGAGCCCGTTCCAGCACAGATTGACCAGGTGGGCGGCCACAACCTCTTTGGAGGGACTACGCACGTCCAGCCACCAGGTCGCGGTCGTGGCCACCATTCCGACCAGTGCCTGCGCGTACAGGCCGGCCAGGCTGATATCGAAACCGCGGCGCTCGAAATCACCGCCCAGCAGATGCGCCACCTGGTTGACCGCTTCGTTGAGCAGGCTCGAGTACCGGCCGTCGGTCGAGGAGACCGGCTGATCGCGCACCAGGATGCGGAAGCCGTCGGTGCGCTGCTCGATATAGGTGAGCAGCGCCAGCGCCACCTGTTCCAGCCGGACCCGGGACCGGTTGTTCGTGAGCGAGGAGGTGATCATATCGAGCAACATCGACATCTCCCGGTCGACCACCACGGCGTACAGGCCCTCTTTACCGCCGAAATGCTCGTAGACGACGGGCTTGGAGACCTGAGCCCGCTGGGCGATCTCCTCGATGGACGTGGCGTCGTAACCGCGTTCGGCGAACAGCGCCCGCCCGATCTCGATCAATTGCTGCCGCCGTTGGGTACCGGTCATCCGCTGCCGAACCGGTGGTACCTGCTCGGCCGGCTCTTTCGCCGCCGCACCGGCCGGTGAATCCTCGACCGCTCGCGGCTCTCCCGACGACACGTTCCCGCCTCCCTGGTTACCGGAGGCCGCCGCCGGACAGCTGGATCCGGACCAGCGACCAAAACCATCGAGATCAACTGTCCCAGACCCGCCGTTACCGTGTTCACCCGGGCACACCGAAGATCCGTGGGCACGGGTACGACGAGACGGAGACTCATCTGCCGTGTCGCGGGGCCCACGGTTCGACGAATACCGGGGGCGCATGCGATTATCGTTGCCGTGCCTGGGCACAGTGGCGGGTCGACCGACAACCCACCGGTGTGACAGTCCGCCGTAGTGTAATGGCAGCACCTCTGATTTTGGTTCAGATAGTTCAGGTTCGAGTCCTGGCGGCGGAGCAATAAATCCCTGACCTGGGATTACAACTACTCGACACGGCGGGTGCGCCCGGATCCCGTCACTCACAACAGCAAGTCGGCGGCGTCGCGGGTCGGGTGCCCCTCGCTGGGCCGAAGGTGCGTGTCGGTCCACCTCGACCTCTATACCGTCGGTGCAGACTGTCAAGGCCCGCCGCAGCTCGACATCTCCCGCCGAGGAATGCCATGTCCAGGACACTGAAGGCACTTCCCCTGATCGCCACTGCCGCCCTCGCCGCCGCGGTCCTCTCCGCCGGACAGGCAGCGGCACAGTCCGGCGAGGGGTCCGGTTCGTCGGGGTCCGGCGACGGGTCCGGCTCGTCGGGGTCCGGCTCGCTATCGGCAGAGTTCGCCGTGGGACCGGGCACGTCACTCGGTCTGTGTTCGATCACGGCGACGGGATACGCGGACGGGCGGCCGGTCGCACTCACCGCCGGGCACTGCACGCTCGGACTGTTCGGGGTGATCCGCCTACCCGACGAGGACTGGGCCATGATCCCCTTACTTCCCGGCACCCCGACCCATAACAACCTCCCGAGCGGTGAGCGACTGACGGCCGTCGGTGCGCCCGAGGGGGACCTGTGCAGGTGGGGGCAGAGAAGTGGGACGCGCTGTGACGGTTACACGGGCATTCGGATCGGCGACTCCGGCGGACCGGTGTATCGGCCGAACGGCGACGGCACCGCAACCCTCGTGGGCATCACCAGTTCGAATATTCAGTACTCCAGCCTGCCGCCGGAATTTTCACTGTCGTGACGGACGCGGGCGCCCGGATCCTGCGCCGTCGTCATCATCGGGCCCGGCCCCCGCGAGGCTGATACGCTCATCCCCCGTGTAGCGCGACAAGGGGCCGTCATCGAATTGGGTAACCCCTACCCATGGCGGCCTCTTCGTATGCCCGGGAAATCCCATCGCTCGGTCCCGATCCGACCTGGGCAGGTTCGGGTCCCGGCGGCGGAGCGGCTCGCGTGCACGATGACCATCGTCGGCCCGAGGGAGATTCATGCAGGAGCAGACCGCCGTTATCGTGCTAGCCGCAGGTGCCGGTACGAGAATGCGGTCGAAGAAGCCCAAGGTGCTGCATCCGCTGGCCGGGCGCAGCATGCTGGCACACGCGCTGTATGCCGCGCACGCCATCGACCCACACCATCTGGTGACCGTCGTCGGGCACGACCGGGAACAGGTGGGTGCCGAGGCCGCGGCCGTGGCGCTCGAACTGGGCCGCACCATCGTCCCGGTCGTCCAGGACCGACAGCTCGGTACCGGGCACGCGGTGCAGGTGGGCCTGACCGGGCTACCCGCCGAGTTCACCGGTGACGTCATCGTCACCTCCGGAGATGTCCCGCTGCTGGACGGCCACACCCTCGCGGCGCTGCTGGACGAGCACCGCAGCTATCCGGAACGACCCGCCGTCACCGTGCTCACCTTCGTCCCGGACGATCCGAACGGCTACGGGCGAATCGTGCGCGACGCCGACGGCGAGGTCGCCGAAATCGTCGAGCACGCCGACGCGACCCCCGAGCAGGCCGCGCTCACCGAGGTGAACTCCGGTGTGTACGCCTTCGACGTCGCGGTGCTGCGCACCATGCTCGGCCGGCTGTCCACCGCCAACGCCCAGCACGAGCTGTACCTGACGGATGTGCTGAGACTCGCCCGCGAGGCCGGGCACCCGGTGCAGGGGGCGCGGCTGGTCGATTCGGCCAAGGTCACCGGCGTCAACGACCGGGTGCAGCTGTCGATGGCCGCGCGCACTCTCAACCGCTACATCCTGGAACGGCATATGCGGGCCGGGGTGACGATCGTCGATCCGGCCACCACCTGGATCGACACCAATGTCGAGATCGGCCGCGACACCGTGGTCCGTCCGGGGGTCCAGTTACTGGGCACCACGGTCGTCGGTGCGGACGCGGAGATCGGGCCGGACACCACCCTCACCAATTCGATCGTCGGCGACGGCGCCCGGGTGATCCGCACCCACGGCGAAGGCGCGGAGGTCGGCGCATATGCGACAGTCGGGCCGTTCAGTTATCTGCGTCCGGGCACGGTACTGGGCGAATCGGGCAAGATCGGGGCATTCGTCGAGACCAAGAACGTCGAGATCGGCCGGCACACCAAGGTCCCGCACCTCACCTATGTCGGCGACGCGACCATCGGCGAGCACAGCAACATCGGAGCATCCAGCGTGTTCGTGAACTACGACGGGGTGAGCAAGCATCGCACGGTCGTGGGGTCACATGTGCGCACCGGCAGCGATACGATGTTCATCGCGCCGGTGACCGTGGGTGACGGCGCCTATACCGGAGCGGGTACTGTGCTGCGGGAAGACGTCCCGCCGGGCGCGCTGGCCGTGTCCGGGGGTACGCAGCGAAATATCGATAACTGGGTGCAGCGGAAACGTCCAGGTACCGCTGCAGCGAATGCGGCGGCGAAGGCACTCGCGGCCGATGAAACACCGGATCGGGCAACAGAGCTTAAGGATGGCAACCAGTAGTGACCGCGTCATGGATCGACAACCAGAAGAACCTGATGCTCTTCGCCGGACGGTCGCACCCAGAACTGGCCGAGCAGGTGGCCAAGGAACTAGATGTCCACGTCACCCCGCAGACCGCGCGTGATTTCGCGAACGGGGAGATCTTCGTCCGGTTCGAGGAATCGGTACGCGGTTCCGACGCCTTCGTTCTGCAGAGCTTTCCGGGGCCGCTGAACCAGTGGCTGATGGAACAGCTCATCATGATCGACGCGCTCAAGCGCGGTTCGGCCAAGCGGATCACCGCGATTCTGCCGTTCTACCCCTATGCCCGCCAGGACAAGAAGCACCGCGGTCGCGAGCCGATCTCCGCCCGGCTGGTCGCCGATCTGCTCAAGACCGCCGGCGCCGACCGGATCGTGACGGTCGACCTGCACACCGATCAGATCCAGGGTTTCTTCGACGGCCCGGTCGACCATATGCACGCGCAGCTGCAGCTCGCCGAGTATGTCCGCACCAACTACAGCCTCGACAACATCACCGTGGTCTCCCCCGATTCCGGTCGCGTCCGGGTGGCGGAGAAGTGGGCGGATTCGCTGGACGGCGCACCGCTGGCCTTCATCCACAAAACTCGTGACCCGCTGGTCCCCAACCAGGTGAAGTCGAACCGGGTGGTGGGCACCGTCGAGGGCCGCACCTGCATCCTCATCGACGATATGATCGACACCGGCGGCACCATCGCCGGCGCGGTGAACGTCCTGCGCGAGGCCGGTGCCGGCGATGTGGTGATCGCGGCCACCCACGGCGTGCTCAGCGCCCCGGCGGCCGAGCGCCTGGCCTCCTGCGGTGCCCGGGAGGTTGTGGTGACCAATACGCTGCCGATCACCGAAGACAAGAAGTTCCCGCAGCTCACGGTGCTTTCCATCGCACCGCTGCTGGCCCGGACGATCCGCGAGGTATTCGAGAACGGATCGGTGACCGGACTGTTCAACGGCAACGCCTGATCTACCGCACGCGGCGGCCCCCGGACCTTCTGGTCCGGGGGCCGCCGCATTTCCCGGATGGCTCGCCTCGTGACGACCGGATGGCTCGCCATCGCTGGTCGCGGTCTCTCGACGGAACCGCGCGGCGGCGCATACTGGGTGGTATGGATCGCGAACCACGAGAGCCCGATATGGGCGACGACGACCAAGAGGACGAGGTGCGCGCCTACGAACGCTATATCGAGGACCCGCCGGCCGACCTGCGGATCCGTAACCGGGAAGGCGATGACGACGGCCGTCTCGGGATAAAGGAGTCGCTGGAGCAGGACCCGGACCGCCGCGACCGGGCCGAGGAGGACAACCGTCCGGCCGAATCCGCCGCCATACATATCGAGAACGAACCCGACAGCTGACAGCACGCTCGCCCCACCGCGGTACCGACTACGAGCCCTCGACGATCCGAACGAGGAGACGTGATGAGCACACCGCAGGACCCGCGAAACCCCCGCGAGACGCCACGTCACGGCGAATCGCCGGAGGACGACAACACCGGCGACAGCGGGCCCGGGCCCCACGAACCAGCAACCGGTGGGCGATCGCCGGATGAACCGGTCGTCGCCCCCGGCGCCCCGCAGCCGCCGGATGAAACCCAGACTCCCCGCCACGTACCGCAGCCTCCGGAGGAATCCGGTCCCGCGGCGGGCGCCCCGCAGCCGCCACCGCACACCGGGCGCGAAGAACCGGGACATACCGGATCGCAGCGACCGCCCGACAGCGGAAAACCGGCCGGTTCCGACGACCCTCCCACCGAATATCTCCCGAAACTGCTGCAACGCGATTCAGGTTCGAGCCGTTCCGGGGACACCGGGGGCACATCCGAGAGCGCTCAACCGGGGCAGGCGGGCCCCCCGGCGGACGACCACCCCACCCACCTGATGCCGAAACAGCAGGAGCAGCAGGGAGCACCCGGCGATTCCGGTACCGGAACACCACGGCTGGACAAAGGGAGCGCGGCCTACGCCCACGGATGGCAGCCCGGTTCACCGGAACAGCAATCGGGTGACTATCCGGTCGGCGAAGTACCGCCCCAGGCGTGGTCGGCCCGTCCCGAAGAGCAGTCGCCGGGGCAGGCGTGGCAGCCGCAATCGCCCGGGCAGCAACCCGGCTATCCGCAGGGTGGCACGCCTTATCCCCCGCCCGGCGGGTACGGCGGGCAACCGGGCGCGCCGGGCGATCAGCCCGGCTGGGGCGGCGCACCCGGTGCGCAACCCAGCTGGGGCGCACAGGGTGGGCAACCGGGCTGGGGCGGCACCCCGGCCGGGCAACCGGGCTGGGGCGGCGGACAGCAACCACCGGGCGGCTATCCGGCCTATCCACAGCAGCAGCAATACCAGCCCTACGGCGCCACCCAGCAACCGCAACGCTCCGGACCGCAGGTCCTTTCCATCATCGGCTTCGTCTGCGCGGCGGTATCCCTGCTGTTCTGCCCGATCGTCTTCGGTGCGGCGGGCATCATTCTCGGCGTGGTCGGGCATATCCGCGGCGAAACACTCGGGAAATGGGCCGCGATCGCGGCCGCCGTATGCCTCGTTGTCGGAGTGATCCTGGCGTTGACCCTCTCCGGAATGGATATGGTGCCCAACGAATCCGCACCGTGACTTCGCTCATCCGAGGTGGCCGCCCGGAACAGATATTCTTCGCACCATGCCGATCGAGGACAAGTGCCGACCAGGGCCGGCGGTCGCTGGGCAGCGGGGCGGATAGATGTCGCAGCGAGAACTCGTGGTGCTCGGCACCGCGAGTCAGGTACCGACCGCCCACCGCAACCACAACGGGTACGTCCTGCGCTGGGGCGGCGAGGCGATCCTGTTCGACCCCGGCGAAGGCACTCAGCGGCAGATGATCCATGCCGGGATCTCCGCGACCGATCTGAGCCGGATCGCGGTAACCCATTTCCACGGCGACCACAGTCTCGGGCTGGCCGGGGTCGTGCAACGGATCAACCTGGACCGCGTGCCGCACCCGATCGACGCCTACTATCCGTCGTCGGGTCAGCGGTATTTCGACAACCTGTGTGACGCCACCGCCTACCACCGAACGGTCGAACTCCGCACGCACCCGATCTCGGAACCGGGCCCTCTCCAGGCTCCCGGCGCACCCTTCCGGCTCGCAACGGCTCGGCTCGACCATCCCGTGGAGGCTTTCGGCTACCGGCTCACCGAACCCGACTATCGCGCGATACTGCCGGACCGGCTCACCGAACTGGGCCTGTCCGGACCACTCGTCGGCCGCCTGCAACGCGAAGGCGAAATCACCTGGCGGGGCCGCACGGTACGACTCGAAGAAGTGAGCACGGTCCGGCGCGGGCAGAGCTTCGCCTTCGTCATGGATACCCGCGTCTGCGCCGGCGCCCACGAACTCGCGGCCGGAGTGGACATGCTGGTCATCGAGGCCACCTTCACCGACGCCGACGCCGCCCTCGCCGAAGAACACGGTCATCTCACCGCCGGCCAGGCCGCCCGCATCGCCGCCGAGGCCGGAGCGCGAACCCTTGTCCTGACGCATTTCTCGCAGCGCTACCGCGTACTCGACACTCACCTCGCCGAGGCACACCGGGAGTTCGACGGGGAGGTGGTGATCGCATCCGACCTGGCCCGAATCCCCCTGCCGCCCCGCCGTTGACCCAGACGGCCCGGCATGCCGGCTCGTCGACCCGCCGATGTGGCGAGCGGAGCCACGCACCAAGGCAGGGTGCGGCCCATTAGGCTGACGACGCAATGTCCGGCGAGTGGAAGCGTATGAATTGAGCACCTATCCGGGCGGGTACCCGCCGCCGCAGACCCCGGGGCCGAACCGCAAACTTCTCGTCGTACTGGCTCCCTTCGTGGTGCTGCTGGTGGTCGCCGCCGCGATCGGTGTCGGGCTGCTGACTCGCACTGCGATGACGAAGGAGATCGCGGGGACGGCAATGGCGGCCACCGGCGGCTCGGCACCCGCGAACGTCCTGGCCGATGGTGCGGTCCGGATCGGCGAGCCGGACGCGAAGGTGACCGTCCGGGTCGTCATGGACCTGCAGTGTCCGGTCTGCAAGGCGTTCGAGGAGGCCAACGGCGCGGTACTGGAAGGCGCGGTCCGCGACGGCACCGCCGCGGTCGAATACAGCGTTATCTCTTTCCTGGACCGCGCCAGCACAACCGAGTACTCGTCCCGAGCCGGGAACGCGTCGTTCTGCGTCGCGGACTCCGGTGTGGACAACTATCAGCCCTGGCTGTCCGAAATGTTCGCCCGGCAACCCGCGGAGGGCGGCGACGGCCTGCCCGACAGTGAACTGATCGATATCGCCGAATCCGCCGGCTATACCGAACCGGCTGTGGCCCAATGCATTACCGACCGCCACTACGACACCTACCTGGGCACGAAAACCGATGAGGTACTCGACTCCGGCGTGAACGGAACCCCCACCGTCTACGTCAACGACGAGGAAATCTCCGACGCCGCCACGATCCTGGGCGAAAACGGCCTCGCCCCGGTGATATCCGCCGCCCGCTGAGCCGACCACCGATTCGGATCCGAACGGCACCAGGCAGACATCCCGCCGCCACGCGGTCGCTTCGATGTAGCGGACAAGAACCGGCCGGAAGCGATGCCATGCTCGCCGCATGACATCCTCATCTCTTATCCGGCCCGGCGCCGAACTCGGCAACGGATACGGCAGCCTCAACGCGTTCGCCGCGGTCAAGGGGCCGGGCGGCGCTCGGGCGTTCATCGAATTCCTCGGTCGAGTCTTCGACGGGCGCGAGACTCCGGAGGCGCACGCGGACGATACCGACGGCCTGCTGATCCATTCCGAGGTGCGGATCGGCGATTCGTGCCTGATGGTGGTGGACTCCAAGCCCGATTGGGCTTTCACACCGGCACTGCTGCAGGTCAATGTCACCGATTGTGACGAGGTGCTGCGGCGGGCGGCGGCACACGGGGCCGACATCATCACCGAGACCACCCCGTTCTACGGCGGTTCGACCCTCGCGCGGTTCATCGATCCGTGGAGCAATGTGTGGTGGCTGTTCGGGCCCGCGATCGAAGGCGCGCCCGAACCGGTCTGGGACCCCGATTCGGCGAGCGAGGAGTCGATGATCCACGCGACCATATGCCGGGCTATGCGAGAGCTGCGGCCGCCGCGGTAGCGAGTCCGAGCCGCCCCGGGCTACACCGGGCCGGTCGATTCGCTGTCGAATCTGTCCCGGTGGGCGAGTACCTCGTCCATATGAGCTTCGGCCCACCATTTGATGCCACGCATGACCTGGTGGAGTGAGAGGCCCAGGTCGGTCAGCTGGTAGGTGACGGTGACCGGCACGGTGGGCGTCACCGTGCGGGTCACCAAGCCGTCGCGTTCGAGAGAGCGCAGGGTCTGGGTGAGCATTTTCTGGCTGACCCCGGCCAGTCGGCGCGATAGTTCGGAGTAGCGCATCGGACGTGGCTCCCCGCCGCAGTCCCCACCGGGGTTCGGACCGTCGCTGCCCAGGGCTGCCAGTACCAGGGCCACCCATTTGCCGGAGATCCGGTCGAGGAGTTGCCGGCTGGGGCAGCCCGCGAAGAACGCGTCGTAATCGATCTTCTGCTGGGTTCGCTGCTGTGCCGCGGTCATCGTCGGCATGACCACTCCTTCCTACCTGCCGGTGGGTTACGCACTTTCAAGTGCCTACTTCCTGATAGAGAGTTACCCATTCATTGTGGAGTAACAGCAGCGAGAACTCCAGAGGAGGCACCGATGTCCGCAACTTTCCGCACCGCCGTCGTCCGCACCCCGAACGGGCCCGATTCCATCGAGATCATCGAAGTCCCCGTCGTCGAGCCCGGTCCGGGACAGGTCCGGGTGGATATCGCCGGAGCCACCGTCAACCCCGCCGACCTGGCCGTTACCGACGGCTTCTTCCACGGAATCGGGATCATAGATCAGCCTCACCACACCGGCCTCGGCATGGATTTCGCGGGCATCGTCGACGCCGCCGGCCCGGACGTGATGGATATCCCGGTCGGTACCCGGGTGGCGGGGATCGTCGAGGGATTCGATCGCGATTTCGGCACCTACGCCGAAAAATTGGTTATCTCGGCCACCGATATTGCCGTGGTCCCCGAAGGCCTCGACCTGGCGACGGCCGCTACCGTCCCGCTCAACAGTCTCACGGCGGCGCAAATAGTCGACCTGCTGGGCGACGGCGCAGGCCGCAGCCTGCTGGTGACCGGGGCCGCCGGTGCGGTCGGCGGATATGTCCTCACATTCGCCCAGGACCGCGGCTGGCGGGTCACCGGACTGGCCCGGCCCGCCGACGAGGAATTCGTGCGGACCCTGGGCGCCGATTTCACCGCCGCGGCGACTCCGGGCTGGGACGCGGTGGCCGATACCGCCGCCTTCCAGGAGAAGGGCCTCGCACTGGTCCGCGACGGCGGTGTGTTCGTGGGCGTCCGGCCGGGAGCGGAACCGCCCGCCGAGCGTGGCACCACCACATATTCGGTTTCGGTCCGGCCCGACAGCGCACGGCTGGCCGAGATACTCGAAGACACCGCGACCGGCCGACTCCCGGCGCGTGTCCACGCGCTCGTCCCGCTGGACCAGGTCGCCGCGGCGCACCGGGCGGTCGCGCGCGGCGGCGTCCGCGGCAGGTACGTCCTCCAACCCTGATACGCGGGCTTCCGGCGAGGCGATCGGAGAATTACACCCGCCCGGTAGCGGACGGGTGTGATCGACCGCAGTGACCAGTCGGGCGCGCCGGCGTCGCTACAGCGCTGCGACGGCGGCGACGAAGCGGTCCAGTTCCGTGCGGCCGACGAAGCAGTGGGGGGAGGCCCGAACAACCGAGTCGAGGCCGCGGGCCGACATATCGAGAAGTGTCGAACTCGCATGGCTGACAGTGACCGTGATGTCCTTGTCCCGCAACCGGTCCCGGACCTCGACCGGGGTCGCGCCCGCGGCCGTGAAGGACACGATTCCACTGTGCTCGATACCGCGATCCCGCACCGCGACTCCCGGCAATTCGCCGAGCGCGCCCCGCAGATGATCGGCGCGCTCGGCGATCGCGGCATAGACCTGATCGGGTCCGAGATCGAGAAGATAGCGCACGGCCGCACCGAGCCCGAGCCGGGCTGCCACATCGTGTTCCCAGAATTCGAAACGGGAAGCGTCCGAAGCCATCCGGTACTCGTCCGGGCCCGTCCACGCGGCGCTGTGCAGATCGAGGCGGGCGGGTTCCATCGATGCCGCCAGCTCCGGCCGCAGGTACAGGAACCCGGTGCCGCGAGGTCCGCGCAACCATTTGCGTCCGGTGGCCGACAACGCGTCCACACCGAGTTCGGCGACGTCCAGCGGGAGTTGCCCGGCCGACTGGCAGGCGTCCAGTACGACCAGCGCTCCGGCGGCCCGGGCGATCCGCGCGGCTTCGGCCACCGGGTTCACCAAGCCCCCGTTGGTGGGCACGTGCAGCAGCGATACCAGCCGCACCCGATCGTCCATCATCGCGGCGAGGGCCTCGAGGTCCAGGCGACCGGTGTCGTCGTCGGGGATCTGCTCCACCCGGGCTCCAGTGGCTCGGGCCCGTTGGAGCGCCGCGATGGCGTTACTCGCGTAGTCAGCGCCCGAGATCAGGATCCGGTCGCCGGGACGCAACGGCACCGCGTAGAAGAAATCGGACCAGGAACGGGTGGCGCTGTCGCTGAGCGCGATGGTGTCCGGAGTCGTGTTCAGCAGGGTCGCGATCGCCTCCTTGACCCCGGCCAGATCGTCGAGCCGTTCGTTCGCGGCCCGGTACCCGCCGATCTCGGCCTCCCGGCGCAGATGACCGATAACAGTTTCGGTCACGACCCGCGGCGGGAGCGACGACCCCGCACTGTCCAGAAAAACGGCGCCGGTTCCGACGCCCGGCGTATCGGCACGTACGCGCTGCTCATCCACCATTCCTCCGACCCTAGTGCCGGATCCGTGACACGTTCGCGCCCAAAACGTGTCTGCCCCCGTCGCTACTCTGGATTTCACGCGCGGCCGCACCGGTGGCCGCTGTAACGCTTGGACCGGATTCGACAACGGAATACGAGCCCGGACTGCACCGGCGACCGAGTACGTGAGAACGAACCAGTGAGTAGCCGCATGGAGGTTGGTATGGCGGTCACCCTCGAACATCCGGAATCGACCAGCGACTCGACCCCACACCCGGCACTGACCAGCCGCGCGGCGGCCGAAGCCTATCTCGGCGGCGTCTGCTTCAAACTCGGGCCGCCGGCACTCATCGGCGCCGAATTGGAATGGTTCACCGTGTACCGTCCGGGTACTTCGGTACCGCGGAAAGGCCGGAATCCGGCGGAGCACGCCTCGTTCACCGGCCGCCGTCCCACTGCAGCTCTACTCGCGCAGGCCCTCGGCCCGCACGCACCCCGCTCGATCGCCCCCGATTCCCCCGCCGAGCCGCTGTCCGGCGGCAGCCGGGTCACCGTCGAACCCGGCGGGCAGATCGAACTCTCCAGCGCCGCCGTCACCGACGCCGCCGACCTGTGCGCCCGGCTGAGTACGGACTACCGGAGTCTGCGCGACCTCCTCGATACCCAGTCCATCCGGATGATCTCCGCCGCCGCTGATCCGGCCCGCGCGCCCCGATGTCAGCTGCGATTGCCGCGCTACCAGGCGATGGAGGATTATTTCGGCCGGATCGGGCCGTTCGGCCGGCTCATGATGAGCAATACCGCGGCCACCCAGATCAGCGTCGATATCGGTGCCGATACGGCCGAGCTCACCGCACGCTGGACAGCACTGCACGCTCTCGGTCCGGCACTGATCGCCGCGTTCGCGTGCTCACCGGTCCTGCGTGGCGCCCCGGCAGGTGATTGGGCCTCGCAACGCATGCGCACCTGGTTGCATCTGGACCCGGCGCGCGCCTGCCCACCTGTCGCCGACTGGTCCGACCCCGTCACCGGCTACGCCCGCTGGGCTCTCGAGGCGCCGCTGCTGTGTGTACGGCGGCCCGAATCCGTTCCTCCCGGCCGATCGGTGGCGTGGCAGGCTCCGCCCGGCGCCACGTTCAGCGATTGGTTATCGGGTGGTCTGGATACCGAAATCGGCCGCCGGCCCGATATCGGTGACCTCCGATATCACCTGACCACGCTGTTCCCGCCCGTACGGCCGGCGGGATACTTCGAGATCCGCTATCTCGACGCCCAGCCGGGTGAGGGCTGGAAACTACCGATCGCGGTGATCCACACTCTGCTGTCCACGCCGGCAGCTGTCGCCGACGCGACCGCGGCCACCGCGAATACGGCGGACCGGTGGCGCGACGCCGCCCGCCACGGCCTCGCCGACCCGCAGTTGCGAGCCGCGGCCGTGGCCGTGCTGGAAGCTGCCGTGGCGCACAGTGAGGCACCCGGGCCGGAGCTGCACGCCGCCGTGCGCCGTTGCGCGGCGGGCGAACCGCCCCGCGCCGAGGACCGTCATGAATCCGCACGGTGATCCGTCCCGCGTGTACCGCCCGCCCGGATCACCGCCGATCCCGCTGGGCGCTATCGCCCGCCGTCCGGCCGTTCCCCGGCCGCCCACCTTGTTCATGCCGTCGAGCGGAGCAATCTCGTGACCGTCCAGCACCACACCGACCGATCCGGTACCGAGCGGCTCCGCGAGCAGATCGCGACCACGCTGCGCCGGGCCCGGCAACGCACCACCGCGCTCACCGACTGCGTGGACGAGGCCGAACTCGTGGCCCAGCATTCCCGGCTGATGAGCCCGCTGGTCTGGGATCTGGCCCATATCGGAAACCAGGAGGAGCTGTGGCTGGTGCGTGATGTCGGCGGCCGGGATCCGGTGCGCGCCGATATCGACGAGCTCTACGACGCGTTCAAGCACCCCCGGCCCGATCGTCCGCAGCTGCCGCTACTCGACCCGGGAGAGGCCCGCGGCTACGTGGCCACCGTCCGGGACAAGGTGTGGGATGTGCTCGATCGCAGTCCGTTACGGGGCGGCGAACTCGTCGACGGCGGTTTCGCTTTCGGCATGATCGCCCAGCACGAACAGCAGCACGGCGAAACGATGCTGGCAACCCATCAGTTGCGGTCCGGACGCCCGGCACTGTCCGCGCCCGCCCCACCGGCGGCCACGGCCGCGGTGCGCGGCGAGGTGGTGATACCGGCGGGCGAATTCACCATGGGCACCTCCACCGACCCTTGGGCGCTGGACAACGAACGCCCGGCGCACCGGGTGCACCTGCCGGCATACGCCATCGACGCCGCCCCGGTCAGCAACGCGCAGTATCTCGAATTCCTCGCCGACGGCGGTTACGACCGGCCCGAGTTGTGGTCCGAACGCGGTTGGTCGCATCGGCAGGAGGCGGGGCTCACCGCACCGCAGTTCTGGGAACAGGATTCCGGCGGCCAGTGGTGGCGTCGGGTGTTCGGCGTGCGCCGGCCCCTGCGACCGCAGCAGCCGGTGGTGCATGTGTGCTGGTACGAAGCGCAGGCGTACGCCAACTGGGCGGGCAAACGCCTGCCCACCGAGGCGGAATGGGAGAAAGCCGCGCGCTACGACCCCGCCACCGGCCGCACCCGGGCGTACCCGTGGGGCGATGCCGACCCCGGCCCGGCCACCGCCAATCTCGGCCAGCGGCATCTGGAACCGGCCGATATCGGCGCCTACCCGGCGGGAGCCTCACCGGCCGGGGTGCACCAGCTCATGGGCGATGTGTGGGAGTGGACGTCCTCGGGTTTCCATCCCTACCCCGGTTTCCGCGCGTTCCCCTACCGCGAATATTCGGAGGTCTTCTTCGGCGGCGACTACCGGATGCTGCGGGGCGGGTCGTTCGGTACCGACCCCGTCGCGTGCCGGGGCACCTTCCGCAATTGGGACCATCCGATCCGCCGGCAGATCTTCTCCGGGTTCCGGCTGGCCCGCACCCTCGACCCACGGGAGACGTGATGTGCCGCCATCTGGGTTACGTGGGCCCACCGGTGTCTGTGGGCGAAATACTGCTGCGCGGTCCGCATTCGCTGCGCACCCAATCCTGGGCGCCGCGGGAGATGCGGGGCGGCGGAACCATCAACGCCGACGGATTCGGGGTCGCCTGGTGGGGGCCGGGGCCGGTCACCCGCTACCGCAATCCGGACCCGATCTGGACGGATCCAGCGGTAGAGGAGGTGCTGCCGCAACTCACCTCCCACGCTGTCCTCGGGGTGGTCCGGTCGGCCACCGTCGGGATGCCGGTCCAGCGGTCGTCCTGTGCGCCGTTCCTGTGGGATCGCTGGGCGTTCAGCCATAACGGGGTGATACCGCAGTGGCGGACGGTGCTCACCGCCGTACTGTCCGATCTCGATGTCGCCGCGACCCGCGCCGGTATGACCCGCCGTTACGAAACCAGCCATCTACTCGAAGCGGAGGCACCGACGGATTCGGCCGCCCTATGGGTCCTGCTGCGCCGCCTGCTCGACCCCGACACCCCGGCGGGCCTCGCCGAAAACCCGGGTACCGCACTGCGTCTGCTCGTCACCACGGTGCTGAACCACGCCCCCGACGCCCGGGTGAACCTGCTGATCGGCGATGGCACCGCCCTATGGGCCACCACCTGCTATCACTCCCTGTCCGCGCTCGTCACCGACGAGTTCGCGATCCTGTCGTCCGAACCGTACGACGACGACCCCCGGTGGCAGTCGCTGCCCGACCGCAGTCTCGTCCGTGCCGAACCCGGCTGGTTGAGCGTCGAACCCCTGGAACTCGCCGAAGCCCCCGCGACCGTAAAGGTGCCCTGATGAACGAACCGACCGTGGAAGTCCATCTCACCGATGCCGATCTCACCGCGGCACTTCGCGCCGACGCCCGGCAGGGGCTCACCGACAGCCCGAAATGGCTGCCCCCCAAATGGTTCTACGATGCGCGCGGCAGCGAACTGTTCGAGCAGATCACCGCGCTGCCGGAGTACTACCCCACCCGCACGGAACGGGCGCTGCTGGAAAAGGTCGCGGGAGCGATCGCCCGCACCGCGCAGGCGGAGGTGCTGGTCGAACTGGGGTCGGGGTCGGCCGCGAAGACCCGCATTCTGCTCACCGCCCTCACCGCCGAGGGGCCGTTGAAAACCTATGTACCGCAGGATGTTTCCGCCTCGGCACTACACGCGTCGGCAGCTGAGGTGGCGATCGATTTCCCCGGCCTGGCCGTACACGGGGTGGTCAGCGATTTCACCGACACCCTCGCGACCCTGCCGCGCGGCGGCCGCCGGATGATCGCCTTCCTCGGCGGCACACTCGGCAATATGACCCCCGGCGAACGCGCCGAATTCCTCGGCGGTATCCACGATGTCCTCGAACCCGGTGAACAGTTGCTGCTGGGCGCGGGCCTGGTGGTCGACCCGGCGATCCTGATCCCCGCCTACGACGACGCCGCCGGCGTCACCGCCGAATTCAACCGGAATGTCCTGCACGTCCTCAATTCCCGGCTCGGCGCCGACTTCGAACCCGAGGCATTCCGCCATATCGCGCACTGGGACGCGGCCAACGAATGGATCGAAATGCGACTGGAAGCCACCGCGGAGATGGACGTCACCCTCGCCGATCTCGGCTTGACGGTGCACTTCACCCGCGGCGAACAACTGCGTACCGAGATCTCCGCGAAATTCCGCCCGACCGGCCTGGACGCCGAACTCCGTGCCGCGGGCTTCGTACTGGAACACACCTGGACCGATCCGGACAACCGCTTCGCCCTGGTCCTCGCCGCCCGCGTCTGACCGCAAACGTCAGAAGAGGCCTAGCTTCAGCATCAGGGCACGGTCCAATGCGGCCAGTTCTCTACCGCTGAGGCTGCCTTTGAAATCTCCCAGCCGTTCCGGCGCGACGGTGTAGATCTGGTCAGCGAGTATGCGGGTTCGAGTGCCGGCCAGTTCGATTTCGGGCCGGTAGATGGCGGGGCCGGCGCTGGTCGACGTCAGAGCGACGACAACTGTGCTGGAAGGGAATCGGTCCGACTGGATGATGACGGCGCACCGGCGCCCCTGCTGTTCGTGCCCCCGGGCGCCGGGTATGGCCTTGATTTCGTAAATCGCCCCCCGGAAGATCACGCCACGCCCATGAAGCGCTGGATCGCCAGCATCTCGGCCTGATCGTCCGGGTCCTCGGCGAGACGTTCCGCGTCGGCGGACGCCTGTTGCAGGACGAGTTCCTTATAGGTGTGCAAGAGCGCGTAACGAACCGCTTCCGACCGGGTTCGGTTGGTACCAGAGGTCAGTTCGGCCAACGCGGTTTCCATCGCCTCGTCAGTCCGTACGTTGAGCGTTCCCATAAATCAAATGTAACACAAATTGTGTCACAGGATATCGAGCGGACCTCGCCGGTTTCTCGCACCTCGATATCAATGCAGCTGATTCTGCGCCGTTTCCAAACCCACGCGCAGCAGCAGTTCCACCGCGTCGGCCGCCTGCTCGACCACGACCGGGAGTTCCTTGCGCTCGGCCGACGCGAACGGTTTGAGCACATAATCGGCCGGGTCCTGGCGTCCGGGTGGGCGTCCGATGCCGATCCGGGTGCGCAGGTAGTCCTTCGTGGTCAGGGCACCGGATATGGAGCGCAGACCGTTGTGCCCGCCCTCGCCGCCGCCGCGTTTCAACCGGATCGCCCCGAAGGGGAGATCCAGCTCATCGTGGACCACGATGACCTCGGTCGGCGGGACCGAGAAGAACCGGGCCAGCGCGGATACCGGCCGCCCGGACAGATTCATATACGACCGCGGTTTCGCGATCAGTACCTGCCGGCCGTCGAGCCGGGCCTGCAGCAGATCGGTACCCGACTTCTTGTGGACAGTGAAACGGCCGCCGATCCGCTGCGCGAGCGAATCGGCGACCAGGAAGCCCACATTGTGCCGGGTACGTTCATAATCGGGACCCGGATTGCCCAGGCCGACGACGAGCGCCGGCGCGGTATCGGCCATCGGCTGCGGTGACCCGTTCTTATTCGGCGGTCTCGCCCTCGGCCTCGCCCTCGGCCTCCGGCTCGGTGGTGGCGCGGGCCTCGACGATGTTGACCAGCAGCAGCTCGGGATCACCGGACAGGCTGACACCCTTGGGCAGGGTCACGGAGCCGGCGGTGATCTGGGTACCGACCTCGGCGTTCGCGATCGAGACCTCGATGGACTCGGGAATGTTCAGCGCGTCCGCCGAAACGGCGATGGTGGTGGCCTCCTGGGTGACCAGGGTGCCGGGGCCGGCCTCACCGACCAGCGTGATCGGCACATCGGCGCCGACCTCTTCACCGCGCGCCACGATCAGCAGATCGGCGTGCTCGATGTAGCGGTGGATGGGATGCACCACGACCGATTTGGTCAGCGCGAGCTGCTTCTTGCCCTCGATGTTCAGGTTCAGCACGGCGTTGGTGCCGTGCTGGCGCAGGATCGCGGCGAAGGACAGGGCGTCCAGCGACAGATGCTGCGGATCGGACTGATGCCCGTACAGGACCGCCGGAACGTTGCCCGCGCGGCGGGTACGGCGCGCGGCACCCTTGCCGAACTCGGTGCGGATCTTCGCTTCGAGAAGGTTGACGTCGGACATGACTGGATAACTCCTACGGCTCTACCGGGCTGGTGGGCGGTGCCAGGGAAATCGCGCCCCTGGTCGGTGGTCTGCTCGTCAGGCGAAGACCGATCGGAGGCGGCCGGAAGCCGCGCCGCGTCGATCACGGTGCCGCAAAATCTGCGAACCCTCGCCGAGACAACCTGAATACTGTAACTCAGCGGCCGCAAAAGTCCGGAATCGGGTGGTAAGCGGCACGTAGTCGGCTGGTCAGAACTGTCACGTACTCTGGACAGGTTGCCACCCGCCCGTTTTTCCGCCGAAAGGTTCGATCCGTTGACCGCCTCTCCTGAGGGCTCCGTCGCGCCCGCCGCGCGCGGGTTGGCCGCCGAGGTGTCGCGGCGGCGCACCTTCGCCGTGATCTCCCACCCCGACGCCGGTAAATCGACGCTCACCGAAGCCTTGGCGTTGCACGCTCGCAAAATCTCCGAGGCGGGTGCCATTCACGGCAAGGCGGGCCGTAAATCCACCGTCTCGGACTGGATGGAGATGGAGAAGGCGCGCGGTATCTCGGTGAGCTCCACCGCGCTGCAGTTCAACTACCGGGCCGCCGGGTCCGAGATCGACAATGTGATCAATCTGGTCGATACGCCGGGCCACTCCGATTTCTCCGAGGACACCTACCGGGTACTCACCGCGGTGGATGCCGCGGTCATGCTGATCGACGCCGCGAAGGGGCTCGAGCCGCAGACCTTGAAACTGTTCCAGGTGTGCCGCCACCGCGGGATACCGGTGATCACCGTCATCAACAAATGGGACCGGCCCGGCCGCGCCCCGCTGGAGCTGCTCGACGAAATCGAGGAACGGATCGGTCTCACCCCGACCCCGCTGTTCCTGCCGGTGGGCATCGCGGGAGATTTCCGCGGACTGCTGCGCCGCGGGGCCGACGGCGCGGCGGACGAATACATCCACTTCACCCGGACCGCCGGTGGTGCCACCATCGCGCCGGAAGAATCCCTGACCCCCGAATCCGCCGAGGCTCGCGAGGGCGAACCGTGGACGACCGCCGCGGAGGAGAGCGAACTGCTGTCCGCCACCGGCGCCGATCACGACCAGGAGCTTTTCCTGGCCGGCCAGACCTCCCCGGTGATCTACGCGTCGGCCATGCTGAACTTCGGTGTCCGGCAGCTGCTGGAAACCCTGGTGGCTCTGGCACCCGCCCCGGCCGCGCGCGCCGATATCGGCGGTAGCCCGCGGGAACCGCAGGAGCCGTTCAGCGCGGTCGTGTTCAAGGTGCAGGCGGGTATGGACACCGCGCACCGCGACCGGCTCGCGTTCATGCGGATCGTATCCGGGGAGTTCGAACGCGGCATGGTGGTCACGCACGCGCAGACCGGCCGTCCGTTCGCGACCAAGTACGCGCTCACCGTCTTCGGCCGGGAACGCGCCACCGTCGATACCGCCTATCCGGGGGATGTGGTGGGCCTGGTCAACGCGACCGCACTCGCCCCCGGCCACACCCTTTTCGTCGACAAGAAGGTCGAGTTCCCGCCGATACCGTCCTTCGCGCCCGAACATTTCGCCGCCCTGCGGGCGCAGAGCGCGGGTAAGTACAAACAGTTCCGCAAGGCGATCGACCAGCTCGATTCCGAGGGTGTGGTGCAGGTGCTGCGCAACGACGCCCGCGGTGACGCCTCACCGGTGCTCGCCGCGGTCGGCCCGATGCAGTTCGAGGTGGTGACGGCCCGGATGCAGGGTGAGTTCGGCGTCGAGACCCAGCTGGACCACCTCGCCTACACAATCGCCCGCCGCACCGATGCCGCCTCGGCGCCCGAGCTGGATCGCCAGCGCGGAGTCGAGGTGTTCACCCGCAGTGACGGCGCGATCCTGGCGGTGTTCAGCGATAAGTGGCGGCTGCAGTACATCCAGAAGGAAATGCCGGAGCTCACCCTGGAACCGCTGGTCGCCGCGGCCGACTGATCCGGCCGTTCGTTCAGCCCGCGGCCCGTTCCTCGGAACCCGGATAGTCGGGGCCCGGATATTCGCTCTCCGGCCCGGGCTCGGCCTCGGGCGGAGTCTGCGCGTTCGCCGTGGTCTCGCGGTTCGCCTCGTCCACGCGCGGGTCCCGCTCGACCGACTCGACCCCGCTCGCCTGCTGGATCAGCCCCCAACGGTTCGCGGTCAGTCGCAGGCTGGGCAGGTCGCTGAGCGAGAGCACCACCTCGTAGGTGCGCTGGTAGCCGGTATGCGATATCCGCCAGCGGCCGTCGTCGCACCGCACGTATTCGTCGTTGTAGAAGGCGGCACCGCGCAGCAGCATATTGTTCTCCGGGATCAGCACCGTATCGGAGAGATACCAGATCCCGGTGGCCCGATCGCCGTTCACGTCGATCTCCGGGTGATCGCAGCGGTGTTCGGTGATCACATGCGGGCCCAGGGTATTGCGCATGAACGTCAGGAATGCTTCCCGGGATTCGAACTGCAGATATTCGCTGTAGGTGGCCGTGGCCTCCGGGATCATCGTTTCGGTGAAGTCTTCCCAGAATTTGGTGTCCAGCGCGCGGATATAGCGGAATTTGAGGCGATGGATCTCCAGCACGTCCTCGGACGCCACCGGGGGTGCGGGAAGTGAGGTGTCCGGACGTACCGGCCCCATCGTCAGCGGTACGTCCGTCTCGGGCTCGAGCCGTGGCGGAAGGGATACGTCCAGCCCGGCTCCCAGCGCCGCGGCGAGCGCGGCGCCCGAGAAGGCCATGGTTTCACTGCTCTGGCCCGGCCGCCGCGGAAATCCACCCGGGTGTGGCCCGGGATCGTTGCGCTCCTCGCCCTGGTCCATAACTCCACCATCCCACCTGAAATGGACAAATAGGGAGGATATTCAGATCTGTATCGGATTGCTATCCTGCGTCGGCGTTATTACGGGGGCGGGATTCACGCCGGTCAGCGGCTGATATCGCCTGTCCGGGCAGGTCGGACGGGGTATGCGGCCGGTGCGATATCAGGGCCGCTCGCCGTTGCCCATGGTGAAGCAGGTACGGCAGAAATCCTCGCCGAACTCCGTCAGCCGCAGGCTTTTGCGGACGATTTTCGGAGCTCGGCCCGCCTTTTTCAAAGCGTCCTCCACGATCGGCTGGACTTCCAGCACCATATACCGGCTCAGGACAACGGGATCGTCGGAATTATGGGTCAGTCCCAGCCGGCTGAGGTTGATCAGATACGAGCGGGCCCGGTCGATGTAGCGCACCCCGGCCTGTTCCGGGACCGAGGTCAAGCCGCCGGCGATCAGCTCCGACCCGATACCCAGCGGACGGTTGGTGCGCACGTCGACCGTCGGCTGCGGACCGTTGAGGGCCATATAGCGCAGGATGCGGGCCTCGTCGGGGGCGATTTCGTCGAGAATCCGGTCGTAGGCGGGATGCACCTCTTCGGTGAAGTAGACATCGGCCGAACGGGCCAGCAACGCATCACCGCGTTTACGCAATTCGGCGACCGTGGCCGACCGCATATACGAGCCCACCGCGACCGTCTGCTGGGCGGATGTCTGCCCGGTGGGCACATAGCTGACGATCTCGCGCACCGATCCCTCGGTGACTCCGAGGGCGCTGCGCGCGATGGACCGCAGGGCGTTACCGGTGCGTTCGGCGATCTCGGCGGAGGACTCACCGTCGAGGGCGGCCTGGGTGATCTCCCGGGTCACCTCGTAGGAGGTGTTGACCGCCCATTGGCTGCCGCGCACCACACTGCCCGCCGCGAGACCGGCCGCCCGGAACACCCCGCGGATGAGCCGGGCCTCATTGCTGATCTGCCGTTGCTCGACATCGGAGCTGCGCTCGACAGCCGCCGGCGGCCGGCGCACGACACCGGCCGCGGGGTCGGTCGTGGTGCCCGGTTCCGCGTCGCGGCCGGTACTCGGCGGGGTACTCCACTGCACGGCTCGGGAACCGGTCCGGGGGAACTCCTGTCCGGTCCTGTCGTCTGCCACGTTTACTCCGATATCGCCAGATGAACGAATCCGCCCACCGATTATTGCCCATCGACGGTGATTGCCCGGCGCCGGACCATGGATCCGGCTCACGTCTGAGACACTAATGTGTCGCGCCCGGTCGCGCTGCCGGTGGATGTCCGCCGCCGAGCGCTGGGCGATCGGCAGTGGTGCTAATTTCGAGGTCCCGGTGAGGCGGCGATCACCGGAGCAGGAGGGTGTGTCGTGTTGGAGAGTGTGTTCGGGATACACCCGACGATCCTCCTGGAATTACTGACCATTCCGCTGTTCACCGGAGTCATCGGCTACATCACCAACTGGACCGGCGTCCTGATGCTGTTCCGGCCGATCGCTTTTCACGGAATCCGGGTACCGGGCCTGCGGTACCTGTACCCGTACCTACCCAAACGGATCCAGATCCTGCCGCTGCTCAGCCACGACGGCCGGTTCGGCTGGCAGGGCATCGTGCCCTCGCGGGCCGACAAGATGGCCAGTATCGCGGTGGACAAAGGGCTTTCGAAGCTCGGCAGTGTCGCCGATTTCTATCGGGAACTGGAACCGGACGCGCTCGCCGAACATCTCGCCCTGACCGCCGAAACCCAGATCCGCGATATCGTCGAGAATATTCTGCGCCGCGACCATCCGCAGCTCTGGTACAACCTGCCCACCCAGGTCCGGGAGATGGTGCACGAACGGGTGCGCCAGCAGTTGCCGGATATCCTGCGCGAACTCACCGATGAACTGGGCGCAAACATCGACCAGCTGCTCGATGTCAAACAAATGGTCATCCGCTATTTCCAGGCCCGCCCGCAGTTGCTGAATCAGCTGTTCCAGGTGCTGGGTGCCAAAGAATTGCGGTTCATGCAGAATTTCGGTCTCTATTTCGGTGCGCCGATGGGTGTCGTCCTGGTCGGGATCCTGCACGTGACCGGGTGGCCGACGCTGGCGGTTCTGCCGATCGGCGGGGTGATCATCGGCTGGGTGGTCAACTGGGTGGGCCTCAATATGATCTTCGCGCCCGCCCAGCCGAAATGGTGGTGCCCGTGGCGGCAGGGTCTGCTGATCAAACGGCAGAACGAGATCACCGACGGTTATGCCGAGCTCGTCTCCACCCAGGTGATGACGGTCGCCAATATCGGCGACGAACTGCTCAACGGACCCAAATCCGATCGCACCCTGCAGATGCTGGAGGACACCCTGCGTCCCGCCGCCGACCGCGCTCTCGGCCCGGCCCGCGGCGCGGTGAAACTGGTACTCGGCAATCGCGATTATCAGTCACTGACCCAGACCCTGACCTCGGAGGCGATGGCCATCGCGCCGCTGGCGTTCGCCGACGCGGATTTCAACGAGCGGCAGGGTAAACAGATCGGCGCCTATATCGCCAAGCAGATGTCGGAGCTGTCGCCGAACGATTTCGTCGATATGCTGCGCGCGGCGATCAAGCAGGACGAGTGGCTGCTGTTCGTGCACGGCGGCGTTCTCGGCCTGTTCGCGGGATACGCGCATATCCTGGTCTTCGGAACGGGGGTGGCAACGACGTGGCTGTGAACGAGGAACCGCACGAGTCCGGCAGGCCCATCGGCCCTGTCGCGGCGGTCCGTGCCGTCGGCGGGATCGCACGGGTGACGGCGTCGGTGGTGTCCGGCACGGCACGCTGGGGCGTGCACACCGCGCTGGACGTCACCGAGACGGTGGTGCGCGGCAGCCTGGCCGGAGCCCCGCAGGCCGAGATCCGCACGGAAGCGATCGGGCAGGTCCGAGAGGCGCTGCGCCTGGCGCTCGGGGTCACGGCCGCCGAACCATCCGCCACCACATCCCCGACCGAGCGGTCGCTACGAGAACAGGGCGCGGCACTGCTGCGGCTGGCCGCCAGCACCCGGGCGCCCGACGAGGGACATCCCGCCTTCGCCCGGATCCTCGCCGAACTCACCTCCGACGAGGCCCGCATCTTGCGATTGTTACGACTCGAAGGGCCGCAGCCGACCGTCACCGTGCGCGGGGGCCGCTCGTCCCGACGCAGCCGCAGACAAACCGAACCGGCGACCGGACCGGACGATCTCGGCGTGAGCATGATCGGCGAACGCGCCGGGCTCCGGTATCCCGACCGCGTGCAGCGCTATCTGACCAATCTGCGCCGGATCGGCCTGATCGAAATACTGCGCGAACCGGTGGGCACCCCGGAGCGCTATCAACTACTGGAGGCTCAGTCGGCGGTGGCCGAACTGCTGAAGCAGAGCGGTGGCCGCGGCAAACTCCAGCATCGCGGAATCACCCTCACCACATTCGGTGGCGAGTTCGTACAAGCGAGCCTGCCCATCCAGGGTGAGGACGGACCGGCCGCCGAAACCCGCTGATCGCCCGCCACCCCTGTGTGAGCCGGGCATCAGGTGCGGATGCACCGCACGGCTCACACCTGCTCGGCGAGTTCCATCCAGCGTTCCTCGGCGGTCTCCTTCTGTGCCTGCACATCCTTCAATTCGGCGCCCAGCGTGACCAGTTTGTCGGGCTCGGTGGCCGCGGCGGCCAGTGCGGTGTGCAGGGCCGCTTCGCGCTCGCCGAGTTTCTCGACGGCGCGTTCCAGGCGGGTGAGTTCCTTGCGGGCCGCCCGGTAGGCGGCGGAATCGGATTGCGGCACCGCGGTCCGGTCACCGGCCGCGGGCTTGCGGCCGGCGGATTCACCGGCCCCGGATTCGGCGCGGCGGCGCAGATACTGCTCGATCCCGCCGGGCAGGTTGGTGAGTGCGCCGTCACCGAACAGGGCCCAGGTGGTATCGCAGATCCGCTCGATCAGATAGCGGTCGTGGCTGATCACCACCAGTGTCCCGGCCCAGTTGTCCAGCAGATCCTCCAACTGCTGCAGAGTGTCGATATCGAGATCGTTGGTGGGCTCGTCCAGCAGCAGCACATTCGGCTCGGACATCAGGATCCGGGTCAGCTGCAGGCGGCGGCGTTCGCCACCCGATAGATCCCGGACCGGCGTGCGCTGACGGGCCGGCGTGAATCCGAGCCGCTCGGCGAGCTGACCGGCGGATAGTTCCAGCGCTTTGCTGCCCTCACCCAAGGTGATGCGCATGGCGATCTCCTGGACCGCCTCGAGCACTCGCATATCGACGGGCAGATCATCGAGTTCCTGCCGCAGCCAGCCGATCCGGACGGTTTGACCCTGTACCCGCTTCCCCGGATCCGGCGCGATATCCCCGGCCAGGGCCCGCAGCAGGGTGGTCTTACCCGATCCGTTCACCCCCACCAGACCGACCCGCTCGCCGGGCGCCAGCCGCCAGGTCAGATCGTGCACGAGTTCCCGGCCGTCGGGTGTGGTGAGGGTGGCGTCCTCGAGTTCCACCACCACTCGTCCCAGCCGCTTCTTCGCGAACGAGCTGAGCGAAACGCTGTCCCGCGGCGGCGGTACATCGGCGATCAGCGCCTCGGCGGCTTCGATCCGATAGCGCGGTTTGGACGTGCGCGCCTGCGGCCCCCGCCGCAGCCAGGCCAGTTCCTTTCGTGCCAGGTTCCGCCGCCTGGCCTCGGTGGCATCGGCCTGCCGGGCTCGTTCGGCGCGGGCGAAAATCCAATCGCCGTATCCGCCCTCATAGGTCTCCACCCGGCCACCCACTACTTCCCAGGTGCGGGTCGCGACGGTATCCAGGAACCAGCGATCGTGCGTGACCACGACCAGCGCGCTGCGGCGGGCCAGCAGATGCTCGGCCAGCCACTGCACACCCTCGACATCGAGATGGTTGGTCGGTTCGTCCAGCACCAGCAGGTCCAGTTCGCGCACCAGGGCGGCGGCCAGCGCGACCCGGCGGCGTTCCCCGCCGGAGAGGTTCGTCACCGAGGTGTCCAGGCCCAGCCCGGCGATCCCGATTCCCTCGAGTACCGAGCGGATCCGGGGATCGGCGGCCCATTCGTGTTCCGCGAGGTCCCCGGTCGGAGCGTCCTCGGCCAACCCGGCCAGGACCACCTCCCCCACGGTCGCGCCCTGCGGTAGCACTCCACGCTGGGTGACCACGGCCATCCGCAGCCCGCCGAGCCGGCTCACCCGGCCGCTGTCGGGCTCCTCGATACCGGTCAGTACCTCCAGCAGCGTGGTCTTACCGCCGCCGTTGAGACCCACCACCCCGATCCGTTCGCCGGCATGTACACCGAGCGAAACACCGTCGAGCAGCGGTTTGATCCCGAAACTCTTGCTGACCTGTTCGAGATTGATCAGGTTGGACATGAATCCTTCCGCCTCCGGCTACCGGACCGCACCGATACGCGACCCCTGATCAGCCTATCGACCCCCGAGAAACCCGCCGACCACGGCCGCACTTCGTGTGAGCCCACCTACAGCCCAGTCCCCGTCCCCCTCAGGCCCGCCGCGGACCGGGTTCCGGCGGCTCCGGCATCGGGTTGTGCGGCTCCCCCTGACTCGTCACCCGCGCACCGGGAACGGGCCCGGTCGCCGTCCGCACGCTACGAGCCACCCCCGCCCCCGAGAGCTCCGCCGCGACCGCCACAGCCGATTCCGCGGACCCGCAGAGAAACGCACAGGTCGGACCGGACCCCGAGACGAGACCGGCCAGCGCCCCCGCCTCCACTCCCGCGCGCAATGTGCGGCGCAGATCCGGCCGCAGCGATACCGCCGCGGCCTGCAGATCGTTGCCGAGTAACGGTGCGAGCTGTTCCGCGTCCCCGGACGCCAGCGCCTGCATGAGCTGCTGTGGTTCACCCAGCCGGGGCGGGGCGCCCTGAACGCGGAGCCTGTCGAGTTCGGTGAACACCTCAGGAGTCGACAGCCCACCCTTGGCCAGGGCCAGGACCCAATGAAAGGCGTTGCGCGACAGCACCGGTAGCAATCGTTCACCGCGACCCGTCCCGAGTGCGGTGCCGCCGTGCAGGGCGAACGGCACATCGCTACCGAGTTCGGCCGCCACCGCGACGAGTTCGTCGCGGTGCATACCCAGTTCCCAGAGTTCGTTCAGGCCGACCAGCGCGGCGGCCGCATCGGCACTGCCGCCCGCCATCCCCCCGGCCACCGGAATACCTTTGTCGATGGTGATCTCCACCAGTGGTGCGCGACCGGCGAGCTGAGCGAGGCGGACCGCGGCTTTCCACACCAGATTGGTCCGGTCGGTGGGTACTTCCGCGGCGCCTTCTCCGGTGACCCGCAGCGTGAGCGAGTTGGCGGCCGCGAGTTCCAGATCGTCGGCCAGGGACAGCGCCTGGAAAACGGTGGTGAGCTCGTGGTAGCCGTCTGCGCGCAGGTCACCCACTCCCAGATGGAGGTTGACCTTCGAGGGCGCCCGCACGGTGACGGGACTGGGCACAACGGACAGCACGGTGCCCTAGCCTAATGGGCGCCGTTGGGGGAAGCCCATCCGAAGACCGGGATCGGGCGGCACACTGTGACGCCGCTGTCCCGGCAGCCGGAACCCTTGTCGCCTGTTACCCCAGGGGGGTATATTCGTCGGCGTCCCGCCGGGACACGAGCGCGAAGGAGACACCATGTCCGCCACCAGCACCTATACCGTCACCGGCATGACCTGCGACCATTGCGTCCAGGCCGTCAAAACCGAAATCGGCAAAATCGACGGTGTCACCGGCGTCGATATCGATCTCGCCACGGGCCGGGTCGCGGTCACCTCCGGCACCGATATCGCCGCGACCGATATCGCCGCCGCGGTGGACGAAGCCGGCTACGAAATCGCCGGCTGACGCCCCGACTGCGCGGCGAGATTCACGAAAGCCGCTGTTTCCAGGGTTTCCCCGCGGGCGGTCGGCGCGATTCCGGCGGCGAGCAGCCGCCGCTCCGCCTCCGCGGGGCCACCCGCCCAGCCCGCGAGCGCGGCCCGCAGCGTTTTACGGCGTTGCGCGAACGCCAGATCGATCACCTCGAAAACACGTTTCCGATGTGACTCGTCGAGCGGCCACGGCGGTTCGGCGAACCGATCCACCCGCACCAGACCCGATTCCACCTGCGGCACCGGCCAGAACACCTGCCGGCCCACCGAACCGGCCTTGGCCACCGTCCCGAAGAAGCCCGCCTTCACACTCGGCACGCCGTACACCCGGCCACCCGGCCGGGCCGCGAGCCGATCCGCGACCTCGGCCTGCACCATCACCAATGCCGTGCGGATACTCGGGAATTCGGCCAGCAGATGCAGCAACACCGGAACGGCGACGTTGTAGGGAAGATTCGCGACCAGGGCGGTCGGTGCCGCCGGCAACATATCGGGGCGGATCCGCAACGCGTCACCGGGCACCACCGTCAGCCGGCCGGCCAGCGCGCCGGCCCGCTCGCGCACCGTATCGGGCAACTGCCGCGCCAGCAGGGGGTCGATCTCCACCGCGAGGACCGAATCGACCACATCGAGAAGCGCCAGGGTCAGTGAACCGAGACCGGGGCCCACCTCGAGCACGGTATCCGCGCGCCCGACGCCGGCCGCGCTCACAATCCGCCGGACGGTGTTGGCGTCGTGGACGAAGTTCTGCCCGAGCTGTTTGGTGGGGCGGACACCGAGCCGCTCGGCGAGCTCCCGTACCTGCGCGGGGCCGAGCAGAGCTGCCTCGCCACGCGCAATCATCTCGGCATCCGACACCGGGTGAACTTACCAACTGGGTTATCGGTGCCGCCTCTTGCGTTGCGGAGTCGGGGCCCTGCTGATGCCCGGGCCCGGGGGTACCTTCCGCGTTTCCGCGCACGGTCGCCCGCGGTATGTGGTCGGCGGCGTCGATTCTCTCGACGCTGGAGGGCCGGATCCCGGGCCGGACGTTCTATTCGGTGACTCGGGGTACACCTTCCGCGAAGGGGCGGGCTGTAATTTTGGAGCCGCTCCGCGGCTCGAGGGTGGGGCCCTATTAACCCCTGGTCTTCACTCCTGCGCTCGGTCGCTGCGCTCCCTCGCTCCGTCGCTGCAGACCAGGGGCGGGCCCCACCCAGGGGCGATGACCCTCGGGCCGGTGTTCCGGCGGTTGATCGCCGCGCCTACCGGTCGGCAGAGACCGCCTGCACAGCTAGACGAGTGCGGGCTGCTGCGGCGGCAGTTGGTAGGAGATTCCGGCCGGGGCCGAATGGGCGCGGTCGCTGTGCGAATTGTGCGCGATGGCCGCGCCGGCACTGGCGATCAGAGCCAGCAGTACGGCGGCGATCGCTACGTAGAGCAGAGGCGAGCGTGAGGAGTTGATCCTCGCAAAGGGTGACACGGTCACGGGACGATAACGAAGCCCGGAGGAGAGGACAACCGCAGCGGATCGGCGTGGCGGTTCGATATCTCGAGAACCACGGTCAGGGCCTGCTAGACGAAACGGCAACCGATGAAACTGTGATTTAAATCACTTTTCGCCGGATCGTGTTTCACGGAGCGAATCCGTACACGCGGCGCGCGTTCGCCGTACTGATCTCTGCCAGTTCGGCCGGGTCCTGCGCACGCAGTTCCGCCACCGCCCGCACCGTGTAAGGCAGGCAATACGGCTCGTTGGGGGCGCCCCGGTACGGATGCGGCGTCAGGTAGGGCGCATCCGTTTCGACCAGCAACTGCTCGTCCGGTACCACCCGGACCGCTTCCCGTAACTCGTGGGCGTTCTTGAAACTCGCGGTGCCCGAAAAGCTCAGCACATACCCTTCCGCGACACAGGACAGCGCCATATTCGCGTCCGACGAGAAGCAATGGAAGATCACCGTCTCCGGGGCGCCCTCGTCCAGCAGGACGGTCAGCAGATCGTGGTCGGCTTCCCGGTTGTGGATCATCAGCGGTTTACCGATCCGCTTGGCCAGATCGATATGCCAGCGGAACCCCTCGATCTGGGTTTCGATATCGGCGCAACCGTCGAGTTTGCCCGGCCAGTAGTAGTCGAGCCCGGTCTCGCCGACCGCCACCACCCGGGGATCAGCGGCCAATTTCTCGATCTCCGCCCGCGCGGCATCGTCTAGCGCGTTCGCCCGGGTCGGATGCAATGCCACGGCCGCGTACACCCGGTCGTCCCAGTGCGCCGCCCGCACAGCCCAGCGGGCGGCGGCCAGATCGTCGGCGACTGTCACCACCCGGCCCACTCCGGCCGCTGCCGCCCGGTCGACCATCTCCGCGACCGAGGCCGCGTCGGTCGCACCACAGGCGTCGAGATGTGTGTGCGCGTCCACCAGGGGCGCCAGCGGTTCGGGCAGCGGGGGTGCGGGACGTTTCGCGCTCACCGGGCCACAACCCGTCGCGGCCGGACACGCAGGACAGGGCCCGCGACGCGGGCGGGACGGGGCATACGCACACGGTCGAGGAAAGGCACGCGCACCACAGTAGAGAACACGCTCCGGAACAGCACCGCTGTATCCCGGACAGCGCCCGGACGCGCTACGCCGCCGAATTCGATTCCGGTGCCCGAACCCGGGCCAGTAACCTCTGATGGCATGAACACGCAGTCGAGTCGGGTTCACTCCGGTCCTCATGATGGAATCGACGCACCATGAGCGCAGTCGATCGCCCCGCCTTCTATATCACCACGGCCATCGCGTACCCGAACGGTGCGCCGCATATCGGGCATGCCTACGAGTACATCTCCTCGGATGCGCTCGCCCGGTTCAAGCGGCTCGACGGGTACGACGTGTTCTTCATGACCGGAACCGACGAACACGGCCAGAAGATGCAGCAGACCGCCGCCGCCGAGAACGTTCCGGTGGAGGAACTGGCGGCACGCAACTCCGATGTGTTCGAACGGATGGACAAAGCCCTCGACGTCTCCTTCGACCGCTTCATCCGCACCACCGACGCCGATCACCAGGCCGCCAGCGCGGCGATCTGGCAGCGGATGCTGGACAACGGCGATATCTACCTGGACAACTACTCCGGCTGGTACTCGGTGCGCGACGAAGCGTTCTACACCGAGGAGGAGACCACGCTGCTCGACGACGGCAGCCGTATCTCGACCGAAACGAAAACCCCGGTCACCTGGACCGAGGAATCCAATTTCTTCTTCCGGCTCTCCGCCTACCAGGACAAACTGCTCGCGCTCTACGACGAACATCCGGAATTCATCGCCCCGGCGACCCGGCGCAACGAGATCGTCAGCTACGTCAAGGCCGGGCTCAAAGATCTGTCGATCTCCCGGACCACCTTCGACTGGGGTGTGCCCGTTCCCGATCACCCCGATCACGTGATGTACGTCTGGGTGGACGCGCTCACCAACTACCTCACCGGAGTCGGCTTCCCGGATACCGATTCCGCCGCGTTCGGGAAGTTCTGGCCGGCCGATGTCCACATCATCGGCAAGGACATCACCCGATTCCACACGGTGTACTGGCCCGCCTTCCTGATGTCGGCCGGTATCGAACTGCCGCGGCGGGTCTTCGTCCACGGATTCCTGTACAACAAGGGCGAGAAGATGTCGAAATCGGTCGGCAATGTCGTCGACCCGCTGGAACTCGTCGACACCTACGGGCTCGACGCCGTCCGTTTCTTCCTGCTGCGCGAGATCTCCTACGGCCAGGACGGCAGCTACAGCCACGAGGCGATCGTCTCCCGGATCAACGCCGATCTGGCCAACGAGTTCGGCAACCTGGTCCAGCGCAGCCTCACCATGGTCGCCAAGAACTGCGGCGCGGCGGTTCCCACGCCGGGTGAATTCACCGCGGACGACCGCGCACTGCTCGACCGCGCGAACGGACTGCTGGAACGCTGCCGCACCGAATTCGACAGCCAGCAGATTCATCTGGCGCTGGAGCAGATCTGGCTCACTCTCGGCGAAACCAACCGGTACTTCACCGCCCAGGCCCCCTGGACGCTGCGCAAATCCGGTACCGAAGCGGATCTCGCACGGATGGCGACGGTCCTCTACGTCACCCTCGAGGTGATCCGGATCGTGGCGATCCTGGCGCAGCCCGCGATGCCGGGTTCAGCGGCGAAGATCCTGGACCTGCTCGCCCAGCAGGGCCGCGATTTCGCCGATATCGCCACCCCGCTGACGCCGGGCACCCCACTGCCCGCCCCGGAACCGGTGTACCCGCGCTATGTGGAGCCCAAGACGGAAGAGTGAGGTCCGGCACCCGCCGCGTTCAGTCCACCGTGGCGCGGCGGGCCGCCAGCACAGCGTCATAGAGTTCACGCCGGGACACCCCGGCGACCTCGGCGATCTCCGCGCTGGCGTCCTTCAAACGCAATCCGGCCGCGGCTCGCTCCTCCACCTGCGCCACCAGATCCTCCGGATCGGCAACGGTGGCGCTCGCACCCTCCAGCACCACGGTGATCTCACCGCGGGCACCGTCCGCCGCCCATTCCGCCAGCTCGGCGAGGGTGCCCCGCACGACCTCCTCATAGGTCTTGGTCAGCTCCCGGCATACTGCCGCCCGGCGGTCTCCACCCAGGATCTCGACGGCGTCGGTCAAACATTCGGCCAGCCGATGCGGTGCCTCGAAGAACACACAGGCCCGCCGCTCGGAAATCAGCGTGCCCAGCCACTCCTTGCGCCGCCCGGACTTACGGGGCGCGAAACCGTCGAAACAGAAGCGGTCCACCGGTAGCGCCGAAAGCGCGAGCGCAGTCGTCACCGCGGACGGGCCGGGCAGGCAGGTCACCGGCAGCCCCTGCTCGGCACACGCCGCCACCAGTCGGTACCCCGGATCGCTCACCGACGGCATCCCCGCATCGGTAACCAGCAACACGGTCCGCCCGGCAGTGATCTCGTCCAGCAGAGCGGGCACTCGCGTGGATTCGACGTGGTCGTAGAAACTCACCACCCGCCCGGAAATCTCCACCTCGAGCGCAGCCGCCAGCGACCGAGTGCGCCGGGTGTCCTCCGCCGCGACGATATCGGCGGAACCGAGCGCCTCCCGCAGCCGCGCGGAAGCATCCCCGATCTGCCCCAGCGGTGTCGCCGCGAGAACCAGCCGACCCTGTGTCACCACACTCCTCACCCGGCCCAGCACATCCGGGCCCGCCCCGATTCAGCCTACGTAGTGAGTGGATCACGCCGGTCGAGGGCGGCCTGTTGGAAAAGGTGATAGGCGGGGCGGTTCGTGAAGGACAGTAAACCTGTCTCCCCAGACGGACCGCAGCCCTCCTCGAGACCCCACCCGCGACACCGCAGACCGCACCGAAAGGCACAACAATAGACTCGACGCCGTGACACAGGTGACCCAATCGCGCCCGAGTTCGTCGTGGCGGTCTCCGCGCACGTGGTCCAGCCCGGCACCGCTGC
Source organism: Nocardia sp. NPDC019395 (assembly GCF_040632335.1). Lineage (NCBI taxonomy): Bacteria > Bacillati > Actinomycetota > Actinomycetes > Mycobacteriales > Nocardiaceae > Nocardia > Nocardia sp. NPDC019395. The sequence continues at coordinate 210,984 of NZ_JBEYBT010000009.1, forward strand.
GGCCCGCGCCCGATTTCGGTCCCACCGATACCGTGCGCGGCTGGGTGGTCAGCCTGTTCCTGACGGCGATCGCGGCAATCACGCGGTTCACCATGCTCAACTACCCCACCGACGCCGGCACCCCGGTTTTCGACGAGAAGCACTACGCGCCGCAGGGATGGCAGATGCTGACCGGCGGTATCGAGGACAATCCCGGTTACGGGCTGGTGGTGCATCCGCCGGTCGGTAAACAGATGATCGCGATCGGCGAAGCCCTGTTCGGCTACAACGGCTGGGGCTGGCGATTCACCGCGGCACTGCTCGGCACTCTGCTGGTGCTCCTGGTGATCCGGATCGTCCGCCGGATGACCCGTTCCACCCTGCTCGGCGCGTTCGCCGGGATCCTGCTGATCGCCGACGGGGCGAGCTTCGTCTCGGCACGGATCGGGATGCTGGATATTTTCATCACCTTCTTCGTCACCGCCGCCTTCGGTTGCCTGATCGTGGATCGTGACGAGGTCCGGGCCCGGCTGGCCAGAGCCGATGCCGAGGGCCGGGCCGGTGAGACTCCGTGGGGGCCGCGGCTCGGTGTGCGCTGGTGGCGGTTCGGCGCCGGGATCCTGCTGGGGCTGGCGTGCGGGACCAAATGGTCGGGTCTCTACTTCATCGCCGCTTTCGGCCTGATGAGTGTGCTGTTCGATCTCTCGGCCCGCCGCACCTACGGTGTACGCAAACCGCTGCTCGGGACGGCCGTCCGCGATATCGGCCCGGCGCTGTACGCGCTGGTACTGATCCCGCTGGGGGTGTACCTGGCCAGTTACGCCGCCTGGTTCCGCGGCGAAACCGCCGTCTACCGCTATATGGCGGGTAACCCGTCGGCTCCCGAGGACGGGATCGGCACGGGCGGTTTCTGGTCCCATCTGGTGCCCGACGCGATGCGTTCGCTGTGGTACTTCCACTCCCGCACGCTCACGTTCCATTCCGAACTCACCAATTCGGCCGGCAACCATCACCCGTGGGAATCCAAACCGTGGACCTGGCCCATGGGGCTACGGCCGATGCTCTACTACTACGCCGACGACGGGGTCACCGGGTGCGGGCAGACCGAATGCGTGAAAGCCGTCATGCTGATCGGCACGCCGGCGCTGTGGTGGGTCGCGCTCCCGGTACTGGCGTGGGGGCTGTGGCGCTGTGTGGTGCGCCGCGACTGGCGTTACGCGGCGGCTCTCACCGGATACGGCGCGGGGCTGCTGCCCTGGTTCCTGACACTGGACCGGCAGATGTACTACTTCTACGCGGTCACCCTGGCCCCGTTCCTGGTGATGGCGGTGGCGCTGGTGCTCGGCGATGTACTGGGCACCGCCCGGAGACGGGTGGCCCGGGCTCCGGGCGGTACGTTCCTCCCGGCCGAACCCAGCGAACGACACAGTCTGGGCCTACTCGCGGTATGCCTGTATATGGCTCTGGTCATCGCGAATTTCATCTGGCTGTGGCCGATTCTGACGGCTCTGCCCATCACCACGGGCACCTGGCAGGATCACCTCTGGCTGCCGAGCTGGAGGTAATGAGATGTATCTAGTGCGCCGTCTCCGGGGGGGGCGCGGGTCGGGCCCTGTTAACCGTGGTCTCGGCGTAGACCATCCGTGGAGGGCGCGCTGTGTTATTCGGAGCTGCTCGGCGGCTCGAGGGCGGGGCGTTGTATCTATTGCGCCGCCTTCGGGGTCGCGGGGTCGGGCGTGGTCTCAACCCTGCTCTCGGCGTAGACCTTCAGTGAAGGGCTCTCGCCGTGGACCATGGCGAAGAGGCTCTCGGCGTGGACCATCCGTGAAGGGGCGGGCTGTGTTATTGGAGCCGCTCCGCGGCTCGAGGGCGGGGCCCTGTTAACCCGGTTCTTCACTCCCGCCGGGCGGTCGCTGCGCTCCCTTCCTCTGGTCGCTCCAGAACCGGGCGGGCCCCGCCCGCAAAGGTGAGCTATGCGGGGGTCAGCTGGTGAGGGCGATCTTTATGTAGTGGAGGGCGGCGGCGTTGTCGAGGCCGAGGCGGCGGAGGGTGGCGACGTATTCGGTGGCGGCGCGGCCGGCGGCGTCGGCGGTGGGGTCGCCGGAGGAGGCTATGAATGTGCCCCGGCGGCCGCTGGTTTCGAGGACTCCGTCCTGTTCCAGTTCCCGGTAGGCCCGCGCGACCGTGTTGGGTGCCAGGCCCAATTGGGCTGCCAGAGCGCGCACCGTCGGGATCTTGGTCCCCGCGGGGAGCTCACCCGAGCGGACCTTTGCGATAACGGCGAGGCGTAGCTGTTCGTAGGGTGGGACGCCCGAATCGTGCGACACCGTGATCTCGAGCATGGCTCGTTCATACCGCATCCGGCATCCCTGCCATCCGAAAACGCGCCATCACGCGACCGGAAAACCGACCGCGGAGTCCAGCGAGGCCTCAACCCCCGCGCGCCGGAGGCGCGCCGATAGACACAGCGTCCCTGGCGAGCGGGCAGGACAGGCAGCGTGGCCCGCCGCGGCCCGAGCCGAGTTCCGAGCCGGGTATCCGCAGTACTTCGATACCGGAGTCCTCGAGCCGGGCGTTGGTCATCTCGTTGCGTTCGTAGGCGACCACGACGCCGGGGCGCAGCGCGAGGGTGTTGTTCCCGTCGTCCCACTGTTCGCGTTCGGCGGTGACCCCGTCGAGTCCGGTGTCGATCACGCGCAGTTTCCCGATCCCCATAGCGTCCGCGGCCGCGGGCAGGAACGGTTCGGGGCCGCTCACCAGGCAGCCGTCGCCGTTGTCGGCGCGCCGGATCGTGTACGCGGTGAGGGTTTCGCGAACTCCGGGATACATGACCACGGCGTCCGTGTCGACCATGGTGCATACGGTGTCCAGGTGCATGGTGGCGCGATTCTGCGCGATCGGGACCACCAGCACCGTATGCGCGAGCCCGTCGTCGAACAGGCTGCGGGCCAGTGCTTCCGCACCGGCCGGGGAGGTGCGCTCACCGACTCCTACCGCCACCACACCGGGAGCCAGCAGCAGTACGTCACCGCCCTCGATCGGGGCGGTATGCGATTCGTAGGCGCGCCGCACGCCGAGGAACCGCGGGTGGAAGGCGTAGATCAGGTCGGTCAGCGAGGTTTCCCGCGCCCGGGCGGGCAGCGCCAGCGCGGTGATGGCGACCTTGGGTCCCACCCAGAACGAGGAGTCGCGGGTGAACAGCAGGTTCGGCAGTGGGTCGATAACGAAATCACCGCCGTGGTGCATGCGGCGGACCAGCGAGGTGTCGTCCGCGGCGAAGGGTAGCTCGTCGAAGGTCATACCCGCCATCAGGATTCGCGCGAGCTCGGGTGCGGGTGTTTTGCGCAGATGGGCGGCCAGTTCGCCGGCCAGCACGTGGCCGAGGCGGCGTGCGTGGACGGCCGCGGAAATACCTTGGATGCGGGCCGCGCCGCTGACCGCGAGTGTTTCGGCCAGCAGGTCGGCGACCAGCAGCACCTCGACTCCGCGCCGGCGCAGTACCTCCGCGAAGGCGTCGTGTTCCTGTTGGGCACGTTCCACCCAGGGGATCGCGTCGAAGAGGAGTTGGTCGTTGTTACGCGGGGTGAGCCGGCGCAGTTCGTCACCGGGCCGGTGCAGCAGGACCGCACGCAGGTTGCCGACTTCGCTGGTCACCCCGTGGGCCGGGGCCGGGTGGTTCGCGTGCCGGGTATCGGATACGGCGTCTGGTCCCATGTCCCGACAGTAGTGCGCCGGCCCGCCTCGGGGCACACGGGCGACCATCGGGTTCGCGGCATATTTGCCGCGATTCCACCCACAGCGACCAGCAACCTGAAGTATGGTTGAGAGTGATGGAGGAGGGCAGATGCCGACAGCGGATTGGAAAACCAAGGAGCTGACCCCGGGTCAGCTCTCCGAGCGTAGCGGAGTCGCCGTGTCCGCGTTGCACTTCTACGAACGCGAAGGTCTCATCTCCAGCCGTCGGACCAGCGGAAATCAACGCCGCTACACGCGGGAGACGCTGCGTCGGGTGGCGTTCATCCGGATCTCCCAGCGCGTCGGTATCCCGCTGAGCGATATCCGCGAGGCCCTGGACCGTTTGCCCGAAGGTCGCACACCCACCCGCCGCGACTGGGAGACCCTGTCCACGGCGTGGCGTGCGGACCTGGAGGACCGGATAACCCAGCTGGTCCGGTTGCGGGACAACCTCACCGGATGTATCGGTTGCGGCTGCCTGTCACTGGGTAGCTGCAAACTCGTCAACGAATACGACCGGCTGGGCGCCGAAGGCCCGGGCGCCCGCGTCCTCGATGTCCACTTGAACTGCCCGGAACCGGGAGCCTGCGACCCCGGCGATCCGGTCAGTGTGCTTCCGGAGACTCAGAGCTCAGCGTGTTCCCCGCTGTCCGATCCTGATTCACCGACCGCTTCAGTGTGCTGAACTGGTGGTTTGCCTGGCGCATCAGCAGTTCGTAGGGGAAGGCGAACTTACGCTTCCACCAGTAACCGAACCGGATATCGAACGAGCTGTACACCAGGAACCGATTGCGTTCGATCCCCTTCAATATCGCCGCGGCGACCTTCTCCGGCGGCACCGCGTGACGGGTGAACAATGAAGTGACCCGCTGGACCCGCGGATGTTCCTTGTCCACACCGACCAGATCGAAGGACCGCACCAGCGGCGTGGCCACAGCGCCCGGCGTAACCAGATGCACCGAGATCCCGTGTTCGGCGAGCTCGAACCGCAGCACCTCCGACAAACCGCGCAGCCCGTACTTGCTGGCGCTGTAGGCGGCATGCCACGGCAAGGCCAGCAGCCCCGCCGCCGAGGAAACGTTCACCAGCGCGCCGGGCCGGCCCGACTTGACCATGGGCGGAACGAATCTTTCGATCACATTGATCGGCCCGAGCAGATTGATATCGATCATCCGACGCCAATGCCGGATCTCCAGGCTGTCGACGGTCCCCCAGACCGAGGTGCCGGCCACATTCATCACCACATCGACGCTGCCGAACGCCTCGTGCACGGCGGCGGCGAACTCCGCGACCGCGTCGTAGTCGGAGATATCCAGTGCCCGCGAGATCAGCACGGTCCCACCGGCCTGTTCGACCTCCGCGACCGTAGCGGCCAGCCCGTCGGCATCGATATCGGTCAGCACCAGGCGCGCCCCGTACGCGGCCGCGGCCAGCGCGGTCGCTTTTCCGATACCACTGGCAGCTCCGGTGACCAGCGTCTTCGCATCCGCCACCGATTTTCTGCGGTTGACCCGCCCCATGCTGAAACTCCCGATCCTGGCGACTGCACTGTCGGGCTGAAGCGTACCGAGCCGCGACCCCGGCGGCACAGTGAAAGCGCCGCGCCGCGCGGCCGGGTCACAGGTCCCAGGGGTCCTGCCCGAGTTCGGGGACGGTGTGGTCCAGATTGGACAGCCGCTTGACCGAGAGCTCGAACCGGTCGCGATTCGCCGGGGTGGGGTCGTCGCAGTAGGCACGAGCGATCGAGTAGTGCTCGGTAGCCACCTGGTGCGCGATCGCGGTACGCGTATCGCGGCCGACCCCGTTCCATTCGCCGGGACTGATATTCGCGCGTAGCGCCCGGTCGGAGTCCCAGTGTTCGCGCACCCGGGCGATGAACCCCTGATCGAGCTCAGCTCCGGGAACGGGCGCGAGGGTGTGGCGGGCCAGGCCGTCGGCGTCGGTGACGGCCTGGGCCGCGAACGCCATCTCCGCATCGGATCCGGCATGGTTGATCACCGCGTACCCGGCGGCAACGGCCTTCTGCAGCGGCGGGAAACCGTAGGGACTTCGGACCCTGGTGTCGTCGCGGACCTTCCGGGCGCGCAGATGGTTGGCGATCCGGTCGTGGTCGGCTCCCGCGTCCAGCAGCACGGCCGCGGTGTACCGGGCCGGCACCCGGTTGTTGTCGAGATATCTCAGGGCGCGGGAGAGACCGAGTTCGGTGGCGATACCGCCCCATGCGTCGGCTTCGCGGCGGGCCAGCAGCCGCCAGTTCTGCCGGCCCAGCGCACCCCACTGCGCGGACTCCTGCCGACTGGCCGCGGTGGCCATATTCACCCGTTCGTTGTGCATCCGGCCCAGTGCCAGTGGGGTCAGCGGGTTCACTGTGCGGGTCAGCCAGGCGGGCACCGGCGAGGCGTTGATCGTGTTGAGAGCGGCCAGGCCCCCGAGCACACCCAGGCCCGAGCCGCTGGATCCTTTGCCCCCGCCGGCCATTCCGAGCGCGGTACCGCCGGCGCCGGGTGACGCCCCCTGGATCGTGAGCGAGAAACGGTTGGCGACCCAGCTCGAACCACGAGTCAGACCCCTGGATAGTTGACCGAATTGCAGGATCGCGACGATTTCCACGAACGCCGCGATCACGACCACCGCGATCACCCGGCCTCGCGCCTGCTGGAACAGATTGCCCAGGAAGAGCAGGTAGACACCGACGAACACGGTGTACGCGCACATCCGGATCGCCGCGATACCCGAGTTCACCAGGTTCCGGACCAGAAACGTCTGGGTCGGGCCGAAAACGAAACCGCCTGCGGCGAAACCGAATATCGCCATGAATGCCTGGTAGACAGCATCGAGCGCGGCCCGGATCAACCGCATCGCCAGCACCGCCGCGAACAGCAGCAGGACCGCCGCCGAGACCAGCAGCAGCAATCCGGTGCCGAGCTGACCCATCTGTGGATGCGCGGCAGCCGCCGCCGCGTCGGTATCACCGCATGCTCCGAGCGCGCGCTGGGTCCGCTCGGCATCACCCGCGGTCATCCCCGCCGACCACGCCTCGGCGCAGGCGGAGCGATCGTCGACGATATGCCCGAAGTTCCATACCTGCACCGGCCGCCGCGCGAAGTTATCGGCCATCTCCGCCTGCAGCGTGCTCACCATCCGGTCCGGATTCCGGTCGTCCGATCCGTTCAGTCCGGCGGCGATCTCCATACCCACATCGCGGCCGCGGGCCAGTAGACCGTCGGAGCTCAGCGCACCGGCCAGCGGCGCAGCCAGGAACAGCGGCCCCAGGACCGCCACGGCGAGCATGGTCACCGTCTGCACGACGGCCCGGCCGTGGAAACCGCGCGCCGTGAACCAGGCCACGAAGAAGGCCCCGATGGCAGCGGCTGTCACCAGCACGGCCGGCGTCGCGATCTGCGCGGCGAGGGCATCGGCGATTCCACGCAGCGCGTCGGCGAACAGGTCGAGCCAGGCCATGCGCAGGACGAAACCGACGAACCAGGTCGCGGTGGCCACGATGATCATGTATCCGACGAATTCCAGGCCGATCAGCGCCCACACAACTGACCCCCCGGGATCGGCCAGGCCGCCGTGATCGCTCACGAACATGTAGTCGGCGAGGTTCACTCCGGCGGAATCCCGGATATTCATCCAGGCGACACCGTCCATCCGCCTCAGCCCGGTCGTATCCGATCCGTCCTGCGCGACCGCGACCGCGCCCACGGTCCCCGGGAAAACCGTGAACGTCAGCAACAGCGCGACGAAGCACAGGAAGCGCCGGCGCGCTCGTGATGCGCCCCTTGCGCGGCTGCCGAGAATGCGCACAGTAATCGATCCGGTTACTGTGCCGTGGGTATCGCGGGCCCGGGATTCGCGGGCAGCGCCCGCCGGTCTGCTCTGCCGATCATGCTCGCATTGGTAATCCCGCGGAATGAAGTTCAGCTGAACTGACAGTGGCTTATCGTGCCCGCGACGGTGAATTGAGAAGGAATATACCGTTACATACCCAGTGCTGAGAATACCGCTAGAATGCGCGAATTACACTGCGGGCAAGTCATATTCCGGACCGGATCGGGGAATTACTCACCCGTTGCCCATCGGTGGCAGGTTCGCCGATTCCGATGAATGATGGCGGGTTTACCCACCGAACACGGCCGGGATCGCACGAAACGCCGGCGACCGATGCCCGGGGTCCGGCCCGGCGAGCCGGATGCGGGCAAACCACCGGCACCGCCCCCGGTTGATAGCATGGCGAATCCGGCCGACCATCCGGTCGGCTTGCCCACCTGGAGACACCTCGGAAGAGCCGTTGGTATGCAGTTCGAAATAGTCGAGCGGGACGAGACATGGGTGGCCGGACTTCCGGTACGCAGCCCCAAACGCGCACTCGGCGAACTACGCGACCGCGATCTCGAGGGCGCCTGGTCGTCGGTACTCCATCATGAACTCGGTGGGCCGCTGGCCACGGCGTATACGGACTACTCACCCGACCTGGGCACCTACAACACGCAGATCGTCGGCTACCGATGCGACTCCTTCGACGAGGTCACCCGCGGCCATATGGTGGCCCGGCTCCCCCGCGGCACCTATGCGAAATTCTCCTCGGTGGGCAACTTCCCGCAGATCATGACGAGCCTGTGGACCCAGATCTCGTATGCCGAGGAGCATCATCAGATCAACCGGACCTTCACCGGTGATTTCGAGTTCTATCCGCACGCCTACAAGATCGACCTGTATCTGGCGGTCGAGCCGCGATGAGCTACACGATCGTGGTGCGCGGGGAGTCGGTGTATGCCGGCCTGGTCGTCCCGAAGGTCCGGCCCAGCTTCAAGGTGAGCAACAGCGAGCTCATCGAGTTCCTCAAAGACCGGTTGAGCGAACGGGTAGCGGAGTTCGCCGGCTCGGCCGACGCCGAGCGGCCCATGTACACCGTGTACGTCCGCACACCGACCGGAACCTACAACGCGCTGGTGTGTTTCGAGTACCAGGAGCCCTACGGCGCACCGGTGGGCGACATCCTGGTTCGCGTCCCGCGGGGTGTCTACGCGCGATTCGTCCCCAACGGTGACTACCACGATCCGGTCGAGGATGTATGGGCCCAGGTCGACGATGCCACCGCATCGGCCGAGATAACCCGCGCCTACCGCGAGGAGATAGAGATCTGGCACGGGTCGGAGTCGGTGGAGCTCTTCATTTCGATCACCGCGTGAGCGCTCCGGCCGGCACAGTTTCGTTGCCGGTCGATAACCATCTCAGAACCAACCGGTCTGGTGGTAACCGGTGATTATCGAATCACCCGGGTTGACCTGCGATAATAGTTCGGCCCGCGGTGAGTTTTCGGAAGAGTAACCAGAGTTCTGGTTAATTGTGTTTCGATGGCGGATACTGCACTGGGCACGCCGACGAGCCGGGGCGTCGGACGAGCTGCTGGACAAATAATCCCGCGCGCCTACCGGGCGTACGGGCGATAGAGTAGGAACTGCATGACTGTCGAAACGATCGCAGTCGGCCAGGAAGATCACCCGTGCGACGGCCGCGCTGCGGGTTTTCGCGACAACCTCTCCGGCTATGAAATCTGCGCCACTACCCCGGATCGATCCCCCGAACTCTGGCATCGCTACCTCGCCGGTGCGCGGATGGCCTACCGGCACTTCGGCAACGAGCAGGCTCTGGAATACGACGCGGTGGTGGACGGCGCCTCGACCACACTCTTCTTCGCCGCCACCGACCCGTCCGGCGAAGTGGTCGGCGGTCTCCGGGTACAGGGGCCGTACACCTGGGTGTCGGAGGTTTCCTCCCTCACACCGTGGATCGGCCGGCCGGGCGCGGCGGACCTGGGTCTCATGATGGCGCGGCGTATCCCACGCGGTGTGGTCGAATCCCGGGCGCTGTGGGTCGCCCGCGACGTGCCGCACCGCGACGAGCTCGCCGCCGCTATTTCCCGCTGTATGGCCCATGCTCCCCATCTGCTCAACGCCCGCTACGGGTTCGCGACGGTCGCCTCCTTCACCGCCGATCGGCACCGCGCGAGCGGCGCCGTGGTCGCGCAGGCGATCCCGCCGGTGCCGTACCCGGACGAGCGCTACCGCACCGTGCCGATTTGGTGGGATACCCGGACTTATCGCGTATTTGCCGATAAGTTGCAGTATCTATTGATGCGTGGTGAACTTCGCGCTATGGGATTAGCTGAACCGAGGTCGCGGCGGTCCATCCGGCCGCTGCGCCACGGTGGGGAGGAACGCCGGGCATATGGTCGGTGAAGCAGATCTCGGGGTGGAATACCGGCCGCTGGTCCTGGATCCAGGGGATCCCGAAGACGAGAGGGCCCTCGCCGGCCTTCGCGGCATACCGTATATCGAATTCAACGATCTGCGCGGTTTGCTGGCCGCCGAATTCGGCCGGCTCAATGACCCACCCGATACCGCCGAGGGCCCGGCGGACGACCGCTGGGTGTACTACCCGTGGCGGCGCAGCGTAATCGTCGTGCCCGGCCCGCGGACCTTCCGCGCGATCCGGCTGGACCGCAACCGCAACAAGCTCACCCGCGCCGAACAGGAGCGGCTGAGCACCCAGACGGTCGGGATCGTCGGGCAGAGTGTGGGACATGCCATCGCGTACACGCTGGCGCAGGAGGGGGTGTGCGGCGCCCTCCGCCTCGCCGATTTCGACGAGCTCGAACTGTCCAATCTCAACCGGGTGCCCGCCACACTGTTCGATATCGGGGTGAACAAGGCGATCGTCACGGCCCGCCGAATCGCCGAACTCGATCCGTACCTGCCGGTGGAGGTGCGCGGCGGCGGGGTCGATGCCGATACGGTCGACGAATTCGTCGACGGTATCGGCATCGTTGTGGAGGAATGCGATTCCCTCGATGTCAAACTGCTCGTCCGGGAAGCGGCCCGGCGCCGGAAGTTGCCGTTGATCATGGAGACCAGCGACCGCGGTCTGCTCGACGTCGAGCGCTTCGACCTCGAACCGGACCGCCCGCCGTTCCACGGCCTGCTCGGCGATACCGCGGCCGCCCAGCTGCGCGGCCTGTCCACCCGGGACAAGGCCCCCTATGTCGTCGGACTGCTGGGCGCCCGAGATCTGTCGGCCCGGATGGCGGGCAGCCTGGTCGAGGTGGGCGAAACACTGAACAGCTGGCCCCAACTGGGTGGCGATGTGATGCTCGGCGCGGCCAGTGTCGCCACGGCGGTCCGCCGGATCGGGCTGGGCCGGCCGCTGCGCTCGGGACGAACGCGCCTCGATATCGAACAGGCCCTGGACGCGCTGGCGGACCCGGATATCGATATCGACGACGATACGGCGGATATCGAGGCGGATCCCCCGGCCACCGCGCCGCTCGACCGGGTCCTCGAATGTGCCCAGCGCGCACCCTCGGGCGGAAATATCCAGCCCTGGTCATTGCACACCACTGCACGAGAGATCCGGATCGCCCTGGACCCGCGGTACACCACCACTATGGATATCGGCTATCGGGGCAGCGCCGTCGCGGTCGGCGCCGCGCTGTACAACGCCCGTGTCGCGGCCGCGGCCCACGATATTCTCGGCGGTCACGATTTCGTCGAAGACTCCGGCGCCCCGCTGACCGCGGTGCTGCGGCACGGTACCGGCACCGACCCCGATCTCGCCGCCGACTATCCGTACGCGCTCGCCCGGGAGACCAATCGGCGGCTCGGTTACGGCGGGGAGATACCGGCGCCGATACTGGCCGGGCTGGCCACCGCGGCGGCGGCCGAGGGAGCACAGATGCGGGCCGCCACCGATTCGCGCGCCCTGCGCGAGCTGGCCGTGGTCCTCGCCGAATCGGACCGAATCCGCTATCTCACCCCGCAGCTGCACCGGGAGATGTTCGCGGAGATGCGCTGGTCCGGGGACGACCTCACCGACGGTATCGATACACAATCGCTCGAACTGGCCCCCGACGAACGCGTGGCCCTGCAGATCGGGCGGCGCGCCGATGTGATGGCCCAATTGCACAGCTGGTCGGCCGGGGCCGCGCTCGGCGACTACGCCCGCGACAGGGTGCGTTCGAGTTCCGCCGTCGTGGCGGTCACCTTCGGCCCGGAACCCGGCGCCGACGGCGGCGGATTGAGCGGCTACGCCCGGGCCGGAGCGGCGGTCGCGCGGCTCTGGATCCAGGCCGAACGGTCGGGGCTGGCCGTGCAGCCGATGTCCCCGGTCTTCCTGTTTTCTGAAAACCGTACCGATCTGGATGCCCTTTCTCCGGCATACGCGGATAGACTGTCCAGACTTCAGGGTCGTTTCCTGGAAGTACTGGAAGTGCCGGAAAAAGAAAGCGTGGCGCTGGTACTACGCCTGAGTTACGCGGCAGCTGCCAGCGTGCGGAGCCGACGTCGCCCGATACCGGGCGGGGACCCCCGCAGTTAGTGTGATCGGAGATCAGGTGCCTCGGCGGACACTCGACTCGCTGGTGACTGAGGTCGCCGCGGAGCTGATGGGCGTCGATTCGGCGACCATGGTGTCGGCGACCGAGCAGGTACTGGCGATGCTGATCGACTACTTCGATGTGGACTTCAGCTATCTACGCCACAACGACCCCAGGAACCGGTCGACGGTACTGGTGGCCGAGTGGCCGCCCCGGCAGGACGTCCCCGACCCCGATCCGCTCCGGATCGTGTACTTCGACCAGGCCGATTCGGTGTTCCGGTCGCTCGAGCACGCCACCGAGCCGTTCCTGATCCCGGCCAGCGCCGCCGACTATCAGCAGACCATCCACTCCGCGTCCGGACTCGGCGATATCAGCTCCGCGGCGGTACCGCTGGTATCGCGCGGCAAATCCACCGGACTGCTGGGTTTCGTCAAGGTCGGCGACCGGGACTGGAGCAACCGCGAGCTCAATGTGCTCAAGGCGATCGCCACCCTCTTCGCCCAGCTGCAGGCCCGGGTGGAGGCCGAGGAGAAGCTGCGGTTCATCGCCCTGCACGACGATCTGACCGGCCTGTCGAACCGCCGGGCGCTGCTCGAACATATGGAACACCGGCTGCGGGCCGGCAGTCCCGGCCCGGTCGCGGCGTTCTTCCTCGACCTGGACCGGCTCAAGGCACTCAACGACTTCCTCGGCCATACCGCCGGTGACAAGTTCATCCGCACCCTGTCCGAGCGACTCCAGGACAATCTCGATCCCAACGATATGATCGCCCGCCTCGGCGGTGACGAGTTCGTGATCGTTCCCGCCAAACCGATGGATACCGTCGCCGCCGAACACGAGGCGTCCCGGATCCAGGAACTCATCAGCCGCCGGGTGACCGTCGGCGGTGAATCGGTGAGCCGCGGCGCCAGTGTCGGCGTGGCCGTCGGAATACCGGGCGAAACCACGGTCGCCGATGTGCTGCGGCGCGCAGACCACGCCCTGCTGTCGGCCAAATCCGGCGGCGGCAACGGCGTCGCGCTGTTCACCGATGCCATGCGCGCCCAGTTCGAACTGCAGGACGATGTCGAGCTCAATCTGCGCACCGCCGTATCCGACGGCTCGCTGATCCTGCACTATCAGCCCGAGGTAGATCTGCGCACCGGCCGTATCGTCGCGATGGAAGCCCTGGTCCGCTGGCTGCACCCCACCCGCGGCCTGCTCCCGCCCGGGGCGTTCGTCACCGTGGCGGAAGCCACGAATCTGGCCGGTGAACTGGGCCGCTGGGTTATCCGCACCGCCTGCTCCCAGTTCGCGCAATGGCGGCGGCAGGGCCTGGCGGCGAATATGGTCATGCGGATCAACGTGTCACCGGTACAGCTGGTGAGCCTGGACTTCGTGGAGCGGATCGAGGACATTCTGCGCCAGTTCGGGATCGACGGCAGCTCGATCTGCCTGGAGATCACCGAACACGTGGTGGTACAGGATCTGGCCCGCACGCAGGTCACGCTGCGCGGTCTCAAACGGATGGGTGTCCAGATCGCGATAGACGATTTCGGCACCGGCTACTCCTCGCTCTCCCATCTGAAGGCGCTCCCGGTGGACGCGGTGAAAATCGACCGCGGTTTCGTGCAGCGGCTCGGCGCCAGCACCGACGACCTCGCGATCGTGAAATCGATCATCGGGCTGGCGGGGTCGTTCGGCCTCGGCGTGGTCGGCGAGGGTGTGGAAACCCCGGTCGCCGCCCGCACCCTGGTCGGACTGGGCTGCTACCGGGCACAGGGGTTTCTCATCGCCCGGCCGCTACCGGCCGAGGAGGTCAGCGAACACCTGCATGTGGGCCGGATTCCGCTGAATCTCGATCTGCCGCGGGTCGGCGGCGCCCTGCCCGCCTCGTAGCGGGCCGGGCGCGCAAATAACACCAGGCCTTAACCACGAATTCAACGGCACGGTTCCATCGGTCACCCGGGCCCGGCGACGATCGGCGGCGTGCGCATTGTGCAATTGGCGAACTTCTACGGACCTCGTTCGGGGGGATTGCGTACTGCGTTGCATCATCTCGGTGAGGGATACGTGGCGGCCGGGCACGAGGTCGTACTGATCGTCCCGGGTTCACGCCGCTGCGAGGAAACCCTGCCGAACGGGGTCGTACGGATCACCCTGCCCGCGCTGCCGATCCCGGGGACCGGCGGCTACCGTGCCGCCGACCCCCGGCGAGTCGCCGACACCCTGACGGGATTGCGACCCGACGCGCTCGAGGTATCCGACCGGCTGACGTTGCGCGGCTTCGGGCGCTGGGCCCGGCGCCGGGATGTAGCGGGCGTGATGATCTCCCATGAGCGGCTGGACCGGCTGCTGGGCCAGATCATGCCCGGCCGGTACGCCCGCCGTTTCGCCGATATCGCCAACCGGCGCACCGCCGCCGAGTACGACATGGTCGTGTGCACCACGGAATTCGCGCAGGCGGAATTCCGCCGGATCGCCGCGCCGAATGTGGAAATGGTGCCGCTGGGAGTCGATCTGGACCTCTTCAGCCCGCGACGGCACGATCACGGCCTCCGCGCCGACCTCGGACTTCCCGGACACCCGTTCCTGGTGCACTGCGGCCGGCTGTCGGTGGAGAAACGCGTCGACCGCAGTATCGAAGCAGTGGCCGAACTACGCCGGGCCGGGGTCGAGGCACGACTGGTGGTCGCGGGCGACGGCCCCCGCCGGGATGCCCTCGAACGCCGGGCTCGGACGGTACCCGCACTGCCCGGTGGGTTGCCCGCCGTCCATTTCACCGGGTTCATCACCGACCGTGCGGCGGTGGCGACACTTCTGGCGACAGCGGATATCTCGCTCGCGCCCGGCCCGCACGAAACCTTCGGGCTGGCCGCGCTGGAGGCCCTGGCCGCGGGTACACCGGTGGTGGCCAGCCGATCTTCGGCGCTCGCCGATATCGTCACCGCCGACTGCGGCGCCGTAGCCGCCGACGACCCGGCGGCGTTCGCCGACGCTGTCACCGATGTTCTCGCCCGGCCGGCGGCGTTACGGCGCGGTGCGGCCCGCCGGCGAGCCGAACAGTTCACCTGGCCGGCGGCTGTCTCGGGAATGCTGGCGGTCCTGGACCGCTGATCGCCGGTGCCCCGCCCCGTTGCGGCCGGGCACCGGCGGCCGGGTCAGGCCCGGGCCGGAAGCCGCCGGCGGCCACCGACGATCTCGGTGATCAGTTCGGTGTAACCGTCGATCAATTCGGCGAGGCGGTGCCAGCGTTTCCGGGCGTGATGGTCGCGGGATCCGTCAGTTTCGACCACCTGGTTGGCATCGACCCACCCCGAGGCCATACGGTCGATCACCGCGCCCAGCGTTTCGGTATGGATCAATCCTTCGTGACGTAATGGTGCTCGTTCGATGATCCAGTCGTCGATATCCTCGACTAGTTCCCGGCGGCGGTGGTCGACCTCGACCACCAGGCGTGCGTCGCGCATCGTCGCCCGGCGCGCGTGCAGCGCGGCGAGGGCATGAGCCGACCGCAGCAGATCGTGATCGGCGAACTTGGTCCCCTGGAAACTACACAGCAACTGTGTCGCTGTCGGCAGAATGCCCCGTTGGGGCGCGACCTGCCTCCCCACTCGAACGTCGCCTGGCACCATCACACTCTGTTCAAACATGATCGGCTCTCGATTCGGTCGTACCGCACATCGGACAGGTTTTGTTCAGTCGCTGACAATAGTTGATCTACATCACCGCTCGCTGTAGAAACGCACTATTGCGTTCGCGTTTTGGAGTAAAATTTGCCCAATCCCGCCGCCGCGCAGCAGCAAACGACCCGTGCCGATCTCGGCCGAGGGCGGTACCTGCGCGAATCCAGCAGGGACCCAGGAAGTTATCCGGTGTCGCGAGGCATCTCAGCCCGCGAGAGTTTGCCCCGTACGCAGCGTCGGCCCGCAACCCTCTGTCTGCTGAACCTCCACAAGGGGAGGGATGGCTGTGCCCGCGTAGTCGCGAAGTCGCTCGAGTTGGTGCCGGTCGCGCACAACGTCTTTGCGGACCCAGTCCTCGTCCGGCACAGCCGGGTCCTGGGATTGTTGTAGTACGTAGTAGTCGCGCCTGATCCGCGCGTCGGTGGTGATGTTGTTCTCCAGCCACGGTCCGTGCGTATGCACGAAGGTGGGCCGGAGCTCCTCGAACACATAGTCGCCGAAGGTGGTGTGGTCGTTGCCGGCGATGATGTCTGCCATCCGGGTATGAGTGAGGCCCGCCATATCGATCATCTGTAAGCGGGATGTCAGCGAGCTTCCGCCCATATCGGGGGTGAGCAATGTGCCGTGCTGTAAACCGAGAATGTCCGCGTAGCCGTTGAACAGGCGTCCGAACCGCAGGGCGATCCAGCACACCGGTACATCCTCGTCGGCGCGATACGACTCGGATGCTTCGGCGAACGCGGCGCCGGACGGGATCAGAGCGACGGCCAGCACCAGCACGACCACGGTCCGGCCGTATTTGCGCAACCTCGCCAGCACCTGCCCGGTCGAGAACACGAGAACAACCGCACCGAGAGCCCATGCCGGAGTAGCGAACCGGAATTGCGCCATCCAGTCCGGCTCCAGGACACAGTAGGCGGTCACCGCCAACGCCAGCGGTACCAACAGCGCGGCAGCGCCGTCACGCCATTTGCTCGGCGGCCACAGCGCGAGCCCGATCACCGCGAGGGCCGCGATCACCGCGGGCGCGCCCGCGTAGTGCACCAGCTCGCGCGCCCTGGCCAGGTCGTACACGGTCGGCGGCGCCTGATGTTTGGCGACGGCGGTATTCGGCACAAACCTGCCGAACTCGATGATCCGCCACAGCAGATAGGTCCCGAAGGGAATCGCGAACGCGATTCCTGAATACAGTCCGCACCGAACAGCGGCGGGTAACGTGGCCCGGCGCACCAGTATCACCGAAACCACAGGGTAAGCGGCCAGGTAGATCAGGCCGTCCGGACGGGTCAACGCGGCAAACGCCGCCAGCGCACCGGCTGTCACGGCTGTCAACGGCGTCCACAACCGCTCATCCAGCACAGCCAGAAACAAGTGGACGGCCAGAACGCACACCACCAGGGCGAACAACGCGTTCTCCAGGCCGGAAAAACACCAGATCACGAACGAGGGGATCGCGGCCAGGGTCGCGCCCGTCGCGAAGGTCACCAGCGCGGGCCACCGTGATACCCGGCGTGCGGCGGCGTAGCACGCGGCCAGGATCCCCATACAGCAGATCAGCGCGACCGCCTTCGGATAAAGGGCATAGTCGGGGATACCGAAGAGAGCTCCCCGGTCGAAAAGACCACACCATCTGCCCACCATCAGCACGAAGAGCCAGGTCGGGTTGGAGAATCCTTCAACCGGCTCCGCGCCGGGCTGCAGCACCGGCCCCAGCCCCTCGGCGGCACTGCGCGCGTATGCGAAGGTGATGCCCGCATCGTCGACTATCCAGTTGCCGTACTCGGCCGCGCGCCATCCCAGCAGTGCGGCGCCGCCCAGCACCGCTGCCGTCGGAGCCGGCCACGACCGGCCACGACGCTGCGGCACCCCCTCCGAAACCTCGACCACAGCCGGCAGATCCGCCGTCAGCACCGCAACACCCTCCGCCCGATCGTGCTCGCGCGGCCGTCCGAAATCGACGCACCGCACGATCGGCCAGCCTGCCGATTCCGGCAGCAGAATGCAAACGGAGCAGCGAAACACCTTGTGCCCCTTGTATTGGCACCCTCCCCGCGCCCCTCGGTCGATACCGGCCACCGGCCACCCGCATATGGGACCGTCCGGCTATGACACCGCCATACCGACCGAGATACAGAGCCAGGCTTCGCACGGGATCGACAACATCCACGCCGCCCCGAAGGGCGAGATGAGGGTTCCCGGGTGTCCGGGCCGGTACCGGACCCGCCGAAGCGAACGGGACCGCGCCCGAATCAGGCGACGGTCCCGCAGCTATAGGTAACGACGAATCCAGGAACCCGAACGCCCTGTGTTCCGGCAAGTCTTCCAGGGTGGAGCTAGGGAGAATCGAACTCCCGACCTTCTCGATGCGAACGAGACGCGCTACCAACTGCGCTATAGCCCCGTGCGGCTCGGTGAACCGCGCTGTGTCACTCTAGCAAACCGGGTTGCCGTACACCGAATCGGGGTGTTGACCTGCGGTTATCCCCAGAGAAGCCCCGGCCGGACGACATCGTCCGGGCCCGGTCACGCCCCGGCTGCCCGCCGGACATCTCCACCGCTGGCCCGGTGTCGCACCGTCCGGGCAATTGTCGCGTCGTAGGCGTCCAGATGCTCGAAGGCCGGATCTTCGTCATCCCGTTCGAGCAACTGGGAGCGGCGGCGCAGAGCGCGAGCGGTATCGCGGTCCATACCCGGGCGGGCGGCGGGCACCTGGCCTGTTTCATCCGAATCGGCGGACTCCGCGGCCGGCATCTGGTCGCGGTCGGCCAGCCGCGCACTGCGCCGCCGCCGGATCTCCTGTTCGATGCGCACCTGTTTGCGCAGGTAGACCAGATATGCGATCAGCGACAGTGCGGCGCCGCCACACCCCCACCAGAGCAGGGGGCTGATCGCCACCGCGAGTCCGCCGCACAGCACCGCACCGAGAATCAGCGCGACCACGGCCCGCTGCCGGAAGGTGTAGCGCGCGGCGCGGGCGATGGCATCGGCCTCGGGGTCGTAGCCGCCGCGACCCCGCCGGCTGGGAACGAATTCGGACTCGTCGGCTGCCGTTTCGGGCGCCGGCGCGCGCCGCGCGTTCACTCGTACCGGCGGAATCCGCGCGGGCGCGGCGTCCTCGAACGACGGCGCGGTCTCGTTATCGGCCGCGATATCGCCGCCGGAATCGACTCCGGTGTCGTCAGCGGTTTCCGCGAACCCGGTGTCGCCGGTGTCGCCGATATCGTCGAACCCCTCGTCGTCGGGTCCGTGGTCGCCGGCACCGGTGTCCAGGTGCTCCTCTTCGGTCTCGGCGACGGTCTCCTCGGCTGTTGTCGTCATGCGATCCTCCGCATCGTTGCCGTGGTGACGCTTCCGGTGGGACCGGCCGGACCGCTTCTTGCGGACATACCCACTTCCCTTGCGCCGTTTGGAATCTCCACGATGCAGCACCCGCGTAGCCAGTGCGGTGTCGGTCGTCCGGCGAATTCTCGGATGCCGGTCGGCGAGGATAGGGAACAGGACGAAGACCCAGAGCACGACCAGACCGATCCACAGGATCGAGTTCGGCATCGTCGTCAGCACCTCCGTCCGGCATGGTCGTCGTCCAAGCCCACGCCATGACCGTAGGCGTCCCGACGCCGGAGTTCCTTCCCCGCGGGTACGTCTCGCAGATCGTGGTACGAGCTTCCGATCGGTGACGCGAGGCGCACCACCGACGTCCGTAGGTTAATTCCGAGTAGGGGTACGACACGGCAGGCGCGCCGTGCACATACGCCACATGAGTCACATTTCCACCAATACCGGCTCGAACAGGCCGCTTCCCAGCGGCCTGTCAGCGCAGCGTCAACCGCCCTTCCCGGGCCAGCCGATCGATAACCCTGCCGGACAACTCTTCCGCCGTCATGGCGACCAGCAGATGATCACGCCAGGCACCGTCCACATCGAGATACCTACGCAGCAAACCCTCTTCACGGAAGCCGACGTTGCGCAGCACCGCCTGACTCGCCAGATTCTCCGGCCGGACCGTGGCCTCCACCCGATGCAACCCCACCGGCCCGAAACAGTGATCGAGTCCCAGCGCCAGCGCCGCCGTCGCCACACCCTGTCCGCCGAGATCCCGGGTCACCCAGTACCCGATCCACGCCGAACGCAACGCCCCGCGCACGATATTGCCCACCGTGAGCTGGCCGCCGAACGCACCGTCGACCTCGATGACGAGCGGAATCATGACACCGCGGCGAGCCTCGGCCTTCAGGCTCGACCACAGCGGCGGCCAGTTCGACGCGTGATTACGCGCATCCCACGAACCACGCCCCGTCGGCTCCCACGGCTCCAGATGGTCCTGATCCCGCAACCGGATCCGGCTCCACGCCGCCGCGTCCCGCAACCGCACCGGCCGCAGCGTCACCTCCCCGGCCGCCACCCGCACCGGACCCAGGTGCGCGGGCCACCCGGGATGCTGCGCGGCCCGGAAAACGTTCATGGACTCCACTTCTAGCCGCGCTGCGCCAGGAACGCGACCCGAACCTTGTCGCCGGTGCGAATTTCGGTGTCATCCGCTTCGACCACGATCAGGCTGTTGGCCTCCGACATGGCGGCCAGCAGATGTGACGAAGCGCCCGCGGTATTCCCCAGGGCCTGCACCAGATACTCACCGGTGGCCTCGTCTCGCATCAACTGAGCCCGCAGATAACCCTTACGCCCGGCCATCGACTGGATGGGCGTTATCGTCCGCGCGCGCACGATACGGCGCATCGGCTGCCGCCTGCCCAGCGCGATCCGGATCAGCGGACGCACCATCACCTCGAAAACCACCAGGGCGCCCACCGGGTTCGACGGCAACAAGAAGGTCGGCACCTCGTCGCGGCCGAGCCGGCCGAACCCCTGCACCGACCCCGGATGCATGGCGACCCGGGCGATCTCCAGATCGCCGAGCCCGGCCAAAGCCTCGGACACCTGCTCGGAAGCCCAGCCGCCGACCGCGCCGGCGATCACCACCACCTCGGCCCGCACCAACTGGCCCTCGACCACATCACGCAGCCGGCGGGGGTCGGCGTCGACGATACCGACCCGGTTCACATCCGCACCGGCATCGCGCGCGGCAGCGGCCAGCGCGTAAGAGTTCACGTCGTAGACCTGCCCCGGCCCGGGTGTCCGATCGATATCGACCAGCTCTTCTCCGATGGAGATCACCGAGAGCCGCGGCCGCGGATGCACCAGCACCTTGTCCTGCCCGACCGCGGCCAGCAACCCCACCTGAGCAGGCCCGATGATCGTGCCCGCGCGCACCGCCACATCCCCCGGCTGCACATCGTCACCGGCGCGGCGCACATAGTCGCCGGAACGCACCGGTTCGTACACTTTGAGCCGGCCGCGGCCGCCGTCGGTGAAATCCAACGGCAGCACGGCGTCCGCGAGAGTCGGTAGCGGCGCCCCCGTCACCACCCGCACCGTCTGCCTCGGCTGCAACCGGATCGGCTGGCGGGAACCGGCGAGTACCTCACCGACCACCGGCAGCGTCAGATCGACCAGATCGCCGTCCTCATCGCGGATATCGGCGCCCGCGGAAGCGACATCCACACTGCGCACGGCATATCCGTCGATCGCGGCCTGATCGAAACCGGGCAGCGGACGCTCGGTCACGACGTCCTCGGCGCACAACAGCCCGTGAGCCTCCGATATCGCGACCCGCACCGGCCGCGGCGCGACGGCCGCGGCCGTCACTTTGATCTGCTGATCCTCGACAGAGCGCATCCAGCCCTTCCCGATGTCCTCGCCGGAACAGGCGACCTCATTCGTCCACGGTGAGTTGCGGATCCCAGTCCGGACTCAGCCGGTGCTGGAGCCACTCGCGCAACGCGGGACCGTACTCGTCACGCTCCAACGCGAAATCCACCGCAGCACGAAGATAGCCGCCCGGGTTACCCAGATCGTGGCGCGACCCACGGTGGACAACCACATGTACCGGATGTCCTTCGTCGATCAGCAGCGAAATCGCGTCGGTGAGTTGCAGTTCCCCACCGGCACCGGGACCGATCCGCCGGAGCGCGTCGAAGATCGCACGATCGAGCAGGTAACGGCCGGCCGCGGTATAGGTCGACGGGGCCTCGGCCAAACTCGGCTTCTCGACCATTCCTTTCACGCGCAGCACATTCGGATTGACGGCATCGGGAACCGGGGCCACATCGAAAACCCCGTAAGCGCTCACCTGATCTTTGGGTACGTCGATGGCGCAGAGCACGGAACCACCGCGTTTTCGCCGCACCCGGTTCATCACATCCAGCACTCCGCAGGGCAGCACCAGATCGTCGGGCAGCAGAACGGCGATGGTTTCCTCGTCCGGGTCGAGCACGGCCTCGGCCTGGGCGACCGCGTGCCCGAGCCCCAGCGGCTCCTCCTGGACGACGGAGGTGACATCGAGCAGGCCCGGCGCTTTACGTACTTTCTCCAGGAGCGCGAACTTTCCGCGCTCGGCCAGCGTGCTCTCGAGCACCAGATCCTCGACGAAATGGGCGACGACGCCGTCCTTGCCCGGGGAGGTCACGATCACCAGCCGCTGGGCACCGGATCCGGCGGCCTCGCTGGCGACGAGTTCGATACCCGGGGTGTCGACCACGGGCAGCAATTCCTTGGGGACGGTCTTGGTGGCGGGCAGGAACCTGGTTCCGAGCCCGGCCGCGGGTACTACGGCTGTCCGGAAATCCGGTCCCGACGGATGGACTCCCCCGATACCCTGTTCTGCGGCCTCTGCTGTCATATACACACCCTAGCCACCTGAACCTGTGTTCAAACTGTGGTGTGTCCGGGGGTCCGGGGGGGGGAGGTTGGGTCTCGGGTTTGCGGGGTGGGCCGTGGAGGTGGGGGAAGCGAGGCCATTCGTGAAGGTGCTGTGTTTTTGGCGCCGCCTGCGGCGGCGCGGGTTCGGGGCCCCCTTGGTCTCGTTCTTCACTCCCGGCGCTCAGTCGCTGCGCTCCTTCGCTCT
>NZ_JBEYBT010000010.1:0-228046 GCF_040632335.1 Nocardia sp. NPDC019395
TGCGTGACCAACTCCATTTCCTGGCAACACAGTTCGACTACACCGCACGCACGACCCAGTAGATCGTCCCGGGCTGGACGTGCGGGAGACCAGGCACTCAGCCGGCGGTCGCGGCAAGACTGCGAGCGCTGTTCAGCAACGTCTCGATCACCGCGCGCCGCTGAGCCTGATCCCTCGGATGCGTCAGCAAGCCCTCGACAACGAAAACGCCGATCGCGACCAGCGAATCCACTTCATCAGCGGGCACACCGAGCTCGACCAGCTCCGCCCGGAACAATCCCTCGGCCAATGCGTGGAACTGCTCATGCCATTCCTGGATGGACGCGGACTTCTCGGCGCGCGTGTGCACCGTGCTCACCAATCGCCCCAGCTGCTCCAATTCCTCGACCAGCCACAACAACCGATCAGCCAGCCCCGAACCCAGCACTTCGCCGTAGGCGGCCATCGAGTCGGCCAGGACCGCATCCAGGACCGCAATCAACACCGCGTCCTTGTCCTGGAAGTACCAGTACAACGTGTTCGACACCACTCCGGCGTCACGGGCGATCCGCGTCATCGCCGCCGCGTCATATCCCTCCTCGACGAACAACCGCCGGGCGGCCACCACGATCTCCGCGCGCTTCTCTTCCCGATCCTGCGGACGTCTGTTGCGAGGCATCTCCAGTCCTGACCTAGTACCGGCCCCGATGCTATCTTGACCGGCCCCCAAGAACGGCCCCGGCAGGCGAACGGTCGGGCAGACGGTCCGATCGTCCGTGTAGCAGATTTTGCGCGAGACCCGATCGCCGCATCAGACGCCGGCCACGGTGAACAACTCCCACGCCCGCGTCGGCGCACCGGCCGGGCCTGGCTGCGTTTGTCTGTTCATTAAAGGCGTATTTCTGGACGGATTCACACCTGAACATCGCTGACCAGCGACTATAGTTCGCAGAATTGTTCAACAATGCATCAATTTCTGAACATGCATCCGATGTCGTCCGTCGAACCCGAAACCTCCCGGGTCGCAGTTGGTAGTAGTTGTCACCGACGGTGTGCCGCATTTGGCGCCGCTGTTACGAGCAGTGAGTTGGGATGGTCGATTCAATCCACGGGAAGGCTTGTTCGAAGGGACAGCTCGGCACTACGTCCGCTATCGGCCCGGCTATCCGGACGTGTTCTTCGAAGATCTGAACCGCCGATTCGGCCTCGACGGCACAGGCCGGCTCCTGGATCTGGAGCGCAGGGGGTTCCTGGCGCTGGGTTAGCGGATCTCGTTGTCGGGGTGCGCCTCGTCGTATGCGTTCCGAGCTTCGGCGATGACGCCACGGTGTGCGAGCGACCAGTCGGCAAGCGCCTTGACCAGGTGAGTCAGGCCGGATCCGGTGTCGGTCAGGCGGTAGTCGACCTGGGCCGGGACGGTCGGGTACACGGTGCGCAGCACGAGGCCGTCACGTTCGAGCCGACGCACGGTGAGGGTGAGCATCCGCTGGGAAATGCCGTCGATGGCGCGCTGCAGCTCGCGGAACCGGCGCGGCCCATTCGCAAGTTCCACGATCACGAGAACCGACCACTTGTCGCCGATGCGGTCCAGGACATCACGGATGCCGCAGTCGGGGTGGTCCTCGCGGCCACAGGGGTCGAGGTTGGCGGGTGCGGTTACCTCGGTGTGCGTGAGTGACATCAAACTGCCTTCTTGTGGTCGTCGGTTGTGCGTTCGAGGATCAAGCGTAGTTACTGAAGAGAACCACGACGGAAGAGCACGACTGACATGATCTTGGTGACGGGAGCAAACGGGAGCCTCGGCTCAGCCACCCTTGCGGCGCTGTGTACCCGCGGTGTTGATGCGACGGGCGCCAGCCGCACGCCGGGCGAGAGGGTGCGCTACCTCGACTTCGACGACCCCAAGGGGCTCGACCTCGCCGGTGTCTCGACCCTCGTAATGATCTCCGCCGGTTACGCGGAAGACGATCAGGTCATAGCTCGGCACGGCGCGGTACTGGATGCCGCCGCCCGTGACGGCGTCGGCCACATTGTCTAGCCTGACGGCAGCTGGCGACCACCTCGGGTTCGCACTGGCGCACCGTGCCACCGAGCGCCTCGTTCGTGCGAGCGGACTGCCGTGGACGATCCTGCGCAACGGCCTGTACGCCGAACTCTTCGGCGGGCTCCTGCTGTGGGGCGACGACGGTGTGGAGTCCCCATTCGGGGAGGGGGCGCTGGCGGCAGTTGCGCGGGAGGACCTCGCCGAGGCCGCCGCGATCGTCGCGGCGAATCCCGAGCGGCACGGTGGGCGGGTCTACGACCTTGTCGGCACGCCGATCACCGCGCGGCAGGTCGCCGACCAACTCGGCGTTCCGCACCGCACCATCGATCTGGGCGAGTACCGGCGCAGGCTCCTGCAGGACACACCGGGGCTCCTGCCGTTCCAGCCGCCCATGCTTGCCTCGATCGCCACGGGCATCCGGCACAGCTTCCTGGATGGCACCAACCCCGACCTCGCGAACCTCCTCGGCCATCCGACTCGCAACCCACTGGATACAGCGGTCGCAGCCGCATCCGCCGCGCGGCCGTAATGGTGCAACCGCATCGGGTGGGACTGCGCTGGATGACGCTCGTTGCTATGCCTGTGTGCTGCCGAGCGGAGCAGCAGCTGACTGTTCGACAGCACAGCCAGACCGGCCCGGCACCGGGCCGAGGAGGCCACGGGTGACCGGCCAGATCCGTGCCCGCCGCGACGGCGGCGGCCACCAGCTGGTCGGCTGGCGGGCCGCGTTCTGGGCGACGAGCGTGCTCACCGCGGTCCTGGTCGCCTGGATCAGCGCGGCGGTCCCGGACTGCCCGGGGACGGAGCGTGGCCTCTCACCCACAAGAGAAAACGACAAGGAAGACATGCTATGAAGTTCGCAGTGGCCGGTGGAACTGGGCTGATCGGCTCCAAGATCGTGGAGACCCTCGCCAAGGACGGACACGAAGCTATACCGCACGCACGATCCACCGGCGTGGACCTCCTCACGGGCGAAGGGCTCGTCGCGGCGCTGGCAGGCGCCGATGTCGTCATCGACGCGACGCAGTCGCCCACCGCCGACGACGCCTCCGCCGACTTCTTCCGGACCGCGACAGCCAACCTCCTCACCGCGGCCGAGGCGGCCGGTGTCCAGCACGCCGTCCTGCTGTCTATCGTCGGTGTAGACAGGGTGCCCGACCTCGGCTACTACCGGGCCAAGGTCCTCCAGGAGCAGCTGTTCAAGGCCGGAGCGGTCCACTACTCCGTTGTCCGCGCCACTCAATTCTTCGAGTACATCGAAGACATCATGTCCTGGACTACTGAGGGCGACACCGTTCGGCTGCCCTCTACTTCACTACAGCCCATCGCCGCCGCCGATGCCGCCCGGGCCGTCGCTGACATCGCCGCTGGCGCCCCCCTCCACGGCGTTCGCGATGTCGCCGGTCCCGACGTCTTTCCCCTGGACGAGCTCGGCACGATCACACTCGGCGCCCGCGGCAACGGCCGCACCATCCTCACCGACGACAACGCCGGTCCGTTCGCCTCCGCATCCGGCGACGCCCTCACCGCCACCGACGGCACGCAAATCGCTCCCACGCACTACCGCGACTGGCTCGCGGCCTGATTGTGATCTGGTTCCGACTGACACCAGGGCTGGTCGGGCGAAGCCAAGGGCTACACCTCAGGGGGGGGCAAACCAGGCGACCTATTGAAGATCGAGCGCTTCGCAGCGCTGTACGCCCTGGGCAACCGCGAACTACCTGCGGCCAAGTGGTACATCGTGAACCAGTTTCGCGATCGTGACCCCAGTGCGCGGCGTCCTCTCATGCGCAATCACAGCTCAGATGTCGAAGACTTCGCCGAAGGAGGGGGACTCGTACTCGACACACGGGACCTGTTTCTGCTCGACAAAGCAGTGACATCGGGTCAGCTCGGGGAAAACGAGGCCCGGAGGGCCCTTATGGGGGTGTGACCCGAATACGCCATTGCCCGTTTCTGGCGTATTCGGGTTACACCCCCCACGCCCGAGGAAACAGACCTGCGCAACCGCCTCCAGACCCAGATCCTCCAGCATCCAGGCAGCCAGTAGCCAGCCGGAATTCCCGTCTCATCACCATCTCTGACCAGGTCCAACGGCATATCCGTTGTTTTTTCGGCGATTACTACCGGAACCCCAGATCGCCAACGGCACTCGCCGCGGCGGGCGTTACGAAAGCAGGGCCAATTGGGTGGGAAGTGAAAAGTGGCCCTGTACCAGCGGCTATTCGATGTCCCAGATCGGGTTTGGCTGGATGGTCAAGCTGATACACTGTCTCCCAACGGGGACCTATATCCTCAGCCAGCCTCAGTCCATGGACTGAGGCTTTTTTGTCCCACAACCGAATCGACTACCTAAAGCCCTCGGCGCCGACGCCGGGGGCTTTCTTTGTTTCCGGAGGACCCTTGTACAACAGCATCATCCATTCCGCGGGTTCGGCCGTCGCAGCCAGTACATGGCCGGCGGCCATCTTTCTCGCCGCCATCACGCTCGTGACGGTCGTCGCCCTGGTCCGCGCCCCGCGAAGCGACGCTTCGAACATCTTCGCAGCGTTCGCGGCCGCTTTCGGATTCCGGGGCGTCGGTAAGCCTGGCAAGGACAACGACCACAGTGGGGGCCGCGGCCCTTCGAGCACAAAAGCATCCTGGCAGCCGATCGAACAGGAAGAGACCGAATGAGCAAGCGCGGCGCGAACCGTGCACCAGTGGAGCGGGCGATCATCTCATCGGACGCCGCCCAACAATTCTTCCAATGCTTCACCGACGCTTTCGAACGTGCATTCCTTTCCCCGGAGATACAAGACGACATCCAACAGCTTCGCGGCTGGGCAGTGCGGGACCCACAAGAGGTCATTGCCCGGGCGTTTCAGAGCATCGTGTGGGGAATTATCTCGTCGATGCTGCTCCGCGGAGGAGAACTGAGTTCGATGCTCGCTGCGTTGGACGCAGCCGACCGGGACCGGATGCTCCAGCAGATCGGGGACTTCGCAGCGGGAATCGGTGACCCTGCCATCGGGGTCGAGCCGAGACCGCTCACGTGGTGCGAGTACCACGGCTACACCCCTTCGCTCGGGCGTGGACACTGCCCGCAATGCCCGTGTGATCTGCCTGTTCAGTACGGCCGCGGGTGGGCAGACCGTCACATCCACCGCAGGATCGTCTTCTCCCGACGTCTCTTCCCCGCCCCTACTGGTCGATACCGTAAGTACTGCAGCAATGCCTGCCGGCAACGTGCGTACCGACAGCGGCAAGCCGAACTCAAGAAAAAGCAAGCCAGGCAGCGCGCCTATCGAGGCTGGCAGCGGACCGCTCGCAGCGGAGAAGAGGCCCAGGAACCTCCGGGAGAAAGGTTACGGTAAGAAACTGCCACGCGGGTGCACACGGCCAACGCGCCGAGGCAACTGCAGCATGCCGAACCGGCGGCCGACAAACCAGAGTAATGGTGCGCTGACCTGCAAAAATATCTACTATACGACTATGGTCGATGTGTCTGCTCCTGCCCTTCCACCGCTGGAAGTCCTGCGCTGGAAGGAAGGCTATGCCGAGCATCTGGCCGGGCCCCTCGCAGCAGAGATGTTCGCCGAGCTCGGAACCCCGCGGGATCAGGGCACCGATTCCGGACCTGAGATGGAGTTGGATAGCCTGCGTCAGGCGCAAAACTTCTGGATGTCCACCGACATGGTGACGATCATCGACACGGCCCAGGCCACGATGCCCGATGACGACTTCGTCGTCGCTGAAACGCCAGCTCCGCACGGGTTCCTGCTCATGGAGCGGCCCGT
This sequence comes from Nocardia sp. NPDC019395, assembly GCF_040632335.1. NCBI lineage: Bacteria > Bacillati > Actinomycetota > Actinomycetes > Mycobacteriales > Nocardiaceae > Nocardia > Nocardia sp. NPDC019395. The sequence continues at coordinate 5,803 of NZ_JBEYBT010000010.1, forward strand.
GCGCCTGCGATGCAACGAGCGGACCTGCGACATCTTGCACGTACTGCAGGGGTTCGCCTGGCATCCGGCTACCCGCACCCTTTTCGGCCGAGTTGATGACGGTGTCACGGTGTCCTGGCTCTCGCCGAACGAGCCCGATCTTCCCGTCAGTGTTTTTGGGCCGTTGGGCTCCTTCGGCGACTCGCTCTTTCTGCCGGTCGGTCATCCCATCAGCAACCAACCCAGTCGCGAGGCAGGGGTCCTGAACGCCCAGTCAGAAGTGTTGTGCCGCTATGTCCGAGCCACCTGGGCACTGATGGACGCACCGTTGGCCGACATCGCCGAGCCGGCCGTCCCGCGCCCGCTACGGCGACGACTGGGCAAAGCCGGGATCCCCTCGACACTGCTGACAGTCGACCTGAAGTCCCGGCACCGGCCGCCCAGCGGCACCGCAGGAGAGGCACCGGACTGGAGCCACCGGTGGATGGTCCGCGGGCACTGGCGCCACCTCAAGCATGCGCGCTTCAAAAACCCACGCGCTGTGTGGATCCCCGAATACGTCAAAGGACCGGAGGACGCCCCCCTCGTCGTGAAGGACAAGGTGATCACAGTCACCGAGTGACGCAGGATCGATGAGGGAACCACTGCACCACGCATTGACATCAGGCAACCTGGCCCGGACTGCCTCGAAAACTTGGTTATGAGACGCAGGGCGCATGCCGATTGCGTTGCGGGCGTTCGCACGTATGGTCGAACGAACTGGGATTTAGTATTGCGCGATGGGATTCGATGCGGCGAAGGGCGCCATCGTGGCAGATGCTTACCGCCGCACCAAGGGGCCGGTGGCCTACCTCGACGAGTCGTACCAAACGCACAAACCTGATGTGAAGCCGGCGGAGACGTTCTACGTCTTCACCGCAGTGGTTGTCCGCCAGCCGGATATGGCCGAACTTCGTACAGGTCTGCGGCAGATCGTCGGCGGCACCTACTGACACTCCACATAGGCCCTGCAAGATCCTGACGGTCCCGATGCGATGAAGGACATGCTGGATCCTCGCCGAAGGGTCCGACCCTGCGTGATCGCCCACCGCGTCCCCCTGGCCGGCGATGACCGCGACGGCGAAGCTTGCCCGCCGCGCGTGCTACCGCGGGATCACCCTCGAACTGGCCGCCGGCGGTGAAGGGTGGGATCCCGTCGAGCTGCTCGTGCTTGAAGAACGCAACCAGCAGAACTTCCGCAACAAGGATCGCGCCAACCACAAGGAACTGGTATCGGCGAACCCTCAGCTCCGAAATGTCCGTCTGCTGCAGACCTCACCGAGGTATGAGCACCTGCTCTGGCTGCCCGATGTTGTGTCTTCGGCCTACCGCCGTAGCCTCACCCACCGCGACCGGACCTCGCGGCTGTTCAGCATCGTCGAGAACCGCGTGCACTTCGTGAACCCGGTCGAGTGACCCACCCCTGGAAAAGAAGCAGCCCCCGGCTGCTGTAGCTACACCGAGGGCCAGACCGACCGTCGAGGCGTACGCCCGGACAGCCGGTTCCTTGCTTGCATAGAGGTTAACACGGAAACCGTGCGAATCCATCCCGTGTTATCGGAATCGCACAATGCCACCGACACGCGCTTGACCGGGGCAAATCCGGTGTCGAGAGGGGTAGCAATGACCTCCTGGGGCCCCGGCTTGGGGCAGGGCCTGGTGTCGGCTTTCTCGGTGGCCAAGCCGCCGGCCTCGCCGCCGGAGGGTTAAGCCGCGGTCGGACTGTCGCCGTCGAGTTCGGCGAAAGAACTGGCAACCTGGCGAAGATCCACGTTGACCGCGTCGAGCTCGCGAAGCGAAGTCTCCCCACCTTGCAGCTCGTTAACCCTGCGGCCCTGGGGCAACACGCGGTCATTCATGCAGCCCACTACCGAGTTGAAGCTCTGCATCGACTTGCCGAGATGCCCGCCCAGAGTTCTTACGTGATCGGCGAGCTTGGCCAGCCGCTTGACCAGCTCAGCGCAGCCGTCCACGGTGGCCTGCACGTTGGTGACCCTCTTGTCGTAGCGCAGCACCGCCGCGGCGGACTGCAGGATCGCCAGCAGGCTGGTCGGGGTCGCCAGGATGACGTTCTTGCGCGCGGCGTAGTCCCACAGGCTACGGTCGTGCTCCCACGCCGCGTACAAGAAGGTGTCCGAGGGCACGAACATCACGACGAACTCTGGTGACCTGGTCGGCAGCCGCCAGTACTGCTTGGCGGAGAGCTGATCGATGTGGGTGCGGACGTGCCTGGCGTGGGCCGCGAGCCGTTCCTGCATTGCGGCCTCGTCGCTGGCTTCGGAGGCTTGGATCAGTGCGTTGAACGGGGCCTTGGCGTCGACGACCACGGCCATATCGGCGTTGATCTTGACGACCAGGTCAGGGCGCTGGGTGCGGTCGTCGGTGTCGAACGTCGGCTGGTCGTCGAAGTCGATCAGGTTCACCATTCCGGAGGCCTCGACGACCGCCTGCAGGGTCTGCTCGCCCCACTGGCCGCGCGCCTCCGGTTTGCGGAACACGTTTCTGAGCTGCCCGACCTCCCTGAGTACTTCGTCGGTGGACTTCACCACCAGGTCGCGGTCGGTGCTCACCTGCTTGACCTGCGCACGGAACTCGGCCTGGGCGACGCTGCTCTGCTTGATCAGCTCGGTGATCTGTTCGGTCATCTGCCCGGATGTTGCCTTGATCAGCTCCACCGCGGGCTTGACCAGTTCGTCGAACGAGTTTTCCCGCTTGTCGAACTCACGGCTGGTCGCCTGTGCGCGCTGTTCGGCCATATCGGTGAACTGCTTGACCAGCTTTTCCCCGGCCGAATTCAATGCCGCCGTGGTCAGCCGCACGTTGGCCGCCTCCATCTCGGTGTGCATGCTGTGCGCGCGAGCGAGCTCCCCGACATGACGCTCCTGCAGCTCGGCGAGCTCCTCGGTGTGGCGCTGCTGTAGCGCCGCAAGCTCGGTTTCGGCGGCTGTGCTCCGGGTCGCTGCCTCTTGCAGTTGTTCCTGCAGCGCCGCCCGCTGCTCCTCTGCGTCGGCGCGCTCGCTTTGTATCTGCGCGAGTGCGGCGTCACGCTCGGACCGTGCCCGCGTGACCTCGACATCACGCTCGCGCCGCGCCTCCGCCACGCCTGAATCTCGCTCCTGGCGAGCCTGTTCCCCGGCGGCATCACGCTCCGATTGCATCCGTTCGGCTGCTTGGCGCCAGTGGCGTGCCTGCTCCTCGGCGACGGCCGCCCGGCCGCGCCCCACCATGAATCCGATGCCGACGGTGAGGCAGGCCACTACGGAAACCATCACCGCGAACACATCAATGCCGATCAAGTCGAAACCTTCCTGAACGTCGATGCGACCCCTGCCCCTCGTGAGCGGGGGAAGTGGAACATCGCCCGGCCGAGCGCTCGCCGAACGTGCAGGGAGGTGTATCACCAGCCACCGACACGAAAGGATCTGGCGACTACCAGCTAAAACTTGCTATCCACAAGGCTTTTCGACGGTCGGGAGGCTTCGGCTACGGCCGGGCTGGGGCAGGGCTTCAGGACTTCGCCGCGGGTCGCCGCTCTTCGGGGTGTGTCCTGTAGTGCACTTCCTGCCACTGGCGAGGGACGTAGTACCGCACGTCGAGGTGGCTGCGAACGACCAGCACCGGCCCCTCGAACCAGAACTCATCCTGATCCCCGAACTGGAGTCCGTGATGCGAATCGACGTCGGGAGTGAACACGCTGAAGGCCATGCGTTCACACTACTGTCCAGGCCGTGTCGCCGGATAGCATTGCAGCATTTGGCAATTCGATATTCCAACGGCGACGCAGCGCCGCTGTGACCGTGCGAGACTTGCCTGGTGTCCGGATTCACGCGCGATACCTACCACTTCGGTGACGAGCTGGTTTACGAGGCACTGCACTCGAAATGGAGCCGCTACCACGCCAACTACTGTGGGTGCGGGCAGGACTGGCTTACCGCTCACGTCGAACCGGCTGGGTTCTCTGTCGTCCGCCGTGGCGGCGGTTACACCGCTCTGACCGGCCCGGGTCTCACCGAGGATGTCGACGAGGAATCTCTGACCACAAACGTCTTGTGGGAGGCTGTGACCGGCAAGCCCGGCACGCAGGATTGGTTCGAGCGAGTCCGGGTCATCGACCGTGGGCCTGAAGTCCAGGCTGCCCGTAAGGCCGCCCGCGACGCGCACTACGCCGAGCTGAGACAGCGCTCTGCGCGGGCCGAAGCCGAGCCGGTAACCGTCAAGCAGGTCGACTACCTCAAGACACTGGCTGCGAAGGCCGATGCCGAGCATTTCAGGACCGAGTTCGCCAAAGCGACCAAGGGGACAGAGATTGATCCGCTCGCAGAGGGTGAAACCTCTGGTCGTGCGGTACGACGACTCTCCCGGGCAGCTGCCCGCAGACTTATCACCGCGCTGGCAGGCCGCCCGTGAACGGGGCAGGGGTCCAGACGACCGGAATCCGGCGCTAGCGGGACAAAACCATCGCCGAACAGGGCCTTTGCAATCCGTCGGCCCAATGTCGCGAAATCCGGCGCTAAGGAAGTTGGCGCATACAACTGCCGATTATCTGCGGTAGTTCTAGTGCCGACCTGGGCAAATACTCTTATCAGATGGAGCCGGCTCCGCAAATTATCTGCGGTACCGGGGGCTTACAGCCGGATTCCGGCCGTTTGGACCTCTCGTGCCGGCACCCTCTGTTGGGCTCCTGACTCTGCGCACACGGGTGCACGCAGGCTCGTCGCACCGGGCTATTCCGATTGCCAGGACGGCGACCGGAGCGTTGTCAACGGTCCCGACCGCGCCCCTGATCGCGTCGGCGCTCTTGATTGAGATGCATCTGCCGGAGCCTCCTATCGCGCAGTTGCTGGTCGGCGACTGTACGGGCATCGTCCGCCCCATCCGGTACCGAGCCGCTGACCTTCATCAGCCCGTCGGAGGCTTGAAGCCCGAACTGGGTGTAGTAGGAGGTGGTGGCGACTCGCCACTGACCGCCCTGCTTGCCGAGGAAGACCTGTTCCAGACCGGGATTCACGAGCAGGAACGGACGCCAAGTCTCGGGCCCGCCGAGTTCGGTGACGGTGGGTAGCTGGAAGGTTCGAAGCACGAAGTTGAGTGGGCGGGCCCTTTCCGAGGGCGGCGCCGACGACCGCTCGTTATCCCAGCGGGCTGGTTGACAATCGGGATGGTGCAAGCCGGCGGTCGCGATGGCAGGGTCTCCCGCTCGGACGTAGACCGCCGGACGGGTGCCAGCGAAGTGCTGCCCGCAGGTCTGGCATTCGTGAGGCCACAGGTTCGCGGCGAGGTCTGCCAGCCCCGCCGGGCCCAGGAGCTTTCGGGTGGTCTCGTCGACGCCGAACGGATAGGGCGTCGGCCGCCCCTGCTCGCCGGTTCCGGTCATGCTGTTCCTCCCCACTGGTCAGCGCACGCGGATCGTGCACGGTCCAGCATGCCTTGAGGACACCTAATCGGTGTACGAAATCTTCTACGGCAGAGGCTATTTACATATCGTTGCGGTCATGGCAGAAATAGAAGCCTTCGTGTACCTGACCGAAGAAGCGGCTCGGCATCTCCCCGAGGAGTTTCCTTTCGGTGCCCGCCACGGCCGCATCACCCGCCGAATCGACGCCGGATCCCTCACCTTCCTCGACAACGGCTGGGTGGGTTTGGGCGCCATTCCCGCCGGAGAAGGCCCTGATGGCGTCGCCAAGGGGTCTCTGTCACCCTGCCACCACCTCTGTATCCGCAATCGTCTGGACCTGAGCGCAGTAGGCCCGGAACTGGTTGTGCTGGCGAATTCTGACGTCGTTTATCGGTGAATCCGACCGTTGCTCAGAGTCGGATGTGATCGATCCGATCGGTGAATTCTGACGTCACCGAGCGTGGGCAGGGTCGAGATTGTCGAGCAGTCTGCAGCACGCAACGGTGACAGCGGGGACCAGCAGGGCGTCCGGACCCACACCCGTTGAGACAACGCCTCGGCCAAGCCAGCGACGGGTCACTCACACGCGATAATCCCGGCGACGTCGATGGTCATCCCAGCCATAATGGCCGCCGTGAAAGAAGTCGAGGTCATTGTCGCCCATCATGAGCGCGCGACTTTGCGCGTCGGCGGGATGTTCCTGAAGATTGACGCAGATCAGTCAAACACCGACGTCGAGGTCGAGGCGATGGCCAGGGCGCCGATCCCGACCCCGGAGGTTCTGTGGCGCAAGCCGCCCGTGCTCGCGCTCGCCGCTCTGCCAGGGACGGCACTCGGCCGCCTCGGTGAGCCGTCGACCGCGTCTCCGGCGGCGTGGGCTGCGGCTGGTGCCGCCGTACGGAAGTTGCACGACGCGCCGCTGCCGCCATGGCCTGGCCACAGCCTCGACGCGCTCGCATCCGAGCTCGACCGCGAATGTGTATGGCTTGCGATGAGCGGGGTGGTCCCCACCGACGTAGTCGCATACAACCGCCGGATAGCCGAGATCGCGCTCCGGCCGTGGACGCCGACGTTCACACACGGCGACCTCCAGACCTCTCACGTGTTCGTCGACGGTGACGAGGTCACCGGCATTATCGACTGGTCCGAGGCGGCACAGGGCGATCCCTTGTATGACCTCGCCACCTTGACGCTTGGACACCAGGAACACCTCGGCGACGTCATCGCTGGCTACGGTGCCGACGTCGACCTCGACGTGATCCGCGCCTGGTGGTCGTTGCGTAGCCTGCGCGGGGCCCGCTGGCTGGTTGAGCACGGTTTCGATCCGGCCTCGCCAGGCTGCGAGGTCGACGTGCTGAGAACCCAGGCGATGGAGGATTGACCACTTGGTCTTCGGCTACACCCATCGACCCGAAATCCCCGCTCGTGCATCGCATCGGATCGCGGCGTAGCGCTCGACCTCCGTCTGACGAGGCAACGGCGACTCTCTCCAACGCGTGTATATGGGGCGAAGGACACGCATCTTTGCACTGCAACCAAGATCGCGACGTCAAAATTCGCCGATACAAACATCTTTAGATCTGGCGCGACGTCAGGATCCACCGATCGGTGACGTCACAGAACACCGATAGAACCAGGAGCGGTTCGGTCCGCAGGATGTAACCCGTGTTCTCGATCATCGTTCTCTCAGATCCTGTTGTCGTCGAGGCGTGACAGTGGCCCCAGGACAGCGCCTCCCCGGCATCGTTGCGGGGGAGGCGCTGCCACAGTATTTCCCGATCACGCGGGTGCCGGTCCGCGTCGTGCAGCGTTATTTCGGATCGGCCGGGTGTGCGGCGGTTTCCATGCGGGATACATGCGGGTCAGCATCGCGGCGGCCGCTTGCTGGGCGGTGTCGTAGCCGTGGCCGGTGGCGGTGGGTAATCCGGTGTGTTTGTCGACCCATCGCCACTGGTGGCCGTCGGTGTGTACCGCGCCTAGGCAGATACTGGTGCCGTCGTCGTATTCGGCGAAGACACGGTGAACGAGTCGGCACAAGGGCAATGGTTCGGTCCGCAGTCGATGCGCGGGTTTGTTGATGATCATGGTTTGTCGGTCCTTCTGACTCCATCTGTGCCCCGCTGTCTTCTTGGCCGGGGCGGGTATTTTCGTGCAGCCGGGGTGCTACTGCGTGTCCCGAGCGAGTGCGAACTTTTTGGGGCGGTCGCAGGTCTGCTTCGCGACGCCGGTCTGGGTGAGTTTCATCAGCGCGTTGTGCACGGCGCCGGAGGAACGTCCCGCGAGAGCTTTGCCGATCTGGTGAGGGGTGAATTCTTGCCCGGGATGGTCACGCAGGTGGTCTTCGACCAGTCCACGCAAGGCTCCGGGAGCGAGTTTGTCCTGGTCGGGGTCGCTCTGGTTGGTCGACTCCGCCGCCGACTCGGGGTCCTGTTCGCCGGGTGCCTCGGCGACAACCGTGTCCGGTTCGGGATTCGTGTCGATCGGATCGGGTGGGGGCGTGAGTTCGGGTTCGCTGGTGGCCGCCTCGGGCTGTGAAGGTGCGTCTGCCTGCGTGGTGGCGGGTTCCGACTCGCTGATTATGGTGCTGTCGGAACTGTGGTCGGTGGTGATGCTCCAGCGAGCGGCGGCGCGGGGGTCCTCATCGGCGTGGCGGGTGATGCTGCCGTCGGCTGCCCATTGGTTGAGGATTTTGCGGGTCTTGGATGGGCTGATTCCGGCGGCGGTGGCCAGTTCGGTGGCGGGGCGGGGTTCGGTGTCGATGACAGCCCACAGGGCGTCTTCGGCGGTGGGTCGGATAGTGGTGGACATGACGGGTCCCTCCTCGAAAGGGGTGGAGTGGTGGTGTGTTTCGTCATGTCCCGGCCGGGACGGTTCCCCGCGGTTTCGGATTCGTGGGGTTCCGGGATCCATGGACGCTCCGTACGCGGTGAAATGTCAAGCGGTATCGGAAGCAAGACGGTCGGCCCGGCCCGGGTATCCGCCCCAGTTCCTGTGTCTACCTGCGTCGCGACGTTTTCGTAGGCAGGTGCCCAGGGGGATGCAGGGCGCGGTGGTTTCGTTTCCGGCGCTATCTCCAGCGGGCAGATTTCACTCTTGACTGTCAGGATGTGCAGTGTCTCGGGGGTGATCCCAGGGGAGCGGTTCGGCGAACAGGTGCTCGGTTGCCCATAGGGAGGCGCATTCGGGGCAGAGGGTGTCCTGGTGGTCGCAGTGGTGGGGATCGGTGGTGATGGGGATCTGGACTTCGTCGATGTGGTGGACGAGTTCGGTGCCGCCGGGTGGGATGTGGGAGAAGTCCACCAGGGCGCTGACGGTGCTTCGTGTGGTCATGGCGATGGGGCTCCTGTTCGGACGACGCTCGATTCGGGAATTCCGGTTCAGAGCCGCGGGGCCGGCTCGCGTGCCGGTGTGTGGGCGGCGGGTCGGGTAGCTGCGTAATAGTCGTCGCCGGGCCAGCGATGGTCCGAGATTTGTACGGGCTGGTCGAATGTCGGTGCGTGGAGCATTTTTCCGGCGCCGAGATAGATGCTGACGTGGTGGACATCGGCGGTGGTGCCGTAGAAGAGCAGGTCACCGGGCTGAAGCTGGTCTTCGGAGATGCGGGGGCCGGCGTGTACTTGGTCGTAGGTGGTGCGGGGGATAGCGATGCCGGCTTCGCTATAGGCGGCTTGGGTGAGCCCGGAGCAGTCCCATCCGCCAGATTGCTCCGGCCCGTTCCCACCCCAGACATACGGTTGCCCGAGTTGCCGGCAGGCGAACGAGATGACAGCCGCCGCCGCAGGACTCGCGGCCCGGATATCGGCACAGTTCCCGCTTCCTGGCGGTGGGACGGTGGCGCGGGTGGAGTAGCGGTCGGCTTGGGCGAGGACGTCGCGGACGTACCAATCGGCGTGGTTGTAGGCGAAGATCGCGGCATAGATATCGGCCGGTGCTCCGGAGTCGCACAGGTAATGCGCGGCAGCGTGGACGGCGTCGTGGGGGTTGTAGCGCGACGGTGGGTTCGCTCCGCCCGGTGGTAGCGGGTGGCGGTCGACGACGGAGTCGAAGGTCGCGGCGAGGAACTGCATCGGCCCCGCGGCGCCGGCGAAGTTCTCGCCCGTGGTGACACCGGGTAGCGGGGAGCGGCCGTGATCGGTTTCGACCTTGCCGATTGCGGCGAGGATAGACCAGTCCAGGCCGGGACATGATCGGGCGCCGTCCTGGTAGAGCACCAGCCTCTCCGGTGGGATGTCGGTGAGCGCTTCGGTGCTCGGCGCAGTGTCAGCGCCTGGCGCGGGGACCGGTGTCGTAGGGGTGTGGTTGTAGAGGACGACGGTGGCGACGACCGCGGCGATGACGACCGAGCAGAACACGACCGCAGCCGAACCGGTGGCGAGGACTTTGCCGAACATCATTGCCCTCCTGCGCTGGACGGAGGAGTCGGTGAAGGCGGGGGAAGGTCCGTCGGTTCGCCGGGTGCTGGCAGGCCGGCATCGTCGTTGCTGGGCGGTGGTGGGGTGAGGTGTGGCCAGGAAGCGGGGAGGTGGTGGAGAGCGATACGTTCGGCGACGCCGGTGGCGTTGAGGGGCAGCCACACTCGGTCGGCGGGGCTCGGGTGTGGTTCGGTGTCGTCGAGGAGCTCGGCTGCCGCGGTGGCAACGGGTACCGCGGCAGGGTCGGGCAGCGTTCTCCAGGAGTCGAGCAGGGCGCGGCGGAGGGTGGTTTCGCGGCCGATCGTGGGCACCCAGAACAAGACGGGGGTGATGATGCCGGTGGAGCGGGCGAGTTCGGCGTAGCCGGTGAGCTTGCCGGCTACCGACGACAGGTTGACGGTGCCGAGGACGAACTCCAGGAAGAAGTCCAGCGTTGCGCCGTTATGGGCGTAGCGGCCGTAAGCGTCGGGGCGGACCAGGTCGCCCCAGAGTCGGCGGCAGCGGGTTTCCGACGACCACGCGAGGACCCGCCCGGCTCCGGGGGCAGTGGCGAGGGCGGTGAACCATTCGTTGACACCGATGGTGTGCGCCAGCTGCAGGCTGTGGGCGATGGCCAGGGCGTGTTCGCGGCGGTAGCGCAGGTGGCGGACCTCGATACCTGCTTCGGCCGCCACCACGGCGGCGCCGGACGGGGCCAGTACCCAGTGTCCGGGAGCGGTGCCGTGGGTGCGCAGGGGCCGGAACCGGTCGACGACCCGGTAGCGGTGCAGGAGCGCGAGCCGTCGGCGAGCTGTGACGAGGGAGGGGAACGCCAAGTCCGCGAGCTGGGTGGTGGTCAATACCCGGTGCTCGTGCAGCATTCGCAGAATCCACCGATCGCGTGCGGTGAGCCGCACCACCAGCCCGGCATGGTCGGTGGCCGGTGCTCGGGTGGGGCGGGGTGCTCGGAGATCGGTTTGCCGGAGCGGGCGATTGATCATGTGGGCCAAACCTCCGGTGATGAAATGTGCTGGGCAGGTGTATCCGCTCGTCGGTCCGTGGACGTCGTAGGTGTCAGGACAGGCGTGGATCGCCGTTGCGTGCTGGTAGCGCCGCAGGTTTGGTGAGGTCGGGATTCGATTCGTGTTCGGGTTCGGCCGGCTGGATGGTCGGCTCTGGCGGCGAGGTGAGGCGAGCGCGGGCAGCCGCGCGGATTTCGCGGGCGCGGCCTGGGACAGCTGGGGGCAGCGTTCGGGTGGTGAGGGTGAACGGCGGAGCCTGCTGGCCGCGGACCAGGATGCGGGCGGTGGCGTGGAAGGCGTCGAGGTGGGTGAGATCGTGTTCGGATAGCCAGGGGCTGGTGTGGCGGGCAAGGTCGCGGGCGTCTTCGGGGGATGCGGTGAAAATGACCTTGTTGCGTGCGTTGGCCGATACCGCGGCCCGCATATCGGAGGGCAGCTGGCCGAGGTTCTGGTGGGCGAGGACCAAGGACAGGCGCAGGCCGCGGGCTTCCGCGAGCATGTCCTCCAAAGGCGTGGCGAGGTTCAAGAAGTTGTGGGCCTCGTCGAGGGCGAGGGTGGCGTCGGGGCGCCGATCGGGGTGCGTGCCGACCCGAGCCGTGGTCGCCTGCCAAGTACGGGCCACCAACAGCGACCCCATGAGCCGGCTGGTGTCCTCGCCGAGGGAGCCTTTCGGGATCCGGGCCAGACAGATCCCGCCCTGGTCGAGGACCTCGCCCAGGTCGACGGTGGAGGGGCCGGCGGTGAGGGAATCCCGGACGAATTGACGGAACAGGAAGTGCCGCAGCTTGTTCAATAGCGGCCCGATGACCTGGTTACGGGCCGAGTCGGTCAGTTCCTCGTACGAGGACCAGAACCCTCGAAGCACTGGGTCGGCGGTGGCGCGGGTGACTCGGGTGCGGAACGCCGGTTCGGTCAACAGCCGGGGGAGGTCGGTCAAGGTCGCGACGCCGGGCTGCCGGCACAACGTGAGCAGGCTCGCACGCAGGACATCGTCGGTGCGCGGACCCCACCATTGGGCGAAGGTGCGGTGGAAGATCGTGGCCAGGTTGTCCACGGCCCGGTCGGTGCCCGCGCGGTCGGCTGGGGTGTCGAGGGGGTTCAAACAGGGCGGTTGGCTGCGGGAGTCGGCGTCGAACAACACGACCCGGTCGGCGCAGCGGCGGGGGAGACGGGCGAGGATATCGGTGATCAGATCGCCTTTGGGGTCGACCACGACCACGCTGCGGTCTTGGTCGGCTTCATCGAGTATCAACTGCGCGAGCAGGGTGGATTTCCCGACACCGGTGGGGCCGAGGACGTGCAGGTGGTGTCGGGCGTCAGCGACCCGCACCGCCACCGACCGCGCACCCGGGGTGTCGGAGACCCCGAGTGGTTTCGCGAATGGTCCTGCCGCCGGGATATCCGGCGTCGGAGCCACGGCACGGGCACCCGCCCGCTGCACCCCGGGAATCGCGGGATCATGCGGAAGGTGGGCAACAGCCGCCAATTCCGGGACCGACAGTAAATCGCCGCGCCCGAGTCGTCGCTGCGCCAATGCATTCGCGAGCCTCCGGCGTCTGCGGTGCCGGTAATAGTTGTGATCGGTGCACGACCCGAACACCACGGCCAGGGCATCCGCCCGCCCCCGCGCAACGGCCCGTGCCGCCGTCCGGTCGCCGGTATCGGGCACGGTGACGGCGTAGCGGATGATGCTCTCCCAGAGCGGGCCCCGGGCTTTATCGGCGGCGGCTCGGTGCTCGGTGTTTTCCTGCATCGCTGTCTGCCGGTCTCGGGTCTGGGCTGCGGCTGCTGCACGGGTGCGGCCGGACCGGCGGACCGGGCCTGGCATGAGCAGGTCGAGGATTTCTCGTAGCAGCGGCACCGGCCACACCGCCGGGCCGCTGCGGGTGCCGCGGCTGACGCGCCGGCCGGTGACCGGCCGCGCCAGCACCTGCACGCAGGCAGCCTGACCAGGAGCGAGATCGTCAGCGGCGGAGATGAGGTCGCGGACCAGATCCCCGCCCCGGTAGTCGGTGCGGATCGGCAGCGCCTCGCGGCGTCCCAGCCGCAGCTCACCCGCAGACAGCACACGCCGAACCTTGGCCCCGTGGAGTGGGAGCGGTTCGGTGGTGGTGTGGCTGGTGCGGGTGTGCGCACCCGGCCATGCCGATGCCACAGCCCGCTCCACCAGCCCGGGCGGAAGTTGCCCGGGTACCCAGATCCGGATCGCCACACCGGCTTCCGGAGTCACCGCATACTCGAATCCCAGGTGTGGTTGCCCGAGCACCACACGCCGCCAAGCCGGGCGAAGCTGCCCCGTCAGATGCGCCCACAACGTGTACGCGCCTTTCGGGTCGACCTCTGGTGGGGTGAGGACGGTGATCTGGCGTGCGTCGGCGCCCAGCCGGCGTCGTCGCACGGATCCGAGCACCTGCGCGAGTGCGAACGCCCCCGCTCCGATGATGATGGTGATCACCGCCGTGGGACCGGTCATGAACTGGATGACGGCGGTGACGAATTCCCGCATGGTTGTGGCGGGGTCGAGTAGTAGTTCGGTGAGCCCGTCGTGCGGCGGCGAAGCCAGCAGTTGAGGTGACACGGCCTACGCCTCCTGCAGATCGAGATATGTGTTCCCGTCGCCGTCGTCATCACCGTGATCGACTTCGGTACCGCCGCCGGCGTCGTCCGTGGCATCGCCGGCGGAAGTGAATGCGACGGCGTCGGGAGGGTCGAGCCCCGCCTCTGCGGCGTCGTCGGTGCCGGCGAGCTCGCTGGGGTCGGTGGTGATCAACGCGTGTTCCTCGGGCGAGGCCATGGCCGCGAAGACAGCGCGGTCGGTGCCGTCGATCGCGAGTAGTCCTTGGCCGCGTGCGGCCGACAGCAGGAATTGGCGTTCGCCGTCGGATAGTTTGAACGCGGTCGCGACCTCGTCGATCGCCTGTGGGGCCTGGTGGAGGAGGATCTGGGTGGCCGCGTTGGACACGATCGCTTTGCCGAGGTCGGTGCCGAGTACATCGGCGCAGTCCTGGGTCGCGACAGTGAGCCCGGCCCAGTACTTGCGGAACGATTTCGCGGCCCGGAACAAGAACTGTGCACCGGCGGCTTGGCGCATGATCAGCCACGCCTCGTCAACGGTCACCATCCGTGGCCGACGGCCGCCGGGATCGGCGACCCTCCGCCACGTAGCATCCAGCACCAGGAGTGTCCCGATCGTTTTCAGTTCATCGGGCAGCTCTCGCAGCGAGTAGGCGACCATCGCCGCGTCCGGGCTGATGGTGGTCGGCCCGTCCAGGAGGCCGGCGAATGCGCCATTGCCGACGAACGGCGCCAACGCGGCAGCGAGATCATCGGCGACCGCTGAACCGAGGGCAGCCAACTGGTGGCGCAGCATGCCCAGAGTAGGGGCAGGCCGAGTCCAGGTGGCGGGGTCGTCGGTGATGCCTGCACTGCTGTAGGTGGCGTTGACGGCGGTGTCGAGGGTGGCACGATGCGCCGGGGTCTGTTCTCCGAGAAGTACACTGATTACGGTGTGGCAGAACAGTTTCCGATGCGTCAACGCATCGGCGGGAGCGGTGCGGCGGCCGTCGGTGCGGGTGTGAATTTCCAGGTCGAAGGGGTTGAGCCGGATTCCGGGGGCGCCGAGGTGAATGTAGGTGCCGCCGACGGCCTCGGTCAGGGTGCGGTATTCGTCTTCGGGGTCGATGATGACCTGTTCGATTCCGCGGTAGAGCGAGCGCAGGATCTCGGTTTTGACGAGATAGCTTTTCCCCGCGCCGGAGCGGCCGAGGACTACCGTGTTGTGGTTGTTGGACCCGGTGCCGAACCGGTCGACGAACACCAATCCCGCCGCGGCGTCGCGACCGTAGAGCACGCCCTCGGGGGATGCCGCGTGGGCCGGGTCGCCGACAGGTAGTTGGGGGCTGGAGAACGGGAATGCGGCCGCCAGGGCGTTGGTGTCGAAGGTTCGCCGCAGCCGGATCAGGTCCAAGCCGAGTGGAAGGGTGGACACCCACCCCTGGGCGCTGCGGTAGGACAGGGGGCAGGTGTCGACCAGCAGGCTCGCCGCCAGAGCCCGGACTGCGGCGACTTCGTCGGCGAGTTCGGTTTCCGATCCGGCGTGCACGGTCAGATACAGACCGACCCGGAACAGACGTGCTTCGGCACGCGCCACTCGCGCGGAGAGATCGGCGGCATCTTCGGCTGCCACCTCGACCAGAGGGTCGGTGCGGCGCCCGTAGCCGGCGTCGTGCAGCCTCGATGATTCCAGCCGCGCGGTCTGGCGCCGCAACCGCGACGCCGCGGTGACCGGGTCCACCGGATCGACATGCACGGCGACATCGAGGCGGCCCGGGTGTGAGAGCAGCGGCGCGAGCCAACCAGCGGTGACTTCCCGTGGGTATCCGGTGACCGCGAGGGTGGCCACCCAGCCGGAGCCGACCTCGAGATGGCGGGCCCCGATCGACAGCGAATCCGGGCCGAACCCGTCTCCGGCACGGGAAGTTCGGTGATCTCGCAGCCAGAGGCGCCGGTCCCGTGGTGCGTTGGCCTGTGCGATGGTGTCGTGCGGGCCGATATCTTCGGTGATGTGCTCGGCGTCGGTGCTGATGACGGTGTGGGGGCC
Source organism: Nocardia sp. NPDC019395 (assembly GCF_040632335.1). Lineage (NCBI taxonomy): Bacteria > Bacillati > Actinomycetota > Actinomycetes > Mycobacteriales > Nocardiaceae > Nocardia > Nocardia sp. NPDC019395. The sequence continues at coordinate 21,229 of NZ_JBEYBT010000010.1, forward strand.
GGCCACATCGGCGGAGGAAGGCACAAGGCTGCCCGGGTTGCAGCACCCTCTGACCACAGCTGTGGCCTGGATATCGTCGAGCGGCGTCACGGTGACCCCCATGGGAGCCAAGAGATCGGCGGCCTCGTGCACCCGGCGCAACAACCGCGACTCCGCGGCGCGGCGCGCCGCACTCGAAAGCTCCCGGCGGGCGTGGCGCCGTCCCGACGCCAGCCAGCCGAGCATTGCAGCGGGGGACGGTCCGCCGAGCCCATCGCCCGAAGCGGGGATGTCGAGGGGTTCGCGCCACACCAACAGCACCTGCCGGTGCATCAAATCCTCACTCGCAGCCAATTCGGCTAAATCGTCAGCGTGACCATGGGCCGCGGCGGCCAGCTCCGGAGACATTTCCCCGACTGCGTTCCGCAGGCTCTCGAGTTGGTCGGTCAGGTCCAGGCGAGTCGAGCGCAGGAGGATTTGGACCGGCTGACGTAGCGTGTGCAGCCAGCCACCGAGCTGGGACACCAGGGCTTCCTGCTCCTCGGGAGTGCGCAGGGCGAGGTTGACCGTCCCGGCCGCGGCGATCACTGCCAGTCCGTCCGGGCCGAGATCGACGACCCCCGTTTCACCAGTCGAGGTCACCGATTCGGGAAGTTGCAGGGTGCGGGAGCGTAACTGGTGCGGGGCAACGGGTTTCTTGCCTCGACGTGCGGCTCGCGCGATCCAGCGTGGTACCGGATCGATGCCTTCGGGCGCTGCGGCCAGATGGCGCGGCTGTAGCCTTTGGCGAGCTGCGGCCAACAGCAGCCGGTCGGCTGATAGGCCGTCGCGGGTGGCCATGGTCAGTGCCGCGACCGCGGCGCCGACCGGGATGGCGCCGGCGACAAATACCACGGGCGCGACCACCTCGCGGGTTACCGACCACACAAAGTAGAGGAGCAGCGCGGTGGCCGCGAGGATCGCGAGCTGGCGGGCGGTGAACGGGCCGATCAGCCGGTCCGGCCGGTCGACATCGGAGGGGATACGAACGGGTGTGGTCATCGGTTGTTTCCTCCTCGGGGAGAGCGGCGGCGGGCTCGGCGGCGCACCGGAAGATCGGGTAGCGGAAGGTGTAACTGGCGGCCGGTCGGTGACGGGGGTGTAGGTGAGGTCGGTGGTGGCGGCGGTGTGGTAGCGCGGTCGCCGGGCCGGGCCCTCGGTACCGGGAACGGCAGCCGGTACTGGCCACTGCGCAGTGGCCGGTTGCCCTCATAGGGGTCGGGCGGCTCGAACTCGAACGCCAATTGAGTGGGCCGGCGCGGCCGCCCGGGAGTCGAGGGCGTCGCTGGTGCCGGCGCGGTGGGGCGCTGAGCGGGTGCGGCGGTGTGTGCAGGCTGAACTCGGTGGACGGGGATCGGCAGCGGGTATTGGCCGCGGTGGTCGGCGCGGATCCCCTTGTACGGATCCGGTGGTGTGAAATCGAACGCGAGCTGGCGGCCCCGCGGTTTCCTGCGGGCTGGCGTCGGGGTGGCAGCGCCCGGCGGGTTGGCAGCGTAGGTGTTGGCCGCTGACGGCTGCGGCTGGTGCGGAGTCGGCGCGGGTGTTCGCCGAACGCGGCGAACCCCTTCGAGCGGCAGCATCAGCTGGCCGTCGCGAGTCGACCGCGTCCGCGAGTACGGATCGGCACCGCCCACCACGGCGGCGGAATTGCGGCGGCCACTGCCTGTTCGGGCGCGGGCGACGGGGATGTTGTTACCGGGCTGCGAGGGAGCCGGGCGCCGGAAAGTGGCGACGGCCGCTTTCTCGCCGCCCTTGAGCAGACCGAAGGTCTTGTAGGTGACATAGCCGCGCACCAATGACCCGACCATGCTTCGGCCGCCGCCATGGCCGATCCGCATGCTCGACAGCAACCAGAACGGAACCTTGATCAATACGGCGATCAGCGCGAGCCCGATGATCAAGCTCACCAATCCGTCGGCGTTGGGCCCGAAGAATTCCCATCCTCCGGGAGTGAGGAACACTCGCAGTGCGGTAACCAACACGAGCGACTGCACCACCTGGATCGCCAGACAGGCGGCGAACGAGCGCCACCACCACCGCGCTACCGAATCCAGCCCCGGCAGAACATGACACATCAGCGCGAGTGGCGCGGCGACGACCAGGATGATGGTGACCGCCACCCGCACCACGTAGGTGATGAGCAAAACCACCAGCAGCACCACCAGCGCGACCTCCAACAGGATCACAAAGATCCCGGCCCCGGCCGCCGGACTGGCTAGCCCCCTCACCGCAGTGATGGTTGCCAGTTCCCGCAGCGCCGCGCCGGCGGAATCGGAGTCGACTCCGTCGCCGGCCAATGCGGTGGCGAGGGCGTTGGCGACGCGGATTGCCTGCGTGGCGATGAGGAGGCTCATCGCTGCGGCGAGGAACCCGACCGCGATCCGCGGCGCCAGATCTTGCACCGACCATCGGGTCTGGAGGGTTTCGCGCACCATCAGCAGCACCCCGGCGGCCATCACCAGCAGCCCGTACACCGCCAGCATCAGTTGCCACGATGAATCCCACAGCTCACCGACTCGTGGCAGGTCACCGGGCTCGGGGGTTGTCAGGAGGGTGTGTGAGAGCAGTTCGAGCAGGGGGTTGAGCGCGGATTCGACCAGGCGCTGGAAGAATCCGTCGATCGCTTCGGCGACACACCCGGAGATATTGCGGACCCCGCAGTCGGAGTCACTGGGATCCGATGGCTCGATTGGTGCCGTCCCATCCGGACCAGTCGGAGACGGAGCCTGCGTGGGGTGCGGGGCCTGGGGTTCGGGGACGGTAGGAGCGCTCGGCACCGGGGTGGCAGGTGTGGCCTGGCCGGGAGTCGTTGTGGGTGGCGGTGGCCACTGCGGAGTGGTCGTCCCGGGTGGCAGCGGCGGCGGTTCCGCTGGCTGCGCCGCCGCGGTCACACTGACGCCGAGACCGATTGCCAGGAGCGCGACGGCCGTTACCGCGAGCCGGAATACCCACAATGACCGGGGAAGTGGTGGTGAGGTGCCGCCGGGGTGGAGGGCGGTCATGGTCAAGCACCCACGATCGATTTGAGGACGGCAACGATGACCGGCGCGAGCATCGCCAGGCCATAGCCGATACATGCCGCCCGCAGTGCGGTCTTGGACTTCTCGACCTCACCGGGATCACCCGAGGCCAGGACGTATCGGGCGCCGCCGACGGTGAGGCATACCGTCGCCAGGCCGGCAAGGATGCCGACCAGCCAGTTGCGGATGTTGTCGAGCACCTGGTCGAACGATTCAGCGATCGCCAGCACTGACACCGGCTCCGCGGCAGCAGTACCGGCGGTCACCACGATCATCGACGCCATCAGGGCCAGAGCTGTCGACCAGGCAAACGCCCGCCGGACCGGCCGGGACCGGGGTGCGCGACCTGGTGAGGTCGAGGAAAGGGATTCGGGGATACCGATCATGCGCATCGGCGGTTCACCTCCACAGTTGCCGGGTATGCGGGGGCAGCCGATGTCCGCCCGCATCGGTTACTCCGCGTTCGCGTCCCGGATTTGGACCGGGACGTCTCCGGCGAATCGCCTGATGTCGCGACGTGATCCCGCGAGACGGTCGCGGGCAGCTCAGCTGGTGCAGCCCCAGGAGGGGGCATGGACTGCTGCGGTCGCGTCATGTGTGCGGGCCTCGGCCGTGTCGCGGACAGGGGGTCGCGTCGGTCTGCGGCGAGGAGCGCTGAACCGGTCGGACCGAGGGCGTAGTGCCATGGCGGTACACCTCGGTGACCGTCGCCGGGGTGGCTGCGGAACCGAGTCAGGACCCCGCGGCGGGTCAACGCCGTCAATCGCTTGCGGGCGGTGTCGATGCTGGGAAACAACCGATCCGCGACCTGCGCGGCACTCAATTCACGCTCGGTGCTCAGCAAGTGGAGCAACTCCCGGTCACGACCGGTGAGACGCTGCCGCTGCTTCGCAAGCTCTGCCGCCCGGTCGTCGCCGTCACAGGAAAGCTGATGTAAGGCGCGGCGCTCGACGGTGCTGGTCCGGGCGGGGTCGGTTGCTGCGGCGCGGGCAGCCAACCACCCAACGAGATCTCGTTCACCGCGTTGCCGCGCCTTACGCAATGCCCAATGCGACAACCCAGCGGTACGAGACGCGAGAGCCGTCATCGACTGCGCCTCCAACCGCGTGGCCGCGATCAACTCCGCCACTTCGGCGGTGATCACGTTCTCCGCGACCGCTTCCGCGAGGACCTGCTCCGGATGGCCCTCCGGGGTCCACATCGCCGGCACCGGCTCGTGACCGCCGGCATCGGTGCCGAGGTCTGCGCCCGGCACCGGCGCAGCTGCCTCCTGCCGCACCCAGCTACGGCCTCCGCGGAACAGGGCCCAACGCAGCCGAAACCATAGAAACGGCCGCTCGAGATCGATTCGAGACAGCTCGGCGAAGAATGCGGCAAGCAAGTCGGCCTCGACATCGGCGCGATCCTCCCGCCGGCGTGGGCCGAAGACACTCGCCATCCCCGCCAACATCGGCGCCGCCATACCAGCACATATCAGCGCCGCGTCCGCCCCGTCGACACGGGACCGGCTGATCAGCCTCACCCACACCGCGTCCACGGTCGCGATCGGCACACCCGGATCCGACAGCACCTGCCGCACCTGCCCCCAGGTCCTCACCTGCCCACCCAGCTCAGGCACCTCGCCCGCCTCGAACGGCACCAAGTGATCAGATATTCGGTCGAATGCCGACCTGACCACCGCCAGCGGCGAGCTTTCCGCTCGGCCCCTCTTCCTTGCAGAAATATCGTATTTCGCGTTCATGGTCACCCGTTCCCTTGCATTCGGTAGTTGTAAGAACTGACCCGGCAAGGACACAGAACGAGCGCCACCAAAACGCCACCGAATGACCCCCAAGCAACCCCGAAAAAACCTCCGAATGCCCAGCGATGAACGATGACAGACTACGAATCCCGGGGAGATACGGTGGTGAACACCGCGAATAACAAGGCTTCTACCAGGATCTGTGTACTTTCGGTGGCGTTCCGGTGGCGTGGTACATCGCACGGTAGAAAGACGGAATGCGCTCGGTCAAAAAATTCCTACAAATTGATTCGACTTTCGAGTGACTCTGGAATCTATTGCTTGAGGCTAATCGGTTTCCGAGATGGGGCGGTGTCCAAAAACGGCGAATTCCCGGGGAGTTGTCCAGTGCCTAAACCTCATGCACTGGACTGAGAGGGACCCGCCGATGACCGGACATATCCGAACTCGCCGCCGTACCAGTTCGACCCCGTCGCGCGGCCGTCCTCCCGCGGTGGACGTCCCGTCGACGATCTGGGCGGGCGGAACTGAACCGATCGAGGCCGACACCCAGTGGCCGAAGCAGATCGTGTCCCGCGCGGTCATCGAGTTCTCCCGACCGGGAGACCAGGTGACGGTTGTGTCCTCACCGGCTCCCACTGCCCGCAGGCGTCGGCGCTTCCTGACACCGGACACCAAAGCCGCGCTCACCACCATCGAGGGCCTCGGCCGTTCCAGCGTGATCGAACATCTCGCCGCCGGTCCCGCCACGTCCCGAACTCCGGCTCCGAGCGAGGACGGCAAGATCTCGCTCATCCTGGCGAGCCTGCTGCCTCCCGAGAACACGTCACTCTCTGTGGTGGACGAGATCGTGACGCTGGCGGCTACGCGGCTGGCGTCTGGCGGCGTGCTGGTCGTATTCACCCGCGCTACCCACACCCCCGCAGGTGCCCTGTTGGATTCGACCGGTCACGTCGTGTCCGCTGGCCAGACCGCCGATCTGCTCTTCCTCCAACACATCGTCGCCGCACCGATAAGCGACGACACCATCGTGGCCCCCGCACCCGATACCGCCGGGCAAGCCCGTGGGCACATCGTCGTGCACACCGACGTCACCGTGCTCCTGCGACCTTGAGCTGGCGCTGCGCTCGTCGCACAAATTTCGGCCGTCACGCACTCCTGGTATCCCGCGTGCGGGACTCCGCGTCACAACCCCCGAATTGAGGACCTTCGATGACCCCCACTCCCAAGCCCGAACACACGGTCGGCACCAGTGGTGTGTCGGTGTGGGCGACCGCGCAGGCCGCACCCGCCACCCAACGATCCGGCCGCTACCACCCCGACAGCGTGAAACACCCAGCGAAAATGCTGCCCGCGATCGCCGCCCACGCCGTCGAGGCATACACCCGCCCCGGCGACTTGGTCCTGGACCCGATGTGCGGAATCGGCACCACCCTGGTCGAAGCGCTGCACCGAGGCCGCCGCACGGTCGGTGTCGAATACGAAACCCGCTGGGCCGACCTCGCCCGCAGCAACATCGACCTCACCCGCGCTGCCGGTATCGATCCGGATGCAGCCGTCTACCAAGGTGATGCCCGCAAACTGTCCACTCTGCTTCCCGCCAACCTGCGCGGGCGAGTCGACCTCGTGATCACCTCACCCCCGTACGGCGACTCCACTCACGGCCATGTCCGGGCCAAGGCCGGCGAAGGTGTCCGCAAGTACGACCACCGATACGGCTCCGTCCTCGACCGCGGCAACCTCGCCAATGTCGGCATCGGCCGGCTACTGACCGGATTCACCAAGATCCTCACCGGAGTTACCGACTACCTCAAACCCGGCGGACACGTCGTCATCACCGCACGCCCCTGGCGTCAGCACGCCGAACTGATCGACCTGCCCACCCATATCACCACCTGCGGCACCCTCGCCGGACTCACAACCGTCGAACGATGCGTCGCGCTGCTGGGCCGCCTCGCCGACGACGACCTCATTGCCCGCAGCAGCTTCTTCCAGCGCGACTTCATCGTCAAGAATCGACGCGGCGGACTGCCCGTCCACCTGATCGCCCACGAGGACGTCATCGTGCTCCAACGCAGGCAAGATTCCGCGAGTGCACCGACGGAAAAGCAACTCCAGAACGACGGACAGCGGTCTGCCGTGCACCATGGGTCGTTCGGTTCCCGAATCGGACCCGACCCAGGGGCGACGGCCGCGTAACAGTTGCCAACAGGGAGCAACTACCAGCGCCAGTCCCGCTCGCCAGGGATGGCACTCGGATTTCGTACGGATCGGCCCTCGGAACAGTGGCCCGGTCGGGCATGATGCCGTGATGGAGGCGAAGCTGGCACGGTTGTCGGACTTGTACTGGGATGCGGTACTTGCCGCGGCGCCGACCGAGGCAACGACACTGGGTGACCACCGTTTCGACGCCCAGATCGAGGACTTCTCGGTCGAAGCCGAGCAGCAGCGGCTGGCCACCATGACCGACCTGCTGTCCCGGGTGAACGCACTGGACCCGGGCGGGCTGAACGAACCGGAGCGAGTGACCTACAGCTTGCTGCGTGGCGCACTCGCCACGGAAGTCGACCGGTTGGTGTGGCGGCCACTGGAACTGGCCTCGGACCAGATGGACGGTGTGCACGCCACCGCCCTGACGCTGGCCCCGCAGATACAGGCCCCCGAACCCGAGCACGCCCGGGCGCTGCTGCAGCGGTACCGGCAGTTCGGGAGCATGCTCGCACAGGCGGAGCGGCGGTTTCGTGACGGATTGGCCGCGGGCCGGCTGCCTGCCCGGTTGGTGATCGAGCGGTCTCTGCGCCAGCTCGACGGCTATCTCGCTTCGGACCTCGGCGCCGACCCGTTCGCCACTATGGCGGGACCATCCAGTTGGGACGGGGAGAGCAGGTGGCGTGCCGAGCTGGCGCAGGTGGTGGCCGAGGTGATCCGGCCGGCGTTCGCCCGGTACAGGGACGTCCTGGCCGATGAGCTGCTGCCGGTGTCCCGGCCGGACGAGCGCGCCGGGTTGTGCTGGCTCGGCGACGACGGCACCGATATCTACCAGCGACTATTACGTGAGCACACCACGCTGCCGGATGCGGACGCCGACGAGATCCACGAGCTCGGACTCGCCGAGGTGGCGCGGCTGCGCGGTGAGTATGCCGCGATGGGCGAACGGGTATTCGGCACCAGCGACGTCGCCGCGGTCTTCACTCGGCTGCGCACCGATCCGAGCCTGCGCTACCGCAACGGACAGCAGATCATCGCCGACGCCCGCCGCTACCTCGCCGCCGCGGCGGACCGGATGGGGGACTGGTTCGGCCGGCTACCCGTACAAACCTGCGACATCGTCGAGGTCCCCGAATTCCTCGCAGCGGATTCACCGGCGGCCTACTACTTCCCGCCGCCGGCCGACGGCTCCCGGCCCGGCGCCTATTACGTCAACGGTCACGACCCGCAGGATCGGGGCCGCTACGAAACCGGAGCGGTCGCGTTCCACGAGGCCATCCCGGGACACCACCTCCAGCTGACCATCGCCGGCGAACTCACCCACCTGCCGCGGTTCCAGCGCCAGTCGTTCGGCAATACCGCTTTCGTGGAGGGTTGGGGCCTCTACGCCGAACGCCTCGCCGACGAAATGGGCCTCTACGACGATGATCTGGCTCGCCTGGGCATGCTTACCGGCGACTCGTGGCGGTCGTGCCGACTCGTTGTCGATACCGGACTGCACGCGAAGGGATGGAGCCGCCGGCAAGCGATCGACTATATGACCGAGAACGTGCCCGCGGGGCTGTCCGAGATCGAGGTCGAGGTCGACCGCTACATCGCCATCCCCGGCCAAGCCGTGGCCTACAAGATCGGGCAGCTGGAAATCCAGCGACAACGCGCCGTCACGGCCGCCCGCCTCGGGGCACGGTTCGATATCGCGGCCTTCCACGACACCGTTCTGGGCTCCGGGTCGGTCAGCCTGCCGGTCCTGCGGGAGATGGTGGGCGCGATTTGAGAGCCGGAGGATCCGGACTCCCGGCCCGAAGATGATGTCGTCGAGGATGGATATCCTCGTGTGCATGGAGTCCGCCACGGCAGCCGTTGCCGAACTCATCGACACGATTACTCCGGTCGACGACCTGGAGCGGCAACATATCGAGCAGACTCTGGCGTGGCTTGCTGGCACCGACGACATTTATCGTCGCGTTCCACCGGCCATACCTTCACCGCATCTGGTGTCCTACGTGGTCCTGGTGGACCCCATCGAACGCGGTATCTACCTGGGCCGGCACCGCAAGTCCGGCTTGAACCTGCCGATGGGCGGGCATCTGGAACCTTTCGAGCACCCGCTGGCGGCGGCGCGCCGGGAAGCCCGAGAGGAACTCGGGCTCGATGTGAGTTTCGATGTCGTTGGTGACGTGCCGTTGTTTCTGACCGTGACTACCACCGTCGGTCCGACTGGTGGACATGTCGATACCTCGCTGTGGTTCGTTGCTCATGGTCACCGTCGCGAGCAATACGCTCTCGACCCTGACGAGTTCGACGGCGGCCGTTGGTGGGATCTCGACCCCTACGGTCTCCCGAGTTCGGATCCGCATTTGGGGCGCTTCATCGACAAGTTCGACAGCACGCTGCAGCCTGCACTCACACGATGAGACCACTGGTCGCGAACTGAGAGGCTCGCCTACGGAACCGATCAGTTGGCTGGCGAATGGCCGGAGTTTCGTCGCGACCCCATCGTGAGAAGAACGCGAGCAGTGCGGTTATGGCCTGATCATCTCGTACATCCAGGTGAGGAATGCTTCGTAGTCGACAGCGCTGGATGCCTGTACCGGTCGTCCGTGGGGTGTGCGGTAGATACAGGCATCAGCGCGGATCCCGATCCGTTCGGTGTGGACGGAGACGAAAGGCAGGCCAAGGGCGGCACTGAGCGTTAGCGGGTCCTGCATCGACGTTCCGGGTTTGCGGGTGAACCACGCCCGCAGGTGCTGCGCCAGCAACTGCGCCCAGTCCGATGCAGTGGCGTGTTCGAGGGCCGGAAGGAGTGGAGAGTCGGGGGTCAGCTGGATGGCGGCAGCATTGGTGTGGTCGGCGAGCATCAGGCGTGGTGTGTGCAGTGCCCGCAATGCCAGTCCGGCGGAGGTGTAATCGGTGCGGAAATTCTGTGAGGCTTGGGTCTTGTCTCGATAGCCTGCGAGCGATCCGCCCATCTGGGTGACCGTCACCCGGTCGGAGATCTCGGGCATGCGGGAGATAACGGCGTTGAGGTTGGACATCGGACCGAGCCCCACCCAGCGGATCGGCTCGGTGGTGGTGTCGCAGAGCTCGACGATGGCAGCGATCATCCGATCGAGGCTGCGGATGCGCTCGAGGAAGTCCTCCATCGGCGGAGCAGGCGGATGGTCGTTGCTCATGAGGAAGCGGTCTTCGCCTCCCAGATCGAAGCCGGCGATCACGCGGACGTCGCTGCGACCGAGCAGGTTCAGAAGGTGACGGGCCAGCTGTGCTCGGCGGCCGCGAGTTTCGTCCGCGGTTACTACTGCCAGATTCGGCACCATTCGGCCCGCGATTACCAGGGCAACGATATCGGCCGGGTCCCAGCCGATATCGGTATCGACGATCACGAGATCGTCGGGCGTCCCAGCGATGTGCGGTCGTATCCATCGGTCGGGTGAGGATAGGCCGGACATGGAAATTTCGATGCTCCTTCGTGTGTGAGCGGCGAACCTGGTCCGCAGTCACGAGAGCCGGGCGGGCGGTAGGCGTAGTGACCGGTTGGTGACCGCGGTGGTCAGGTCGGTGTAGTAGTCGCGCAGTTCGGCGAGTCGATACCAGGCCTTGTGGACGCTGGGGTGGGTCGGTTCGATCGTCATGAGCAGATGGAATGCGAAGACCTGTGTTTCGGCGAGGCGGTCGATCACTACTCCTATCGACTCGGCGTGCAGTGTCGATGCCGGATGCGGGGGAGGGAGGTGGTGCGCCACCCACTCATTGACGGCATGTACCAGGGTGTTTCGACGATGGGGATCCGAAGGGACAATCCGGTGGAGTCGGCGCCGGTGCATCCGGCCGAAGTCTCGGGCCAGCTCGGTCAGGGGATGGGCGGAGACACGGTGCCCCCGTATGGCGGACAGCAGTTCCTCGCCGGAGGGGAACAGCGCCGTTGGATTCGTGGCGGTGCCGGTGTACACGGGTCACCGCCGTATCGCCGAGCGTGGCGGTAAGGACAGGAGATGACGCGTGGCGGTTAGCACCGTGGTCCGCGACGGTAGGTCTGTGTCATGGGCGGGTGGCGATACCCAGTACCACTCGATGAAGCTGTCGCTCATCGGAAGCCATACTCGCTGTCCGGAAGTCAGGATTCGCACTCCAGCAGCGTCGAGCGTATTTCGGGCGCTGTCGCCCAGACTGCGGCCTGCAGCTGGACCGACAAGGAAGACCCATTCTCGGTCGGTTCGGTGAAAGCTGATGATCGGCACATGGGTCACACGTCGGCCGTCCGTGAGTTCGCGGCGCACCCTGGCGCCCAGGTCGGCGGGCATCACCACGGCTCCGAGTGCGCTGGATGCGGTCAGCGCGACTCTATGGAAGACGAGCGACGCATCGAAACCCATTGCGCGATATACATGGGCAACTTCGAGCGCGCTGTGACACCGCTCGAACATCATGCCTCCCGCCGATGACGACCGCCGGGCCCGGCAACAGGCATCGGCCTGGATCGCGACGCCTCCTTTGCCTGCTCCGCTGTCCGGCGGCCACGGGCTGCTCCCGCGCTGAACATGATGACGAGGACAGCCGAGGCCCGCCGAATCTCTACCGCGCGATGGCTTCTCATGCCGACCGCCGCATCGCCCGGCGGCCGAGCCGACGAAATGTGCGCCGTGTGGTGACGGCCGACTCGTCGTCGGGCGGGGGCTCTTTGGCAGCCAGACCGCAGGCTTCGAGCACGGTCAACCCCAGGTGCTGGGCCAATATCAGGTTGTCTGCGACGGATTCGGCGATCTGCATCGCCGCGGCGGCCTGCTCCGTCGACAGCGTGCGGCCGGGCAGGAAGCTGACCACCCACTGCTGGTCGCCGACGCTTCTGGCTTGATGTCGGCACCGGTCACTGACCATCAGTGTCCGGTCGATGACTTGTATCGGCATGACTTCTCCCCTGTCTGACAGATTCGATCCGAACTAGTCGGATGTCGTGGCCGATGGCATGTCTGACAGTAGCTCTGACAAGTTGTCAGCACAACTGCCTGAATGGTTTCACAGCCGAGATGTAGGATCGGCCTGACCTCAGGGAAGGAGCTGATGCGTGAAGTCACCCACCGTTGCCCGCTGGGAACTGCTGCTTCGGGTCACCCAGTGGAAATCTGCGCAGCAGATCGATGTCAAGACCGCCGCCAAAGCGCTGGGCATCACCACCAACCACTGGCATCAGCTCATGAGCGACCGTCGCGCTCTGACCGACGAGAACTTTCACGCGCTGCTGAAACTGTTCGGCATTGCCGCTGCCGACAACGAGGAACGGCAGCTGCTGGAATCGCTCCGCGCGGATGCCCGTGAGCGCGGCTGGTGGATGGATTTCTCCGCCCTCTTCGACGCCGAGACCTTGAGGTTGTTCGGCCTCGAGCACGGCGCGAAGACCATCCAGAGCTATGAAGGGCTGATTGTCCCGGGCCTGCTGCAGACCGTGGATTATGCCCGCGCGATTATGGATTCCGATATCGCCCGAATCCGCCCGGTCGACGCCGACCTCTATATCGAGGCCCGGATGAAACGACAGGAACGATTAGGCGGCGACGACCCGCTGGAGCTGACAGCGCTGATCCACGAAGCCGCGCTGCATCAGCTCACCGGCAGTCCCGCGGTAATGGCCGGTCAACTGCGCCACCTCAACAACATGACGCGACACGAGACGATAGATATCAGAATCGTCCCTTTTACTGCACCGATACGCCCGATCCTGTCGGGCTCGCCGTTCCACATCATTCACTTCGCAAGCTCCATGCTTCCGTCGCTGGCATGGCACGAATCGGTCGCTACCCGGGGGGATCATCGACGACGCCTCCCGGGTACGCGAGCTGCGGATCCTGTTCGACCGGCAACTCGACCTGGCGTTGAGCTCCGAGGAGTCCTCGGCCTTGATCCGGCAAGTCGCAGATAGGATAGCCTGACAAGATGAGCACTGCTAAGCCCGTCACCAGCAATAACGGTGGCTTCTTCAAGTCGTCGTACTCCAATGACGGCCCGTCGTGTGTCGAGGTCCGGTTCCACGGCGATCGCGTGCTCATCCGGGACAGCAAACAGAACCACGAGTACACCGACGTCCCCACCTCCCAGCCGACAATTGCTGTCCCGACCGGCCGCTGGGCGAGCTTTCTCGACCTCGTGCTCAGCAGCCGGTCCGGCACGGTCGACACTCTCGCGGTCGCCATCGACGGGGACGATCGAGCTGAACTCACCGGCGCCGACACTTCCGGAAAAACCACCACGCTCCGCTACACCGCTGATGAATGGGATGCCTTCAGCAAAGGTGTGGCCGACGGCGAATTCCGTCGCGGCTGAGCCAGGGCGATTCGGTGCTGTGCAGCCCGTGGCCGCCGCCCGACCGGTGTCCGCAGCCGATAAGGTAAGGCGCGTAACGCTGGCCGCGCACTTGTCGGTGTTTGATCGGTCTGCTCTCAATCTCCACGGCGAATGCGGCCGCTCTGCTCACGAAGTCAGCGCGTTGCTGTTGCGACCGTGTAGCCCTTTGGATCGCGCCAGGCTTGGCCTGGGTGAGAGGAGAACCAGTGCTCGATTTCGCTTGTGACGTCGGCGAGGATTTGAGCGCGGGTTGGGGCGTCGGATGCGATGCCGTAGAAGGTGAACAGGGCCTCTGCGAACGTGATCAGAGGCCGAGGCTGGTCGAAAACCAGGGCGTTGTCATGGGTTTCGATGATTGTGTTGCCGAATATTTCGCGCATCATGTCGGGCAGAGTTTCGCTGGTGACGGTGTGGTTGATCATTCCGTCCGGTGGGGTGAGGCCGTGATTGCGGGCGTGGGCAGCGACGAGTTGGTGTGTGTAGTGGCAGGTTCGGGCGTGGTTGACGACCACCACGACGGTGCCCCCGGCGCGGGTGATACGCCGGAATTCTGAGAGTGCGGCGAGCGGGTCGGGGACGTGATAGAGCATGTGCCGGGCCGTACACGCATCGAACTCGCCATCTCGAACGGGTAGGTTCTGGGCATCGCCGCTTACCGCGGTGACGCCACCGATCGCGGCCGCGGCGGCCACCATCGCGGCTGAGGTGTCCACACCGACGAGCCGTCCGATGTGTCCAGCCGCGTGCAGGTGGGCGAGGAATCGTGCGTCACCACAGCCGATATCGGCGAGGTCCTCAGTGCCCGTGAGTTCCAGAGCGGCCAGGACCGCGGTGGAGGGGTCGTCGGGGTGTTCGGAGTGTTCCTGGTGGGTGGCGATCCGGGCTTGAAGCGGGATGGGGCTTGCGTATTCGGAGGTCAGCGAGGGCATGGTCATCAGCCGCGCCGAGTGGTGCTGTGGAAAGTCCAGGCGTCCTGGACGATGTCGGTGATATCGGGTTTCTCCGGTTTCCATCCGAGTTCGCGGTGCGCGAGATCCGAGGAGGCGTAGAGCGTAGCGGGATCGCCGGGGCGACGCGGTGCGATCTCGATGTCGAAGTGTGTGCCGGTGACTTCGCGGACGGCGCGGACGACTTGGAGGTTGGAGAAGCCGATGCCGTTACCGAGGTTGTAGATCTTGTGCTCGCCCGGGTGGATGGTGTCGAGCGCGAGGAGGTGTGCGCGGGCGAGGTCGGTGATGTGGATGTAGTCGCGGACGCAGGTGCCGTCGGGGGTGGGGTAGTCGTCGCCGAACAGAGAGAACTTGTCGCGGTGTCCGGTTGCGGCATCGAGGGCCAAGGGGATGAGGTGGGTTTCGGGGTCGTGCCGCTCACCGATCATGGTGCCGTCGCCGCAGTCGTGGGCGCCGGCGACGTTGAAATAGCGCAGCGAGATCGCGCCGAGGGCTCCTGTGCGGGTGTAGGAGGCGATGGCTCGGTCGACCGCGAGTTTGGTGTCGCCGTAGGTGTTGACCGGGTCGGTGGGTGCTGTCTCGGTGAGCGGCAGTTGGGTCGGTTCGCCGTAGACGGCAGCGGTGGAGGAGAACACGAGCCGACCGACCTCGGCGGCGCCCATAGCGTCGAGCAAGGCCAGCGAGGCGCGGGTGTTGTTGTCCCAGTGCCATTCCGGGTGCGACATGGATTCGCCGGCGGCGATGAGGCCGGCGAAGTGCAGGACGGCGTCGAAGCCGGCGTCGGGGGTGAGGACTTCGGCGATATCGTGCACGCGGAGGCGCGCGAAGACGACGCCGGAGGGTATCTGTCGCTCGTCGTTGCGGGAGAGGTCGTCGACGATGACGACCTGGTGGCCTGCGTCGCGAGCCATGCGCGCGACGGTGGCGCCGACATAGCCCGCGCCTCCGGTGACCAGCAGTTTCATACGGCCTGCACTTTCATTGCCAGCAGATGATCGTGGATTTCTTGCTTGTAGCGGCGGAAGTACTCCTCCGGGCTCGGCTGGGCGCGGGTGCCGTCCCAGCCGGTGTACTGCGCCCACACTCGGTGCTTCACCGTAGCCAACGCGCGCGGATCCCCGGTGATAGGCCATGCGGTGGTCATGGCCCGCGCCAGATGATGCACCGCATGGTGATGGCGGGCGACAATCCGGCCGCTGCTGGTGGTCGCGTAGCGGCTGTGGTTGACCGCGTCGGCCCGCGGTTGCCCGAATTCGATATCGAACCGCGCCAGCGCATCTGCGAGATATGTCCAGAACCGGCCCACGCTCATCGGGGGCAGGTCCGGATCGCTGCGCCAGCGCAGTTCTGCTTGCATTCGTTCGGCGAGGTGCGGGGCCATGCGGTCGAAGTCGTGGTGCGCGTAGGCGCCATCGAGCATCGCAGTGGCGCGCAAGATCTTCATACACAACCGATTGGTCACGAGGTGGTACTGGATGGTGTCCGCACCGGCCAGCCAGGAGTCGTGCAACCCGCACCAGAAATACGCCTGGGTGTAGTAAAGCAGGATCTCGTAAGCGTCGCGGGCGTCCAGCTCGACCCGGAAGTGGTCCGGGATGCCGCGTTCGGTGACGGGCAAGCCGAGGTTTTTGAAGTCGTAACCGAGCGAAGTCCGGATACTGCGGTAGCCGGATAAGGGAAGGACCATGAGATCGACTACCGAGAAGTACTGTTCGGCTGTTTCGATCAGCTTCTCCGCCGGTATCGACGGATCTTGTCCAGAATGAACGTAGAGGAAGTCGACATCGGAGAGCAGCACCCGTTTTCCCTCGTTCCGGACAAAGGTGGGCTCGCCCCGTGCCAGGGACCCGCCGACGATCAGCCAGTCGCTCGGAGGTACGCGTCGGCCGATCGACAGAAGGTTGTCGGCGATGGCGGTCGCGGCGTCTTCGAGATCGGCGGCGTTGTCGAGGCGTCGCACGATGCTGTGTCCCACCGTGGGGGCCGGCGTGATCATTTTCCCGCCCTGATTACGGGCGTAGGCAGCGATGCGGAAGTCGTCACCGGCTTTTCGCCGTCTTTGTGGACAATGACCAGCGGACAGTATTTTCCGCAGATCGTGCAAGGGGCTCCGTCTTTGAGTCCTTCCTGGATGAATGCCTGGTTGGCCAGATCCGGGTACAGCGCCAGGTCGGCCTGTTCGGCCCAGGAGTTGCGGCGCCGCGCATGGCCCATCGCACGCTGGTGCGTGACTTCGGATTCCCGGCCGCGGGCCAGCTCCAGCGCAGCGATCGCGACCCGTGCGAACCGGATGGCTTCGGCGGTATCGGGCGCTGTCGGCATGGCGTAGTGCTCGTTGTGGGTGATGGAGGCGAACATGTCGCCGCCGTACTGGCCGGCGGTGAGGATGCCGAGGGTGTTGACGACCTGGTCGAGAGTGACCGCGTTATCGATCACCATCGGCCCGGCCAGCCACAGCGGCGCGCCGCCCAAGGCTTCCTTATATGCGGGAATGAGTTCGGGGATCAGGTGTAGCGGGATGTGCCCACCGCTTTCACACAGCACCTGCACCCCACCGCGCAGGACTTCGTCGCGAAGCTGGGCCAGTAGCCGCAGCTCCATCCACTTCAGTTCATCGTTGGCGGCATCCGCGGTGCAGGCGGGGCGGAAGATATCGCCGAGGTCGAGTACGACTTCGCGGCGTCGGCAGATCTCGATGATGCCGTCGAGGTGCTCGATCAAGGGATTGTCGCAGTGGTTCATTCGCATGTAGCGGTCGATCAGGCCGCCGCCGCGCGAGGTGGTCGGCACGATACGGGTCGATTTCTTCATCGCCTCGGATATCGCCGGTGTGATGCCCATGTGGACGAGCACGTAGTCGACTCCGGTCGCCAATCCCATCTCGAACCGCTCGAGGAACTCCCCGCGGCTCATGCGCCGCCGCGGATCGGTGAACAAGTCGTATGTCAAGCAAGCGCCGAGTGGAACTCCCATGACCTCCTTGAGATCGGTGCGCAGCGCGACGCCCTCCGGATTGGTGGTGAGGTCCATGACGGCGTCTGGGCGTGCGGCGAGGATGACGCTCATCGTGTCGACGATGGATTGCCGGTCGGTGTCGCGGGGCCCCAGCCCGATCAGACCGCTGATCTTGGGCCTGGTACCGGTACCGACCAGGAGCGGCTTGAAATTCTCCATGTGACGACTGTCTTCGGACCGAAGAAATACCATCGTCCCGGCGGCTACCGAGCGCGCAGCTTCCGCTTCGTCGAGTCCTTCCTCCCGACACGATTCGACGAACTGGGAATCTGTTGCCAGTGTGAGCATTGCGGGGCCCGCCTCTCTTACGAATGAAAACTCCTCGCGCGGTTGGTCGGTGCCGTCTCGGACAGCAGATTGCGAAGCCCGAGCCGTCGGCGACGAGGAGCCGCTGTACCCGATACAAGCGTCAGCGTCGGCGCCAGGAATGGATACCCGGGTAAGGCCCTAGTGCTGCTGTAGTTCTGCCGGGTTTCACACGGCAGGTTTCCTTCCCAGGGCACCGGGCCGATGGGCAATGATCCCTGACATGGGCACCGCTCTACGCGACACCGCGGCCGACCAGGTCGCCGCCGCCATGCTCGCCCTGTAACGCCTGGATCCCAGGCATCCCTAGCTGGCGGATCGCGCGATATACCGCGAGGCGGGGCACATCGCTCGGAGTACGTCCCTGCCGGACTGCTGGCAGCGGCCGAATAGCCCCCCCCGGTAATTGACCGTTGATGGGGAGTCGCAACTGGCCGCTGACAATCGATGAGCCGGAGTCGCGCTCGGAGCAGGGTTTCCCTACCCCAGGGACAGGGCGTAGACAGCGCGATCTCGGCCGGGACCTTTAAAGTCGGCGGTCACGGATATTCCGTCGATGTCGTGGTCGCCGGCCAGGTTCTCGAACCCGAGCGCGATCCAACTGGCGTGTGCTGCGTGGTTGTCGGGTTCGGAGGTCAAGTACAGGCGCCCGCAACCCCATTCCTCGGCTCGGGCTCGCACAGCGTCGAGAAGTGTCCGTGCAATGTTTCGGCGTCGGTGCTGTGGGTGGACCATGACGTCCTGGATGTACACATCGGCGGGGTTGTCCTGGCTTCGGAAGGCGATTATTGCGCCGGCGATTGTGTTGTCAGAACCGATTGCGATAGGGCAGGTGGTCGAGAACAGCGTTGCGTACAGCCAGTAGTCGGACAGGGTGCGGGCACTGATGTAGGGCTCTCCGAGCTTCATCAGCTGACGGACTTCGCCGATGTGTTCGGGCTGGAGAGGCGTGATCACAGGTCCTCCTTGGTGCGGATCTTTCGGGCCAGCCTTGCCAATTGGGAGACGGCGTCGGCTGGCACGACGGCGTCGGCGACGCTGCGACCGATGATGGCGATGTCCCATTCGTCACTGTTGAGCGCGTCGTCGCCGGGGCTGAAGCCGCCGGAGACCGCGACAGGAAGCTGACTGCATCTGCGTATCTCGGCAGCCGTGGCGAGCGGGTGGGTGCTTCCGACACCGAGGTCGATGTTGGTGGTGACGACGAACCCGTCAATTCCCGTGCGTTCCATATCACGTAGCCAGGTCGGCGTAGCGTGTTGTGGCGCAACATCGAGGGTGAGGGCGACGCCGAGGCGCCGGGCGGCCGCGACCGCGGTAGAAACGCTGGCTATCGACGCGGGGCCGATGAGGAGGACGACATCAGCGCCGGCTTCGGCGGCGAGTTCGACCTGGTCGCGGCCCCAGTCGGCGGACATCATCTCAGCGACGACGGCCGTATCCGGTGCGCACTGCTTGATCGTCTCGATTGCTGTGACACCTTCTCGCTTGATCAGCGGGTCGCCGACCTCGACGAAGTCTGCCCCAGCTTTCTGGGCGACCTGGGCTATCTCCACGGCTCGGTCGAGCGTGTGGACATCGAGGGCGATCTGTAGGGAGTGTTTGCCGCGTCGCCGTCGATACTGTTCCTGGATGTTCGAGACTCCGGGCTCATATCGCCGTTGGACTGCGTTGGCTTCGTGAGCAGTGAGCCAATGAGCCGACCGTGCGCCCTCATTGACGAGGGAACGTTCGAGTTCGGGCGGCAGGGCGATCCAGCCTGAACGCATCTCCTTGAGGAGACCGACGAGTCCGATGCTCCCCGCCGGGAGTGAATCCGGGGTAGAGATGCCGCTCAGCAGCTGTATCCGCGTAGCGAGCTTCGACACGTGCACCGGAGGTCTGAGCCAGCTTGCCTCGGTTGCGATGACGGAGTTTACGTCGTCGGCAAATGTCGGATCGGGCAACGAATTCTGTCTACCGGCCAGAAGCCCCTGCAGTGCTTGCTCGCGGACGTGCCAATTGCTGTCGGTGAGTAGGCGTCGAAAGACCTGATGGGCGGTGGGAGTGTCGAGCGCGCTGATCGATCGGGCCAGGCTGGCTCGCACTTTGTAGTCGTCATCACGGACGAGTTGCTCGATGGAGGAAGTCACCTGCTCCGAGCTCGGCGCACCGTATCTTGGCAATGCTTCGCCGAGTGCGGCGCGTACGCGCCAGTCGAGATGATGCACGAGCTGATGAATGACCCCTTGTGGGTCGTGTCCCGGATCGGTGAAGAGATCGAAGTAGCGGGCGAGGAAAGCGGCTTCCGTCGCGCTCTCCAAGTCGAGGTGGCTCACGATCAGTGTGCTGACCTCGATATTGAGGATGCCCTCGACATGTCCGGCGATGTCGGGCCAGATCTCCGATCCATGGGTGCGAAGTTGCCCGACTACCCACGACGGATGCTGGTCACCGAGTATTTCTGGGAGATTCGGTGTCGCCAGCACTGCCTTGGTCAGTGCCCGTGTCTTTGCTTGTGTACAGCGTTGGGCAGCGGAACGAACGACGTCGCCCATCGTCACACCGGTGGTCGCCATGGTTTCGACGAGCATCGGCAGCGCGATGTCGATAGTGATCGATGGCGCCGAGGCCATGAGTTCGATGAGGTGTGGTGCGCGGGAATCGAGTGCGCAGACCACGAATTCGAATACGTTGCGATCGGCGGCCGACTGGGAGGCTCGGTCGGCCAGCTCGTTGAACGTCGTCACGGTTGCCGAGGAGCGGCCGCGATCTGCCATCAGTTCCGCGATCTGGACTGCGAGGAAGTATGCCCGGAAAATATCGTGGGTGAACCTCGGCCTCCCGTCCGGTGCCCGTTCCAGGAGCGGGTGAGTCGACGAGGGGAGTTCAACCAGGTCAATAGCTGTTTCCGACGCGCCGGCCAGGCCCGCGGGGAGCGCGGTGGGTGTCAGTGCACGGGCGATCCGGGCGAGGTTGTCGACGGTGGGCTCGATAGCCTGGCCGTTACGACCGAGAACCGTTCGGACGCAGTGGCCGATGAGATGAAATCCGTTCGCCACGCCGTTCCCTGTTCCGGCTTGGACTACTCCTCCTGCGCTGTGGAGCATCTGGGAATACAAGGGGATGGTCGCCAGGGATTGCAGTGGTTCGGGCAAACGCGCGAAGGGTATTTCGTTCTCGCCACGGGTGCGGTCCCACCATTCCCGGGTGGTGGTCTTTGACCATGGAGTCAATGTGTACGCCGCTGATTGTGGGGTGCTCGCGGAACTGAACGCGGAAGCCGCCAGGATGGGGAACGCGGAGAGGTCGAGCTCGGGCGGAGTCCGGGCGACGAGAACGAACCGAAGCTGATTCGAATTGGTTTGACGCAGAATTCCATCGACCTGCCGGCCGATGAACGAGAGCTGTTCCTCCGACGCGATGCCATCGATGACGACCACACACGGGCAGGGGAGTGTGTTGGTCGCGCCTTCCAAGGTGAGTAGCGCATCAGTGCCACTGGGCAGCGAGGCATACCGCAAGATTTCGGTTGCGAGATCCGTGGCCGCTGATGACTGTGGCGAACAGGTGTGTAGCTGGAAATCCGCCACATCTTGACAATCGCGCACCAGGTATCGGGCGAGGCAACTCTTCCCACTTCCCACGCCGCCGGCGAGTACGAACACTCGTGCTGTAGAACCGAGAAACTGCCGAAACCGGGCAACCGCCGCATGGTCGATCCTGTACTGCGCTTCGAAGAGAGCTGTTCCTGAGGTATCCAAGAGGACCGTCGTGCGCGGCTTGGACCGCGCGCCGAGATGAGGCTCGCCCGTCATCGCCCCTCCGGGCACAGGCGCGCCTCCAGAAGAATCGCGGTCGGTTTCGGACCGGAGAATGAACTCGAATCTGGCGACCACATCCGGCTGGGACCGGGCGAGTTCCGTATCGAGAATCTGCTGCGTCTCATAGCGCAGCTTCGCTTCGATTCCCCGGCGCTCCCAGTTGGATACCGCCGCGTCATTGACACCGAGATGAGCGGCGAACTCCCGAACGCTCATCCTCGTGGCCTCACGCAGAGCGCGTGCCTCATATCCCGTCCATCGGGCCACCACCGACGCCATCAGCCCGGCTCATCCCCCTTAGCGGTCGCACTGAGACTGTCCATCGACAGCCGGTCGAACACGAGAGTAGGGCAAGTCTAGGACAGCGGCTCGTGTTCGCGTCCCTTCGCCGGTGCGAGCCTGAATCTGCTTATCCCATAACCCCTCAGTGGACCGATCCTGTATCGGCATCAACGAAAGAGCAGACAGAAAATGCAGTCGCAGTCGGTGACCTGTACACGCGCCCGAGTCGGTCTGAATACCGCCCTGAACACTACATACATCACCTCCACCTTCTGATGGTCGACCTGCACCAGGTCATGCCCGATGAGACTGTGCTCGAGCATGCGTGTCGCGGACTTCCAGTGGACAGCTCGAGCCCGATCGTGGATGCCGCGGCCGAACTCGGTGAACTCCACGCCACCCGCCACACCGACATCTGCTCCCGGTGCGACACAGACCGTCAGCGGCGGCGCTTGATAGGCCATATCGATGTCCTGGTGGCCGCGCTGGCGCCACCTCCACGGCCGGGCGCCCGGGCACACACGGAGTCGGTGGGCTCCGTAGTCGACCAGATTGCCAGCTGCTGCGCGATCGCATTCCACGCGCCCCTCTCTCGAGTCAGCCCGGGGGAAATCGCCGATGCGCAGGCTCAGTTACGCGGGCTCTGCGGCGAATACAGCGATCTCATCGACGAGGTCGCCGCAGGTATTTGCCGCCTACCCACAAACACGCTGCCCAACGCCGGGCCCTCGGGCATCGACGTGCTGTCGAAACGGGAGCGCTGACCAAGCGCGGCGGGTCAGGCCTCCCGCAGGTTCCGTCCGTCCGGGCCATCCCATCGACACCTACCGCCAGATTCAGAAAGTACGAAAGGTTGCGTCTCCGAATGAAGTCGGGGGAGAACACAATGCCGCGCATCGACTGCGGTGAAGACATCGGAAATCGCACGTCGGGACCGATCGGGGGCCACCGATGACCGCGGCGCCCACCCTGCACGAGATAACCCAGCCTGTCCTCGGCGCCAATGCGCACACCAGGGTCGAGTCGCGGGTGCCGCTGTATACCTCGGAGTTCGCGGCCGATCCGCATTCCGCCTATCGGGCCATGCGGCAGCTCTACGGGTCGCTTGTTCCGGTGTGGCTGGCGCCGGGGGTCCCGGCGACGTTGGTGATCGGTTATCGGACCGGGCTACAGATTCTCAACGATCCCGACCACTTTCCTGCCGATCCACAGGCCTGGGAGCGCGACATCCCGGACGAATGCCCGGCCAAGGCGATGTTGATGCGCCGTAACAACGCGGTCCGCACCGCCGGCGAGGAGCATGCCAGATACCGGAAAGCCATCGTCGATGCACTGGCCCCGCTGGACCTGTTCGCGGTGGAACGAGCGGTCGATCGTGCCGCCGAGCGCTTGATCAACGCATTTTGTGAGGCAGGCACTGCGGATCTACGGGCCCAGTACGCGGCTCCGTTGACCTTCTACGTGATGTGCGACCTGCTGGGGCTGCCGCCCGCCGAAGCCGAGCAGGCCTGGGCGGATATGGCGGCGATTCTGGACGGTGTTGCCGAGGCGGGACCACGCTTCGCTGCCTCCCTGTACGGGGTCGTCACGGCCAAACGCGCTGCGCTGGAGACCAGCGGGGGTGCCGTGGGCGATGATGTTGTTTCGAGGTTGATCACGCATCCCGCGGGCTTGGCGGATTTCGAGGTGGTCGAGCAGCTTGCGCTGCTGCTCGGGCCCGGGACCGAGCCGACCTGCAACACGATCACCAACACCGTGTTGCTGATGATGACCGATCCCCGGTTCGCCGGCGGCATGCTCGACGGCTCGCTCTCGGTCCGGGACACGATCGACGAAGTCCTCTACACCGACACCCCGCTCATGAATTTCTGCATGTCCTACCCTCGGCAGCCACAGCTGGTCGAGGGTGTGTGGCTACCCGCGCATCAGCCGGTCGTGATCAGCATGGCTGCCTGCAACAACGACCCGCACATTCTGCCCGCCGACGGCGAACGCACAGGTAACCGTGCCCACTTGTCGTGGGGTGCGGGACCGCACCAGTGCCCCGCACAAGCGCTGGCGGAAATCATCATTCACCGAGCCATCGGCCAGCTCCTCGATGTTGCCCCCGATATCGAACCCGCCGAGCCCGGCACGGTGCGCTGGCGACCCGGCGCGTTCCACCGTGCCCTGGCCGACTTACAGGTGGTCTTTCCTGCCGTGTCGTCGGTGCAACTGGCGATGCCACCCCAACTCACACCCAACCGCTACCGCTGATCTGTCGAGGAGAACCGATGACACACACCGTGAACCAGGAACCGATCGTGTTGACCGGCGTGGACATGGCGGACGAGCTGAAGCAGCTACAGGCCCGGCGCCCGATCAGCCGAGTGGAGCTGCCCGGTGGGGTGCTGGCCTGGTCGGTCACCGACCCCGACCTGCTGAAACGATTGATGACCGACCCCCGGGTGTCCAAAGACGCCCACCAACACTGGCCCGCTCTCATCAACGATGAGATCACTCAGGACTGGGTGATGTATCCGTGGGTGGCGGTGCGCAGCATGCTCACCCGCTACGGCACCGACCACCAGCGGCTCCGCAAAATCGTCACCCCTGTGTTCACCCATCGCCGGATCCAGGCGCTGCGCCCCACCATCGAGGCCATCACCACAGAGCTCCTCGACGATATCGCTGCAGTACCGGCCGGTGAAGCCGTCGACCTGCGGGCACGGTTCGCCGACGAGGTCCCGATCCGGGTAATCACCCACATAATGGGCGTGGACCCGTACCAAGCCGCCGATCTCGCCACCGGCGCGCACGCGATCCTCGATACCACCCTCACCCCCGACCAGGCAGCCCTGAACTTCGCCGAGATGAACCGGGTGCTCGGCGAACTCATTGCCGACAAACGCTCCCACCCAAGGGACGACCTCACCACCGCCCTGATTACCGCGAGCGACGAGGACGGTCGGCGGCTCAGCGAACAAGAACTCGGCGACACGTTGATGCTGATCATCACCGCCGGTCACGAAACCACCGCCCACCTGCTGGACCAGGCGATCACCGCACTGCTCGCCCACTCACAGATCTGTGCCGATGTCCTTGCCGGGGACATACCGTGGGAAGCAGTGGTGGAAGAAACTCTGCGCCGTGATCCGCCGATCATTCACATGCCGTTCCGGTTCGCGGTCGACGATATCGACCTCGACCTCCACAACGGTTCCTTCCGGATCGCTCGAGGCGAGGTCCTGCTCGCATCGCTCGCCGCTGTCGGACGCGACCCGCGGATCCATCACGACCCGGATCGGTTCGATCCGCGCCGCCCAGTGAAAGACCATCTCGCTTTCGGTCACGGTGCGCACTTCTGTCTGGGCGCGCCCCTGGCCCGACTGGAAGCCACTGTCGCACTGCCGGCTCTGTGGACCCGGTTTCGGGACATGCAGCTGGCCATCGCTGCTGATCGGCTGAAACGGCTTCCCAGCATCGTCGTCAACGGACACCGAGAATTGCCGGTGTATCTCGGGCGGGAGCCGCGGACAACCCCGAAAGACCGGTTGTGACCGGCATCGAGGACGAAAAACTCGCCTCCGACAGGCTCCTGGCATGGTCGTGACCGATGGCAGTGATGGGAACAAGCTAGGACCCCCGTGAGCGCTTCCTGACATGGACCCACGTTGTCGTCGGTGATCGCGGATCCTCGTCCTGACTGTCCTGCCGCCGCATCGATCCGGTCGTTCTTGCGTCGCGGTAGTCGGCACATCCACCATCACCTCACCTCGAGCGATCAGCGATCGCGACAAGTGACGGCCCAAGCCATCGGCGTACTCCACCGCCCAGCGACGTTGGGCCACGGCTTCGCCCACGCGATCAATAGCTTGTACTCAGTCAGAGTGGCGTCTATGTGGATCGAGCCGAGATCGGTGTTCCGGGAAGGTTCCCATCCGCCGGATTGTTCGGGATAGTTGCCGCCCCAGCCATGAGGTTGGCTGGGTTGCTGGCAGACGAACGCGGCCAGCGTCGCTCCGGTGGGGTTCGCGGCCTGGATGTCGGTGCAGTCGCCGCTGCCGGGCGGTGGATAGTGGCGTGGGTGGAGTAGCGGTCGGTTTGGGCGAGGACGTTCTCGGACATGCCAGTCGGCGTGGTTGAGGCTTCTAGCGCTCATCAACTCGCCACATGTCCGATTCGTGTGTTCGGCGTGACAGTCAGCGCGGTGGCGCCGTCGCGCAGCCCCTGGGCACCTCCACCGTATGGTCGTCTCGTCGCCTACCGGAACCATGGGCACGTGGAGCCGCTCAAGCAGGGGAGGACGGTAGTCGCGCGTGTTGGTGCGTGACACCGACCTGGTATGCGCGACCTTCCGCGATGGCCATGTCGAGCAGGCCGGGGAAACGGCGATCGCACTCGAGTTTGCGCAAGGCGTTGAGCCGGCGGGTGCCTTCGTCCCACTGCTGCAGCACACCCGACTCGCGCAGGATTCGAAAGTGGCGGCTGCTGGCTGATTTCCCCACCGGGAGGTCGAAGCCGCCGCAGGGCACGTTCGGCGTCTCAGCCAGGGCCGCCACGATCCCGAGCCGCAGCGGGTCGCTCAGCGCTTCGAGAACGTCGAGGAAGCGCATCTCCTCCTCACGAGGATGTACCAGCGGGGACGCGGTCCGGCTTGCCATGCCCCCAGTATTGCATTCCCCGACACTCATGTTCCACAAACAGTGAACATGATGCTACCGTCGATGTTCGATAACCAGTGAACATGGCGAGCGTGCTACGCGTCCGCCGCCGATATGACCAGGAAGGATAGTTTATGCCATGCATCGTGCGATTCCATGAGATCGGCGGCCCCGAGGTGCTCAGTCTCGATGAGGTCGCCGTCCCGCAGCCAGGGCCGGACGAGGTCGTCATCGAGGCCCGGGCGCTGGGGCTGAACCGTGCCGAAGAGATGTTCCGCAGCGGACAGTACGTGCAGGAACCGGTCCTGCCCGCCAAGATCGGCTATGAGGTCGCCGGGATAGTCCAGGCGGTGGGCGCGAACGTCACCCATGTCCGGGTAGGCGATGCCGTGAGCGTCATCCCGGCATTCGGTATGAACGACTACGGAATGCACGGCGAAGTCGTGCTGGCCCCGGCGCATGCTGTCGTCGCGCATCCGCAGCACTTGTCGTGGGACGAGGCCGCCGCGGCATGGATGATGTTCATCACCGCCTACGGCGGGCTGATAGATCTGGCCGGGGTCGGAGAGGGCGATACAGTGCTCATTCCTGCCGCCTCCAGCAGTGTCGGCCTGGCGGCGATCCAGATCTGCACTATGGTCGGCGCCACGCCTGTGGCCTTGTCTCGTACCAGCAGCAAGCGTCAGGCGCTCCTCGAGCACGGGGCCGCTGCGGTCATCGCCACCCAGGAACAGGACGTGCTCGCCGAAGTGCGCCGCCTCACCGGCGGCACCGGTGCGCGCGTGGCCTTCGACCCCGTCGGCGGCCCGGGCTTCGCCGAGCTCACCGCCGCACTCGCGAAGGACGGCATCATCCTCGTCTACGGCGCCCTGTCCTCCGAAGCGACACCGCTGCCCGTCATGGACGTGCTCGGCAAACATCTGACCATCCGCGGCTACGAGCTTTTCGAACTCACCACGGACCCGGAACGCCGCGCCCGGGCCACCGAGTTCGTCTACAACGGACTCGACAGCGGCGCCCTCAAACCGGTTGTGAGCACGACGTTCACGCTCGACGAGATCGTCGCCTCGCACGAGTACCTGGCCTCCAATCAGCAGTTCGGCAAGATCATCGTCCGCGTGACGCCCTGAACGGTCCGCCGTGGCGGCTCGGTTCTTTCCGGGTCCCGCGTATAAGTCGGCCGGGCTGATCGGAGGTTTGCGGTGGTTGTGTCCGTAGGTGATCGCCACCCGTCGGGGTGTTGGTGCGGCCCCCGTGGACGCACCCGCTGGGCCCGGAGTCGATCTGGCGGCCACGATCGGCGTCCTGGCTGGTGCGGCGAAGTCCTTGCGGTTGTGGAACTCGTTGTCCGGGGACTCGCATCCGGAGCTGCATTGCCCGTCGACGGGCACGACCCGGCCGCCGACTGTGGGTTCGGTGGCCCGGTGTGTCTGGGCTTTGTCGAGAACCTCAACCTTGCGGACCTACCGGTCGGCCCTGTTGTAGGCGAAGATTGCACCGCAGTGGTCGCTCACGTCGCGGCTCCCGAGTCGCATAGGCGGCGGGCGGCCGCATAGATTGCGTTGACCGGGTCGTTCAGACTCCTCGAGTAGTTCCCGTCTGGGGGCGAGGTTTCGGCGTCGGCGGCGAAGGCGTAGGACAAGAACTGCCTCGTCCCTCGAGGCTTCATGTGGGGATCCGTCGTGGATGCCGGGCGTGTTCAGGTGACCGTGGGTGGCTTCGATCCTGCCGATGGCTGCAAGCATCGCCGGTCCAGTCCGGGCATTCTCCGGCCGCCTGCTGGTACAGGGGGAGGTGGTCCGTGGGGTGTCGGCGACGACTTCCGGGCTTTGGGCGGCCGGAGTGGCCGCAGTGATCGTTTCTTTGACAACTCGGAGACTGCCTCCGTATTGTCGGTCATTGAAGCGGATGAAGCCTCCGCTTCGATCCGAAACGATCAGAGGAGCGGCTATGACGCATCCACAGATGATCCTGTGCATGCAGTTCACCAGCGGCTACGGCGCCGAACCCGGGTCGTGGCGGCTGCCCGGAGTGAACCTGTCCAGCTATACCGATATGGACCAGTTCGTGCGCTACGCCCAGGCGGCCGAACGGGGCAAGATCCAGTTGCTGTTCTTCGCCGACACCCCGGTTCTGGACGTGGACCTCTCCCACGAGGTCCCGCATTTCCCGATCGACCCCATCTTGGTCATGACCTCCATTGCCCGCGAAACCGAACGCATCGGGCTGGTCGCCACAGCCTCGACCACATTCAATGAGCCCTACAACCTCGCCCGCCAGTTCAAGGCCCTGGATGTCGTCAGCCACGGCCGGGTCGGCTGGAACGCCGTTACCACATCCGACCCCGCGGCCGCGGCGAACTTTGGCCGCCCGGTCCCGCCCCGCCCGGAAAAATACGAGCGCGCCCACGAAGTTGTCCAGATCGTGCAAGCTCTGTGGGGTAGCTGGGAAAAGGATGCTTGGACACTCGACGTCCGCGGAAACCGGTTCGCCGATATGGCCAAGATCCGGCCCGTCGACCTCCGAGGTCGCCACGTCGCTTCCCGGGGACCGCTACCCATTCCGCCGTCCGAACAAGGCCAGCCGGTGATCTTCCAGGCCGGGGGTGGGACGAACGGGCTGGCACTGGCGGGTCGTTTCGCCGATGGCGTCTACGCCAACCCCTACACCATCGAAGACGGCCGCGCCCAGCGCAACGCACTCCGCGAAGCCGCCGAACGTGCCGGACGCGACCCCGACGAGATCAAGATGTTCGCCGGTTTCATGCCCACCATCGCCGCCTCCCGCCGAGCCGCCCTCGACCGCCGACGCCTGCTCGACGAATCCGTCGACCTGCGTCAGCGGGTCCGCTACCTGGGGGCCATGATCGGGATCCCGTTCGACTACGACCGCATCGACGAACCGATCCCAGAATCTATGCTCGCCGCCGCCCGGCCCAGCCCGTTCGACCCGCGCTCGGCCCGCGCCCTCGAAGTCGCCCGGCAAGGCTGGACCCTGCGCGATATCCTCGCCCACGGCGTCATCGACTACCACCCCGTCGTCGCCGGAACCGCCACCGACATCGCCGACCACATGCAGCAGTGGTTCGAAGCCGGCGCCTGCGACGGCTTCTCTCTGGCTATCGACGGCTACCACGACGGCGTCGACGCCTTCGTCGACCAGGTCGTCCCGATCCTGCAGAACCGCGGCCTGTTCCACCACGACTACGAAGGCCCCACCCTGCGCGACCATCTCGGCGCCCGCGCTCAATACGGACTCGACGAGCGCTTATCGGTACCCGTTCGCTGAGCGCTACGCGCAGGCGCCGTTTCGAACCAGCGGCGGCAACCGGTGGCGGGTGGTTGTCCGCGGGCGGATGTAGCAACTCCACGGCAGTGTCCGGGTCGGCGCCTACAGGGCTCGATCTACCTGTCGAACGGCACAGGTGACCGCCGCACGAGAGGTCTTCCACGACCGGATGGATTGACCGGATGGCGCCTCCGCTTTACGCTGATCGATATGCGGAGGTGTTATCCGCTTCATGGAGGAGTGTGGTGGAGACAGGAGGGTATATGAGCACCGAGGAGCGGCCCGGGCGGCGGACACGCGCTGATGTCCAACGCAATCGAGCCGCCCTGCTGGAGGCGGCTCAGCGGCAGTTCCTGAAATTCGGGGTCGGCACCTCCCTCGAGGCGGTGGCCAAGGAAGCGGGAGTCGGTCCGGGCACGTTGTACCGGCACTTCCCGAACCGGGAGGCTCTCCTGGCGGCGGTGCTGCAGACCCGCTCGGCGGAGTTGGAGGCCCAGCGAGCCGAGATCGCGCAACTCGACGACGCATTCGAGCGGTTGCGGCGGTGGTTGCGCGCCATGGAGGAGTACTTCAGTGCTTTCAGCGGATTACCGGAACCGCTCATGGCCGCCGCGAGGGCGCTGGAGCCGGATAATCCGCTGACAGTTCCCTGCGAGCAGATCATCGCCACCACCGACGAGTATGTGCGCGCCGCCCAGCTCTCGGGGCAGGTGCGTGGGGCAGTCACCGGACGCGACTTGTTCTTCTTGGCCGTCTCCGTGGCGTGGACCGTGGGCGCCGCCGCGGCCGACGAGGAATCGGTCGGCCGTCTCCGTGCCCTGATGGAAAACGGCTATCGCGAGCAGAACCCGCGAGAATAGTCGCCATTGCCCGCTGTACAGCGGGTTCGGAACCGGCTGCCGTTGCTCTCTTCGCTCTCCGGGCTTCCCCGTCCGCCGCGAAGCCCAGGCGCAAGGTGGTATTGCCGGGATCCCGGAGGGTGCGCTGACCGCCTGGCTTCGGGAGAGCACCGAGTAGTGCGCCGTTATATGTGTTCAGGCGCCTCGATTCCTTCGCGTGCGGCGGTTGGAGTGTCGCGGATCGGGGACGATCCACCATTGAGCTGGAAACGTTCGATACGAAAAAACGTGACCGACCAGTCGAAACGAATAATTCGATGAAAAGGAGTTCTGTATGAAAATTGGCATTCTCGGAGTCGGGTACATCGGCAAATCCTTGAGCCGGAAATTGGCCGCCGCCGGACACGACGTGAAAGTGGCCAATTCGCGCGGGCCCGAAACAATCGAAGCCGATGTGCTCGCCACCGGTGCACGCGCGGTGGCCGCGACCGAAGCGGTGAAAGACGTAGACGTCGTGATCCTGTCCATCCCGCTCAACCGGCTCCCCGATATCGCACCGCTGATCGCGACCGTGCCCGCCGAAACCGTCGTCGTCGACACCTCGAACTACTACCCGGCACGGGATACCGCGATCCCGGCCATCGAGGCAGGTCAGGTCGAAAGCCTCTGGGCAGCCGAACAACTCGGCCGCCCGATCGTCAAGGCGTGGAACGCTATCGGATCCGGTTCCCTCGCCGAGAAAGGCGCACCCGCAGGAACCACGGGCCGCATCGCCATTCCGGTCGCGGCGGACGACGATACCGCCCGCGCGGTGGGGATGGCATTGGTCGAGGACACCGGATTCGACGGCTTCGACGCCGGGACGCTCGCGCAATCGTGGCGCCAGCAACCTGGCGCACCCGCCTACTGCACCGACCTCACGCGCGAGGAGATGCCGGCCGCGCTGGCCGCGGCCGACGCCGAGAGGCTGCCGAAGCGGCGCGACCTGGCGGTTGCCATCTTCGCCGAACGGGCCGGCGATCCGAAGACGAATCCCGATTCGGACTTCGGCGTCCGTGTGAGCCGCCTGCTGTTCATGTAGTTCTGCCGGCACCACCCTGAGCTGGAAGCAGGAAGGGCCGCGCCACCGGTGGCGGCGCGGCCCTTCCTCATGGCAGCCGGGGCCGGTTTACCGGCGGATGACCGGGAGGATCAGCCGGCTGGGGTGGTCGGGACCGTGCAATACCCGATTGACTGCGACGACGGCTTGGTCGAGGGTTTCCGTGTTGATCTGCCCGCCAGTATTGGTATTCCGGTCGAACCGGGGGAAATTGCTGCTGGAGACCTCCAGGCGGAGGCGGTGACCGGGCAGGAACACATTCGAGGTCACCGAAAGGTCCAGCGTGACCTCGTACACCTGTTCCGGTTCGA
This sequence comes from Nocardia sp. NPDC019395, assembly GCF_040632335.1. Taxonomy (NCBI): domain Bacteria; kingdom Bacillati; phylum Actinomycetota; class Actinomycetes; order Mycobacteriales; family Nocardiaceae; genus Nocardia; species Nocardia sp. NPDC019395. Next base: position 53,088 of record NZ_JBEYBT010000010.1, read on the forward strand.
GAAGCTCGGGTGCGGCAAGAGAATTCCGATAGCGTGCGCGCAGAATACCGTCGGTCAGATAGATGGCGCGGCCGTCCGGGAAGACGTCGACCAGTTTGCCGGTGAAGTCGGTATCCCGGGCAGACGAGGCGATATGGAGCACCAGCGATATATGGCCGGTGACCTCGAGCGGTTCGTCGAGTACGGGTGTGCTGTAGCAGAGGACGTCGTCGCGGCTTTCGACTTCCCGTTGGTCGACCGGTCCTACCGCGTTGAGCGCGGAGGGCAGCCACAGCCGGCCGCCGAGTGTGGGGACCGGCCGGGCCGGGTCGTAGGTGTAGGTGTCGGTGGCCTCCGCCGACGGGAGGTCGGTGCGCAGTATTCCGTCGCCTTCGGCGGTGGCGGCCCGGCCGGCGCCGTCGAGGTAGTAGTCGACATAGGTGGTGTCGGGCAGGGGCCAGTCCTGTTCGTCGCGCCACTGATCGATACCCATGACGAAGATCCGCACCGGGGCGTGGCCGTCGAGAGCGTCGGCCCGCTCGCGTAGCCACCGGTCGAAGAAACGTAGATAGGTATCGGTGACGTCGGTGCCGACAATATCGGCGGCACCGCCGAACTGCCGATCGTGGTTGATGCCCGAGTAGTCCTGATGATTCCACGGACCCATGATCAGCCGCTGACCCTCGCGCGCCTCAGGGCTGCCGGCCTCGGCCTTCATCCGGGTATACGTGCGTGCGGTGGTTTCGGCGAAAAGATCGAACCAGCCGCCGATGTGCAGCGCCGGAACGGTGATCTCACCGAACCGCTCGGACGAAGAGAGCCGACGCCAGTAGTCGTCGCGATCGGGATGGTTCAGCCACTCCGGCCACCACGGCAGCAGTTCGGCCAGCAGCGTCTGCCCGCTGGGCATCGAGTCCGCCAATGCCGCGTTCGGCGTGTTCAGTAGTTCGGTAACTGCGTCGGAAAGGTTCATCGAGGCCTGCGGGTCACCGCCACCGGCCGCCAAGGCCCGCTGATTGGCGGTGAGCGCCATGAAGGTGGCCCAGAATACGACGTTGTGCCAGGTGAGCGCGCCACCTTCGGAGTGCCAGGCATTGTAGAAATCCGGATTGCTCACCGACGGTGCGATGGCCTTCAAACCCTCGGGATTCTGTACCGCCGATGCCCACTGGGTGAAGCCCAGGTACGACGCACCGTAGGTCCCTACGGTGCCGTCGCTCCAGGGTTGCTCGCGGATCCACGCCAGCGTATCGACGCCGTCCTCGAACTCGGCTGTCAAGGGAGTGAACTCGCCACTCGACGCGAACGAACCGCGGCAGTCCTGCCGCACGACCGCATACCCGGCATCGAGGAGGGCCATCGTATTCGGATTCACGGCCAGCGCCATCACGGTCGTGGTGTCCTTGCCATAGGGCAGGCGTACCAGCAGCGTAGGCACCGGTTCGCCTTCGGGTATCCACACATCCGTGGCAAGGGTGACGCCATCTCGCATCGGGACCATGACATTTCGCTCGACCCGAAAACTCATCTGGGGCCTTTCTCCTCGGTCTCGGGCTACTTCCCGAATGACGCACTCATACTATTTAGTAGATGGACAACTAACAAGGAATGTGGAAGACGGATCCGCGCTTCTTCGCGTCGAACAGGACCCGTCCGGCTCCGGCGGGGTAGTCGTCGGTAACTCCACACACGGGTTTTGCCCAGGTTGTCGTGCGCCGCAGCGTCCGCAGCGGCAGCCGCTGCGCTATGCGTGGAATCGACCGTCGATCAACGATGGGCCGTGGGCGTGGTCCGGACCGTGACCCGTTGCTGTTCTTGGTACTTCGGCGAAGGCGCGCCGGCCCGTGCCTGCATCATGCACGCCGCGGCTCCGAGGGTCAGACCTGCGACGGCCAGGGGCGACAGTGTTTCGCCGAGCGCGGCCCACGCCATGACGCTGGCCGCGGCGGGAATGACCGCGAACAACACCGAAGCCGCCCGGGCTCCCGATTTCTTGATGCACGCCGAGTACAGGGTGGTAGCGCCTACCGAGGTCGCAATGATCATGACTGCCAGCAGCAGCAGGGCGCGCGGCCAGTTCGTCGACTGGGGGCCGGTGAGTATCGCGGCCAACCCCGCGACCGGCGTTGCTGCTGTGACTCCGAGGGCCGTGACCAGCCACGGGTCTATATCAGCGCAGAAGCGGCCCTGGTACACGCCGCCGGCCGATAGTCCCAGCATGGCGATCACCACCGCGACAATGCCGATCCCCATCTGGTGGTCGGCGGCGATTCTGGGTGCGCACGCCAAGAGGACTGCCGCGGCGGCCAGGATCAGAGCGACAACTCCGGAGCGGGACTCACGGTGGCCGGTGACCACGATCATCACTGCGGCCGTGATCACCGGGTTGAGTGCGATGACCAGTGACGCCAGTCCGGCCGAGACGCCGTGGGCCAATCCCCAGTACAGGCCGAGGAACTGTACTGCCTGAGTCAGCAGCCCGGCAATCATCGCGTGCACTATCTGTCGCCGGGGCGGCAGTGCCGTCCGGCGAGCGGCCACGATTGCCCACAGAACCAGCGCCGAGCCCGCGAAACGGAGAAAGATCACGAGGAACGGGGACATGACCGCGACCGTCGCCGTGCCGAGGGGGTAGCCGGCGGCGTACAGCAGCACCGTCGGAATTGCTAGTCGAGGGGAGAGGCGTGTGATGGTCGCGGGCATGGCTCCACCGTCGGTCCCGGCCCACTGAACCATCAAGACTGTTCACAAATCATGAACAGTCTTGCGGCATACTGGTGGCATGGTCACGCTCGACATCCCGCAGCTCCGCAGCCTGGTGGCGGTCGCCGCGTTCTCCAGCGTGCGCCGGGCCGCCGAGGCTCTGCACCTCGCACCTTCGGCAATCAGCAACCACCTGCGCAAGCTGGAGAAAACACTCGGCACCCGGCTGGTCACTGCCCAAGGCCGCGGTATCGGGCTCACCAGCGACGGTGAAGAACTGGTCGCGCGTGCCCGGCTCCTGCTGGCCCACCACGACGACGCCGTCCAAGCCCTCGCCCCGCCCGGTCACGACGAATTCCTTGTCGCCGCCACCGAACACGCCGCACAGTTCCTCGTTCCGGCCGTCGTCTCCACGCTGAACGGCATGCACCCCGGCAAAGAGATCAGACTGCGGCTGACGCGCAGCGCCCACGTACGAGACCTGGTTCACGACGAGCGCGCCGACGTCGCATTGATGCTCACCCGCCCGGCGCGCGGCAGCGTAGCCATCGCAGAACTTCCGTTGCAATGGTTCGGCACCGACGACGCTCCACGCGACCGAATGATCTTCTTCGCCCCGCCGTGCGCCGTGCGCCACCAGGCGCTCGCGTCGCTGGCCAAAGCGCCACACCGCATCGTCAAGGAATGTTCGGACCTGACCGGTGTCCTCACCGCCGCGCGACAAGGCCTCGGAATCACACCCCTACCGAGGCTGGGGCCACCGCCCGATGGGGTCCGCCGGATCGAAACCCTGACCCCCATCCCCGACGTCACCCTGTACGCGGCCACCAGTGACCGCATCGACCTCACCACCAGAACACATATCATCGACACGCTACGAACGCGTCTGACCGATGCGGTGTCCCGCTGATTCGGCCCGCTCGGTTTTCTTCGGTGCAGGGTCCTGGCCAGATTGCCGTTCCGCGCTTCTCGGTTTGGCACCGATCGGCGAATGATCGCAACGGCCACCCAGGAAACGACTCCGCAAGCTATGGATGCCAGGCGGCCGGCCGCCGGTGCAGGCTTGCCTTGCGCTGCGCCAGCTGAGCTTGACGGCCTCCGTGGTTGATCTTCGGGATATCCGCGAGTGCCTTGTCCAGATTGTCGGCGGAGACAACCTGCGCGGTCACCGGGCCCGGCACGACATCCGTCGGTAGATCCTGCCACCTCAGGAAGATCAATCCGCGGCTGTGTCCCGTGGGATCGAGCCAGTTGCACACGGTGGGATCGCGTTGGCTCACCACGAATGTGACACTGCCATCGGGGTTTGTCATTGTCTGAGATCGGTTGAGACTCGACTGGTGGTCCCAGTAGTTCATCGAGGTGAACCAGCTATTCCCGAGTTGTATACCGAAGTAGGGTGCATCGGCCGGGTCGACGGTGAGGAGGAGTGCCTCGTCGGTTGCCAGATCGAATCTGCCGAAAGCGCCGACCTGCCCGCTAAGCCCGCCTTGGGTCGCGGTGGGCGGCACGACGCTGTTGACCGGAAGTGCCTTCAGAAGCTGGTTGGTGTAGTCGGCCCAGAACTTGCCTTGAAGTGACAGCCTCCGAGCGACCTCGGCGGCCGGGTCAGCGGGAACAGCCACGCCCGGTCCGCCTATCCGGGTGAGCTGAAGCTCCGCGGGAGTCTCGGTCGACCAGTCGGACAGTGTGTCACGCACGATGAGCCGTTTGCTGCCTTTGCCGAGCGTGATGTGATTTTCCCCGGGGCGTCCCGGCTCGCCGCTCAGTGTCAGTGTGAAGGTCCCGTCCGCTGCTGTTCTGAGGTCGTCGCCGGCAAGGAATCCGGTTGGTTTGCCGAGAGCGCCGTCACCCGGATAGGCGTCGAGAACCTGGAAATAGATGTTCTGAGACGAGTGCCGGGTACCGCTGATCACGTAGGAACCGTGCTCGTCGATCGTGGCAGAGCGGTAGATCACATCAGGATTGTCGAGCCCCCATCGACGATCCGGCTGATCATCCCACGCGATGGATGTTCGACCGAGGTTGGCGACATCGCCGGCCACAGCGAGCGCCAGTCCATCGACGTAGGACGGCATCTCTGCTGCGGTGGCATCGTCCGTGGCAAGGCCCGACTGTGCCAGCGTATCGCGGAGGTTCGCCTTGGCCGCGACAACGGCCGGTTCCTGTGCCAGCTCGACCGCTCGTGCCTCGAGCGCATTGTCTTTCAAAAATCGCATCGGTGGTGCGAGAGGTGAACTGGGGCAGTGCACGGGCGTTGCCGAACTGCCCGGTCCGGGTGTCGGTGGCGCACTTCCGGAACCAGTGGAATCGGGTTGCTGTGCAGCCGCCGATGGGGAGAGCAGTAGCGCGCCCACCAAGGCCTGAATCGCGATTGCGATCGTGATCGATCGTGTACGCACGTGGGAACCTTCTTCGCATCTGGACGAACCCGTATGGGTTACGGCACCGTATCGAGCACTCGCAGCCATTCGAACCGACGCTTCCCGCCATGCGGGAGACCTGCTGCTGCGATGCTCGGTATCTGGTGAATCAGCCGTTCGTGATCGATCGTTCGGCCAGAAACCAGCGTCCATCGACCCTCACGAAGATGTCGTGGTATCTGCCGATGCCCGACAGGCGCGGCGCCGTCGTGGTTTCCGCGAAAAACTGCCAGACCGACTCGCCCCGCGCGGCATCGTCGGAGTCGAAAGTGATGGATATACAGGTGGTGACGTGTCTGGTCCCGGTTCCGGGGCCGGCGATTCCGGCCGCGCGCCGCTCCCGTGCGGCGGCGGCGATCGCCGCTCGCCCGGTAACAGTCCGAGGCGCGAGGCCGGTACGAGCGCCGCCGCGCATCTCCCACGTAGCGTCTTCGGTGTAGAGCTGCGCGTAGTCGTCGACAGATCCTTCATCGGCGAGGTGGGCAAGGCGTGCGATCAATGATCGGATTGCTTCGGAGGGGCTTTCGGTTGTCATATCGCGGTCCCTGGAACGTGCTGTTGTCGATGAATCTGCGGGGTCGTGGAGCGGTGTGGAATATGAAGGGGGAGAGGGTAACTCACACGCCGTATCCGCCGTCGACGTCGAGTTTCTGCCCGCTGATGAAGTCGGCTCGGTCGGAGGCGAGGAAGCACACCGCCTCGGCGATGTCTTCGGCGTCTCCGAAGGTTCGGAGGGGGATGTTGGTCTGGGCCACCGTGAGTGCGTGTTCGTCGAGATCGCCGGAACCGATGAGTCTGTCTGCCATGCCGTCGGTGGTCATCCCGGGGCCGACGCTGTTGGCGCGCACACCATATTTTCCTTCTTCGGCCGCGATGCCCCGGACGAGCGCTTCGACGCCTGCTTTGGGTCCGATCGACATTCCGTCACGAACGGGAAACCGTGAGGTTCCCGCGCTGGTGATGGCAACGATGCTGCCTTTACTCGTTCGCAGGTGCGGCAGGGCGGCGTGGGTGGCGTTGAAGAATCCCGCGACATCGCTGACCAGCTGACGCTGGAATTCGGCCGGCGGAACTCTACTGAGATGCACCATCGGCACATGGGGGCCCGCGGCGTAGACGAGGGTGTGAATGCCGCCGAACTCGGCCGCCACCTCTGCCACGACCTGGGATGTCCGGTCGGCATCGGAGAGGTCGAGCTGCCAGGCATTCGCCGCGCGGTTGTGGGTGCGTGCGGTGGCCAGGAGTTCGCCGACCGCTTGCTCCGACCGGAAGTAGGTCAGCGCGGCATTGCTTCCGCGTTCGATGAGCATCCGGGCCGTTGCCCGTCCCAGCCCGCCGCTCGCACCCAGTACCAGGGCGGCTCCGGGCCGATGGCTGAAATCGTCCATTAGGTCCTCCGCTGGGTGTGTTTCGGGTGATCGGTGGTTCTTGCCGGTGGGCGATGTCCTCGGCTCAATTCGTAGCTCAGGCCGATAAACCAAGCAAGTGATTGGTTGCCGTCTGGGAGGGGGCAGCTCTGGAAACGGTCACTACGGTGCGGGTTTGTGATCCGAATGCCATCGGCGGAACCTCCCGCTCGGTGAGACGAATGCCGTCACGGCCTCGATTGTGGAGCGTCGCCATCGCCCGAGCGCTGCGCACCGTCGATCTGGAAGCCAACGCCGACGCCCTGCGCCCCGTGATCGACCGCACCTATCCCTGGAACCAGGTACTGGAGGCACAGGAAGGGCTGGCCGACAATGCTCACGCCGGCAAGATCGTGCTCGAAGTGACCCAACAGATCTGAGCGAGGGATCGACCGGCCGGTGCGGTGAGTCGCCGCCGATGGGTGTACCTCTCGCCGGCGCGCGTCAAGGTGCAGTTCAATCGACGACATGACAGTCAGAGGCGGAGGGGTAGTCCCTTGGACACCTCTGTGGCTGTGCGGCAGTGGGGTTGAATCTCAGCCCAAAGCCCATGTCGTCTGGGCGGAAGTGAACATCGACGCGCGTCCCTGGGCCGATTCGATCAGGTCGGAACGTGGGAAGACACCGAACCCCACGGATGAACCGTGGGGTTCGGTAAGTGTCCGGAAGGGGGTTGTTTCACCGAGACGCGCCCGCCTACGGTCGGGCGTCCCGACCTCACGTACGGGCCCGAACGGTTCCTACTCGAGCAGATGAGGAACCTGCACTCGGGGCATCGTCCCGGAACAGTCTCACGACGATTCGGGCAGATTCACTTGCTTGGTCTCGAGAAACTCTTCAACGCCCTCGATTCCGCCCTCGCGTCCCATCCCGGACATCTTGAGGCCACCGAACGGTGCCGTGATGTTGGGTCCGGCGGAATTGATCGCGACAACACCACTCTCCAGGCGCGGTGCGATGGCCAGCGCCCTGTCGACATCGGAGGTGAAGATCCCGTTGCTCAACCCGAACTCGGTGTCATTGACGGCCTCGATTCCGGCTTCGAGGTCTTCGTAGGTCTCGACGGTGATGACCGGGCCGAACACCTCTTCACGATTGATCTGCATGGTTGGTGAGGTGCCGGTGATGAGCGTGGGCGAATACCAGTGGCCGCGCTCGAATTGAGAACCGGTGGGCTTCTTCCCGCCGGTCAGTACGGTGGCGCCTTCCTGCCTGGCGGTTTCCACGAACGATTCGACACGATCCAGCTGGGCGCGCGAGACGAGTGGCCCTATAGCGGTGTTCTTGTCGGCGGGGTCGCCCACCACGAGGGTGGCGAAGGCCCGGGTGAGTGCGTCGATCCACTCCTTGCCCTTCGACGCCGGTACCAGCAGGCGGCTCTGGGTCGTGCAGACCTGGCCTGTTTGGACCGTGCACCCGGCGGCCAGCAGCGGTGCGAATTCTTCGGGCTCGGCATCGTCGAGTACCAGCGCCGCCGATTTCCCGCCGAGCTCGAGCGTGACCCGTGTCATGCGTTCAGCGGCAGTGGCCATGACCTGCCGGCCGGCCGCGGTGCTACCGGTGAACGAGATATGCCCGATGCCGGGCCGCGAGGTCAGGTAACGACCCAGGTCGCGGTCGCCTGGCAGAAAAGAGATCAGTCCGACCGGCAGGTCCGCTTCCGCGAACACTTCGGCCAGAACGAATGAAACGAGCGGAGTCTCGGGGGAGATCTTGATGACGACAGGACAGCCCGCCAGCAGCGCCGGCGCGATCTTGGCGGCGGCAAGCACCAGGGGAGCGTTCCATGGCACGATCGCGGCCACCGGACCCACAGGTTCGCGGCTCACGTACACCGAGCCGGTAGTCGTATCGCGCCGGGTGGGGCCGAGGTCGAGCTGTTGTGCCAGGGGTTCGCTATCCCGGAAGACGGCGGCGGCGGTGGCCGCGGTGAAATGGGCGAAGGCGGCAAGTCCGCCCTGGTCGAGGGTGTAGAGGGCTTCGAAGTCGGCTGCGCGCCGTTCGATTCCGTCGGCTATGGCTGCGAGCGCTTTCGCTCGTTCGACGATGCCTCTGTTGCGCCAGTGGCCTTGCCGGTGCAGTTCGACGGCAGCAGCAACGGCGCGATCGACGTCGGCGGTGGTGGCGGCAGGGACGCGCCCGATGACTTCCTCCGTGACGGGGCTCTCGACGTCGATCCACGCACGCGCGGGGTCTTCGGTCCAAGTCCCTGCGATGTAGAGAGCATCGCGTCGGGTGAGGGAGTTCGGGTGGATCATGGCGTCTCCTGCGGATTGACACTCGCGCCGGCAACGACCGGCACACGTACGGCGGCGCGGGGCTCGCCGTGCTGCTTCCGGATCATGGCCTCTCATCGCTCGTCGCGGGTTCGTGATTCGCCGTCGAGCGCCGATTGTCCGGCGTGGGCGGCTGGAACTCACGGCCGCCGGTGTGGTGGCCGTCACCGAGTTGATTGTTAACCAACTAATAACGTCGTGTCAACAGTCACGCTTCGACGTTACCGGCGAGGTCGAAAAGCCATATATTTGTTCGTTGACAAACTATTATTCGCATGATGTTCTGACACCGGAACTCTTGCACCGCCGCGGTCTACCGGAACAGGCGCGGTGCCGCGGGAGGCTCGCATCCGGACGATCGGTTGAAAGAGGAAAAACATGACAATGGCAGAGCGGAGCGCTCACGAAGTGCAGGCGCCAGTGTTGGAGCCGTTGTACACCCCATTCGCCGGGTCCTCGCTGACGTTGCGCAATCGGTTCGTCATGGCGCCGATGACGCGGGAGAGTTCGCCCGGCGGTATCCCGAACGACGAGAACGTGGAGTACTACCGTCAACGGGCGGCCGGGGGCGTCGGGATGATCTTCACCGAAGGCACCCTGGTGCGCGGCCCCGCGGCCGGCAACAGCACGGCCATGCCCCATATGTACGGTCCGGCGAGCGCGGCGGGCTGGCGCGAGGTGGTGCAGGCTGTACACGGCGAAGGAGCGGCCATCGTCAGTCAGCTCATGCACATGGGAGCAATGCGCGGCGCCGATTCACCGTTCGAGCCCGAACTCGCCACTGTCAGCCCTTCGGGCATCGGCATCTTCGGTGAGCGGGTCGGTCGTGCGGCGACCGCCCCCGACCTCGATGCGATCGTCAGCTCCTATGTCGAATCGGCGACCTTGGCCGCTGAGCTCGGCTTCGACGGCATCGAGATCCACGGCGGGCACGGTATGGTCCTCGACAATTTCGCCTGGTCACGCACGAACCAGCGCACCGACGGCTACGGGGGAAGCCTGGCGAACCGGATGAAGTTTCCGGCCGAGGTCGTGGCGGCGGTGCGCGAGGCGGTCGGCCCACGGTTCCCCATCACCTATCGGTTCTCGCAATGGAAGGTCGGTGCGTACGACGCGATGGTCGCCGATACGCCCGCTGCACTCGAACAGGTGCTCGGTCCATTGGCCGCAGCCGGAGTGGATATCTTCCATCCGTCGACTCGCCGGCACTGGTTGCCCGCCTTCCCGGAAGAAGCCGCAGCGGATGGTCGTCTCGGACTGTCGGGCTGGGTCAAGAAGATCACCGGGCTACCGGCCATCATGGTCGGCTCGGTGGGCGTCGACCATATGTTCATCGGCGACGACGGCACCGACGAGTACGACCCCGACCGCCTGCAGTACCTGATCGAGCAGTTCGAACGCGGTGAGTTCGATCTACTCGCCCTCGGCCGGTCGCTGCTGGCGGATCCCGAGTGGGTGAACAAGATGGAGTCCGGGGACACAGCGAGCATCGTTGCCTTCCGGAAGTCCGCGTGACTCGAATCGCCGGCGATCTCTGCGGCGACCTACGCATTCGGAGTAGCTGCAGTGGTCTGCCCGTGCCGACTCGGGGGCCGGGATCGATGTAGGGCGTCGGCGCCATGTCAGACGGATTGTTCTCGAAGGAGTTACGGAGAAGTGGACAAACGAGTAGTTGTTGTCGGTGGTGCGCAAGGCATCGGCGCCGCCTGTGTCCGTTCATTGGCGGCCGAGGGGGCGAAGGTCGCGTCGTTGGATGTCTCGGCGGATAAGGGCCGGTCGGCCGCCCAGCAGGCCGGGGCAATGTTCTTCGAATGCGATGTGACGAATCGCGATCAGGTCTTCGCGACCATGGCGGAGGCCGCGTCCGAGCTCGGTGGAATCGACTCGCTGGTACATGTCGCGGGCATTCTCGCCAAAGGACCCGCCGAGGAAATCACCGACGAGACCTGGCATCGCATCATGGATGTGAACGCCAGGGGGCCGATGCTCACCAACCAGGCCGCGCTTCCCTTTCTGAAGAAGAACGATCGAAGCGGCATCGTCAACTTCGCCTCGTCGGCGGCGCTGGCGGGCTACCCGGACGGCGCTCTATACGCTGCCTCGAAGGGCGCAGTCGTCGCCTGGACGAAGACAATCGCTCTCGAATGGGCTCGATTCGGCATCCGGGCGAATGTGCTGCACCCCTCCGCACATACGCCCATGTTCGACGATCACCGCAACAAGCTCTCCGAGGAGCAGCGGGAGGAATACGACCGTGCGATGCTCGCGAAGGTTCCGCTGGGTGGCAGGTTCGGCGACACCGATCGCGATATCGCTCCGGTGATCAGCTTCTTGGTCAGCGACGGGGCCCGGTTCATGACAGGCCAGAACATCGCGGTCAACGGCGGTTACCACCTGGTATGAGTGCGCGGCACGGCCCGTCGGCACGGATTCTGATCCAGTGAGCGCGGTGCCCCGCATCCCCTCGTCGGATGCGGGGCACCGCGCTCACGCTCGGTTGCGTCGGATGTATTACGTTGTGTCGGTACGGCTTACGTCCCGGCGACCTCCACGGCCGCGCCGAGGACGCATTCGTGGCCGAACCCGTACACCGGGATGTCCGAGGTGGTTTCCAAGAGAACTCCGCGGACCCGGGCCCGAGGTTTCCGCACGCCGCCGCAATCGCAGATGATCCGGCCCGGCATGCGGACTCCGCAGTCCATATCGACGTTGCCCGTGAAATACGGGGCCACCTCGTTCCACGGATGTTCCAGGCCGATCCGTGGCATGCCGACGGTGGCGCTCGGATTCTCGACAACGACGTCGATGACACCGCGCGTGTCGACGACCTCCCAGTCGAACAGCGCGCTGAGGCAGTTGTGGCACCTGGGGGAGAGAGGGAATCGCAGGGTGCGGCAGTCGCCGCACCGCTGCAACGAGAGCGCGCCGCGGGCGATCGACTCCCAGAAGTAGGCATTCGCCGGATGGATATGGGGAGCCAGACCCACTCCTCGGCCCGAAAGGGGAATCAGGGTGTAATCGTCGGCCGGTGTCGTAGTCACTGTTCAGTCCTCCACATTGGTCAGGATCAGTGAGTCCCCCCAGGCGTTGCCCCACTGCAGTACGGTGGCGTCGGGGATCTGGCGGGCGCCGGCACTGCCGCGCAGCTGCCGTGTCATCTCGATGAGGTGCCCGTAACCGAAGAGGTGACCTTCGGCCAGCAAGCCGCCGTTGGTGTTGACCGGTAGCGGGGACCCGAGGCCGATGCCGACTTCGCGGACATAGGCCGCGGCCTCGCCCTCGGCGCAGAACCCCCACCGTTCCAGGGACATCCACACCATGTGCGCGAACGGATCGTAGAGGTAGAAGGCATCGATATCGGAACGGTCTACACCTGCCGCGTCATATACCGGGAAGGTATCCGGCGCCTGATAGCTCCAACTCGGGCTGATCCCCGAACCGAGGCCCGGCCGGGAGAAGAAGACGTAGCTCTCGCGAGAGGCACGAATTCCCTCCACCCCGGCTATCCGGACGAATGGAACATCCAGCTCCGCGGCGCGCGCACAGGTGGTCACGATGATGCTGGTCGCGCCGTCGATCATCCGGCAGATATCGGGAGTTCGCAGCGGGCCCAGGATTTTGGGAGAGTCGAAGTATTCGCTCGTTCCGAGCGCCTCGTCGCGGAGTAATGCGAATGGGTTTCGTGACGCATGGTTGCGGTGGGCGATCGATACGGCGGCCAGTTCCTCCTCCGTTGCGCCGTACCTGTCCATGTACTGCTGCGTCACCAGGGCCGCGCCGGTGCCGGCGCCGGGGCTGCCGTGGATACTCCATCCGCTGTAGGGGCCACCGCCGTCGCGGAAGCTTTCATCCACCCGCCGGGTGAGGCCTTCGAAGTGTTTTCCGTATCCGCGTTCGGAGACGTGTGAATTGGTGACTGCGACGTAATCCGCGACCCCCGCGGACACTGCCAGTGCTGCCTGGGCGATCGCCGAGGCGGTCCACCGGCCGTGGGACCACAATTGGCTGACCCAGCGAATATCGAGCCCACCGGCGATGACGAATTCGTCGTAGTCGACCCCGTACGGCCCACCTCGGGCCGTGATCACTCCGTCGATCATGCTTTTGTCCAGTCCCGCGTCGGCGAGTGAGGCGGTGAATGCCTCGAACTGGAGATCGAGCGGAGTCCGGCCGAGTTCGAGCCCGACCGCGTGGCTGGTACCCACGCCGACGATGCACGCGTCCAATGACATCAGAGTCCTTTCGGAGCGAAATCTCGAGGTGCGCGCAGTGCCTGCCCGGGCAGTGGTAAGAATGCGAGCAACAAGATAGTTGTTCAACCAGCAAAATTTGTCAAGGGTTAAAACGGGGACTTGACAGAAAGATTAGTTGGCTGTTCAGTTATTTACATGTGCGCTGTATCACCTGCCCAAAGGAGTGTGGAGTCGTGACGTTGGATGCCTGTGTGGTTGGCATCGGGACCAGCGACATCATCGGGAAAGACCCCGGTCGCAGCGCCCTGCGGCTACAGTTCGAATCCTTCCGTGACGCTCTGCAAGATGCCGGTCTCCAGAAGTCCGATATCAACGGAATGGTCACCGCGTGGGGAGCGCCCCGCGGGGTCGACTACGACGAATTCGTCGTAGCGGCCGGCCTGGAGCTGACCTGGGTCAGCCAACTCTGGACGCACGGACGGTGGGCCGCCAGCGCACTGCAGCAGGCCGCGATGGCGATCTCGGTCGGCCTCGCCGATGTGATCGTCGTCATCAACAGCCAGGTCGGTGGCCAGGGGTACGCGCGGCATCTGCCGCCCATGGCCAACCCGCTCGGGGGAGTGGACGAAGCCCTGCGCGACGGCGGCGGCCCGTACGCCAACTGGACGCTGCACGGTAGCCCAGGCGCCGGTGTGGGTGCCGCACTGGCCGCGCAGCAGTACATGAACCGCTACGGCGCGACCGCGGCGGACCTGGGCGCGATTCCGGTGGCCCTGCGTGAGCACGCGAGCCGCAATCCCCGGGCGCTGCTGCGCGATGCGCCGCTGACGCTGGAGCAGTATCTGGCCGGACCGGAGCTGATGGGTCCGCTGCGGCAGCCCGATATCTGCGAGATGGTCGATGCTTCCACCTGCCTGATCGTGACGACCGAGGATCGAGCGCGCGACCTCGGCCGGCCCATGGTGCACATCGCGGGCATGCAAGGCATTCAATCGAGCCGCGACAACTACGTGTTCTTCTCCCGCCCCGGGCTCGGCGCCGGCATCAGCGATTCCTACGACTACGTCGCCCCTCGCGGTTTCCCCGTGTTCGAGATGGCCGGCCTCGGCCGCGACGATGTCGACGGCTTCTATACCTACGATCCGTTCTCCAGCCAGATCTGGATGGCCTTGGAGCGGTGGGGCTACTGCCGTGCCGGTGAGGCTGCCGATTACTGCCGGGAGCAGGGAATCGGCCTGAACTCACCCCTGCCGATGAATACATCCGGCGGCAGTCTGGCCGAAGGCCACCTCTACGGATACGGACACATGCTCGAAATGGTGCGTCAGCTCCGCGGGGAGGCCGGACCGCGGCAGATCGCCGATCCCCGGGTACTGCACTGGGGGACTCCGTGGGGCGATTCGCTCCTGCTCACGAACGAAAAGGTGGCGTGATATGTCGGCGGAAACCGAGAACGGGAACCGTTGCGGCGTCGTATTGACGCGAGTGGATGCGGCACCTGGTACGGCGCCGCATGTGCACCCGGATATCGACGGATTCTGGACGTCACTGCGCGAAGGACAACTCTCCTTACAACGTTGCGGCGACTGCGCCACCCTGCGATTCCCCATCGCCACGCACTGCTATCAATGCCTGAGCGGCGACTACGAGTGGGAGTCGATCGATCCGCACGGCACGGTCGAGGTCGCCATCGAAGCGCATCGCGCGGTGTCCGAGCTGCCGGCCAGCGGAGTCAGCCTGCCGGACCCGTGGCGTGCCATGACGCCCTATCTGACCGGGGCCGTGGATATGGCGGCCGGTGTCCGCCTGCCCGGCCGCATCATCTGCCGGTGCGGTGCGGCGCTCACCCCCGGAACCGAAGTCATCGCAGTCCTGCTCCCGGCCGAGAACGGCGCCACGCTGTTCGGCTTCGCGCACGACTGCCAGTGGAAGGAGAATTGATGAGTGCCAACAAGGTGCCGGTTCCGGCGTCGAGCAGGTTCTCGATCGGCATCGATGTGGGCGGAACATTCACCGACCTCGCGTGCGGTGACGGTGCATCCCTCTGGCGGGCCAAATCGCCTACCGACCCGCAGAATTTCGGTCGCGGCGTGCTCGGTGCGTGCCGGCTGGTCGCCGAGCAGATCGGCCTGAGCCTCGAGGAGCTGCTGAGCCGGGTCGAGCGGTTCGGGCTGGGCACCACGGCGGTGACGAACGCATTGGTGGAAAAGCAGGCGGTCAAGGCGGGTCTGCTGACGACCGCGGGTTTCGAGGACACACTCGATATGGCTCGCTCGCGGCGTGTCCCCGAGGACGGATGGCTAGTTCCGCCGTGGAGTCCCATCGCGCGTTCCGCGGTGGTCGGACTCCACGAGCGGACCGAGCGCGAAGGTACCGTCCTGGCCGCTGCCGACCTCGACGAGGTGCGCGCGCGAGTCGACGAGCTCATCGAGAACGAGCAGATACAGGCGCTGGCGGTGTCGTTGCTGTGGTCGTTCAAGAACCCGGAGAACGAACGGACCGTTGTCGAGTTCCTGCGTCGCGAATACCCCGAGCTGCCTGTCTTCAGTGGTGTCGAACTCCATCCCAGCATTCGCGAGTACGAGCGCACGCTGGTCGCTGCCCTGAATGCGGTGCTGTCGAACGCCCTGGACGGGATCGAGGCGCTGGCGGCCGAACTCGAATCCGCGGGGCTCACGGCACCACTGCTGTTGCTGCAGACCAGCGGCGGCACCCTCAGCCTGGCCGAAGCTCGGCGTTCCCCCATCGTCCTCGTTGCCTCCGGGCCTGCCGCCGGTGTGATGGCTGCCGCGGAAGTATGTGCGGCCGAAGGGCTGCAGAACGCGATCTGTGGGGATATGGGCGGCACGAGTTTCGATCTCGCTGCCATCTCGGGCGGGCAGCCGCAGCGCTCGGAGCGGGGCGAACTGCACGGAATGATCATCGCGCAGCCGCGGGTGGACGTCCTGTCGATCGGTTCGGGCGGTGGTTCCATCGCCTGGGTGGACGGCCGCGGATTGCTCCGGGTCGGACCTCGGTCGGCGCGCGCCTGGCCCGGCCCGGCGTGCTACGGCAACGGCGGCACCGAGGCGACGATCACCGATGCGCTCGTCGTCCTGGGCTATATCGACCCGGCGAGCTTCCTCGGCGGCACGATGGTGCTCGACCGCGGGGCCTCTCTCCGGGTCTGCGCCACGCTCGGCGAGAAGCTCGGACTGTCGGCGGAAGAGACCGCCTGGGGAATCCGCGAGATCGCACTGGCCGAAATGACCAAAGCGACACGCCTGCACGCCGGTTCCACCGGTTTGGACCCCCGTGACCTGTCCCTGATCTCCTACGGCGGCAGCGGCGGTCTGTTCACCGGCAGTATCGCCGCGATCACCAATATTCCGCGTGTCATCGTGCCCCCTGCCGCATCGGTACTCTCCGCCTTCGGCGCGGCATCCGCCGACGTGCGCCGGCAGCGGATCAAATCCGCCAACATCCTGTTCACCGAGGCGGACCCCGCGGCGATCGATCTCGACCTGAAGACATTGGGATCCGGTGTCTTCCAGGATATTGCCGATGACGGTGTACCGGAGGATCGGCGAGTCGTCACCTATGACGTAGGTGTTCGGTTCTACCGCCAGAACTCGGAGGTCTCCGTCATCGTCGACGGGGGCGCGTTCGACAGCGCCGCCATCCGCGAGGCGTTCTACGCCGAGTACGCGAGCCGATACGGCGCCGGGGCGATCGGCCGCAACGCACCCCTCGAACTCACCTTCATCCGTGCGGTGGGAACCGGACGACTCCCGCGCGCCACCTTCCCCGTCGACGAAGCCGAACGGGCGGGTGCCACACCACAGCCTGCCGGTCACCGCTCGGTCTTCATCGACCGCGATGCAGCGCAGGAACTGCCCTGCTATCGCACATACGAGCTGGTACCGGGGGACACGATCACCGGCCCTGCCCTGGCGGACGACGTCGACACCACCGTGTTCGTACCCCGCGGTGCGACTCTGACCATGAGCGAGCGCCGCTCGCTCCGATTGGACGTGAACGTTTCATGAGTTTGGACAACATCGCGCTCGAAGTGCTGCGGCATCAGCTCGACGCATTCTGCGGCGAGGGTTCCGCCGCCATCAAGCGGACCGCCGTCAGCCCGCTCGTGGTGGAGGGCGGCGATTATTCGTGCACCCTGCTCGACGCCGCGGGGCGGCTGGTGGCGGGCGGCGGCCATATCGCCTACCACTTCTACGCGGCGACCAACGCGATCCGCGGCGTACTTGCCGAGCACGGCGCGGAGATCTACGACAGCGACGTGTTCCTCGCGAACGACCCGCATCGCGGCGGCGGCCTGCACGCGCAGGATGTTTTCATCATGCGTCCCGTTTTCGCCGAGGAGAAGCTCGTCGGCTGGATGGCCAACTCCGCGCATATGGTCGATATGGGCGGTATGACGCCAGGCTCGTTCGCGCCGTCGGCGACCGACTGTTACCAGGAGGCCCTGCGGCTCCCGCCGGTCAAGATCACCTCGCGCGGTGTGGAACAGCGCGATATCTGGAACATCCTGCTCAACAACGTCCGGATGGCGGATATCGTCGAAATGGATATGCGGGCGCTGTGCGCCGGTGTCGATGTCGGGGCGGCAAAGCTGCAGGAGCTCGCCGAACGTATGGGCGCCGAGGTATTGCAGGAAGCGTTCGATGAACTGAACCGCCGCACGGAACAGGCCGTACGTCAGGAACTCGCGCTGCTCGCCGACGGGACCTACCGGTCCACCAGCTGGGCGGAATGGAACGAGGAGCGGTACCGCATCCCGTGCACCACTACGGTCGAGGGCGATTCGATCCGGTTCGACTTCACCGGCACCGCGGACCAGACCAACCACTTCTTCAACTCGAAGGAGTACATCGTCAAGGGCAAGATCGGCGTTGAGCTCCAGAAGCTCATCGGCCGGGACCTTCCGCTCAATGCCGGATACTACGAGGCATTCGAGGTGCATTGTCCCGAAGGGAGCCTGCTGAACTGCGTGCACCCAGCACCGGTCGGGGCGGCGCATATCATCGCCTCCCACGATGCCAGCGAGGCCGCGCTACGCACCTTCCACCAGGCGGTCGCGGCGTCGCAAGAAAGCCCGAGCCGGCCGTTCCTGTCGAGTTCGCAGACGATGTCGGCGAACTCGGTCGTCACCTTCAGCGGGCCAGGCGTCACCGGAAAGACCGATTCATGGATCATGGTGGACGGCACCGCGGTGGGATCGCCGGCCGGTAACGACCGCGACGGGACGGACTTCAACTTTTATCTGGTCGGCTCACAAATGGGTATCGAGACCAATGATGTCGAGGTCAGCGAATCCTGGTACCCGATCCGGTTCCAGCACCGGCGGCGTTCCTCCGGTGCCGCGGGCGCCGGGCAGTTCCGCGGCGGCGGTGGTGTCGACCTGGAATTCACCGTAGCGGGATCGCCGCTGCTCACCGGCTCCAGTATCACCGGGCACGGCTATATCCCGATGCCGGGGACCGCCGGGGGTGAGCCGGGCCGCCCGTCGACGGTCGCCCTGCGGTCGCCGGATGGCGATACCACCCGGATAGACAATCTGTCACAGGGTTTCGCAGTTCCCGAGGGATACAGCTACTCCGTGCAGGCCGCCGGTGGTGGTGGCTGGGGCGATCCGATAGACCGCGATCCCGCCGCCGTCATCCATGATGTCGAGACCGGGCGGATTACCGCGGCCGAGGCGCGCGCGGTGTACGGCGTCGACGCCGAGACAGGCTCGACCGCCGGGCGTTCGGATATCCTGCAAGAGCGTCTGACGCTGGCTGATCCTGCACCCAAACCACTGAAACATGCTGCGGCACAGATCGATCCCCTCGCACCGGTGCCGATTGCCCCGGGTGTCGAGCAGCGCGGAGAATTCGCGGTGAGTGTGCGGTCCCGCGCCGTTCTCGCCCAATCACCGGACCACTGGTCCGACGGCTGCCCAGTACACCGCGTACCAGTGGTCGACGGAGTCGAGAAGCGGCACTACCTGGACCCTGTAACGGGCCACATCCTGCATACCGAGGTCGCCGCGGTCGGTGAACCGCGCAGTTTCGAATCGAGCCCCCAGCGCTGGATCCGCGCGGCACGCTGAGGCGGAATCGTCATATGCCCGCGGCAGAAACCGGGTGACAACCCGCCCGTTGCCGGCTGTGCACAGAGTATTTCCCGGAAGGAACAGATCAATGATGATCGACAGGCGCGCCGGCAGACGCTCGCCACGAAGATTGCTTGCCGTTGTATGTGTTACGGCACTGGCGTGCCTGGCGGCCGCGTGCGGAGCTCCGGACCAGTCGGGAGCGGGTGACGATTCCGGCCCCTTCGTGCTCTACGCGAGCTTGGGAATGTCGGGTGCGAGCTCCAGCTTCTCGCCCGGCATCCGGGCCGGAATGGCCGCGGCAGTCGACACGATCAACGACGGTGGTGGGCTGCTCGGCCGTCCGGTCGAACTCCAGGTCGAGAACAACGAGAGCGATCCCACGAAGGCCGTATCCCTGCTCCAGGGGCGAATCCGCACCGACCCACCGGAAGTCGTCTGGGCGGGCGCGACCAGTTCGGAGACATTGGCGCTGCTCAGTCTCACCACTCGCCAGAAGGTGATCGCGCTCAACAACGGTTCGGCGCCGGAAGTCGGGGATGCGACGACATTCCCGTACAGCTTCAGCGCGGGCGTCACCAGCCAATCGATCGCCGATTACCTTGCGCAGCACTTGGCTGGAAAAGGTTACAAGACCGTCGGGGTACTGACCGCGAGCGACGCGTTCGGCGAGGGAGTCCGGGAACTGTACGCGAATTCCCTTGAGGCGGCCGGGATTACGGTTGTTTCCGAGTCCTACGAACCCGACGTGGTGGAGATGGACGGCCCGCTCGCCAGGATCGGTAGCAAACGCCCCGATGCCGTCGTGTTCAGCGATTTCGTGCACCCCACCTACATTCTGAAGAGCCGGATCAAGGTCGGCATGGGCGATATCCCGTTCGTCGGTGATCTGTCGACCACCGCGAACGATATGTACGGAACCCTGACCGACGAAGAGCGGCGTGGTGTCACTCTGGCGACGTACAAGATTCAGGCCAGTGCGGCCGGCGACCGGCCGGGCGCGCAGGCATTGATGGCTTCCTTGGAGGAGTCCGGTGCGCAGATCACGTCGGGCCTCTACCTGTATGGGCTCGCGTACGACACCGTGCTCGCCTATGCCAACGCGGTGACTGCGGTGGGGTCCACGGACGTGGACGAAGTGCGGGCGGCCATGGAGGCCGGACAGGGGGACACCTACCCCCTCGCCATGACCGACGAAATCGGCTGGACAGAACAGACACACCTCGGCTCCGGCGAAGACCAATACGCGGTCGTGCCGGTTTCGCCGATGGTGGCCGGGCGCTTTCAGGCCGACCGGTAAGCGAAGTGATGGAGTAGCCATGATCGTCGGAATACTGGGTGCCGGAAAGATCGGCGGTACGATCGCCGGACGGTTGTCCGCGGGGGGTCACGAAGTCCTGCTGGCGAATTCGCGTGACCCCGATACAATCCGCGACTTCGCGCACGCCTCGGGGGCGCGGGCTGAGTGGGCAGCGGACGCGGCTCGCGCGGCCGATGTGGTGATTACCTCGGTCCCGTTCGCGCGTGTACCCAGCCTGCGGACCGCGGTGTCGGCGGCCTCGGATGCGGCTGTGATCATCGATACCTCGAATTACTTCCCGTTCCGGGATGGGACGATCGCCGCGGTGGAGAGGGGCCAGGTCGAAAGTGATTGGGTGGCAGAGCAACTCGGTCGCCCGGTCGTCAAGGCCTGGAACAGCATCCTGGCGGGTAGTTTCGCGACCAAGGCTACGGACCCGGGCGCTCCGGGCAGAATCGCTTTGGCGGTGGCAGGTGACGACGAACGGTCGAAGGCAGTGGCGAGGCAATTCGTCGAGCTGACCGGATTCGACGCGGTGGATTCGGGAACGATCGGCGAGTCGTGGCGTCAGCAGCCCGGCACGCCCGCCTACTGCACAGACCTCACCTCTTCCGAGCTCGTCCGGGCGCTGGCCGCGGCCGAGCGCGAGGGTGCGGCCGCGAAACGGGACGAGATGGTCGCCAGGATGCAAGCCATCGAGGGCACACCGTCGAACGACGACCTGTTGAGCTTGTGGAGAGCGCTGGCCCGGTAACAGCACATGCGGCGCAACGGTATGCCGGTGGATTCCCGATGCAACGTCGAGAGTCCTGGTCGGCACCCGAGGAAAAACCTTCCGGAAGAAAGTGAAGACAAATGAAAACGCGTGCAGCCGTACTCCGGGAGTCGCCCGGGGAATGGAATATCGAAGAACTCGAGCTCGATGAGCCCAAAGGGGGTGAGGTGCTCGTCGAAATGGTGGCGACCGGCTTATGTCACAGTGACGCCCATGTCTCGAGCGGAGACAACCCGATCGGCCATCTCCCGGCAGTCGGCGGGCATGAAGGTGGCGGCATCGTGCGCAAGCTCGGTCCAGATGTCACCGATTTCGAAGTCGGTGATCACGTCCTGACTTCTTTCATACCCGCTTGCGGTAAATGCCGCTGGTGCGCCTCGGGGATGCAGAACCTGTGCGACAACGGTGCCCTGATCATGCAGGGGCACCAGTTGGACGGCACGTTCCGGATGCATACCACCGACGGAAAGGACGTCGCGACAACAGGTTTGTGCGGCACCTTCTCCGAATGGCAGGTCTACGATCAGCTGTCCCTGGTCAAGATCGACAAGGACATTCCGCTGGAGATCGCCTGCCTCGTGGCCTGCGGTGTGCAAACGGGATTCGGCTCGGCCACCACGGCCGGCAACGTGCAGCCCGGCGACGTCGTGATCGTCGCCGGCGTCGGGGGTATCGGCATGAACGCCGTACAGGGGGCACGGGAAAGCGGCGCCGCCCATATCATTGCCGTGGATCCGGTAGCCGACAAACAGCGCTGGGCGCTCGATTTCGGTGCGACCGAATCCTTCGCCTCCTTCGTGGAGTCGGCCGGCCGCGTGGCTCAGCTGACAAACGGACAGGGCGCCGACGTGGTAATCCTGAGCGCCGGGCTTGTCGACAACGCACTGATCGGCGAAGGCCTGGCCGCCGTCCGGAAGGCGGGGACCGTGGTGGTGACCGGGGTGAGCTCGATGACAGAGGACGGCACCGTGCCGGGTCTGAACGCCAGTCATCTGGCGATGATGCAGAAGACCATCCGAGGCGCGCTGTTCGGTATGAAATCACCACGCGAAGCGATGCCGTTGCTGCTGGAAATGTACCGGGCGGGCAAGATCAAACTCGACGAGCTGGTCACCAAAACGTACTCGCTCGACCAGATCAACGACGCCTACGACGATATGGAGGCAGGCCGCAACATTCGCGGCGTGATCCGTTTCGCCTGACGGCAGACCATCTCACCATTTCTCGGCGGCGTCGCTGAGATTCGCTCGGCAGGCAAACGTGCGCCCTCGCCTGTCCTCGGGGCCCGGTTGTGCGGGTCCGAGACGGGTCCTGTCGGTGCGATCGGCAATCATCGGCCCGCCGTATATGGCTCGCCGGTCGATAACGTCCTCCTGGAGGCCGAGCTATGCAAATTGGCAACACGTCGGTATTGATTACCGGCGGTGCGTCCGGTCTAGGTCTGGCGACCGTACGGAAATTGGCAGCGGGCGGCGCGCAAGTGACAGTGGTCGATCTTCCGGAATCGGCCGGCGCGAATGTTGCTGCCGAAGTGTCCGGAGAATTCGTCGCGGCCGATATCACCGACGAAGAGCAGGTTCGCGCCGCGCTCGAGATCGCCGGCCGGCGCGGACCCCTGCGTGCGGTGGTTCACTGCGCCGGCGGCCCGGGGAAGTTCCCGATCCTCGACCAAGCGGACAAGGCGGTGCCACTGACCGATGTCGAGTCGGTGGTCAGGTTGAACCTACTCGGTTCCTACAACGTCCTTTGCCTGGCCGCGGAGGCGATGGCTGCCACCGCTCCCGTCGACGGTGAGCGCGGAGTCTGTGTACTGACCTCGTCAGTGGCCGCATTCGAAGGTCAGATCGGGCAGGTGCCCTACGCTGCCTCGAAAGCGGGTATCGCCGGTCTGACACTGGCCGCCGCCCGGGACCTGGCGAGCCGCCTGATCCGGGTGTGCACCATCGCTCCCGGGCTTTTCGATACCTGGCTGCCGCCCACGACATTCGAACGTTTTGCGACGTCGATACCTCATCCGAATCGACTTGGTCGGCCGGCGGAGTATGCCCTACTGGCCGCCCACATCATCGAGAACCCAATGCTCAACGGCGAAACCATTCGCCTCGACGCCGCATCGCGGCTGCCTGGGAGTTGACCGTGACGAATGACGGCGTCGCGCCTTCATCGCTGATTGTGCTCGGTGACAACAGCATACGGGCGCTGATGATCTCAGTCGGTCCGATGCGCGTCACGCGACCGACCTGGACGTGGCGAAGGCGATCGACCCGGCGACCACCGAGCTAGCGGAAGACACGACGTCGGCCGGTTTCGCGGTGATACGAACCCGGTCCGGGCGTCGTCGACGAGCCAGTTCTTTCTGAGTCCTGATCACCATCGAGGAGTCTCAATGACGAAACCCTCAGTTATCGACGTCCAGAACGTCATCGACAACGCGGCGATCTCCCCGGTACAACGCCGGGCCATCGGCCTGTCGATGGCCGTCGCGATGTTCGACGGCTTCGATGCCCTTCTCATGGCCGTGTCCGCGCCGTCCATCGCCGAACAATGGGGGACCACCACGGCGAGTCTCACCCCAGCGATACTGGCATCGCTCGTGGGGATGATCGTCGGTGCCGTATTCCTGGTGCCCCGGGCCGACCGCTACGGTCGACGCCCGTTGCAGATCGCGGGTGTCGCGCTGTTCGGGCTGATGACCCTGGCGGTGGTGGCGGCCCAGGACGTCGGGCAGATCGTGGTGCTCCGTTTCTTGGCCGGTATCGGGCTCGGCGCCGTTCTGCCGAATTCTTTCGCTTACGGAGCCGAATTCGCTCCGAAGCGGAAGCGGGTGACGATAGTGACCGTGATCGGAGCCAGCAGCGCGGCCGGGGGCTTTCTCGGTGGTTTGCTGGCAACTGCGCTCATCCCGGAATTCGGCTGGCGCTCGGTGTTCTTCCTGGGCGGGGTTCTGCCGCTGTTGCTGGTTCTTGCGCTGATCCGCTGGCTTCCGGATACTGTTCAGTTCCTGACGCTGGACGGTCAGGTGGAAAAGGCGCGATCGCTGTTGCGGTCGATCGATCCGCGCGGCGTCGATCCGTCGGCCGGGACTCTCGTCATCCGGGATCATGGCGACGGTAACAAGCCGTCGATCGCGGTCCTTTTCACCAGGCGATTCGCTCCCACCACACTGCTGCTCGGTGTCGTGTTCTTCCATGCGGTTCTGTTGACTCTGTTTCTGATGTCCTGGTTACCCTCGGTGTTCGCCGAGGCGGGCCTTCCCACGAACCAGGCTCTCGCCGCGTCGTCGGCCTGCAATTTGGGCGCGATGTTCGGCGGTGTCGTTATCGGAACGCTCGCGGATCGGAGGAAATCTCCGAATCGGCTGCCGGGCCTATGTTTTTCGGCGGCTATCGTCGGTATTGCGGTGACAGCGTTGTCTTTGAGGTCGTTCCCGTTCCTGCTCGTCACCATTTTCGCCGTGGGCGCCTTTGCGATAGGCACTCAGATGTGTGTCAACGCGGTAGCGACCGATGTCTACCCGAGTTGGATGCGGGCTACCGGGATCGGTGTGCTGTCCGGCATCGGAAAGGTCGGGTCGGTGGTGGGGCCGGCGATCGGCGGGGCGCTGCTGGCAGCTCAGGTTCCGGCAAAGACCATCTTCCTGCTGGCGATTGTCCCGGCGACTGTCGCTGCTGCCGCGATGATCGCGGTGGGGCCGGCCGCCGCCAGATCTCGGCGGCGGCCTCCGGTGGTCTCGTATCCGCCGGAGGCCGACGATCTGATCGGTCGATAACCACGACTTCCTTGATCGACCTGCGCGCTGAGCGGCCGAGGACACGGCCTCGATTTACGGTTGGGGCGATGTCAGCGGGCTCGCATGGTGGGAAGCGCCGTCGCCCGGCGTGGCAGGGCTGGGCGGGGCCGCCTCGGAGGAAGCCGATGTCCTGCGCACGACCAGGACGCCGAGCACCGCGACGAGGGCGATCACTCCTGCGGTTGTAAAGGCGGTCTGCCCTGCGGATACGGACTGGGCGACGGTGAGTGCGCCGGCGTCCGCGGCGTGGGATCCGATGGTGTACGCGGAGATGAGTACCGCTCCGCCCGCGGCCCCTGCGAGCTGCTGGACGGTGGTGAATGCGGCAGCACCGTACGGATAGAGTTCGGCGCGCAGAGATGCCAGCGCGGCGGTCGTCATCGGTGCCCACATCAGTGCTTGCGCTCCCGACATGACCACGTACGCCAGCAAGAGTGTGACCACCCCCGTGCCCTCGTTCAGCGTGCTGAGGAACCACAGCGACGCTGTCCAGACGAGCGCGCCGGGGATCGCCAGAGGCCGGGGCCCGAAGCGGTCGTACACGCGTCCACTCACAGCGGAGACGAGAGCGATGATCGCTCCGCCGGGCACCAGGAACAATCCGAGCGCGAACGTGCCCAGCCCGGCGACGTTCGTCAGCACCAGCGGTAGGACGAGCAGAGTGCCGAATCCGTTGAGGGCGATGACGGCCATCACCAAAAGTGGCACCGTGAACGATCGTGTGGTGAAAATTCGCATATCGATGAATGCGTCACCGTCCCGTTGGAGGACTGTCTGCCGGTAGGCAAATGCCGCGATACCGGCAAGCCCGGCCAGGATCGGCACGTAGGGCGGAATCGGCGCGTGGCCCGAGACCGACTCACCGATCGATGCCAGCCCGTAGACCAGTGCGCCGAATCCGACGGCGGAGAACAGGAGGGACAGCAGGTCGAGCCGCACCGTCTGCGGCGTGGTGATATTGCGGAGCTTCTTGGCTCCCACCACCAGTGCGATCGCGGCGACCGGTAATACGAGGATGAACAGCCAGCGCCAGGGCAGCAAGGCCAGTACGACCCCGGATACCGCGGGGCCGACCGCCGGTGCGACCGCCGGGACGGCGGTGACCAGTGCCATCATCCGCCCGCGGCGAGCCGTGGGAGTCAATCTCATGGCCGTGGTCATCAGCAGCGGAACGACGACGGCGGTTCCGGCTGCTTGGACGATGCGGCCGGCGAACAGGACCTCGAAGCCCGGTGCGAGAGCGGCGATCACCGTCCCGGCCGTGAACAGCGACATCGTGCCCAGGAATATCGTCCGCAGCTGGAAACGCCGCATGAGGAACCCGGTCGCCGGAATGAGTACCGCCAAGGTCAGCAGGTACCCGGTGGTCAGCCACTGCCCGGTCGCCGGGGTGATGCCGAGATCGATGATCAGCGTGGGGAGCGCAACTCCGAGGAGCATCTCGTTCAGCAACACGATGAATGCCGAGACCATCAGGAGGCCGATGATCAGCGCGCTTCCGGATTCTGGACGGTCGCTGGAGCTGTTCTGTGTCGGGTGGTGTCCGATATCGGATACCGGCGTGTTCCGGGTTGCCATATGTCTCTGCCTCGCGTGATGAGTCCGGTGGGGTGCCGGCTCGGCGTCCGCGCCGCTTCGGCGAGGCGTGGGTCGAGTCCGTGCTGAAGGTGTGCCGAGGCGCCGCCTCGCGGATGTCCGGGGTGAGGTAGCCTTGACAGTCAAGAGCGGAGGCTTCCTCCGCTTCCTTCTCAACATACGGAGGCTATCTCCGTTTTGTCAACGGAAGGTGGTCGGACGTGTCCGAGACGACATCTGAGTACCAGCGCAGTGAGTGGCGCTGACCGAGGAGACCGACGAATCCTCGATACCGGCGCTGAACGCGCTGGTGAGGGTCGGCTGGTGAATCTCGCGGTGGATCCGCTCGACCGGTGACCGCCCTGTTGCCGTCACGGAAACACAACGGGGCCCTCGCTTTGGCGAGGACCCCGTTGTGCGTGTCTGGAACGGTCTGACCGGAGAGTTATGACGTGATCTTCCAGAGCTTCTGGAACTGTGCCCGGTAGTCGGTCGGGTAAGCCGGGACCACATCGGTGGACTCGATATTGCCGGGCGTGAAAATCGGCAACGGGAAGTGATTTCCGACGGTGGGCTCACCGCTGTCGAGGGCGCGCACGGCCGTGTCCAGTGTCACCCACGCCGTCATATCCTGCGGGACTCCCACCCAGAACGAGTTCCGGCCCTGTTTCAGAGACGAAAGGTTGGCCGGACCGGGTAGTGCGCCACCCATCTCTACCTGGATACCGGCCTGTTTCAGCGCCGGCTCGATTCCTCGCGCGAGATCGCCGATGGTGAAGAACGCGAATTCGATGGAAGGATCGGCCTGGAGCTTGGATATCACCGCGTTGGTGGCCGCCGGCGACCCGATATCGCTGAAGGGCAGCTCGGTGTAGGAATACCCGCACTCCGCGCACTCTTTCCGCACGACATCCTCCACACCGGCGGCCAGCTCACGCATGGCCGGTGCGGCGACGCCGAACACCGCCACTTTGCCCCGGCAGCCGGTCGCCTGCAATACGGAGTACGCAGCCGGCTCGCCCATTCGGGCCCACATATCACCACCCAGCGGGGTAGCGCCGAAACCCGGCACCGACCGTGGGGGTTCCGTCCCGTCCAACATCAACAGCACGCCCTTGTCCTCGGCGGCTTCGATCGGTCTCTGGAGTGCGGCGATGGGCACCCCGCTGATGATGACGATATCGGAGTTGCCGATACCTTCCAGAAGTTTGCGGTTGGCATCCTCGACCGACCCGTCGTAGGTCACCGCTTTCCCGGTCCAGCCGACCACCGGGAGGGATTCGACGAGCCGCCGCGATACCTCGACATCTGTCGGGACCGATGCGGCAGCGATTCGAGTGACCGTCAGTCCCGTGGCCGGGGGCTCGCTGAGCGGTGTCAGCTCGGTGGGAAGCGAAGCGGGCAGCAACCCGCGAGTGTCGAGATACTGCTTCGCGTTGTCCACGCACTGTTGCTCGGCAGCGGTGAGGTCGCCGCCGCTTCCGGCGGCGCCGCCGCCGGAACTGCAGCCGGTCGCGGTAAGCATCAGGGTGCCGGCGGCGATGCCTGCGAGAAGGCGCGTCCACCGGCGGACGAGCGAGCGTTGTGCGGACATGACGGACCTACTTCATTTTCTCGGCGCGCCCGGTGGACGCGGTTCCTGCGTGGGAGTGAGGTATTGCTAGCGGGAGCGGCGTTGACGAACGGCGCGCGCCGTCACACTGACGGCGACGAGGAGCACCAGGCCCTCCACCATGTCCTTGATCCAGGGGAGATCGGGGAATTGGAGCTGCAGTCCTTTGACCGCGATCGCCAGCATGTAGAGGGCCACCACGGTGCCGCGAACGTTGAATCGGCCGGGAACGATCTGGGTGGACCCGAGGAAGGTCGCGGCAAACGCGGGGAGCAGATACGGCGCGCCTGCGCCGAACGACGCCGCGCCCAATTGCATGGTGAGAACGACCCCGGCGAGCGCGGCCAGTCCACTGGTGAGCATGAGCGAGACCGCTTGTATCCGCTTCACCTTGATACCGGCGAGTTTCGCGGCCTGGGGATTGGACCCGATGGCGTAGATGTAGCGGCCGAACGGTGTGTGTTCGAGCATGAACCAGAGCCCGAGGGCCACGACGGCCAGGTAGAAGACCGTGATGGGCACGGTGGCGATCATCGATGATCCGGCGTCGGTGAAGGCGGAGCCGACATGGTCCAGCAGGATGGTTTGTCCGTCGGCCACCCAGAATGCCAAGGCGGCGAGAACCGATGACATGCCGAGTGTGGCAATTATCGGCTCGACCCCGAAGCCGGTGATGACGACGGCGTTCACCGCGCCGATCGCGGCACCTACCGCAAGGGTGATCAGCACCGCGAGTGGCCACGGAAGGTTGCCGGCAGACAGCAATTTCCCGAGCAGGCAGATCGAGAATGTCATATTCGCGGCGAGGGATATGTCGAAGGTTCCTGCTGCCATCGAGACAGCTACGGCCAGGGTGAGAATCCCCCCGATCGCCGCGCTACCCGCGATCACCCGTGCGTTCTCCGGAGTGGCGAAGGTTTCCGGCAACAACACCGAGAAAATCACTGCGAGAAGGACAGCCAGGTAGAGACCGGAGTATCGGTCCAGGCGCAGAATCCCGGCAGGCCGGGTGCGCGAGCGATTGTCCGGTTTGCCCGGAACCGGTGCCTGCGCCTCGGTCACGGTGCCGGGCGGTAGTTCAGAGGTGTGTCTGGAGGCCATCGCCGACCACTCCTTGTTCGTACGATTCGCTGGGGAGCCCGAGGCTCATATGGACGAGGCGCCGAGTCCGGATTTCGGCACCTTTCACTTCGCCGACCGCGTGGCCGTGCCGCATGACGATGACGCGGTCGCACAGGCGTTCCAGCTCTGCCTCGTCCGACGAGCAGACCAGCACTGCCACACCGCGCTCCGCCGCCGCGTCGATCAGCCGATGTATTTCGGCCTTCGCCGCGATATCGACGCCCTGGGTGGGCTCGTCCAGCAGCAGGACACAGGGGTCGGTCTGCAGCCATTTGCCGAGCACGATCTTCTGCTGGTTTCCGCCCGACAACGCCTCGATCGACGCATCGAGTGACGGCGCCTTCACCGACATCTTGCTGCAGATATCGGCCGCCTGACGCCGGTCGGCCGCAGGCTGGATGCGGGCATATCGCACGAGCCGGCGCACCGTGGTGAGATTGACGTTCTCCCGCACATCGAGGCCGTTGAAGACACCGTCGCGCAATCTGTTCGCCGGCACCATGGCGACCCCGAGTTCAACGGCGGTGTCGGGGCGTGCGGGTGGGAGCAGGTGGTCCCGGACGGTGACGCTCCCGCCGCGGGGCTCGGCACCGAAGATCAGCGCGCACAGCTCTTCACGTCCGGACCCGGTGATGCCCGCGACACCCAGCACTTCACCGGCGCCCACCTGTAGGTCGAGACCGGCCAGCTCGGTTCCGCGTACTCCTTCGAGCGACAGCAGTGGCGTTCCGGCGACGGGGGCCGATCGCTTTCGCGCCGTATCGACTACACCGCCGGTCATGAGATCGACCAGCGCTGCCCGGTCGATCTCGGAACAGCGTTCGGTGGCCACCCGATGTCCGTCCACCAACACGGTCACCCGATCCGCGAGCTCGAAAATCTCGTCGAGATGGTGCGATACGTACAGGATGCCGACGCCTTGCCGGCGGACCGTGTCGATGATGGTGAAAAGCCGCTGGACCTCGGCCCTGGGCATGGTCGCCGTCGGTTCGTCCAGGACCAGCACCGAGATATCGCCCCGGGCGCTGTGCAGCGCGCGGGCGATCGCGACGGCGGTGCGTTCGACGGGTTGCAGATCCTCGACAGCTCGACGGACGTCGAGGTCGTAACCCACTGCCCGAAGGGCGTTCTCGGCGGCCGCTATCTGTTTCGGCCAGTTGATCCGTGCGCCGAGCCCGGTGGTATATCCCTGGCCGAGAGCGAGATTGTCGACGACAGAGAGTGCCGGGACGAGCCCGAGATCTTGGTGCACGAACCGGACACCGGCATTGTGGATATCGTCCGGGTCGCCGAGAATTCGCGCCTGTCCGTCGATCAGCGCACCGGCGCCGGAATCCGCTTTGTGGAAACCGGCCAATATCTTGATCAGGGTGGATTTGCCCGATCCGTTCTGTCCCATCAGCGCATGGACCTCGCCGCGGCCGATATCGAGCGAGATATCGTGCAGAACTTGCGTATTACCGAAAGTCTTCGACACCGACGTCAGCGCGAGCCGCGGTATGTGTTCGTTGTCTTCCACAACGCACCCTCTTCTTTCGTGCGGGTGTTCAAGAGCGACAGCCGCCGTGCTGTGCGGCCGCGACGAAGGGCAATCGGCCGACGATTCCGGCGGATGTAGCCCGGGGCCGGGTCCTGCTGAACGGGCGGGGTGCCGTCCAGCAGGACCGGCGTGGCGCAGTGATCAGTTTCCGGTCGGCGAGGTGGTGGGCGGCACGATCGGGGCATTCATGGTGTGGAAGTACTGGAACAGCGCCGCCACTGCGATAGGGCCGCCTACCAGCAGTGTCCCGCCGATGGCGCCGACGGAGCCGAAGAGCACGGCACCGCCGAGGCATGCCGCGATCGGTCCGGCACCGAGCAGCCATGCGACGGGAGCGGTGGCGGCGGCACCGACCACGAGCCCACCGATACAGCCGATTCCGGCGCCGATGACCGTTCCGATCATGCCGCTCAGAATGCTGGCCACCGAAACTTGCTGGGTCAACGTCGCCAGCGCGTCGGCAGAACGCGCGTCCGCATCCGGATAGGTCGCGGCGACCTGCTGCAACGCGGCGTCGACCGGCATGACGTCGGTGCGCGGCACATCGCGGGCGGGAGAGGCGGCGGCCGGATCGGCGTCCGGGGTCAGTACCACGGTGCGGTCGGTGATCTCGGCTGCGATCGGACGGTCGAGGTTGTCCATCCGGTAAGTCAGCGGCACCGTGGTGACCTTGTTGCCGCTGTCGTCGAGAATGTCGAGGCGGTTGCCGGCGATCGCCAGAGAACCGGTATCGGTGGACAGCACCACGGATTTGCCGACGATTTCCGCGCTGTAATGGATCTCCGTGGCACCGTTGCCGTCCGGCGCCGGCTGAGCGTAGGCGGTTCCGCTCCACAGGCCGGTTACCGCGACTGCCGACACCGTCGTCACGGCAAGTTTCCTGTACTTCATTTCGAATTCCTCCTGTGGAGATTCGAGCTACTTCGACGCAGGACTACTCGCTCCGGGACACTTGTGCTCGTTCCGGAGAATTCATCGAAGATCACTCGGTAGATAATCGAGATAGCGATATTCAGTTGTGCTGAGAACCTTCGTCCGAGTTGGGGGAACCTCGGGCGATTGCCGATACATGGTCCGGAGATATGTCGGACGAAGCGCCGGAACCGGAAAGGTTCGATTGCCGGCAGCAGAATTCGGCGCGGTCGCCGGATCGCGTGATCCCGTCGGACGGGGGTGCGCGATGAGCAATCCGGGAAGTTCGAGCGGGGGAGTGGTCGTTATCCCGAGGTGTCGGCCATCTCCGCGTTCATCCCGCCTCTAGGGCGGATCTGGTGTCATCCGCCCTGGTTACTGCAGCACGCACGGGTTTGCCTTCCTGGAATCGAACTCGGGGACAGCTGCTTCACGGATCCCGGGGCCGATAGATGGGCCGGGGGTTTCGAGCCATCTGTGAGGCGCGTCACGAAAAGTGTGGGTGGCCATTCATGATTTGTCAACCACCAAATTATTCCCGCACGGCCATGGGAACTTCTCGATGACCTCCGGTGCCGAATCCAGGCCTTCCGTGCAGGTCGGGGGGTTTGCGGGCCGGTCAACCCGAGGGTGGTCCGGGTGGTGGCAAGTCGGGGTGGTGGCCAGTGCTGGGATATTTTCGGGCAAGAGGCGAACCGACCGGTTGACAAAACATGGTTGGTTGACAAACAATCTGAGTGGTCTGCATCACTCGAGCTCCGATCTGGCGCTCATGACATAGGGAGTAGTCCGTGCGAGCAGCGGTTACCAGACGGGTCGGCGAGAAGTTCGAGATCTCGGAGGTGGAGGTCGCCTCGCCCATCGGTCGCGAAGTTCTCGTCGAGGTGCGAGCCTCGGGTCTGTGCCATAGCGATATCACGGTCGTTCACACCGGTATGGGTGTTGAGATGCCGATCGTGCTGGGGCACGAGATCGCGGGTGTGGTCGCAGCCGTCGGGCCCGACGTCACCAGGATGGCGGTCGGCGACCATGTTGTCGCGGCAGCGCTGCAGCCCTGTGGGCGGTGTACCGCCTGTCTCGGCGGCAATCTGAATGCCTGTGTGAATGCCGGGGCGTTGGAACGTGACCCCGCGGACGTTCCGCGTCTGCGGGACGAATCGGGGCCGCTCGGCCGGTTGCAAGGTCTCGGTGGCTTCGCGGAACAGGCGCTGATCCACGAGAATCAATTGGTCACGATCAATCCCGCCATGCCGTTCGACAAGGCGTCGGTTATCGGATGTGCCGTGGTCACCGGCGGCGGAGCGGTGTTCAACGCCGCGAAGGTCGCACCGGGTCAGGCGGTGGCGGTATTCGGCTGCGGCGGTGTCGGCCTCAACGCCATACAGGCGGCGCGCCTGGCGGGTGCGACTCGCATCATCGGCGTGGATATTCAGCCGGAGAAACTCGCCTTGGCGAAGAAATTCGGTGCCACCGACGTGATCGACTCATCGCAGGCCGATGTGGTCGAGTCGGTCGATGAACTCACCGGAGGTGCCGGAGTCGATCATGCGTTCGTGATGATCGGCGTCCCCGCGGTTGCGCAGACAGCCATGGCCGTTCTCGGTTTCAACGGCACGACCTACCTGGTGGGTGGTATGTCACCGGGGGCCGAGTTGCCGCTCCGTCCTTCCCCGGCCGAGAGCGGCCTGTTGCCGCGGCAACAGGGACTGCGGGGGCTCTGGCTCGGCTCGTCCAACTTCTACCGGGACATTCCCATGTATGTGGACCTGTACCTGGGCGGGCGGCTGAATCTGGACGATCTGGTGACGCGAACGATCGCGCTCGACGAGATCAACGAAGCCTACGAGGAAATGGAACGCGAAAGCCTCGGTCGCACGGTCATCACGTTCCCCGGCGCTTCCTGACCCGCTTGCTTTTCACCGTCTCCGATCGAAAGAGGGATATCCATGTCCGGCGCACCCCAAGGAGCCGATCGCCCAGGCTCGGCCGTTACGTCCGGCGAGATCGCGGAGCTCGTCGCGAAGCAGAAGCTGTACGAGAACCTGGTCATGTATTGCCGCGGCCAGGATCGCAAAGAGCTCGACGTCATGAAATCGACGTTCTGGCCCGAGGCCACGGACAACCACGGAATGTTCAACGGCTCGGCCCACGAATTCTGTGAGTGGTCGTACGAGAACCAGAAAACGACGCGGCACAAATCGCACCACTACGTCACCAATGTGGTCATCGAACTCGACGGGGACCTTGCCAAGCGGGAGAGCTCGGTCGTGTACGTCATGGTCAAAGCAGGTGATGAGCCGACGGATGTGATGGGCGGGCGATACCGCGATTTGTGCGAGCGCCGGAACGGGGAGTGGCGAGTGCTGCGCCGTATGGTGATCTTCGACCATGTCGCGCAATATCCGTCCTCCGGCGAACTCGCGGCCGTGTTCGGAGGTATTCCCGACACCTCCCGGGTGGGAGACGTCTACCCGGCAGACCCGATATACGACGCCGAGTGGTGAGTCGTTCCCGGCTTCGCCGATCGGGGTGAAATTCGGGCTGGAAGGAATGGAAGAGCACGTGGACCGAGAAGCTGAAATCATCGAGTTCGCTCTTGTCTGGCGACATTGGGGCGGTGGTAGGGATTCCGATATATTCGTCGAGTTCGGTATTCCGCCGCACGAGTACTTCCGCCGTCTTTCCGCCCTGATCGAGCGTGGCGCACTCACGCGGCTCCCCGCGGGTATAGTCCGTCAGCTGCGTGACATCTGCAGGGATCGGGCAGCGCGGCAGCTCAGTGCTTCGGCAGGCTGACGTCGTGGCTGTGCGGCAGCGCCGATCTGGTCCCGGGTCGGCCCGAGGGCTACCACGCCGTGCAGACCGCCGCCCGGGCACTGTGTGCTGGTCGCTCAACTATGATTGATGTGTGGAAAAAACCAGCGAGCTGAACGGCCACCAGGTGCGCTCCGAGCGTTCGACCCGCCTCATCCTCCGGGCGGCCGGCGACCTCGTGGTCGAGGGCGGCTACCAAACGATGACCTTGGCGACTGTCGGCGAACGGGCTGGTTACAGCCGTAGCCTCGCGACGGCCCGGTTCGGGTCCAAGGCCAAACTGCTCGAAGCACTCGTCGATGAAATCCAGCAGCATTGGCAGATCGAGACGGCGCTGCCGAGTGTCGAGGGGGAGTCGGGCCTCCAGGCGCTCCGGACGATCATCATCAATATCCGGGATGCGTACAAGCGTGATCCCTGGTCGCTGTCGGTCATGTACGCACTGATGTTCGAGGCTCTCCGGCCTGTCCCTGACCTGCGTGGAAGGTTCACCGAGTTTCACCGCAATTTACGTTCGAACATCGCGTCGGTTATCGCGGCGGGGATCGAGGACGGTTCGATCGATCCGAGCGTCGAGCCGGAGCATCAAGCGTCGGCAATCATCGCCCAGCTGCGCGGAGTCGGGTATCTGTGGCAGCTCGATCCCGAGAGTATCGATCCGGAGGCGGTATTGACGCTCTTCATGGAGCAGTGCACCGAGTATCTCAGTAGCGGCCGGGACGCGGGCGACTGATCGGGTCGGCGCCGACGAGGAACATGCTGGATTCCCGAGCCGAAGGATGTTGCGGACGGCAGGTTTCTGAACCCAGGACGGCGCCGATGAGTACGGCTGCGGTATCTGTTCGAAGCCGAGCGAACCCGATGAGTCCGATCTGTTCGCCCGGTCGTCGTCGGCGGATCCGGGGAGGGTGAACAAGAGGGGGCGCCGAAGAGCTGCGGGAATTCTCGCTCTCCGGAAGGCTCGCGTGCCCTGAATCGCGGGTGATCGGCGCTTCGTAGTGGTCGGGACTTGACATAAATACTAGTTGGTTGTTCAGTTAATTGCATGTGCACTGTGAGGTGCGGCACTGACGTTCTGAATCGAAGCTGCGGCACTCCTGTCTGTGGCCAGGATGGACGCCACGCTATCCGGGGCGATGCAGAACGAAGGCGTGCCGGCCGTGGGGGCTGTGCAGCGCACCGACTGCTGGAAGGCCGCGGCATCAGGGGCGGATCGTGCTCACCTTCTGAGTGGAAAGTCCTGTGTTACAACGAATATCGCTAGGAGCGTTCTATGACGACCGTTGATCTGGACACCGTGGACGATCTGTTGATGGACCCGGCGTGGTATGGCTCGAGTGATTGGCATCCGACGCTGCGGAGGCTTCGCCGGGAAGATCCGGTTCATTGGACCGAGGACCGGCGTTACGGTCACCCGTACTGGGCGCTGCTGAGTTTCGATGCCATCCGGGAGGCGTTCGAGCGGTGGGATGTCTTCAGCAGCAGGATGGGCACCGTGCCGCCGCGTAACGGTAAGCGGTACACGCCGGAGCAGCGCTTCGCCATGGCTCTCGACGCGCGACCGCCGTACCTGGATCCGCCGGTGCACGGACTGTACCGCCGGCCCATCAACAAGCATTTCTCGGTTCCGGCGATCGCCAGGATGACCGGCGAGATCGATCGCATCATCGAGAATTTGATCTCCGAAGCCGCGGAGAAGAAGGAATTCGACGTCATCTCCGATGTCGCCGCGCAACTGCCGATGCGGATCATCTTCGGTCTTCTCGGAGTGCCGGAAGAGGATTGGGCCGGCCTGCAGCTTTCGGCCTCTCGCTATGCGCTGAGCTCCGATCCCGCGTACACCATCGACAACGACCCGATCAAGACCGCGAAGGTCGGCCGCCGGGAGGTCGACGAGTACGCCGGTAATCTGGCTGTCCTGCGACGTGAGAAACCGCGTGACGATATGGCCACCGTGATCGGCTCGCTCCGGATCGATGGGGAAGAGCTGAGCCTCTACGAGATGAAGAGCTGGTTCGGCACACTCATCGTGGGCGGGCTGGAAGCCACCCGTAACGGTCTGGGCACCGGGGTGCGGCAGTTCCTGGAAAATCCCGATCAACGCAGGATGCTGCTCGAGAACGAAGCCATCGTGCCCGACGCCGTGGAGGAGGTACTGCGCTGGGGAAGTCCGTCCCGGGTGATTCTGCGGGTGGTCGCCGAAGATATCGAATTCCATGGCAAGGAGCTGCACGCGGGGGACTGGGCCATGCTGTTCCTCGCCTCGGGCAATCGTGACGAATCGGTGTGGCAGGACCCGGACCGCTTCGACATCACCCGCGAGCGGAAAATCCATCTCGGCCTCGGTGACGGTATCCACAAGTGCCTGGGGCGCAACCTCTTGCGCCTGGAGATGGCCCGTTTCTTCCCCAAGTTCTTGAGCGCCTTCCCGGAGCTCGAACTGGCCGGGGAGCCGGAAGGGCTCCCCGACTACAACGGCAACGGCTTCCGTCGTCTGCCGGTGACTCATAACGGCGTCGTTCGCCGCTGACGCCGACCCGGCGTGCTGACCGATGTCTACGCGCACCTCGACCCGCAAAAGGATGGGAACACAGTGAAGGCTGTCAGGCTCACCCCCGAAGGCGATCGGAAGAAACCGGAGTTGCGAGACGAACCGGTACCGGTACCGGAGCGTCAGGAGGTGCTGATCCGGGTGCATGCAGCTTCGCTGAACTTCCGCGATCAGGCCATTTTGGCCGGTCAGTACCCGGGATCCGTCAGAGCTGAAGGTATTCCGCTGTCGGACGGCGCCGGCGAGGTCGTGGCAGTCGGTTCCGACGTGACACGGGTGAAAGTCGGCGACCGGGTGGCAGCCAACTGCGCTGTGCACTGGATCGGCGGCCCTCATCTGCCGGAGTATCAGTCCGCGAGCGTCGGGATGACGATCGACGGCATGCTGGCCGAGTATGTGACGCTGCACGAAAACGCGCTCGTCCATCTGCCCGCATACCTGTCTTACGCCGAGGCCGCCTCGTTGCCGTGTGCCGCTGTTTCGGCGTGGTCGGCGCTGCATGTCGCAACTCCGCTGCGGCCGGGTCAGACTGTCCTGATCCAGGGCACCGGTGGAGTCGCGCTGTTCGGACTCCAGATCGCCCGGCTGTTCGGCGCCCGGGTACTGGCGATAACCTCCACCGACGAGAAGGCCGAGAAGCTGGTGAAGCTCGGCGCGGAATCGGTCGTCAATTACCGCGCGCGGCCCGATTGGGATCGCGAAATTCTCGACCTCACCGGCGGCAAAGGTGTGGACAAGGTCGTCGATATCGCCGGCGAGGCGACCATCGTGAAATCGGCGGCGTCCGCCAAGATCGGCGGTGAGATCGGCCTGGTGGGCTTTGCGAGTGGATTCGGTGGAGGTCTGCCGCCGATCGACATACTCTCGCGAACCCTGACGATCGCCGGTATCGGAGTCGGCCCGCGAACGAATTTCGAGGCATTGCTCGCGACCATGGCGGCAGGCGAAACGAAACCCGTGATCGACCAGGTGTTCCCCTTCACCGAGTACCGCGAAGCGTATCGGCGTATCGACAGCGGGAATCACGTCGGCAAGGTCGTCGTCGACATCACCCGCTGAGCCGGCTCGGCACGCTGACCTGTCGGCTGTATCGAGGATCAACGCACGGTGCATCGCATCCGTAAGCGACCGTTCCACAGTCCGATGCGGCTCGACGAGTCCACCTTCTGGCGAGATTCCTGAGAGCGTTGCGAGTGTGCTCGCTGGTGGCGCGGGATGCCGACTGCAACGCCTGCGTCTGCGGCGTAACAGGATTCGGTACCGATCGGCGAGCGTGTCCTCGCCGTCGGCACCGGCTGCCTGAATGACCCGGATTCGGTGGTCACGGGTGCCTGTCGGCGGGCTGCCGAGTACTACTCCGGCACGGACACCCGGGAAACTCGTGTGTCCTCTCGGCAGCCCGGGCCTCGATCCATCCAAGGAGAAGACCAGCCGGGCAGAGAATTTGATGGTTGACAAACTTATGACTGGTAATACACTCGCCAGTGATGGTCCTCACAGTG
This sequence comes from Nocardia sp. NPDC019395, assembly GCF_040632335.1. NCBI lineage: Bacteria > Bacillati > Actinomycetota > Actinomycetes > Mycobacteriales > Nocardiaceae > Nocardia > Nocardia sp. NPDC019395. Next base: position 91,658 of record NZ_JBEYBT010000010.1, read on the forward strand.
ATGCGCCCAGCGTCGAGGCTGTCGCCCGAGTTCGCGGTGAGGCGAATGTCGGTACGGGTATCAGGAAGGATCTATCTCATGCGCGCTGCAGTCCTCCGGGGGATCGGCGAGAAGTTCGAGATCACGGAGGTGACGATCGCCGAACCGCAGGACCATGAGGTGCTGGTGGATGTCCGCGCGTCCGGCCTGTGCCACAGCGATCTCTATGTCGTCCAGACCGGTGGGATGGGATTCGGGATGCCGATCTTGCTGGGACACGAAATCGCCGGTGTCGTCGCCGCCGTCGGATCGGCGGTTTCTCGACTTCGCGTGGGCGACCACGTGGTGGCAGCGGCGCTGCAGCCGTGCGGTCGTTGCCGTGCCTGTCTGAACGGGCGGCTCTGGGCCTGCGCGAACCCGGGAGCGCTGGACCGCGATCCGGAGGCGACCCCGCGTTTGTGCGACGAGACGGGGTCTATCGGACAGCTCCAGGGCCTCGGTGGTTTCGCGGAACAAGCGTTGATCCACGAGAATCAGTTGGTCGCCATAGATCCCGCCATGCCGTTCGAGCAGGCCGCGGTCATCGGCTGCGCCGTCGTGACCGGCGGCGGTGCTGTGTTCAATGTCGCGAAGGTGCAGCCCGGACAGTCGGTGGCTGTATTCGGTTGCGGGGGCGTCGGACTGAATGCGATTCAGACGGCGGCTCTGGCGGGCGCGACCAGAGTGATCGGTGTCGATATCCAGTCCGAGAAACTCGCGATGGCAACCCGATTCGGCGCAACCGACACCATCGATTCCAGCCGGGTCGACGTGGTCGAGGCGATCGGCGAGCTGACCGCGTCCGAAGGTGTGGACCACGCCTTCGTGATGGCGGGCGCCCCCGCCCTCGCCGAGGCAGCTGTCCAGGTCCTCGGCTTCGACGGCACGGTGTATCTCGTCGGCGCCACGGCAGCCGGCACCGAGCTGGCGCTACGCACATCGCCGGCCGAGAGCCCGATTCTGCCGAAGCAGCAGGGCATCCGGGGTTCGTGGCTCGGCTCGTCCAACTTCTACCACGACATTCCCATGTACGTGGATCTCTACCTCGCGGGTCGCCTCAACCTCGACGACCTGGTCTCCCGGACCATCGCGCTCGATGAAATCAACGAGGCATGTGAGGCACTGGAACATGGCGGCGTCGCACGCAGCGTGATCACCTTCCCGGCCCGATCCTGATCGCGTACGGGACATCCTGCACCGTCCGGCCGTGCGCTCGGGCGGGCTGCCAGCGATGTGTGCAGCCGGCCGGTTTTGTATCAATCCTTCGTAAGGACCTGTGATGAACGCTCTCGAACTCCACCGCACCGTGGCGGCGGAAGTGTTGCCGGAGGCTGCCCTCCATGTGGGCGCCTCGGCTGTCACCAGCACCGATCGCGGCTCTCTCGAGCGGATCGATCCCACTACCGGGCAGCTGCTCGCGACGTTCCCGATTGCGGGCGAGCGGGAAGTCGACCAGGCGGTACGTGCCGGGCGCACAGCGTTCCCGGCATGGCGCCGGATGCCGGCCGACCAGCGCCGCCGGATTCTGTGGGATATCGCTCGGGCCATCGAAGCCCATGAAGACGAGCTCAACAAGATTGTCGCGTTGGAGACGGGGTTCCCCGTCTCCGGCGGTGGTATGGCCATGGCGATCGACTACTTCGAGTACTACGCCGGCTGGGTCGACAAATTCGACGGCGAGCTGATCAATACCTACCCCGGCAACGCCCTCGATTACGTGAAGTACGAGCCTTACGGTGTCGTCGCGGCGATCGTGCCTTTCAATGGCCCCGTTCTAAACGCGGCGATGAAGCTGGCGCCCGCGTTCGCGGCCGGCAATTGCGTGATCCTCAAATCTCCCGAGCTGAGCCCTTTCGGCGTGATGCGCCTTGCCGAGATCTGTCGCGAGGCGGGGCTGCCCGATGGTGTGTTGAGCGTCCTCTCCGGCGACAAGGAGACGACCCGGGCCATCGTGCGTCATCCCGACGTTGCGAAGGTGGCATTCACCGGCGGCGGAATCGTCGCGCGCAGCATCATGGCTCTTGCCGCGGAGTCGTTGACTCCGGTGGTCCTCGAGCTCGGGGGAAAGTCGGCCAATATCGTCTTCGAGGATGCGGATCTGGGCGCCGCGGCCCGGATAGCGGCTACGGTGAGCACAATTGCAGTGTCGGGGCAAGGGTGCCTGTTCCCCACCCGTTTGATGGTGCAGGAGTCGGTGTACGAGGAAGTGATCGAGCGGGTCGCCGCGATCAGTACCGGTCCGACCATCGGAGACCCGCTCGACCCTGATGTCCACATGGGGCCGGTGATCAGCGAAGCTGCTGCCGACCGGATTCTGTCGATGGTCGACGCGGCCCGCAAACACGTCCGCGTCGTCACCGGTGGTGATCGTCTCGAGAACAATCTCGGTGGTAATTGTTTCGTCCGGCCCACCGTGCTGGCCGATGTCGACAACGCCAGCGATATTGCGCAGAACGAAGTGTTCGGCCCGGTCCTCGCGATCATGCCGTTCAAGGACGAGGCACACGCCCTCGAAATGGCCAACGCGATAGACCTGGGGCTGGCCGCCTATGTCCACACGAATGACCTGCGTCGCGCGCATCGGGTCGCCGATGGTTTGGACGTGGGCTGGATAGGTGTGAACGGCTTCCCGGATCTGGTGGCATCGGCGCCGTTCGGTGGGATCAAGAACTCGGGTTTCGGCCGCGAGGGTGGCCGGGCAGGTATCGAAGAATATGTCTACCAGAAGAATATCCATATCCCGTTCTGATTCGGTGGCCTAGAGCAATAGTTTTCGATGAAGAGGTAATACATGGCAACGCAAACAGAATTCTGGACCAATTTCACAGCGACCGATCCCCGGCAAGCGCCCGCGCAGGCCGCGAAGTTCGAGGCCGATGGCTGGGATGGTGCGGTCATGGTCGACTCGCAGTGCATGTTTCCCGAAGCCTGGGTGTATTTGACCTTGTGCGCCCAGGCCACCAGTCGGATCAAACTCGCGACCGGGGTGACCAACCCGATCACGCGGCACCCCTCCGTCACGGCAGCAGCGGTCGCATCGCTTCAGTTGGTCTCCGGTGGGCGAGCGACATTGGGCATCGGGCGGGGTGATTCGGCTCTTGCCTACGTAGGCGCGTCACCGATGCGCATTGCGGAATTCGAGCACTACCTCGAGGTTCTGCAAACCTATCTGCGCGGCGAGGAAGTCGATATGGACGCTGCCAGCGCGATGCTGGTCAACGCGCAGGCCGGCTTCGATAATCTGGCCATCGGATCGGCGCCGACCGGCAGCAGCTTGAAGTGGCTGGGTAACTTCGATATGCCGAAGGTGCCGGTCGAGGCCTTCGCCACCGGCCCGAAAGCGATTGCGGCCGCGGCCCGATCGTCGGAAATGGTGATGCTGGCGATGTCGGCAGAGGTGAATCGCGTCGCCTGGGGCGTCGATCTGGCCCGCTCGGCCGCGGCCGCCGCGGGTCGGCAGATCGGCGTGGGCTGCACCCTCATTGTCGTTCCCCATGAGAACGTGCAGGTTGCTCGCGACCTGGCGCGGGCTCAAATCGCCAGCCAGGCCAGGTTCTCGGTCATGAACAACAAGGTGATCGGGCCGGCTACCGACGCTCAGGCCGCGACGCTGCGCAAGATCGCCGCCGTGTACGACATGAACAGGCACGCGCAAACGGGAAAGGGCGTACCGGTCGGCCGAGTCGGAGCGGCGCAGGCACAGGCAGTCGACGACGATTTCGCCGACCAGTTCGGGGTGGTGGGAACTGTCGACACCTGCGTCGATCGCCTGACCGAGTTGGCGGCACTGGGCGTCGATCGGATGAGCCTATGGTTGCCATACGTCAAGGATCCAGAGGCGGAACATGCCTACGATCTGCTGATGAACGAGGTCTTGCCCCGAGTCAGGGCGTCGCAGCAGGCCGACGCGCCGGGCGTGCCGGTGCCCTGACAAACGCCTTGAAGGTCTGCGAGCGCTCGCAGACCTTCAAGGTCGAACTCAATCACTGAATACGGATCGCCGCGACGACAGCCGCCTGGTGGCGCGCGGCCGATCATCGCCTCGGTCGATCGTCCCTTTTCCCGCCGAGCGCGCGCAGCAGCGAATCGGCGTTCTCGGCGGTGGGCAGCGAGGCGACCTCCGAAACGATCCACTCGGCCGCTTCTGTGCCCAGCACCGGGTCGACAAGCGAATGGAATTTGGTCACCAGAGCCTCCCAGCGCCGGGGGAGCTCGTTCGGCGCTGTCGGCCGGTTCACATCGACCTCTACGGTCCTTTCGGATCCGTCCGTGCAGCTGACCTTCACGATGGAGGACCGACTGTCGCTATCTGTGCGAGCAGCCACCCGGATGCGATCGCGCAGAGCGACAACATGCGGGTCGGCCAGTGCAGCGGGTGTGAAGGCGCGCTCGCTGAGATCGCCGTGGGCGAGGGCCATAGCCGTGGTGAACCGAAGGCTGAACTTTCCTTCCAGCGGGGTGCCGGGTTCGGCGATATTGCACACGCGCAGGTGCCCCGGCGGTACCACGACCTCGACGGAATCGATGCGGTCCGGGGTGATCCCGTTGTTGCGCAACGACAGTGCGCCCTCGATCGCGGAGTGCGTGAGATAGCACGCGGCGTGATATTTGAACAGCACGTCGGCAATAGCGAAGCCGGTCCAATTCCACAGCGCCGGAGTGCCGCTCCCGTCGGATTGGGTATCGCGGAAGCCTTGAGCGGCCCCGAGGACGTCGGTCACCGCGGTCACCCCGCGGGATGCCAGAGTGGCGGCCCCGAGACCGTTCTCCGCGGCCACGCCGACCTGCAACGGTTTCGTCATGGTGCCGAACATCGACTTCAGGCCGGCCGCGCGCGAACCGGCGATTCCGAAAGCATGCGTCCACGCGCCCATATCCAGCCCGAGCGCGTGCGCGACAGCAGCCGCCGCACCGAAGGTGCCCACGGTTGCTGTCGCGTGGAATCCGCGCGCATAGTGCGAGGGTTTCATCAGGCGGCCGATCATGGCCTCGGTTTCGAACCCCGCCACGAATGCCGCCACGATCTCGCGGCCGCTGATTCCGGACCCCTCGACGGCCGCCAAGAGCGCCGGTAACAGGGGCGCCGAGGGATGGCCGTCCATCAGGGCGCTGACATCGTCGAAGTCGATGGCATGCGCCGCAGTGCCGTTGACGAGGGCTGCCTGCCGCCGGGAGACCCGTTCGCCCGTTCCCCACAGGGTCGCTCGCGGCGTAGCACCCTCGTCGAGCACATCGTCGCGCACGTGTGTGGTCACCGGTTCGTGGATGCCGCCCATCGCGACTCCGAGGGTATCGAGCAGGCAGTGCAGGGCACTCGTCGTGACCACATCCGGGAGACGGTCGATTCCCCTGGCCCGCTCGATAACTCGGCTCGTGATCGTCTGTTCGGCCGTCCCGGCGGCATCGCGACGGCCCTTTTCCGATCCGCTCACGGCGGCTACCTCCTCGTCACCCGTTGCGCTCGTGCGGTCTTTTCCGGTGGGAAGGCAGGTATCAGGCGCCGCGAGACCGGACGAGGGTCGATCGTTCGCCCTCGAAAACGACGACGCCGTCCTGCCTGCGTCCCCAGTGCCGGAACACCACGGTCCCCGGTGCGCCGCTCTCAGAACCGGGCTCGACCGAGACGACCTCGGTGAATGCTTCGATGGTGTCACCGTGGTGCACGGGTGCGCGGAAGCGCAGCCGGGACCAGCCGAGCTCTGCTACCGCGTGCTCCGCGGTGTCCTGTGAGGCCAATCCGTAAACGAGGGACGCGGTCGCCAATCCGAAGACGACGCGATTGTCGCCCAGCGCTGAACCGGCCATGAAGTGATCATTGAAGTGCGCCTGGGCGGTATTCATGACCTGTTTGGCGGGTCCGCTGCCCTCGATCTCGCCCACGGTCGCCGCGCGTGCGTGACGCATCTGCCGGCCGGGATAGAAATCCTCGAACCACCCCTCGGGGCCGAGTACCGCGTCGTGGTCAACTGCCACCGTCGTCACCGCCTGTCATGGATGGGTTGGTGTTTTCGGACGCCGGCGAGGACCACTGGTCGAGAACGGTTTGCGCATCGTCCTCGCCGAGTTTCGGGCCTCGCCCCCGGACGGCGGCCGGTGTACGGCTGAACTTGATCGGAGAGCCGGCGATGGTCACCGGCGTGCCGGAGCCCGGCTCCTCGACGTCCACCAGCATCTCGCGCTGGTGGACGTGCGGGTCTTTGAAGATATCGGCGGCGTCGTTCACCGGCCCGATCGGCACCCGGCCACCGAGCGCGTCGATCACCGCCGCTGTCGGCCGGCCGGCGAGCCACCCTCCGAGGACTTCGCGGACCTCCGCGACGTTGGCCACGCGTGCGGCGTTGTCCGCGAATCGCGGATCGTCGGCGAGGTCGGGCCGGCCCATGGTCTCGGCGAGGATCCGCCAGTGCTTGTTGCTGGGGGCCGCGACCGCGACCCAGCCGTCGCTGGTTTGCATGATGTCGAACGGCGCCAGCAACGGGTGGCCGTTGCCCTCGGGCCGGGGCGCGATGCCGAGATAGGAGTGCTGATAGACGATCCGCTCGCACAGGGCCAGCACGGCGTCGTACATCGCGACGTCCACGAACTGGCCTCGGCCGGTCTGTTCGGCGTGCCGGACGGCGGCCACGATTCCCAGGGCCAGCAGCGTGCCCGGGAAGATATCCCCGATTCCCGGTCCCGATTTGAGCGGCGGGCCGTCCTTCGGCCCCGTGATGCCGGCGAAACCACCCATTGCCTGAGCCACGATGTCGAAGGCCGGCCACTCCTCGTAGGGGCTCCGGCCCGACCGGGCGTCACCGAAGCCGCGCAGAGCCGCGTAAACCAGGCCGGGGTTGACCTCGGTGAGTGCCTCGTAGCTCAGGTCGAGGCGTTCCATGACGCCCGCGGAGAAGTTCTCCACGACCACATCGGCGACGCCGACCAACTCGAGGAACCGGGCACGACCTGCCTCGCTCTTCAGATCCAGCACGATGCTGCGTTTGCCTCGATTGACCGACTGGAAGTACCCACCCAGGGCCTGTTCGCGATCGTCGCCCGTCCGATAGGGGCCGAGGCCGCGGGTACGGTCCCCGGACTCGGGCTCGACCTTGACCACATCCGCGCCGAGGTCGGTCAGCAGCATGGTCGTGAAGGGACCGGCGAGCATGGCGGTGAGGTCGAGCACCTTGACACCGCTGAGCGGGCCCGCGGCGGAGACCGTCATGCCACACCGCATTGGCGGGCGCGGACCAGGACCGCATCGAAAATGCGGGCGGTCGCGGCGTCGATCATCATGCCCTGGAACGACGCGGCGCCGAGGCCGGCTTCTTCCGCTTCCCGGACGGCCTGTACCGCCGCCTGAGCGCGCTCGACCTCTGCCGGTGTCGGTGCGAAAACCTCGTTGGCGATGGCGATCTGGCTGGGGTGGATCGCCCACTTGCCGACGCTGCCCAGCGTCGCCGCCCAGGATGCTTCGCGCTCGTAACCTTCGGGGTTGGAGATCGCACCGAATGGTCCGTCGACGGCATCGAGGCCGTTGGCACGCGCCGCTCCGATCATGCGGTTGCGGGCGTAATGCCAGACATCACCGGGGTAGCTGTTCTTGCCTTCGGCCGAGGCGCCGATATGGCCGACGCGGATCCCCTGGCTGGCGGCAAGGTCACCGACGCCCAGGATCAGCGCTTCCAGGCGGGGAGAGCAGGCGGCGATCTCCTCGACCCGCGACAGGGCCTGGGTCTCCTCGATCAATACCTCGAGACCGATGCGGCCGACTTCCAGATCGAGTTGCATCTCGAGCTGGGTGAGCAGGTCGTCCACGAACCAGACGTCACGTGGGGCCAGCACCTTGGGGATGATCACCACGTCCAGGTTCGCGCCGGCTTCCGAGACGATCTCCACGAGATCGCCGTGACACCACTGCGTGCTGACGGCGTTGATGCGGCACGCGCGGGTCTTGGTGCCCCAGTCGAGTTCGTTGAGGCCCTTGATGATGTTTCGCCGCGCTGGAATTTTCGCTGCCGGCGCGACCGAATCCTCCAGGTCGAGAAAAACGAGGTCTGCCTCGCTGGCCGCCGCCTTGGCGATCATCTTCGGGCTGTGTGCGGGTGTCGAGAGCTCACTTCGGCGTAGCCGGCTACTGGACATCAGGCTTCCTTACGTGCAGAGGTCGAGGGAAGGTCACCGCGCGCGGCGACCAGGTTCGTGCGGACGAATTCGAGGACCATTTCGCCGTGTTGGTTGTGGGCAGTGGTGTGCCAGGTGACGATGCCGACACCCGGTTTGCTGGTGGAACGCCGCATTTCGGTAACGCGCGAGCCGGCCGTGATCGTGTCGCCGGGGTATACCGGCCGCAGGAATGAACAGTCGTCGACCCCGAGGAAGGGACCGCCGCTTTCGCTGAGGTCTTCTACGGACAGCCCGACGGCGGTGCACAGGACGAGCATCGGGTTGATCACCATATCCGGATGACCTTGGGAGCGTGCGTATTCGACGTTCAGATGCATGGGCAGCCAGGCGCAGGTAGCGGTGCAGAAGGCCACGTTGTCGGCCTGGGTCAGGGTGCGGCCCCAGTGGTGGACCATTGTCTGGCCCACCGCGAAATCCTCGTACTTGTTGCCTTTCGCCATCAGCGGAAAGCGGTCGAGATCGGGCGGACTCGTGCCCTTTCGATGCTGCGGACTTCGCGGATCGGCGCTTGCTTCCCGGGGATCGGGCTCCGCCGGCGCCTGGCCGGTTCGAGGTTCCATGGACAACATTATGATCGAAAACGTAGGTTTGTCAACCAACAAACTTTGTGCGGGTGAGCCGCTCCGGCCGGGCTTCGTCATCGCGGGTCTGGGTCGTGATGGGCGCTGACGAGGCTCAGGGTATTGACACAAAGACTAGTTGGCTGTTCATATAACTATTGCGTGAGCTCGGTCACCCTCGTTGGGAGCCCCGCGAACCCACTGTCGCCGCGTGAAGCCCGGACCCACGCCCAATCATTCCTTTATGAGCACAGGTCGAACTGATGGCGAGCAACGACGGACCGTTCGACGCGAGTCTGCGGACGATTGCGCGACCCGGCCCGAAACCGCGTCCCGAGGGCATCGACAACACGCGAACAACACGCGGAAAAGGACAATTGATGAACAGTATCGGCAGCACGCGACGGGTGAGACGGCACCGGCTTCTCACGACTGTCTGCCTGGTCGCCGTCACCAGCATGATCGCGGCCGCATGTGGTGGTGCGCCGGAGGACGGCGCACGCGACGACGGGAGCGGTCCCTTCATTGTCTATGCGAGTTTGGGGGTATCCGGCGCCGATTCCACCTTCGCACCGGCGATCAAGGCAGGCCTCGAGGCCGCGATCACCGAGATCAACGACCGGGGTGGCCTGCTCGGGCGCGAGGTGCGACTCGAACAGGACAACAACGAGAGTGACCCGACGAAGGCGGTATCGCTGCTGCAGAATCGGATCCGCGAAACTCCTCCGAACCTGGTCTGGGCCGGTACGTCTAGTTCGGAGAGCCTGGCGATGCAGGGGTTGACTACGCGCGCGAAAGTCATGTCTCTGAACAACGGCTCGGCCACCGAGCTGGGTGATGCGGGGACATTTCCCTACAGCTTCACCGCAGGCGTGCGATTCCAGGCCGTTGCCGATTATTTGAGTGCCTACCTGAAAGACAAGGGGTACAAGAAGGTCGGTGTGCTGGCGGGCGATGACCCCGCTGGGGAAGCCGCGGCGAAGTTGTACCGGGAAACCTTCGAGCCCGCCGGTCTGGAGGTCTTCACGGAGTCCTACGAGAGTGGTGCGGTCGAGGTCGACGGGCCGCTGGCCCGCCTGGGTGCGGACAAACCGGACGTCGTGGTCTTCAATACCACCTACCATGCCGAACCAATTCTGAAGAGTCGTGTCAAGGTCGGGATGGGGACCGTGCCGTTCGTCGGCGATGTATCCACCACAGTCAGGTCTGTGGACCAGACGCTCAACGAGGCGGAGAAAGCCGGGGTCGAGCTGACCACCTACGACGTCAACTCGAGTACCACCGACCGTCCCGGCGTCGACAATTTGATCGAGTCGCTGAACGCCGCCGGTGTCCAATACACGACCGCCCTCTTGATGTACGCCCTGGCCTACGATCCGGTCTTGGCGTATGCCAACGCGGTCGAGTCTGTCGGCTCCACCGATGTGGACAAAGTCCGCGCCGCGATGGAAGCCGACGCGGGTGACACCTATCAGCTGTCCCTTGCCGATGATCTCGGGTGGACCGATACCGACCACCTCTCGTCGGGGGAGGGCCGGTTCCTCACGATTCCGGTAGCCCAGCTGGTGGCGGGTCGATTCCAGTTCGGTAACTGAGTGAGGACGTGATCTTATGGCAACCGCATTGCTGACCGGGCTTGTGCTCGGCTCCATATACATATTGGTGGGCACCGGAATCAACCTTGTCCACATCGCCACCGGCGCTTTCAATTTCGCTCAGGCCGCGGTGGTCATGGTCGGGACTTTCCTGGCCTCCGAACTGGGGGTCGGCGCGGGGCTGCCTACGCCCGTGGTGATTCTGCTTGCCGGGGCGATGGGCGCGCTGCTCGGCTTGCTGACGGAATTCGTGGCCATTCGCCCGGTGGCCGGCAAAGGATTGCACGGGGAACTCGTCACCACCGTCGGGGTGTCCACCATCTTGACGGGGCTGGTGATCGTGGTGTGGGGGACAGACGTCAGTCCCGTGAACCAGTTCATCTCCGACCGGGTTGTCAGCATCGGCAGTGGCCGAGTGACCGTCGACGGTTTGGCCGTGATCGCCGTGGCGGTTTCTGCCTGCGTCGCTTTCTGGGCTTGGTCGCGACTGTCGATGACCGGGCTTGCCGCACTGGCACTCTCCGAGGATCGGGATGCGGCAACTCTGAAGGGGGTCAACGTCCGGTATCTCTCCGTCCTCGCGATGGCGGCGGCCGGGGCGATCGGTGGTGCCGCGGGACCGATCGTCGGTACCCAGACCTTGGCCGTCTCCACCGTTGCGGCCGTCGTGATCCTGAAAGCGTTCCTCGTACTCATCGTCGGCGGCATGGGGTCCTTCCCCGGGCTGCTGGTGGGCGGGCTGATCATCGGGTTGATCGAGGCGGGCGCCGTGCGGTTCCTGGGAAGCGAGTACGTGACGTTTGTGCTGTTCGCGCTTCTGCTGGTGGTTCTGTTGGCCAGGCCGCAAGGCTTGTTCGGGCAAAAATTCGAGAGGGCGGTATGAAGTTCTTACGTCGACTTGGGCTCAATGGTGAGCGCTTGTGGGTGCTGCCGCTGGCGTTGGGTCTGGCAGTGGTGCTTGCGCCGTGGCTGGGCGTCGGGCAAGGCGATCAACGTCAATTGATGCTGGTGGCCATCTTGGCTCTCACGGTCAGTGGCCTCAATCTTGCCTGGGGATACGGAGGAGAGCTGGCGGTCGGGCAGCTGGCGATGTACGCGCTGGGTGCGTATGTCACGGGCTGGATGGCCATCGAGGGTTATGACCTTTCGATCGCTCTACTCGCTTCCGCGCTGGCGGCAGCCGCACTGGGACTGCTGACTTCACTACCGGCGCTCCGCATCAGCGGATGGGGGGTCGCCATCGCCTCGTTCTTCCTGATCATCATGATTCCCCACCTGGTCAAAATGTTCCCCGACCAGACCGGAGGGGGAGTGGGCATGATCGGGATTCCCGCGCCGGTGTTGTTCGGTCGCGAACTGGACGACACCCAGTTCTATCTTCTTGTGATGGTCGGTCTCGTGGTGTGGCTGATCATGATGCGTAACCTGGTCACCTCCCGGCACGGGTCTGCGCTGCGGGTGATGCGGGAAAGTCCGATCTTGGCGGCCAGTCTCGGACTCGACGTCCGGAAATTGAAGATCACCACGTATGTCATGGGCGCAATTCCCGCGGGGATCGCGGGAAGCCTGTTCGTGTTCGTCGACAGATTCGTTTCACCGGATTACTTCGACTTCACTGCGGCAATCCTCATCATCGCCGCCGCGGTTCTCGGTGGAGCCGAGACGGTGTACGGAGCAGTGGTGGGCGCGGCGGTATTGACCCTACTGCCGGCCCGGTTCGGTGCCTTCGACAAGTTCTCCGAGATCGTGTTCGGGGCTTTCCTGGTCATCGGCGGGGTGTTGCTGACCAGTACGCGACTGCGGAACGGTATCGACGTACTCAAATTGCGGATCCGAAACTGGGGCGTCGCCGATGCTCATCCCGCAGTCGCGGCCGGAGCTGCCGATATCCCGGATCTGTTGCGGCGACCTGTTGTGGTGGACGCGGTCTCGAAGTCGTTCGGCGGCAACCGCGCGCTCAACAATGTCTCGCTGGAGGCGAAGCCGGGTGAGATCACCGCGCTCATCGGTGCCAATGGGTCCGGAAAGACCACATTGTTGAACATCATCTCCGGTTTCTACCGGGCCGACGCCGGAACCGTGCAGCTCGATGGTGCTCCGCTACCCCTCGGGATGGCGGTCAAGACGGCACGTATGGGTGTGGCACGTACTTTCCAGACACCCGTCGTTCCGTCATCGATGACCACCGCCGAAGCGGTCGAGGTCGGCCGATACAGCTCCGACTATTGCGGGATCCCCAGTGCGATGCTCCGGCTACCCCGGTATCGATCCGTGGCCGGCCGGGATACCGAGCAGGCCTTGGTATGGCTCAGTGCCACCGGGCTGAGCAGTGAAGCACGCTCGCTGGCCAAAGGGCTCTCGCTCGGTGACCGCCGGATGCTCGAAGTTGCGCGGGCCCTGGCGACGGGTGCGTCCGTACTCCTCCTGGACGAAGTGGCCTCCGGTCTCGATCCGGAGGATCTGGATCGTCTCACTGTGCTGCTGCGCGCCGTCCGTGATGCCGGGGCCACCGTGATCCTGGTCGAGCACAACTTTCGTCTGGTCTGCGATCTGGCCGATTCGATCTATGTGCTCGAGCGCGGCGACCTGATTGCCCAGGGGAACGCGGCGGAGATCCAGCAGGACGAAGCCGTCGCTCGTAGCTACCTGGGCGAAGAAATGACGCCGGCCGGTGTCGTCGGTGTGGAGGAGGGCGCATGAGTAAGGATCTGGTTCTGGACGTGGCGGGCCTGACCGTCGGCTACGGCGACATCGGGGTGCTGTACGACGTCGGCCTGACGGCCTGGTCGGGCTCGGTGACGGCAGTGTTCGGTGCCAACGGAGCGGGCAAGACGACGCTGCTGTCGGCGATTGCGGGCTTGATTCCCAGTCGATCCGGGACGGTAACCCTGAACGGTACCGATATCACCAAGAAGCGCGCACATGTGCGCGCTGCGGCGGGTATCGGTTCGGTGCAGGAAGGCAAACGTGTTTTCCACAAACGCACCGTTGAGGAGAATCTACGGCTCGGCGGTTACACGTTGCCGCGGTCCGAGCGTAAAGCCGCACTGGACAAGGCATACGACCGCTTTCCCGTGTTGGCCGACAGACGTACTGCCAAGGCGGGTTCACTGTCGGGCGGTCAGCAGCAAATGCTGGCGATCGCGCAGGCGCTCATGCCCCGGCCTCAGGTCCTGCTCTTGGACGAGCCGTCCGCGGGCCTTGCCCCGATCATCGTCACGGAGCTGCTGAACAGCATCGCCGTTCTGAAGTCCGAGGGGATGGCGATTGTGCTCGTCGAGCAATTGATCGGCCAAGCCATGACGGTGACGGATCACGTGGTGGCCCTGCAGCAAGGCCGGGTGGTAATCGACTCACCGGCGTCCGAGGTCGACGGGGACCGGCTGCACGCTGCCTATCTCGGCGAACCGATACGTGCAGGGGCGCGTTGAGGAACCAGGACACCCACCCCTGACGAATGACCCCGGGCCCGAACGTGGTCCTGGCGCAGAAAGAGCTTCTGCACCAGGACCACACGGTTCAGGCTGGGGTGGACTCGGCGGCCGCGAGGCTCCGCAATGCGACTGCGGCGAGGTGCTCGGTCTCGTCGCCCAGCAGGAGACGGTCGACCTTGGCTCGGCGCCAGTACAGGTGTGCGTCGTGTTCCCAGGTGTACCCGACGGCACCGAGGACGTGGATGAGTGTGTCGCACGCCGACTCGAAGGCGGTGGCGCAATAGGCTTTGGCCGCCGAGGCCGCGATCGGCAGCTGCTCACCGGCATGATCGGCCGCCCACGCTGCCCACCACACGAGGGACCGCAGTTGATTCACGGCAACCCAGTCGTCCACCAGCCGGTGCTTGACCGCTTGGAACGCGCCGATCTGCCGTCCGAAGGCCTTGCGGTCCTTGGCATGTTCGATCCCGAGCTCGACTACGCGGTCCGCGGCGCCCAGGCCCTCGGCGGCCAGGATGACGGCCGCGACCTGTTCGGCCCGCTCCCACCGCGCACGGGCGTCCGGGAGCACCACCTCCGACAAGGTCAACGTGACGTAACCGAGGCCGCGGGTGGCGTCGATCGCTTCGCACGGGGTGACATCTCCTTGGCCGAGGACGAGGTTTTCGCCGTCGAGGGCAAGGAAATGCGTTGCGCCGACCACGTCCATCGAAGGGTTCGAGTACGTGGGGCTGCCGTCGAGCACGGCGATCGCCGAGCGGCCCTGACCGACCCCACTCAGCCGTTCCACATCTCCTTCCAGAAGTGCGGCAACCCGTGCCGCGGTGGCGAGGGAAGGCCCGGCCAGTTGCCGGCCGGCCTGCTCGGCGACAAGCGCCATATTGAGCAGGCCCACCCCGACACCGCCGGCTTCTTCCGGAATCGTCAACGAGGAGAAGCCGAGTTCGGCGAGAACGGCACGGCCCGGGGCCGCCTCACCTGGTTTGTCCAGCAGGGTGCGGGCGAACTCCGGGCCGGCCTGTTCGGCGAAGAAGGAGCGCGCGTGCTCGGCGAAACTACGCTGCTCGTCGTCGATATCGAAGTCCATGGTGTCACTACCTGCTTTCGGAGGGATCGGCCGGGCGGGCGGGAATCCGGTCCGGTGGGAGCCCCAGGACACGCTCACCCAAGATGTTTCGGAGGATTTCGTCGGTGCCACCGGCCAGTGCGATACCCGGGCTGGAAGCCTGGGATGTCGCCCAGCGCCAGTCACCCTCACGGGAGCGAGCCGCTACCGCATCCGCACCGAGCAAGCGCTGACCGAGGTCTGCGGTGGCGTGCGCGACCCGCACGGCAGTCAGCTTCCCGGCGCTGGCCTCCGGCCCGGGGTGCCCGCCCTTCTCCATGGTTGTCTGGAGGCGGTAGCCCGTGTACCGGGCGGCGAGGGACTCGACCAGGACGCGGCCGAGCGCCTGCACGGCGAGCGTGCGCCGGTCGTCGCTGAGCTCGGGGAGTCGCTTCGCCGCGTGGGCGACGAGGACGTCACTGCGGATGCCGAGTTCGCCACCGCCACCACCGACCGCCATACGCTCGTTCATCAACGTGGTCAGCGCGACTCGCCAGCCGTCGTCGACGTCGCCGAGCCGCTCGGAATCCGCTATCACGACGTCGTCGAGGAACACTTCGTTGAAGCTGTGGTGTCCGTTCATCTGACGAAGCGGCCGGACGGTGACCCCGGGGGATTCCATGTCGATCACGAACATCGTCAGGCCGCGGTGTTTGGGCGCGTCGGGGTCGGTGCGGGCGAGGAGAATGCCGTAGCGACAGTGCTGAGCCAGGGTGGTCCATACCTTTTGCCCCTCGACATGCCAGCCGTCGTCGTGACGGACCGCCTTGGTACGGAGGGCCGCCAGGTCGCTGCCACTGCCGGGTTCGCTGAAGAGCTGGCACCACAGGTCGTCGGCGCGCAGGAGGCGGCGGATGTACCGCTGCTTCTGGTCCTCGCTGCCGTGCCGCAGTACCGTGGGCCCGCACATCCCCAGGCCGACATGACCGACGAGGCCGGCGATCCGGGCCCGGTGCAACTCTTCGTTGACGACGGCTTGCTGGGCGTTCGTACCACCGCCGCCGCCGTAGGCCTCGGGCCAGGTGAGCCCGACGAGACCGGCGTCGAAAAGCGCGGCCTGGGTGCGGCGAAGCGCATCGACGCGGTCTGTGCCGGGCTCCTCGAGATAGGCGCCGTCGCCGTGGGCGAGCTCGCTGTCGTGCTCGATGAGGAACTGTCGTACATGAGCGCGTAGTCGACCCTGGTCAGGGGTGTCGTCAAAATCCATTGTCCGTCTTTCTGGGCAGTCGCGGCCTGGTTGTGGCGACCGGCTTCCACTCGAAGGGTGTCGTCGCTCCGGGGTGCCGCCAGCGCAGATGGCGAGTGAAGGGGGATCGCTGTCCCAGTCCTACTCGGTTTCGCCGGCGAACGGAAGAGAAACTTTGTTGGTTGACAAAAGAGTAATTTACGGCATGCTGAGAGCCATGCAATGCACATGTCGTCATCCGGCCGCATGGAAGGTTGTCTCGTGAAGCCTTATGGTCACTGGATCGAGGGCCGCGAATCCGCTCCGGCCTCCGGGGAATACATCACGTCGACCTCCCCGTGGACCGGCGCCACGGTCGCGGAGGTGGCAGCCGGGACCCGCGAGGATGTGGCGACCGCCGTCGAATCCGCTTCGGCTGCTTTCCCGGGCTGGCGCGCACACAAGCCGGGGGTACGCGGCCGGTTGATGGCCGATATCGCCGACGGTATCCGTGCCGAGCGCCAGTTGCTCGCGGACCTCGAAGGAGCCGAGGCCGGCAAGCCCGCGGCCCAGTCGTTGCGCGAAGTCGATGCCGCCGCAGCCTATTTCGACTTCTACGCGGGATTGTCCAATATCGCCGCCGGGGAGGTGATCGACCTGGGGCCGGGTACGCACGGTTACACGACGAGCGAACCGTATGGTGTCATCGGGGTGATCACCCCGTGGAATGCACCGCTGAACCAGGCGGCACGCGCCGTGGCGCCCGCCCTCCTGGCCGGCAACGTAGTTGTTGTCAAGCCTTCCGAATTCACCTCGGCGACCACGTTGGAGCTGGCCCGCATCGCCACCGCCGCCGGACTGCCGGCAGGCGTCCTGAACGTCGTCACAGGCACCGGTCAGGCAGTCGGACAGCCTCTCGTGGAGCACCGCGACGTCCGTAAGGTCGCGTTCACCGGTTCGCTGCGCGCGGGCCGTGAGATCGGGCGCGTGGCGGCGGACCGCGTGCTGCCGCTGACCCTGGAACTCGGTGGAAAGTCGGCCAACATCGTATTTCCCGACGCCGATCTCGCCGAGGCGGCCGCGGGGGCGGTGCGCGCGTTCACCGCGAACGCCGGCCAGGTGTGCAGCGCTGGTACCCGCCTTCTCGTCGCCGACGAGATCCACGACGAATTCGTCCGGTTGCTGCTCGAACGGGTCGCCGACGTCCGGCCCGGTGAGTCCTACGGGCAGATGACGACCGAGGACCAGTTCACCAAGGTCCAGTCGTACTTCGATATCGCCCGCCAGGAGGGCGCGACCCTGGCCTTCGGTGGGTCGGCGACAGGTTCCGGCTGGCTGATCCAGCCGACGATCTACACCGACGTCACCAACACGATGACGATTGCCCGTGAGGAGATCTTCGGACCGGTACTCGCGGTCCTGCGTTTCCGCACCGAGGACGAGGCCGTGGCCATCGCGAACGATTCCGAGTTCGGGCTCGCGGCCGGTATCTGGACCAAAGACGTGGCCCGGGCACATCGAGTCGCAGCGCGGTTGGAAGCGGGTCAGGTGTATGTCAACGACTGGCTCACCGGACTCGTCGAAGGCCCCTTCGGCGGCGTCAAGAACAGCGGCTACGGCCGAGAGAAAGGTATGGAGGCGTTGCGCCACTACACACAGACGAAGTTCGTGGCGGTGAAGCTGTGAGCGGACCGTTCCCCACGCTCGGTGCCGAGCACGTCGCGCTCCGGGAGCGCGCACGTGAACTCGCCGATCAGTGTCTTCCCCACGCGGACCGCGCCGACGAGAGCGATTCGGTCGATGCCGAGGTCCTGAAGCTCTTGCGGGACAGCGGTTTGGCGGCAGTACAGGTTCCGGCGGCGTACGGCGGTCACTTCTCCGATCCCGACCCGCTGGCTGTCACCGTGGTACGGGAACAACTCGCGGCCTCCTCCAGCCACCTCGATTCTCTGTTCGCCATGCAGGGAATCGGCAGCTATGCGATCTCTGTCGGCGGGACCGAGGAGCTCAAACAGCACTGGCTGCCGCGCGTAGCTGACATGGAGGCGATCGCCGCACTCGCGCTCACCGAACCGGACGTCGGCTCCGACCTCAAATCGATCACCACGACAATCGTCACCGAAGGTGACGAAGTGGTCGTCACAGGTACGAAGAGCTTCATCACCAACGGCGGTGACGCGAGCTTCTACTGTGTACTCGGCAAGGAGCAGGTCGGTGACGGGGTGGGTTACTCGTTGATCCTGGTGCCGGCCGATACCGCGGGCGTCACCACCAGCCGGCCGCACCAGATCGTGGCGCCCCACGTCCTGGGCGATATCGAGTTCGATCGGGTCCGGGTTCCGCTGTCGCACCGGATCGGGGAACCGGGCAACGGCTTCGGTCTTGTGCTCGCCACCCTTGCGACCTTCCGAGTCTCGGTTGCCGGTGCCGCGATCGGTACAGCGCAGGCGGCGCTCGAGGACGCACTGCAACATACGACGGGACGTGAGCAATTCGGCGTCCCGCTGGCGCGGCTGGGGCCGGTACCCCAGATGCTCGCAATGTCGTGGACCGAGATCGAGATGGCACGCAGCTTCACTTACCAGGTGGCCCAGGCCGCCGCGGCGGACCCCCGCGGGAGTTTGCACCTGTCCTCGATGGCGAAGATCGGCGCGACGGAGGTCACCGGCCGGGTGGTCGACCGCAGTGTCCAGGTCATGGGCCGGTTCGGGCTCATCCGAGGCTCCCGGATCGAACGACTCTATCGAGCGGCACGCCCGATGCGCGTCTACGAAGGCGCCACCGAGGTTCTGCTCGACGCACTGTCCAAACAACTGGTCAAGGAGCATCGCCGATGATCATCGACGCCCATTGCCATGTCTGGCCGGACGAGATCGCCCGCAAGGTCCTCGCCGATCGTCCCGTGGGGCTGGATCCGGTGCACGACGGCACCTTGGACGGTCTTCGGCGCACGATGGATGCGGCGGGCATCGATATGGCCCTGACGCTCGCGGTGGCCAATGTCGGACGGACCGTGCGGCGCACCAACGAGTTCGTCGGCCGCGTCGATCGCTCCCGTTTCGTACCCTTCGGCACCGTGCATCCCGATCTGTCCGTGGAAGAAAACCTCGCGGCATTACGGGACAACGGTGTGGTCGGTGTGAAACTGCACCCGCTGTTCCAGGAGGTGGCGTTCGCGGATGAGCGGACCCGCGAGATCCTGGTCGCGCTGGCGGAGAACAACATCCCGGTTCTCGCGCATGTCGGTTCCGGCGGCGACGCGCACCAGAACGAGCGCGGTGCGCCGAAGAGCCTCCACGAGATGATGGCCGCGATCAGCGGCCTGCGCCTGATCGCGGCGCACTACGGCGGCTACCAGGTCCTCGACGAGGCCGAACGGTGGACGGTCGGCACGGATATCCACCTCGAGACGTCATGGCCGCCGAGTATGGGAATCCTCCCGCCGGAGCGGGTCATCAGCATCATCCGCCGCCACGGTGCCGATCGGGTGGTGTATGGATCGGACTGGCCGATGACCGATCCGGCGACGGAGATCGCGGCCATCCGGGCCCTCGGCCTGAGTCCCGAGGACGAAAACGCAATCCTCGGCGGGAACCTCGCGAAGCTGCTGGGCATCGACCTGCCCGCGAGCGGATGAGACCGGCTCGATGCCGGCGCCGCGCGTCATTGCCATTACCTCCGTACGGCGAGTTCGGCTGTTCGGCCGCCGCCCCACGACTTCCGGAAGCTTGATATGACCACTACCCACGATGAGCCGGTGCTCGTATCCGACGACAACGGAGTCCGCACCATCACCCTCAATCGGCCCAGCGCACGTAACGCCGTCGATCTCGCCATGGCCACCGCGATCGAAGATGCGTTGACCGAGCTCGACGAAAGGCGTGACCTCATGGTCGCGGTGCTCGCGGCGAACGGCCCGACCTTCTGTGCCGGAATGGATCTGAAGGCGTTTCTGCGCGGTGAGCGTCCGGTCACCGAGCGGCGCGGGTTCGCGGGAATCGCGCAGGAGCCGCCGCGCAAGCCGATCATCGCGGCGGTCGACGGCCCCGCCGTTGCGGGGGGCTTCGAAATCGTCCTGGCCTGCGACATGATCGTCGCCTCGGAAAAGGCGTTCTTCGCGCTGCCCGAGGTCAAACGCGGCCTGGTCGCCGCCGGCGGTGGTTTGCTGCGGTTGCCCGGACGGCTGCCGTATCACCTCGCCATGGAACTTGCGCTGACCGGCAAACAGATATCCGCGGACGACGCGAGTCGTTACGGCCTGATCAATCAGCTGGTGGCGCCGGGCGCCGCGGTCGCGGCTGCCCGGGAGCTCGCGGCCGAGGTCGCTGCCTGCGGCCCGCTGGCGGTCGCGGCCACCAAGAGGATCTTGCAGGACAGTCCCGGCTGGCCGGCCGACGAGGCATTCGAGCGGCAATCCGAGTTCACGAACCCGGTGCGGTCGTCGGCGGATGCAGCCGAGGGTGCGCGGGCCTTCACCGAGAAGCGCGCGCCGGTGTGGACGGGCTCATGAGCGGCGGCGCTCGGTCGGCGCGACCTGAGCAGGCAGCCCAGGAAAGGCCCGGTCGTCCGGCCGGGCGCCCACTCAGCGCCGAGTGCGCTCCCGATCTGGCGAGGTAGACACCATGGATATGCAGTTGAAGGGTCGCGGTGTCATCGTGACCGGCGCGAGCAAAGGTCTGGGGCGATCGGCAGCGCGAGCGCTGGCGGCCGAGGGCGCCGAGGTGCTGGCGGTGGCACGGACCGAGGACAGCCTGAAAGAGCTTGCCGCGGAGAGCTTCCCGGGGAAAATCCACCCCCATGTGTGCGATATGCGGGACCGCGAAGCGGTCGGAGCGCTCGCTGCGGTCGCGGTGGATCGGCTGGGGCGCCTCGACGTCGTGGTGAACAACGCGGGCATCGCCCTCGCGGCGAACTTCCTCGAGATGGATATGTCCGTTTTCGACGAGACCATGGAGGTCAACGTGGCCTCGATCGCTGTGCTGTCGCAAGCGGCGGGGCGGCACTTCGTCGAGGCCGAACAGGGTGGCCGCATCATCAATGTGGTGTCGACCTCGGGCATTCTCGGTAAGGCGACGCTTGCTGCCTACTCCGCCTCCAAGGGCGCGGCGATTCAGCTGACCAAAGCATTGGCGGCCGAGTGGGCTCGCCACGACATCCAGGTCAACGCCATCGCTCCCGGGGCTTTTGCCACAGACGCGCAGTCCTATGTCACCGGCAACCCCGAGGTCCTGGCCAAGCGGGTGCGCAAGATTCCCGCACGCCGGATGGCGGAGCCGGACGAGATCGGTGCGTTGGTCTGTTACCTGTCGTCGCCGGTTTCGAAGTTCGTGACCGGCGCCGTCTACGTGATCGACGGTGGCGAGACCGCCAAGCAGTGATCGCGGAGTAGCGGATGCCCCTTGCGTCCGGCCGCGACATATGGTGTCATCTCGGGAATATAATTAGTTAAACAACCAACAAAAATTCGGTACAGGAGAAACTGATGCGAGACGCGGTCATCGTCGATGCGGTGCGGACGCCGATCGGCAAACGGAAGGGCGCTCTGGCCGAGATCCACCCCGGAGATCTCTCGGCCGCCGTGCTCCGCGCGCTCGCCGAGCGCAACGGCTTCGATCCCGCCGTCATCGACGACGTCATCTGGGGCTGTGTCAGCCAGGTCTCCGAGCAGGCGAGCAATATCGGCCGCAACGCGGTACTGGCGGCCGGCTGGCCCGAAAGCGTCCCGGCCACGACAGTGACCCGGGCCTGTGGTTCGAGTCAGCAAACGGTCAGCTTCGCGGCTGCGGGGGTGATAGCGGGACACTACGATTTCGCTGTCGCCGGCGGCGTCGAATCGATGACCCGGGTCCCGATGGGCAGTGCGGCACAAGGTTCTCAGGCGATTCCCGCCGCGGTGCTGGAGCGCTACGGCGTCGAAGGCTTCAACCAGGGCGTCGGTGCGGAGATGATCGCCGAGCGGTGGGGGTTCTCCCGCACCGTGCTGGACGAGTACGCCCTGCGTTCGCATGAACTCGCAGCCGCCGCCGTGGATGCCGGGGCATTCGCCTCGCAACTGGTACCGATCGGTGGCCTGGAGTCCGATGAGGGTATCCGCCGGGGCGGCTCGCTCGAGAAGCTCGCGACGCTGCCGACGCCTTTCAAAGCGGACGGCGTCATCTCGGCCGGCAACGCCTCGCAGATCTCCGACGGCGCGGGCGCGTTGTTGCTGACCTCCTCCGATACTGCCCGGGCCCACGGGCTCACGCCCCTGGCGCGGATCCACACCGCTGTTGTCGCCGGTGATGATCCGGTGATCATGCTGACGGCGCCGATCCGGGCGACCGAACTGGCGCTGAAGAAATCGGGGCTCGCGATCGACGATATCGGCGCGTTCGAGGTCAATGAGGCGTTCGCGCCGGTTCCACTGGCCTGGCTGGCCGAGACCGGTGCCCAGGCGGACCGGATGAACCCGCTGGGCGGGGCCATCGCCGTAGGCCACCCCCTCGGCGGCTCGGGGGCCATCCTGATGACCCGGCTGGTGCATCACATGCGCGCCAACGGTATCCGGTACGGACTGCAAACCATGTGCGAGGCCGGCGGCCTGGCAAACGCCACCATCCTCGAATTGCTCTGAGCCACCCACAGGCCGTCGTCGTGGCGGCCACACCCTCGGCTTCCCGCAGGGAAACACAAGTTCGGCGCGCCGCGCGCGCCGCTGATAGGAGAACAGCATGCAGGTGAACGGATCCCTATTCGCAGTGACGGGCGGAGCGTCCGGCCTCGGCCTGGCCACGGCGACGCGCTTGATCGATGGCGGCGCCAAGGTGGCACTCATCGACCTCCCCACCTCCGACGGTGCCGCGGTAGCCGCGAAACTGGGCGACAACGCGCTGTTCGCGCCCGGTGATGTGACCGACGAGACTTCCTTCGCCGCAGCGCTGGACACGGCCGAAGCCGTGGGCCCGCTGAAGGGCGTCGTGCATTGTGCCGGGGCCGGTCGCCGGCTCCGGTTGCTCGACAAAGAGGGCAACCCGGGCTCTCTCGAGGACTTCGAGTTCGTCATCAGGTTGAATCTGGTCGGTACCTTCAATGCACTCCGGCTCGGCGCGGCACGGATGGCCAAGCACGAGGCGGTCGCCGGTGAGCGCGGTGCCATCGTCCTCACTGCCTCCGTGGCGGCGTACGAGGGCCAGATCGGGCAGATTCCCTACACCGCCTCCAAGGCCGGCATTGTCGGCATGACGCTCACCGCCGCGCGCGACCTCGCCAGCAAGGGCATCCGTGTCTGCGCGATCGCACCGGGAATCATGGATACACCGCTGCTGGGCCGGCTTCGCGAGGATGTCCGCGCGAGCCTGGCGGAAAGCGTCCCGAATCCGCGCAGGCTCGGGACACCCGACGAGTTCGCCCATCTGGCCGGCCACATTCTGGAGAACGCGTACCTCAACGGCGAGACCATCCGTCTCGACGGCGCCCTCCGCATGGCACCGCGGTAGGTATCGGCGTGGCTGATCTGGAGTACACCGTGGAGGACGGTGTCGGCACCATCCTGCTGAACCGTCCGGAAGTGAAGAACGCGTTCACGCTGGAGATGATCGAGGCGTGGGCCGCCGCACTGCGTTCCGCGCGCACCGATCCCGACGTACGTGTCGTGGTCCTCACCGGCGCCGGCGACGCATTCTGCTCCGGTGTCGATCTTTCCGTCCTGGAGGCAGTGGGCGATGAGCCGCTGGCCTTGAAAGCCATGCTGACAGACGGAGTGCACGAAGTGGCGCGGGCGGTCGACGAGTTGTCCAAGCCCCTGATCGCCGCTGTCAACGGTGTGGCCGTCGGTGCCGGTATGGATATGGCCCTCATGTGCGATATCCGGGTGCTGGCGCAGTCGGCGCGGATGTCCGAGGGTTACATTCGCGTCGGCTTGGTCCCGGGCGACGGGGGTTGTTACTACCTGCCCCGCCTTGTCGGTATGGCGAAGGCACTGGAGCTGCTGTGGACCGGCGACTTCGTGGACGCGGACGAAGCGCTGCGAATCGGCCTGGCCACCAAGGTCCACGCCGATGCCGAATTTACCGAGGCGTACCGGGCGTTCGCGTCCCGGCTCGCCCAGCAGCCACCGGTCAATGTCGCGATGATCAAGCGCGCTGCGCAGCAGTCGGCCGATACCGATCTGCGCACCGCACTGGACCTCATTTCGTCCCATTTCGCCGTCGTCCACGGAACACGGGATTCCCAGGAAGCCCGAACGGCTCTGCGTGAGCGACGCCCACCAGTGTTCGAAGGCCGTTGAGGGGCACAGACATGACAACGAACTCATCGGACCCGGTGCTGCTCACGTCGGCACTCGGCGTCACCACGATCACGTTGAACCGCCCGGAGCGCAAGAACGCGATCGACGAATCCATGTGGCGCACGCTCACCGGTCTGTTGCAGCAGATCCGCAACGACGCCGGCACCCGCGTGGTCGTACTACAAGGCGCCGGAGGCGATTTCTGCGCCGGTGCCGACGTCGCCAAGAGCACACACGACGAACATCCGATTCCGCGTTTGCGCCGGATCGGCGACGTCGCTCACGCGCTGTTCGAGCTGCCGATGCCGGTGATCGCCAAGGTGGACGGAGTGGCGGCGGGCGCCGGCTGCAACATGGCACTGGCCTGCGATATCGTCATCGCCTCCGAGCGTGGCCGGTTCTCCGAAATCTTCAGTCGCCGTGGGCTGTCCATAGATTTCGGTGGCTCGTGGCTGCTGCCGCGGATCGTCGGCCTCCAACAGGCCAAGCGGCTTGCGCTGCTGGCCGAGGTGATCGGCGCGGCCGAGGCGTATCGTCTGGGAATGGTGACCTGGGTGCAGCCCGTCGACCAGCTGGACGAATTCGTCGCCGATATCGCGCAGCGGCTGGCCGCCCTGCCGCCCATCGCGCTCGAGCAGACCAAAGCCCTCATGAACGCGGGCATGGATATCGACCTGCCCACCGCGATCCGCAACGAGACCGCCGCCCAGGCGGTCAATTTCGCGACCGAGGACGCGCCCGCCGCGTTCCGGGCATTCCTGGACAAAACCGATCCGCCGCACTACACCGGCCGCTGGGCAGTGCGATGACGGCGAACGGCCCGATCGTTGGAAGGCATCGATGGATTTCCTGACGTTGTCGCCGGTACCGCTCCCGGCGGACCTGGTGAAGTTGCGGCACGAGGTTCGAGCGTTCCTGCACGACGAGATCGCGGCGGGCCGGATCACCGCGCACTGCGACCAATGGCTCGCGGGCTGGGACCCCGGTTTCAGCCGGCGGCTGGGCAGCCGGGGCTGGATCGGTATGGCCTTTCCGGAGAGGTACGGCGGCTCGGACCGCGGGGCGCTCGCGCGATTCGTGGTCACCGAGGAGCTGCTCGCCGCCGGCGCGCCGGTCGCCGCACACTGGATCGCCGACCGGCAGTCCGGGCAGGCGCTGATGAACTTCGGGACCGAGGAGCAGCGCCGGACCTTCCTGCCTCGGATCGCCCGCGGGGAATGCTATTTCGCCATCGGGATGAGTGAACCCGATACCGGCTCGGATCTGGCCTCGGTGCGCACCCGCGCTACCCGGGTCGAGGGTGGCTGGAAGCTCGACGGCACCAAAATCTGGACCAGCGGCGCCCATCATGCCCATGCCATGATCGCCCTGGTCCGTACCGCGCCGCGCGACGAGAACCGGCATGCCGGTCTGACCCAGGTCATCGTGGAACTGCCCGATCCGAGCGTCCAGGTTCGACCGATCAATCTGCTGACCGGTGAGCACCATTTCAACGAAGTGGTATTCCAGGACACTTTCGTGCCCGATTCCCGAGTTCTGGGTGAGCCCGGTGCCGGCTGGAAGCAGGTCACCAGCGAGCTCGCGCACGAGCGCAGCGGACCCGAACGTATCCTGTCCACTTTTCCGCTCCTGGTGGAGGCGCTGCGCGCGCTGGCCGACCGCGGGGCGACCGTGGATCGTGTCCGGCTGGGGGAACTCGTCGCGCGATTGTGGTCGCTGCGGCAGATGTCGCTCGCGGTGGCCGGGCGACTCGAGCACGGTCGCGACCCCGCCGTGGCCGCGGCGATCGTCAAAGACCTCGGGACGCAATTCGAGGGCACGCTGATCGATGCCGTCCGGCTGATGGTCGGAGTCGAACCCGATCTCGGTTCGCCCCATCGATTGCCGCGGATGATGGCCGAAGCCATCCTGCACAGCCCAGGATTCACGCTGCGCGGGGGTACCAACGAGATCCTGCGCGGGATCGTAGCGAAGACATTGAGGGTGTCATGAGCGATTTCATCGAGGCGCTTACCCAGGCGGTGACCGACGCATGTAGCAGGCACCCGGAATCGGGCGCGGGTAGCGCAGGCTGGAACGAGCCACTGTGGGCGGCACTCGAACAGATCGGCGTCACGCTCCTGTCCGTCGCCGAAGAACGGGGTGGCGCGGGAGGCGACCTGCTCACGGCCGCCGCGGTACTGGAGGTGCTCGGCGCGCACTCCGCCACGGTGCCGTTCGCGGAGACCGCACTCCAGGCGGGCTGGCAGCTCGCCGAGAGCGGCGTGACCATCCCGGCCGGGCCGATGACGGCCGCTGTCGGCGGACCGGAGGTCGAGCTCGCCCGAGTGCCGGACGGCTGGGTCCTGGACGGGAAGATCGCCCGGGTGCCCTGGGCGCGGTACGCCCGCCACCTGGTACTGCTCGTCGGGCGAAACGTCGTGCTTCTCCGTCGTGGGGAGATCGACGTCCGAACCGGTAGCAACCTGGCGGGGGAGCCGCGCGACGACGTGATCTTCGATCGCATCCCGGTCCAGGCAGACCGGATTCACCCGCTGCCCGAGGACTCACCGGTCGATGCGCGGCTGTTCACGGCGCGGGGCGCCTTCGGCCGATCGGCGCTGATGGCCGGCGCCGCTCGCCGGTCGCTGGAGATGTCGTTGTCCTACGCAGCCGACCGGCACCAGTTCGGCCGCGCGCTCGACCAGTTCCAGGCGGTGCAGCAGCAGCTCGCGGGCATGGCCGGCGAGGTCCTGGTGTGCAAGGTGGTGGCCGAGTCGGCGGCGCAAGCGCTCGACGAGGGCTCGTCGTGGCAGACGGCGATCGCGGCCGCCAAGACAGCCGCCGGGGACTCGGCGGGCAAGGTTGCCAAGATCGCGCACCAGATTCATGGCGCGATCGGATTCACCGAGGAGCACGACCTGCGGCAGTCCACCACAAGGATCTGGAGCTGGCGCGACGAGTTCGGCAGTGTCGGTGAGTCTGCCGAGGAGCTCGGAGCCTTGGTCGCGGCGGCCGGTGCCGACGGAATCTGGCCGCTTCTGGTCGACCGGCCGATCCCATAGTTCGCCAGTGGCGAGTCACCGGTACACCGGCGATGAGTACGTAGGCGTCCGAGCCGGCGCCTCCCCGGCGACAGGCATTATCACCTGTCGCCGGGGGCGATCACGTCGCTACTTCTGTTGCCTTCGCGGCGTGCTCAGTCAATCGGAATGTAGACGACCCGGGGGATTTCGAATTTTTCGACGTAATCCGAGATGACATTCGCCGCGCGGCGATCGTCGCCACCGAGATACTTGACGTTCTCCGAGTTGAAGTCGCCGTCCAGGCTCACGCCCCATACGAAACGCCGGCCGGGTATGTCTGCTACCGCGAATTCGACCTTGAAACCGGCCGCCTCGCGAAGCTTGACGATCTTCCTCCAATTGTGGAGGAACTCGTGCCATCTTCCGGGCTTCACTTCATAGACCTTCAGTTCGACAGTAGGCCCGTGCTCCAGTTCTTCCAGAGTTTTCGCGGGGTTACTCACCGAGACCTCTCATTTCGTTCGATACGTACGAAGACCTGGTGTGGGTCACGACAATCCCGGCAATTGTCCGGGTGAGGCAGCGAGGGCGTCGTACCGCGTTCCCGACCACAGGCAATGGACGAACTCGGGGTATTTACCCAGGTAGAAGCGGTTCGTCAGATCGAAATCCTTGTCGTATCGATGGACCCAGATCAGTCGATGATTGGCAACGTCGGCGGCGGCGAAGACTACCTTGAACCCCTCGGGTCTGTAGTCGTGAAAAACATCCTGGAAGACTTCGACTGCTTCGGCCATGCGTCCTTGCTGCACGTTGTAGATCATTACTTCGGTCGTCGATCCATCGTCGACCAGCCCGAATTCCTCGGGTCGAAACTCCATGATCAGCCTCTCGGTGTCCGGCGCATTTCGTTGTGGTGGCGCACGACCGCAGAAAGAAGCCGAGGTATCGGATATCGGATTGGCTGAGGCAATGAGGGCGGCCCGGCTTCCTTGTCTGGAGTTGACTGCTCGGTTCGGGCTACCGTCGGCGCCGCATCAACCGTCCGGGGCCTCGGCTCCCGTCGGGATCGATTACAGCAGGGGCGCAAGCAATGAAACGGAACAAGAGGAAGTTTGTCAACAAGCAATTTATGCTGCCGCGTAGGTGTGCGCGGCCTGGCCTCAATGGCCGTCGGCTCGCGACAGCGGGGTGCGCTCTTCTTGTCCGGGGTGGCGTCGATCGTGCAGCGCCAGATCGGAGTTCGGTGTCGAGGTTCGGCCTTCCGGGGATGTCGGGTGACTTTCGCCGGCTGCGTTGGCGATGTCGGAGAGCGCCGAGAAGGTAGTTTGAGTGTTGACAAGCAAACATTCCTGCCTTAGAAAGATTGTGGCGGAGGTTACTGTCGCGCCCTTGCATCCGAGGAGTCCTCAATGACGATGACAGTGCTCTCGGTCGTCGTCCGTGGAAGTTTCGGCGTGGGCGGGTTCGGGCCGGAAGCCGATCTGCTCGGATACGGCTGGACGTCCCCGGGTGCAGCCGAGCGCCGTGGCGGAGCTTGCCCTGACCATGAACCCGCTGCGTCGTCGACTCTGGAGAGCGGCGGTACGCATCGCGCGCCCCATTCCCCTTACGGCGTGTTCCGCCGATGATTGGAGCCCACTCAATGACCAAAATAACTTTCCACCTGCCCGGCCAGGAGCGAGTAGTCGCGGGGGAGGCGGGCAAGACCATCATGCAAGTTGCCGTCCAGGCCGGGATTCCCGGGATCGTGGGCGAATGCGGTGGTGATATGTCGTGTGCGACATGCCATGTCTACTGCGCGGACCAGACCGGTTTCAAGCCGGCCTCGGCCGAC
The DNA here is from genome assembly GCF_040632335.1 of Nocardia sp. NPDC019395. NCBI lineage: Bacteria > Bacillati > Actinomycetota > Actinomycetes > Mycobacteriales > Nocardiaceae > Nocardia > Nocardia sp. NPDC019395. The sequence goes on from NZ_JBEYBT010000010.1 coordinate 120,806, forward strand.
GAGCAGGACCTGCTCGAGCTGGTGGACGACCTGCGTGACAGCAGTCGGCTGAGCTGCCAGATGAAGTTGACCGAGACGATCGCAGAGGTATCCGTCGAGGTCCCGGAATGAGCCGCTCCGCTCGGTCCGGGTCACGTGACCGCGGTGCTTTCGATGTCCTGATCGTCGGAGCGGGGCACGCCGGCGTCCAAGTGGCCGCATCGCTCGCACATTCCTTCGAGGGCAGCATTGGTGTCCTCTCGGGAGAACTGTGCGAGCCATACGAAAAGCCGCCGCTGACAAAGGGGTTCCTGAACGGCGCTGTCACCGAGTCTGAACTGCTGCTCAGGCCCTCGGCATTCTGGCAGGAGTCCGGCGTGACCCTGCTGCTCGACCGGCGGGTGGCGACGGTCGACCCCGATGCGCATGTGGTGGTCACTGTCCAGGGCGAGCGATTCGGCTACGGCCGTCTCGTGTGGGCCGCCGGGGCGGACCCGATCCGGATCGGCCTCCCCGGCGTCGATCTCCCGGGAGTGCACGAGCTCCGGACCCTGGAAGACACGGTGCGGTTCCGGGCCGAGATCCGTCCCGGGAAGAAGGTCGTGGTCATCGGCGGGGGGTATGTCGGCCTGGAGGCCGCGAGCGCCTGTGTCAAGCTCGGCGCGGAGGTGACCATCGTGGAGGCGCGCTCCCGCCTGCTTGCGAGGGTGACCGGCGCGGAGGTCGCCGAGTACGTATTGCGCCGGCACCTCGACCACGGCGCCCATGTGGAGTTGGATGCAGCTGTCACCGGCATTGCCGAGACCGATGGTCGAGCCGGCGGGGTTCTCCTGAGCGATGGCCGGGACATCCCGGCCGACGTGGTCTTGGTCTCGGTGGGAATTCAACCGAATACCGGCGTCCTCGCCGCGGCCGGTGCGCGCTGCAGTAACGGCATCGAAGTGGATCTGCAGGGCCGAACCAGTCTTCCCGATGTTTACGCTGCCGGTGACTGCACCTGCTTTCCTGGCGACGACGGTGGATCGGTACGTCTGGAATCGCTGCAGAACGCAGTGGAGCAGGGCGAAATCGTCGCAAAATCGATCATGGGTGAGGACGCGACCTACGGTGTGGTTCCGTACTTCTGGTCGAACCAGTACGACATCAAGATCAAAACAATCGGTTTGTTCACCGAGCACGACGAGACCATCGTGCGAACCGGCTCCGGCTCCAGTGCCTTCTCGGTCGTCTACCTCCGCAATGGCCGGGTGTGCGCAGTCGATTCCATCAACGCGATGAAGGACTACGTCGACGCCAGACAGGTACTCGGCGCCCGGATCGCGCCGAGTGCCGTGCTCGACCCTGCGGTCCGATTGCGTGACGCGATCGTCGCGGACCCGGCCGGAGACGTCCCGTCGTGAGCGATCCCGCGCCCGGCGAGACGATTCGGTACGGCGCCCTGCGGTGGGCCGTCCGGAGCAGCTTCCGCGCCTACGTTGCCGCATTGTCCGACGGCAAGGAGCGAGTCGGTGACGGTGCGCGGGTGGGAGACGACGGCCGTATAGTCTTTACGCCCGCACCGGCAGACTCGGTGCTGGGCCGCGGTCGAGACACTTACGCGTTCCGCGGGACACTCGCCTTCACGGGGCATTCGGGCGTGCTGTCGGTCGAGTTCCGTGACCCGCACGTGCACATGGTTGCCGGTGGTCGCAGTACGGTCTCGGTGGCGCCGCCTTCCGGTCGAACGGGGGAGCGATCGGAAATCGCTGCGTTCGTCGGTTGGGAGGGTTCGGATCGGCGCTTGATTGTGCCGCGGCCACGGCTGACCTGGTTCGGGACGATGATGCTGGGTGACGTGTACGAGGTGGGGGATCTACTCGATCCGATCGAGATCGCGTTCACGGGGGCGTAGGCGCGGCGAGACAGGCGACTGCGAGCCGAAGCTGCGGCGCCGACCTATCCATCACGCAGGAACCTCCGGGGCGGCCGGTTGCGTCGGATCGTGAAAGTAGCTGCTGCCGAGAGCGTTTCGAAACCGGGTGGGGGGCTTCATTCCGAACCTCGCGGGCTGGTCCGGCAGTGGTCCGAGCGCAAGGCTTCAGGCGAAGCGCATTGATACACAAAAGATTGTTCGTTGACAAACTAACATCATCATGGTCTTCTGAAGGCTCATGAGATGTTCATCACCACCGCAGCCGAGCGTTGAACGCTCGTTGCGCTGTTGGAGAATCCCCGAAGGTGGTTGAGCGCGTGCCTTACGTGATCACGGCAGGTTGTTGCAATGACGCCGCGTGTGTCGAGGTCTGCCCCGTCGACGCGATCCGGCCACGTCCCGAGGACCCGGAGTTCCGAACCGCCGAGCAGCTGTACATCGACCCGGACACCTGCATCGATTGTTCGGCCTGCATGTTCGCCTGCCCGGTGTCGGCCGTCCATGATGCGTTCGAGCTGCCCGAGGACCTTTCGGAATATTTAGCGATCAATGCCGGCTACTTCGAGGCCGCGCCCATCGACCGGCGCTATTTCGATATCGGTCCGGTGGCGTCGGCGACCGCACCGGTGGCGGCGCGAGTCGCGGTCATCGGCGCCGGGCCGGCGGCCTGCTACGCCGTCGCCGAACTCTGCCGTACCGAGGGTATCCAGATCACCGTCTTCGACCGCCTGCCCACCCCGTTCGGTCTGGTGCGGTCGGGCGTCGCACCCGACCACTCGAATACCAAGCAGATCGGTGATGTGTTCCAGTCGGTGCTCGCGCATCCGAACGTAACCTGCTACTTCAACGTGGAAGTCGGCCGGGATATCGGTCTGGACGACCTGCGGCGGAGCCACCACGCCGTCATCTACGCCGCGGGGGCCGACGGTGACCGGATGCTCGGCATCGACGGCGAGGAACTCGCCGGATCGTGCTCGGCGCGTGAGTTCGTGTCGTGGTACAACGGCCATCCGGACTTCGCCGACCTCCGGTACGACCTGATTGCGGATACCGCTGTTGTCGTCGGCAACGGCAATGTCGCACTGGATGTCGCGCGCACGCTGGTCGGCCCGATTGCCGCACTCGAGACGACAGATATGGCTGATCACGCGATCGCCGCGTTGCGGGGCAGCGCGGTGGAGACGGTGGTGATCGCCGCGCGGCGCGGTCCCGCCGAGGCGGCCTGTACCAGTGGTGAACTCTCGGAGTTGTGCCGGTTGCCCGGGGTGGCGGTCGCGGCGATACCCGAGGAGGTGGCCCGGCTGAGTCGAAGTGGATATCCGGCCGGTAGCGCCGAAGCACGCAAGGTCGAGATCTTCGGCCGCTTGCCGGATGCGCGGCGGCCGGCGGAAGCCGGAGTCAAGCGGGTCGTCTTCCGGTTCGGCGCCGTGCCACTGCGTATCAATGGTCAGGAGCGAGTTGATTCGATCTCGTTCGGCCGGGCCGGAGTTTCACACGCCTCCACAGAAACCATCGAATGTGGGCTGGTGATTCGGTCGGTCGGGTACACCATATCCCGGTTTGCCGGCCTGCCCTTCGACGACTCGACGCGCACCATCGCGAACCGGGCCGGCCGGGTGGTGCAGGAGAAGTCAGGGGAGGTGCTGCCGGGGTTGTTCTGTGTGGGTTGGGCCAAGCGCGGGCCGTCCGGGGTGATCGGCACGAACAAGGTCTGTGCACGCGAAACAGTCGGCGCGCTGCTCGACGATCTGAACTCCGGAGGGCTGCCCGAACCCGATGTCGAGCCCGGTGATATCGGCCGGATGATTCGATCGAGACGGTCCGACGTTATCGATATGGACGATTGGCGGACCATCGATGCCGAGGAGCGAAAGGCCGGCCGCGCCGCCGTCCCCCCGAAACCTCGCCGGAAGCTTGTGAGTCTGGATCGAATGCTCCGGATTGTGAATGGCGGGGATCCCGGAGCGGATGATTTCGGATGGCCGGGCAATGGTTCATGCGGTGCTCGAGAGTCGGAGATCAAAAAATGAACGGTCTCCATTCGAACCTGCCTGCCGCACCGGGACATATCCACGACGCCGGTAACCCGCAGCATCGAGGGCCTCTGCGTTCGCAGGCCACCTACTGCCGGATATGTGAAGCCTGCTGCGGCCTGATCGCGGACGTTCGCGGAGACAGGCTCATCAGAGTTCACCCCGATGACGCACACCCGCATTCCCGTGGATTCTCGTGCGGTAAGCCCCAAGGCCTCGTAGAACTGACCTACGACCCGGATCGCATCACCACCCCGATGGTGCGCAACGGTCCGCCCGGGAGTTTCGTGCCGGTGACATGGGACGAAGCTCTCGACCGGTGCGCGGAACGCCTCTCTGCCATTCGTGACGAGTTCGGGCCCGAGGCCATCGCCCACTTACGCGGTAACCCTCCGTATTTCGAGTCGGGCGGCTTCTTGTGGGCCACCGGATTCTCCGCGGCGCTCGGTATCACAACCAGCTACACCGTCAACGCCGAGGACGGCGCCTCCCGGCTCGCAGCCAACGAAGCACTCTACGGCGATATCTCACGATTCCCGCGCCCGGATCTGTGGCGCACGAACCTGGCGATGATCATCGGCGCGAACCCGCTGGATGCGCGAAGCACTCGAGTGAGCGAACCACGGATCCGCGATGCTTTCGACTCCGTTGTGGCGCGCGGTGGGCGGGTACTGGTCGTCGATCCCCGCAGGACGAGAACAGCCCAGCGATACGAACACATCAGCATTCGGCCGGGCACGGACCCGTGGTTTCTCGTGGCCTTGTGCAAAACCATTCTGGAACTCAGTGATCAGCGGGCGCATGCCGAACTGGCAAGAACATTCGCGGGTTTCGACGAATTCGCTGCGCTCATGGCAGCATTCGATATCGACGATTGCGCTGAACACTGCGGCATCGAGCCGACCACTGTACTCGACGTGGCGCAAGAATTTCTTCGCTCCGAATCGGCAATCGTCTACGGAGGAACCGGCACCTGCGTGCAACGGTTCGGTACCCTGACGAACATATTGCTGGACTCGGTACTCGCAATCACCGGAAACGTCGACCGGGTCGGTGGGGTACTCGCGGGCTGGGCGGCCATCGACCTCGCACCCGGTCGGCCCGGTCCGAAGACCGGGATCAAGCGCAGTCGGGTCGAAGGGCGCCCCGAGGTCGGTGGCGGTCTACCCAGCGCAGCTCTCGCCGCAGATATCAGCACACCGGGGCCGGGCAAGATACGTGCCCTCGTGATGCGCGGATGCAACACCGTGCTGGCAAGCGGCGGCGGTGGGGAACGTCTCGAGAATGCCCTGGAGCAGCTGGACTTTTCCCTCGCGATCGATCTCTACGTGAACGAGACGAATCGGTACGCCGATGTGTTCCTCCCGGTCACGGCGATGTACGAGCGGGACGACTATCCGGTGACGACCGGCGACCTGCAACTCAGACCCACTGCTTACGCCACCCGAGCTGTGATCGAACCGGTGGGACTGGCGCGGGACGCGTGGTGGATTTTCGACGAGATCTCGCGCCGGATGGGACTGGGCGGCTCGTGTCCGGACAAAGAACTCGAACAGTTGGCAGAAGCGCGTGGTAGCCGGCCGACGCCGACCGACCTCATCAACCGGCTGCTGGAGAAGGGGCCGGGAGCCGGCCTCACCTTCGAGACCTTGGTGGAGGAGTTCCCCCACGGAGTAACCCTCCGCGAGACCTTGCCGGCCGGTCGTCTGACAGCGGACCTTCCGACACCGGACGGACGCGTACGACTGAATTCGGAGCAGCTCCGGTCCGAGATCGGCCGAATGCGTTCGTATCACGACTCCGACGAGACATGGCCACTACGCATGATCGGCCGACGGGAGAAGGGCTCGCAGAACACCTGGATGCACAATTCGGCGCGGCTTTATCCGGACGACTACCGGTTCGTTGCCTTCGTGCATCCGCGAGACGCGGAGGTATCGCAGGTACGGGACGGCGAGACAGTCCGTCTCGTATCGGCGGTCGGATCGATCGAAGTCCCGATCAAGGTCGTCGACGCTATTCGGCAAGGGGTCGTCAGCGTGCCCAACGGCTGGGGACACCGAGGCGGCTCCTGGCACCGATCGAATCGGTTCGCGGGCGCCAACACGAACGACCTCGTGGATCACACCGATGTCGAGGCGATAGCGGGAATGTCGATCATCAACGGCGTGCCCATTCGCATGGAGCCACTCGAAAAACCGGGTTCCGCAACAGGTCACGGTGATCAGCAGGCGCGATGAGGGCGACTGGTGCATCACCTACCCCGGCAGATCGGACGGCCACGCCGCGAAGGCTGCGGCCCTGAGAATTTTTCTTGTTGACCAACTATGATCGGGATATGGAAAGTAAGCAGGCGCTCAACGGCCATCAGGTGCGGTCTGAACGTTCTACCCGTCTTCTCCTACGGGCCGCCGGGGAACTCGTAGCCGAGGGCGGGTACCAGTCCATGACCCTGGCGACAGTCGGTGACCGGGCCGGATACAGCCGTAGTCTCGCGACTGCTCGCTTCGGTTCCAAAGCGAAGTTGCTCGAGGCGCTCGTCGAGGAAATCGTTGTCCGCTGGGATGTGGAGAAGGTCGAGCCCGAACTGCACGGGCTCAGCGGCCTCGATGCGCTACGCGTGATGTTGACGGAGATCAGGAATTCCTACGAGAAAAGCCCCAAGTCTCTCGAGATTCTCTACGCCCTCATCTTCGAGGCGGTCGGACCCGTTCCCGAGCTTCGTGACCGATTCGTAGAATTCCACCAGGGGCAGCGGTCCCGAATCGCGGCCTACATCCGGAGAGGGGTGGACGACGGTTCAGTCGTCGCCGATATCGACCCCGATCAACAGGCGGCCGCCATCGTCGCGCAACTGCGCGGCGTCGGATATCTCTGGAAGTTGGCTCCTTCCGATATCGATTCCGGCGCGGTACTCACCACATACATCAACCAGGTGATCTGCCACCTATCCGGCGCTCGGGAGCCGGTCGACCGTGTCTGAGGCGGGACAACGAAAGAATCTCATGCCGATCAACGATTCATCGACAGCGGCGCCGAGCGAAACCGAGGCCTCGTGTCCCGATCCGGCAACTGGGCCAGGGCCCGAATCGTCCGAAGCGGACACGGGCGGCAAGAGGCTCGGTCCGTCGGCCGCCCGGATTCTCGACGTATTGAACATCGAAGCCGTACGGCTCGATGGGGCCTCGCGGCACCGGGGGAGCTGATCAATCGGCGAAGGGCGTTGCCGGAGAACGCTATAGGGGCTGGATCCGCTGCGGACGCTTCAGCCCCCGGTGCGGCATCATCGCGTGGTCCACTCCGCAAGGATGGTGCCGGCGTCGGTTGGCTGCCGCGGCGGTGAGGCGGGAGTGCCGGGCTTCGTGCGTGAGAAGCGTGGCGCCGGGGCCGGCTGCACGATCCCATTGAGGTCTCTGACGACACCACGCATAACAATATGATCGTGCCGACCGGCTTCGTCGAAGGACAAGACCGGAGTGACGCACGCGTCGACCTCGGCGAAGACGTCTATCCAGTGCTGACGTGGCGCGGCCAGGAACGCCTCGGTCAACCGCGCGCGCACCGTCGGCCATCCGCTCCGGTCGTGCTGTTCGGGTAGGTCTTCGTCAGCAAGCCCCGTGCCCTCCAGGAGCCGACGGTAGAACTGTGGCTCCACCGCCCCGACTGCCATGTATCCGCCGTCGGAGCACTCGTATGTGTCGTAGAAGGGGGCGCCGCCATCCAGGAGGTTCTCGCCGCGGCCGCCGGTCCAGGCGCCGCCGCCGTGCATCGACCACAGCATGTGCGCAAGCAAGCTGGCACCGTCGATCATGGCAGCATCGATCACCTGACCGCTGCCCGAGCGCTCGCGTTCCCACAGCGCCGCCAGAATTCCGACGAGGAGCAGCATCGAGCCGCCGCCGTAGTCACCGATCAGATTGAGCGGTGGTACCGGCCGCTGACCGGCGCGTCCTACCGCGTTGAGGATGCCCCCGATCGCGATGTAGTTGATGTCGTGCCCGGCGCGGTCGGCCAGCGGGCCGTCCTGCCCCCATCCGGTCATCCGGCCGTAAACGAGGCGGGGGTTCACCCGTCGGCAATCCTCGGGTCCGATCCCGAGGCGCTCCGCGACTCCGGGGCGGTAACCCTCGATGAGCACATCTGCGCGGGCCACCAATTCGAAGACAGTCGCGCGATCCGCACTCGATTTGAGATCGGCGGTGATCGTGCGGCGTCCACGGAGTTGTTCATTGCGGCCATGCGTGCCCAGCCCGAACGGTGCGTCCGGGCGTTCGACGCGTACGACGTCGGCGCCCAGATCGGCGAGGATCATCGCCGCGTGCGGGCCCGGGCCGATACTGGCCAGTTCTACGATTCGGAGCCCGGCGAGTGGTCCGGTCATGACATGCCTCGTTTCGCCTGGAGGCGCTGGCCAACAGGTATGAATATTGTGCGTGCGGTGGAAAGTCGAGCGTGTGGCCTCATGTTTGGATGTGGTTATCGGCCGGCATCTTTCTCGGCGACTGTGTTGTGTGCGCGAGATTGTGAAGTACTTGGTCGATGAAAGCGGTCAGCACTGCGCCGGAGTCGATAGTGCCCGGGTCCAGTTTCCACAGGTATCCGACACCGCGCAGTTGAGCGACGATCATCGCTGCCTGCTGTTCGGATTCGATATCTCGGCGAATGGAGCCATCCCGTATACCGGTGCTGATGTGGTTCGCGATGCGCATCCGCTGGTTCCGGTGAAAGGCGATGAACCGATCGTGCAACTCGGGAACGGGGCCGATGGCTTCGAAGATAAGGGCATAGAGGATGAACAGAGAACGAGGACTCCGCTGGTAGGCGTTCTTGATCTCGGTCAACAGCACCCGCAGTGCTTCGAGGCCCGTCAGCCCGTGGAGTTCGGGCTCGACATGTTCGACATCCCAGCGTAAGACGATTTCCTCGACCAGGGCTTCGAGCAGCTTGGCCTTGGAGCCGAACCGGGCCGTCGCGAGGCTGCGGCTGTAACCGGCGCGTTCGCCCACGGTGGCGAGGGTCATCGACTGATAGCCACCCTCGGATACCAGGTCGCCGGCAGCCCGTAGGAGGAGACGGGTGGAGCGTTCGGACCGGACTTGATGCCCGTTGAGCGTCTGCTTGGCTTGCATCTCATAATCCTAGTTCGTCGACTAAAAATTAGGATGGCCGTCTCGGGACGACGCTATCGCCGAGATATATTCGGGCGGAGCCATTTTCGGAGGCGTAGCGTTCATCGGAAGGGTGTCGGAGGTAGCAGGCGGTCGGAGACAAGTCGCTGCATGATTTCCGAGGAGCCTTCGAAGATCTTGGTGAGACGCGCATCCCGCCAGTAGCGCTCGATCGGGAAGTCTGTCGTGTATCCGGCGCCCCCGTGCAACTGCAGGGCCTCCGATGTCACCCGTTCGGACATCTCCGCGGCCGCGTACTTCACCATCGCGGCGCGCATATCGGATGCCTCGCCGGCATCGACTTCGGCGGCCACCTCGTACATCAGCGCGCGACACAGTTCGATCTCGGTGGCCATGGTCGCGATCTTGAACCGGGTGACCTGGAAATCGCCGATGGCATGCCCGAACTGCTCCCGTTCCTGGACATACCGGATCGAGTCTTCGAGGGCGCCACGTGCCAGGCCGATGGAACGGGCCGCGGTGTGGATGCGCGGTGTCAACATTCCGGCGGCCACGCGCTTGAAACCTTGGTCAGGGCTGTTCACGCCCTGCTCGGAGCCGAGGAGCGCGCTGTCCGGGACGAAGCAATCGTCGAATGACAGCTCGAAGGTCCGCCATCCGTGATAGCCGATCTTGCGAACCGCTGTTCCGGTACAGCCTTTCGGGAACTCACCCCGATTCTTGTACACGATGAATCGGCGAATCCCCTTGTGCCGCTTCTCGGGGTCGTACGGTTCGGTACGGGCGACCACGACGATCCCGTCGGACTGATCGGCGAATGTGCACCACATCTTCTGGCCGTTGATCATCCAGCCGCCGTCGACCTTATCGGCCCGAGTGCGGATCGATGCGATATCGGACCCGGCACCGGGCTCACTCATCGCGAACGCGCCCAGCCACTCGCCCCGCGCTGCCCGGGGCAGAATCTCGGCCCGCTGGGTGGGGTCCAGGGTGTCGGCAATGTTCGAGCGCGTGAGGATGCTGGCAACGCTCATCCAGGCACGGGCGAGCTCCTCGGTGATGACCGCATATTCGAAGACGCCGAGCCCGAGGCCGCCGTGGTCTTCCGGGATGAGGATCCCGAAGAAGCCGAGGTCCGCCATTTTGGCGCGCAGCGAGTCGGGGATCATCGCGTGCTCGGGATCGAGCTCGTTCGCCACCGGGAGCACTTCACGCATGGCGAAGTCGCGCGCCATCTGTTGTATGGCTTCGCGTTCTTCGGTGCGATAGGCCAGCGGGATCCTGGGCCGCGGATCGACCAGCGGACGGTTCACTGGGGAGCCCCACATTCATAGTTTGTTGACCAGCAATGTAGTGAGGTTAGCGTTTGCCGGTGCTTGCGGCAAGCCTCTGTGTGGTGTCGTCCAGCTTCGGCGCACTACTTGTGTGCTCGGGTTGGTCGCTTTTGTGGGTGTTGGCGGCCGTGTCGGTGGGGTGATCGGCGCAGATGGCGAAGCTGCGTGGGGGGAAGTTGACAGAAATAGTTGGTTGTATAACTATCATCTAACGCTGTTGCCTGTGTGCCGGTTCAGGCGGCAGCAGCCCTCCGGGAATGCCGGTGCGACTCTCCAGGCCAACAGAAAGTAAGCCGTCGTGACCTCTGTGATACGCCCCCGCCGATCCGTCCTCTACGTGCCGGGCAACAACGCCCGAGCCTTGGAGAAGGCCAAAAACCTGCCGGCCGATGCCGTGATCTTCGATCTGGAGGATGCGGTCGGTGAGGACGCGAAAGAAGCCTCTCGTCAACAAGTGTGCGACGTCGTCGATAGTGGGGCGTACCGTCCTCGTGAGGTCGTCGTGCGAGTGAACGGCTTGGGCACCGAGTGGCACAGTGACGACCTTGCCGCGGTTGCCGGCTCGCGGGCGGATGGCATTCTGGTGCCGAAAGTGACTTCCGGGCAAGAGGTTCAGGCCCTGGCGTCCGCATTGGATGCGGCGGGGGCCTCGCCGGAGCTCGCACTCTGGGTGATGGTCGAAACGCCCGGTTCCTTCTTGCGTGCCGAAGAAATCGCTGCTGCCAGCGATCGCCTCGCAGTGTTGGTGGTCGGTACGAACGACCTGATCAACGATCTGCACGCGGTGTCCCGTCCGGGTCGCGAACCGGTGCTCACCGCACTGTCCTTGGCGGTGCTCGGAGCGCGTGCTGCAGGGAAGATCGTCTTGGATGGGGTGTTCAACGACATCAAAGACAACGGAGGTTTTGCCGCGGAAGCGCGGCAAGGCCGCGAGATGGGTTTCGATGGCAAGACCGTCGTCCATCCATCTCAGATCGGCCCGGCCAACGACATTTTCGGTCCGACCGCCGAGGAGATCTCCTACGCCCGCGCCGTGGTGTCTGCTTATGAAGCGGCCCGGGCGGCCGGGGAGAGCGTCATTACGGTCGACGGGAAAATGATCGAGAGTCTGCATGTGCGAGACGCCCACCGGATACTTTCCCTCGCTGCGGTGATCACCGAGATGGCCGAGGCCACTATTTCCAGTTGACGGGACATCTCGTCGCGAACGAACAGCTGACAGGTCACAATTGGTCGACTTCGGCCAGATAATCGGGCAGATCGTACCGGCCGGAGGTTACGCCGCGGAGCAGGTCGTCATAGGCTTGGACATGCTGTGCCAAGCGAGTCCATACCGCATGAACCTCTGAAACCGGAAGTTCGTTCGACCGTTTCTCGGTGCGTACGATTCTGGAGATCAATTCCCCCAGGGATACCGGTGACATCGTCGCGCCGCCGTTGGCGCGCTGCACGTTTCGCGCGACCCACGCGTTGATTTCGTTGATCGTATTGTCGGCGTCGCGACGAAGTTCGGGGGACAGCGGGGTTGTCCCGGTTCGCCGGGAGTAGATCGAATGAAGCCTGCGGGCCCATTGGGCCAACTCTGGGGCGGGTCGGGTGGGGCTCCGGAGCGCGGAAAGTAGAGCCATTCCGGTCGGAAAGTGCGGCATGGGGACCGGCTCCTGTGCCGGCCGTTCGGCCGGTGGCGCGGTCGGTAAGGAAAAGGCCGCCGCGGTCATCGTGGCCTCCGCGCCCAGCGATCAGTTGGGTCTTGTTCCGGGACGCACGCAGTTGGGCACTGGTGCCGCTCGACGCAGTGCGATGTGGTCGGGCGGTCGACCGTACGAGCGGGAAGATGTGCTGACATGTCTGCTTCCGTATTTCATGCGAGATCGCTGGGTGAGGGTCACCGACGTCGCTTCCGTCGGCATCCGGCTATCGGGCATCCTTGCCTGACCTGGTGATAAATGCCATCGAACTCCTTCTCGCTGCGGGCCGCTGCGCGAGGGGTCGGCCAACTGGGCCAGGCTGTAAAAACTTAATTGTTGGCAAACAAATTACTTCTTTGTTCCCGGTCGGTCAAGATTCTCTCCCAACTTCCGGCAACGGCATGAACAGGGATAGTGAACCGTGCGCCGCCCGGGTGGTGACACTTCTGGCATCCGGCTGAAGCGGATGTCCTGCTGGGCGCCGCGCACCGGCGCCAAGGTTCGCCGAGCATTGTCCGAAGGTTTATCGGGAGGGCTCTCCACGCCCGCCGGGCCTCTTCGGCGATTTATGTGCGCAGGTTGATCTCCCGAGGTATGGAGCTGGACGGCGACCCATGATAGATCCGACGGCGTATGTGCATCCTGGACTCGCGATGGGCGGATCGATCGAGCGCGGCGGACAGGTCATCGCTGGTCCCGAACCCAGGACTGGCGCGAGCCCATAGCCATCGGGCGGGTTCAGGCCTTCCCGTCCAGCTCCGGCAGGTGGAGTTCCGCACGGTGTACCAGCGTGGGGTTTTGGGTCGATTCCCCCTCCGGACACTTTTTTGCTGCATTTGTGCCCCAAGAACCGTGTTCGTGCGCTGCCTGGACACCCATTTTCCTGTCACCGCTGTGACCTGCGGTTTCACCCCGGGCGGGGGTGAAAATTGTGACCATTGACACACTGGCGCCGTTGTTGCCTTCGTTCACGGGTGGGCCCCTGATCGGCGACCGTGTGCTGCTCGCTGCCGATTCCGACCAGGCACTGCTGGTCGTGTATCCCGCCGCGGTTCTCGACGACATCCTCGCTCGCCGCTTCGCGGAAGGAGCACCCGAATGACTGCTGGTACCCAGGCTGATATCGCCGCGGTCCATATGATGATGGAACGCTTCGGTCTCACCGCCGCCGACCTCGGCACCGCAGCGCCGGCCGAGACCGCGCGTCTCGCACCGACCTTCGCCGAGTTCATCCCCGCCGCGATCGACCGGATGCCCGCGGGCCGTACCCGTGAGCACTACTGCACGTACTGGAACAAGATCCTGATTCAACCCGGCTGGGGTGAGCGGAGACTCGACGAACCCGCCACCGCGGACCTGCAGGTGCTGTGTGAACAGATCCGGGCCGGTCGGGTGATCCGGCGTTCCGATCGCGGCGGCAGCGAAGTCGTGCGCCACGTCATCGACGCGCTGCGCAAGCTGTACAGGCACGCCGAAGACAGCCGACTCATCGACCCCCGCGACAACCCGGTCGCACCTGACCAAACCCAAACGCACCCGCTCCAACCGCCGCGCCCTGCCGACCGACCTCCTGGCGCAGCTCGTCGAAGTGAGGTTCCCCCGCTTCCTTGGAGGTGATGTTCCCCCGGGGTAGTGGACTCGGGGGCCCTCAGGTTTCGAGCGGGTACGAGAGCACCTGAGTCCTAGAAGATTTCGGCTACTTCGGTGGGTCGGGGTGTTCCTGCATCGCCTGTAAGCCGTCGTAGAGCATGCCGAGGCCGCCGGTGTGGAAGTGTTCACGGAACAGCAGGCACAGTTGCTCGACCCATTCCTGAACGGTCGTGGGCGGGTACGGCAGCGGGGGATGGAGCGGCGGCAGAAGTCGCTGTGTTGGGCGAGGTCGCTTGCGGTGGGCAGGGTGACTCGTTCTCGGGAGGCCGCGCCCGTGTTGCGCCGTCGGAAACCGATGGCGGCGACCCGGCCGTCGATGTGCATCGTCAGGAGCTGGAAATTGTGGTCGATGCGGCCCTTGATTTTCAGTGCGTCGAGCAGGGCGTGGGCGGCGTGCTGGGCGTCGCCGGGGCCGGATCCGGTCAGTTCGACCGGCCATTGCAGGCTTGCGGCCGGGTCGGCAGGTGCGATGGTTTCGGTGGTCGGCCCGTGGGTGGTAACGGGATCCAGTGCGCGGACGGTGACCTGGCCGGAGTGCAGCGGAACACCGGCGAAATGGAAGTCTGCTGGTGCCGGTATCGGTTGGGCTTGCCGATCCAGCAGCACTGTTACACGGGTGACATGTTCCCAGGGGCCGTGGGAGTTGCGCAGGTAGTAGGCGTATTGCGACCATCGGCGACCCAGCAGCACCCGCGCCCATGCCTCGGCTTCGGTATCGGGTAACCGCACCCACGTGCTCGGGATATCGGCCTCGCCGCGAGGGTGGGCGGTGACCGCAACCTGAACGCCCATCATCTCGACGCCGTCACCGAAGGTGCCCAGGTCGGCGGCGTCGAAATAGGTGACCGTCGTTGCCACATCGGTTTCCGGAAGGGTCAGCGCCGGGCCTGCTACTCTGCCGAGTTTTTGAGGCTCGGCGGTCTCCTCTGGGGGCCACCCGCCGGCGGTGACCACCGAGATGTCGGTGCGGTGCTGGGCCTGCACGGGTGATGCGTAGCGCTGCTCGAGTTCTGTGACCAGCCGCTCTAGGGTCTTGCTCATCGAAGCAGTCGTCCTCGTTGTCGATGGCCGGCTCTGTCACCGGCCGTCACCGAATCGTGTGACGGCCGGTGACAGATCTTACTTCGTGCGGGCTTTGAGGGCTTGTTCACCCAATCTTCGCATCGCAGCTTGGAGGGGTCGTTGTAGTTACAGTAGACAGTGAGCAGGCCGATGGGGTTGCCGGCGGGCATCGCGCCGGGATAGTAGGAAGCGACGGTATTGCCCGAGGTGGCGGCGATGACCTCTTGTTGTTTGACGACCTCGCAGTTGTTGCCGGCGCTGTCGCATCGCTTCGCGCGGGCGTACATGATGAAGTTGTAGTCGGCGTTGTTGTTGACCGAGATCCGCAACCACGGGGTCAAGGACGTGTTCCTCCTGGTCTGTGGCGGGCTCGAGGGCTTGCCTGAGGTAGTGGGGAACGTGTGGCCGCTGGCCACGGCGCAGACCCGCATCATCCATTTGATCCGCAACACGTTCCGGCTGGCCGCTCGGCAGGACTGGGACGTGTTGAAACGAGACGTGATACCGATCTACACCGCGATAAACGTCGAGGCCTCCCGGGCTGCGCTCGATGAGCTGACCCAGTGGTGGGACTCGAAGTACGGTGCGATCGTGCGGTTGTGGAACAACGCGTGGGAGGAGTTCATCCCCGTTCCTCGAATGCAACGTCGATATCGGGCGGGTGATCTGATCGACGGATGCGATCGAGTCGTTGAACGCTCCGCAGCAGATGCCTGATCAGCGGCAGTGGGATGTGTCCGGTTGCTGATCATTACTCGGTGAGTCCGATGTCGGGCAGTTGCCATGTCTTGTCGAGAAAGGCTCTCTCCGGGCCGAAGAAACGCATCAGGATCTCGAGGCGCCGGCCCGGCGCGGGTCGCCGGCGTCATCTACCGAATCATGCTCCGAGATGCTGGTACCTCTCTGCTGGCCGGGGCTTGACCAGAGCGCGGCGCCCTTGCATTCCGGGCCGGGGTCGTGCTCATCGGCGATGCGATGCACACCATGTACGCAAATCTCGGCGTCGGTGGCGTCATGGCGCTCGAAGACGGTGTCGTGCTCGGCCGATAGCTTGCCGTCAGATGTTGGCCATGCAGGTGAACTACCGAGCCGAGTCGGCCGATTCCACCTATCCGCGAGATCGCGTTCACCGAGCTCATCAAACCTGTTGGTTCGCCGCGAAATCTGCACGGTGCCGTGGCGGCCGTGCTCATTCTCCGTTTCCGGCAGCCTGCGCCGCGAGGCCACGGATTGCCTGGTCGACGAGCCGGGTGGCGAGGGCTTCATCGAGTGGTCCGACCCCGATGAGTAGGTGGAAATAGATCGGAGCGTAGATCATCTCTGCGGCATCGCCGGGGTTGATATCGGAGCGGAAGATTCCCTCGTCGATCCCGCGCCGAATCAGCTTGTCCACCGCGGCGTACCGATCGTTCCAGAACCGGGTCCGGAAATCGTCGAGCGTGGCCGGGTCGTACTGGCCCTCGGCGATGATCTGCGCGATAAGCCGGCCCTGGGGTCCGGCATAGCGCGTGATCAGCGCTTTGACGTGTGTATCCAGGGCCTCACGTACCGGCAGGTCCTCATTGATGCGGACCTGGGGGAGATGACTCTCCACGAAGGCGTCTATGACGACTGCGGCTTTGTTGGGCCACCAGCGGTAGATCGTCGCCTTGCTGACCTTGGCGCGCTTGGCGATCATCTCGATGGTCAGCTTCTGCACGGTGGTAGCCCGTCGACGGTCCCGGACCAACAGGTCCATGGTTGCGTCCAAAATCGCTTGGCGACTCGATTCGCTTCGTACAGCCACCAGCGAATGATAGCGCGAAACAACCTCTACTTATGGCATGGACATCGCTAGACTGGTCTTATACGATACGAAACGTTTCGAATACTATGGAGGTAGTTGGCAATGAAGCTGGGCCGCATTTCCCGTTCGTCCCCCGATGGTGATCAGATCCGGCTCGTGGCCGTCGAGCCCGAGCGTGAACGAGTGATCGATCTGGCGCAGGCCTATCGGATAGCTCGTCAGGGCAATTCGGCCTCGGCCGCTGCGGCGCGGCGGCTGGCGGCGGCCTACTTTCCGTCGAGCATGGCGGCGGCGATCGCGGCCGGTCCCGCGTTCCTCGACGCGGCGCAGTGGGCCGTGGACGGGGCCGGAGACGACGCATCGCTACCGATCGACGGCGTCGATTGGGTGGCGGCGGTGGATTCGCCGGTGATCCGCGACGGTCTGACCTTCCCGCTGCATATGCAGCAGTTCCACGAGAAGGTCGGCGGTGGGCTGCCCAATCCTCAGCTGTTCAAGACGCCGGGCTACTTCAAGGGGTCGACCGGGGTGAGCTATGGCCATGATCAGGAAGTGCCTTACCCGGGCTTCTCCGAATTCGTCGACTACGAACTCGAGATCGGGCTGATCGTCGGCGCGCACGGCAGCAATCTCACCCCTGACGAGGCTCAGGAGCGGTTGTTCGGCCTGACGATCTTCAACGATTTCAGCGCGCGCGACGTGCAGGGACCTGAGATGGGCATGGGTATGGGTCCGCAGAAGTGCAAGGACTTCGCCTACGGAATCGGCCCGTGGATCACCACCATGGACGAGATCGCGGACTTCGACGCGATCACGGGTTCGGTTCGCGTCAACGGCGAGGAATGGACCAGCACCAAGGCCGAAGGAATGATCTACACGCCCGCCGAGCTGCTCGCCTATGTCTCGATCGGTGACGTGCTGCAGCCGGGCGACCTCATCGGTTCGGGCACCCTGCCCAACGGCTCCGCCCTGGAAATCGACAAGAAACTGCGGCCGGGCGATGTCGTCGAACTCGAGATCAGCGGCGTCGGTGTCCTGCGCAACCGGATGAGTGCCGAGCCCGTGGTCGCGCCGTGGTGGCCCGAGCCGCGTACTTACCCCTTCGGCGCCGAACAGTCCGAGGAGACCGCCCGATGACCGGCAACCACGTGGTACCGCCCGTGCGCCGGATCGTCACGGGGCACGACGAACACGGCCGTTCCATCATCGTCTCCGACGGTCCGTGCCCGAATATCTTCGTCTCCGACGATATCCCGGGCTTCGGTTCGAGCGTGGCCTGGCAGACCGAACCCGGCGATATCTCCAATGCCGGCAATGAGGACGCGGCCACCGCCGAGACCCAGATACCCATGTATCCCAAGGCCGGCGGCACCATATTCCGGGTCGCCACTTTTCCCCCGGATACCGCGTACAGCGAGACCGCGGCGACGACGATGTTCAGCGAGTTCGGCGGCGAACACGCGCGCGCGGCGGCCGCGGAGGACTCCCGGCACTTCTGGTTCCACCGCACCGATTCCCTCGACTACGGCATCGTGCTCGAGGGAGAGATCTGGCTGATGACCGACGAGGGTGAACGGTTGATGAAGGCCGGCGATGTGGTGGTGCAGCGGGGCACCAGCCATTCGTGGTCCAACCGCAGCGACAAACCCTGCCGCATGGCCTTCATTCTCATCGGTTCGCTGCCGTTGTTCGAGGAGAGCGGGCCGTGACAGGTGATGTCGTGTGGCGGCCTACTCGGCAACGAGTGGCCGCGGCCGAATTGACCCGTTTCAGGTCCGGCCTCCGGCCCGAGTTGCGAGATGCCGATTACCTGGATCTATGGCGGTGGTCGACCGACAATCCCGATCAGTTCTGGTCTGCTGTGGCAGATTTCGAGCAGGTCGAGCTCGGCGGCGCGGCGACCGGGCCGATCGCTCCGGACAATATGATCGGGGGCGCGTGGTTTCCCGGTCGGACAGTCAACTATGCCCGGCATCTGCTGCGGAACGCGCCGGAGACCGCGCTGATCGTCGTCGACGACGACAATCGGTCCCACACGGTGACCGGCATCGAGCTGAGCCGGCGGGTCGCGGCGTTGGCCGCAGCATTGCGATCGATGGGTGTCCGGCCCGGGGATCGGGTGACCGCCGTGCTACCGAACCGAGCCGAGGCGGTGATCGGGCTGCTGGCTTGTGCCGCGGTCGGCGCGGTCTGGTCGGTCTGTTCACCGGAATTCGGCACCGATGCGATCGTTTCGCGATTCGCCCAGCTCGCCCCGCGCGTGCTGATCGCTGTCGACGGCTACCGGCACGGCGGGCGCGAGCATCCGCGGACGACCGAAATGACCGAGGTCGCCGCCCGGCTGCCGGACCTCGAGCAGGTGATCTGGGTGGCCGACCTGTGCCCGGGCGAACAACCGGCCGTAGGTACACCGGTGCACGCCTGGGATGCGGTCACCGCGGGTAACGTCGAACCGGAGTTTGCCGAGCTGCCATTCGACCACCCGTTATGGGTGCTGTTCTCCTCCGGCACCACCGGTATTCCCAAAGGTATCGTGCACGGCCACGGCGGAGTGCTGCTGGAACATCTGAAAATGCTGCGGTTCCACAGCGATATGCACAGCGGCGACCGCCATATGAACGTCGCCAGTACGTCCTGGGTCGTCTGGAACACACTGGTCTCCGCACTCGGCGTCGGCGCGACCGCCGTCCTGCTCGACGGCAGCCCGGTCCGGCCCGAGCTGGGACGGGTCTGGCAGGTCGCGGCCGAACACGATGTCGATATCCTGGGGCTCAGCGCCGGCTACATCCATGCCTGTTCGAAGGCAGGACTCGAACCGCGGCAGGGCCGGTTGCGGACACTACAGGTCACCGGATCACCGTTGTCGGAGGCCGGTTTCGACTGGGTGTACGAGAATTTCGACGATATGTGGCTGACGTCGATGAGTGGCGGCACCGATATCGGGTCCATCTTCGTCGGCGGTGTCCCGGAACTACCGGTGCGCAAGCCCAGGTTGCAAGCGCCGGCTCTCGGTGTCGCCGTCGCCGCGTGGGACAGCAACGGCACGCCGGTCATCGGCAGACCGGGGGAGCTGGTCGTTACCGAGCCCATGCCGTCCATGCCGTTGCGGTTCTGGAACGATCCGGGAGATCAGCGCTACCGGGAAAGCTATTTCGACATGTTCCCCGGCGTGTGGCGGCACGGCGATTTCATCGAGTTCGATACCGACGGCAGCTCGGTGATCGGTGGTCGTTCGGATTCCACGTTGAACCGTCAGGGGGTCCGGATCGGTTCGGCCGAGATATACCGGGTTGTCGAGGACTTCGCCGAGGTGAGTGAAGCGCTCGTGGTGGGCGCCGAGCTCGGCGCCGACGACTACGACATGGTGTTGTTCGTGGCCGCGATGGACGGTCCGGATCCGGACGGTCTGAAGGCCCGGATCGGGGACGCACTGCGAACGTCGCTGTCGCCGCGGCATGTGCCCGACGACATCGTGTTCATGCGGGCGATCCCGCACACCCGAACCGGAAAGAAGCTCGAGGTTCCTGTCAAACGGATGTTGCAGGGATCGCCGCTGACGGCGGTCGTCGATCTCGGTGCCGTCGACGACAGCGGCCTGCTCCGAGAATACGAGGACTTCGCGCACCGCCGACACACTGTGAGGACACCATGAGTGAGACCAGATTCGCCCTCGGGACGTTCTCGGACGAAGGGCAGTCGCCCTTTCCCGGAATCGTCGTCGACGGCCGCGTATACGACACGCGAACCACCTTGCCGCACGCTGCGACCGTCCCCGCACTGCTCGAGGATTGGGACACATCTCTCGAACGGTTACAGCATCTGGCCGACAGTGTCACCGGCGACGGCCGTCCGGTGGGCGAGCTCCACGTCGCGGCACCGGTACAGCCACCGGGCCAGATCTTTGCCGCGGGCGCCAACTACCGTGAGCACATCATTCAGATCACCGTCGCGCACCGCATCGGTACTCCGGAGGCGACCGAGGCGGAATTGCGTGAGCAGGCCGCCCGGGAAACCGATGAACGCGCGGCACATGGCGACCCTTATGTCTGGGTCGGCGTACCCGCGGCCATCAGCGGCCCGTACGACGAAGTGATTTTGCCGGCGGTCGGTGACAACCACGACTGGGAACTGGAACTCGGCGTGATCATCGGGCGCCGGACACGCGATGTCAGCGTGGAACAGGCCCTCGACGCGGTCGCCGGTTACACCATCTGCAACGACCTGACCACACGAACCCTGGTGGGCAGGAGCGATATTCCCATGATGGGCACCGACTGGATGCGGGCGAAGAATTCGCCCACCTTCTATCCGACCGGGCCGTACCTGACTCCGGCGAAATTCGTCCCGGATCCGCTCGATCTGGAGATCACGTTGCGTCTCAACGGAACCATCATGCAGAAGGGTTCCACCAGTGACATGCTGTTCGGGCCTGCCCAGCTGATCTCCTACATCTCCAGCTACACCACGCTTCAGCCGGGCGATATGGTCATCACCGGATCGCCCGCCGGCAACGGTTCTCACCACGGGCGCTTCCTGCGGTCCGGAGACGTGATGGAGGCCGAGATCACCGGCCTGGGCACTCAGCGCACTGTCTGCTGCGCCGCCCACGCCGAAGGCTGACCGCGCAAGGCATCGTCAGGGGATAGGGCCGGGAACAACTCGGCGGCCGACTCCTGCCGGATTCGAAGCCCCGAGTTCGAAACATGAACTCGGGGCTTCGGCGTCTTCTCGAAGCGTCCACAGAAAGACGTCCGCGGTACGTCCTCGGACGGCCGATACGGGCGGAGGGCTCACCCGCAGATCACCACCGACGATTGCCGCCTCCGACCAGGGGTGGGTGCGGCGTCCGTACCCACGGGTAGAGCAGCGAAAGGGCGGGGTAGACGGACTTCCGTCTACCCCGCCCTTTCCCTCGCGCGGTGTCGCCTCACATCGGTGGTGCGACGAAGACACCCTTGTCCGGGTCGTTGAACATTTGCTTGCTGATCCACTCGTCTGCGGTTTCGGCGATTCCCCAGACGTCGGAGGTCTCCGGTTCGGTGACATCGAAGATGCTCGGATGCCAGGTGTCCTCGTCGATGGTGGCGAGTTCCGTGGTGTATTCCATGGTGTTGCCGTGGGGGTCGTGGAAGTACGTGAAGGTGTTGTCGCCGGCGCGGTGGCGGCCGGGGCCCCAGATCTTGGGAATTCCGGCGCGCATCAGACGACCGCTTCCGCGCAGGTATTCGTCGAGGCCGCGAAGCTCGAACGAGACATGGTTCAACGCGGTGTGCGGGCCTCGGGAGATCGCGATGCTGTGGTGCTGGTCGCTGCAGCGCAGGAACCAGAACAATCCGCCCATCCGTGGATGCGTATTCGTGTCCGAGAGCCGGAAGTTCAGATGCTTTTCGTACCAGGCCGTCATCTTCTCCGGCTCGGGGGAATTGAACACTACGTGCGACAGCCGCACCGGGATGTCTTCTTTTTCCTCGATCTTGCGGTGCTGCCGGGTTCGGACATCGGCCGATACCTCGACTGTGCGGCCTTCGAGGTCGAAGAACCGGAAACCGTAACCGCCGCCGGGTGTCTGGAGATCTCCCGGCTCGCTGACCAGGGTGACGCCCTCGGTGCCGAGGCGTGCGGCGAGCGCGTCCACGGTCTCGCGATCGGCGGCACCGAGCGCGATCAGGTCGAGCCGTTTCTCGGCGGCCCGGCGGACCCGGACGATGTACTGCTCGGGTGAGCCTTCGGCGGCGAAGTAGGCGACGTCACGTTCGCTGCCGGTGGTGACCAAACCCCAGTTGTCGGTGTAGAAGGCGACCTGTTTGTCGAAATCGGGTACGGCGATGTCGACATGACGTAAATGGGTGATGGGACTGAACGACATTGGCTTTCCTCCTTGGACGTACGGCATGCCGGGATCAGCTGGTGGCACCGGTCACGAGGTCACTACTGGGCGCGGCGGCGGG
This sequence comes from Nocardia sp. NPDC019395, assembly GCF_040632335.1. NCBI lineage: Bacteria > Bacillati > Actinomycetota > Actinomycetes > Mycobacteriales > Nocardiaceae > Nocardia > Nocardia sp. NPDC019395. The sequence goes on from NZ_JBEYBT010000010.1 coordinate 143,327, forward strand.
CTGCCGCGGGACAGTGGCGAGTGCGGGGACGATGGCGAGCAGTTGCTTCAGCTCTGCGTGTGCACGGGCGGTGCCGAGCAGATAACGATCCGGTCGCACGACGACGGCGTCCGAACCGACCGACGCGAGGAGTTCGCGGACCTGTTCCGGAGCAGTCAGCACCACGATCTCAGGGTTGGTCTCGAGCTCGTTTCGCCGGTCCTCGGGTAGTTCGGCGAACAGTTCGGGAGTGGTAGCGAGTAGGAACCGCGGACCCACGATGTCGTCGAGACGAGTCCCGCCGGCCAGCATCGGCTGCTTCGACAGCTGTCCGGCGTGCGGATCGGCGGGCCCGGCGTGCAATCCCGGCCCCAGGGCCGGAAGAGGCGGATAGACGTCTTCGGGATGGTCGCGAATATGCGCATCGCGGCCGGCCGCCGTCGCCGGATCTGTGGTCTGGACCAGGTGTGCCATGGTGGCGGCCTTTTCCACCCAGTAGCGGGCATGTGGCCGCCGCTCGCTCTCATAGGTCTCGAGGAGATCCGGCTGTGCGCTGCCGCGAGCGACCGCCGCCAGTTTCCACACCAGATTGGTGACATCGCGCATTCCGGCGCACAGACCCTGGCCGAAAAGCGGCGGCGCCTGATGGGCGGCATCACCCGCGAGGAACACGTTCCCGGAACGCCACTGCTCGGCAACGCGGGCACGGAAGGTGTAGATGGCGATGCGATCGGGTTCGAAGTGCGTCACGGGCAGGACACCACGGCTGATGCGCTCGATGGCCTCCCGGGTCACGATCTCCTCGTGGTCGTCGCCCGGCATGACCTTGAATTCCATCCGGACGCGCTCGCCGGGCAGTCGCACCCAGAGGCCCGGCCGGGTGTGATGTCCGAGGAAAGCCATGGTGCCGGGCAGACCTGGGCTGTTGCGCAGCATCCCGTCGATGACCAGCCACGGGTCGTCGGAACCGATCTTTTCGGTCTCGATCCCTAGTCCGCGCCGGACCGCGGAGTTGGCGCCGTCGCACGCGATCACCCAGCGGGCGGTGATCGACTCGGCAACCCCGTCGGTATCCTCCAGCCGACACCGGACCGCGTCGCCCTCTTGCGCGAAATCGACGAGCGTCAAGCCCGTGCGCAGATCCACATTCGAGTACCGCTCGAGTTCGCTACGCAGTAGCGCCTCCATATCGGGCTGATGGAACATGAGGTCGTCGTGCCATGCCTGTGCACCGAACTGACCGGTGGGCACCTCGACCAGGGTTTCGCCCGCTTCGTTCTCCATGCGGAAACCGGTCATCGGCTCGCAGAGCGCGGCGACCTGCTCACCGATGCCGAGTCCCTGCAGGGTCCGCAGCGTTTCACCGTCGAAATGCACGGCGCGGGCATGCGGCCAGGCTGTGGTTTCCCGTTCGATCCCGATCGTCGATATGCCCGCACGTCCCAGCAGGGCAAGTGCGGTCGCTCCCACGGGTCCGCAGCCGATGACCGCAACTTCATATTGGTACGACACCAACCACTCCTCGTGTACTAAACGTATCGTATCGAATTGCCACTCTACGTCGATGCGGCGCGGATCACAATGCCCTTGTGTGGATCGCGATTTGCGCAGGTAGAAGGGCTATTGTCCGGGATGTCGCGCAACTATCAGGCTGCCGCGTGCACGGAACTCGGCGAGGACATCGTCGTCACGGCGGATGGTTACGTCGCAGATGAGAGTCCGTCCGGAGCGGGCACCGACGATAGCCTCCGCGGTGAGCAGATCGCCGAGCAGCGCCGGTCGCAGAAACTGCATATCCGCGGCCGCGGTTACCGCGGCTGGTCCGAAACTGTTCGCCGCGCAGGCGAATGCCGTATCGGCCAGGGTGAACAGCAGGCCGCCGTGCAGAATCCGGTGTCCGTTGACCATATCCGGGCGGACCCGCATACGAGCCACCGCGCGCCCCTGGGCCGCCGACGGCACCTCTATCCCGAGCGAGCGCGACACTTGATCGGTATCCAGCAGCGCGTGCACGGCATCGGCGATGTGGGCGTTTCCCTGGTTTCCGCTGACGGCAGAGGCGCTCATTCGGCCTCTCCCGCTGCGGGGTCTGCGGGAACGAACAATTCGTCTGCTCCGGGGGCGCCGGGCGGCATCATGTCCAATCCGGCGCGGAGGGAGTAGAGGCGCCGCAGGCCGGCGGCGTCCGGCCGCAGAGACGCCGGAGTGGTATCGATGCTCACCTGTGCGGAGGATTCGGTGTAGCCGCCCCGGACCAGCACGTCGACGGCGTCCGCGCTGTCGGCCGCGGCCAGCCAGCGGCGCGCCTGATCCAAGCAGGACAGGTATACGCTGATCGTCTCCGACGACCGGGGCGGCGCGGAGGGACCGGCCACCAACCCTTGCCCTGGGTAGTCGGGCAGTTCGTCGGCCACGGTGAGTAGGGGCACCAGCCCTTCCTGCCTTGCGTACTCGTCCAGCGGTGGGCCCAGAAGTGTTGCCGCTATCCGGCCCGTCCGAAGCGCCTCGAAGCGTTCACGCACTCCGCCGACCGGCCTCAGTAGATAGTCGCCGGGCGCGAGTCCGTGCGAGCGCAGGACATATCGGAGCACGACGGAAAAACCGTTGTCGACCGCGTCCACCCCCAATTCGGCCCCACGCAGCGCATCGATCGTGTCGACACCGCGAGCGCCCACCAGCGACAGGGGCGTGGTCTGCTCCAGTTGCGCAAGCAGCCGGACGCCGGCCCCGGCGGCATTCCAGACGATCAGATTGTCGATCGCGGTAACGGCGAGCTCGCACTCACCGGCGGCGAGTTGAGCCCGCTGCTGATCCGACGAGCGCGTGAGTATGGTTTCGACGTCGAGCCCGGCCGCCGCGAGTAGTCCCAGCTGGTCGGCCGCAACGTAGACGGGCGGTGGGACGAAAACCGATTGGCGTAGTCGAACGGTCATGAATCATCTGCCTTCCTTGGAGCTGCATTCCGCAGCGTGACGCATATGAAACGGTACGTCTAGGATGTGATCAGTCAATCCTCAGAGTGGTGCGCCGGAATCTCGGTGGTGATGCGTTCGGTCGTGGCGTACACGTTCATGGTTTCGCCGCGTAGAAATCCGATGAGGGTGAGGCCGGCTTCGGCGGCGAGGTCGACGGCCAGCGAGCTGGGCGCCGAGACTGCGGCGAGTATCGGGATCGCGGCCGTCACTGCTTTCTGTACCAGTTCGAAGGAGGCCCGGCTGCTCACCATGAGCACGAGGTCCGCTGCGGGAATCCGGTTTTCGCGCAATGCCCAGCCGATGACCTTGTCTACCGCGTTGTGCCGGCCGACGTCCTCGCGGACAACGAGAGCGGTGCCGTCGGCGGTGAACAGGCCGGCGGCGTGTAGCCCTCCGGTAGTGGTGAACGCCGATTGCCGGGAACGGAGCTTATCGGGCAGCTCGATCAGAGTGGCTGCTTCCATGGTGAAATCGTGGGCAGCAGCAGGGAATCGAGTTCGGGAAAGCACATCGTCGAGTGCTGTTCTGCCGCAGAGTCCGCAGGCGCTGTTGGTGATGAAGCGGCGGCTGGGCAGGGGAACGGGTGTGCGTAGGTGAATGTCGAGGGTGTTGTAGGTGTTGTGGCCTTCGGCGTCGGTTCCGGCGCAGTATCGGGCGGAGACGATATCATCGACCGATCCGATGAGGTTCTCACCGAACAAGAATCCGTAGGCGAGGTCGATATCGTTGCCCGGGGTGCGCATGGTGACGGTCAGTGGCTCACCGTCGATGCGCAGCTCGAGCGGTTCCTCGACCGCAAGGGTGTCGGGCCTGCGGATATGTCCCGCAGGTGATATCCGCAGAGTCTTCCGGCGGGTGGTGACTCGGCTCAATCGCGTGATCCTGCGCAATAGGGTTCCAGCCGGATGGTGACGGCCTTGGAGACCGGTGTGTTCGATCGCTCGGCGACGTGGTCGAGCGGGACCAGCGGATTGGTTTCGGGGTAATAGGCGGCGGCGTTACCCCGAGGTGTGGAGTAGGCGACGATCCGGAAGCCGGTGACCCGGCGCTCGGTACCGTCGGTCCACTCCGATACCAGGTTCACAAGGTCGCCGTCGGCGAAACCTAGGGCGGTGATGTCGTCGGGATTGACCAGTACGGCTTTCCGTCCGTGGTGGATGCCGCGGTAGCGGTCGTCCAGTCCGTAGATGGTGGTGTTGTACTGGTCGTGGCTGCGCAGCGTTTGCAGAATCAGCCGGCCGGCCGGGACCGGGAGCCATTGCAACTCGTTGCTCGCGAAGTTGGCTTTCCCGGTGGTGGTGGGGAATTCGCGGGCATCGCGGGGTGGATGGGGGAGCTGGAAACCGTCGCGGCCGCGTACCCGGCGGTTGTAATCGGCGCAGCCCGGCACCACACGTCCGATAACGTCGCGGATGGCGTCGTAGTCTGCGCGGAACGTCGACCACGGCACGGGATGATCCGGCCCGAATAGTTCGTCGGCGAGTTCACAGACGATGGCGACTTCGCTCCGCAGCTGGTCACTGACTGGCCACAGTCGGCCGGTGGACAAGTGCACCATCGACATCGAGTCTTCGACCGATACTTGCTGTCTGGTGCCGCCGAGGGAGAGATCGGTGTCGGAGCGGCCGAGAGTGGGCAGGATGAGTGCGGTGCGTCCGTGCACGATATGGCTGCGGTTGAGTTTGGTCGAGACGTGGACGGTGAGGTCGCAGTTGCGCAGCGCAGCTTCGGTGACGGCGGTATCCGGGGATGCGGAGACGAAGTTGCCACCCATGCCGAGGAACACCTTGGCCTTGCCGTCGCGCATGGCGCGGATGGCTTCGACGGTGTCATAACCGTGGTGGCGGGGGCAGGTGATACCGAATTCGGTGTCCAATGCGTCGAGGAATGACTCTGGCATCTTCTCCCAGATGCCCATGGTGCGGTCGCCTTGGACGTTGGAATGGCCCCGTACCGGGCAGACGCCGGCGCCGGGTTTGCCGATCATGCCGCGAAGCAACAGCAGGTTTGTGCCTTCTTCGATGGTGGCGACACCGTGCCGTTGCTGGGTGAGGCCCATCGCCCAGCAGAGGATGGTGGCTTTCGAGGTGGCCAGCAGCTCGGCGGTGTGCTCGAGCTGCGTGCGGGTCAGACCGGTCGCGCGCTCGACGACGGTGAGGTCGACCGCGCGCATGCGCTGCGCGTAGGCGTCGAAGCCGTGGGTGTGGGCGGCGATGAATTCCCGGTCGATCACGGTGCCGGGTGCACGGTTCTCGGCGTCGAACAGCAGCTTGCCCAGCCCCTGGAACAGGGCCATATCGCCGCCGACGCGGATCTGCAGGAACTCGTCGGCGATGCTGACACCCGTGGTCAATCCGCTGACCGTTTGCGGGTCCCGGAATCCGAGCAGCCCGGTTTCGGGCAGGGGGTTGATTGCGATGATCTTCGCACCCGACGCCTTGGCCTTTTGCAGTGCAGAGAGCATGCGTGGATGGTTGGTGCCGGGGTTCTGGCCTGCCACCACGATCAGATCGGCTTCCGTGAAGTCGTCGATCGATACCGACCCCTTGCCGATGCCGATGGATCCTGTCAGCGCCGCACCGGAGGATTCGTGGCACATGTTCGAGCAGTCGGGCAGGTTGTTGGTCCCGAAACTGCGTACCAGCAGCTGGTAGAGGAACGCGGTTTCGTTGGCGGTGCGGCCCGAGGTGTAGAAAACCGCTTCGTCGGGGGATTTCAAGTCACGTAATGCGTTGGCGATCAGGCGGTATGCCGCGTCCCAGCCGATGGGGGAGTAGTGCGTGTCACCCGGTCGCACGACCATGGGATGGGTGAGCCGGCCCTGTTGGCCGAGCCAGTATCCGGACTTGCCTTCGAGGTCCCGGATCGGGTGCCGGGCGAAGAAGCCCGGGTCGACGGTACGTAGTGTCGCTTCCTCTGCGACGGCCTTGGCGCCGTTCTCGCAGAATTCGGCGGGGCGGCGGTGGCCGGATGGTTCCGGCCAGGCGCAGCCGGGGCAGTCGAATCCGTGCCGTTGATTCAGGCGAGAAAGGGTGCGCGCGGTGCGGTGTATGCCCATCTCCGCGACGGCGCGTTCCAAGGCGACGGCGACCGCTTTCACCCCGGCTGCCTGAGTTTTCGGTGCGGTGACAGTGAGTTCGGACTCGTCGATGTCGTGCGCCGGGGCGTTGCGGTGCATGGGCTGGGGTGTCGCTTTCTGGTTCGGGCGGTGCGGTCGGAGGAAGCCGGTCAGTGGCCGCGGGCGATCCATTCGGCGAGGTGGGGTGCTTCGGTGCCGATGGTGGTGCCGTCGCCGTGGCCGGTGTAGACGCGGGTGTGTTCGGGGAGGGTGAGCAGGCGGTCGCGGAGGGAGTCGATGATGGTGGGGAAATCGGAGAAGGAGCGGCCCGTTGCTCCCGGTCCTCCGGCGAACAGGGTGTCGCCGGAGAACAGGGCGGCGGCTTCGGGGAAGTGCAGGCACACCGATCCCGGTGAATGACCGGGTGCGTGGATGATGTGCAGCTCGGTGCCCGCGACGGCGATGCGCTGGGTATCGGTGAGCGGCCAGTATTTCTGGCCGGGATGGGTTTGCTGCCAGAGAGGATCGTCGCCGGGATGGACCAGAACCGGTGCGCAGGTGTCCTCGCCGAGCTGCGGGGCGAAGGTGATGTGATCGTTGTGGGCGTGGGTGCAGACGACGGCGACGACATTGCGGTCGCCGATGGCTTCGATGACGGGTCCGGCCTCGTGTGCGGCGTCGACCACGACGACTTCGTCGTCGTTGCCGACGACCCAGACGTTGTTGTCGACCTCCCAGCTTCCGCCGTCGAGTTCGAAGACTCCGGAGGTGACCACCTGCTCGATGCGGAGCCGCCCGGTCACAGCACGACCACCGACCGCAGCACGTTGCCCTGGTGCATGGTGTGGAATGCCTGCTCCACCTCGTCGAGGCCGATACGTTCGGTGACGAACTTGTCCAGCGGCAGCCGGCCTTGTTGATAGAGGTCGATCAGCATGGGGAAGTCGCGTTCGGGCAGGCAGTCGCCGTACCAGGAGGATTTCAGCGCCCCGCCGCGGGAGAAGAAGTCGATCAGCGGCATGTCGAGGCGCATATCGGGGGTGGGCACGCCGACCAGGACGACGGTGCCGGCGAGATCGCGGGCGTAGAAGGCCTGCCGCCAGGTTTCGGGACGGCCGACGGCGTCGATGACGATATCGGCACCGAATCCGCCGGTGAGTTCTTGTACGGCGGCGACGGTGTCGGCGGTGGTGGCGTCGACGGTGTGAGTGGCACCCAGTTCGCGGGCCCAGGTGAGTTTCTTTTCGTCGCGGTCCACGGCGATGATCATGGACGCTCCGGCCAGGCGGGCACCCACGATGGCGGCATCGCCGACACCGCCGCAGCCGATCACCGCGACCGAATCGCCCCGGCCGACGTTGCCCGTGTTCACCGCGGCGCCGAGCCCGGCCATCACTCCGCAGCCGATCAGACCGGCCACGGCCGGATCGGCCGCGGCGTCGACCTTTGTGCACTGGCCCGCGTGGACAAGAGTTTTCTCGGCGAAGGCGCCGATACCCAGTGCCGGTGTGAGTTCGGTGCCGTCGGTCAGCGTCATCTTCTGTGTCGCGTTGAAGGTGTCGAAACAGTACTGCGGCCGACCCCGTTTACAGGCCCGGCAGCTACCGCAGACTGCCCGCCAGTTCAGTACCACGAAATCGCCGACCGCGACGGAGTCGACGCCCGCGCCGACGCTGTCGATGGTTCCGGCGGCTTCGTGGCCGAGCAGGAACGGGAACTCGTCGTTGATGCCGCCCTCGCGGTAGGTGAGGTCGGTGTGGCATACCCCGCACGCGGCCACGGATACCACGACCTCGCCCGGGCCGGGGTCGGGAACGACGATATCGGTCAGTTCGACCGGCGCACCGGGCTTCCGGGCGATGACTCCGCGAACCTGCTGTGGCATGGCTGATGATCCTCCGATTTCCAGTGGGCGACGCCAGATGCTTCCGGTCGGAAGGTCAGGCGGGGTTGCGGCCGATGAAGAAGTTCTTGAACGGCTCGTCCGGGATGTCGAAGCCTGCCTCGATCAGCGCCGCGCGGTATCCCTTCATTTGCTTGTCCTGGAGGCGCATGGTGGGCATGCGCAGCGGGCCGCCGTTGTAACCCTGCAGCCAGCCTTGGAACTTCCAGCCCATCCGGTTGAGTACCGAGCCGCCGTGGACCGCCGCGAAGAGGCCGTTCTTCGCCACGCGTGCCGGGTGCAGCCGCCAGTACAGTTCGGTGGCCTCGTCGTGCTTGCCGTCCCGGATGAGCTGCATGATCCGGGGGATGAGCGGGCCGAAGTACTCGTGGTCGCTGGTCGCCGACAGCTGAATCGGGATGACCTGCGACAGCGGGATGAGATCGCCCTCGATCGGCACCGAGATGACGACCTCGTCACCGAAGAGCCGATGGCACTCGACGGCGTTCATGATGTTCGGGTAGCCGCCCTCGGCTTTGATGACTGCGACGTTCGGTGCGGCGTCGAGGATCCGCCGGGTCAGCCGGGTCGAGATATCGGAGGGATGCAGGCGCGAGAAGTTCCAGATCGTCATCGGGAAGAGAATGATCGCGAGCCCGGTCGCGTCCGCGAACGCCGTGGTGTACTCGAAGACCTCGTCTTCGGTCTCGGGGTAGAAGCTCGGCGGGTAGGTCAGCAGGATGAGGTCGGCACCGGCTGCTTCCGCCCGCTGCGCCATCTCGATGTTCTCTTCGAGCGTGTTGAAGCAGGCGTGGTGACAGATGAAGAAATCGTCGCCGGCCTCTTCTTTCGAGATCCGGACGAATTCGATGTACTCGTCGAGGGAGATACTCACCTCGCCGATGGCGAGGCTTCCGATGAAACCGTGCTCTTTTGCGAGCGCGATATCGTGGCGGATGCCCTTCTCGTTGAGGTTCAACAGGTCGGCCGTGAACGAGGGGATCGTGCAGTTGACGGCGCCGATGAGCTTCTCTCGGGCCCAGGCCCGCGACTCGGTTCTGGTGTAAGCAGCCATGTGTTCGTCTCTTTTCTCCGGGGATCAGTGTTCCCCGGCTCCTTCCCAGGACAGGTATTTGATTTCGAGGTACTCGTCGATGCCGTAGACCGAGCCCTCGCGGCCGATGCCGGACTGCTTGATGCCACCGAAGGGTGCGACCTCGTTGGAGATCAGGCCGGTGTTGATCCCGACCATGCCGGCCTCGAGGGCGGCCGCGACCCGCCAGATGCGGTCGGCATCGGCGCTGAAAACGTAGGAGGCGAGTCCGAACTCGGTATCGTTGGCCATGCGGATGGCGTCGGCCTCGTCGTCGAAGCGGATCAGGGGAGTGATCGGGCCGAACGTTTCCTCATGGGCGATCTTCATGTCCTGGGTGACGCCCGTCAGCACCGTGGGCTCGTAGAACAGTCCCCCCACCGCGCTGACGCGGCCGCCGACAGCAACCGTCGCGCCCTTGGCGGCAGCGTCGCGGACATGTTCGTCGACCTTCGCGACACCGGTGGCATCGATGAGCGGTCCGATCGCGACGCCCTCGCCGAAGCCGTCACCGACGACCAGCCGAGAGGTGCGCTCGGCGTACTCCCGGGCGAAGCGGTCGTAGATTCCCGACTGCACATACACACGATTGGCGCCGATACAGGATTCGCCGGAATTGCGGTACTTCGCGGCAAGGACACCCGTCACGGCGGTTTCTAGGTCGGCATCGTCGAAGACGAGGACCGGGGCGTTTCCGCCGAGCTCCATCGAGACCTTCTTGATCGTCGCCGCGGACTCCTCCAGAAGCTGACGGCCGACCTCGGTGGAGCCGGTGAAGGTGACCTTGCGAATGATCGGGTTGCCGGTGAGTTCGGGGCCGATCGTGCGCGCACTGCCGATGACGACGCTCAGCACACCGGCGGGGATACCCGCGCGGTCGGCCAGCTCGGCCAGGGCGAGTGCTGTCAGCGGCGTCTGCGAGGCCGGTTTCACGACCATGGTGCAGCCCGCCGCCAGCGCCGGCGCCGCCTTACGGGTGATCATCGCCGCGGGAAAATTCCACGGGGTTATTGCCGCGCAGACGCCCACAGGCTCCTTGAGCACGACGATCCGGCGCGAGGCTGTCGGTGCGTCGAAGATATCGCCACGGACCCGCTTGGCCTCCTCGGCGAACCATTCGATGAACGACGCCGCGTAGGCCACCTCGGCCCGCGCCTCCGGCAGCGGCTTGCCCTCCTCCAGCGTGATGAGGGCGGCGAGGTCATCGGTGTGCTCGGTGACAAGGTCGAACCAGCGGCGCAGAATCCGGGAACGTTCCTTGCCGGCCAGCCTGCGCCAGCCCGCGAGCGCGCGCTCTGCGGCCTCGATGGCTGCTTTCGTCTGTTCGCGGCTCAGTGACGGTAGCTCGGCGAGCACGCCCCCGGTCGACGGATTGGTGACGGTGAAGGTCCCCGCGTCACCATCCGAGACCCAGCGGCCATCGACGTAGGCGGCGGTGCGCAGCAGGCTCGGGTCTCCCAGGTGCGCGCCGGCAGATTCTTCGGTGGTAGCGGTCACGGTTGCCTCACTTCTCGACCGGCTGGATATGGATGGGGAGCTGGGCACCGAGACCCGCCTGCTTCGCCGCCTCGACACAGACAGCCGCGACGGCGAGGTCCTGGACGGCCGACCCGACCGACTTGTAGAGCACGATCTGCTCGGGGCCGGTTCGCCCGTCCCGCCGGCCGGTGACCACATCGGCCAGTGACCGAATGCGGCCGGAGATGTCTATTCCGGCTGCCTTCGCGGCGAGGAGGTCGCCCGTGTCGTGGAGAACCTCGTCGACCATGTCCGCGACCACGACATCGGCGCGCTCGATGGTCTCGGGGTCCACCTCGCGCTGTTCGCGCAAGGTGGACCCGATCGACACGATCGTCGAGCCCGGCTGCAACCACGAACCGTGGAAGGTCGGGGTCTCGTCATAAGAGCGGGCGGCGCAGATGACCACGGACGCGGCGGCCACGGCAGCCTCGGCGGAACCGCTCGGCTCAACGGATGCGGCTGTGTGCGAGAGGTCCGTGGCGAAGCGGTTCCGGCTCGCCTCGCGCGGACTGAAAACGCGCACCGAGGCGAGCCGGCGCACCGCGGCGAGTGCCTCCACGTGCTTGCGCGCCTCGAATCCGGAACCGATGACAGCGACGTCGAGCTCGCCGGGCCGTGCCAGCAGGTCTGTTGCCAGGGCGGAGGTCGCGGCGGTGCGGAAGCCGGTGATCGAGTTGCCGTCGAGTAGGGCCGCGAGTTCGGCTGTGGCCGGGTCGAACAGCGCCACCAGGTACGAGAACATCCGGCGCTCGCCGAAGGAACCCACGATCGTCTTGGTGCCCATCAAAGCGCCGTTGCCGGGCACACCGCTGAGCGTCCGCAGCATTCCGCTGTCCCCGCGGGCGAGCACGCGGGGCGGGAAGCGGCCCTCGTCGTCGGCTGCGGCGTAGGCGGCCCGGAGTGCGTCGATGGCGGAGCGCCATTCGAAGACCGAGCGCACGGCGGCGTCATCGAGTAAGAGGGTCATGGGCCTACTTCCCTATACGGTACGAAACGTTTCGAATCGAATCCTAGACATTGGTTGTTCGTCCCGCAAGGAATCGGGCGCCGACGGCCTCTCGTGACGTCCAGGTCCCGCATGAGCGGCCCGCTCATCCGAACCACATGGGCAGGAGGACGAAGATGAATACCGGCACGACGGTACCGACGACAACCATCGATGCTCCCCAAGCGAGGAGCCGGCGGAAGAACGCGGTTCGCTGCTGCTCCTCGACATTCGCGATGAGCACAGCTCCTTGCATGGACAGCGGACTGCTGTCGACCACGCTGGAGGATATGGCCAGAGCCGATACTGCTCCGGCGGTCGGAACCGCGGGATGCGCTCCGAGAACAGCTCCCAGCATCGGGATCAGTACACCGATGACGGCTCCCGTTGCCGACATCAGCGAGGTGATGGCACCGACCAGAGCGATCAGGAGGATTGCCAGCAGGGGAGATCCGGTTCCGAGCAGTGCTTCCGAGATCAGTGCAATTCCGCCGACTTCGCCGACCAGACCGATATAGGTGATGATTCCGCCGAGCATGAGGATCGTGGACCACGGCATCGCGGCGATCGCCTTCGTATCGTCCTTCGGTGACATCAATGTCAGCACCAACCCGATCGCGAACGCGCTGAATCCGATGTTCAGCCCGAATCCGATGCCCAGCACGACAAGCAGTGCGATGCCCGCAAGTGTCGCAATGCGCCGAGGAGTGGCCCGTACTCGTGCCGCCTCGGCCGGAGGGTCCAGTACGGTCACGGCCGCTCCTGCGAGTGCAGGCTCCTCTTCGCTCGCCGAATCTGTGGGCGCGGGCTGTACAGCGCTTGCGATCTGTTCCTGACCGGCTTTGTCCACCCGCGCAGTACTGGAGCCGGTGTCGACGGCCACGATCTCATCCCGCCCACGCCGGAGCAGTCCGATGCCACCGAACAGCAAGTAGGCGGCGAGTGCGAGGGCAACATTGAACAGCAAGGAGTTCATGAGAACAGTGCCCGAGGGAACGGGAATCCCGGCGTTGGCCGCTGCGCTGTTGACGAATGCGCCGATGGGACCGATGGGTGACATCGAACCGGCATGACTTCCGTGAATGACCATGATGCCCATCAGCAGGAGGCTGATTCGCGCCTGCCGGGCGATCCCGAGCGCCAGCGGTGCCAGCACGACAGTCGCCGCCGCCGGCCCGGCGCCGAGAGCGCTGAAAAGGATGGCGATGAAGTGGAAGATCCAGGGGATCACCGCGGCCCGTCCACGAACGAGTCGCACGGTCGTCTCGGTGATGAAGGCCATCGTCCCGTTTTGTTGTGCGACAGCAAAGAGATAAGTGATTCCTACGAGGAGGATGAACAGGTCCGCAGGAAAAAGGCCGATAAGCGTCTCCGTCGGTATTCCCGCGGCAAGGATGCCGACGAGGAATACCGACGCGAAGGCCGCCACGCCGATGCTGACGGGCCAGACGGTTCCGATGATGAATATTGCGGCGAGTACAAATAGTGAGAGACCGGCTACAGACATGAGGTGTCCCGTACTCCTTTGTCGGGATCGAACTGACTATTTCCAGCTGCGACTTCTCGTTTCGGCTCTCCGGCAGACGAGTTCGATCAGAATCCCGGGTCGGAGGAGAAGTCGTCCGGATTCGGGTGCGATCCGGTTCGCCGAAGCCCATCGATCATGAATTATTCGGCTGGACTGCGACGTCCGGCGCAGCAGTCTCCGAATTGTATACGGTACGTACCGTACGCGAAGGCGATCCGCGACATTACGCGAATGCGCCCTGCGGGCGGACCATGCGCCGGAGGTCGAACTCGGCGTCCGCTAGTTCGCTGTAGGTCGGCTTCCGCGGGCCCGAGAGCAGCTTCCGTGCGGCCGAGTGGACCGCGGGTTGGTTGACCGACTCGACTGCTACCAGAACGTCCTCGCGGAAACACCACGTGGAGAACTTGCTGCCCGAATCGGCCGGAATCACAGTGCGATCGACTTCGCCACCGGCCCCGGCAATCTGGATCTTGCAGGCGCCCTGGTGGCTCCAGAACCACGGGAGGTCCTGGTAGACAGCCGGTGTTCCGGTGAGCGTCCGGGCCAGGGTGCGGGCCTGATCGGCCGCATTCTGGACCGATTCCCGCCGGACGCGAGCCCGGGCGTGCACGCACGGGAATTCCGCGCAATCGCCGATAGCCCAGACGTGCTCGTCTGTGGTGCGCAGGTATTCGTCCACGTAGATCCCGTTGCCGATATGGAGTCCTGATGCGGAGCCCAGTTCGGTGACGGGTTCGGCGCCGATTCCGACGACAACCAGATCGGCGGCGATTCGTTCGTCATCAGAGCAGATGACCGCAGTGACACGGTGGTCGCTACGTTCGATCTCGGCGACGGTGCTACCGAAGCGAAAATTCACTCCAGCGCGTTGATGCTCGGCGATGAGGCGCTCGGTTGTCGGTTCGGTCAGTGCCCGTAACAAGGGCCTCGGCCCGGCCTCGACGACGGTCACAGCGATGCCGCGCCGGGTTGCGGCGGCGGCGAACTCCAGTCCGATGAAACCGGCTCCCACGACGACCGCTGTGGCGGCGCGGCCGAGTTCGCTGTGCAGATCGGTGGCGTCGGTGGTGTTACGCAGATAATGCACGCCGGAGCCGTGGGCGCCGGGTATGTCCAGGACTCTGTTGCGGGAACCGGTGGCGATCACGAGTTCGGTGTAGGCAAGGGTGGTGCCGTCGGCGCACTCCAGTCGGCGGCCGTGGCGATCGATTTCGGTGACTGCGGTGCCGACGCGCAGATCTACGTCGCGCTCGCGGTAGAAGTCGGGGCCGCGTAGTGGCAGCGGTTGCGGATCATCACCTGTGAGGTAGTCCTTGGACAACGGCGGCCGTTGATACGGCATCTCGTTCTCGGCACTCAGGATGCTGAGCCGGCCGGAGTAGCCGCCTGCTCGCAGGGAGTCGGCAAGTTGGACGCCGGCATGTCCGGCGCCGATGACGACGATTCCGGTCATGTCAGATCTGTGTCTCGGGTAGATCGATTTCCAAGCCGTCGAGAGCCTCGGTGACCGGCACCTGGCAGCCCAGCCGCGAGCGTCGCGGGTCACGGGGATGTGCCGTGCAATCCAGCATCTCGTCCTCGTCTTCCCCGAGCCGGGGGAGTTTGCCGAGATGATCGTCGGAGCGGATGTAGACGTGGCAGGTCGCGCACATTGCCTGGCCGCCGCATTCGCCGATGATTCCCGGGATGGAGCGGGTCAGGGCGGCACGCATGATCGAGGTACCTTCGGTGACCTCGACCACATCGTTGCGGCCGTCGGAGCGGTAAAAAGTGATTTCGGGCATGGGGTTCCTGTCAGTCGTCCCAGGTGACGGGGAGATCGGTGAGGCCGCGAAAGACCCAGCCGAACCAGCGGGTTTCACGCGAGGTGTCCACGCGCAGGCCGGGGAATCTGCGATAGAGCAGAGGGACGGCAATCCGGCCGATAGAGGTTTTCGCCGCCCATAGGCCGGCGCACAGGTGCACTCCGCTGCCGAACGCGAGGTGGGGCTGTCGCGGACGGGATATATCGAAGAGTTCCGGATCGCCGTCGAAATGACCGCTGTCGCGGTTTGCCGCACCGACCACCACGCCGATCGCTGCTTCGGCGGGAAGCGTCACGCCAGCCAGCTCGACTTCGCGAGTGGTCTGGCGAGGGTACATGCCGATCGGGGAGAGCCATCGTGTCGTCTCGTCGAAGACCATGGGCCATAGCGCGGGGTCGGTGAGAACTCGCGCCCGCTGGTCGGGGTGACCCGACAACGCCCACACCATGTTCGTGATCATGTGTTGAGGTTCGTTCATCCCACCGGTGATGGTCAGCTTCACATTGGCGGCGACGGTCTCGTGCGGAAGTCCGGCGTGGATCAGTGCGGAGGTCATGGACTCGTTCGGATTGCGTTCGTAGAACGGGATCAACTCGGCGAGCAGCGCATCGACCTCGGTGCGCGCCTCCTCGCAACGGCGCCAGATCGCCGGGTCGTTCAAGAGGTTGCCGGCACCGGCGATGAATGCGTGCGACCATCGCCGCATCGAATCCACGTCCACATCCGGCAGTCCGAGCAGATCGATCAAATTCTGCGACGCGACCGGGGACGCGTAGTCGCGATTCAGCTCGGCGGTGTCCGGACCCTGTTCGGCCAGCACGTCGAGATAAGCGGTGGCGTTGCGGGTGAATGCCTCGGCCCAGATCGACTCGATGGCTTTGGGGCGCAGGGTCGGGTTGATGGCGGAGCGCTCACACGCGTGCTCGGGATCGTCCTTGCGTAGCATCGGGTGCCCGCCCAGCGCGCGCTTCATGGTGGCTCCGGAACCGCCCACATCGGCGGTGTAGGTCGTCTGGTCGCATTCGATTGCGTGGCACTCCGCGTAGCCGGTGACCAAGTAACGTCCCAGGGCCGGCACCCACGCTATCGGCGCTTCGTTGCGTAGCCGCTGGTAGGACGGGTATGGATCTGCGGCCAGTGCAGCGACGTCCACCCAGTCCGCCACCGGTACCTGCGATCTGATCATGCCGGTTCTCGCCTTTCATGCCCTACGCCACATTTTCTGCAGCCTTTAGTCCACATCACACGTTCATTCTCGTAAAGTGAAGAAAACACCGCTTCTTATTCAGTTTTATGGAGGATGTATGAGCCGGCTCACGGTGCGGCACCTGGAGTTGTTCGCTGCCCTGCCGCAGCACTCCACCCTGGCGGAGGCCGCGGCTGCGCTGCATATTTCTGAATCCGGTCTCTCCCAGGCTGTTTCGGAAATCGAGCGAATCGTGGGAGAGCAACTCTGCGTGCGCCGCAAGGCGAAAGGCCTGCAACTGACTCCTGCGGGTCAGTACTTCGCCCGGCGCGCCGGCCAACTGGCAGACGAGGTGGACTCGCTCGTCGGCGATCTTGCTGCTACTCGCGGCGAGATCACCGGACCGGTCCGCGTCGGATGCTATGTCGGCTTCGCCGACACCGTCCTGCCTGCCACGCTCGCCCACTTCGCCGAGCATCATCCGCGGGCACGGATCGGAGTTCAGGTCGGCGGGGACGACGAACTGCTACCTGCCCTTGCGGACGGACGGCTGGACTTCGCGATTCTCTACGACATGTTCCTTCCCTCCGACCTCAATAAGCAGGTGGTATACGAGACCGAGGTGATGGCTGTACTTCCCGCCGACCACCGCTTGGCCACGCTGCCGGACGTGGCCCTGAGTGACCTGGCCGGGGAATCTCTCGTCTTGCTCGACTCGGCGCCGAGTACCGCCAACACGCACCGGGTCTTCGCCGACCTCGGTCTCCAGCCGAATGTTGGTATTGCCGCGCCGACCATCGAATTGGTCCGCGCCCTCGTCGGGCGAGGTGTGGGATACGGGCTACTCATGGCCCGGCCCAACCCGCCTGTGACCACCACCGAGGGAACGAAGGTCGTTACTCGCCCCCTGCGCCCGCGCGCCGGACAGACCACCGTCGTCGCGGCTTGGCCGAAACATATGACACTCGGACCCCGCGCTCGGGCATTCCTCGACAGATTGGCAATCTCTGTGTCGTAGATGCCGGCCGGCGCCGTGTCGGCCCGCTGCGTGGAGCCCGTGTCGCCACCGGGTGGCAGCGCGCTCCCACCGTGCACGCGCGCACGCCCAGCTGTCAGGACGCCGTAGCGCCCGCCCTGGGTGCGTCGGCCCTCGTCTCCGGCGCAACCAGGGACAGATCCTCCTCCCGGAAACCGGCAATGGAGTCGGCTCCGCTTCGCCTCGCGTCGAATTTGAGACCCGCTAGGGTGCTGAGGAGCACGCCGATCGGGAGCAGCAAGGTGAGGAAAAGGCCCGCGAGGCCGAGCCCGGCGCCGATCAGCGTGCCGCCGACCAGGCCGCCGACTGCCGACCCTGCCCGGGCGCACAGCTCGGTGCTTCCCACCCCGGTGCCTCTGACCCGAGCCGGGTAGGCGGCTGTTGCGAGGATATTCCGTGTCGGCCCGAACGCGGTCGGAAGGATGAGGCCGGCGATCGTGAGCAGCAGCAAAAGTGTGCCGAATCCGGGGTCCGGCGCGAGGCCGATGGCGAGCGCCACCACGACGGAGAGCGCCAGCGCGAACCCGATCACTCGGTAACGGGACACCCGCGCCAGGATCCCGCTGAGTGCAAGGCCTCCCACCACGCTCGCGAAGCCGTACGTGCCGACGATCGTGCTGCTCTGCACGGTGGTGAGCCCCGGCACGGGCTGTTGGAGCAGGGTCGGCAGGTACTGGGCGATCAGTAGCTGGGTGCCGAGCGAGAAGAAGCCGAACAGCCACAGCAGTACCGTGGTGGCGGCGAAACGCCGAGACAGGATAACGGCAAACGCTTCCTGTTTGTCCACATCATCGGACGGTCCGGCGACCACGACCGCGGAAAGATCCGTGCCCGGGGCAAGTCGGGCCAGCACCTGTTTCGCCTTGTCGACCGCGCCGTGGGCGGCGTAGTACGCGGGTGACTCGGGAACGACGAATGCGAGCAGGAGGGCGAGAACGAGGGAGACGACGCCGCCCGCGACGAGCAGTGCACGCCATCCGCCGGTCGGAATGAGCAGGCCGGCCAACCCGGCTCCGACCACCGTGCCCAGCCCCACGCCGGCGTAGCCCGCCGCAACCAGAGAAGCACGCTGCCGCGCCGGGGCAAGGTCGGCGAGCAGGGTGATTCCGGTCGGCATTACGGCGCCGATTCCCAGGCATGCGAGAAACCGCCACGCCGTGAATGTGGTGAAGTTCGCCGACGTGGCGCCCAGCGCGGTTGTCACAGCGAACAGTAGCGTCGCCGAGACCAGTATGCTCTTGCGGCCGAACAGGTCTGCGAGCCGACCGGCGACGAGCGCGCCGACCGCCATGACGATGAACCCGCCCGTGACAACCAGTGTGATCCCGCCGCCGACCGAGACACCCCACTCCTTGGCCAGCGACGGGAAAGTATGGCTGACCATCGTGACCTCCATCCCGTCGGCGAGCAGGACCAGGGTGATGAGCACGAAGTAGAGCCAATGACGCCAGGTCAGACCGATCGAATCGGTCACTGTGGACACGCCGTTGGAGGCGCCGGGCGATGCATCCATGGAAGGCACGAACCTCTCTGTTCGACGGTGCGGCTCGCCTCGGATGAGAGACGCAGATCACCACAACCGGAGGAACCGATACTATACGTTTCGATTCGAATAAAACAAGGATCGTTCGGAGTGGACAGCTCCGGGGTCGGCCGCTTGCATGTCATCGCCAGGGCAGGAGGCCAGGTCGAGGCCGTATGTTCGCGTGTTGGCACACGTGGTGGGCGAGTGTTCGGCTACCACTCCGGACCTGGACGAGTTCTACTGGTCCCGGCCGAATCTTCGGCTCGAAAGCGCGGATCCGAGTGCTTATCTCCTGTTGCGCAGAATTCTGTCCCATGGCGATAGTCAGGGGCTATCTGTTGCCGCGGCGAGGGCTGCCGGTGTCGTCCACAATGCTCCGGTGTAGGTTCCACTGCTAGCAATTGGCTATCAATGCGTATTCCCGGGAGCGGTATTCGTCGTGTCCTCGAAGCCGCCTTCCCGAAGGGTCGCCCTGCCCTCCCGTATCGGCCGTCGACCCGACACTCCGATACCGGATCAGGGCAGGCCCAGCGCCCGGCGCCGGATCCGTGGGTCGAGGTCGTGGGCGTGTTGGGTGGCGAAGGCGACCATCGCGGCGGCCCGGTCCGAGAGGCGCACTCCTCGCGGCCAGATCATTCGGACGCCGCCGCTCGGGTCGGCGGGCGTGATTTCCCGGACCATTACGGGCCGGCCTTCGTAGGTGTGGTCGACGGCGGGGCGCTGGATGAGTACGGCGTAGCCGAACCCCCTGGCCACGAGTGAGCGCGTGAGTTCGAAGTCGTATGTGCGCTGGGTGATTCGCGGGGTGACGCCGGCGTTTTCGAACAGCAGCAGAGTGTGTTGCGCTGCGGGGGGGATATCGAGCAGGATCTGCGGTTCGTTTGCCAGCGCTTCGAGGGGCACGATCTCCTGTGCTGCGAGGGGGTGGCCCTCCGGGAGCAGGACGTAGGCGGGTGTCCGGTAGAGCAGTACCGATTCCAGTCCTTCCGGTAGTGCGATGTCGTAGCCGATCGCTAGGTCGAGGGCGCCGGCGAGGAGCCGCTGGGGGAGTTCGGCCTGGCTGCCGGTGACGACGGTGAGTTCGACCTTCGGGTGGTGGGTGGTGATCCACTCCATCAGCATCGGGACGATCGTCGGTGCGATGGTGACGTAGCAGCCGAGTGCGAGCGGCCGGCGAGTTCCTTTCCGCCGCTGGATGCCGCGAGTTCGAGCTCGTCGGCGTCGCGCAGTAGGGCTCGTGCGCGTTCGGACAGGAAATTCCCGGTCGGCGTCACCTTCAGGTGGATCCCATCGACCCACAGTAGACGTAGTCGGCGCCGCCCAGGGGTTTTGATCATTGCTCTTGGTCGGGCCAAACCGTGTGACTCTCAGCCCTGGCGCCGCGCTGCCAACTGATCACGCTATCTGCCACCCGATAAAGCGCGTTTCACTGCGCGCAGTGGCTGCTCACTTATCGACGGCCGAGGACTTGCATGGTAGGTGGGATCGAGTGGAAGAAGTCTGACTTGGTGTCCTTCATGAGTGTGATGGACGACCTCGAACTCGGTGATCGTACCGATAGTCGGCCACTGCTCCGGAGAGTGACGCTCACGGCTCCGCACTGCAAGAACCGATCGGCCAGTAGTCACAGCGAGTGCGCCGAGACGAACTGATATCTTCGACCAGCATGTTCGCAGCCCATCCCTGTGAATGGCCGCTCTACCCCACAAGGAGCTGACCGTGACGGCATCACATCCCGACGAACACCCTCGGGTCACCGCCGAAGAATTCCTGAATGCCGAACCGGATTCTCTCGGAGATGTCGAGATCGTGGATGGCCTCGTTGTGCGCTTGATGGCGCAGAGCGAAGCGCACAGCCGCGTAGTACGGCGCTTGGCCGCCGCCCTGGAAGACGCTCGCGACCCCGCCGGCCCATGCTTACGCATCGGGTCCGATGTCGCTGTCCGCTTCCCCGACGCCGACGACCGCCGAGACGACCACCAACTCAACATCCGCTACCCGGATATCTTCATCCGCGACTGCGAACCGTACGACGTGAACACCGTCCGAGACCATATCGCTCTGATCGTCGAGGTCGTCTCGAAGAGCACCGTCGACGCAGACACATCCGAAAAGCACAAAATGTATGCGCGGGCCGGCATTCCGGGCTACTTGATCGTCCACTTCGACAAGAGCTGGGAAACCATCGACCGCATCGAGGAATACCGACTCGACTGGTCCGGACTGCGATACATGCCGCACAAGGTCCACCACACCGCCCTGGTCCTCGACACACCGGTCACCCTCGCCATCACCTTCGACGCCCTCCACCGCCCCTGACCAGTAGTCCAGAATGAAACTGTACGGGACGTAGGCTCGCGGATCTGGGGACACGGGAAACCGTCCGAAGACAGACTTGATGGAATGTCAGATGACGAGCTGAAAGGTCTTGCCGAAGAGGCTGACGTTCGGATTCTCCATGAAACGAATTCTAAGGCGCCGGGAAAGTGCCCGGTAACAAGACAGCTCCGGTGCGCGTCATTTTGACGGAGAAGATAATTGCGGCATACGAGAGGTGACCATGGGTGAAAGATTTGAATTGAGGATAGAAGCCAACGATGACGCCCCTTTTACCGCAATGTTCGAGCCGCTCGGAATGACCATCGATATTGCTGCCGGTGACTGGATCACG
This sequence comes from Nocardia sp. NPDC019395, assembly GCF_040632335.1. Lineage (NCBI taxonomy): Bacteria > Bacillati > Actinomycetota > Actinomycetes > Mycobacteriales > Nocardiaceae > Nocardia > Nocardia sp. NPDC019395. The sequence continues at coordinate 164,571 of NZ_JBEYBT010000010.1, forward strand.
GTCAAGCTCGATTGCGAAAAACTCGAGGAGCTGAGGATTTTCAACTGGAACGGTGGTATTTCAATAGAAATTCCAACCATGGGTACTGCCTATGATAAAAGCGGAAATGAGATCAGCAGGCTATGAACATCGATGCTAAGGGGGTCGGCAGCTAAATCTGTTGACCCGCATAGGGTGTAGGGCTGCGGTCCTACGAGGCCCCTGGGCTAGAGTCCCCTTAGCTCCACAGAAGTAGCAGGTCAGGTCCGATATTAGATCGGGTCTGACCTGTTTCATTGTGTGTGGCCCCGCGGTTACCACGCGTTTTGGTCGGGTCATGTTTCAGTGACGCGTCGTGGCGGGGTAGCGGCAGCGCGGTTGGCGCTGACCTGTCGTAGATGCAGCGGTTCAGCGCGCGCGATCAACGCCGCCGCTCGCCCGTGCAAGTCGACGGTGCCGCCCTGGACAGTAGTTCTTCCTCGGCACTCACGACGGTCTCCTGGCCTTCGGATCGTCGGTCGGCTCGTCCGTGGCTGCCGTCACAGGCTCAGCAGCAGGTCCCGGACCGCGGCGGGCTGGGACAGGAACGGGTGGTGGCCGGCGTCGAGTTCGACGACGCTGCCGGCCCGGCGGGCGAACTCGCGCTGCAGCCGCGGCGGGGTGCCCCGGTCCTGCGCGCAGATGAGGTACGTAGAGGGCAACTGCTGCCATGCGGCCGCCCCGACCGGCTGCCCGGTCACCTGCACGCTCTGCCGGGCGAGGTGGGCCGCCGCCTGCGCTTGGACCTCGGGGTCGCAGTCGTGCAGGAATGTATCCACGAGCAGCTCGGGGTGGACCCCGAATGTGCCGGCGTCGGGGTCGACGTCGAGAAACGGGGCGGGGCTGCCGTCCCCGAACTCCGACAGGCTCTGCCCGACCTCGGGCAGGTAGCTGGAGACCAGCAGCAGGTGCCGTACCGACCCGATTCCCGCGGCGGCTTCCGCGGTGATGATGCCGCCGTAGCTGTGGGCGACCACGATGGTCGGCTCGTCGCTGTCCTGCAGCGCCTGCCGCACCGCGGCAACATCTTCGGGCAGCCCCGGACCGTCGACGCCGCCGGGCAGGCCCGCCTCGCCGCAGCTCGGCAGCGCCGGGGCCACGCTCGGCACTCCTCGCTCCTGCAGCAGCTCGGCGGTGCGGTGCCACCACCACGACCCGTCCTGCACGCACGCGCCATGCACGAACACGACCCTCATCGCTACCTTCCCGTCTGCCTTGACTGCCCCTGCCGACGATAGACGTAGTAGCCGTTCCGTGAAAAAGAGTTGGGCGGTGGGTAGCCGACCGCAACCGCACATCGAGGAGAGGCTGCTCGATGCCTGCGCTGATCACGCCCTCGCGCGCGGCCTTCCCGACCGGCTCGAGCCGCCGGCCACCGCCACCGGCACCTCAGCCCGCATGCTGATTTATCACTTCGGCACCCGCGACGCGCTGCTGCGGGCCGTCCTCGGGCACGCGCGGCAACGTCAGCTCGACACATTCGGCGACCTCCTGCGGGTGCGACCCGACGGCGTGAACACGAAAACCGAACTGATCAATCGACAAATGTATGGCCGCGCCGGATCCAGCTGCTCCGCCACCGGATCCTCCTGGCCTGAAACCCATTAGCCACCACCGAAAGTGGGCCAGAGCCGGAAAAGGGCCTGTTCCCGTTCCAGTGGGAGGTCGATAACGGCCTGCGCCTGCCGTAGGTGGGCCGAGACGGCCTCGATTCACGTGGCGGGGTCGAGCGGATCCGGGAGGCGGACCAGTGACGCGAGGACGATCTCGCGCGCTGCGGCGACTGTCGCGGCGAAGGCAGCCGGGTCGCGGCCGACGCGTTCGGCGCCCGCACGCATTGCGCCGGACAGTAGCTCTACCACGAGTTGCAGATCGCCGATATCACGGAACTCCCCCTGTGCAATTCCGTCCCGGACCACGTTTTCCACCTCGACCACGATCGCGTTGAACGGATTGTCAGCCCCCTTCGGCACCTCGGCGACCAATGGGGCGGAGCCCGGCAGGAACATCAGCTGCATGGACTGGTCGGTGGATGCGTCCAGGACCGCCTCGATGATCTCTCGCATCCGCTCCGCGGCCGGGTCCGCGGACCGTGCGGCGATCGCGGTCACCCGCTCGACCACGGGTCGGCTCGCCCGCTGAGTCAGTGCCCGGACCAGTCCGCTCTTATCGCGCGCGTAGTTGTACAGCGTGTTGCGGGCGAGCCCGGCACGGGTCGCGATATGGCCCATGGTGATCGAGTCGTAGTCGCGTTCGAGCAGTAGCTGCCGCAGTGCCTCGGCGAGGTCGGTCCACACCTTCTCGTGGTGCTCCTCGATACTGGCCCCCTGGATCCGCGGCATCCGATAATCCTTCCTGTACAGCAGCTTTCGTCGTCGGTCGATAGCTGCGCAGCGGACGACTGCGAGGCCCTACCGTTACGTTGCCTGTTCGGCTGCCAGGTCGGCGGCCGACAAATGGGGGTTCTCCTGGTGGATTGAGGTGAGTTTCACCCGGCTGAGACGCCAGCCGTCCGCTGTGCGAACCGCTGCGTTGTCGTAGAAGCCGACCACCAGCCAGCGGTTGGGTCCGTCGCCGGCAACTTCCTGCGGCACCCAATGCTCGGCCCGGACGTGGGCGTGGATCGTCGCGCTGTCGCCATCGATATCGACGATGTGACCCGTGATGGCATGGTGAGTTGCTGTGTAGGAGGTGAAGCCGACGCGGAGGATCTGACGGTAGTCGTCGAGCGGCGTCGTCATCGGCGGGATGCCGGCGACGGACTCGAAATCCAGCGTGACCGGGTCGGTGAAGACGCGAAGGGGTAGTTCGGTGAACTCCTTCAGGTCCGCGATGTCGGCATAACGGCTCATCAGTTCGATGATCTCGGCGCGATCGGCAAGCGTGCTGGTCATTTCCCCCTCTATTCACTAGACGCAAGGGCTTGTGATGCCACAGGCCGAGTGCCCGGCACCGGCTCGGATTTTATGCGGACATTTCGTCGTAAAGATTACGACAGAGTGTCGCTAAAAGCAACCGGAGGCGAGCCCACCTCTGCGGATGTGCGATACCCTTTTCTGAAACGGGGGCGGTCAGATCGAATTCGGGGAGGCGGCGAGTTCGGCGTCCGAGCGAGCGCGATACGGAGTCCCGCGCGAGTGCATTGCCAGGATCCGAGGCGGCAAGGGCCCGGCGATCAGCGGCGCCGCAGTGCCGGATCGAGCAGTGCGGGCGGGGTGTCGTTCTTCTCGTGCGCGGCCAGGTCGGTGCCAGGGGCGTCGATCGCGTCGAGAACGTCGGCGGAGAGCACGGTGTCGACGGCATCGAGCTCGGCTCGGTTGGAGGGGATGGCACAGAGGCCGGCTGTCGTTCGGAGTGGTGCCCTAGCGTGACCGACCTGGTTCCACCGCCGATACCGCGCAGGTCGAGCCGAGTTTCGGCGGGTATAACAACGTAGGGATTCAAAGGCAAAAGGGAAGGTGAATCTTGTCCGATACGCCGGAAAGCCGTGGTACCGAAAAGAACGACCTCAGCAGTTCCCGGATCTACTCGTATAGTCGAGGCGTTCCGTTTCCTGAATATGATGCGGTATTCGAACCGTGGAATCTCCGATTTGCGCATTCGGTCCTGGTAGGATTAGTCAAGAGACAGGAACGAGGGGGGATTCGAGTTCAATCTTTTCGGCTTGTCGACGATGAGAACATTCTCGCTGTCGTCGTCGAGCACTACGGTAACGAAACCGTGTGTCAGGAGCGGGTCGGAGTCCGCCTTGGTCTGACCAAGCTGCGACAGATGGCCGGTGACGACAGTCCGGTTAGCGCAGCAAGCATCTATCTCGAGGACGTGACCATGCCTCCATCCTATTTTTCGGATGCTCACGACCCGGACGATATCTTGTGGGTGGACATACCTCGGTCGAGGTAGATCCACCCACTCGGGTCGAGCGGGTTCGATCGTGGTCCATAATCGTCTGCTTCGAGTACAGCCTCGATGGATTCCGGGTATCGGAGTTGATGTTTGTGTCCGGCCTTGTCCTGGCCCCAGCCATCCGCCCAGACGCCACTCCAATATCCTGCACGGATCACCATTTCCCCGTAGTCCGGGAAATTGGCGTTGATCGCATTGCCGACGACTTCACCGGTGTCATAGCCATCCTCGATATCTGCCGGCGGCCATGTCGCGCCATCGGGGACTGGATAGCTACGAATTGGTTTCTGCTTCGCACAACATCCCAATATTGCTGATCACCGACCCGTCGGATGTATCAATCCACACTGGCGACTCATCGACCAGTTGCGCGGTTAGCAGATTCCAACCCGTGCTGGGCCAATGCACAACTTCTAGGCCACCGGTGAGTTCAGCCTGAGCCACACCGGCCGCCCATACGGCCGCCACCGCAAATGATGCATCCATCGATATGCTTTCACGCTTGACCCAGTTATCGCTCCCGCCGGGGCGCAGCCATCCCAGCCCAACGGTGTAGCTGCCGTCGATCGAGAGTTCCCAAACCAAATCACTGCTGTCGAATCGGCCCCCGTACTGCAGGCATCGAATGTCCCGCGAAACGGCATTCAACGCCTCCACCCAAGCTCCGGGCGGGCTGAAACCCTCAGCGTCGAGTACCGGCATAGCACCGGATTGCATCGGTATATGCCACACCAGGATGTCCGAGTCGGAAAAGTTTCCAAAATCCGGCCAACCCATCAGGCCATTGTCGCATCAGAGTGCCAGGAGCGGCTGCCTCCGGGAACCCTTCACCATGAAGACAGGCTGTGCGGGCCACCGGCAGTTGCCACCTGCGTCGTAGACTTCAGGCCGGTGACGCACGCGGACTCGTGCACGGACATCGCCGAACGGCCATCCTCGGAATCTCGGGCCCCGGTGCTCGCTATTGCTCGAAAATGATGTCGACGACCGCGGCCTGCTCGGCGGTGCCAGCGCGGAAATACCGTGCCGAGTTCTCGAGCGAGGCGTGTCCGAGCAGCGACTGGCGCTCGACTGGTCCGGAAGATTGGCTGCCGCAGCTCCGGCCCCGTCGGGGCCGGGGACGCCCTCCCTCTGCTAGTGCCGCCGACTGAACTGTTCGCCGCCGGCCGGTCTCTGCCGTGGTGCACCCCATCGGTCCGAGAATGTCCGGCCGGACTTCCGACCAGTGTGTCGGTGGATCAGTGAACGGTCTGGCGGTCGGCCGTCATGGATTCATGCCCTTCATCGGTCATGAGGTCGGCGCAGCATTTCCGCAGGTCACCGACATTGCCCACCGTTTCCCATTATTTCCTGTTTGTGCAGGTAGATGGCTATATCTGGATCCCGGCGCTGCTTCTGTGTTCCCGTGATCTCCCGTGCTGGAGTCATCTGCCCTCAGACCAGCTCGGGGACGCGCAGATGGGCGAGCGCGATCTCGAAATCGCCGACTTCGAGCACGTTGACACCGGCTTGGCGGGTACCTTCGCGGCGTAGGTTCTCGAGTTGTTCGCGGTTTCGTTCGATCGCGGCGGAGCTGTCGAACGTCTCGCATGCGACGCCGCGTCCAGCTGCCCGGTCGATCAGCAGGCTCGTGCTGCAGAACCCCGGCATCTGTTCTAATTGCGACGCCACCATGGACTTGTAGGTCTCGACCGCTGCGTCGAACCGGCCCAGATCGTCGGCCTCGGCCCAGGTGATCTGGGCGCACGCGCCCTCGCGTATGCGATGGTCGCGGTGCATGGCCCCGACCTCCCACTGCTCGACCCGCGCCGAATCGGCACCGAACAGCTGGACGGCGCGGTCACGGAGCGAATGCGCCTGATCGGCGCTCTCGCGCATCGCCTCCTCGGACTCCCACGATGTCGTTGCGATGCAGCGACCTGACGACCGGTCGACCAGCAACGACATCCCGATACAGCCAGGTACGGCCTCCAGTGCGGGCATCACCTGGTCGCGCGTATGCGCGATCCCGGTGTCTATCGCGGAGGGCTTCGCTTGAATTGTTGTAGAACGTGCGTACACGACCCGCTCCCTCTGTGCTCAGGGCAGCGCCCCGGTGGCACCACCGATGCCCCCACGCTCCTCCGGCGCGACGGCTATAGCAATAGCTCGGAAGTAACCGGTATCGATCCCGCAAGAAGCGCCCCCCAATGCGTTCGCGGGCCTCACCAGGGCCAACAGGACCCGAATTCCGGCTGGTCGCATTCCCGGGGGAGCGGGTGACCAGAGCTGTAATCGCTGAAGCATCGCGGCACTGCCTGGTATTTCCGATTACCAGACAGTGCCCAACTATCCGCTGGAACTCCGCGATCGGCACGTGTGTGCGGTTGGCTTCTGCCCGGCGCCTGCGTTGTGCCTCGGCGATGCCCTTCGGTTAGCGACGCCGTTCAGCGATTCAGCTAGTGAATGTTGGATGCGGCGGTGGCTTGTCGTTACACGCGACAGCAGCCCCGTCAGGTTCGCAGGTCTCCTCAGACGCAGGGACTTTGTCGCTTCCCTTACGTACACCCCGGCGCATATCTTGCCCGGTCTGCTGAGTTGGGGGCAGACCTGGCCCGGTCCCTGTACACGATCACCGCCGAGATGGTGAAGTAGCGAGGTGGAACGATCGGCAGGCCTTGATGCGCACTTCGCCAGATGGGGGCGCAGCAAGGGGTGGATGCCGTTGTACCCGGACAACCCGACCGAACGCGAGTACCTACGGCAGTTTGCGACGCGCCCAGGCATGTTCATCGGTTTCACCACCGTTCGTGGTGTGACGTGTTTCCTGGAGGGTTACGATTACGCCGCCCGCCGGTCTGGAGGTCGAGGGCTGGATGGCTTTCGCGAATGGCTGCTCACCAACCATTTTCATCGCAGGAGCAATCTCGTGTGGTCGGGCTTGATCACACAGATTGCGCTGCCCGAGCGGGACGCCGGCACAGCCTTCGGCCCCGAGGAGGAAATCCGCATCCTCGAGGTGTTGTTCGAACTGCTCGACCAATTCCTTGCTGAACGTGAAAGCGCCGACTGAGCATCCGCACAGCTGACCGGCCTCATCGGCGTCTCGGACTCGACCGATACACCGGCGGCGAATACATCGGGCACCGCTACGGAAGCACCCCTGCGGAGGCGATCCGGGGCGAGGTCCACACTCGCGCAGCCGCGCCGACTATGCGACGACGGAGGCCGAGCTGCTGCCCCGCACCGGAGAATTCGAGCTGAACGATCCCCGAATCCGTTCGCTTTTCGATGAGCAGTAAAAGCCGGCGCTTCTCACTGACCGGCCGGGACGCCCCCTGAAACAGGTGGAAGAGCCTGTCCTCTATGTGGTCGGCGGGCAGCCCGGTGCGGGGAAATCGACACTGGTGGAAAGGATTTGCGATCGCCGGGCCGGCCGGGGTGGAAGTCGACGATCGTCCGCACCGCCGCCTGCAACATAGCCATAGTTGATGTTGCCGTGTTACCGTCGAGGTGCCTCGTATGAGGGGCGACCGCCCGGTTTGTGAGGAGACGTGATGGTGGCCAGTGGCGCCGCACCGATCGGGACCCACGCTGTGGGAGGGGACTTCGCCCGGCCCAGTGTTGCTCGTGTCTACGATTACAGCCTGGGTGGCAAGGACTGCTACGAGGTGGACCGCCGGGCATTCGAGCGGATCAGGCGAATTGCGCCGCGGCAAGGCGATGTTCATGTCATGAACCGGCGATGGCTGGCCCGTGCTGTCCGGATGTCGGCCGAGCGCTACGGGATCGGGCAGTTTCTCGATCTCGGTGCCGGACTGCCCACTCGCGATCCGCTCCATATCGTCGCGCAGGAATGCGGGCGCCGGGAGGTGCGGGTCGTGTATGTCGACAACGACCCGTTGTGTGTGGCCTACGGGCGGGCGATGTTGGAGTGCAACGAGAACACGTGGTGCCTGCCGTCCGATCTCACCGATGTCGCGGCGACGCTGGAGACGGCCGGGCGTTATCTCGATCTGCGGGAGCCGGTCGGGGCCCTTTTCGGCGCGGTGCTGCACCATATCTCCGACGAGCAGTGCCCGGCGGCGATTGTCTCCCGCTATATCGACCTGTTGCCCGCCGGGTCGTATGTGGCGATCAGCCACTACTGCGATCCCGGTACCGCACGCCCTGAGCTGCACGCGCTGGCCCGCCGGCTCGAAGGTGCGCATCTGGAAGCGGGTGTGGGGTCGGTACGGTTCCGGAGCTCGGAGGAGATCCGTGATCTGTTCGGATCGCTCGAACTCGTCGAGCCGGGATTGACCGAGCTCGACGATTGGTGGCCGCCGGGACCACCGAGCGGGATCCGGGCACCCGAAGCGCAGCTCATGCTCGGTGGGCTCGGCCGGAAAACGCGGCCGGGGATCGTGCGGGCGCTGCCGTCGCGGCGCTGAACCCGGTTGTTGCTCTCTCGCTTCGAGCAGAATCAGGGAAGACCGAAGGCCAGCAGGACATTGCCCGGCATACCGGTGGTGATCTGCCGGCCGTAACCGGAATTGGTGAACAGCATTCCGTTCGCGACGACGGCGCCGTGCCCGTTGATACCGCCGCCGGCGCCCGGCACCCCGTTCACGGTGTGGAAGTGCCGTGCCGTGTTGTATTCCCAGAGAATGGCACCGGTCTCGGCGGAGAAGACGCGCATCTTGCCGTCCAGGCTGCCCTCGTAGACCAGGCCGGGTGTCGACGAGACAGCGTTCGGCATGGCGAGCTGGCACAGCGGAAGCATCGGTAGCGGCGGTGGATCGAACAGGCAACCGTGGGCGGGGTTCGGCGTGCTCCAGATGACCTCGCCGGTCGCCGGGTGCAACGCGAAGAGTGTGCCCGGCGTGCCCTGGTAAGTGGCGACATACAGGCGGTGGCCGTCATAGCTGGCGCCCCATTGAATGCCTTGCAGCGATTCCGAGCCGGGGATGGGCAGCACCGGAACCGGCGTGTTCAACCTGGTCTGCCAGATGATCTCGCCGGTGACGGCGTCGAGTAGATGGTAGACACCGCTCTTCTGGCCCGCGCCGACGACCGACCGGTCACCTATCTCGAAAATGTTCGGCTGCGAACCGAAGTCGAAATCGTGGCCCGGCTCGGGGCAGTTACCGCCCGGTGGCGGGTAGGTGCAGCGGCCGTTCCAGGGGGCTTCCCCGGGAGTCATCCGCCGGACCCACCGGGCGGTTCCGCTGTCGACGTCCAGCGCGCCGATCGCTTCCGCACCCTCGGGATAGCCGGTGTAGGCGTTGCCGGCGGTGTAGTACAGCGTGCGCGACTCGGGATCGACCGTGGGTGAGGACCACACCGGCGCACCGCTGGGAGCAAACGGCGGCGACCCACTGGGGGTCGGTTCCGGTGCCGGGATCGTGTGGTGCTGCCATTGCACCTCGCCGGTCGCGGAGTCGAGCGCCACAACACTTCCCCGGAAGGTGCAACACGGGTACAGGTCGCTGGTGGCGGCACCCAGCTCTTGACTGGACACACCGACATAGACGTGACCCTCGAACACGAGGGGCGAACCGGTGATGATCGCGTAACGATGGTTGTCCAGTTGCCGAACCCAGCGCTGGGCACCGGTCTTCGCGTCGAGGGCCCACATCCTGGCCGAGTTGTCGCCGAAGTAGACCGTTCCGTCGACGACCGCGGGCCCGTTGCGCAGCCCGTACGTCGGGAGGTTTCCGCCGAGGGGCGTCTCGGCTCGGAACGACCACCGGGTCGCACCCGTGTACGCGTCCAGCGCATAGAACGTCCCGTTGCGACCACCGACGTAAACGGTTCCGTCGACGACCGCCGGCTGGCTGGACGCCGCGATCGAGTCGGGAAACGCGAACGCCCACTTCAACTGCAACGAGGACACTGTGGCCGGCGTGAGGGCGGTCTCGTGGGGGTTGTACCGGGAACCGGCGAGGTCGAACTGCCACATCGGCCAGTCGCCGTCGGCGCCGGCAGCGGGAGCGGCGTTCCCTACGCCGGACATCGGCAACAGCAAGGAAGCAACGGCCACGAAGATCACTGAACGCAGGAACGATTTCTTCCGAAGTCCGAATGCCCGAGCCGCGAAGATCATCGCCAGAGTCTTTCCGTTTATGGTGATGAAATCGTCCCACTCGGGAGGCCGGGAATTCTCGGACCGGAGGCGAATTGTCGAAAATGTTATCCGGCGGCCCCGCGCGGCAGGGAGGGCGGCGCCGAATCATGGGAGCGCAGTCGGAGCTTCAACACCAAGGAGCTCGCAAGTAGCGCCAGAGCGACGGCGCACCACGGCACGGCGAGCCCCCAGCCGGTGGCCGGCAACAGGTCGATCAAGACTCCGGTGAGCACCGAGCCGACCAGGACGGCGAGTCCGCCGATCGAGGCGAAAAGCCCATAATAGGTCCCGAGACGGCGTTCAGCGGCCATGCGTGGCACCAGGTCTCGGGCGAGGGGCATGGTAGTCATCTGACCCAGTGTCAGGAGGAGAGTGAATACGGCGGGCGGGATGAGTGCGGGCACGCCGTGGAGTTGCCGCGGGGCCAGGAGAGCCATCACGACGAATGCGGCAGCCGTCACGAGCAGACCCCCGGGCAGGGCCGCGGCGGTGCGCACCCGCCGGGTGATGGGTAGCTGGGCGATGACGACGAATATCGACGCCAGGGCGAAGTACCAGCCCAGCGGCGCCTGCGACCCCCAGGTGCGGTCGAGCTCCAGCGGTAACAGCAGGTACAGCTGGTTGTACGCCACCAACTGAGAGCTCATCGCCACCGCGAACAGCAGAAAGGTTCTGTTCCCGGCCACTTCCCGCCAGCCGTCGAGCCATCCTTCGGCAGCGTGGGCGCCGGGCTGTGTGGGGAGCCGTCGCAGATGGACGACCAGGATTACCGCGAAGACACCGGCCGCAACCAGGCAGGCGGCGGAAAAGCCGACCGCCAGCAGGAGCGATCCGAGCAGCGGGCCGATGAACGTGCCGATCTGGCCGTACGCGGCGAAGAGCGCGAAAACGTCCTTTCTGGACTGGCCGCCGTCCTCGGCGCTTCCGGCGGCGGTAGCGAGGGCGGACTCGACTGCCGGGGAGAACAGCGCGCCGGCGAATCCGGTCAGGACGGTCGCCACCACGATTCCGGGCACCGACCCGGCGAAGGCCAACCCGGCGAAGCCGAGGATCCGGCACACACAACCGGCGACGACCACGGGTTTCACACCCCACCGATCCGCGAGCGAGCCTCCGATGAAGAACAGGCCCTGCTGGGAGAACGTGCGGAGCCCGAGTACCACGCCGACGAACGCCGCCCGCAGGCCGAGGTCCTCCGTCAGATGCACCGACAGGTACGGCAACACCATGAAAAAGCCGATATTGAACGCGAGTTGGGTCAGAACGAGTAGCCGGACGGTCTGGGTCGCGGCCGTGAGGCCGGTCAGCAGCGACCATCGGCGGCCGAGCGCCCGGGGAGCACGTGCCGCCGCGCCGGGCGGTGGCGAGGCCGGCCGGCCGCTACCGCGCGGGGACGGCAACAGGCCCCGGTTCGAACAGGATCGAGAGCCGCCCCTTCGACTCGTCGACAAGAACCTCGGCGCGGACGTTGTATACCTGGGCGATCAGTTCGGAGGTCAGCACCTCCGCGGGTTTTCCGCCGGCCACGACCCGGCCCTCTTTCAAAACGACGACGGTATCGCAGAACATGGCCGCGAGGTTGAGGTCGTGCAGGGCGATCACACTGGTGACGGGCAGCCGGGTGACCAGCGCCAGCAACTCCAGTTGATGATGGATGTCCAAATGATTGGTCGGCTCGTCCAGCAGGAGCTCACGCGGCTCCTGAGCGAGGGCGCGGGCGATCTGGACACGTTGCTTCTCCCCACCGGAAAGCCGGTGCCAGAGCCGGTTCGCTTTCGCGGTGAGGCCGGTGTGCTCGAGCGCGGCCGCCACCGCGGCGTCGTCGGTGGTGGGGTTCCCGCCGAATGTCGTCCGGTGCGGGATGCGCCCGAGGCGTACGACGTCACCGACCGTGATGTCGAGGTCGGTGTCGGCGTGCTGGGCGACGACGGCCACCGCGCGCGCGATCTCTTTGCGCCGCATGGTGGACAGGTCGTCGCCGTCGAGGGTGACAACACCCGCGGTGGGGCGTACGACACCGTTGAGCAGATGCAGCAGGGAGGATTTCCCGGACCCGTTCGGACCGAGCAGGCCCACGGTCTCGCCCGGTGCCGGAGTCACCGTGACTCCGTCGACAACGAGCGCACCGCCGCGGTTCCAGCTGACGGTATCGGCGTGCAGGGTCACCGGACTCTCCTCCTGCGCGACAGAATGACGATGAACGCGGGCACGCCGACCAGTGCGGTGCCCACACCCACCGGCAGCGGGGTGGGCGCGAAGGCGACGCGGGACACGGCATCCACCCACACCATGAAGACCGCCCCCAGTAACGCTGTCGCGGGAACCAGCCGGCTGTGCCGGGGCCCCAGTAGGAATCGCGCCGCGTGGGGGAGCACCAGCCCGACGAACCCGATGGCACCGGCGACACTGACGAGGGTCGCGGTGATGATCGCCGTGCACACCAGGAGCATGAGCCGGAACTTCCCGACCGAGATGCCGAGCGATGCCGCGACCTCGTCGCCGAACGAGAACGCATCGAGGACGTGCGCGTAGTACAGGCACACCGCCGTCCCGGCGAATACCACCACCGCGCACAGCCGGACGTCGTCCCAGCGGACGCCTTCGAGCGAGCCGAGGAGCCAGAACATCACACCGCGGGTCTCGTCGGAGTCCGCGAACGCGAAGATGACGAACGAGGTCAGCGCCGAGAACAGCTGCGTACTGGCAACACCGGCGAGGATGACCCGGTCGTTGCTGCCGCCGGAGAGGCGGGCCAGCAGCAGCACCAGCCCGAACGCGATCAGCGCTCCGATGAACGCCCCGCCGGACAAACCGAGCGCGGCGCTGCCCACGCCGAGAACACCGACGATGACGGCACCTGTCGACGCGCCCGACGAGATGCCCAGGACGAACGGGTCCGCCAGCGGGTTGCGCAGTAGCGACTGCATGATCACGCCGCAGATTCCGAGCCCCGCGCCGCACGCGGCAGCCACCAGCGCGCGCGGGAGCCGCTCCTCCCAGACGATCGCGTTCTTCGCCGCCCGCACCGGAATATCGGTGAGACCGAGGTGATTGAGCAGGACGTCACGGACGTTCACCAGTGAGATGTCCGCCGGGCCCAGGGTGACGGCGACGAGGACCGACAGAGTGAGCGCGACGACCCCGCCGACTGCGATCAGCGACCCGGCGACCCATTGTCGCCGCCGAGCCCGTTCGGGGACGACGGTGCCGGCGCGGTCGCGGGTGGCGGTCAGTTGGGCACCTGCCCGTCGCGAAGCCCGGCGACGATCTTCTCGAGTCCGTCGACGGCCCGGATGGACGGGTTCATCTCGGCGCCGTGCAGGGCGATGTACCGCTTGTTGCGCACGGCGTCGAGGTTGCGCGTGACGGGATCGGATTCGAGGAAAGCGATCTTGTCGGCCAGCAGGTCCCCGGGAAAGCGGTTGCGCAGCAGATCGCCGAGGACGAGGACATCCGGATTGCGTTCGACAACGGTTTCCCAGCCGACCGCGGGCCAGTCGTCGGTCAGCTCCGCGAAAGAGTTGGTCGCACCGACCGAGGTGGCGAGCAGGTTCGCCGAACCCAGCCCCCCGGCCACGTACGGGCTCTTGGTATCGGCGAACCAGAACGCCATCGACACCTTCGACTTCTCTAGGTCGGCCAGGGCCGCGGTCTCGCGGCTCTTCAGTTCGTCGATGAGTTGCGCGCCCCGGTCGTTCACATCGAAGACCGCGGCGAGCTCACGGATCTCCTGATACAGGGAATCCATCGTCAGTGGTGTGGTGCGCTTCCCGCCACCGTTGACGCTCACACCGTTATCGCAGTCGGTCGGCGACAGATACGTCCCGATCCCGGTCTCTTCGAAACGGTTCCGCTCCGCGACGCCGCCCTGTGCGAAATGCCGGCCGAACGATGCGGTGACGAAGTCGGGATCGGCGCCCAGGACGACCTCGTAGGTCGGTGCGTTCTCCGCGAGGCGCGGAACCGACGCGTTCGCTGCGGCCAGGTTCTCGCGAATGGGGTCCGTCCACGACGCGGTTCCTGCTATGCGGTCGCCGAGCCCGAGCGACAGCAGGATCTCGGTCGAACCCTGATCCAGTGACACGACCCGCTGCGGTGCAGCGTCGACGGTGACTGTCTCACCACAGTTGTCGAGGACTACCGGGTAGGTGGTACTGCCTTCTCCGGCGGATACGGTGCCGCGGTCGTCGACCTGCTCGGATTGGCCGCAGGCGACGAGTGTGCTCGCCAGCACGGCGGCGACGGCCACGAGACCGATCCGGCTCACGAAAGATTTCACGTTCGTCACGGCTTTCTGCTTCTCGGCGACAGGTGGTGCTCCGCGCGATCACTGTGAGGCGGAAACCGCAACCTGAACCGAGCAAGCAAGCGAACGCTAGCATAGTAAACCTATCCTAAGTATCGGGGTGTGGCCGCTGTTCGAAGTCGATCGGCTGCGGATCGGGCATCGGTGGCCGGTGTCGCATGGATGCGTATCGCCCCTGGTCCACTCGGGGCAGGGTGCGAGACAATGGGGAGTCGTCGATCAACGGATCGATCAGACCGATAAGGCGCACGGCTATGGGCTCTCGGACAGCTGGTAGTACCCGGTCGGACCCCAGGACGGCCCCGGTGTCCTGCTTCGACCTCCCCGCAGGAAAGGACCGGCGGAGATGACCGAGTTGCAGCCGCTGGATACGGGCTTCATCGAACTGGAGGATGCCGATCCCCGGGTCAGCCTGGGTATCGCCGTCGTCGCGATCATGGCCGGCGAGCCGCCGCCGCGGCACCGGCTGGCGGAAACGCTGAATCGGCGGTTGTCCGCCGTGCCGCGGTTGCGGCAGCGGGTGCGCCGGACACCCTTGGATCTGACCGCACCGGTGTGGGAGGACGACCCCCGGTTCGATATCGCGCACCATCTTCGGTGGACCGCGCTGCCCTCCCCGGCCGACGAGACGACACTGTGGGAGCTGGTGGCCGCGGAAATCGAAGAGCGCCTGGATCGCGACCGTCCGCTCTGGTCCTGCACCGTGGTGGAGGGGCTGGCCGGCGACCGCTGGGCACTGCTGATGAAGGCCCATCACAGTCTGGTCGACGGGGTGTCGGGCGTCGGTGTGTTCGAGAAGCTCTGCGATCCGTGGCCCGCGGCCACCCCGAGCGATGCGCCCGCTGTCCGCCGTGAACGTCGACGGCCGGGGATTTCGCGGATGCTGACGTTGCCGATGGCGGTGCCGGGGGCGGTGCTCGGCACGGTTCGTAGCCTCGTTCCGGTCGGAGCTGCCGTGGTCGGGCCCGGCCCGGAGTCGTCGCTGAACGGGCCGATCGGTCACCAGCGCCGATACGTCGCGGTGCGGTTACCGCTGCGGTCGGTGCGAGAGATCGGCAGCGCCTACGAGGTCACCGTCAACGATGTGGTCCTGGCGGTACTCGCCGCCGGGTACCGCGAGCTGTTGCTACGCCGCGGCGAGGAAACCGGCGCACCCGGATTACGAATCCTGGTGCCGGTATCCATGCGGGCCGAGCATGCGAAATACGTTATGGACAATCGCGTTTCGGCGGTACTGCCGTATCTGCCGGTCGACCGGGCCGACCCGGTGGAGCGTCTGCGCACCGTGCACCAGCGGATGCGGCACGAGAAGTCCGGCGGGGCGGCGGGCGCCGAGCACACGGTTCTGGGGCTGGCACATCTGCTGCCGTTCGCCGCCGTGGCCTGGACTCTGCGCGCGGTGGCCCGGTTTCCGCAGCGCGGTGTCGCCGCGCTGGCAACCAATGTGCCGGGGCCGCGACACCAGCTCGGGCTGGACGGGCGACCGGTGCTGGAACTGCTGCCCGCGGTCCCGATCGCCATGCGGCTGCGCACCGCGATCGCCATACTCAGCTACCACGACCAGTTGGTATTCGGGATCACCGGTGACTACGACACGACCCCCGATATCGAAACCCTCGCCGAAGGGATCCAGCGGGCCATAAGCGAACTCGCCGATCGCGCCGGCTGATGGAGCTACTGTCGCGGGCAATCGAATTCGAGTGGGTGTTCTACCGCGACTCGGTCAGGCACTCAGCCCAGCCCGGTCACGATCGGAGGGGCCTCGGGGCTCAGCCGCAGCGACTCGAGGAACAGCACGATCGTCGCCGCGACGGAGCGGTGCGCGACATCGTTGAGCACATCGTGGCGGCCGCCCTGCACGAGGCGGACATCGGTGCGCGCGGCCCGCGCGTACACCTCGAGCGCCGGAGCGAGCGGGGTGACGCGGTCGTCGGTGCCGTGCAGGGCGAGCGTCGGCCGGTCCTGCGCGCCGATGGCGATCGTTTCCCACGGCAGCGGCGAAGCTATTGCGCCGCGGGCGAACTCCTCGTCCGTCGCGAGCACGGCACGGTGCACCGGGCAGGCCGTGCGGGCGTCGACTTCGTCCGCCCAGTCGGCCCCGACTTCGCCGTGCGCGGATCCCGGGAGGGCGATCGCCGCCAGCACAGCGCCGTCCACCGGCAGCTCCGCGACGAACTGCCCCGCGAGCGCGGCCCCGCTGTCCGAGCCGAGCAGGACTCGGGGCGCCGGCAGCGATTCGTCGGCCAGCAGCTCTTCGACGGCGGCGCGGGCGTCGGCGATGTCATCGAGCGTCACGGGCACATACCGCACCCGGTACCCGTCGGCGGCGAGCCGACGGCCCAGGCGCGCGTATGATGCGGCGGTTTCACCGCGTCCGGGGAGCAGTGCGACGGTGCCGCGCGGTGTGGCCCCCTCGGGCTCGTTCCAGGCGCCGGTGGCCGCGTATTTCTGCGTGGTTGTCATTCGGTCGTTCCTCCTGCCCAGGCAGAGGTGAACCAGTGCACCGCACCGGTTTCCGGGTTGTAGGACCGGCGCGGGAGAGTTCCGATATCCGCGCCGTACACGTGTATTCCGATCACCGGTTCGTCGCCGCCGCAGCGCACCTGGTGGATATCGTCGTCGGTGGTGCAGCACACCGTCACCTGGCCGGTTGTCCACTCCGAGGTGCCCGCCTCGACGAGGGGAGCTCCCTCGGCCGGCGGCTTCCGGAACCGGGTCTCGATCTCGGTACCGCGGTGGATCCCCACGACTCCCCATGTTTCGTGGCCGTGGGCCGGGGTCCCCTGACCGACATTCCATACAGCGCTGGCGATCGAGAAAGCGCCGTCCGGGGCGACGTGCAGCGGGTACATGACGTAGTGGTCGGGGTCGGGTCGCGTCTTCTCCGCCGGCAGGTCGAATCCGGCGGCCAGGACCGCGGCGAGCTCGTCGCGGATGGCGGCGGCCAGCGCGCGCTCGCCGGGTATATCGCGGATGAGCTGTGCGACGGTGTCGGCGAACGCCGCCAACTCGGGTACGTCGGTCTGGACCGAGACGATCGGGGGTCGGGTCATGACGGCTCCTTACTCGGAGTTCGGGACGATAGGACGCGGTGCCGGTATGCGGTCAGGCGTTCGTGCAGACCGGGCGCGGTGACGGATCGGGTGAGGGCGGCGAGTGCGGCGTCGGTGCTGTGCACCGGACGCGCCGCCGCCAGCAACGCGGGGCGGGTCTCCGGATCGGTTCGCGCCCAGGCGTCGAGGATCCCGGGTAGCTCGCCGGGTGCGCCGGTCACCAGTCCCCGGGCATCTCGGGCGGCGACCGTATCGCCGCCCAGGAACATCAGAGGATCGGTGATGCTGCCCAGGCGGGCGGTTCCGAGGACCACACCGAACCGCGCCCCCGGGAAGGCGAAGCGGGCATCCGGTCCGGCGAGCCGGTGATCGCAGGCGGCGACCAGATCCGCCCCGGCCCCGATCGCGCTGCCCTCCACCACGGCCACCGTGAGATACGGCGCGGTGGACAGCTTTTCGAGTAACAATCCGATCCGCAGGAACCGGCAGGCGAGCGAGGCGTCCGATTCGCGGGACAGGCCGGTCAGATCGAACCCGGCGGCGAAGTGCCGCCGATTCCCGGTGAGTATCAGGGCTTCCGGGCGGGCTGTCGCCGCCTCGTCGAGTACCTCGTGCAGGGCGTCGACGAGCGCGGGCGACAGTGCATTGGCCGCCGCCGGGCGATCGAGGCGGACCTCCCAGACGGCACCGCGCTGCACGACGAGGGTCATGCGCCGCACCACTCGTCGAAGACCTCGTCGTCGCCGCCCAAGCGCGGTGCCGCCCGGTCGAGGCGTGCGTCCTGGCCCTCGATCCGCACCGGGAAGACGACGGTCGGGGTGGGCCCGGCGACCGGGACATCGAGTGAACCGACCAACCCGGCGCTGCGCACGTGCTCGTCGGACAAGATGTCGCCGAAGGAGTTGACCGGCCCGCACGGCACTCCGCGCGCGCGGAGTTCGGTGATCCAATGGTCGCGTTTCTCGGTCGCGAACCGGCGCTGGAGGATTGCCGCCAGTTCGGCGTGGTGCGCGACCCGGTCCAGCTGGGTCACGAAGCGTGGATCGTCGACCAGCTCGGGTGCCCCGACCACCTCGGCGACCGCGGCCCACAGCCGATCGTTGCCCGCGGCGACGGTGAAATCACCGTCTACGGCGGTGAATCCCTGGTACGGCGCATTGCGGGGATGCGCGGTGCCCAGCCGCGCCGGCTCCACCCCCGACCCCCAGTACTCGCTGGTCTGCAGCGCCGAAACACCGATCAGGCAGTCGAGCATCGGGCAGTCCAGTCGCACGGACCGGCCTTCGGCGCGGGCCTGGGGCAGTACGGCGGCGATACTGTAGGCGGCGTACAGCCCGGCGGTGAAATCACCCACCGGGATCCCTGCCTTCACCGGCCCGCCGTCCGGCTCGCCGGTTACGCTCATCAGTCCCGACATCCCCTGGATGACTACGTCGTAGGCGCCGTGGTCGACGTAGGGGCTGGTCAGGCCGTAGCCGGAGATCGAGCAGTACACGAACCCGGGATGGCGCACCCGGTCGTAGCCGACGCCGAGGCGGTCCAGCACCCCCGGCCGGTAGTTCTCCACCAGCACATCGGCGGCGGCGACCAGGTCGCGGACCCGCGCCAGGTCGGCCGGGTCGCGCAGGTCGGCGACCACCGACCGTTTGTTGCGGTTGACCGAGGCGAAATTGTGGCTGAACCGCTCGTCGCCGTTGTCGGCGAAGGGCGGCCACGCGCGCATCTGATCGCCCGTGGGCGGTTCGATCTTGACCACATCGGCGCCGAGATCGGCGAGCAGCATTCCCGCGAACGGGCCGGCCGCGACGTGGGCGAACTCCACGACGCGCACACCGTGCAATGGGCGCATCCGCTAGACCGCCGCCCGGTCGGTACGGGTTGCCTTGCGGTGGGCCAGCTCCTGGCGCACCAGTGGCAGCAGATCGCGGCCGTAGTCGATCGCGTCCTGCAGTGGTTCGTATCCGCGGATCAGAACGGCATCCACCCCGATCTCGATGTAGTCGAGGAGGGCGGCCGCCACCGTCTCGGGCGAACCCACCAGCGCGGTGGAGTTCCCCCCACCCCCGACCGCCTTGGCGGTGGGGGTCCACAGGCAGCGGTCGTGCAACTCGCCCTTCTCGGCGACGGCCAGCAGCCGCTGTGAGCCCGCGTTCTGCGGTTCGGCGCCACGCGGGTGAAGTTGGGCGGCACGCGTGTTGTGTGCGCCGCCGACGCCGGCGGTGAGGGTGTCGAGAATGCGGTGTGCCCGTTCCCAGGCGGCGGCGTCGGTGGCGCCGAGGATCGGCCGGAACGACACCGAGATCCGGGGCCGGCGCTCGCGGCCCGCCGCCACCGCGCGGTCGGTGATGGTCGCGATCTGCTCGGCCGTCTCGCGCAGGGGTTCACCCCAGAGCATGTAGGTGTCGGCGTGCCGGGCACCGACGGCGTAGGCCGCCGGGGAGCTGCCGCCGAAGAAGAGTTCGAGGTGCCTGCCCTCGTAGGGATGGACCTGCGGGTGGTAGCCGTCGAATCGGTAGTAGTCGCCCGCGAAGTCGCGGGGCCCGGTGGTATCCCAGGCGGCACGCAGGATCTGGAGGTATTCGTCGGTACGGGCGTACCGCTCGTCATGGGGGAGATAGTCCCCCTCGCGCCGCTGTTCCGCGTCGGTGCCCCCGGTGACGATGTTGAGAGCCACGCGGCCACCGGAGAACTGGTCGAGAGTGGTGAACAGGCGCGAGGCCAGAGTGGGGTGCACGACCCCGGGCCGGTGCGCCACGAGCAGACCGAGTTGTTCGGTGTGGGCGGCCACGGCGGCCGCCACCTGGGAGCCCTCGGGCCAGCCGGAGCCGTACCCGATCAGCACCCGGTCGAATCCGCCGTCCTCGTGGGCGCGGGCGAACCTGATCGTGTAGTCGGGGTCGATCACGGTTCCGTCGCCCGGCCGTGTTTCGGAGGCGTCGGCGGTGCCGATCATGCCCAGGATCTCGACGTCGTCGTAGCTCATCGGTCGCCCTTCTCGAGTGTGCCGGTGTCACCCGGCGGGGTGTGCGTTTTGTCCGGTGACCCGGGCCACCGGGCGGCGAGATGGCAGGCGGCGGACCACCGCTCACCCACCTCGAGCAGTGGCGGCTCCGTGGCGCAGCCGGCGAAGGCGAACCGGCACCGGTCGGCGAACACGCATCCGCCGGGATCCGGTGTCCCGGCGGTACCGCGGTCGACGCGGACGTCTTCGGGCCGGATCGCGGACTGTTCGCCGAGGCTCGGCGCGGAGGCGACCAGCAGGGCCGTGTACGGGTGGGCCGGCCGCGTCAGGACTTCGTGCAGATCTCCCTGCTCGACCAGCCGGCTCCGGTAGAACACGGCCACCCGGTCGCCGATACCGGCCAGCGAGGAGAGGTCGTGCGCGATGATCACGACCGCCAGGCCGAGGTCGCGCCGTAGCCGGTCGAGCAGGTTCAGCACCAGGTTGCGGTTGGAGACGTCGAGCGCACTGACCGGCTCGTCGCAGATGAGCAGCCGGGGTTCGGTCACGATGGCGCGCGCGAGGGACACCCGCTGCCGCTGGCCTCCCGACAGTTCCCGCGGGCGGCGATCACGCACCGCCGCCGGATCCAGCCCGACCTCACGTTGCGCGCGGTCGATCCGCTCGCGGCGGGCCGTGGTGCCGAGACCGCCCGCCACCTCGAGCGGTTCGCCGACCAGCCGCGCGACCGTGAGGTCGGGGTCGAGCGAGCGGAGCGGGTCCTGGAACACCAGCTGGATCCGGCCCTCCCGCCGGAAGGTGCGCAGCGCGCGGCCGCGCAGCTCGGTCAGATCCCGGCCGTCGAATTCGATGGTGCCGGCCGCCGGAGCCGTCAGCCCGACGGTGGCGCGGGCCAAAGTCGTCTTCCCGGAACCGGTTTCGCCGATGATGCCGACGATCTCGCCCGGATACACCTCCAGGCTTGCGCCGTGCAACGCCGCGCCGGTGCCGAGCCCCACCCCGCGGCGTGGCACCGCATAGGTGACGGACAGATCGGTGATCCGTAGCAGGGGTGCGGTGGTCGCGGTAGTCATGCGGCCACCCGATCCCGGATGCACCGTGCGAAATGGGCCGGACCGGCCGCGCGTAACGGGATCACACCGTCGGTGCAACCGGGCGCGGAGTGTGCGCACCGGGCGGCGAAGCGGCAACCGGTGATCTCCGCGGCCGCGGCCGGCGGCTGCCCGTCGATCGTCTCCAGGGTGCGTCGCGACCAGTCGCCCAGCGAAGCGACACGCAACAGGGCCTGCGTATAGGGGTGGCGGGGATGGCGCAGTACCTCTTCGGCCGGCCCGCTCTCGACGAGTTCACCCGCGTACATCACCAGGACGCGATGACTCATCCGGGCGACCACGGCCAGGTCGTGCGTCACCAGCAGCAGGCTGAGCCGTTGGCTGCGCTGCAATCGCTCGAGCAGGTCCAGGATCTCGGCCTGGACCACGGTGTCGAGCGCGGTCGTGACCTCGTCGGCGATGAGCAGTTCCGGTCCGAGTGAGATCGCGATGGCGATGAGAACCCGCTGCAGCATGCCACCCGAAAGCTGGAAGGGATACAGACGCTCGACCCGCTCCGCATCGTGGATCCCCACCTCACGCAGGAGTTCGAGGCTGCGGTCCCGAGCGGCGCGCCGGCCCGTGTTCCCGCG
Organism: Nocardia sp. NPDC019395; assembly: GCF_040632335.1. Lineage (NCBI taxonomy): Bacteria > Bacillati > Actinomycetota > Actinomycetes > Mycobacteriales > Nocardiaceae > Nocardia > Nocardia sp. NPDC019395. The sequence goes on from NZ_JBEYBT010000010.1 coordinate 186,588, forward strand.
CACGCGCAACTGCTCAGCGACCTGGTAGCCGATGGTGAGCGAGGGGTTGAGGTACGAGCCGGGGTCCTGGAAGACAGCGGCGAGCCGGGTGCCGCGTAACCGCCGCCAGGTGGCGGGCCGGGCGCCGGTGAGGTCGACCGCGGACTCGCCCGACCCCAATGTGACGGTGCCGCTTTCGATCGCGACGGCGGGCGGCAGCAGCCCGAGGACGGCTCGGCAGGTCAGCGTTTTGCCGGAGCCGGACTCGCCGACCAGTGCGACGGTCTCACCCCGCGGAATCTCGAACGAGACCTCCCGCAGGGCTCGCCCGCCGCCGGCGACACCGGCATTCAGGCCGTCGACGCGCAGCACCGGCCGGGCGGTACCGGTGATCGGTTCATCGGGCAGGGACACGATCGAGCTCCTTGGTGGGGAAGGCGGGGTCCGCCGCGATGGCCGGGCGCGCCGGGGTGCGGCCGACCAGCCGCGCGAGCAGTCCGCGCCGCGCACGGGGCGTATCGGCGGCCGCCTCGCGCAGGCAGTCGGCCAGGATGTTGAGGGCACCGACGGTGAGCAGCATCGGTATGCCGGGGAACAGCGGCGCCCACGGCTGTAGTTCCAGGTAGCCGAGGTCCGCCGCCAGCATGCCGCCCCACGTCGGGGCCGGCGGTGTGACGCCGATACCGAGGAAGGCGAGCGAGGCGATGACCAGCAGTGCGGCACCGGTGGCCTGCGCCGCCGCCACCGCGACGTTCGGCGCGACCTTGCTCCACACATGCGTGCGCAGGATCCACCAGGTGGAGGCACCCATCAACTCGGCGGATTCGACGTACTGGGTGGTGCGCAGACCGAGGGCGACGGCGCGGCTGATACGGAAGAAGGCCGGCGCCGAGAGGATCCCGACCGCGATCATGGCCTGGGTCATACCGTTGCCGAGGGTCGCGGCCACCGCGATCGTGAACACGGTGAACGGCAGCACGGTCAGCGTCTCGGAGAGGCGCAGCGCGAACCACTCGCCGGCCCGCCCCGCCCACACGGACGCAAGGCCGGTGGGCACGCCCAGGAGCATCCCGACGAGGACCACCTCCACCGCGCCGACGACCGAAAGCCGCGTCCCGGCCATCAGACGGCTGAGGACATCCCGGCCGACGTAATCGGTGCCCAGCAGATGGCCGGTGCTGGGGCCCTGCAGGATCTGCGGGGATTGGCGGAGCGCGTCGTAGGGAGCCAGCGCTTCCCCGAAAACGGCGAGGAATACCACGCCGGCGAGGATCACCAGGGAGACCTGTGCGCTGGGGATCGAGAGGAGTCTGCGCAGCGTCGTCATCGCCGGACTCCTGCGTTCTGCGGGACACCCGCACCCGGTCGCACCGATGACCAGCTGCGCGATTGCCGGTTATCGGTGTTCCGTGCGGCGGCGCCGCGGCGTGCGGCCGGGTCGAGCAGGAGCTGCAGCGCGCCGAGAATCAGGGTGCCGAGCAGTACGACGGCCGAGGTGACCATCAGCGTGCCGAGCACGACCGGCACGTCGCCGCGCTGGGCGGATTGCAATGCCAACTGGGCGACCCCCGGCAGATTGAAGAGTTTCTCGGTGATCACCGCGCCGCCGATGATCAGCGGGAGTGCGTTGGTCACCACGGCGAGCGTCGGCGCGACAGCGTTACGCAGCACATGGCCGAAAAGCACCCGGGCCCGCCCGTATCCGCGCATGCGGGCGCCGATCGCGTAGTTCTCCGCCTGCGCGGTCACCAGTGTGGTGCGTAGTTGGCGGGCGATATTCGCCGCGACCTCGAGCCCCAGCGCGAGCGCGGGCAGTGTGGCGTAGCGCAGCCATTGGACCGGATCGACGGCATACGGTGAATAGCCGCCGGCCGGGAAAAGACGGATCTTCACCGCCAGCAGCACGATCAGTGCGATACCGATGACGAAGGGCGGCATCGTGGCCAGCACCGAGCAGAGGACGGTGACGACCCGGTCGACCACGCCGCCCGGGCGAGCGGCCGCGGCGATCCCGGCGCCGAAGCCGATGACGAGCGCGAGCAGCAGCGCGTAGAGCGCGATCGAGAGATCCACCGGGAAAGCGAGCCGAATCGACTGGGCGACAGGAACCGTGGTGAACCACGACTGTCCGAGGTCACCGTGGAGCGCGTTCCACACCCAGCTCAGATACTGCACCACGAGCGGCCGGTCGAGCCCGAACTCGTGGTTGAGGCGCGCGATATCCTCCGGCGTGGCGGTCTCGCCCAGCACAACGGCGGCGGGGTTGTTCTTGCTGAGCGCACCCAGCGTGAACGTGATCAGCGAGGCGAGGACCAGCACGGTGACCGACGTAAGGAGCAGACGCGCCGGCCCGCGCACCGAGGCCGGCGGCAGGCCGAAAGACCGGCGCCTCGACACGACCGGCGAATCCGGCGGTGCCGCAAGTACTTCCGTCATGCGGGTACACCTTCCCAGCGGATCAGGCTCGGGTGTGGCCGCAGCGGCGCGAGCGATTTGCGACGGACAAGGATGCTCGGAACCTCGAACAGAAAGGTGTTGGGGAAACGCGTGACCGCGAGGCGCGTCGCCTCCTGCAGGGTCGCGGGGTAGGACGGGTCGTCGGTCGGGGTCGCGGCGACCTTCGCCAGCTGCGCGACCAACTCCGGGTCGCTGGTGCGCGCCGGGTTCATCAGCCCGGTGGCGCTGAACAGCACCTGGAAGGCCTGCACGGGCGATTCCCGGCCCGCGAAGCCGTCGTAGCCGAGCGGTTTCGCACGATTGATGTACACGACCTGGGTCCACTGCGACCGGGGCACCGGGTCGATCTCCAGCTCGATTCCGATCTCGCCGAGCTGGGCTTGGATCTGTTCCACCGCGGCCGGAATCGGCGCCGCCGCCGACAATGTGGAGCGCACACCGCCGGACAGCCCGGCATCCGCGAGGATCTTGCGGGCCCTGGCGGGGTCGTAGGCGAACGCAGTACCCAGCGTCGCGTCGAAACCGACGTATCCCTCGGGGAAGGGCTGGTAGCAGACATCGCCGATGCCGAAGTTGGCGATCTGCTTGATCGCCTCGCGGTCGATGCCGTACTTCATCGCCTCGACCACCGCGGGGTTGTCGAACGGCGCCTTCGACGTATTGACGTCGAGCACCGCGACATACATCGAATCGAGCACCTGCACCTCGAGACCGCTCGCCTGGGCCGCCTTGATGCCCGAGGCCGGAATCTTCGCCACGTCGTACTGCCCCGACGCCACCGAGGCGACGACGGTCGCCGGATCGGCGGCCGGGTAGAGCAGGAACCGGGTGATCCCGATCTGATCCGCGAGGTGGAAATGCTCGTTCTTGCGCATTTCCCCGTGGTCGTTGTCGACATAGGAGGTGAGCGTGAACGGCCCCGACCCGGCGGGCCGCGTCGCGAGGGCCTGGGCGTCTTTCTCGAATACCGCGGGGTTGACCACCATGCCCGTCTTCCCGGCGAGCAGCAGCGGGTACTGATAGTTGGTCGCGGTCAGGTCGAGGACGATATCCAGCTCGCCGTGTGCCGCAACAGTTTTCAGGTCGGCGATCTGCGGAGCGATGAGCGATCCCGGCGCGGATCGCCCACGCTCGATGGATCTGGCCACCGCCGCGGCGTTCAACGGCGACCCGTCGGAGAACTTCAGCCCCGGGCGGAGAGTGAACGTGACCCGGGTGCCGTCGTGGTTGTAGGCCCACCGCTCGGCGAGCCAGCCGACCGCGTTACCGTCACCGTCCAGCGCGGTGAGCGCGTCGTAGGCGAGCGCGAGCATCGTGACGTCGGAGCCGGCGGAGGAGGTGACGGGGTCCCAGGTGGTCGGCAGCTGCCAAGCCCACGACACGGTGCCCGGACCGCCGCCACCGACGGAGCCGGCACCCGCATCGCTACAGGCCCCGAGCGCGAAGAGGGCGCCGGCACCGAGGCCGAGGCGCAGCATCGCCCGGCGGCTGACGGTGGTGGGAGCGGAGCGGTCGGACCGCTGAACGCGCAGAGACATGGGCAGGCTGGTTCCTTCTCGGGGTGGCCGGTATATCCGGCCCGGTCAGACGGCGGTGCTGTATCGGTTCGGCGGGATCGGCAGGCCGAGATGGCCGCGCAGTGTTGCCGAGGTGTACTCGGCGCGGAATACACCGCGCTCCTGCAGGATCGGCACCACCTCGTCGACGAACCGGCGGAAGTTCGCGGGGTGGTCGACGGCGATGTTGAAGCCGTCGCACGCGCGGGCCTGCCACCATTCGACGAGCTTGTCCGCGACCGTCGCCGGAGAGCCGACGAACTCGCTCTTGCGCCGCTCGCGCGTGGCCTCCACGGCCTGTCGCAGCGTCCATCCGTTGCGCTGGGCGCGTTCGGTGATCGCCTTGGCCTGGGTGTAGAAAGAGCGCTCACCGTGGGCCAGCGCCTCGGCGGGAAACGGTGCGTCGAGGTCGTAGCCTGTGAAATCGTGCCACCCGAACGGCCGCCCGAACTCCTCGAGCGCCGCGGTGAAGGTGTGGTCTGCCGCGTGATTCGCGGTCTCGATCTCCCGCGCCTCCGCGTCGGTGTCACCCACCACGACCTGGACGCCGGGCATGATCAGCAGATTTTCGGGATCGCGGCCGAAGCGTGCGGCCCTGGTCTTGATGTCGTTGTAGAACGCCTGGCCGGCAGGGATATCGGGGGCGTGGGTGAAGATGCCTTCGCCGACGCGGGCCCCGAGGTCGCGGCCCTGGTCGGAATCGCCGGCCTGGAAGATCACGGGGTGTCCCTGCGGCGAGCGGACCAGGTTGAGCGGACCTTGGACCCGGAAGAAGGTACCGTCGTGGTCCAGCCGATGCTGTTTGGTCCGGTCGAGGAACTGCCCGGTCTCGCGGTCGCGGACGAAGGCGTCGTCCTCGTACGAATCCCACAGTGCCCGAGCGAGTTCGACGAACTCCTGAGCCCGGCCGTACCGGGTGTCGTAGTCGTAGTGCTCGTCGAGCCCGTAGTTGCGCGCGGTGCCCGCGTCACCGGTGGTGACGACGTTCCACCCCGCGCGACCACGCGAGATGAGGTCGAGCGACCCGAGCCGCCGCGTCAGATTGAACGGGCTGTTGAAACTCGTCGTCGCCGTGCCGACCAGGCCGATCCGGCCGGTCTGCACCGCCAGCGCGCTCAGCAGCGTCAACGGCTCCAGGCGGTTGAGGTAGTGCGGCGGCGAGTACGGCGTGATGAACTGGCTGTCGACGATGAACACCAGGTCGAACAGGCCGCGCTCGGCCAAACGCGCGATATCGGTGAACCACTCGATGCTCACGCTCGCGTCGCCGGGGATGTCCGGATCCAGCCAGAGCGTATGACTGCCCGGACCGCCGGTCCCATAGGGAACGGCACCCAGATGAATCTGTCGTCTGTTTCGCACGCCGCTCCGTCCGGTTGTTTCCTGCCTCGTCGAAATTACGGGAATTCACGCGGCCTATCCAACGAGCATTCATGATGGGAACGATCATGATTCGTAATGAGAGTGCATAATTGCAGGAATCATGCAAAAGAACCTCGACATTGCTCCGTTACGAAGCTTCGTCGCAATCGCGGATTGCGGCGGTTTCCAGCGAGCGGCGACATATCTGCACCTGAGCCAAGGGGCGGTGAGCCAGCACGTGCGCCGCCTCGAGGATGCGGTCGGCCGGCAACTGGTCCAGCGGCACGGCCGCGGCTCGCGGTTCACCGCGGACGGCCACGAACTCCTCGCCGCGGCCCGGCGGATCCTCGACCTGCACGACGACGCCCTGCGCAGCTTCGGCACGAAGATCGAGGGCACCCTCACGATCGGGTCGACCGAGCACGCCGCCGCACAGCTGTTACCGGCCCTCGCGGCCGCGATCAAGCGCGCGGCCCCGCAACTGTCCTTCCGGTTCCGTATCGACCGTGGGGTGGCGCTACGGGACGGCCTCGCGAGCCGCCGGATCGACCTCGCCTTGCTGCTCAACAGCGACGACCCGGGCGCGATCCAGGTCGGTGAACTCGAGCTGACCTGGTACTCCGCTCCGGGCTGGCGGCTCCCACCCCGGCCGGCTCCCGTGCCGATCGTCGCCTTCGACAGTCCCTGCGCACTGCGCAACCGCGCGCTGGAAACCCTCGCCGGAGCTGATCTCCCGGCGTCGATCGGCGCCGAGGCGCCGCAGCTGAGCGGCGTGCAGGCAGCGGTCGCGACCGGCGTGGGAGTGGCCCTGCTCGCCACGCTCGGCCAGACGCCGGAGGGGCTCGTGCCGCGCCACGATCTACCCGCCGCGAAGCCCTTGCGACTGTCGGTGGGCGCTCGGCCGGGACTGCCGGTTGCCACCGCGAAGATCGCCGCGGAAGCGCTGCGCCCGCTGCTCTCCCGTACCCCGGGGCCGGCCGCGGGGAATGTGATCCCCGGTGCGCCGAACACCGATGCAATCATGATGATTTAATCAGGTGCATTTTCCGAATGGGCATGCCGGGCATGAATTGAATTGTTCGAATCATCGCGATTTTATTTCTCCGGGCCCACCGGGGAAGGAATTCGAGGCGACCGTTCACATACGTGGAATCTCCGGAATCGGCCGTTTTTCGGAGACCGGTTCGCAATCGGTTCACCGCACCCGGGCGCGTGCCCGGCGGCGGCAATCCGCGAGCAAGGATCAGCGTGACTCATACCCTGTGGATGTGACCGTGAGCGTCCTACTGTCGGCGAGGTATCTTCGCCGACCACGGAGGACACCATGACGGAGACCGTTGACCCGCGACTCACCACCGCCGCCGCGCAGCGACGGATACTCGGCGACGATCTGCTCGCCCGCTTGCATTCGCGGGCTGCGGATTACGATCGCGAGAACCGGTTCTTCGCAGAGGATCTCGAAGACCTCCGCGAAGCGGGGTACCTGCGTGCGAACCGCGACGTCCGCGCCGGCGCCTTCCATCCCCCGAACAGCGACGCCGCGCGCGATTACATCGGCAAGTTCGCCCTCGGACTCCTCTGAGTCACGACCGGGGCACAGCCCGCGGTCTTCGCTTGCGCGAGACCATCAACCGTGCCGGCGTCACCTGCCGGTCTCGGCGTTTCCCGGGGTGCTCGGCCTCCTGGCATGCAGGTGCCTGCGCGGGGCTCCGGGAGTCTCGTGCACCGCCGGGTCAGGCCACCAGTTCCTCGCCCGCGAGGGTTGTGCGGTGCATCAGGCGCCGTGAGGTCGGTTCGAACGGCATGGCGCGATGCAGCATTCCCGTGTTGTCCCAGATGACCAGATCGCCCCTTCTCCAGCGGTGATGCAAGACGAACTCCGGACGCGTCGACCAGTCGAGCAAACTATCGAGCAGCGTGCGGCTTTCCTCGGGCGCCATCCCGATCACCTCGCCCGCGGTCGCTCCCACGAGCAATGACCGGCGCCCGTTTCGCCGGTTCCACATCAGCGGATGGGTTCTGGTGGGGACACGGTCCCATGCCTGCCGCTCCTGCTCGGTGGCGGACGGATTGGCGCGGGCTTGGGCGGCGGCAAAACTGTGGACCACCTGCAACCCGGCCAGCCGGGCCTTCTCCTCGTCCGGCAGTGCGTCGTACGCCAGATAGGTATCGGCGAATTCGGTGTCGCCCCCGGCCTCGTCGACCTCACGTGCGGTGAGCAGGGTCGCTCGTTGCGGAGTGTGGCCGGTGGCGCCGTCGATATGCCAGAGGAAATTGCCGCGCCGATACGACGCCAGAGTGGCGGCAGTCTTCGCCGGGTCCAGCGTGATGGTCTCGATCTCGGAGAGGCGGTGCTCTCCGGTGCGGGCGGCTACCGGCCGGCCCAGCGCCCGGGTGAGAGCGACCAGGTCGTCATCGGTGATGTCGAGATCGCGGTAGATCACGACCCCGTACTGCTCCAAGGCGGCCTGGCATTCGGCGGCTGCCGCTCGGCCGGCCAGTTCACTCCCGTGGGCTCCGATGATCTCGACGCCGAACGACGGTAGCGGGTTCACCGTGGCGCTCATCTCTGCTCCTTTATTGGTGATACGTACAAGAAGACAATATCTCATTCATGAGAGTATGATTTCCGTTTATGGAGAGTGGGTCGGTGGAAGGAGCCGGACGGCGGAGGCGCCAAGGACCTGGACGAGCATCGGCGAGAACCGTGGACCGTCACGCTGGCAACGAGTTCGGCTCCGAGACAACGAACTCCGCGCCCGCAGCGCGTGGCGTCGGCTCGCGAAGCGCGGGCACTCGGGCCGAGCTCATCGCGGCGACCAGGAGATTGATGCTCGCGCAGGGATACGCCGCGATCACCTATCGCGGCGTGGCAACCGAAGCGGGAGTCACACCCGGACTCGTCCAGTACCACTTTCCGCTCCTGGACCAGCTGTTCGAAGCCGTGCTGGCGACCGGAACGGACCGGCTCGTCGAGCGGCTGGGGCGGGCAGCGGAATCCGAACAGCCGTTACGGGCGGTGTGGGCCTACGCCAGTGACCCGGCGGGCACCGCATTGCTGCTCGAATTCATGGCCCTGGCCAGGCATCGCAAATCCATCGCACCCGCGCTGGGCGCCGGCGGCGAACGCCTGCGCAAGGCGTTGCTGGCCGCGCTCGAGCCTACTCTGCGGCGGTATCGCTTCGGCGGCCACGACGTTCCGGCATCGGCAATCGTCTTCCTGATGTCGGCGATCCCGCGAATGATCCATCTCGAGGAGTCCCTCGGCACCTTCACCGGGCACGTGGAAGTGGTGGACCTGATCGAGAAGTACCTGGACCAAGTGGAACCGAAAGCGCAGGAACAGCGATGAGGATTGCCAGCCAGCGGCGTTTCGGTGGCCCGGAAGTGCTGGAAACCGTCCAGGCCCCCAGGCCGGTACCCGGCCGGGGGGAAGTTCTTCTCCGGCTCGGCGCCACCGCGGTGAACCCGGTCGACTGCAAACTCCGGGCAGGCCGGGTGAAATTCCTCGGTGACCCACCCTTCACTCTCGGCTTCGACGTCTCCGGGACGGTTGTCGAAGCCGGAGCCGACGTCACCGGAACAGGCCCGGGCGACAGCGTTTTCGGAATGATTCACAGCCGCACCGGAGCCTACAGCGAGTTCGTGACTGCGCGCGCCGACCTGCTGGTACCCCACCCGCCGGGCTTGGACCACATGACAGCCGCTGCCGTGCCCACCGCGGCACTCACCGCCTGGCAGGCTCTGGAAGCGGCGGACCCGAAACCCGGCGAGACCGTTCTCGTGCACGCCGCCGCCGGTGGGGTCGGGCATTTCGCCGTCCAGTTCGCCGAACGTCGCGGCGCGCACGTCATCGGCACCGCACGGGCCGTCAACCATCGGTTCGTGCGCAGTATCGGCGCGGCCGTGGTCGTCGACTACACCACAACCGATTTCACCGAGGCGATCGATCGGGTCGACGTTGTGCTGGACCTGGTCGGTGGTGAATACGGCAGACGATCGCTGCGTGTGCTGCGAGACAACGGCCGCTACATCACGGTGCAGGAATCCGACGCCCATGGTGATCCGCGCTACCGGATGGTCACCGGTAAGCCATCGCCTGCCGTACTGACGGAAATCGGGGCGGCGGTCGCTCAGGGGCAGGTGCGAGTCCATATCGACCGGGTACTGCCGATGAACGACGTGCGGGAAAGTCATCGGCTGAGTGAATCCGGACGAGTACGCGGAAAACTCGCACTCACTCCGTGGTCTTGACGCTGGTTCGGATGGCCGCTGTGACACGGGCGGCCACCGATGTCGTTCGACTTCGTCGACGCGGAGCCCGAAAGGATTCACAGGGCGGCTGAGGAATGCCGCGGCAAGTCCGTGCAACCGCTTGCCGGCCGTCTCGTGACCGTGTTTCTCTGGGCTCGTTTTCGCTGGCGTATGTCTCCCACCGGATAGGGGAGACCCCGGAAAGGATCTCGATGCTCAAACCTCGAGTCACCGCAACTCGCGAACTGGTGAACCTGGACGGTATGTGGCGTTTCGCCATCGATACCCGTCTCTCGCCCGAACCGTGGAAGTGGCCGTTCGACGCCGCGTACGAGGCTCCGGTGCCGGCCAGTTACAACGACCTCTTCCTCGATCCCGAGGTTCGTGACCATGTGGGCTGGGTGTGGTACCAGCGCGAGGCGCGGGTCCCGCGCGGCTGGGCCGGGGAACGGATCCACCTGCGGTTCGACGCGGCAACTCACCACGGCAAGGTGTATGTCGGGGATGTCCTGGTGGTGGAGCATTCCGGCGGCTACACGCCGTTCGAGGCGGATATCACCGATCTCGTTGCCGCAGGCCAGGAGTTCCGGCTCACCGTGGGCGTCAGCGGCGAGCTGACCGAGACCACTATTCCGCCGGGCCATATCGAGATCACCGAGGATGGGCGGCGCCGGCAGAAGTACCACCACGATTTCTACAACTACGCGGGACTCGCGCGGTCGGTCTGGCTCTACAGCACGCCCGGATCCCATATCGACGATGTCACGGTGGTCACCGATGTCGAGGGTGCCACCGGGCTCGTCGACTACTCGATTACTGCAGTGGGAGAGGGGGAGATTCGGGTTCGGCTTCTCGATGAGCAGGGCGGGGAAGTAGCCACCGCGGAGGGGGCATCCGGCACTCTGCGTGTTCCGGATGTGCGGCTCTGGCAGCCCGGCGCGGCCTACCTCTACACACTCGTTGCCGAATCGGTCGTCGACGGCGTGGTGGTGGACGAGTATCCCTTGCCGGTCGGCGTGCGGACAGTCGAGGTGCGAGGGACACAGTTCTTGATCAACGGAGAACCGTTCTACTTCACCGGATTCGGTAAGCACGAAGATACGCCCGTGCGCGGCAAAGGCCATGATCCCGCATATCTCGTACACGATTTCGAACTCCTGAAATGGACCGGCGCCAACTCGTTCCGTACATCGCACTACCCGTACGCCGAAGAGGTCCTGGAGTTCGCGGACCGGCACGGCATCGTGGTCATCGACGAGACTGCGGCCGTGGGCCTCAACCTTTACGTCACCGCGGGACTTCTGGGCGGTGCTCCGAAACCCACCTTTTCCGAAGAGACGTACGGCCGGGCCACCAGGGCCACGCATGAGCAGCACCTACGAGAACTCATCGCCCGGGACAAGAACCACCCCAGCGTCGTCATGTGGTCGATCGCGAACGAGCCGGCGACGAATGAAGAAGGTTCACGAGAATACTTCGAGCCGCTCGTCGCGCTCACCCGCCGGCTGGATCCATCGCGGCCGGTGACCTATGCCAACTACATGTTCGCGACACCGGAGAACGAGCTGATCGCCGACCTGTTCGATGTTGTGATGATCAACCGTTACTACGGCTGGTACATCGACAACGGTGATCTGAAGAGCGCCGAGCTGAAACTCGAAGACGAATTGCGCCGGTGGGTTGCCGAGTACGGTAAGCCGATCATCATGGGGGAGTACGGGGCCGATACCGCGGCCGGGTTGCATTCGCTGTTCGGCAACAGTTGGACGGAGGAGTACCAGGTCGCTCACCTCGAGATGCATCATCGAGTATTCGACCGCTGCCCGGCATTCGTCGGGGAGCACGTATGGAATTTCGCCGACTTCGCGACCGGGCCGGGAATCCACCGTGTCGACGGCAACAAGAAGGGCGTGTTCACGCGGGACCGCCGGCCCAAGGCGGCCGCCCATGCGCTGCGGGCCCGATGGTCGACACTGCGGAACCGGAAGCCGGACGCCACCGGTGCGGACCCGAGCTGACGACCCGCACACCTTTAGGTAATGCAACCCGCGGCAACTGCTTGTGGGTTCATGGGGCGAGAACGCGTAATTGACGCACGTCACAGCAGAAGGAAGTTCGACATATGTCCGGTCCAGTGCCACGACCCACGCTGTTCGCGCGAATTCTCGCCTTTGCCACCGTTCTGATCACGGGTGCTGCCCTCACTACGGGATGTGCCGGCCAGATGGGCTCCAGTTCGGTCCCGGAGGGAACGCTGGCGATCTCCATCCTGGGCGCCCCCAATTCGTTCGATCCGGCCCACCTCTCCGAGAGCGAGCCGGCCCTTATCTGGAGCGCCGTCTACGACACCCTGCTGTTGACCGACAATTATGGAAAGTTGCAGCCCAACGCCGCTGCGAGCTGGGAATACACCGACGAGGCGCAGACCCTGACCCTGCGCCTGCGCCCCGGGATGAGATTCAGCGGCGGGGCTCCTGTCGATGCCACCGCGGTGAAAGCGACGATGGACCGCACCAAGGCGACCCCCGGCCAGGTTCAGGGCCTGCTGAAGAACGTGGCCGCGGTCCATGCGCCCGGCCCGCTGACCGTGGTGCTGGAACTCGCCCGGCCGGACGCGGGGTTGTTGCCCGCACTGGCCTCGAGCGCGGGGGTGATCGCCGATCCGGCGACGGTGAGCACCGAGCGCACCCCGCTGAACCCGGTCGCGTCAGGGCCCTACACACTGGACACCGAGCAGACGGTGCACGGTTCGAAGTACGTCCTCCAGCGCCGTGACGACTACTGGAACGCCGCAGCCCTGCCGTTCCCGACCATCGAGGTCCGGGTGATCGCGGACCGCACGGCGGCGCTCAACGCCCTCCAGTCCGGGGAACTGAATGTCGGCAGTGTCGAGGGCGCCTATGTCGACCGATTGAAGGCCTCCGGCTTCGCGGAGTTCCGGATCGAGGCGAACTCGCTCGCCTACGTGGCCCTGGTCGACCGGGCCGGTGAGATGGTGCCACCGCTCGGCGATGTGCGGGTGCGTCGGGCCATCAACCTCGCGTTCGATCGTTCGCGGATCATCGAGACGCTGTTGCGGGACCAAGGGACCGCAACGAGCCAGCCGTTCAACCCGGACGGTCCCGCCTACGATGCGGCTCTCGAGAAGACCTACCCGTTCGATGTCGACGAAGCGAAACGGTTGCTGGCGGAGGCCGGATACCCGAACGGGTTCGCCGTCACCATGCCGGAGATCTACTACTCCAAGACATTCGTGCCGACGGTGACCCAGTCGCTGGCCGCGATCGGGATCGAGGTGACCTGGGAGCCGGTCCCGCCGCAGCAGACCAACGCCGTGCTGTCCTCGAAACGGTATCCGATGTACGTCGCCGTCGAGGGGGTCAATGTCTTTCCGCAGGAGTTGGCGTGGCGGTATCTGGTGGACAGTCCGCGAAATCCGTTCGACAGCCGGAGTCCGGAGCTCACCGCGTTGATCGACAGGTACAACCGGGAACTCGACGAGACCGCGAGCGCGGCGATCGCGCGGCAGATCAGTGCATTCATGGTGGAGCAGGCGTGGGATGCTCCGCTGTTCGCGGTGCCGCGCCACTGGGTGACCAAAGACGGCGTGGTTCTGCTCGGCGACGGGACACGGATCATCTCGACCGTCCGGCAGTTCGGACTCGCGCAGTGAGCGGCCTTCGAATCGAGTACCGACCGCGTGCCCGGCCGGTCTCCCTCAGCCGTCCGGGCTCCGAGAGAGGCTGCGCCGCAGGAATTCTCGAGCCGATGTCATGACGGTGATCGTGGTGATGGGGGTGTCCGGTTCGGGTAAATCGACAGTCGGTGTCCGGCTCGCCGAGCGGCTCGGTACCGAGTACGCGGACGGAGACGCCTTTCATCCGCCGGTGAACATCGAGAAGATGGCCGCCGGTATTGCGCTGACCGATGACGACCGCGCGCCCTGGCTGCGTTCGACCGCCTCCTGGATCGCGGACCGGGGCGAGCGCGGTGGCGTGGTCTCGTGCTCGGCGCTCCAGCGCCGATATCGTGATGTACTGCGTACCGGCGGCGACGTGTGGTTCCTGCACCTGGCCGGTCCGATGGCCCTGCTCGCCTCCCGGATACAGGCGCGCACGGATCATTTCATGCCCGTCTCGCTGCTGGAATCCCAATTCGCGGATCTCGAGCCGCTGGGACCTGACGAATTCGGCCGTGTTGTACAGGTGAGCAGCCCCGTCGAAAGTGTCGTTGCCGAAGCGGTCGCGGCTTATCGCGGGGCACGAGCGGATATCGAAGCCCGGCGGGCCGGCCGATGACCCTGGTATGGATCGATGCTTCGGCCGGAGTCGCCGGCGATATGTTGCTCGCCGGCTGTGTCGATGCCGGTGCTCCGCTGGAGGTGGTGCAGCGGGCGATCGATGCCGTTGTCCCCGGCTCGGTCGAATTGCGGCGGACCGAGGTGATGCGCGCCGGGATGCGCGCCTGCAAGATCGACCCGGTGGTCCTGGTCGATGATCCGCCACACCGGCATTGGTCCCGGATCCGGGAGATGCTGGAAAATGCGGATTTACCGGAGTCGGTCCGAGCCGGCGCTCTCCGGGTGTTCCGGCGGCTCGCCGAGGCCGAAGCGGGGATCCACGGCACCACGGTGGACGAGGTCCATTTCCACGAGGTCGGTGCCCTCGACGCGATCGCCGATATCGTCGGCACCTGCGCTGCCCTGGATCACCTCGGTATCGACCGGGTCGTCGCGAGCCCGATCGCGGTCGGCTCCGGAACGGTCGGCGCCGCGCACGGGCAGATACCGGTGCCCGTCCCCGCGGTCCTGACCATGACCCGAGGATGGCGAATCCACGCGGGTGGAAGCGGAGAACTGGCGACGCCGACCGGAGTCGCGCTGGTCACCGCGCTGGCCGTCGAATGCGGTCCGATCCCCGATATGCGGCCGGCTGCTGTGGGTATCGGTGCGGGTACCCGCGATTTTCCCGGCCGCGCCAATGTGGTCCGGATCCTCGTCGACTCCGGCGCCGTGGACTTCGGGGAAACCCGGACCACACGGGTGCTGATCGAAGCGAATATCGATGATCTCGACCCACGGGTATGGCCGGTGGTCGTGCAGCGGCTGCTGGACAGCGGAGCCGACGACGCCTGGCTCGTCCCTGTTCTCATGAAGAAGGGCAGGCCGGCGCACACTGTCACCGCGCTTGTTCCGGCCGAGGCTGTGACTGCCGCGTCGGAGGTGCTCTTCGCCGAGACCAGCACGATCGGCGTGCGGTACCGCGAAGTACGGAAAACCGAGTTGGCCCGGACCTGGGTACCGGTACCGGTGGATGGCGGGCAGGTACGGATCAAGGTCGCGGGCCGCCGCGGCGGTATCGACCAGGCGACGGTGGAGTTCGAGGATGCCTTCGTGGTGGCTCGGGAAACGGGCCGGCCGGTTCGAGCGGTCCTCGAGGAAGCCGGTGCTGTAGGCGTCGCTCGCGGGCTGGTCGCGGGAGCGCCCTTCCCCTCTGGGGCGAAACCGACCCATCCGGCCGAATGAGGACTGCACGGACTTCCGGGAAGGTTCCTTCCTTGTCAGGCGTGCGGTGCGGCTATCTGTGCGGCGAGATGTCCTGCGCCGTAACCGTTGTCGATATTCACCACACCGACACCCGGCGAGCACGAGTTGAGCATCGACAGCAGCGGTGCGATACCTCCGAATGCCGCACCGTATCCGACCGAGGTGGGTAAGGCGATCACCGGCGCGGTGACCAGGCCGGCCACGACGCTGGGTAGTGCGCCGTCCATACCGGCCACCACCACGAGCGCTCGTGCGCGGCGCAGCACCTCGAGATGAGCCAGTACTCGGTGGAGTCCGGCTACTCCGACATCGGCGATCAGCTCGGATTCGCGGCCGAGGTAGGTCGCGGTGAGATGTGCTTCGAGGGCTACCGGCAGATCGGAGGTGCCGGCGGTGAGGACCACGACGCGGCCCCCGCTCGGTCGTGGGGGCCCGGGTGGCCAGGCGACCAGACGAGCGTCGGTGTGGTGGGCGGCGTCGGGAAGTACGGTCCGGATCGCCTCGGCTTGTTCGGGCTCGGCCCGGGTGAACAATGTCGCCGTATGGGGGTATTCACGGACCTCGGCGGCGATGGCGGTGAGCTGCGCAACCGTCTTGCCGCGACAGTAGATGGCCTCCGGGTATCCGCGGCGGTCTGCGCGGTCGTGGTCGAGCCGGGCGAAGATCGGTGGTTCCGGCCAGGACGCAGTCACCGGATATCCACCAACGGCAGGGTGAACGCGCCGGACTGAATGCCCCCGAGGTCCAAGGTGACGAACCGGAATCCTGCCGCTCGTATCGCCGCACGGATCCGGGTGCGGGCCGGCTCGGCGGCGGCTTTCTCGAACTCGTCGTCCGATAGTTCGATGCGTGCGATATCGCCGTGATGTCGCACCCGGAGGTCACGGAAGCCCAAGCATCGCAGCGCTTCCTCCGCATGTTCGACCTGTGCGAGTTTATCGGGGGTGACTTCGGCGAAATGCGGTATCCGCGACGCCAGGCACGGTGCGGCCGGTTTGTCCGCACAAGGCAACTCGAGAGCGAGCGCCAGCTTGCGGACGGTGAACTTGTCCACGCCCGCCTCGGCCAGCGGACGCAGGACATCGAATTCGGTGGCCGCCCGTGCGCCGGGGCGGTCAGGTCTACGGAGATCGTCGGCGTTCTCTCCGTAGGCGACGGCTTCCAGGCCTTCCTGGTCCAGCACGGTTGTCGTGATGCCCTGGAACAGTGCATGTTTGCAGTGGTAACAGCGGTCCGGGCCGTTGGCGCGGTAGGCGGGCACATCCCCTTCATCCGTCGTCAGCTCGACGAGGCGCACGCCGAGAACGGCTGCGAGTTCGTGTGCGCTGCGGCGTTCGGACTGCGCGAGGCTCGGGGATACGCCGAGAATCGCTACCACCTGGTCCGGGCCCAGTTCCCGTACGGCCAGCGCCAGCAGCACCCCGGAGTCGACGCCCCCCGAGATCGCCACCCCGAGCCGTCCGCAGTGCCGTAACCGGGCGGCGACCCGGCGTTCGGCCCGGGCGAGTGCGCTGGAAAGCCGGATCGGTGCCGCGATGCGCCGCTGACTCATATGCCGTTCTCCCTCACATCCGGTAACTCCGTGTGTTCGCCTATTCAGACCCAGGCCGCCCAGGGGCGGCAAGCGGTTGCCCTGACTTGTTTTCCCGGTGCGGAGTCCACGCAAAGTGGGCATCCGCGCAGTCCTGGCGCGCTAAATTCTTGTAGTGCTAAATTTTGGTGCCCCCGAGTATGCACGCGGCGCCGCGGCCACAGAACCGGTGCGACAGCGGACCTCGTCACCGACCATCTACGACATCGCGCAGGCGGCCGGTGTCGCACCGTCGACGGTGTCCCGCGCCTTCTCCCGGCCGGGCCGCGTGAGCGCGGCGACCTCGGCGCATATCCACGAAGTCGCCGAGCGAATGGGCTACCGGACCGCTCCGCGGACGGTCGCACCGGCGAAGGGCCGGACCGGCACACTGGCACTGGTCGTTCCCGATGTGACGAACCCGGGCTTCTTCGCCACTATTCGCGGTGTGGAAGCCGCGGCGGCGGAGGCTGGCTACCTGGTTCTGCTGGCCGAGACACAAGAATCCGCGATACTGGAGCGCAAGTTGCTGGACCGCCTCATTCCGGATGTCGACGGGGTCGTACTGGTCAGTTCACGTCTCCCGGACCGCGCCGTGCGCACGATTGCGAGCCAATGCCCGATCGTCATCCTGAATCGGATCGTTGCCGGGATGCGCTGTATCGTGCCCGACACCGCCGTCGGTGTTCGTGGCGCGCTCCGGCATCTGGCCGGACTCGGGCATCGGTCGGTGACCTACATCGCCGGACCGGAGGCGTCCTGGGTGGACGGTATGCGGTGGCGTTCGGTGCAGGATCTCTCCGCCGAGTTCGGCTTGAAGGTGAGCAGACTCGGGCCGTGTCCGCCGACGATGTCGGGTGGGCGGGATATCACGACGGCGGTATTGCGTCAGTCGTCGAGCGCCGTACTGGCCTACAGCGACCTGATCGCTATCGGCCTGTTACGCGGACTGCGCGGCCGCGGGATGCGGGTACCGCACGATATGAGCGTGATCGGATTCGACAATGTCATCGGTTCGGACTTCTGTTCGCCGCCGCTGACCACCGTGGCCGCGCCGCTGCGCACGATGGGCGCGGCGGCATTTCGCGAACTGCGCCACCTGGTTCGCAGCGAATCGGCCGATGCGCGATCGGTGGTCTCGGTACCGCCGCAACTCGTGGTCCGGGAATCCACCGGGCCGTGCGGGTGACCGCGGACCTGTCCCGGGACGGCCGGCTGTGCCATCAGGCCTGGTCACCCCACGGGTCTGTGCGACGGGAGCACATGGCGACAAAGGTGTCGACCATCGCCGTCATATCGATCGACGAATCCATGAGCCACTGGAGCTGTAGACCGTCGATCACCGCGAGGAGAAGGCGGGCCATATGCTCGACGGGAACGTCCTCGCGCACCCAGCCGCCCCGCTTGCCGTCCTCGAGCGACCGGGTCACCGAGGTCCCGATGGTGCGATACCGGTCGACGAAGTAGCCGTGTGCGTGATGTCCGGGATCGGTAGCTGCCGCCGAGAGGGCGACGAACAACTTGATGATGCCGGGCTCGTCGAGTTTGCGTCGTACGGATTCGGTGGCCGCGGCGATCGGATCATCGGACCGGCGGGCGATCGCGATCCCGAGTTCGTCGCGCCGTTGCAGAATCGCGAGCAGAAGCTCCTCGCGCGACCCGAAATAGTGCAGCAGCGCCGGCTGGGTCACGCCCACCCTGTCGGCGATCTCCTGGAGCGAAGTACCACGATCGCCGTACTCGGCGAAAACACTCAGTGCGGTCTCGAGAATCTGTTCCCGCCGTTCGAGCCCCTTACGGTAAGGGCCACGCCGTTGTCGAGTCGTCACCGGGCCGACGCTACCCCCGGTCCCAACATCGTTGTCGCGGTTGTCGTTCATTGTGCGCCCTTCACCCAGAGCTGGGAATCTCGGCAGATCCACTCTGCATGGACGATCGGTACCGATAATTCAGCGGGGACTTCGATCGTCCGGGCAACGGATTGCCACCAGTTGCCCGCTCATGGCAATCGGTTGCCACCGAGGTCGCCGCAGGGCTAGCGTCACCCACATCATGACGAAAGCCGGGCGCGCACCCACGATCTACGATGTCGCCGCCGCTGCGGGGGTTGCGCCGTCGACGGTGTCACGGGCGTTCGCCCGGCCCGGCCGGGTGAGCGCAGCGACCGCCGCACGAATCCACCGGGTCGCCGAGGATCTCGGCTACCGGGTGAACCCCCTGGCCCGCGCGCTGCAGAACGGGGCGTCGTCCACCGTCGCGCTGGTGGTCTCCGATGTCACCAATCCGGTCTTCTTCGCCATAATCCGCGGTGTCGAGGCAGCGGCCGGTGCGGCCGGCTACACGATGATGCTGGCGGACACCCAGGAATCGGAATCCCTCGAACGGACCCTGCTCGACCGTCTCCTGCCCGCCGTCGGCGGGATCGTGCTGGCGAGCTCACGTCTGTCCGACCGGGCGATTCGAGCAGTGGCGGCCCAACGGCCCACCGTAGTCCTCAACAGGGTCGTCGCCGGGACTCGATCGGTTGTCCCGGACACCGCCTCCGGTGTCGAAGCAGCCCTCCGGCAGCTGTCCGAGATGGGACATCGGTCGGTGACCTATGTGGCGGGGCCCGAGGCATCGTGGGTCAACGGTGCCCGCTGGCGCGCGGTTCTCGACGTAGCCGGTGAACTGGGGCTGCGAGTGGCCCGTACCGGACCCAATCTGCCGACGGTGTCCGGTGGGCTGGCAGCGGCCGAGGCGATGGCTCGCCGGGTGCCGTCGGCGGTGCTGGCCTACAACGACCTGCTGGCTATCGGACTGCTCCGGGGCTTCGGGCAAGCCGGCATCCGCGTACCCGACCGCACGAGCGTTATCGGGTTCGACAATGTCTTCGGCTCGGATTTCTGCTCCCCGCCGCTCACGACGGTGGCGACGCCGTTGCGAGCGATGGGTACCGCCGCGTTCCAGGAGCTGGAGCGGGCGATGAAGGCGGAACCGCTGCCCGCGTCCCCAGTGGTCTCGCTGACCTCTCAGCTCGTCGTGCGTGGGTCGGCCGGTCCACGCAGCCGGAAGAGGACTTCGCCGGCTTCGCGCACGACCAGAGTATCGGCGTCGGCTTCCCAGAATCCCGGCTCCACCGTGGTGGGGTCGACGTAGTCCAGATTCGCCGCGCGCACACGGTGTTCCGGGATACCGGTGGCCAGCGCAACGGTGACCCGGCACTGTTCGCCGGTGTGCTCGTCGTAGGTGCCCGCCCCGCGCAGGTGGGTGGAATGTGCGAGTACGCCCCAGTGCAGATGCCGGAAACGGTCCCATTGCTTCACGAAATAGTCGCGCGTGTGGTATCCGATCTCCTCGATCTCCGGATGTATCTGTGAGATCACGGAGATGTGCGGGGCGTACAGGACGACGGACCCGCCATCCGCCACAATCGGTTCCACCTTGTAGAAGCCTTTGGCGGCCGTCCACATATCGTCGTACTTCGCCGGGATCAGGGAGAGTACGCGACGTACCGGTGCGTCGAGGTAGCGCACGTGAGTGTCCGCCGATATCTCAGCCGCGGCGGCCCAGGCGGAGAGGGGGTCGCCGAACGTCGCGCTGCGCAGGCGTCCGGTGCCGGATTGCACCACCAGGCACAGCGCATGGTGTTCGCCGGGTACCAGAGCAGCGGCCTCGTGAATGAGCGCCCGGACCGGTGTGATGCCCGTGGTCCCGATGATGTCCCGGCTCGTGATCAGGGCGCCCAGCCAGTGCGATACATCGATCACCTCGGGGCCGGACAGCCCCGGGAAGAAGTATTTGTACCCGCCGGAGAATCCGACCACTTCGTGGGGAAAGACCGGTCCCAGAATAATCGTCGTATCGTGTTCCACTACTGCCCGGTTGATCCGCACCTCCACGTCGACGTGCAACAAACCGCCGGACAGTTCCCCGATACGATCGGCCGGGATCCGGCCCACGGTGACGAAAGTCGCCGGATCCCACCATTCGTGGTTGCGGACGATGAGGCCCGGGTAGCGGTCCGCACAGCCGCCGGGCGGATAACCCAGCCAGGTGGCCAGCCGTTCCTCGTCCATTGCCGCATGGGTGCCGAGCGCGATGAGCACGGTGATCCGGCTTGCGCGCCCGGACAATTCGGCGTGCAGGATCGACAGCAGCATCGGCAGGGGACAACTGCGGGTCGCGTCGGGAACCACGAGGCAGACGCTGCACCCGTCGAGGTACAGCCCATCCAGTCGCTCCGCGAGAAAGGCGCTCACATCGTCTTCGGACAGGTCGGCGCCGTTGTGGCCGGTAAGGGATACGCAAGGCACGGTCGCACCCTCGCTTTCTACGCATGGTCCGGTCGGACGATGCACGCCGGCGAGCGAATCGGCAACGTACTGTGGCAACTGGGGGCAAGGGGTTGTCGGTCGCCACCGGTTCCGCACAGCATGGCGGACATGGTTGCTCATTCGCGGACGTCCCGCGGAACACATCCGGATCGCTTGTTCCCGGCCGATCCCGGTGTTCGCGCACTGGCGCGCCGCCTGCACGCGACCGTGCGTGATCAGCCCATCATTTCGCCGCACGGTCATGTGGATGCCCGGCTGCTGGCGGACAACGAACCATTTCCCGATCCGGTGAGCCTGCTGATCACGCCGGACCACTACGTCACGCGTTTGCTGCACGCGCATCGCGTGCCGCTGGACGCACTCGGAGTAGGGCGGCAGTTCCTGGACGAAGCCGAGGCCCGCGCGATCTGGCGGATAGTCTGCGACCACTGGTGGGTATTCCTGGGAACACCGGTCCGCTACTGGCTGGAGAGCGAACTCAGCGAGATATTCGATGTCGCCGAGCTCCCGGGCCGAGGCCGGCCCGACGAGATCTACGACCGGATCGCCGCATGCTTGCGGCAACCGGATTACCTGCCGAGGCGGTTGTACGAGCGATTCGGCATCGATGTGCTGGCCACCACCGACGATCCTTGTGACGATCTGTCGGCGCACAGACAGCTGCGCTCGGATCAGGCGTGGCGGGGCCGGGTGGTACCGACATTCCGGCCCGATCGATATCTCGAACCGGCGCAGCCGCAATGGAATCGGGACGTCGAACGCCTCGCCGCCGTCACCGGTGTCGACACCGGTGACTATGCCGGGTACGTGACGGCGCTCGAAGAGCGCCGACGCTACTTCGTTTCCCACGGTGCCACTGCGAGCGATCACAGTCACGAAGACGTGCGCGCCGATCCTCTGGCGCCCGCCGAAGCGAGCCGCATCTACCGTGATGCCCGAGCGGGCACCGTATCCGAGGCGGCGGCGACGGCTTTCCGTCGGCATATGCTGTTCGAAATGGCCCGGATGTCGACGCAGGACGGCCTGACCATGATGCTGCATCCCGCGATCCGCCGAAATCATCACCCGCCGACCGCAGTGGCATTCGGTGCGGACACCGGGCACGATATTCCGCTGCGGGTGGAATTCACCGACGCCCTGCGCAGTCTGCTGGAGAATTTCGGTACTCATCCGAAATTGAATCTCGTCCTGTTCACCGCCGATGAAACGGCGTTCTCCCGGGAGATCGCACCGCTGGCAGGCTTCTATCCCACGGTATTCGCCGGTGCGCCCTGGTGGTTCCTCGATGCTCCGGACGCGATCGGACGCTTCCACCGGGCGGTCACCGAAACCGCCGGATTCGGTAAACTCGCCGGGTTCGTCGACGACACCCGCGCTTTCTGCTCGGTCCCGGCTCGGCACGATATGGCCCGGCGGCTCGATGCGAGCCGGCTGGCCGAGCTGGTCGCCCGGCACCAGCTGTCCGAGGACGAGGCGGTATCCACACTTCAGGGACTCGTGCGCGAGCAGCCGCGCCGGGTGTTCAAGCTGTGACGCCGCGGCCGGGGCGTCCCGCGTCGGTGCGAATGATTCACCTGGGACTGGGCAATTTCTTCCGCGCCCATCAAGCCTGGTACACCGCACGGGCCTCCGACGCCGAGGAATGGCGAATCGCCGCATTCGCGGGCCGCGGTTCCGATCTCGCCGCGAGACTCGATGCCCAAGGTGGGCTGTACACGCTGATCACCCGAGGTGGAACGGACGAATTCGAGATCGTCTCCGCTATTTCCCGGGCACACCGAGCGACCGACCATGCGGCCTGGCAGACCTACCTGGCGGAGCCGACGGTAGGCGTGGTGTCGCTGACGGTCACCGAGTCCGGTTACACCCGGAACGCCGACGGCGGTCTCGATCACTCCGACCCGACGGTGCGGGCCGACCTGTTGGCACTCCGCACCGAGGTGAATGCGCCGGGAGCCACCGCCGTGGCCCGCCTGGTCGCAGGGCTGGCGGCGCGGGCCGCCGGGGCGGCCGGCCCGATCGCAGTGGTGCCGTGTGACAATCTGCCCGGAAACGGGGCGGCTTTGAAACGGGTAGTCCTGGAGTTCGCCGGATATGTGGCTCCCGATCTCGCGACGTGGATAGAGTCGAACGTTTCCTTCGTCACCACTGTGGTGGATCGAATCACGCCGGCCGGCGGTGGCGAGGATTCGCTACTGGCCGAATCCGTCACGGGTTACCGCGATGCGGCGCCGGTGGTGACCGAGCCGTACCACGAGTGGGTGTTGTGCGGCGAGTTCCCGGCCGGTCGTCCGCGCTGGGAGACGGCAGGTGCCGTCTTCACACGGGATATCGCCGCCTACGAACAGCGAAAGCTGTGGATGCTCAACGGTGCTCATTCGCTACTCGCGTACACCGCGCCGCTGCGTGGGCATCGAACCGTGGCGGCCGCCGTGGCGGATCCGGTGTGCCGGGCCTGGGTCGAACAGTGGTGGTCCGAGGTGACACCCCATATCGATCTCCCGGCCGGAGAACTACATCGGTACCGAACGGAGCTGATCGGCCGTTTCGCGAATCACCGTATACAGCATCATCTTTCCCAGATCGCCGTAGACGGTGCGCAGAAGCTCCCGGTGCGGATCCTGCCGGTGTTACGCCGAGAACGGGAAGCCGGGCGCCTGCCGGCCGGAGCCGTCCGGGCGCTGGCGGGCTGGGCCTGCCATGTCGAGGCGCGCGGTGCCGGCCTATCGGATATCCGCGCGCCCGGGCGACCGGAAGTTCGGTCCGCCCTGGTCCGCTTGGATCCCGCGCTCGGCGCGGATAGCGACCTGATGGCGGCCGTCGTCCGGGAAGCCGAACGCTTGCGCGGCAGAGTATGACTGCGCCGGAACCGGTCCGGGTGGTGGACGTGGCACTCGTGGAAGCCGGGGTTCCGCAACAAGAAATGCACACGTCCACCGCTCGAAGGGGTGAACGGTAGTGGTCAGCCGAGGCTGAACGGTTGACCCCATACCGTGACGACCTCTTTGGCGGTCCCGGTCTCCACCTCCGCCTCCACGAATGCCCGGGCCTGCGCGTAGCCCGCGCAGCCGGCGAGGCCGATCGTACTGTTGCTCCAGGTGACGCTACCGGTGGTGCCCCGGAACGGCGCGAAATTCCGATGCGATTCCGCGCCGAACGCATCGGGCGCCTCGAGGTCGAGGAGGTAGAACTTTTTCGCCTGTCCGGGGCCGAGGCTGAGATTTCCGCCGAGACTGCCGCCGGCCGAGGGGCTCCGGCCTTCCCAATCGGAGCTGTAGTTCGCGCCGCCGTTCGCCCCGCCGCCGGCGATATTGACCTGGCAGCCCACGACGTACCCCGGTTTGATCTTTGCCGTGCGGGCCGGTGCGGAAAGCTCGACCTGCGCGCTGGCCGATACCCAGGCATTGCGATGCAGGGGTGTCGCGCCGAGCGACGGGCTGATCGTGGCGGATTCGGCGGCGATGCGCACGACGACGGTGGTGCCGTCGCCGAGGCTTTCGGTGACGCTGCCGCCGGGTAACGGGACGAAGGTGTCGGCTTCGGCGACACCGGTGGTCGCGAATCCCAGAATTGCCGTGGCGGCAAGCCCGATGAGTGTGGATTTCCTGTGGTGGATCATGGTGGTAACCCCTCCGGGTTCGAATCGGCCAGGCCGAGAGCTGTGCTGAAGATGCGTTCTGATCAGCCGATACTGAACGGCGCCCCGTACAGAGTGGTCTTGGAGTAGTGGTCGCCGATGGTCTCGAGGACCGTGTAGGAGCGGGCCTGGGCGTAGCCGCCACAGCCCTGGATCTGCATTTCGACGTCGCGGTAGCCGAGGCTGTAGACGCCCGGCTCGAGAATGTCCTTGAAGCCGACACGGACGAACGCGACGTCACCGGGACCGAGTTGGATACCCGCGGAGCCACTCAAGCCGCCCCCATTGGTGCTGACATTGCCCGACAGGCCCGCGGTGATGGCCTTGTCGCCGATACTGACCTGGCAGCCGACGATGTAGCCCGTGTTCACCTGGGTAGCGCCGTGGGTGGAGGAGTTGTTGGTACCGGGCTGGTTCCCGGGGCTGCTGTACGGGCCGGGGCGCTCGACGGTAGGAGTGGCGCGGACATCGGCGGTGACGGTGCCGGACACCCACACCACCCGCCCCGCGCCATTGGCTGCCATCGAAGGGGATACGACAGCCCGCTCGGCGGTCCGGGTGAGCGTGGCCCCGGGGGCATCCGTTCGGCCGTCGGGCAGCGGTACGAAGGTATCGGCGTCGGCCGCGCCGGCAGACAACAGGCCGACGATCACCGTGACGGCCGTACCGATTCCTGCCAGGCGTGCACCGTTACGGAATACGGCGGTGCGCGCGCGGTCCGGGATAGTTGCTTTCATTTGCTGGACCCTCATCTCGATGGGAAACCGGTCGTGCCGGAGATCGGAAAGTGCCTGTTCCGGCGGATGACGCCGGAAGCTGGTGACGGGCGAAGTTCCCGGACTTTCCTGAATGGGCTGTCTTTTCCGGGCTGAGCGCCGCGCCGCCGGAAAGCGGTCTGCCGGATCGAGTGGCGCCCGTCACACGGTGTGGTCATGGTTGATGACAGGTGGGATCAGGGGCAACCAGTTGCCGCGAGTTGCCGTACGGCGCGGGCGGGCACGTGGCCCAGGAGCTGGACGTCTGTCCGGTGCACTGCTCAGGCGCGGCAACACACGGCAACTCCTTGTGTGACGGGGGTCTCCGGCCGCGTAATGGACCTACATCGCAGAACAAGGAAGTTCGCCCCATATGTTTGATCAACCGCCCAGTCCACGGTTGCTCGTGCCTTCCCTCGCTGCTCAGAACGCGGGAACCACCTGCTCCTCTTTCGTCCGCCGCCCCGCACCAGCTGTGGCCGGACGGCGCCCCGCACACACATTCCGCCCGGAGACGGATCGGCTTACGAGATGCGTCGACGACAAGGCCGGCCGGTCCGGCGCAGTGGCGGGTGCTGCCGGCGTCCGCGGACCTGGGAACGAGGCCCCACGATGATCGGATATGCCGGGCGTCGCCTCGCTGCCGGTGTTGTGCTGGCGTTGCTCGTCACGATGATCACCTTCTCGATGCTGAGCCTGACCTTCGATGACGTCGTGGCCGGCCTGCTCGGTCCGGCCGCCACCCCGGAGACCATCGAAGCGCGGAAGACCGCGATGGGGCTGGATCGGCCGCTGCCGGTGCAGTACGTCGACTGGCTGCTGCACGCCGTGCGTGGTGACTTCGGCGTCTCCTATTTCACCAGTGAACCGGTCGAGTCCGCGGTCACCGCACGGTTGAGTGTCACGCTGTCCATCGTGGTGGTCGCCCTGTTCTTCACCGCGGTCGTGAGCCTGACCCTCGGGGTGCTGGCAGCCACCCGGGGTGGTGCGCTCGACCGGATCACACAAGGAATCTCGATGACCGGCCTGCTGGTGCCGAACCTGTTGCTGGCCATCGTTCTGGTCTATGTGCTCGCCATCTGGCTGCGCTGGTTTCCGGCTACCGGTTTCGCGCGCTTCGGCGACGATCCCGCGCGGTGGGCGAGCACCATCGCCATCCCCGTGATGGCGCTGACGGTGGCCGGAATAGCCGGCCTCACCGCGCAGGTGCGTGGCGCGATGATCGACGAATTGCGCAAGGACTACGTCCGCACCCTGCGGACACGGGGGTTGCCGATGCGATCGATCGTGCTCCGGCATGCCCTGCGCAACGCGGTCGGGCCCGCGCTGACGGTCCTGTCCCTCGAATTCATCACCATGGTGGGCGGCGCTCTCATCATCGAGAACATCTTCGCCCTCCCCGGGTACGGCAGCTACGCCTTCAACGCCTCACTGCAGGGTGACGTGCCGGTCATCATGGGCGTGACGACCTTCGTGGTCATGCTGGTCGTGGGGGTCAATCTCGTCGTCGATCTGTTGAACGGCTGGCTCAACCCGAAAGCGAGGATCCATTGAGCACGAAGTTCTCCGGTCCGGAGATCGCCACCTCGCCCGATACCGTCGAACGGACCTCCGTACTGCGCAGACTTTCGCGGGATCCGCAAGCAGTCGTCACCGTCGGGTTGCTGCTGGTCATTGTGCTGTCGGGAGTGATCGGCTCGGTACTCGCCGCACATGAGCCGAACGTCGCGTCGCTCGATGCCATCAATGCCGACCCCGGTAGCCCGGGCTACCTCCTCGGCGGTGACAAGGACGGCCGCGATATCCTTGCGCGACTGCTTCATTCGATTAATACCAGCGTGGTTTCCGCGCTCATCGCGCCGGGGATCGCACTTGCCATCGGAATAACCTTCGGGCTCATAGGCGGATACTTCGGCGACCGCGTCCGCGGTGCCACGGAATGGGTGTTCAACCTGTTCATGACCTTCCCCGGACTCCTTTTGCTGATCATCCTGATGCCGGTCACCCACGGCGACTATCGGGCCAGCATGGCGATACTCGGCGTCATACTGTCCCCGGGCATCTACCGAATCGTGCGTAACCAGGTACTGGGGGTGAAGAACGAGCTCTTCATCGATGCGGCACGGGTGTCCGGGCTACCGGACCACCGGATCCTGGCGAGGCACATCCTGTTCCGGGTGCGTGGACCGGTGATCATCGCCTCCGCGTTCCTGGCCGCCACCGCTATCAATGTGCAAGCCGGTCTCGCCTTCCTCGGAGTGGGCTCCGGTACCACCCCAAGCTTCGGCGCGATGATCGCCGAGGGATTCGCCAACATGTACGTCGAACCGGTGCAGTTGGTCTGGCCCAGCGTTCTTCTCGGGGTGATCACCTCGGCGCTGGTGCTGTTCGGCAACGCGCTACGTGACACCCTCGAAGGCGGTACGAAACCCCGGCCACCGCGGCTCACCGGGGCGCCCGGGCCGACGGCACGTTCATCGCCTGTGGACGGGTCCGGCGGCGTGCTGGCGGTGCGGAATCTGAGCATCTCCTATCCGGCACCGACCGGCGAGTTGCGCGAGGTGGTCAGCGATCTCAGTTTCGACTTGGCGGAGGGAGAGACGCTCGGTCTGGTCGGTGAGTCCGGTTCCGGGAAAACGCAAACCGCGTTCGCCGTGCTGGGTGTCCTTCCCGGCGACGCCGTGGTGACCAGCGGTTCCATCGAGCTGGACGGGCGCGAACTGCTCGGATTGCGGGAGCGGGAACTGCGGGCGCTCCGCGGGCGCACGATCGCCTACATCCCGCAGGAGCCGATGAGCAATCTCGACCCGTCTTTCACGGTCGGAGCGCAACTCGTGGAATCCGTGCGAGCGGCCACGCCGATGCCGCGGCGGGACGCGCGACGCCGGGTGCTGTCGATGCTCGACCAGGTGGGAATCACCGATCCCGAACGGACTTTCGATTCCTATCCGCACCAGATCTCGGGAGGTATGGCACAGCGGGTCCTCATCGCCGGCGCCGTGGCCGCACGGCCGCGGGTGCTCATCGCCGACGAGCCGACCACGGCGTTGGATGTCACCGTTCAGGCCGAGATCCTCGATCTACTCCACGACCTGCGGCAGCGTTTGAATATGTCGGTGCTGCTGGTAACGCACAACTTCGGGGTTGTGGCGGATCTGTGCGATCGCGTGGCGGTGATGCAGCGGGGCGCGATCGTCGAAACCGGGACCACGCCTGAGCTGTTCGCCGGTCCACGGCACGAATACACCCGGACGCTGCTGGACTCCATTCTCGACGACACCGTGGTGCGCGGCGACCGGCCCGGCAGTGAACCGGGGGACGAGACCACGGCGATCAGGGAGACGGTGCGATGAGCTCGTTGCTGGAAGTGAACGATCTGCACGTCACCTATCCGGGCCGTGGTCTGCGGGCGCGGCCGGTGGAGGTGCTGCACGGTGTTTCGCTGACGGTCGGTGTCGGCGAAACATTGGGACTAGTGGGCGAATCCGGTTCCGGCAAGTCGACAATCGGCCGCTCCGTGCTCGGGCTGGCCGCCGCAAACGCCGGTGCCATCCGGTTCGGTGGCAGAGACATCACGCATGTGAAGGGAAAGCGCCGCCGGGAGCTGGCCCGCGATATCCAGGTGGTGTTCCAAGACCCCTACAGCTCGCTCAACCCTTCCCTCACGATCGGTGAGATCCTGAGCGAACCGCTGGTGGTACAAGGAATCGCGCCGGCAATCGCGCGGTCGCGAATAGCCGAATTGCTCGATCAGGTCGGTTTACCCGGTAATTCTGCCGCTCGGCTGCCCCGGGAGTTCAGTGGCGGCCAGCGCCAGCGGATCGCCATCGCCCGGGCGCTCGCTCCCGAGCCGAAACTCATCGTCTGCGACGAGCCGGTTTCGGCGCTGGACCTCAGCACTCAGGCCCGGGTCCTCGAGCTGCTCGACGGAATACAGCGGCGGACCGGCGTGTCCTACCTGTTCATCTCCCACGACCTGGCGGTGATCCGGCACATCAGCCATCGTGTCACTGTGCTGTACCGGGGCGACATCGTGGAAACAGGCCCTGCGGGGGTCGTCACCTCGACCCCGGACCACCCGTATACGCAGCGCCTGTTGCTCGCTGCCCCGGTCGCGGACCCGGTGCGGCAGCGGAGCCGCCGAGCCGAGCGGCGCCGACTGGCGGAACAGACCGGCCCTGCCGCGGGCCGGTGACCTGGCAATGCCCCGGGCGGATTCCGTCCGGGTGAATTCGAGCGCGGCCGATACCGGTTACTACCATGGGAGCGAATATCGTGGTTGATCTGTCAGCTGGCTCTGCCGGTCGAAACGCCTGGCGTGTGTATTCGGGCGAGGGTAAAGACAATGGTGTGGCCCGAAGGCGAACGCTACGGCCGCGACTGGTCGCCCTCGCGCCGTCCGCCGGCACGGTGGTGCGTGACGCCGGGGGATGGCTGTTCGACCGGGCGATGTCCGGCTGGGATGTGACCGTGCTCGTCGCCGACTGCGCCGATACGCGCCCACTGGACATCCTCGGCGTACGCGTGGTGGATATCGAGTTCGGCCTGACGTCCGCGAAGCCCGGAGCCAGACCACAGGCTGTCGCCGTCGACGCCGGACTGCTCACCTCGGACACGCGCGTCCACGAAGGAATGCTCCGGCTCCTCGACAAATCGCTGGCGCAGGAGGTGACATTGTGGGGAACTCGCTGGCCGGGGGAGTTCCGGGCACACGCGATACCGGCGCGGCATCGACTCACCGCGGCTGCCCGTGCATTCAAGTCCGCGGCCCTGACCGCCGCGTGCGTACCGGTTCGCACCGACACAGTCGAACGGTTCCGCCGTTGTGAACTCTCGGCCGGCGGTGATCGCGGATGAAGATACGCGTGTCTGGTTGCTTGTTCACAGGGAGCGGATCGGATCCCTGCCGTCCCACTCTTCGCAGGCGTTTCGGACCATCTCGGCGAGCTGGGCTGTGCCCCGGGTGTATTCGCTGACTTCGATGATCGGCGCGGGACCGGACGGCGGTTCGAAGTAGGCGTAACGGGCTCCCCCGGGGGCTCCGCCCGACCAGACCACGGGATGGCCGGCGGCGTGAATCGATTCGAGTGCCACATCGAAATCGTCTGCCCACCAGGCGAGCTGATGAAAGCCGCTGTTTCCGCCGCGGAGGAACTCGGTGTAGATGCTCGGGGTGTCGTGATGCTGCTGAATGAGCTCGACCTGAAGGTGTCCCGAGTGGGAGAACGCCAGCGTGACCGTCACTTCGCAGGGCGATCCGCGATAGAGCGAGCGCTGTGACAATCCGCGCAGGACGTACCAGGGCCCGATGCCGAGCCCGAGCCACGAGTCGATCTGCTCCTCGATATCGGTGACCACGTAGCCGATCTGCCGTACTGGGCCGGGTAACTGCACCGGCACGCTCGAACTTCCCATTGGCCTCTCGGATCGCTGGTGAACGCTATGGCTTGTGAACCCTCTGAAGAGTATGACAATCTCTATGGAGAGAATAGCATTCTTGAAATAGAGAGTTCCAATCTGAGGTCTGGCCGGTAAGAGCCCGGCCTCCCGGCCGGAGTTCGAGGTGCAGGTGTCATGGGCTATGCCGACAGGCTGTTCGATCTGAGCGGGCGGGTGGTACTGATCACCGGTGGTAGCCGGGGGCTCGGCCGTGAGATGGCCTTCGCGGCCGCGCGGTGCGGTGCGGACCTGGTAATCGCAAGCCGGAACTACGAGAGTTGCGCGGCAACGGCCGCGGAGATCGAGCGGGAAACCGAACGGGCCGTGCTGCCCTACAGCGCGCATGTGGGCCGGTGGGACCAGCTCGACGGTCTGGTCGATGCCGCCTACGCCCGCTTCGGCAGAGTCGATGTACTGATCAACAATGCGGGTATGCAGCCGGTCTACGATTCGCTGGGTACGGTGACCGAGAAGCTGTTCGATTCCGTGCTGAATCTCAACCTGAAAGGCCCTTTCCGGCTGTCGGTTCTGGTGGGGGAGCGGATGGTCTCCGCCGGCGGCGGCTCGATCATCAATGTCAGTTCCTCGGGGTCGATCCGGCCGCGGCCGTCGATCGTCCCGTACGCGGCCGCCAAAGCCGGGCTCAATGCGATGACGGAGGGGTTGGCGCTGGCATTCGGGCCGACGGTGCGGGTCAACACCTTGATGGCAGGGCCCCACATGACCCAGGCCACCGCCGGCTGGAAGTTGGAGGACATCGCGCCCGAGGACAATCCGTTCGCCGCCCACGCGCTGCAACGTCCAGGGCGCCCCGAGGAGATCGTCGGTGCCGCGTTGTTCCTTGCCTCGGATGCCTCCAGTTTCACCACTGGTGCCACGCTGCGCTCCGACGGTGGCATGCCCTGACTGGCCTCTTTTTTGCATGGAGATCCGGCTCGTGACCCCATTCCCTCAGCACAGCGGAGTTCCCCAGCAGCATCGGCGAGACGAACAGCTGAATGCGAACTTCGTATCACGGTTCTGTGGCGCGGTGGGTGCGCAGGTGATCACGATAGGGATCGACCGAAATCACCCGGTATTGCGTTGGGTGGCCTAGCTTTTCGGGTTCGCATATGTGAGGGGATCGCCGGCGGCGTTCTCGGATCCGAGCGCGGTCCCCCGTGGCTTAGCGTGTGCTTCACCGGGCGACCGAGTTCGCCACTCGCCCCGGCCGCAGGTCCCTCATCATCGGCAACTGCGGTTGAGGTGAGTGGCGTCGTCGACCCAGTGAGGCCGGTCGTCTGTCGGGCCTACGGTTGCGCGCCGAGGAAACTCGCGTCGTCCAGCGACAGGACCAGGGCGGTGAGTGCACCGATGTAGGAGTACTGCCGTAGGCCCATGCACATGCCGGTGGCGGTGTGGGTGAGCGTGGACTGGATCGCCCCACCGCCGAGACCCCGGGCCCCGCCCGCGCCGGAGGTGATGTTGGAGAAATGGACCTCCACCACCGGCTTGGTGGTTTCTTCGAGGGCGTGGCGGACCGCTTCTCCCACGGTGGTGAGCCCCGCCGGGTTGATGATGTACCCGTCGACCTGTTCGGCCGATTCGTGGATGAACTCGAGGATCGCGCCCTCGTAGTTGGACGAGAAGGTCGACACCTCGACGCCGAGATCGCTGCCGAAACCGACGACGAATGCTTTCAGGTCGTCCAGGCTCGCGATCGCGCCGTAGACCTTCTTGCTGCGGGCGCCCAGGTTCGACATGTTCGGACCGTCGATGACAGCGATCCGATGACGTCTATCGCTAACCCGCTTGATCGAATGGGACATGAGAATCCTTTCTGCATGGCGTCTAGGTGTAGCGGAGGCCGGCGTCGACCAGCAGGGTCTGCCCGGTGATGTAGCCGGCGCCCGGGGAAGCCAGGAACTTCACCGCTCCCACGACGTCCTCGGCCGAGCCCTTGCGCTTGATGGCCTGCTCGGCCAGGATTCCGGCCCACTGGTCGTCGGTGATGGTGCCACGCGGGATCTCGGTGACGATGCCGTGCGGGCTGACGACATTGACGGTTACGTTGTATTCGCCCATTTCCGTGGCCAGCGATTTGCTCAGCGCCGATACCGCGCCCTTCGAGGCGACATAGTGGGCGTAGTTCGCGCGGCCGGTGGTCACCACCGACGACGAGATATTGATGATGCGGCCGGATTTCTGAGCCTTCATGTACGGGGCCACGGCCTGCACACACAGGAAGGTCCCGCGGGAGTTCACGGCGAAGACCTTCTCCCATTCGTCGATATCGATCTCGTCGAACGGCTTCATCACCAGGGTGGAGAAGATGGCGGCATTGTTGATCAGCACATCGATGGTGCCGAACTTCGCCACCGCGGCGGCGACCATGGCATCGACGCTGCCTTTGTCGGCGACATCGGTGGTCACTGCGAGCGCCGTCCCGCCGGCCGCCTCGACCTCGGCCTGCACCGCGGCCGCCTTCTCGCCGTTGAGGTCCGCGATGACGACGGCGTCACCGTCGGCGGCGAATTCGAGGGCGTACCGTCGGCCGATACCCTGGCCGGCTCCGGTGATGATCACCGTGCGCTGTTCCGACATGATTGGATCCTTTCTGGAGGGTTTTCAGGCCTGGGTGATGTGCAGGCTTGCGATACCGCCGTCGACCGTGACCACGGTCCCGACGGAGGAGCGGTTGACCGGGTCGGCGAGGTAGAGCACCGCGGCGGCGACCTCGGCCGGGGCGACCATCCGGCCGGTGGGCTGGCGGCTCTCGTAATCGCGGCGTCGCTGGGCCGGGTCGTCGGCGCGGGCGGCGAGTTCGGCCATGAACGGGGTGTCGACCGTGCCC
Organism: Nocardia sp. NPDC019395; assembly: GCF_040632335.1. Lineage (NCBI taxonomy): Bacteria > Bacillati > Actinomycetota > Actinomycetes > Mycobacteriales > Nocardiaceae > Nocardia > Nocardia sp. NPDC019395. The sequence continues at coordinate 220,291 of NZ_JBEYBT010000010.1, forward strand.
GGGTTCACCGCGTTGACGGTGATGTTCTCGGCGACGAGATCGGCCGCCGAGGATCGGGTGAGCGCTTCGATCGCGCCCTTGGTCGCCGAATACGCGCTGCGTTGCCGGAAGCCCGATGCGGCGGTGCAGGAGGACATATTGACGATTGCCGCGGCGGACGATCTACGCAGGTAGGGGAGCGCGGCGCGGGTGACCCGGACGTAACCGAGCACATTGATATCCCAGAGCCTGTTCCAGTCGTCGAGGGTGCCGTCCTCGATGGTGCCGACACCGCTGACCCCGGCATTGTTGACCAGTACGTCGATGCGGCCGTGTTCGGCGCCGATCGCTTCGATCGCGGCATCGACGGCGGCGTCGTCGGTGACGTCCACCCTATGGGCCCGGACACGGTCGGGCAGGTCGATGGCTTTGTCGCGGTCGAGCACCGTGACGAGCGCGCCCGCGGCGCTGAATGCCTGGGCGCACGCGCGGCCGATGCCGGCGTTTCCGCCGGTGACGACCACGATGCGGCCGCTGTGGTTGGTGGTCACTGCTGTTCCTCCGTTGTCTGCCAGAACCGGCACGAGATGGTTGCGAGTTCGTCCGCGTGATCGAAGATCAGCATGTGGCCCGCGTCGGCGACGATCTCGTGGCCGACCGCCCTCGGAACATGCGGTCGAATGGCTCCGACCTGCTCGGGTGATGTGGACTGGTCCGCCGCGCCGGAGATCAGAAGGGTCGGCGGCAGTGCGGCGCCGAGTTCGGCATAGCCGCCGAACTGTGCGAACGAGCGCCACGCTGTGATCCAGGTGTTCGGCGGCAGCGAGGTCAGCCGGTCGCGGCAGTATCGTATCGACGGAGTATCGGCTGCCGGCTCGGCGGGGTCGAACCAGCGGTGCAGCGTAGGTTCGACGACTGGTGCCATGGAACCTGTGGCGGCTACCGGCTCCGCGCGTTCGGCGAACGACGGGAAACCCTGCGGTGGTGTAGCGATCAGGATCAGCGAACGCACAGCCCCGGGTGGTGCGGCCGCAGCGGCCAGGGCGGCGACCGCCCCGCCCAGCGAATGGCCGACCAAATGTACGCCGTCGAATGCGCTGATACGGTCGCCTACCATACGCGCCATCGTGGCCAGCGTGGCGTTCCGCAGTCCGGCCCGGGAGCCGTGACCAGCGAGATCCTCACCGTCCCAGCGGTATCGCGGCGATACGGCGTGCGCCCACGCGTCGAAGGACCCGGAATCCAGCCCGAGCGAATGCAGCGCGACGACGGTCGGAGTACTCACCGCGAACCCGCGGAGACGGCCCCCGAGGACAGCAATTCATCGATCTCGGCGGCGGTCCGGCCCAGTTCGGCAAGTATTTCGGCCGAATCCGCGCCCAGCACCGGCGGGTAGGCAGGCTCGACCACTGGCGAATCGAGGAACTTGATCGGATTACCGAGCACGGAGACCGAATTGCCCCGATTATCATCGAGGTCGAGTACCATCTCGCGACCGGCCGTGCGGGCCTCGGCCAGTGCCTCGGGAACATTCGTGATCAGCGCCGCCGGAACCCCCGCAGCCTGGAGCAACTCCACCCATTCCAGTGCGCTGCGCTCGGTGAACGCGCGCTCGAACAGCTCCCACAGGTCGATCTTGTTCGCCAGCCGGGCGCGCTGATCGGCGAACCGCGGATCAGTGGTGAGCTCCGGAAGTCCCAGAACATCGCACATCGCACGCCACATGCGGTCGGTGTTCGCGGTGACGACGAGTTCACGGCCGTCGCCACCGACGAACGAACGGTAGGTCGGGATGGAGTCGTGCCGGGCGGCTTGCGGGGCGGGTGCCCGGCCACTGATCATCGAGTAGACGCCCTGGTAGGACAGCAGGGAGATCAGTGAGTCCAGCATCGACACATCGATGTGATCGCCCTGGCCGTCCACCGCCCGGGAAGCCGCCGCCGCGCAGATACCGATCGCGGCGTACATACCCGCCACAACATCCCCCGCGGGGATGCCGAGGCGGACCGCCGGCTGCCCCGGTTCGCCGGTGAGGCTCATCGCGCCGGAGAGCGCCTGGACGATCATGTCGTAGGCCGGTCGCTCCTTCCAGGGCCCGGTCTGGCCGAAACCGCTGATGGACGCCCAGATAAGGGCCGGATGGCGGCGCCGCATCTCGGCGGGATCGAAACCGAGCCGCGCGCTTACTCCGGGCCGGTAGTTCTCCACCACCACGTCGGCCTGTGCGATCAGATCGCGCAGGACGGCCAGGCCCGCAGCGGATTTGAGGTCGACGACGATACTCTTCTTGTTCCGGTTGTTCCCGAGGTAGTAGGCGCTGTCGCCGTCGATGAAATGCGGCGGGATGGACCGGCTCGAATCACCGGCCGGCGCTTCCACTTTGATGATCTCGGCGCCCATATCGGCGAGTACCTGCGTGCAGAAGGGGCCCGACAGGAAGGTCGTGAGATCGACAACCTTCAGGCCCTGTAGCGGTGAGCGGGACGGCGTCATGGTGAAACAACTCCTGGACTGAAATTCGCTGCGGTGGACCCGAGGTCGCGCGATATGGACCGGGCGGCATCGATGAGCGCCGCGGCGATGGTGCTGATCTCTCCGTGTGGGAGCCGATCCTTCGGTGAGGTGAGCGTGATGGACCCGACCACGCCTCGGGCGTCGAAGACAGGTGTGCCGATACCACGTGCCTGCGGCAGCTTCTCGCCCTCGCTGATGGCGTAACCCGCTGCACGCACTGCCTGCAGGTCGCGCTCGAGTTCGTCGAGGGTGGGTAGTTCCGCCGCCGAGCCGGGCGCCCGGCCGCCGCCGGCGAGCCCACGCTCGTGCTCGAGTACATCGGCGACCGTGGCGCTGTCGAGCTGTGCCAGTACGGCTTTACCCGAGGCGCCCCATACCAGCGAGAGCGGACGGTGCAGTTCGATGCGATAGCGGAGCAACTGGGCGCCGTCCGCGCGGGCTGTGAAGGAGAGTGCCTTGTTCGCAGGCATGTAGATGCCGAAGATCACCGTCTCGTCGAAGGCGTTCGCCACGTCCTCGAGATACGGCCGCACGATGGCGGTGATATCGACCTGGGCAGTGACGCGCGACGAGATCCGGTACAGCTCGGCACCGATCGAGTAATTGTGGGTATCCGGATCGCGAACCACCACACCTTCCTCGGTGAGGATCTTCAGCAACCGGTGCACGGTCGAAGCGGGTAGCGTCATATGGTCAGCGATCTTGCCGACACCGGCCTCGCCGCCGAGGTCGGCGAGCGCGGCCAGCATACGGACGGTGCGCTTCACCGTTCCCGCCGCCGAATTGTCCTGCTTCTGCCCGTTGTTCTTGTTGCCGTTCTCGCCGTTGCTCGCGTCGTCGGTCGCCATATCAGTCCGCTCGCTCGAAAATGTGTACGGCGCAGGCCCCGTGATCGAATCCGGAGATACCTCCGCCGGTGACGTGTGTCAGGGCAATTTTCGCGTCCGGCACCTGCCGTTCACCGGCGGCCCCGGTCAGCTGCCAGAACATCTCCACCACTTGCGCGACGCCGCTGGCACCCACCGGGTGTCCCTTGGAGAGCAGGCCACCACTGGGGTTGACGACGACAGAACCGCCGAACGTGGTCTCGCCGGAACGCAGCAGTTCGAGCGACTCGCCTTCCGGGCACAGGCCGAGGGCCTCGTAATAGACGAGCTCGGCGATGCTGAAGGCATCGTGGAGCTCGACGGTATCGAGATCGGCGGCGGTTATCCCCGCCTGGGCGTAGGCTTCCCGGGCCGAGTGGTAGGAGATCTCCGGTCGCAGCATGTTCCGGGCGCCGCTGGTCGCGGTGCCCGAATGCAGTACCGACGCACTGATCCGCATCCCCGGCCGGTTCATGGTGCGGAACACCTTCTCCGAGACGACCATGACGGCAGCGGCTCCGTCGCCGGTGGGGCAGCACTGCAGCAGCGTGAGCGGATCGGCGATGACGCGGGAGGAGAGCACCTTCTCGACGTCGACTTCCTTCTGGAACTGCGCGTAGGGATTCAGCACGCCGTGCCGGCGGGCCTTCACGCTCACCTGTGCCAGATCGGCGGGTTCGGCCTTGCGCTCGTAGAGGTAGCGCCGGGCCCGCATGGCGTACACCGCTGGCATGACCATGCCCTGCCGGACCTCGGGGTCCTCGGCCACCAGCGGTAGTGTGCCGCCACCGAACTGGGTGAGCTTGTCGACGCCGATCACCAGGACGATTTCGTGCTCGCCTGCCGCGATCGATTTCTGGGCCAGGTGCAGTGCCGTCGCGCCACCGGAACAGGCGTTGTCGGTATTGACGATCGGGATACTGCCGAGACCGAGTTCCTTGGCGATGCGCTGGCCGGTGAGCATGCCGCCGAAGGCATGTCCGCAGAACACGGCGTCGATATCGCCGCGCTCGACCCCGGCGTCGAGGACGGCCTGCCGGGCCGGCGGGGCCGCCAGGCCCGCATATCCCGAGCTGAGGTGCTTACCCATCGGCAGCATCGCTGCCGAGATCACGAATGCGTCGGTCATCGATTCTCGTCCGTTCCGTCTGCGGGGTTCTCGGGGCCGAAGCTCCAGGTGCCGTCTGCTGCTGTCGTCAGCGTCACCGGCAGGTCCGGGACGAGCCGGTCTTCGGGGACCGAAATATCCGCGAGCACCCGCGTACCGCTGTCGAGGTCGATGTAGCCGAGCGTGTACGGCGTGATCCGGGAAGAGGAGAGCTCGACTCGCGTGTAGGAGTAGAGGATTCCGGTGCGGCCCAGCCCGATATCGCGCACCGTGTCGGCGCCGCATTCGAAGCACAGCTGCCGGCGGGGAAAGAACCGGGAATCGCAGGTATCGCAGTGACTTCCCAGCAGTTCGGTCCCGTCCGGGGTCAGGGCCACCACCTCGTCGAGGTCGTGGAGCGGTTCGAGCAGGGTCATGACTTCCGACCTCCGTTGTCTGGATGGGGTGAATTCGGTGGGGTGGCCCACCACGACACGAGTTCTCGCGCGATGGCGGCGGGCTCCTCGATGACCGGGGTGTGACCCGCGGTCTCGAGGACGACGAGACGACTGCCCGGGACTCGGTCTGCGATGGCCGCCATATCGGCGGGCCGTTTCGCGCGATCGAGTTCGCCGGCGACGAGCAGCAGCGGCAGCGGAATCGCGGCCAGTTCCGCGGTCATTGCCGGGCGGGTGTAGACGCCGTGCAGCGCGTCCGCCACCTCGGGTACATGCGCGGCGAATACCTGTGCCCAGTGCCGCCGAGTGGCTGACCGGGCTGTATCGCCCAGGAACACATCACCGAACATGGTGTGTTCGATCCGGGCCACAATATCCGGCTCGTTGCCGCGGACCGCGGTCTCGAGCGCCCGGAAAATCTCCGGGCGGGCTTCTGCCTCCGCGGTGGCGCCGAGCAGAGTGCAGGAGGCCAGCAGGTCCGGGCGCCGGGAAGCCACGCGCAACGCGATATAAGCTCCCATGGAGCTACCCACAAGGTGAACAGGCCGGGTACACCGGGATTCGATGAGCGCTACGGCGTCGTCGAAGAGCACATCCATGGTCGGCGCCCGGCCGCTACCGGTGAACGAACCTTGGCCCCGCAGATCGGGCCGGATGTAGCGGTGCCGTGCCGGAAGTTCGGCGATGAGCGCGTCGAACATTGATCCGTCGAAGAACAGTGAGTGCAGCAGCACCACGGCAGATCCGTCGGCCGGCCCGGTGTCACGGACCGTTTCGGGGGGCGGGTTCAATGGTCTCCTGCTTTCGGTCGGCTGCTCTACTTCTCGGACACCAGCTGGTGATCCCCGGCGCCCTCGAGTTCGGGACTCCGGTCGTATCCGCGGGCGGCGAGGACGGCGGCGACGGCCGCGCTCGCGATCAGCGCGAATCCGAGGACGTAGAAACCGCCCGCCAGCGAATCGCCCCCCGCAGCCCAGCCGACCACGATCGGTCCGACGATGCCGCCGAAGTTGCCGACGAAGTTGACCAACCCCACCGAGGGGCCGGCCTGGTTACGCGGCACCTGACTCAGCACCCAGGTCCACCACGTGCCGAACGACGAGTAGAGGCCGACCGCGGCCACGCACAGCAGGATCATCTGCCACAGAACCCCGCCGCTGATGTAGTGCTGAGCCAGGATCGCCAGGCCCGCCACACTCAGCGAGGTCGCGATGATCCAGCCGCGGGACAACGAGGTCTTGTCCGACCAGCGCGAGTTGAAATACATCGCGACCGTGGCGAACGCGTACGGAATCGCGGTGAGCCAGCCGACCGCTTCGATGCCGTTGGACGAGATCTCCTTGATCAGCGTGGGCAGCCACAGCCCGAAGGCGTACATCCCGGTGATCCAGAGGAAGTACGTCACGCACAATCCGGCGACGATGGGCCGGGTCAGGGCCTTGAGCAGCCCGGATTCCGGTTTGGTCTCCTCATCGCGTTCGGCGAGGATGAGCCGCAGTTCGGCCGGGTCCAGCCGTTTGTCCTCGGCGGGGTCGTTCGGCACGAGCAGATAGAACACCGCGGCCAGGATCAGCGCCGGAATGCCCTGCAGCACGAACATCGTCTGGAAGTGCCAGGTATCGATCATCCAGCCGGCGATCGGCGCCATCAGGGCCGAGGACAGTGGCAGTGCGTACTGTGTGAGGCTGACGGCCCGACCGCGTTCCCGGCCCGGGAACCAGCGCACGAACATCACCGCGAACGAGGGGAACACCGCGCCTTCGGCGAGGCCCATCACGAAGCGGATGGCCAGCAGTGCCGGCAGATTGGGCGCGAAACCTGTGACGCAGGCAGCGACACCCACCACGGCCAGCGACGCGATGATGACCTGTTTCGGGCCGATTTTCGTGGCCAGGAAACCACCCGGGACCTGGGTGATCACGTAACCCCAGAAGAACGCCGACAGGACGACGCCGGTGATGGTCCCGGACAGTCGCAGATGTTCGACCATATCCGGCACAGCGACGCTGATATTCGAACGATCTGCGTAGCAGACCAAGTAGATGAGGAACAGCAGGACACCGACTCGCCACCATCGAGCGCGTGGTGGAACTGCTGTGTCGGCCGTCATCGGTGACGCCACGGGTACCTCCGGATTGAGCGAGGAGTGTCGAGAAGTACGGAAACCGCACCAGGGATAATTCCGCTGAGCGGAATCAGATTCCGCTCAGGATCCGACCATACGACGCAGGTCACACAGAACGCAAATGCTTCTGGTAGCGCGTGCCGCATTCATGGGGCACCACCAGGGGAAATGTGGTTTGCCGCCGGGGATCGGCCCGGTGCCGCCCACCCGATGCTCCCGCCGTTCCGTTTGCCGTGCGGTTTCGCCGACCGGCGCTGGTGTCCAGCGTTCCTCGGTAACCCAGCCCGGAGCCGTCAGTCGCCGTCGGCGGGAACCCGGGCACGGTGGTTGCCCGCTCCCGCGGAAGCACATCGGATAGGCGGCCGACCCGGTTCCAATTGGCCGTCGATCCGCGCCGGTACCCACACACCCGGCAACGCCGAGAAGGTGACCGCACCTACCCATGGAGACAGGTACTGGAGGCGCAGGAAGGCTGGCCGACAACGCCCATTTCGCAAGACTCGACATGACGAAGGACCGCCAGGCGCCGACGCCCCTCCGCGGTCCAAGACAGGCTCACTCACCCGAGTCCCAGGGGATCCGAGTGTCAAGCATCTCCGTAAGTTTTGTATTTGACACCACTACGAACTCCGTGTCGCTTCCGCCTGAAGACTGACCCTCTGATTCCGGGTGAATGCTGACCCACCCCGTGAACGATCATGAGGTGCTGAACGTGGAGGACTGGGCG
>NZ_JBEYBT010000011.1:0-129997 GCF_040632335.1 Nocardia sp. NPDC019395
GTCCGGGGCGGGCACACTGCTGTCGTCGCGGGGGTTCCGCCGGGAACCCCCGCGACCGCTGTTTATCCGATATTCGCGGATAAATCCGGAATCATCCGGTAGACCTCGGCTTGCCAGTACGTCCAGGAGTGGATACCGGCTCCCGGGAACGAGTAGGTGACATTGTTCGCACCGAGCGACATCATCCGCAGCTGGAACGAGCGGGTATTGGCAAGCGCCAGCGCCTCGAGCGCCATACCGTTGACGGTATTGCCGTTGAATCCGTCGGCCGGTAGATCGGGCAACCCACTACCAGCGGATATCCAGAGTCTGGTGTTGTGATCGCGCAGCAGTGGCGCAAATACGAAAGGGTCCATCCGCAGCCATTGCGGACCCCACGGCGGCGCCATCGAATCCACGTTGTAGCCGCCCGCGTCGATCATCGCGACCCGGATGGCCTCGCGCATACCCGGCGCGGAGATGTTCAGATAACCGGAGTAGGAACCGGCGAAACTGAACTGGTCCGGGTGATATGCGGCCATTGTGAGGGCGCCGCTGCCGCCCATCGACAATCCGAAAACACCGTTGCGATACGGGTTGAATCCGAGCCGGTCGCGCAGCGCCCAGCGCAGATGCTGGGTTACGAACGTCTCCCAGGCGTAGCGGTAGCTTTTACCCGGACCCTCGGACATCACGTTGAGGGCGCCGGAACCCGACGAGGAGCCGGTCGGTGGCGCACCGAAGAACGAACTCGGCGCATTCCAGTCCGCGTAGAAGCTGGACATACCGCCGATCGGCATTACGACGTTGATATTCCAGTCGGTGAGCGCGTCGGCGACATTGGTATCGAACTCCCAGCCGCTGTGCGTCTCCGGTGCGCGCATACCGTCCAGGGCGTAGACCACTCGGTTGGTGTTGCCGTCTTTGGCCCGGAAGATCCGTGACCTGATGGGTCCCATCTCCGGGGAGTTCACTACGAAATCGAATCCCGCCGGATTGGGCGCGGCCCGGACCTGGCTGCCCGAATCGGACAGCGCCACCGCGAGTGGGGCCAGCAGCGCCACGGTGATCCCCAGCGCCCAACGACCGACCCACCGCCGGGGCCGTACCGATCTGAGCCTTCGCGCACTTCGCATTCGACTAGACCTTTCGCCTGGACAGCCGGACAGCAAATCACGAGCTACGCTACCGGCCCCATATCGGATACATAGACCACGACTGCCGCTGGAAACGGAAGCCGTTATCTGGATACATGCTCCTGGTGGATCAATCGGCCAGATGCGGGTTCATGTTGCCAGATAGTGTCGCAGGTCACACGCATCCGCGTGGCGTGGCTGCGTTTTCGTTGCCGAGCACCTGGGTCGGTAGCTCCGGCAACGAATTCGCAATCCGGACGGGCGTGTCCGGCCCGGGAGGGTTCAGCCGATATTCGCCGACATGTCAGGGATCATCCGATACACCTCGTCGGTCCAGTAGTGCCAGTTGTGCACGCCCACGGCAGGGAAATCGTAGGTGACGTTATGCGCCCCCAGCGCCGCCATACGGGCCTGGAACGCCCGCGTATTGGCCAGGGCCAGCCCTTCGAGGCCCATGGCGTTCACGGTGTTCATATCCGGCGCGTCGGCCGCCCCGGGAAGCCCGCTACCCGCCGAGATCCACAGCCGGGTGTTGTTGTCGCGCAACAGCGGCGCGAAGACGAACGGATCCATCCGCAGCCACTGCGGGCCCCACGGCGGCGCCATCGCGTCGATATTGAAGCCGCCGGCGTCCAGCATGGCCACTCGCAGGGCCTCGCGCATACCGGGCGCCGACACATTCAGGTAGCCGGAATAGGAACCGGCGTAGCGGAACTGGTCCGGATGGTAGGCGGCGAGGCTGAGTGCCGCGCTGCCACCCATGGACAGCCCGAAGACACCGTTGCCGTTGGGGTTGAAACCGAGCTGATCGCGCAGCGCCCAGCGCAGGTCACGCGTCAGGAAGGTCTCCCACTTGTAGGTGGTCGACAGACCCGGCCCGGCCCCCGAACCCGACGCCAGCCCCGAACCCGAATCGGCCGCCGAACCGGTGGCGCCACCGGCGCTCCCCGAACTACCCAGCCCGAAGAAGTTACTCGGGGCGTTCCAATCCGCGTAGAAACTGGAGCGGCCACCGACCGGCATGACGACGTTGATATTCCATTTGGTCAGCTCCCGGGCGACATCGGTGTCGATCTCCCACCCGCTGAGATCGTTCCGGGCGCGCATACCGTCCAGCGCGTAGACGACCCGGCCGGTGTTGCCGTCCGCCGCGCGGAAGACCCGGGATTTGATCGGGCCCATCTCCGAATCGACCCAGAAATCGAAACCGAAACCGGGGTCGAACCGCGCGGAGGCCGGGGCGTCCGGCCCGGCGACCGACAGCCCGGCCGGTAGCAGAATCGCCAGGGACAGCAGAGCCGCTCGTTTCAGCCGGCCACGCAGTCGCCACACCGGGCGACCGATAACGCCTCGCATTGCTCCCACCCTCCGTCGTGCGATCCCTCGATCGCGTAGTCCGGCACCGGTCCCCGGTTCCGTACGGGCCGGGAGCGGACGCCAGCACCATAGCGTGGCGCGGTACCCCATGCCTGCCCAGAGTTCGACCCGTTCTTATCGATGCCGAAAAGCTATCAGCGAACAGGCAGATCAGCGCACAGGCGGCACCGGATCGACCAAACCACAGCGTTGAATCTCATACTCCGGGACCCGGTCCATACGATAGGCGGCGAAATCCGTCGCGTGCAGCAGGTTGTGCTTGAAACGTTCGAATGTCAGCGGACCCTTGTAGGACAGCGTCAGCGCGTAGGTCTCCGGACAGGACATCGCCACGCGGGCCTGTTTCACCCAGTCCTCATCCATGTACCAGGGCAGCCACGGTTTACGGTCCACCATGCCGGTTTCCACGATCACCCAGTCCGGATACAGGCTCTTGTCGTGACCGATACGCCCGTCTGTGAGCCGCTCGGTATGCGCGGCCAGCGGGAAGGCCAGGCCCATCGGATCGATGACCCGGACGTCCAGTGGAACATTCATACTGGTCATCCCCAAGTTGAGGAAGTAGACCGTATGTCCCGCGCCGCCCGGCGGGATCGGGATCGGCGGCGGGGCGACGTACCAGAACGTGAACGAGGGCGAATTCAGCAGCAGCCCGCCGTCCGGTGTGTTCTCGATGGCCTCCACCATCGGCCGCATCCGCGCGTAGTCGAGGTAGTCCTCGGCGCGAATCGGGTGATCGTGGCCGGTATTGAGAACGTAGTAGACACGTTCGTCCACGATCCCGGATTCATTGATCTTGGTTCCGGTCTTGATCGCGGTGGTACCCGAGGCCAGCAGTGCCCAGGCGACCGTCCCCACCAGCGCGACCACCATGAGCCCGAAAGCCGGCGCGGTCCGGCGGTTCAGGGCGCGGACGCCACCCTCCGGCAACCGCAGCGGAATCACCGCGACCGGCAGCAGGAACAGGAACAGTTGCGGCAGCAGCATCCGGCCGTGCATGAAATCGCCACCGACCCGCAATGCGTAGACGGTGAGGAGCACGGCGGAACTCAGCACCAGCGTGACCACGGCGGCCGGCGTGCGCAACCATTCGCGCAACCGCCGAATCCGGCCCAGCCCTTCCCGTTCCTGTTCGGCGGCCGGATCCACCACAACCGGCGCGACGCGATACACCCGCGCCGATACCAGACCCGCGACCAGCAGAATGGCAAGCGGCACATAGAGGTAGTAGGGGCCCGCCAGATCCCAGAGATAGGTGAGTCCCTGCCCCCATTTGGCACCGCCCGCATCCTTCGCGACCGCGGTGTTGGGATACGGCAGCCCGTAGTAGCCCATCCGCCAGACCTGATAGACCAGCGGTACGGCCCCGGCCACCGCCACGATGAGCCCTCGCAGCAGCCACGGCCGCAGCCGGGAGGCGGGCATCGGCGCGAAGAAGATCAACAGCAGGGCCAGGCCGCCGACCACCGTCATCTCCGGCCGGACCAGCGGCGCCAGCCCGGCGAGGAAAGCGAGCCCGAGCAGCCCCGCGACGCCGGGCCGACGGGCCTTGCTCCAGCGGATGAGCAACAGCCACAGCAGCGCGATCCAGCAGATCACCAGGCAGTTCTCCAACCCGGAGGTCGCATAGTCGCGGGCCGGCGGCACGGCGATATAGGCCAGCGCACCGGCCGGAAGCAACAGCACCGACGACGCCGGGCCCCACAGCTTGCCGGTGCCGAGCATGGCGAACAGCAGCGCGAGCAGCGACAGTGTCAGCGCTACACCGAGCACGACGTATTCCAGCCGGGCCTGGGTCAGCCAGCTGAAGAACCACACGATGTAGGTCCACGCCGTACTCGTATTGGTCTCCACCCGTTCGCCCACGTTGAAAACCGGGCCGTTACCGGCCAGCAGGTTTCGTACAGTACGCAGGACGATGAGACCGTCGTCGGCGATCCAGCGCCGCTGCCAGGCCCCGAAGGCGAACAGCGCGATGGTCACGACGATCCCGCCGGCGAACACCGCGCGCGGCGTCCTACCGGAAGGCGCCGACGAGCGCGGCTGCTCGATGGCAGCGCGCTCGCCGGTCTTTTCTGTTTCGGCTACCGCAATCTCGTCAGAAGAGATAGACAGCGACACCAACCGCTCCGATCCAGGCGATGGCAAGCAACTGCAGGACGCGGTCTCCGAATGCGATCTCTTCCGGCTCCCCGGCCTCGCCACCGTCGACATCCACGGCGTAGCGCAGGATCGCGATGGTGAACGGGATCATCGAGAGCGCGAACCATTCGGTGTCCTTGGCCGCACCCTGTTCGAAGGCCCACAGTCCATAGAAGACCACGACCGCGGTGGCGGCCAGGCTCCACGTGAATCGTAGATAGGTCGGGGTGTAGTACTCCAGCGATTTACGAATCTTGGCGCCGGTGGACAGAACCAGTTGTAGTTCGGCGTACCGTTTGCCGGCCGCCATGAACAGCGAACCGAACGCCATGATCAGCAGGAACCACTGCGACAGCGGAATACCCGCCGCCACACCACCGGCCACCGCGCGCAGCAGGAACCCCGAGGACACGATGCAGATGTCCAGAACCACCTGGTGTTTGAGCCCGAAGCAGTAACCCAGCTGGACACCGATGTACACGCCCATCGTTACGGCCAGCTGCCAGGAAGCCAGGAACGACAGCGACAGCGAAGCGATCAGCAGTACCGCCGACAGCGCGAAGGCCAGATTCACCGGCACCACACCGGCGGCGATCGGCCGGAACCGCTTGGTCGGATGCGCGCGATCGGCCTCGACATCCATCGCGTCGTTGGTCAGGTAGACACCCGACGCCGCCAGGCAGAAGACCACGAAGGCGATCGCGACATTGCCCAGCACGTCCAGATCGGTGACCGACCCCGCCGCCAGCGGGGCCGCCAGCACCAGGACATTCTTCACCCACTGTCGCGGACGGACTGCCTTGACCAGGCCACCGACCAAAGTCTTGGGCGGGCCCTTGACCTCGGCATCGACCAGATCGGCGCCGGTGGGTTCTTCACTCATATCAGGCAGCGCCTTTTCGTCTTGTACGGTCACTGTCGAGTCTCTTTTCAGCGGCGAGCAGGACGGCGGCGGACGCGGCACCGAGCGCGGAACCGGCGAGCACATCGGAGGGGTAGTGAACCCCTAGCACGACCCTGGACAGCAACATCGGCGGTACGAGCACCGCAGGCAAGGGTAGCCCGGTCAATTTTCCGAGCAACACCGCCGCCGCCGTTGTCGAGGTCGCGTGCGAGGAAGGGAAGCTCAATTTACTCGGCGTACCCACGTTGACCTGCACCGATGGCGCATTCGGCCGGGGCCGCCGAACAACCCGTTTGATCACGATGGACGCGGCGTGGGCGCCCACGGCGCCGACCGCGACCCCCGCCCACTGGCGCCGGCGTGGTTTATCGGCCAGCGCGCCCGCGGCCGCGATCGCGACCCAGCCGAGCGCATGCTCCCCGAAATGCGACATACCGCGCGCCGCGGAGACAACCGGAGGAGTCGCGATGGCTCCCTGAACGGCCTCGATGATCTTCACCTCGGGCGGGGTGCGCCCGGCGGTCGAGTCCTGCAGGCTGGGATTCATCGCGTTCACCGCTGCGCCTCCGCGGCACCGTCGATACCGAAGGCCTTCTCCCAGGCCGCGGTACCGGTGAGTTCCGCGTGCGCGGCGCGGTAACGCTGCCGCATCTCCGGCATCCGGTCGGCGAGTTCCTTACGCAACCGCAGGGCCTCGCGCAGCAGCCCGTAGGCCTGACGCGGATCGCGTTTGCGGTACACCACACCGCGCCCGTCCGCGGTGGTCACCGTGACCCCGTCGACCTGGGACAGCAGGAACCAGCGCGCGTCCAAGGTCGGAACGTTGAGCTGCGGGCGGTCGTGATGCTCCGGATGCGCGGGCCGCAGATTGTTCAGCATGCCCTTGGCCAGCCGCGCGATCTTCGCGATCGGATTACCGGGTTCGCCCACCGCGCCGATACCGATTCCGCTGGCCAGCGGGAGTTCGGTGGACGACGGCAGGATCACCGCGTCCGGATACTGCTTACGCAGCTCGTGGACCGCACCCAGAGCGCTGGGCAACAGCTCGAAAAGACGCTGCGGCCCGGCCAGGAAATCGCGGATCGCGAGATTCTGGATGGCGACCGTCGAATACTCCAGGCACAGCAGATGCTTGAGAGTGGCCTTGACGGTATGGGCGATCATGGCGCGCCCGTTACCCGGCTGGTGCAGCGAGGCGACGACCAGGCGATTGCGCAGATGGAAATACGCCTGCCAATCGATCGCGTCGTCCTTATCGCTCCACGCCATATGCCAGACGGCGGCACCCGGCAGGGTGACCGTGGGATAACCGGCCTCCCGCGCGCGCAATCCGTATTCGACGTCGTCCCATTTCAGGAACAGCGGTAGCGGCTGACCGAGTTGTTCGGCGACCTGCCGCGGGATAACGCAGGTCCACCAGCCGTTGAAATCGCCGTCGATACGCCGGTGCAGCAGTTTCGAATTGTCCCGGTCACGCAGCGGGTACTTGGCGAAATCGTGGTCGTATTCCACATTCGGCGCCGCCGACCACATGAAGATATTGCGGTCGACGACCTCGCCCATCACATGCAGATGCGACCGTTCCTGCAGGTTGAGCATCTGGCCACCCACCAGAACCGGTGATTTCGCGAAACGGGCGAAGGCCAGGGAGCGCAGGATCGAATCGGGTTCGATCTCGATATCGTCGTCCATATAGACGATGTATTCGGCACTGGTGGTTTTCAGCGCCTCGTACATGACCCGGCTGTATCCGCCGGACCCTCCGAGATTCGGCTGGTCGTGAATGGCGAGCCGGTCGCCGAGTACGGCGGCGGCCTCGTCGAAACCGGGTTCGTCGACAACTTTGCGGGTGCCCTGGTCCGGGATGATCACCGCGTCGATCTGCGCCAGTACGAGCGGATCGGAGCCGAGCGCGTTCAGGGTCTTCACCGCGTCGGTCGGGCGGTTGAAGGTCGGCATACCGACCGCGATACGGCCGTCACCGGGCGCCTCGACCGGTGCGTACCAACCACCGGAGACCAGTGTGACCGCGGTATCGGTGGTGATATCGAACCAGAGCCAGCCACCGTCCTCGAACGGCCCGAGATCGGTCTCCAGCTCGACGGAGACGGTTTCCGCGCCGGGAGCTACCGCGAACTCGCCGCCCCGGACATGGATCCGGGAGCCGTCGGCCTTGGACCGGTACAGATCGACCCGCCCGTGCCCGGCCAGCTCCAGCCGCAACACCACCGAATCGAGCATGCTCCAGCGCCGCCAGTAGCTGGCCGGCAGCGCGTTGAAGTAGGTGCAGAACGACACCTCGGACTCCGCGCCTACCGACAGCGAGGTCCGGGTGGTGGCATGCGCGCGGCGGGCGTTGGTCGCCGACTCTTCCAGGTACAGGGTGCGCACATCGAGGGGCTCACCCGGGCGGGGCAGGATAACCCGCTGCAGGAGCGATTTCGCACGGGTGGTGGATGCGCTGTGCGCCAGTGATGCGGAGGTCATACGTCGTTGTTCTCCTCGGCCAGCGGTGCGCCCGTTTCCAGGTGGGGCCGCAGCACATTGTCGAACATGTTCAGTGCACTCGCGATGGCCATATGCATATCCAGGTACTGGTAGGTACCGAGACGGCCGCCGAACAGGACCTTCGCCGTGGCGGTCTCCTGCTTGGCCAGCTCGCGGTAGGCGGTCAGTTTGGCTCGGTCATCCGGGGTGTTGATCGGATAGTACGGTTCGTCGCCGGTCTTGGCGAAACGCGAGTACTCGCGCATGATCACCGTCTTGTCCGTCGGGTAGTCCCGCTCCGGATGGAAATGCCTGGGTTCGATGATCCGGGTGTAGGGCGGATCCGCATCGTTGTAGTTCATCACCGAGGTGCCCTGGAAATCGCCGGTGGGCAGCACCTCGGTCTCGAAGTCGATCGTGCGCCAGCCCAGCTCGCCCTCGGTGAAGTCGAAGTAGCGGTCCAGCGGGCCGGTATAGACGACCGGGGCGTCCGGGTTCTGCGCACGCAATTCGTCGCGGACATCGAACCAGTCGGTGTCCACCCGGACCTCGATCAGCTCACTGGCCGCCATGTTCTCCAGCCACTTCGTGTACCCCTCTTTGGGCAGACCCTCGTAGGTGTCGTTGAAGTAGCGGTTGTCGAAGGTGTAGCGGACCGGGAGCCGGGTGATATTTCCGGCCGGCAATTCCTTGGGATCGGTCTGCCACTGTTTGGCGGTGTAATTGCGGAAGAAGGCCTCGTAGAGCGGGCGGCCGATCAGCGAGATCGCTTTTTCCTCGAGGTTCTGCGCGTCCTTGGTCTCGATCTCCGACGCCTGGTCGGCGATCAGGGCACGCGCTTCGTCGGGAGTGAAATACCGGCCGAAGAATTGGGAGACCAGGCCCAGCCCCATCGGGAACTGGTAGGCCTGACCTTTGTGCAGGGCGAAAACGCGGTGCTGGTAGCCGGTGAACTCGGTGAACTGCGTGACATAGTCCCAGACTCGTTTGTTCGAGGTGTGGAACAGATGTGCACCATATTTGTGGATTTCGATCCCGGTTTCCGGTTCCGGCTCCGAATACGCGTTACCACCGATATGCGGACGGCGATCCAGCACGAGGACTCTTTTGCCGAGTAGATTCGCGCTGCGCTCGGCGACGGTCAGCCCGAAGAACCCGGAGCCGACGACGATCAGGTCGAACTGTGCGTTGTTATCTGAGTTACCCGGAGACGATGCGGCGGTCACGGGAGCCCAGCGTATCGGAAGCGTTTCCCGGCGCCAGTCGGGATCAGCACGTACGTGGTAATACCAGGTGGGGACGGGTGACGGTCGGCAGGTACTCGAAAAAATGTTCGCCGGGGCCGGTACCTGACCGGCCCCGGCGAAACCGAGGTGCGATTATCGGCTGTGAGCTCGTCAGTAGCCGTACTGGGCGGGCCCGTAGCCACCGGCCATCGCCGGCATCCGGCCGGCATCGATCCACCGTTTGGTGGAGCCGACGGCGGCCAGGATCAGGGTCAGGACGGCGAAGGCACCGCCGACGATTGCGGTGAGCCCGAAACCGAAGATCGAGACGATCACGAACGCGACGCAGGCCACGATCACCGTGATCCGCCCGGCACTGCTGCGCCGCAGCAGCATGATCCCGCCGATCAGCAGTGCCAGCGCCACGATGATGTAGGCGATACCCCAGATGACGCCGACGCCCTCGAAGTCGATATCCACGTCGGTCCCGCTGCTACTACTGCTGCTGGACGAGGAACTGCTGCGCCGGCGCGCGCCGGTGGCCAGCACCGCCCCGCTCGTGAGCGAGCTCTCGGAGGTGGCGGCGGCCAGGATGAACATGGATATCGCCATACCCACACTGGACAGCGCCCCGAACAGCGCGAGGATCCCCGCGGTGATCCCGGTGCCCCCACTGGGCCGGGGCTGGTACCCGTACGGATTGGGCGCGGCATACGCCGGATAAGCAGGGGCCGGAGCCGGATATCCCGGCTGATGCGGCGGCTGACCATACGGGTAACTCATGGGACCTCCCCCTCGTCACGATTTTCGGGAACTCTACCGCGCCGCAGCGCTGTTCGCCGAGGGCATGGACCCACTCGTCGGGAAGCGCAAGGGTCCGCCCACAATTCGTGCGCGGACCCTTGCGCTACGAAACCTTGGTCACCTCCAGATCCATCGGGATCTTCTGCGCTCCGGGTACGGCCGCCGGCCGATCACCCTCCAGCACCGGACCTCCGGGCGACGATTGCGGCGTGTCCGCGGCCCCGGCCCGCCCGGCCGGCACCCGGCCGGGAGCAACCCCGGACTGGCCGGAATCACCTTCAGCCGCACCCGGATTGCCCGATTCGGTTCCGCCGGGAGCCGTCGAGCCCCCTTGCGTGGTCGCGCCCGGTTCGGTGCCCGAAGGTGCGGTCGCGTCCGGTTCGGTACCGGAAGGCGCGGTCGCGCCCGGTCCGGCGCCCTGCGGGTCGGGTGCTCCCGAGTCGGCGCTACCCGGTGCGGGATCGTCGAGGTCCGGCACCAGTTGCATCAGCGTGGTGAAATCGACCACCTGCGCGCCCAGGTCCGGGGTGTAGACGATGACGCCGTTTTCGAACAATCGGTAACTGCCGGCATCGTCGGGCAGCGACATCTCCGGTGTGACGGGCAGGCCCACCGGGCTGCGCGCGCCACCCATTTCCGCGTAGGCGGTATCGATCGGCGAGGGCGTCTGCCCCGGCGCCACCCCGGGCATACCCGGGGTCGTACCGTTCGGCGATACCGGGAGGCTGCCTTCCGGGGTCCGTGGCACGGGCGCGCCCGCACCCGGCACCGAACCGGATTTGGAGCCTTCCGGGGAGGTCGAGGCGTGCGGTACGGAATCCGCGGGCACACCGGGTGACGATCCGTCCGGCGATGACGTCGCGGTATCCGGGTTCACCGGCGGAGCCGGCATCGGCGTGGCGACCGTCAGTTCCGCGGGTGTCGGGCCCACCTCGAAAGTCTGGATATCGGCGGGGCTGCCGCCGTCGGGCGCGGCCGAATACTCCGCGCGCAGAATCCGGCCGTCGCGCAACAACACCCGGCCCGCGGTGCCCTCCACCGCGGCGGTGGTTCGCGGGTCCTCCTGCGCGGTACCGCTGTAGACCTGGCAATCGGTGGTGTCACAGGTCTGCGCGTACGGCCAGCGGGCCTCGGCCAGGGCGTAGGAGCGCGCGGCGACAGCCTGCGCCTCGAGCGCCGCGGGGGCCCAATCGGCCGGCATCTCCGCGGGTACGACACCGAGCAGGTAGTCCTGGACATCGACCCGGTTGACCGTGCGCGGTTCCCCGTTCTCGGCCGCTACGCCCAGCGATCCGCGGTACGCACCGCCACCGCACAGGGTGAGATGCTCGTCCGCCGGCCGGTTGGGGTTCGGGTCGATCGGATAGACCCACGGGTCGCCTGCCGAGGTCTCCCACAGCACCGCGCCGTCACATCCGTCGGTGACCACGATATGCGCGCCGCCGTCGGGGAGCGGTATCAGCCGGGCAGCCTCACCGGGGTTCAGCACCTGGCCCGCCACGCGTGCACCGGCGTCGGAGAATACGACCGGTTCGGCGCCGTCGTGCCCCTGCAACCTGACCGATACCGACGCGGGGCCGATGGTGCCGCTCTCCGCTCCGGGGTAGTAGTGGCCGAGGATCTGGTCGACGTTCTGGCCGCCGTTGGCGTTCTGCAACGCGCCGTGCTGGCTCAGCCCCCGCCCGTGACCGGGACCGGCCTCGGCAATCATCCGGTATACCTCGCCCGCCGACGGCGTCAAGAGGGCTCCACCGATCAGCATCGCTGTAGCGCCACAGGTGAACAGTGGGCCGGGCCGAATCCGCCGACCTCGCATCGACTGGGGTAATCGAGCCACAACCAGTGGATTCACAAGTCGCAGCGGAGCTTTCGGGCGAGTTATGTACTTTAGGTATGGCATACACGCACTCCCATCGTTTTGCCCGGACGTTTGCCTCGACACGACGTCGGCATGTCGTTTCGACCGGCCACGATCCGGGAGCTACATTCGAGCGACCAGGTAAGCCTCAACCTCAGGTTTAGATTTGTGACGAATGTGGCTAGTGTGGTCTGTGAGACTCGAGTACGCAAGCATGACTTGCTCACCGATCACTGGTTGCAACCCTGATTGGAGACGCTCGTGCCCTACCGCAAACCGAAGCGTTCCTACGTCCTGCCGGTTGTCGCGCTAGTAGCGGTCGCGGGCCCGATCCTGGTCCCCACGGTCGTCGGCCCCGATAAATCGGCCGACCAGGTGGAACTCACCGCCGTACCGCCGATGCTCACCGAGCTGGCGTTGCAGAACGCACCCGATATCGTCCTGCCCCTGGCCGAACTCACCGGCCTCGACCTGCCCGATCTACACCTGTCCGATCTCCAGGCGCTGGATCTGCCCGGACTCACCCCGGCGCCGACCCAGACCGGGCCGGGCGGCCGGATGCCCGGCCGCCGGCCCGGGCTCGGATCGATCGCCGAAGCTCCCGGCGCCGCACCGGCCGCCGACACTCCGGCGCTCACTCCCGGCGTCATCCCCCCTGAATTCATGAACGCCGTCGGAGCCCAGGTCAAGGAACTCACCCGGGAAGAGCCGTTCAGTATGGTCGCGCTCACCGCCCCCGACCTGGCGAACACCACGGTGATGGTCCGCGCCAAACAACCCGACGGCGCCTGGGGCCAGTGGTACGAGGCCAGCCCGATCGACGGCGCCGACGGCGTGGCCGGCGGTGCGCCCGCGGGCACCGACCCGATCTACGTCGGCAACACGACCGCGGTCCAGGTCCTGGTCACCCGGAAACCGCAGCAGAATCCGGGCGGCCCGCTGGAACCCACGCCCGCGGCGGCCGGACAACAAGCGCCCCCCGACCTGACCGCTGTCCTGATCGACCCCGGCCGCGGCGCGGTCGACGAAAACCTGCAGGACATCGCCGCCGCTCTGCCCGGCGGCGGCCCCCGGGTGATCACCCGCAACCAATGGGGCGCCGACGAATCGATCCGCTGCCAGGAACCCACCTACGACGACGGACTCGGTGGGATCACGGTGCACCACACGGCCGGCCGCAACGACTACAGCAAGGGCGAATCGGCGGGGATCGTGCGCGCCATCTACGCCTACCATTCGCGAACCTTGGGCTGGTGCGATATCGGCTACAACGCGCTGGTCGACAAATACGGCCAGATCTTCGAGGGCCGCTACGGCGGTCTCAACGAGACCGTGCAGGGTGCGCACGCGGGCGGTTTCAACGAGAACACTTCCGGGGTCGCGATCATGGGCGACTACCAGGCCGAGCAGCCCACCGACGAATCCATCGAGGCCACCGGCAAATTCGCCGGCTGGCGCGCGAAGATCGCCGGACTCGACCCGCGGGGACAGACCAAAATGTATTCCGAGGGCACCGAGTTCACGCCGTACGCCAAGGGCGCGGAAGTGAACCTGCCGGTGATCTTCGCCCACCGCGACGTCGGCAACACCAGCTGCCCGGGCGACGCCGCGTACGCGCAGATGGACCGCATCCGCACAATCGCGGCCGGTGAAGCCGGGGAAACTCAGTCGCAATCGCCCCGCAGCCAGGCCTCCCGATCGGACCTGGCCGCTCTCGCCGATCTCACCACGAAGCTGCTGACCATGGTCAACGACAATGTGATCGCCAAATACTGGGTATCCAAGGGCGGCCCGGACGGCCCGCTCGGGCAAGCTGCCTCCGAACCGATGCCCGCGGCCCAGGGACAGCAGTACGCGAAGTTCGTCAACGGCTACGTCTACACCACTCCGGACGGGCAGGTCCACGAAGTGGTGGGCAAGATCCTGGACAGTTTCCTGGAATTGGGCGGTGACGGGGGCGCCCTCGGCCTGCCCCTGACCAACCCCTATACCGTCCCCGAGGGCTTGCGCGCCGATTTCCAGAACGGTTCGCTGATCCTGAACCAGGCCACCGATATCGTCTCGACGCTCTGGAAGACCTACAACGAGACCCACCAGGGGCAGGTATCACCCGGCCCGCAGGCGGCGCCGATTCCGTCCCCCGGCGCACCGGCCGCACCCCGGGCTGTCCATTCCCCATCGGCACCGGCTCTCGCCGCCCCGTCGCCGGGACAGCAGCAGGCACCGGCCACCACTCCGTCACTCACGGCACCACCCACACCGGCGCAACAACCACAAGCGGCCGAACCACCCGCGGCCGCGGAATATGTCCCGCCCGCGGCCGCGCCGGCCCAGCAACCGCCGGCGGGCGGGTCGACCGGTGGGGCGCCGGGCCCGGCCGAGCAACCGCAAACGCCCGCGCAACCGGCACCCGCCCCGGGCAGCGATCCGGCAGCGCCGGCCCTACCGCCCGCCTGAACAGAACAGGCGATCAGCCGCGCCACTGTGCACCGCGCAGTCGGCGCGGCTTTCGCTGTCTGCCGATGAGCCCGGCGGCACGAACAGAGCCGTCCGCCCCACCCTCACCCGCACCATCTCACGGTCAGCTGTTCGAAAAGTCCCGGTCATGGCGCTGTTCATCCCGCGGCCACCAGCGTTCCAGCACCCGCGCGACCCCGTCCTCCGCGTTCGTCCCGGTGACCTCGTCCGCGGCGGCGAGCACCTCCGGGTGCGCATGCCCCATGGCCACGCCCAGCCCGGCCATCCGCAGCATCGGAATATCGTTGGGCATATCTCCGAACGCGACCATTTCGGCGGGGGCGATCCCGAACCGCTCACCGATAGTGCGCAAACCGTGTGCCTTGGTGACCCCCGGAGCCGAGATCTCGACCAGCCCGTGGTCGGTCGAGTAGGTGATATCCGCACGGTCGCCGATATGTTCGGCCAGCGTGGCCGCCATATCGCCACTGCGCGCCCCGGGGAGGCGGATCAGCATTTTGATCGCCGGTGAGTCGATGACCTCGTCGCGCGCCACGGCGGTGTCGTCGGGATTCAGCCAGGCGTGCTCGTACTGGGGCGAGCTGACGAACTGCGGAGTCGCCGCGTCGTGGGCACTCGCGCTCACCCGCTCGGCCGCCAGACCGCATCCGGGCAGGACCTTCTCCGCGAGATCGGCGAGCCAGGCCAGTGTCGGCACATCCAGCGCGATGGTGGCCAGAACCCGATCCGTCTCGGCGTCGTACAGCACCGCCCCGTTACCGCATACGCACAGCGGCGCGAAACCGAGTCCGGCCACAACCGGCGCGATCCAGCGGGGTGGCCGCCCTGTCGCCAGCACGAACCGCACCCCGTCGGCCACCAGCGCCTCGACCACGGCCCTGGTCCGCGCGGTGACACGCTCGTAGGGGTCGATCAGGGTGCCGTCCACATCGGAGGCCACAAGTTTAGGTTTGGGCAGCTGCGTCGCGGTCACCCGAACCATTCTGCTGTGTTCACCCGCGGGCCCCGCGCCCGCGGGTGAACACGCAGCGAGCCGTCCGCCGCGCAGGGCGCGGCGACCGTCCCTATGATCAGGGGCTACACCTGATATCGAGGGGAATGATGACCGGCTTTTTATTGCGACGCGCACTCAACTACATCGTGCTGTTGCTGCTGGCATCGTTTCTCACTTTCACGGTCGCATCGCTGACCTTCAACCCGCTCGAAAGCCTCGAACAGCGCAATCCGCGACCGCCACAATCGGTGATCGACGCGAAGGCCGAAGAGCTCCATCTGAACGATCCCGTCCCGCAGCGTTACCTGATCTGGGTCTCCGGCGCCGTGCGGGGTGATTTCGGGACGACCCTGGCCGGCCAGCCGGTGAGCGACGAGCTGCCGCGGCGTGTCGCGGTGAGTCTGCGCCTGCTGATCCTCGGGTCGGTGGTGGGCACCGTGCTGGGTGTGCTGATCGGCGCGGCGGGCGCGATCCGGCAGTACAAGTTCAGCGATTACTTCACGACCGTGTTCTCGCTGCTCATCCTCTCGACACCGGTGTTCCTGCTCGCGACCCTGTTGAAATACGGAGCGCTGGAGATCAACTCGATGGCCGGGCAGCAGGTTCTGCTCTATACCGGCGAAACGTCGGCCGGTCATATCGAGGGGTTCGGCGCACAACTGGTCGACCGGTTACAGCATCTGGTACTGCCGACCCTGGCGATCGCGCTCGGCGGTATGGCCGGCTACAGCCGCTACCAGCGCAACGCCATGCTCGATGTACTGCAGAGCGATTTCATCCGCACGGCCCGCGCCAAGGGGCTGACCCGCACCAGGGCGCTGTACAAACACGGTCTGCGCACCGCCCTGATCCCGATGGCGACGCTGTTCGCCTACAGCCTGGGCGGGCTGATCACCGGCGCGACCTTCACCGAGAAAATATTCGGCTGGCACGGAATCGGTGAATGGCTGGTCGATTCCATCAACGCGCAGGACGTCTACGTGGTGGTGACGGTGACCGTGTTCGCCGGCCTGGTGGTGCTGATATCGGGATTGCTCTCCGACATCGTGTACGCGATCCTCGACCCCCGGGTGCGAGTGGCATGAGCGGGTCAGGCCCGAAGGCGGGAGCGAAGCGGCACCACGCAGGGCCCCCGCTCATGCCCCATCGACACAGCATGAGCGGGTCAGGCCCGAAGGCGGGAGCGAAGCGGCACCACGCAGGGCCCCCGCACATGCCCCATCCACACAGCATGAACCGGTCAGGCCCCGATGGATACAGCATGAGACTCGAAGCAGGTTGCCCGCCGCGCGCCGGGCGCACAGATCCCGATACGGGGGCGCAATGACCGAAACCGAGATCATCGTCCAGGGCGCACCGGAGGTCGCGGCGTCGGGGCGGCGCAAACTGGTCTGGAAACGCTTCCTGCGCAACCGGTCGGCAGTGGCCGGCGCATCGATCCTGATTCTGCTGGTACTGGCCGGGTTCGCGCTGCCGCCCTTCTTGCCGTACGACCACCAGGACCTCGACTACACGGCGCTGCTGCAGCCGCCCAGTCCGCAACATCCGTTCGGCACCACCCAGATCGGCCAGGACGTCCTCGCGCAAACACTGCGGGGGCTACAGAAATCACTGCTCATCGGTTTCTGCGTGGCCATTATCTCGACCACCATCGCCGCGCTGGTCGGGTCTCTCGCCGGGCTGCTGGGCGGCTGGACCGACCGGGCCCTCATGTGGATCGTCGATCTGCTGCTGGTGGTACCGAGTTTCATCCTCATCGCCCTGTTCGCGCCGCGTACGAAGGGCAGTGGATCGATCGCGTTGCTGATCATTCTGCTCGCGGTATTCGGGTGGATGATCAGCGCGCGTATCGTGCGCGGATTGACGCTGAGCCTGCGCGATCGCGAATTCGTCCGCGCGGCCAGATATATGGGCGCGCCGACACGAACCGTGATCCTCACGCATATCGTCCCGAATATCGCGTCGATCCTGATCATCGACACCACCCTCACCGTCGGCGCGTCGATCATGGCCGAAACCGGGCTGAGCTTCCTCGGGTTCGGCGTGCAGCCGCCGGATGTCTCGCTCGGTTCGCTGATCGCCGTGGGCACCGATACCGCGCTCACCTACCCGTGGCTGTTCCTGTTCTCCGGTGGCCTGCTGATCGTCACGGTGTTGTGCGCGAACCTGGTCGGCGACGGTTTGCGCGACGCCTTCGACCCGGGCGCGAAACACGCGCGTTCCCGGCCGTCCCGCAAAGCCCGTAAGGCGCAGCGTGCCCGGCAATCCGAGAACGCACAGCCTGCCCAGCTTCCCGGCCGGGCGGGGGGCGACCGGCGATGAGCGGAGATACGACGATGGCCCAGCCGGCCGCGAATTCCCCGGACAGCACCGCAACCCGCGGCACTCCCCTGCTGGAGGTCGCTGACCTGCGGGTCTCCTTCCCCAGCGAGGAGGGCCGGATCGAGGCCGTCCGCGGGGTGGATTACACCGTCGCCGACGGGGAGGTACTGGCGATCGTCGGCGAATCCGGCTCCGGCAAGTCGGTATCGTCGCTGGCGGTGATGGGCCTGCTCCCCGACCAGGCGAGGGTCGCCGGATCGATCCGGTTGCGCGGGCGGGAACTGCTCGGGCTCGACGACCGGCAGTTGTCCAAGCTGCGTGGCAGTTCGGTCAGCATGGTGTTCCAGGACCCGCTCTCGGCGCTGACCCCGGTGTACCGGGTCGGTGACCAGATCGCCGAAGCCCTGCTGGCACACGGCGATATGAGCAAGGCAGCCGCCGCGAAACGCGCGGTCGAACTGCTCGACCTGGTCGGTATCCCCGATCCGGAACTGCGGGCGAAAGCGTTCCCGCACGAATTCTCCGGCGGTATGCGGCAGCGAGTGGTGATCGCCATGGCCATCGCCAACGATCCGGCGCTGATCATCTGCGACGAACCGACCACGGCACTGGATGTGACCGTGCAGAAGCAGATCCTGAATCTGCTGCGCGAGGCGCGCGATATCACCGGGGCGGGCGTCATCATGATCACCCACGACATGGGTATCGCCGCCACCCTGGCCGACCGGGTCGCGGTGATGTACGCGGGCCGCATCGTCGAAACCGCGACGACCAGCGAACTCTTCGCTGCCCCCCGGATGCCGTACACGGTCGGCCTGCTCGGGTCCATACCGCGGATGGACGGACCCGCCCGGACTCCGCTGATCCCGATCGTCGGCGCACCACCGGCCATGCACGACCTGCCGCCGGGTTGCGCGTTCGCCCCGCGCTGCCCGGTTGCCGTGGAGCTGTGCCGCGACCACGAACCACAACTGACCGAGACCACGAGCGGGCACCGTGCAGCCTGTTTCCGCACCGGCGAAGTGGACTCCGAGGAGCTGTTCGAGTCCTACCGCCGCGAAATCACCGAACCGGAACCGGTACCCGAACCCGAGACCGAGCCGGAGGTGGTGCTGCGAGTCTCGGATCTGGTGAAGACGTTTCCGATCACGTCGGGAGTGGTGTTCCGGCGGCGCAAGGGCGAGGTTCGCGCGGTCGACGGCATCAGCTTCGAAGTCCGCTCCGGCCGCACCCTGGCCCTGGTCGGTGAATCCGGCTCCGGAAAATCCACCACATTGGAGCAGATCCTGAGCCTGGTGCGGCCGCAAGCCGGCCGGATAGAAATCCTCGGCCACGAAACCGGCGAATCAACCAAAGCGCAGCGGCGTGAACTGCGCCGCAGGATGCAGATCGTCTTCCAGGATCCGACGGCTTCACTGGACCCCCGGCTACCGGTCTTCGACGCCATCGCCGAACCTCTGCGCATCGACGGGCGCCCGAAATCGGAGGTGGCGCGGCGGGTTCCGGAGCTGCTCACCCTGGTCGGTTTGCGCCCCGAGCACGGCGACCGCTATCCCGCCGATTTCTCCGGCGGCCAGAAGCAGCGCATCAGTATCGCCCGGGCCCTCGCCCTGGATCCGGAACTGCTGGTACTGGACGAACCGGTGTCGTCGCTCGATGTCTCCATCCAGGCGGGTGTACTGAATCTGCTGCGCGACCTGCAGATCGAACGCGGCCTGTCGTATCTGTTCGTCTCCCACGATCTCTCGGTGGTCCGCAATCTCGCGCACGATATCGCGGTCATGTACCAGGGCAAGATCGTCGAATACGGCCGAGCCGAGCAGATCTTCGACGAACCCCGGCATGCTTATACGAAATCGCTGATCGAGGCGGTGCCGGTTCCGGTCGTAGACCGTGGTAGGGGTTCGGTGGCGAACTCCACCAGCAGGAAGGAAGTCTCATGAGGATTCGATCCGTCGGTATCCGCCTCGCGGTACCGCTCACCGCGATCGGCTTACTGCTGAGCGGGTGCAGCGCGAACAGCACCGACGCCGGTGATGTGACCATCACCGGCACCAACCAGACCAACCCGCACGACCCGAGTGAACTGCGCGACGGCGGGAACCTGCGGTTGACGATCTCGTCGCTGCCCGAGACTTTCAACCCCCTGCACGTGGACTCCGATCTGGATGTCTCCGACGTCGTCAGCTGGACGCTGCCGAGCCCCTTCCAGTCCGATGCCAAGGGCGAGTTGACCGTCGATACGAATTACTTCACCGACGTACAACTGACCGGTACCGATCCTCAGGTTGTCACCTACACGATCAACCCGAAAGCGGTCTGGTCCGATGGCACCCCGATCACCTGGGAAGATCTGGCATCGCAGGCGAACGCACAGAGCGGAAAGGACCCGAAATTCCTGGTCGCGGCCAACTCCGGCTTCGACCGGGTGGAAAAAGTGGAGCGGGGCGTGGACGACAAGCAGGCTGTCGTCACGTTCAACAAACACTACGCGGAGTGGAAGGGCCTCTTCGGCCTGCTGCTGCCGAAGGCCGCCACCGCGACCCCGCAAGCGTTCGACAACTTCTACCGCAACGATATGCCGCTGAGCGCGGGCCCGTTCATCATCACAAATATCGACCGCGCCCAGAACCGCATAACCCTCGGCCGAAACCCGAAGTGGTGGGGTGATACTCCCAAACTCGATACCGTCACCTACAGCGTGCTCGATATCCCGGCGCGGATCGCCGCCGTACAGAACAACGAGCTCGACTCGTCGGATATCTCCGGTATCGCCGAAGTCACCACGGCCAAGAACACACCCGGCGTCCAGGTACTGCGGACCCCGCTGCCGCGCTGGTCGCATTTCACCTTCAACGGCGCACCGGGATCGATCCTCGAGGACCCGGCGCTGCGGCGCGCGATCGCGAAAGGTATCGATCGCCAGGCCATCGCCTCCGCGACCCAGCTCGGTGTGGTGGCACAACCGAAGCCGCTGAACAATCACATCTACATGGAGGGCCAGGAGGGCTACCAGGACAACGCCGGTGTTGTCGCCTTCAACCCCGAGCAGGCGGCCCGCGAACTCGACGAGCTCGGCTGGAAACTCAACGGCGATGTGCGGATGAAGGACGGGCGGCCACTGGTCATCCGTGATGTCATGTTCCAGCAGGATCTGTGGGTCCAGACGGCCAAGATCGCCCAGCAGAACCTTGCCGCGATCGGAGTGAAACTCGAGATCGAGACCTACCCGGGGCAAGGCCTTTTCACCGACATCATCGATCCGGGCAACTTCGATATCGCCCAATTCAGCTGGCAGGGTGGTGTGCTCCCGCTCGGCGGGCTGCCGCAGATCTACGCGTACAACCCCGAGATGCCGCTGTCGAACAAGGGCAAGATCGGTTCCCCGGAACTCAATGCCCTGATCGAGCAGACCATTTCCGAACTGGATCCGAAGAAGGCGATCGAGCTCGCCAACCAGGCCGACCGGATGATCTTCGAGGAAGTGCATTCGCTGCCGATCACCCAGTCGCCCGGCACCGTCGCCCAGCGCAACGAGGTCGCCAACTGGGGGGCGTTCGGGATGGCCTCCCCCGACTACACCAAAGTCGGCTTCCTGAAGTGAATCGTGGATCGGGCCATCCACTGGCCTATCCGCTGGCAGTGACGATCGGCGCCCTCGCGGTACTCACCGCGTGGGCGCCGTTCGCCGATCCGGACCAGTTCAGCGCACTGGTCGTGGTGGGGCTGGGAATCATCGGGTACACCGGTTACCGGCTCGCTCTCGCACTCGGAGTGCTCGACCACGGTGCCGCCACCCGGCATCCGGTGCCGGTGCGGCGCGTTCGGCAGGAGCACCGTCTCGAGAGCAGGTCCTGGCTGGAACTCCGCGGTCAAGGCCCGACACGCTGGATACCGGTCTACTTCACGCCGCACCTGATCGGTTTCACCGGTGGCACGGCAGAGTTCGACGGTCGCAGCATCGTCCTGCGGGAGTCGAGTGCGGCCCCGGACAATCAGCCGACCGCTGACGCGGGGACACCCCCCGCGCCCAGTTCCGAGATCCACGTCCTGCCGGCGGGACGAGTACGTCTCGGCGAGCCCGGCGGGCGGTTACTCGACAACCCCTCCCGTCGAGACGCGACCACCGGAGAACGGGCGACGACGGCGGCGAAATTCCCCCGCAGGCTGCTGCTGGACGCACAGTCGGTGGTCGCGGCCCCGTTCATCGCTCTGCTGTGGGTATATATCGCGGAGGGCGGGCTGCCCGCATTCATCGGCGCCTGCTGTGTGGCAGCCGCGGCGGCGATATGGCTCTCCGCGATCCGCGGATCCGATCCGAGCTGACGATCGGCGGCGCCGCTGTCTACGCCCTGGGTCTCCCGCAACGGTATCCGTTAGCCGACGCCGCGACATTTCTCGTCCAGGCGGTCGTGCTGTCGGCAGCTTTCCCTACAACAGGATTCGACCGATCGCGATCAGTTCGGAGCGGCTCCCGAGGCGTCGACGGTAGCGATCGTCAGTGCGGAATGGAGTCGATTATCGCGCGGGCGCCCTGTCGCAGCAGGTCGGAACCCACGAAGAAGCCCAAGGCCTGCGGGTCTTCCGGGACTCCCCAATGCTGCGAATCCAGCCACTGGGTGCCCTCGATATCGAACACCTTGCCACGCAACGACAGCCGGCCGGTGCGTTCGATCACGCAGACCCCGGCGATCGGCGAATTGCAGTGCCCCTGCAGGGCATGCAGCATCGCGCGCTCGGCATCGGCGACCCGGCGGGTTTCGGCATGGTCGAGCCGGCCCGCCAGTTCCCGGACCTCGTCGTCACCGGCACGGCAGGCCAGCGTGAGCACACCGGCACCGATCGGCGGGCACATGATATCGACCGGCAATATTTCGGTGATCCGGTCCTCCCGGCCGATCCGGTACATCCCGGACACCGCGGCGATCAGCACATCGCAGTACCCGTCCTCCAGCCGCTGCAGCCGGGTGTTCATATTCCCGCGCAGCGGCTTCATCTCCAGCCCCGGGTAGTGGAGCCGCAACTGCGCGGCGCGGCGCACCGAACTGGTCCCGACCACGGTCCCCGCGGGCTGTTCGGCGAGCGGGCGGCCGTCCTTGGTGATGATCGCGTCACGCACATCATCGCGCTCCGGGAATCCGGCGAAGGCGATACCTTCCGGAATCGGGATATCGCCCGGAATATCCTTCAGGCAGTGCACGGCCAGATCGGCCTGATCGTGCAGCAGCGCGTCGTCGATCTCCTTGACGAAAGCCCCCTTGCCACCGAGCTTCGCCAGATCGCCCATCCAGCGGTCACCGGCGGAGGTCACTTTCACCAGTTCGGTTTCCACACCGAACCCGGCCAGCCCGGCGGCGACCTGCTCGGCTTGGGCGACCGCCATGGGGCTGGAGCGGGTGGCGATCCGGATAATGCGCGAAGCCATGGCGCGACTCTACGCGTCGACTTTCCGGGAGCGGAGCTCGTGTCCCTTGGAGGTCTTGCAGCGGCCCGATTCCAGGTCCCACTGCCACCCGTGCAGGTTGCAGGTGAGCGTGTTGCCGTCCACCACACCGAATTTCGACAGATCCGCCTTGAGGTGGGGGCAGCGGCGCTGGACCTCCCAGCCGGCCACCTCCACCGACGCCGAATCGTCGTGCGCCTCGGAGAACCAGCCGTCGGCGTAGGCGATGCGCTCGTCGGTGAGGCATTTGAAGAACGTGTACAGGTATTCGTTGTAGCCGCCGATGCGCCACGCCTGGAAACGGGTGGACAGGAAAATGGTGTTCACCCAGTCGGGTTCCTGGTCGCGCAGTACGGTGCGCACGAGTTCGGGGGCGATCCGGAATCCGTAGCGGTACCTGCCCTCACCCTCGCGGGGAGCGCGGACCTCACGTTTCGGGAAGTCCAGGACCACGGTCTCGTCACCGATGACGAGACCGACCGGGTAGCCGATCCCGTCGCTGATCAGATCGCTCTGCGCCATGATCGGCTCGAACAGCTCGCGCAGCGGTTCGAGCAGCGGTTCCCCTTCGGCGGGCGCCCAGGTCTTCTTCTCCGCGACCAGCACCGGCGCCAGCCGCTGCGCCATCTTCTCGACGTAGGCGGCCTTATCGCTCCAGATCGTGGCCGGGTCGTAGGGATGGTTGAGTTCGAGTTCGGTGCCGTGCAGTTCGACCGTCGATCCGGGCACCATCAGCAGCCCGCGATCGTGGCCGTTCTCGCGCATCTGTTCCAGGAAGACCATCTGGTCGGGGAAGATATTTCCCTCGTCACCGTGATCGTCGTTGAGATAGCGCAGGTCGTCGTCCAGGAAAACCGGCGGACCGGCAGACGGCACCACCCAGGTGGCGCCCACCTGCTCGATATAGCTGCGAGCCCGGTCCATTCCGCGCTGCCGCTTCTGTTTCCCGAAATTCGATTTCGTCCGGGCCGGAATGTCGTACACCATCGGATACCAGATGGCACCGGAGTACTGCAGCAGATGAATATCGATCTTGCCGAACGCGTCGTGCAGCACATCCATATCGACCGGCCGCGCGTCGTTCATATTGAAACAGGTGGTTTCGCGGTCGGAGACGATGAGCCCGGAATCGCCGATCGGGCCGTCCGCGGGAGCGCGCAGCGCGACGATCATGATGTCCAATTCGGCAGTGGGGTCGCCCCCACCGGCACCCATGGCGCCGGTCACCGTGTGCTTGACCGAATCCTCGGTTTCGAAGAACTCGTGGAAACCCAGTTTCTCCAGTTCACGCCGCAGATCCGGGACCGGGTAGTCGGGCAGGAGGACGGTGGCGTCCTTGTTGACGTACTCCAGCAAATGCGCAGCGTCGAAATGGTCGCGATGCAAATGGGAAACGTAGAGGAAATCGCAGTTCCCGAGTTCCTCCCAATCGAGCTGGGTGTTGTCCGGGAACGGAAACCAGGAACCGAAGTACGCGGGGTTCACCCATGGATCACATAGGATGGTCCCGGCCGCGGTCCGGATATGGAATCCCGCATGTCCGACGCTGGTGATCTGCACGAGCTCGCTCCTCCTGACCGATTACGGGCCTCCAGGGTAGTGGGTCAGGGCGAGATTTCCCCGATACAGTAGCCGTTGTCACCCTCTGCGAGTACAAATGTCCGGTTTTGCGTGACACCGGACGCATTTGTCACCGGCACCGCCACCGACATATATCCGGGCGTCAACTCCTGTGAACTGATCTGCTCATCCGTGAAACCGATGGTCCCGGTGAGCGTGCCGGGGTTGTTCGCCAGCGGTGCGGGGACCGGCGCGCCGGTGCCCTGCGGATCCCAGGTGGCCGGACTCGCCGCACAGACGAGCGGGTATTCGCCCTCTTCGTCGTCGGCGTGCAACGGGCGGCCGACGGACCGGGCGAGGTAGCGACGCACGGTGTGGCGAGCGTCCGCGGCATCGTAGGCCGGTTCCACAGTGGCGGGGAACACCCTGCCGCAGGCATATCCGGACGCGACCCGGCGCTGGTCGGCCGTGACGGTGGTCACTCCGTCGGTCCACGTGAGGGTTCCGTCGGCGGCGGTCCCCGGCTGGGCCAGCGCGCTGAGCACGGCGGCCGGGTTCGTGTACATGGCCTGCGCGGTCAGCGGCGGGATGGTCCAGCAGGTCTGTTGCAGGGCCGCCGGATCACCGGCCCGCAAATCGGCGGCGAACCGTTGCAGAGCCGGGGCGGCTTCCGGAACCCCGGGCACATCGCCGACGGGAGGTGCGTCCGCGGGCACCGGCGGCACCGTGGGGTCGGGGGCCACCGCCGTGGCGATATAGGTCGGCGCCGCGCCGCCGTCGGTATCGGCGGGAGCGGAAGCCGGATCGTCGACGGGAATACCGGACACCGAATCACATCCGGTAGCGAGCAGCACTCCGGCCATCGCCAGCCCTACCGCAACGGATCGCCCCCGGCCGCGGCGCGACGCCCGCGCGGACATTCCGCCCACCTCGCATCCACTATGCGGTGCGGCGGCGCGGCCGGTTCGGCGCGACGGTACGGAGCGGGCGCGTTCCACTTCGACGATCACCTTTCCTGCGGTACGAACCGGTTCGAACGGGGTCCGCGCGACCTGGTTTCGCGGGCCGGGCGCTGCCGGTCATCATGGCAGCGACTACGCTAGCGGACTTGTGGATCCCGTCTACCGGACTGTCATCGGGCTGGCCCGGACCGTCTTCTTCCTCGAGGGCCTGAAATTCACCGTCACCGGCGACGAGAACATTCCCGCCGAGGGGGGCGCCGTTCTCGCGGTCAACCACACCGGGTACATGGATTTCACGTACGCGGGGCTGCCGGTCCGCACGCCGAAACGCTACATCCGGTTCATGGCCAAGCACGAAGTCTTCGAGAACAAGATCTCCGGCCCGATCATGCGGGCCCTCAAACATATTCCGGTGGACCGCACCGCCGGTGCCGACTCCTACCAGGCGGCAGTGGACTACCTGCGCCGCGGCGAACTCGTCGGCGTCTATCCGGAGGCGACCATCAGCCGCAGCTTCGAGATCAAGGAGCTGAAATCGGGCGCGGCGCGGATGGCGATCGAGGCCGGGGTGCCGATCATCCCGATCGTCATCTGGGGCGCGCAGCGGGTGTGGACCAAGGGTCATCCGAAACGTCTCGGCCGCACCAATACCCCGATTTCGATCGCCGTCGGTGAGCCGATCCAGCCCTATGAGCCCACGGCCGACCTCACCGCCGAACTGAAATCGACGATGCAGCGGCTGCTGCACGGGTTACAGGAGAACTACGTCCACGAACCCGGCGCCTACTGGGTTCCCGCGCGACTCGGCGGCGGGGCCCCTACCCTGGAAGAAGCCGACGCGATGGACGCCACCGAGGCCGCGGAACGAGACGCCCGCAAACGAGCCGGCCGGGACGGGGCCGGCGAGTAGCATCCACCGTGGGGTGGTACCGGGCGCGGGTATATCCGCAGGTAGTGAGCAGGAGTCGCAATGGCGCGAGAGCCGGTTTTCGATATTCTGACCGGGCTGGTGCACACCGTGTTCTTCGCCCAGGGTCTGCGGATGGATATCCGTGGCCAGGAACATATCCCGCGTACCGGGGGCGCGGTCCTCGCGGTGAACCACACGTCCTACCTGGATTTCATGGAGGTCGGGCTGGTGGGGCGGCGGTCGGGCCGCAATGTGCGGTACATGATGAAAGCCGAACTCGAGCACGGCATCGTCGGTTTCCTCATGAAGCACTGCAAGGCGATCGGCGTGGACCGGACCGCGGGCGCGGAATCGTACGGCCGGGCAGTTCACGCACTGCGCGACGGTGAACTCGTCGTCGTGTACCCGGAGGCGACCATCAGCCGCAGTTTCGAATTGAAGGAATTCAAATCGGGTGCGGCCCGTATGGCGCTGGATTCCGGTAGGCCGATCGTTCCGCTGGTCATCTGGGGTGCGCAGCGGGTCTGGACCAAGGGTTTCCCCCGGCGGCTCGGCCGGCACAATTTCCCGATCCATATCCGGATCGGTGAACCGTTGGCCGCCACAGGTTCGGCCGACGAAGTGACGGCGAAGCTGCGCACCCGGATGGACGGGCTGCTGTCCGCGGCACAGGAGGGATATCCGATGCCCGCCGGACAGCCCTGGGTACCGGCGCGTCTGGGCGGGTCGGCTCCCACGCTGGACGAGGCGGCTGTACTGGAAGCGCAAGAGTACGAGCGGCGGCGAATCCAGCGGCCCTAGCCGGTAGCGGCTACCGCTATGAGTCGGCGGCCCAGGGCCCGACACCACCGACCTTGTCGATTCGGATCCGGGTCAGATACCCCGGCGGGGCATCGGCCGGCGGGAAACCGGCGCCGGGTGCGGCCATGGTGCGTGCCAGCTGTTCGAGCAGTTCCGGTGCCCCACCCTCGACGATCCGCGCGGTACCGCGTATCGAGAGGTAGGGACGCATAATCGTGCCGGGTTCGGACGAAACGATCGTCAGGGCTACCCGGTCGTCACGTCGGATATTGCGGACTTTCTGATGCACGGACAGGTGCGCTGTCACCAGTTCGTCTCCCTCGGGGCCGTCCTGTAGAGCGACCCACACCAGGCTGACCTGGGGGCTGCCGTCCGGGTTGACGGTCACAAGGGTCGCGTCGGCACCGGCACCGATCAGCGCGCGGGCGGAGTCGTCGAGTTTCACAACCACTATGACCGTACGGCGCACGTGTTCATTCCATCCACATGTCTCCACAGGACGCTCCGCCGATTGACAAAATACCCTAGGGGGGTACCGTAACCATCGGAAGTGGCGCGAACCGCCACGGATCGATGGACGGAGCAATCGATGAGTACGTCGACGAAATTCGCCGGGTTCGCACTCGGACTTGTCGCGCTGTTCGGTGTAGCGCTGGGTATCGGGGCGCTGGTCGGCTCACCCGAAAGCGATACCGAGCCCCACGGCGCCGCACCGGAGCCGGTTGCCCAGCCGGGTCCCGGCGGGCTGACCGACACCGCCGGCGGATACACGCTGGCGCTCGAGGATCCGATCGTCGACGCCGGGCGCGACACCGCCCTGCGATTCCGGATCGAGGACAGTGCGGGACGGCCGGTGACGCAGTACACGCCGAACCACGAAAAAGATCTCCATCTGATCGTCGTCCGCCGCGATACCACCGGATACCAGCACCTTCACCCCACCCTCGGCGCGGCCGGCACCTGGAGCACACCGGTGGACCTCGACCGAGCCGGCGATTACCGAGTCTTCGCGGACTTCGTCGCCGCCGACGGACAGCCGTTCACTCTCGGCACCGACCTGCGGGTCGCCGGCCGTTACGCGCCCCAGCCGCTGCCCGCACCCGCCGTCACCGCGACCGCGGGCGAATACACTGTCGAGCTCGGTGGAACCGTCGCGGCCGGCCGGTCCACAGACGTCACCCTGACGGTCTCCCGCGACGGGGCACCGGTCACCGATCTACAGCCCTATCTGGGGGCGTACGGTCATCTCGTGGCCCTGCGAGCCGCCGACCTCGGCTATCTCCACGTTCACCCGGCCGGCCATCCCGGCGACGGAACCACCCCGGCCGGCCCGGGCGTGACCTTCGCCGTGACAGCGCCCGGCGCCGGGGACTACCGGCTGTACTTCGAATTCCGGCACGCGGGCGCGGTGCACCGGGCGGAGTTCACCGTGCCGGTCGAGACCGCCGGTCCCGGCTCGGACGACGCCCAGCCGGCTCCCGCACCCACCGAACACAGCCACGGCCACTGACCCCGGGCCGACGGAGCGAATCATGACCACACAGACACCTCGTGAGACACCCACCGCCACTGCGCCGACCGAGCAGGTCGAACTGGTGATCGGCGGGATGACCTGCGCCTCCTGCGCGAACCGCATCGAGAAGAAACTCAACAGGCTCGACGGCGTGACCGCGACGGTCAACTACGCGACCGAGAAGGCCCGGGTCCACTACCCGGAGACCTTCACGCCCGCGGATCTGGTCGCCGTAGTCGAACAGACCGGATACACCGCCGCGGTTCCGCAGCCGCCCACCGAGCAGAAAACCGCGGCCGAACCGGCCGACGCCACCGACACCCTGCGCACCCGCCTACTGATCTCCCTGGTACTGACCGTCCCGGTGATCGCCATGGCCATGATTCCGGCCCTGCAGTTCACCAACTGGCAGTGGCTGTCGCTCACCCTGGCGGCACCGGTCGTGGTGTGGGGGGCGTGGCCGTTCCACCGGGCGGCCTGGACGAATCTGCGACATGCCACGGCGACCATGGACACGCTGGTCTCGCTGGGCACGCTGGCCGCCTTCGGCTGGTCGCTGTACGCACTGTTCTGGGGTACGGCGGGCACGCCCGGTATGACCCACCCGTTCGAATTCACCGTCGCGCGGATGGACGGCACCGGAAGTATCTACCTGGAGGCCGCGGCCGGAGTCACCACCTTCATCCTGGCCGGCCGGTACTTCGAGGCCCGGTCCAAGCGCCGGGCCGGGGCCGCGCTGCGGGCCCTGCTCGAGCTCGGCGCCAAAGACGTATCCGTCCTGCGCCGCACCGACGGCTCGGACACCTGGACCGAACAGCGGATACCGGTCGAACAGCTTTCCGAAGGCGACCGCTTCGTGGTCCGGCCGGGTGAGAAGATCGCCACCGACGGAGTGATCGTGGACGGATCCACCGCGGTGGATATCTCCATGCTCACCGGCGAATCCGTACCGGTCGAGGTCGGGCCGGACGATACGGTCGCCGGCGCCACCGTCAACGTGGGCGGGCGGATCACCGTGCGCGCCACCCGAGTCGGCGCGGATACGCAACTCGCCCAGATGGCCCGGATGGTGGAGGACGCGCAATCCGGTAAGGCGCAGGCGCAGCGGCTGGCCGACCGGATCTCCGGGGTCTTCGTGCCGATCGTGATCGCGCTGGCCGTGGCCACCCTCGGATTCTGGCTCGGCACCGGCGGATCGGTGGCGGCGGCGTTCACGGCGGCCGTGGCGGTACTGATCATCGCGTGCCCGTGCGCACTCGGTCTGGCGACCCCCACCGCCCTCATGGTCGGTACCGGCCGCGGCGCGCAGCTCGGCATCCTGATCAAGGGTCCCGAAGTACTGGAATCGACCAGGCAGGTCGACACCGTGGTGCTCGACAAAACCGGCACCGTGACCACCGGCAAGATGTCACTGCTCGATGTGGTGGCCGCTGCCGGGGAGGACACCGGCGAAGTGCTGCGGCTGGCGGGTTCGCTCGAGGATTCCTCCGAACACCCGATCGCCCAAGCCATCGCGGCGGGCGCCCGGGACCGGGCCGGCACCCTGCTGCCGGTCGAGGGCTTCCGCAACAACGCCGGGCTGGGCGTGGAAGGCATCGTCGACGGGCACGCG
Organism: Nocardia sp. NPDC019395; assembly: GCF_040632335.1. Lineage (NCBI taxonomy): Bacteria > Bacillati > Actinomycetota > Actinomycetes > Mycobacteriales > Nocardiaceae > Nocardia > Nocardia sp. NPDC019395. Next base: position 30,509 of record NZ_JBEYBT010000011.1, read on the forward strand.
GTCGTCGTCGGCCGCATCGGGCTGCTCGCCGATTACGCACTACACCCGGATCCCGCCCTGCGCGCGGCCATGCGGTCCGCGGAAGCCGAGGGCCGGACGGCGGTCGCGGTCGGCTGGGACGGTGCGGTCCGCGGAGTACTCGTCGTCGCCGACACCGTGAAACCGACCTCCACCGAGGCCGTTTCCCGGCTCCGCGCCCTGGGCCTCACTCCGATCATGCTCACCGGCGACAACGCCACCGCCGCGCACGCCATCGCCCGGCAGGTCGGGATCGAGGAGGTGATCGCCGAGGTACTGCCGCAGGACAAGGTCGCGGTGATAGAACGGCTGCAACGGGAGGGCAGAACCGTCGCCATGGTCGGCGACGGGGTGAACGACGCGGCGGCCCTGGCTCGCGCCGATCTGGGCCTGGCCATCGGCACCGGCACCGATATCGCCATCGAGGCCGCCGACCTCACCCTGGTCCGAGGCGATCTGACCGCTGCCCCCGACGCCATCCGGCTGGCCCGCCGCACCCTCGGCACCATCAAGGGCAACCTGTTCTGGGCCTTCGCTTACAACGTGGCGATGATCCCGCTGGCGATGGTGGGCCTGCTCAACCCGATGCTGGCGGGCGCCGCGATGGCGTTCTCCTCGGTCTTCGTGGTCAGCAACAGCCTGCGCCTGCGCAAGTTCCGCCCCACGCATTGACGGGGACGAGGGCTGGAGGTACCTCACCGGCACCTCCAGCCCGATCGCCGACCCACGCGGCTACGGACCGAGCAGTGCCGCGGGTACGACGGCGATGAAATCCACTTCGTGATCCCCGACCGCGTGCGAAGATGCTGCACCCGAGCCTCATTGACCTGGGCGTAGACGCGCAAGCTGAGCGCTACAAGCGCTTCGAACAGCTGGCCCGGGAAGCTCGTGCTGTAGGGAAACCCTTACGCCGCGTCCGGTACCGGACGCGGCTCTACGCTACCTTTCGCACAATTTCCAGAATCCCATTCGCATGGTTTCTACGCTACCGTTCGCCGGATCCTTGCGACCTGGATCGCAGCGTCGGCTCGCAGCCACTCAGGAGTCCGCGTGGGCTTCGAGGTGTCCGGCCGGTCTCGTCGCGACCACGACGGCGACGAGTGTGAGAGCGCAGCCGAGCACCTTCACCGGCGACAGCTGCGCGCCGGCCGGCAGCACCCAATCGAGGAGCACCGACATCGTGAGCTGCCCGGCCACCGTGCTGAGTCCCATCAGCAGTACCCCGATCCAGCGCACCACCAGGACCCCGGCCGCGATGAAAAGCACCCCGATCGCACCGCCCAGGTAGAGCCAGGGCTCGCGCGGAAACTCCGCCGGCGGGCCGACTCTGGCCAGCACCAGCGCTTCCACGACCAGCAGCCCCAGCAGACCGACCCCGAAATTGATCACGGTGGCGGCGAATGGGCTTCCGGACGCGCCGATCTGTCCGTTCCACGCCTGCTGCCAGGCCAGCCCGACTCCCGCCGCCACCGGCAGGAACAACAGGACGGGTCCGGCGGCACCGGAGAGCCAAGCCGCCGTATCCGGTGCCGCGGACCCCGGCCCGGCGGACGAGGCCAGCAGCACAGCACCCACCGCCAGCGCCGCCCCGCCGAGCCGCGCCACGGTGACCGGAGTGCGGCCGTGCGGGCCGATCCCCAGCCTGTCCACGAGCAAACTGCTCAGCAGCTGCCCGGATACCGCGCCGACCGTGAACGCGGTGACGCCGACCGCGGCCACGGTCAGCGACTGACTCGCCACGAACAGCGCACCGCAGAAACCACCGAGCAGTTGCCAGGGCCGCAACTCTCCCGCGGCCAGTGCCGCCCGCACCCCGCGCAGGCCCGTCCGCAGCCTGGAACTCAGCGCTACGGCGATGAGCAGCAGTACGAACCCGCTGCCGAAACTCACCACGGCCGCGGCGATACCGTCCTGCAGACGCGCGCCCAGCTCCCCGTTGATCCGGCCCTGTACGGCGACCCCGGCCCCGATGAGCAGACCTAGACCCAGCCCCCACCGGCGCAACACCATGTCCCGAACCCTACCGACAGCGCTGTTTTTGGTGCCGCCTCCGGCGTCGCGGGTTCGGGGCCCCCTTGGTCTCGTTCTTCACTCCCGGCGCTCAGTCGATGCGCTCCTTCGCTCTGGTCGCTCCAGAACGAGACGGGCCCCGAACCACCGAGGTGGCCTGGTCGGATGCGGGAAACGGGGGTGGGGGTCGCGTGCGGACAGACGGGCGGTAGGGGGATCAAACGCGCCGGGGGCGGCGGCGAGACCGGCCGGGAAACATCACTCCCCCTCGGTTCCTGGATACTGCCGGTCCGCGCCCGATCCGGTGTCGTGTGTGGGAGGCCGCGGCGGTAGCCAGGCGGGCGTCAACGCGGCAACCACGACGAGCGCGATACCCAGCAGTGCGAGCGTCGACGATATCGAGAACCACACAGTGGCCAGCGCGACGAAACCGAAAACCGCCAGCGAAACCAATTCCTCGCCGAGCCCGGCGACGGACATCACGGTGGCCCGTGCCTGCCCGGTTATGGCGTCCTGCAGCCGCGCTTCGGCGATGATCCCCGCGTTGTAGACGATGCCGTAGGCGGCGGCGAGTGCCGCGAAACCCAGCCCGGTGAAAACATAGACCACGCCGGGCCAGCGAACTCCCAGACCGGCGATCAACGCGCCCGCGGCGAACAGCACGGCCGCCACGCCGACCGCCCGGGCGATGGCTCGGCCCGTCATCTCTTCCGTCCGACCGGCAAGCAGGGCACCGAGTAGCGAACCGACGACGGTCACACCGACCAGAACCGGCACCACCGCCGTCGCGGCACCACTGTCCCCGGCCAGCAGACCGAAATATTCGTCGAAGGCGGTGATCCCGTACAGCAGCGCACCGAGCACCGCCCCGTGCCGGACCATACGCACCCTTACCGCCTCGGCGACACCGGTGCGCAGCATGCGCAGGTACCGCCGGATCGAACCGGAACCGCTCACGACGGGGTCGGCTGTGGCAGGGCGGGGGCTCGGAGTGAGCCCCGCCGGACCGGCCGTATCCGGACCGGGTTCCGCAGCCTCGGTTTCCCCGAGCTCGGCGACCTCGGCCGCCGAAGCCGACCTCGGTGCCGCCGGCAGGCTCCGAGCGAGGGCTGTGTGCACAACCGCACATCCGACACTGGCCCAGCCGACCAGCTCATAGCCGCCCCACAGATACAGCGGGGTCGCGGCCAGGATCGCGATCACCGCACTCAGCTCGCTCGCCGACCGCGTGTAGCCGATCAAACGTGCGTAGCCGTGGGATTCACCCCGGGCGGTGAGCTCGTCGTACAGCAAGGCCTCGAAGGTCCCGGAACGCAGCGCGCCCGCCACACCCCACAGCACGAATCCGACCGCGAATCCGGCGAAGGAGGGCGCGACGGTCCACACCAGGAAACCCGCGGCCATGAGGATGCCGTTGAGGATCAGCAGACCACGCCGGGATACGGTATCGGCCCACGCGCCCGAGGGGATCTCGCAGACGAATGCTGTCGCCGACCAGAGCGCGAGCAACAGCGATATCCGGCCCGGGCCGAGGCCGTGATCGGCGAACAGCAGCGCGTAGAGCGCGTAGTACGGAATCAGGTCGCCCGTCGCGGCGAAAAGCGTCGCACGCAGTGTCAACGCGCGCGATCCGGTTCTCCGCCCGGTGTCCACCGGCCGATGTCAACAGCGGTAGATGACCAGGCGCATAGCGCTCAGCATCCGCGCTGCGCCGACGCCGGTCAAGACCTTTTCTGCCGTCGCCGCCTACGTCGCCGGCCCGCGACTACGGAAACGATTCACCGCGGCAGGCGCGCGCCACGACCGGAGGCCGGCACCCGGTCCTCGCTCAGAGCGGTATCCAACCGTTCTCGGACTCGGTGGTACTGCCCAGCGCGCGTATACCGGCACTGCCGAGTCCCCGGTTCATATCGCTGATCAGATCCGCCACCGGATGCGAATCGCTGTAGTGATAACCCTGGGCCAACGCGAAACCCAGCTCGGTGAGTACGGCCGCCTGATGTTCGGTCTCGACACCCTCCGCGATCACCTGCAGATCCAGCGATTTGCTCAGCGCAGCGATCACCCCGAGCAAGGGCGGAGCCGGGGAGTCGGAACGGATCGCGGCCACGAACGACTGGTCGACCTTGATGATATCGCTGGGCAGGGTGGCCAATCGGCTGAGCGAGGAGTAGCCGGTACCGAAATCGTCGATCGCGATCCGGACACCCCGCTCCCGCAGAGTATGCAGATTCGCGATGGCCGTATCCGATTCGGCGGCGAGTTCGGTTTCGGTCACCTCGAGCACCAACTGCCCGGCGGGCCAGCCGGTGCTCTCCAGAATTCCGGCGACCTTGTCCGCGTAGCCGGATTCGGCCAATTCCAGCCCGCTGACATTCACGTTCAGCGTGAGTTCCAGCGCCGCGAAGGTGTCCTGGAGCTGGGCGGCGTCGGCGCAGGCCCGGCGCAGGACCAGTTCGTCCAGATCGGCGATCAGGTCGTATTCCTCGGCCACCCGGATCAATCCCTCGGTGGTCACATCCGGCTGCGCACTCGACGACCAGCGCAGTAGCGCCTCCACCCCGACCGCTTTCTCACCGCCGTCGCTGAGGCTGACGATCGGCTGATAGTGCACATCCAGGGCGCCGGTGTCGATCGCTTCGCGCAATTCCACCGCCAGCGGAGTCCGGTGACCCGATTCCAGCACCGTGCGGTTACGACCCGCTTGTTTGGCCCGGTAGAGGCCCACATCCGCGCGGCTCACCAGCAGCGACGCCGATTCGCCCGACTGCCAGGAGGTCACCCCGGCCGAGCAGCCGGTACTCACCGCGGCCCGGAGCTGTTCGGTGAGCAGAATGGCAGCCTGTTCGGTGGTTCCGGGCAGCAGCGCGGCGAAGACATCGCCGCCGTAACGAGCCAGACGCTGCCCGGGACCCAGTAATCCGGCCCAGGTATCGGCGACCTTCTGCAGTACCGCGTCACCGGCCCGGTGGCCGAGATGATCGTTGACCTTCTGGAAGCGGTCCAGATCGACCAGGACCAGCGCCAGCGGCTGACCGGAGCGATCGGCCTGTTCGATCGCGGTGTTGAGGGCACGGTCGAAACCGCGCCGGTTGAGCAGACCGGTCAGCGTATCTATATCGGCCTCCGATGCCATCCGGGTGAGGATGGCCACCACGACACCGACGCCGAGGGTGACTCCCGCGGGAATCACTCCCGACCACCACGGCAGGCCGGCGCGGGTGGGCAGCACCCACAGGCACAGGGCCATACACAGCACGATATGCGCGGCGGCCTGCGACCAGGCGAAGAACAACGCGGCGTCACAGGCGACGAACACATAGAACGAGGCCAGGGTGATCGCCGCGACGGTATTCGGGAACGAATGCACGGCGACGGTCACCAGGATCGTCGCCACCACGACATAACCGTGATGCAGCCAGTGCGGCATCCGCGGACCCCAGCCGAGCAGGCTTATCCCCAGCAACAACGCGACCGCCGCGGCCGAGCCGACCAGTACGCGGTTGCCCTCGTCGCCCGGATACAGCACCTGAGTGGGCGCGACTGCGGTCACCAGAAGACCCAGCGCACCACCCATGACGTAGAACGCCCCGGTGGTCCGGGACATGACCATCGCCGTCGCCACACCTGACGCGGCCCGTACCCGCGTTCGGGTATCGCCGCGAGACCCGCTTCCTCGCACGATGAACAGCCTAAACAACTGAATCGCCGCGTGCTGACCCAACCGGGGTAATCGAGTACCCCGATGCGGCCCGCGCCGAACCTCTCAGGCCGGCGGAACCAGCAGATCGGTTCCCACGAACGGCACCAGAGCGGCGGGAACCCGGACGGAACCGTCGGCCTGCTGATGATTCTCCAGCAGCGCGACCAGCCAGCGGGTGGTGGCCAGCGTGCCGTTCAGTGTCGCCGCGGTCTGCGGTTTCCCGTTCTCGTCGCGATAGCGGACGGATAGCCGGCGGCCCTGGAACGTGGTGCAGTTCGAGGTCGATGTGAGCTCGCGATAGGTCGCCTGGCTGGGCACCCAGGCCTCGCAGTCGAACTTCCGGGCCGCGGAGCTGCCCAGATCACCGGCCGCGACGTCGATGATCCGGTACGGCACGTCGAGAGCGGCGAGCATATCGCGCTCCCAGGCCAGCAACCGCTGATGCTCGGCGTCGGCATCCTCCGGACGGCAGTAGACGAACATCTCGACCTTGTCGAACTGGTGCACCCGGATGATGCCGCGGGTGTCCTTGCCGTAGCTACCGGCCTCGCGCCGGAAACACGACGACCATCCCGCATACCGTTTGGGTCCGGCTCCGAGGTCCAGGATCTCGTCCGCGTGATACCCGGCCAGCGGTACCTCGGAGGTCCCGACCAGGTACAGATCGTCCTCTTCCAGGTGGTAGACCTCGGCGGAATGCTGCCCGAGGAATCCGGTGCCGGCCATGATCTCGGGGCGGACCAGCACCGGCGGGATCATCATGGTGAAACCGTTGGCCACCGCGCGCTGCGCGGCCAGTTGCAACAGACCGAGCTGTAGCAACGCGCCGTAGCCGGTGAGGAAATAGAACCGTGAGCCGGAGACCTTGGCTCCGCGTTCCATATCGATCAGGCCCAGCGATTCACCGAGTTCCAGATGGTCGCGCGGGGTGAAATCGAACTCGGGTACTGCCCCGACGGTCTCCAGCAGGACGAAATCGTTCTCACCGCCCGCCGGCGCGCCGTCCTGGACGATATTCGAGATCGCCCGGTGCGCGTCCTGCAGTTCGGCCTCGGCGGCGTGCTGCGCGGTCTCGGCCTCCTTGACCTTCACCGACATCTCCTGCGCCCGCTCCAACAGTGCGGGACGCTCCTCCTTACTCGCCTTGCCCACCTGCTTGCCCATGGCCTTGTGTTCGGCCCGCAGCCGGTCGGCGGTCGCGATCGCGGACCGGCGCGAGCTATCGGCTGTGAGCAGCGCGTCGACGAGTGCCGGGTCCTCGCCCCGGGCTCGCTGCGAGGCGCGGACCAGCTCGGGATCATCGCGCAGGAGTCGGAGGTCGATCATGGCTGACCAGCGTAATGGGCGCGGATTTCCCGGCTCAACCGAGTATCGCTCCGACCGGGCACGGCGGCGGTCTCCGCACTATTGCGCCATACCGATCGGCCAGGTTCGTGGCACGTTCGGGTGTCGCGCTGCCATGATGGACCGCGATGTCCTCCGAAAAAGAGCCCGCAAACCGGCCAGGCCTCCGCGGCGGCCAATCGTTGCGCTCGCGTACCGCCCGCACGGGCCGCGGTCGCAAGACCGATTCCGCGCGTGCGCGGTCCTCCGGTCCGGCATCCGCCGATATCCCCGGCTACGGACCCGAGACGCCCCAGGAGCACGGCCGCACCGCAGTTCGTTCCCCGCGCCGGGGAACCCGGCCGGGCTCGGCCGGTTCTCGGCCGCGAGGTGAAGGTAAATCCAAGCGGATCCCGGCACAGCGGCTGCGCTGGAGCCTGCTCGCTGTCGCCGTCGGCGCGATCGTCGCGGCGCTGCTCACACTCATGATCAGCGGGTTCGACAACGACTCCAACCTGCAGGCCCGCAGCCCGGGCGGCGCGGTGGCCAAGGCGGACAAGGTATTCGCTTCGGTGGCCCCCGGCGATTGCCTGACCTGGACCAGACCTGACCATTCCGATCTGGTGGAACTCGATTGCTCCGATGAGCACCTGTTCGAGGTCACCGGCACCATCGATCTGAGCCAGTACCCCGGGGCGGAGTTCGGGCCCAACGCTGTCTGGCCGGATTCACTGCGGCTCACCGAACTCCGCGAGGAGCACTGTGTGCCCGCCGCCCAGAAATATCTGAACGGCAAATTCGATCCGCGCGGCAAATACGCGGTCGGGCTCATGTATCCGAGTAACGACGGCTGGACCAATTCCGGCGATCGTATGCTGCGCTGCGGGCTACAGGTCCCCGGCCTCAGCGGTAACCCGCTGCCCAATACGGGCCGCGTTGCCGAGGGTGATCAGTCCAAGGTCTACGAGCCGGGGGTCTGCCTCGGGATCAGCCAGAGCCTGCCGACGGATCCGGTCGACTGCACCCAGGAACACGCGGTCGAGATCGCCTCCACGGTGGACCTGTCCGCCCGGTTCCCCGGCGGCGGACCGCCGGCCAAAGGCGACCAGGACCAGTTCCTGGAGGAGGAATGCGGCCGGACCACCAACGACTATCTCGGTGGCCCGCATGTGCTGCGGGACAAGACACTGACGGTGTTCTTCGACTACATCGATGCGCGCAGCTGGCTGGCCGGTAGCCGGAAACTGAACTGCATGATCGGAAAGGGCGCCGACCAGGAGGGTTTCGCACCGCTGGTGGGCCCGGCCCGCGGCAAGCTCCTGGTCAACGGCCAGGAACCGGTGCCACCACCGAATTCCGGCCGGTCCACCCCGGAACCGCTGCCGGGTGCGGCGCCACTGCCCCCGCAGCCGGCACCGCGGGCCGCGCCGCCGCGGTAGCCGGAGCGCCGCGATGCCGGTCATGATGTCCGAGGCTCGTTTCGAAGAGCTGGTCGGTGATGCGCTGGACCTGATCCCGTCGGAGCTGTCCCGCGCCATCGACAATGTTGTCGTGCTGATCGAACCGCATAATCCGGACGATCCACATCTGCTGGGCCTGTACCACGGGATAGCGCTGACCGAACGCGACAGTCATTACGGCGGTTCACTTCCCGATACCGTCACCATCTACCGAGACGCCCTGCTGGCGGTGTGCGACGACGAGGACCAGGTGGTGGACGAGGTCCGGATCACCGTGATCCACGAAATCGCACACTATTTCGGGATTGACGAAGACCGGCTTCATCAGTTGGGATGGGGTTAAGCTAAGCCTGGTCCACGCAACGTGCCGGCAGGGGATTGCACGGGCACGGTGCCGGACCATACGGAAGAAGTTCTGGATTCGATGGAACCGCTCGCGGGGGTATCGCGTCCAATGTACTCGTAGGGGGAATTCTCGTGGTTCCGCCCAAGAGCCGCCACAAGAAGGAGTCGAGGACATGATAGGCAATGTCGGCGTAACACCTGAGCTCATCCTTGCCGCCGCGGTCGAACTGGACCTGCTCGCCGACCGTCTGGCCGGGGTCGCCGCGGCCACCGTACCCGCCACCTATGTCGTGCCGTCCGGCGCCGACGAAGCCTCGATACACGGCGCGATGCATATGAACAAAGGCGCAGGCACACATCAGACCTCACTCGCGCAGGCGGTGCTGGAACTCCATCACACCGCCGCGATCCTGCGTACCCAGCTCGCCCAGTACCTCGTCCAGGACGCGGCGCAGGCCGGCGTACTGACGCTCACCGGCGCGCCGTTCGGCTCGATCGTCGCCTAGGACACGCATCGACCGGAAGCGCGCCGCCCGACGGCGCATACCGCGAGCGCGCGTGGCGCGACCGCCGAAGCATTATCGATAGCTCACAAGGGGAGAGACAAGCATGACCGCAGGTATCACCGGGGTGTTCTGGCTGCCCAGACTCGCCGAGGGAAATTCGTTCGCACTGAACGCCGGATCACACGCCATTCCGATGTCCGCGGCGGCCACCGCATGGGGCGCCATGAGCGCAGCCTGGGGGGATGCCACCGCGACGGTGGTCCGGGTGATGGGCGAGCTCGGGGTCGGTATGCAGAGCGTGAACGGTCTCGGAGCGCTGGCCCGGCTCGTCGGTTTCACCGGGTGGGCACAGCAGCAGGGCGCGATGGCCGCGACGCTGGGCACCAAGGCCGCTTCCCAGGCCACCGCCTACACCGTCGCGTCGATCGCCATGCCGAGCCTGCCGGAGATCGCGGCCGTGAACGCGGCCCGCGCGGCGGCCCATACCACCGGCGGCGTGCTGAACGGCAGCTCCGAGGTCGCGGAAGCGGCCAAGGCGGCCATGGACCTGCGCGCCGCGCTCACCATGGAAACCTACGAAGCCGCCATCACGGCCCTGGTACTCACCCCAGGTGAATTCCTCAACCCGCCACCGATCGCCAACGGGGCCGGGCGCGCCGATCCGGGGCCCGCCGAGGATGCCATGCGGGAAGCCAACGGCGACCCGGTGAAGATGCTCGCCGCGGCCGGCAGCGCGCTGGCGCAGAACCCGGGCGTGGCCGGCGCCGTGACACAGGCCGCGAACGTCGCCGGTTCGGTGGCGACCACGGGCGTCACCACCGTCGGCAACCTGGGCGCCAACGCACTCGCCGCGGCAACCAGCTCGTCCGCTCCATCGATGGGATCCATGGCTCCCGGCATGGTCACCGGCGGGCTGGCCGCGGCCACCACCGCGGCCACCACCCGGACCGGCGGTATGCCGGGCGGCTCGGCGCTCGGGCTGAACAACGGTGGACTCAAGGTCCCCGAGGGCTGGGGCGCACCGGCCGCCGGCGGGGCGCCCGCCACCGAATCCGTCACGTTGACGCGTGGCGAGGCTCCGGCGGTACGCCCGGCCGGTACCTCCGGAAGCCCGCTGATGGGTAACACCCGCGCCGAGGGTGAGGATGATCAGGACCACGATGCCGCCGACTACCTCCGCGGCGATCACTTCGCCGATGGCCGCTACATCGCGGACGGCGTTATCGGCGCCGAACCCCCACGGTCGGACAAGTGACGGTGCTGGGTGCGGGGCGCGGGCCGTCGATGCTCGCCGCGGTGACACTAGCGCTCGACGAAATGCAGTATCTCCTGGAGAAACTGGAGATCGACGAAGTCCCCGTCGTGCTCGACGCGCGGGGCCGGTACGACAATCAGGTCGACCACGACAAAGCGATGGACGCCGCGGAGCGGTTGCTCATCGACCGTGAACTGCTGGACGGCGAGCACATCCATCCGGACCTCGTCGCCCGGCTGAACGGTCTGTACCGGCCGCACTGGGTAGTGGCGCTACGGCTCATCGTCGACGGCCGGGTGAACCGTATGTGCCTGTCGAAGGGCGACGATCTGGTGACCGTCGCCCTCCGGGGCCCGGAATCCTTCGTGATCGACGAAGCGACCGAGGATCTGCCGGGCCCGGTCATCGCGGCCCTCGGCGCGGCCCGGCCACTCGAGCTGACGGGTATGAACGCACCGACCGAACACCTTGTGCCGATCTTCGACGATATCGGGGATCCGGCGGCCACCGCTGCCCGCTTGGCGAAGGTCGGTAACCCCGCCCGGGATGCGCAGGCCATCGCTTCGGCCATGGCGCACTGTGAATCTCACGCGGAGATCGTCGGTGTGGTCTACGGGGACGCCAGTCGCGATGTCGCCGATAACCATATCGCCGTGTACAACACCGGAGCGGGTCGTTTCATCGCCACCGCCAGCATCGCGGACGACGGCACGAAATGGACCTCGTTCAGTAGCGGCACGGACTCCCGGCTGCGGATCGCGCTGCAGGATCTGATCAATTCGCTTCCGGAACGCTCGGAATTCCCGAGGAACCCGGCCCTGGCCTGATCCGGTGAACGCCGGCGGTCAGCCCATCGGATCGTCGGCGCCGGATTCGGCCTGTTCACCGAACGGTGGTGTGAACCGGCCCCAGCGCGCGCATTCCCAGCCACCACCGGGGAGCGGGATCAATTCGATCGTCTCGGTGTTGTCCAGGTGATTGTTGGTGGTGAACGGCGGGGCCACCCCGGCCAGTTCACGGCCGACCAGACGCATGGCGGCGCCGTGGGTTACCAGCAGCACGTCTCCGTCGGCGGCGCTGTCCAGGTATTCGGTGCGCAGATCGGCGATCGCGGGCAGGAACCGGTCCAGAACATCGCGCCCCGATTCGCCGCCCGGAACCCGCTCGGTCAGTCGACCCTCGTGCCAGAGCCGGTAGACCGCCTGGAACCGATCGTGCGCCTCCGTGCTGCCCAGACCGTCCAGATCACCCAGTTGTACCTCGTGCACCCCGTCGCGTGCGGTTGCGCGCACTCCGGTGGCGGCCTCGATATAGCCGGCTGTCTGGCGGGCCCGCAACGCGTGGGAATGGAACAGTGCCCGTGGCGGAGTGGCCAGGCCGGCACCGAACGCTTTCGCCTGGGCGGCACCACGTTCCGTCAGCGGGAGCCCGGGCAGTTTGGTGTCGAGGATCTTGGCGACATTGCCTTCGGTTTCACCGTGCCGGACCAGAATGAGTCTTGCAGTCACGGTGTCTCCTTCGAAACCGGTGGATACGGACCGCGGAGGCCGAAGCCGAGGCGGAGGTATCGCATCATAGGTCGGCCACCCCCTTGCGTAGCTGAGTCAACCAGATCGCGGCATCCTCGTCCGACGGCGGCGGAGTACCGGTCGAGGAGGTGGCGGGCCAGGACCCGAGGAAACGGATATGCGCCGTACGGTGCAGTGCCTTCAATGCCTCGGCCACCGCGGCATCATCGATATGGCCGACGCAGTCGAGATAGAAACGATAGGTGCCCATACCGGTTCGGGTCGGCCGGGATTCGATACGGGTCAGATCGATTCCGCGGGTCGAGAATTCGGCGAAGGCACGCATAAGCGAACCCGGCATATTCGGCAGTTCCTCGATAACGACCGAGGTACGGTCGGCCCCGGTGGGCGCGGGCGCCACGCGCGGAGCGGTGACCAGCACGAACCGGGTAACAGCCTGGTCGTGGTCGGCGACCCCGGAGGCCAGTACCGACAAGCCGAACCGCTCCCCCGCCAGGGCGGTGGACACCGCGGCGTCCGCGAGCCCGTCACGGACGTCCTGTGCGGCCGCGGCATTGGAGTTCGAGGTGTGGATCGAAATATCGGGCCAGGTATCGGCCACCCAGTTCCGGACCTGTGCGAGCGCGACCGGATAGGCGGCGAGTGAACGGACAGCGGCGGTAGCGGTACCGGGCCGCGCCAGGATGGTGAAGGTCACTTCCAGTTCGGTTTCGGCGATTATCTGCAACCGCCGCCCGATGGCCAGGGAATCCAGGGTGGCGGAGATCGAGCCTTCGACGGAACTCTCGATCGGTACCACCGCCGCGGAGACCTCGCCGGCCCGCACCAGGTCCAGGGCGGCGGCCTGGCTGGGGGCGGCGATCCGCTCGACCGGTCCGTCGAAAGACCCCGAGCTCTCGAATTCGGCGAGGGCCATCTCGGTGAATGTTCCGGACGGACCGAAATAGGCGATACGCGGCACGTCCACGAGCCTACTGGTGCGGGGTGTGACCTCGCCGCCGGTATCGATCAGCCAACCCGCTGCCCGCGGGAATTCATCCTGTTCGGCCGGCCGACCCGCCGCGGTGCAGTTCGGCCCGCAATGCATCCTCCAGTTCCGCCGGTGCATCGCTCTCGATACCGAGCAGCACCTCCCGGACGGCGTCGACGGCGCCACTGGAAAGGCCGGCCAGGAAAGAGACGTCCGGGCTGATCAGAGCCCTGCGGATATCGTCGCCACACAGCGCCGCGGCGGTGGCGGCGAGTATGGAGACGGCACGCGAAATATCACCGGCGCGGGCCGCGAATCCATCCGGACTGTGGGCGGCTTCGGCCAGGAAGTCGGCGATGTGCTCGTCGGACAGAGTGAGCTCCACCATGCGCTCGCCGGCGAATCGCCCGGTCGGGACCACCAGCCCGTCCACCAGCCCACGTTCGACCACACGCTTCGGGACGGTCAGTTCGACCAGTACCGGCTCAGACTCATCCGCGACCACACATCGATCGTAAGCAGGGCGGATATCGCGGGCACCGGACGCCCGGCTCTTCGACCCAGAACAAATACCGCGCGACGTGGACCTGCGACGCGAGGTGATCCTCTTGCGCTGCACCCGAGTTTAACTTAGCTTAGGTTAACCTAATAACTGCTTCGTGAAGTCGGGTACGCCCGCACTGGAGGTACCGATGGCCACGACCGCCCCCGCTCCCGCCCCGTCCACCGCCGAACGCGTCCGCAGCGCCTGCGCTCACGCCGAACAGGCCGTACTCGCCCTACCCGGCGCCGACCCGACCCCGGTTTCGGTGCACTACCTGCGCCAATGCGGCGATGTCGTCATCGCGGTGCCGAACGGGAGTGCCGCGGTACGCGCCGCCCAGGAGCAGATCGCGGGAGCGCCCGCCGTCCTCGAACTCACCGACCACGCCCCGCTACCGCTGCGTGAACCGGTCCGCGCCCTGGTGTGGCTGCGTGGCTGGGTCCGGGCGGTACCGTCGCGCGCCCAGCGAACCCTGGTCACCGCGGTCGCCGAGGATCACCCACATCCCGGCCTGCTCGATATCGGCCACACCACGACACTGCTGCGACTGATACTGAACTCGGCGGTGGTGGCGGATTCCGCCGGTGCGGAATCGGTCTGCGTCGACGAGCTGCGGCTCGCCGCCCCCGACCCCTTCTGCACGATGGAATCGGCCTGGCTACAGCACCTGGACGCCGATCACGCCGATGTGGTGGCACAACTGGCCCGGCACCTGCCGGCCCAACTGCGGCACGGACGCATCCACCCGCTGGCCATCGACCGCTACGGCCTCACCCTGCGCATCGAGGGAATCGACGGCGACCACGATTTCCGGCTACCGTTCGCCACCCCCGCCGAAGACGTCGAAGCGCTGGGCCGCGCGGTCCGCACGCTGGCAGGCTGCCCATTCCTGAACGGACTGCGCTCCATCTGAGATTCCGCACGCTGATCACGGTCATCGACAGACACGTCTATATCTTCGCCGAGCGAGTCCACCGGTGTCTTCGCCGACCACACCACACCTAGCGCCGCATACGAACCAGCGCACCAATAAGTTCACCGTATGAGCGAAAGCGATTGGTCGGTCGTCGACCGGATGCGGGAGCAGCGGGCGATCCGGCTCGAGATCCTGGTCGTCTTGGCGGTCACCTTCGGTCTGAGCGGGATCAATTCCGCTCTGTCGCTGCTCGAGAGTGCGCTGGCGCCGGGAGGCGTGGGCGAGCAGACCGTCGCGTTGAATTCCTCACGCACCAGCCAATCGCTGCTCGACCTGCTGTTCCAGTTGTTCGGTGTGGTCCGGCTGGCCGCATGGGCCGGGCTGGCCATGTATCTGCTGTGGCGCAGCGGGCTCGCCCCGCGGGCGATCGGGCTGGCACGGATACGGTTCCGGCCCGATGTACTGCACGGGTTGATCCTGGCCGCCGTTATCGGGTTACCGGGTCTCGGCCTCTATCTCATCGCCCAGAGCCTGGGAATCAATGTGACCCTCGTGCCCGACGCGCTGGCGGAGCACTGGTGGCGACTACCCGCGTTGGTGCTTTCCGCCTGCGCCAACTCGGGGGCCGAGGAAATCGTCGTGGTGGCGTATCTGCTCACCCGGCTGCGGGCGCTCGGCTGGTCGGATAATTCGGCGCTGGCCGCTTCGGCGCTGCTGCGCGGCAGCTATCACCTCTATCAGGGTCTCGGCGGTGGGCTCGGCAATGTGGTGATGGGCATTGTTTTCGGGAGGTACTGGCAGCGGACGGGACGTCTGTGGCCGCTGGTGCTCGCGCATGCGGTGATCGACACCGTGGCGTATATCGGATATGGAGTGCTCCGCGGGCGGGTGTCGTGGCTGCCGTGACCCCGGTGTGCAACCCCGCTATACCTGATCGACGCCGCCACCTGCGACGCAGCGGCACGAATAGCGGTGCTAACGGATACGGCGACGAACGATAAGTACAGTCTGATGATGATGAACGGCGACGACCCAAGGATCCGCCGGGTGCCGCCGCACAACGGGGCACCCGGACGTGGCGGCCCGCGAAGGCCACCCCCGCCCCCGCCGAACAGCGGGCGGCCACCGGTCGAACCCCCACAGGTGATCCGCCGCGGTGGCGGACCCGGGCCGGGCGGCCGGCCCACGGAACGGTACGAGCCACCCCTGGCGTGGTCACAGGCTCCGGAGGGCCGGCAAGCTCCCCCGATACGACAGCCGGGCCCGGGACGCGGCGGCAAACCCGCTCCCCCGACCCATGCCCCCACGCAACGACCGGTGCCTTATCGGGAATCCGAGTACGCACCGACACAGCGCCCCGCACCGGACCAGGGCGGCCGGCGCCGGCCGCCGCCCCCCGGCGGGGATCGGCCGTACGGTGGCGCCGCGCCGCGGAAGCGACCCCGTAGGAAGCGCCGTATCGGCCGCTGGTTCCTGGTATTTCTGCTGGTGTTGGTGACCGCCCTCGTCTATGCGGTGGTGAGCCTCGACGGTTCACTCACCCGGGTCGACGCGCTCGGCGACTACGAGGACCGGGTCGGCAATACCGCGGGCACCAATTGGCTCCTGGTGGGGTCCGACAGCCGGGCCGGGTTGTCCGACGACCAGGCACAGGGCCTGGCTACCGGCGGCGATGTCGGGGACCCGCGCACCGACACCATCATCCTGGTGCACATCCCGCCATCGGGCCGGACCACCCTGGTCAGCCTGCCCCGCGATTCCTATGTCAGCATCCCCGGCTACGGCCAGGACAAGCTCAATGCCGCGTTCGCCTTCGGCGGCGCACCGCTGCTGACGCAGACCGTGGAGACCGCCACCGGGTTGCGGATCGACCATTACGGGGAGATCGGCTTCGGCGGGTTCGCGGGCGTAGTAGACGGGCTGGGCGGTATCGATGTGTGTGTGCCGCAGGCCATCAACGACCCGCTGGCCGGTTTGGACATACCCGCGGGCTGCCAGGAACTGAACGGCCCGCAGGCTCTGGGGTTCGTCCGCAGCCGGGCCACCGCGCTGGCCGATATAGACCGGATGAACAACCAGCGCCTGTTCCTGTCGGCACTGCTGGAGAAGGCGACCAGTCCGGCCACCATGGCCAACCCCTTCGCGCTGTGGTCGATGGCGAGCAATACCGCGAGCTCGCTGACCGTGGATTCCGGCGACCACATCTGGGATCTCGCGCGCCTGGCCTGGGCGCTACGCGGCGACACCCTGGCGACGACTGTTCCGGTGGGCGGCTTCGAAGATACGGACAGCGGCAATGTCCTGCTGTGGGCCAAACCGGATGCCGCCCGTTTCTTCGAAGCGCTGGCCAACGGCGATCCCGTACCCGCGGACCTCGCCGACCCCGGCCGGTAGACCCTGCTCCCGCCGGGCCGGAACCCGCGTGTTCCGGCCCGGCGGGGCCGGCACCGCCGCGGGCGCGGATAATCGATGACATGCACGACAGCGACTTGGCTCAGCCGTTCATCGCCCTGCTGCGGGCCCAGGTCACGCACGGGCTCACCGCTTCACAGCAGTATCTGGCTGCCGCGGTGTATTTCGATATTCAACGGTTACCCCAGCTCGGCGCTCATTGCTATCGCCGGTCGGAGCAACATCGCGGGCATGCGTTGCGCGTAGTCCAGTATCTGATCGACCGGGATCTGGAGATCACCATCGGCGGTCTCGGAGAAGTGCGCCAGACCTTCGAATCGCCTCGTGCCGCAGTGGCTTTCCTGCTCGCCCGGGAGCAGACGCTGACCGATCAGGTCACCGAACTGGCCAAGGTCGCCCGGGAATGGGCGGATTTCCTCGGTGAGCAATTCATGAGCTGGTTGCTGGAGTGCCAGCAACACGATGTGGCGGGTATGTCGACACTTCTGGCTGTGATGGATCGCTCAGCCGGGAATTTGTTCGACGTCGAGGAGTTCGTGGCACGCGAGCTGCGTTCGGTTGTGCCACAAACAAACAGCTCCGTGCCCAAAATGGCCGGTGAGGGCCGAAATAAATAAGGCAACACTATCCTCAATTGGATAAGGCAACACTAGCCTCAATAAGGCTGTACTTGGATGACATAGCCCCTTTCCGGCGTTAATGTCAAGGCATGTCCAATCATCCGGAAAGCCCGCGCAGCAAATTCCACGGATTGCTGCACGATCAAATTCGGCACGAGTTCAATGCCGAGCACCAGTACATCGCCATCGCCGTGTGGTACGACAATGCCGACCTGCCCCAGCTGGCCAAACGCTTCTATGCTCAGGGCCGCGAGGAACGTAATCACGCACTGATGATCGTCCAGTATTTCCTGGATCGGGATATCAGTGTCGATATTGCCGGCGTCGACGCAGCAAAGTCTCATTTCGAGAATGCCCGCGAGCCGATCGCGCTGGCCCTCGATCAGGAGAAGACGGTTACCGACCAGATTGTCCAGCTGGCGAGCACCGCTCGCGAGGAGGGCGACTATCTGGGCGAGCAGTTCATGCAGTGGTTCCTCAAGGAGCAGGTGGAGGAAGTCGCGAAGATGACCACCCTGCTGACTGTCGCGGACCGCGCCGGTTCGAATCTGTTCGACCTCGAGGAGTTCATCGCCCGCGAGATGAGCGATGACCCGAGCTATGCACAGGGCGCGCCGTCCGTCGCCGGCGGACATATCTGATAGGTGACAACCCCGCCCCGACACCGAGAATCCGCCGCGCGATGCCGCGGTCTCGGCCGGGGTGTCGTGGATTGTCTCCCGGGTGATGATTGGGAGCATCGGCCGTCCGGCCTACTGCGCCGAGGTCGGTCGGCCGATGCTCCGTCACGTCAGTCGGCGCCGGGTCGTTATGTCGGCTGACGTGGTGTCGCCGGGGGGTTCCAGAAACGGCGACAACTGAAACCTAGCCGAGATCGGCATCAGAAAAAAGAGTTTTCCGGAAAATCCTCCTCTTTATTCAGCGGAGGGTCACCTGACGTGACCGCAGCCCGTCCCGGGAGCGCCGTTGTTCCGAGGTCAGCGGGCTGTCCACCGCCAGCGCCTCGACCAGACGAGCACCGAACTCCGTGGCCGGCCCACGCCATTCGCTCATATGCCGCTCCGGATCCAGGTCGAAGACGGGCACCAGCAGGCCATGCGTGCGGAACGAGCCCGCAAATCGCGAACCCTCACCCAGATGCAGATCGCCCGCCGCGTGCAAGCGCGCCAGCGCCAGCATCAGATCGTCCTCGGATTCCGGTCGCACCCAGCGCAGATGAGCCTTGTCCCCGGCATCCACCCACCAGGGAGCGCCGATCGCCTCGGAACCCAGATCCAGCCGGTCCGACGGCATGATCGCCTCTTTGGCCTGTTCGATGGTGGCGGCGATCTGCGGGTCCGGCTGGACCCCCTCCGGCACCCACCAGTCGAAATCCTGGTGCACGACCAGTTTCAGCGGAGCATCGGCGACGATCACATCCGACAGCGCGGGCCCGCCCGGCGCGGCCTGGGCCACGGCGAGCGAATCGCCGGGCTCCGCGGATTGCGACCACAGCACCGACGCCGCGATATCGGCGGCCGGGTCGGCTGTCGGAGCCTGCACCTGCACACCGACATATCCGGTCGGCGTATCACCGACGCGCACCAGGGCAGCCACCGCGCCCGGTAGAACCGTTCCCAGAACCACCGGGCGTTCGGCCGCGACAGCGGGTGTCAACGTCAGTTCGGCGGTCGCCGACGGCACGAACTCCCGGAGAGCGACCAGATCGCATTCGGCGGCCAGGCCCTGGAAAGGCCGGGCGACGGCCTGTTCGGCCTCCTGCAACGCCGCCCGCCGCTCGGCCAGACGCTGGGCCCGGTTGCCGCCGGGTTTCGGACTATTGCGTTTGCTCTTACCCACGGCTGGTCAAATTACACGGCATCCCGGCCTATCGGCCGCAGGCCACTCGTATCAGCGGTTGGCCAGCACAGCCTTCGCCCGGCCCGGATGGTTCGTCGCCACCCAGCTCACACCGAGATCCGCGCACAGCGCGATATCGTCCGGTTCATCGACCGTCCAGCAGTAGGTGGCCCGGCCGGCCGCGGCGGCCTTGTCCACCAGATCCGGATGCTCGCGCAGGGTTTTCACCGACGGTCCCACCGCGGTCGCGCCCACGGTCGTCGCCGCGCTACCGCCCAGGTAGCGGGAAGATTCGCCGAGCAGCACGGTCGGCAGCAGCGGCGCCGCGCGACGGATCCGCCAGACCGCGGTGGCCGCGAACGACATCACCACCGCCCGGGAATGCGCCGCCGACGCGGGTGTGGCTATACCGAAGCGCTGAAGTTCGGCCAGCACCTTGCTCTCCACCAGCGAGCCGTACCGGACCGGGTGTTTGGTTTCGATGAACAATTTGGTCGGGCGGCTGCGCCAGTCCAGGACCAGCCCGATGAGTTCGCTGAGGGTGAGCACCCCGGACGGTGTCCCGTCACCGAAGTCGAACTCCTTCAACTCCGCCAGTGTCAGTTCGCTGACCAGACCGGAACCACTCGATGTGCGGTCCACCGTGCGATCGTGCACGCACACCAGATGCCCGTCCCGGGTGAGCCGGACATCGCATTCCACCCCGTCCGCGCCTTCTTCCAGCGCCAGTTCGTAGGCCGCCAGGGTATGTTCCGGACGAGCCGCCGAGGCACCTCGATGCGCGACGACGAACGGCGCGCGCGGCCCCTGGGCCGACTGGTCACCCTGTTGGCTCACTGGGCCACGACCTCCTGTGCTGCTCGGCCTGCGCCGTCCCGGGAATCCGCCGATCCGGCATCCGGCGCCGTGCTCACCGTAGCGGCCGGACCCGGGTGCACCGGTTCGATCAGGGGTGTCGCCGGGTCGACGGCCACAACCCAGCGGCGTGCCAGCCTGTCCCGGCCGCGCAGATCGCGGCCCTCCACGGTGCGCACAACCCAGAGGGTCAGGACGGCGATACCGGCCGCCGCGATATCGGTTACCGCGGTGAACAGCACGCCGTCGGCCTTGGCCTGCAGTGAATCAGCGGTCCGCCAGTACAGCGCCGCCACGGTCAGCAAGCCGCCGAGCCCCCAGGCTGCCCACCAGAGCCGGACCGCCTGTAGCGGCCGCGGATCCCCACGCTCGGCCACCACCTCCGACAGGAACACCCCGGGGAAGATCAGGTTCACCACCGGGACCAGGCAGCCGAGCGCCAGCAGTCGTGGCGAGCGCGGGTCGCGGCGGCCGGCGTCGGCGAAGGCGGCACGGCGCACCTCGATAAGCCAGCCCAGCGTCGCTACCGCGGCGACCAAGGCCATGATCAGAGCGAACAGGGCGGCGGTGTTCACCAGCGCGTCGGAGAACCACAGCAGGGGAGGTTCGATCAGCCGGGTGCGATTGCGCAGCAGGATCAGGTACCGGCCGAGTTCGGCCGCCGCGGCGATACCGAAGAGCACCGCGGTGGCGAGCAGGGCCGTGTACACCCAGCGCGCGAGCGCACTCAGCGGACGTGGCTGTTCCCGATCCGCGGCGGCCACCGGGCGATCCCGCAGCCCCCAGCGCGGGATCTCGGTGTAGCGGGGTGTCGCGACGGGCGCGCGGCCGGTATCGGCGGAACCCGCGGAACGATCGAGCCGGCCGGGCCTGCGGGCGACCCATCGGTAGTTACGACGCTCCGGCGGAGCATCGATCGGGCCCGGGGACAGCAGGACGCCGCGGCAACGCGGGCACCAATGCATCGGCGGACCCTGTACCGCCCAGCGCGTACCGCAGCGGGCACAAGGCTGCACCACCGTACTCACCGCGCACCTCGCTCTTCGTCAGTAGATCTTCGCGGGCTCGGCACCCTCGCCGGTCAGCGGGCGGCCCAGCTGCTGCCAGGCCACCATCCCACCTACCACATTGACCGCCTCGTAACCCATGTTCACGAGATACTTGACGGCTTCCGACGAGCGCCCGCCCTGGCGGCAGACGACGTACAGCTCGGCGTCGGGGTCCAGTTCGCCGTAGCGCGCCGGAATATCGGACAGCGGGATATGCACAGCACCGGGCGCATGGCCGAGCTGCCACTCGTCGTCCTCGCGCACATCGAGCAGGACGGCGGCGGCCGCCTGCCCGGGCGGCTGGTCGAATTCGGCCGGTACGGCCTCGACCGGTACCGACGGGACTCCGAAGCTCGTCACATCCTTGATCCTGCCATAACCGCCGGTGCCGCCGCCGGGTCCGGGGCGAGCCCGTGGCCGGACCGCTCTCCGGCGCGAGCGCCCGGTCCGCAGCGGTCGGGGCGAACCGACACGCCGGGCAATGCCGGAGATTC
This sequence comes from Nocardia sp. NPDC019395, assembly GCF_040632335.1. NCBI lineage: Bacteria > Bacillati > Actinomycetota > Actinomycetes > Mycobacteriales > Nocardiaceae > Nocardia > Nocardia sp. NPDC019395. Next base: position 52,357 of record NZ_JBEYBT010000011.1, read on the forward strand.
GCCGAATCGGGTTCCGCTCGAGATCTGACAACCCACCCGAACCGGACACCACTCCCATTGATGAGTTATGCGCATAATCAACAACAAGATCCGGGGTTATCAGCTATCATTCAGCGCACCATTATCCCAGGCGCCCCGGATGTACGGTTTGACCTGCGGTAACGGTGGACCTGGACGACCGATCCGGTACTCCCCTCCAAAAAATCCCGGAGCGGCCGTCCGGCCACCGAACCGGGCCGCGCCCCGTCGCGACCCGATAACCACTTGGACGCCACCCGCCCCGAATCGGTTCCATCGGAAGCGGAAAACCGGAAAATCCCCAGATACCAGTAGGGATATCGGTAATCTGGCGCCATGACATCGACCAGGGGGCTACTCGACGGATTGGACAAGGCCGGTCTCGACAAAGCACTGTCGGAAGCCGGATGCCTCGGTTTGACAGTGGATTCCGAGGCGAAACGGCTGGAGTTGGACCTCGAGGTGCTGAGCCTGCCGGAGCAAACCACCGGCATATCGGACAGCGATACGGCGACGGGCACGCACGCGGAACGGGTTCAGCTCATCTTCCACGGGGTCACAAGAATTGCCGCATCGTTGCGGATCCAGCGGTGGGATGATCTGGAACCGCGGATCCTGCCGCTCGAACTATCGGGGCTCGCTGCCGCCGTGGCCAGTTTCGGCGGTAGCCGGCTGCACGGCTGGGAATTCGTCGATCTGGACGACAGCAGCTGGACGCTGTGGAGCGAACTACTCAGCTTCGACACCGCCATCGATACTCGGATCGCCCGGCATGTCCTGGAGTTCTCGCAGGAGGAGGGCATCGACCCGCGCGAGCTGGACATCCGGGTCTGGTTCGATTCGGTCACCGCGCAGCGCACGGGCGGGGATCCCATTCCGGTACCCGACCTGGTGTCCGGCTCGCAACGCTGGTGGGCGGCCCACGACAAGGGCGACCCCCGCGCTTCCCATCCCGGTATCGCGCCTCCCCTCTGAGCACCCCGGGCGACCGGACCCGCGGATCCGCCCGGGCGAACCGGATTCAGCCGGATCGCAATAGTTGTCCCTCACGGAGCCCGGCTGTCCGAACTCGGATTTTCTTCCGTGCCGGGCAGCTATCCGGCACCGACATGCGCAGGCCGGGGCGCGGTTTGCGCCCGGGCGGCAGATAACGGGCACGGAACAAAAATGGTCGACTCCGGGCGGATGTGGAATGGTGGGGTGTCGGGGCGAGTTGGACCGATCGGGTGTACGAATGGTCGGGAGCATCCCGTACAGGACGCACTCGACCCGACAAGGAAGGGACATCGTGGCTGAGTACACGCTGCCAGATCTGGATTACGACTACGGCGCCCTGGAGCCGCATATCTCCGGGCAGATCAACGAGATTCACCACTCGAAGCACCACGCCACCTACGTGGCCGGTGTGAACACCGCACTGGAGAAGCTCGAAGCCGCGCGCGAAGCCGGTGATCACGGCGCCATCTTCCTGAACGAGAAGAACCTCGCTTTCCACCTCGGCGGTCACGTCAACCACTCCATCTGGTGGAAGAACCTCTCTCCCAACGGCGGCGATAAGCCGGTCGGGGATCTGGCCGCCGCCATCGACGACCAGTTCGGCTCGTTCGACAAGTTCCGGGCGCAGTTCACCGCCGCGGCCAACGGCCTGCAGGGTTCCGGCTGGGCGGTGCTCGGCTACGACACCCTGGGCCAGAAACTGCTGACCTTCCAGCTCTACGACCAGCAGGCCAATGTTCCGCTGGGCATCATCCCGCTGCTGCAGGTCGATATGTGGGAGCACGCCTTCTACCTGCAGTACAAGAACGTCAAGGCCGACTATGTGAAGGCCTTCTGGAACGTGGTCAACTGGGCCGACGTCCAGGAGCGTTTCACCAAGGCCACCAGCCAGGCGAAGGGCCTCATCTTCGGCTGACCGCCCGCCTTCGGGCATATTCTCACCGAGCCCGCGGACCAGGGGTCCGCGGGTTTTCCGGTGTCCGGACGCCCGAACTGGCACTCTCTGGTACTTGTGTGCCAGATGACTTCTGCGCGATCCTCATCTTTCAGACAATTCGCGGCGTGAACGAGTCAGGCCCGGAGGCGGCAGCGAAGCGTCACCACGCAGGGCCCTCGTTCATGCCCGATGGATAGGGACGGGCAAGGCCGCCCCGGGATCCGCGCGGGAGGCATCATGCGTGGTAGCAACCCTATCGGCGTTACGCCGTTCCACGCGGGCGGGACCCTGCGCGGTTTCGTGATCTCCGGTCGCTGGCCGGATACCACCAAAGAATGGTCACAGCTGCTTGTGCTGGCGGTACGTGTGGCTTCCATGCCCGGCCTCCTCACCACCTCTACGGTCTTCGGGGTGCGCGAGGAGCTCCCCGAGGATCCACAGCCGGATACGGTCGGACTGGTGATGTCGGAGGGCCCGGTTCTCGGGGAGGAAGGTCTGCAACCCGGACGGTTCGCCGAACACATCCCGCCGGCCCTGTTCATGCTGCATCCGCCCGCGGAGACGAACCCGTCGCTACCCGAGTGCACCGGGGCCGCGTCAGGCTGTGTGCTCTTACCGGGGCTGCCGCATCTGGGCCTCGAACACCGTGCCGCCTGGGCCGAGGCCGAGGCGGACGGGACCGTCACCTCGCTGGTCAGCCGTGTGGGGTTGGATCCGATCAGCGATCCCGATACCGCCGTGCTGGCCATGCTGCTGGCCGCGTGAGCCTCGTCCCGATGTGACGAAGTCGGCACGGCGCGTCCGAACCTGATTCGCCGGGTCCGGCGGGCGCCCATTGCCTGCCCGTGTCGACCACCGCCGACCGCCGTTCAGCTGACCGGCCGCGCACTGTCCGGACGGGCGAATTCCCCGGTGGAGCACATCAGTTCCGATTACCGCGCCTAGTTGCCAGGGTGATGCTCGAAGCGCGGTCCGGGTTACCCGGAGATGACCATCAGGGTTACCTAACTATCACCGTAGATGCACCAAACTTATTGTGGGAACACCCTTTTCACGATCGCTCCGTTGCCGCATCCGGATGAGTGCGATAGAGTTGCCGACAGCGAAGGGGAGTAGCCCCCAATCACGCGGTCGACATACTGACCCACCGCCTCGGCGGCGAGTCCGGTCGCGTGAACCGGTACCACCGGTGGGCGAGACCTTCGGCCGGACAGCTATCGCATTGTCGGCCGGAGGCGAAACCCGTATCCGACCGGCGAACGGAGGATCGGGAGCCCATCGGATGATCGCCACCATCGGACTCGCCATCGGCATCGTTTTCCTTGCCGAGCTGGGCGATAAGTCCCAGCTCATGGCGTTGACCTTTGCCTTGCGTTATCGCTGGTGGGTGGTACTCGGCGGTATCACCGCGGCCACCGCGTCCGTTCACATCCTCTCGGTCGCGATCGGGCATTTCCTGGGTGCCGCGCTGCCCACAACGGCCATCGCATGGTTCGCGGCGGTCACTTTCCTCGCCGTCGGCGTGTGGACATTGCGCGAACTGGTCGGCGACGACGAGGAAGAACCGGCACCCTCCCGTTTCGCCACCGCGGCGCCCTTCTTCGTCGTCCTCTCGGCCTTTCTGCTGGCCGAACTCGGCGACCGCACCATGTTCGCCACGGCCGCGCTGGCCACCGACAACAACTGGGCAGCGGTCTGGCTGGGCTCGACCATCGGCATGGTGGTGGCGGACGCACTGGCCATCGCCGCGGGCATTCTGCTGGGCAAACATCTGCCCGAACGAGCCATCGGATTCGGATCGGGTCTGCTGTTCCTGTTCATCGGAACGCTCACCGCTGTGAACACCGCCACACCGGAGGCAGGTCTCGTAACCGCTATCGGTATCGCGCTGACCGTCCCGGCCGTGGCGGGCGCGGCACTGTGGTGGCTGCGTACCCGCCGGATCAGTGAAGAAATGGCCGTGAACTCGACAGACGAGGGTCGGCGGGTCGGCGAGCAGCACTAGCATCGCGACGTCGATCCGCGCAAGGGGACCGTCCACGACCCCTCCCCTCCCACGGGTTAGGGTGCAATTGACGTTAGGCCAACTGGCTTGTCACGAACGAGAGGACCATCGTGGAGATTTCGGGTTCCGCCGCCATCGTCACCGGGGGTGCGTCCGGTCTGGGCGCCGCCACCGCCAAGCGTTTCGCCGATCTGGGCGCCACCGTCTTCGGGCTCGACGTACCGCAGTCGATCGAGCGCGCCGGCGATAACGTTCCCGACGGGGTCACCCTGCTCGCCGCCGATGTCACCAGCCATGAAGAGGTCGGGGCGGCCGTCGCGAAGGTCGTCGAATCGGGCACTCCGCTGCGTATCGTGGTCAACTGTGCCGGTGTCGGCTGGGCCGGGCGCATCCTGTCCAAGAACGGGCCGCACGATCTGGACCTGTTCCGCACGGTGATCACCGTCAACCTGCTGGGCACCTTCAACGTTATGCGGCTGGCGGCCGATGCCATCGCCAAGACCGATACGGTGGATGAATCCGGGCAGCGCGGTGTTGTTATCAACACCGCCTCCGTGGCCGCGTTCGAAGGCCAGATCGGCCAGATCGCCTACTCGGCCTCGAAGGGCGGCGTGCACGGTATGACCGTTCCGGCCGCCCGCGACCTCGCGCAGTTCGGCATCCGCGTCAACACCATCGCCCCCGGCATCATCGACACCCCGATGCTGGCCGGTGTCACCGAGGAATACCGCCAGGGGCTCGAGGCCGGCGTGCCGTTCCCGTCGCGGCTGGGCCGCCCGGACGAGTACGCGCAGCTCTCGCAGTACATCGTGGAGCACGACTACCTCAACGGCGAGACCATCCGCATGGACGGCGCGCTGCGCATGGCGCCGCGGTAACCTCCGGCTCTGGATCCACGGCGAACGCCCGCCGTCCGGTATCGGGCGGCGGGCGTTCGCCGTACAAACGAAATGCGTGAAGTTATCCGCTGCTCCCCGTAGGGATCTTCGCGATCTTCGCCCGCCAGGCGTCACAGAACGCGCGGTCGGCCGACTCCCGGTCCACGCCGTCGGCTCGGCAGCCTTTACTGGTGTAACCCTCGCGATCGAGGCCGGAAGAATCGTAACCCCATCGGTCGTAGCCCCATCGGTCGTAACCCCGTGGGTCGTACCCCCATCGGTCATAGCCGTAACGATCGAAGCCGTTACGGTCGAACCCCCAGCGATCGAAACCGGAACGATCGAAGCCCGAATCGTCGTAGCCGTCGGGACCGAAGCGATCGTGCGGGCCGGGTACAACACAGTGCGGAGCGTGCGCGGGTATACCGTCGGGGCAATCGGCGGGTAGCGGCGGCCGCTCGGGCGTAGTGGTCGGCGGCCGCGGCGGCTCGGGCGTAGTGGTCGGAGCCGCCGGGGTGGGTGTGTTCTGTGTCGGTGCCGGCGGCACCGCGGTATCCGGCGCCGCGTAGGCAGGGGCGGCCATCAGTATGGGGACGAACACGGCACCCAGCAGCGCGGGCCTGAATCCTGCTCGGCGCCTGGTCCTACCACTCGTAGCGGCTGTCGGCATCATCGATCTCCAATCCCAGCGCAGTTCCGCGCGTCGACCGGCCTATCGCCGCGATGCCTTTTTCCTTTACAAACAGCAGGTCCCATACCGTCGAGAGTCGGCCGGCTGCACCCAGAACGGGAGCGGCCGCGGCGAAAGCCACGGCCGCTGCCCCTGTTAGAGCGTTCGTGTCAGTCGGTCGGCGAGAATCTGAGCGAATTTCGCCGGGTCTTTCAGTTCTCCGCCCTCCGCCAGAACCGCCGTGCCGTAGAGGAGTTCGGCGGTTTCGGTGAGTTCGGGCACCTTGCCCTCGTCGGCGTCCTGTTTGCGGCTGTCGTAGGCGTCGCGCAGGCCGGATACCAGCGGATGGGTGGGGTTGAGTTCCAGAATCCGCTTGAACTGGGGCAATTCCTGCCCCGACGCCCGGTACATCCGTTCCAGCATCGGGGTCATATCGAAGACATCGCCCACCAGGCAGACCGGCGAACTGGTCAGACGCGAGCTGAGCCGGACCTCCTTGACGCTGTCCTCGAGGGTTTTACCCAGCCAGGTCAGCACCTCGGCGAATTCCTTGTCCTGCTGTTCACGCAGGGCCTCGGATTCCTTCTTCTCCTCCTCGGTTTCCAGGTCGACCTCACCCTTGGCGATCGACTGGAACGGCTTGCCGTCGAACTCCGTAACCGAGCCGACCCACATCTCGTCGACGGGATCGGTGAGGATCAGCACCTCGCGGCCCTTGGCGCGGAAAGCCTCCAGATGCGGCGACTTCTCCACCTGCTCACGGGATTCCCCGGTCATGTAGTAGATGCCGTCCTGGCCCTCGGGCATCCGCTCCACATACTGCGCCAGCGTGGTCGCCTCGTTATCGGAATGCGTGGAGGCGAACGACGACACACCCAGGATGGTCTCCTGGTTGTCGAAATCGGAGAGCAGGCCCTCTTTGAGGACGCGGCCGAATTCCTGCCAGAAAGTGCGGTATTTCGCCTGGTCCTCGGCGCCCTGCAGATCCTTGACCGTACTCAGCACCTTCTTGACCAACCGCTTGCGGATCATCTGGATCTGCCGGTCCTGCTGCAGGATCTCCCGGGAAACGTTCAACGACAGATCCTGGGCGTCCACCACACCCTTGACGAAGCGCAGGTACTCCGGCATCAGCTCTTCGCAGTTGTCCATGATGAACACGCGCTTCACGTACAGCTGCACGCCGCGTTTGTGCTCGCGGGTGAACAGGTCGAACGGCGCCTGCGAAGGCAGGAACAGTAGTGCCTGGTATTCGAATGTGCCCTCGGCCTTGAGCGGGATGATCTCCAGCGGCTCGTCCCAGGCATGGCTGACGTGCTTGTAGAACTCGTGGTACTCCTCTTCGGAAACCTCACCCTTGGGGCGGGTCCAGAGGGCCTTCATCGAGTTGAGGGTCTGCTCCTCGAGGACGGTCTTCTCCTGCTTGTCCTCGCCTTCGCCCTCGGTGACCGTCCGCTCGACCTGCATGCGGATCGGCCAGGCGATGAAATCGGAGTACTTCTTCACGATCTCGCGGAGCTTGTGCTCCTGCGTGTAATCGAAGAGATGATCCTCGGCATCGGCCGGTTTCAGATGCAGGGTCACCGCGGAGCCCTGCGGGGCTTCGTCGAGAGTTTCGATGGTGTAGGTCCCCGACCCGGCCGCCGACTCCCAGCGCGTGGCGGTGGTCTCCCCCGCCCGGCGGGTGGTGAGCACGACCTTGTCGGCCACCATGAACGTCGAATAGAAACCGATACCGAACTGGCCGATCAGCTCCTCGGTGGCGGCATCGGATTTCGCTTCGTTCAGCTTGCGGCGCAGTTCGGCGGTACCGGACTTGGCGAGGGTTCCGATCAGATCCACCACCTCGGCGCGCGACATGCCGATGCCGTTGTCCCGGACCGTGAGGATCCGCTGATCCTTGTCGACCTCCAGCTCGATATGGAGGTCGTCGGTATCGACGTGCAGATCCTTGTCCTGGTAGGACTCCAGCCGCAGCTTGTCCAGCGCGTCGGAAGCGTTCGAGATCAGCTCCCGCAGGAACGTGTCTTTGTTGGAGTAGACCGAGTGGATCATCAGCTCGAGCAGCTGATGGGTTTCGGCCTGGAACTCGAGTTGTTCGACGTGCTCTGTCACGCGAGACATCGTAGTCAAGCCTGGGCCGGGCTCGGAGTTCCGGGAGCCTCCGCGAAATCAGCGAGCGTGGGAACCTCCCGTTCCGCACAGTGTGCGACCGGGGTCCGCGGATTCATCCATTCGCGTAGCACCGCGGTCGCGCGGACATCGTCCTCGTTGTACTCGAACAGCCGGGTGCGCTGAGTGAGGTCGGGTGCGCCGTCGTAGCCGACCGCGAGCCGGTACCAGCTCATCGACGCCTCCCCGCCGGCCTCGGGATCGCGCCACGCGAACCCGGCGACGGGCGCGATCTTCTTCAGCCCCTTACCGCTCGGACAGATGAACTGATCGGTGACGGCCTGGAACATATCCACCCACTGCACCGAATCGACGAACTCGGTGATCTGCGCTTCGGTGGGGATCCCGGGGCGCCCGGCGAACCGGCGCGCCGACTCGTACAGCCATTTGTCCTCGGCGGAACGCGAATAGCAGTAGGCGGCGAAGGTTTTACCCGCGGCGAGAGCTTGTTCCCGAACCTCCATCAGCCAGGTCCAGAACTCGGCGAAGGAGCGGCCCTCGTCCTCGGTGGGCAGCGGATCCCAGGTGACGAACGGCCGGTACTCCCCATCGAGCAGGGTGCCCCAGAGATAGGCGCCGTCCTCCTGATAACTCTCCAGATCGACGTCCACCTCGACATCGGCCCGGCGCACCCAGACCCGTTCGAACCGGCGCACCAGCGGCGCGGCCACCAGCCAGGCCCGCGCGGTGACCACCGCCTCCTCGAACGGCCCGTGCTGCCAGTCCTCGGGTTCCGGGCCGGTCCAGGCGGCCAGTTCGTCGATGGTGCGTACGCCGTGCCCGCGCAGTACATCGGCCCGGGAACCCGGCGCGACCACGCTCACATCGCGGTGTTCGTTCAGCCACGCCTGGCAACCGCCATCGGCGCCGCGCGTCCACCAGGGACATTGGCGGCATTCGGGCACCTTCGACGGAACGGTCGCGACCTCGCCGCGGACCACCGCGATCCGATCCGCGTAACGGGTGTCGTAGTCGTCGAGCACCGCGGTCAGGTCGTGGACCAGGATCCGGTCGAAATGGAAGCCGATAACGCCGCCGACCGGGGTGCCCGGAGCGAGACCGTTGCGCTCCAGCATCCGGTACACATGGGCGAGGCGCTGCTGGTCGCGCGGCTGCTGGCGAAGTTTGCGGGCCCGGTCGGGCATGGGCTGCCAGCGCAGCAGATCCGAGGTCAGTGGATGGAATTCGGCCGGGTCGGGTTTACGCGGATCGGTGACCTTGTGGTTGACCACGATCACGGGGATATAGCCGCCCGATTCGTCGCGCAGCAGGATCTCGACTCCGCCACGCCGGCCGGTATCGGGCTCCTGCGGGAGCAGCCCGCCCCAGATGCGGCCGGCCCCAGCGGCGCAGGCCCGCAATGTGGCGGCCGCGCGGGCGCGGGCGGATTGTGCCGGGTCGATGATCACCCAGCTGTCCGGATCGGCGGCGACGAGGGTGTCCCGGACCCGGTCCCGATGGGCCTGCGCCGCGGCGCGGCGCTGCTGCACCCCCGCGTCCTCGCGTACGTCGGTCAGTTGGTCCGGATAGGTGGCATCGAGTCCGAGCCGATGCCGGCAACCGATCAGTCCCCGGGCGTCGAGAAAAGCCTGCTGCCCGCCCTCGGCGGCCGGGATCCGCTCGGTGAGCACGGGAAAACCGCGCCGATCGGAATCGGCGTCGGTATTGGCGTCGGCGTCCTCGCCGGCGGGATCTTCGCTGTCGATACTGCCCGGTTGCACGCAAGCAGTATGGTCCCTGCCCCCGACAGTCCACCGAACCGAGCACCCTGTCCGGGCTCGGGCACCCGCCGAGGGGCGGAGTCTCTCGCCGGTTGGGCCGGGAAACCGATAAGGTGTCCGCGAACCGTGTGACACGGGTGGACGACGCGGTTTCCGTGTCGTATCGCCGCAGCGAACCAGCATTACGGAGGGCCTTCGATGGGGTTGTTCACCAAGCGCAAGCGGCGGCCGAGTCGGCGGGCCCAGGCACAGGCTCTCAAGCACAAGGCCGCGATGGAGGCCAAGCTCGGCGCCAAGAACGAGCGTAAACGCCATCGCACCGAAGCCCGTGCCCAGCGCAAAGTCGCCAAGGCGCAGGTCGCGGCCCTGCAGGCCGAAGAGAAGGCCGCCCTGAAGACGGCGGCCCGCGCCGAACGGGACCCCTTCAGCCCGGGCCAGGTCAAGAAATACCTCGGGGTGGCACGGGTGCTAGTTCCGGTGCTCGCCCCGCTGGCCTACCGCGGTGCCACCTACGTGCGCGGCCAGCTGGACGCACGCCGCGCGAAACAACTCGGGGTCGGGGTGAATCAACTCGGCGAGTACGCCGGGCACGGTGGCCGGCTGCAGGCGCGGATCTCCCATACCGAGGCCGCGCTCGACAAGATCACGAACGGGAACGGGGGCAAGGACACTCAGCAGTTCGTCACGAGTGCCCGTAGCCGGCTCGACGCGCTCACCTCGGCCGTTCGCACCGCCGATCAGATGCCTGCCGCGCGGCGCCGTTCGGTGCACGCGTCGATCGCCACCGAACTGTCCAAGATCGAGGCGGACGTGCTGGCCCGTCTCGGCGTCGCCTGATTCCGGCCACGGAGTCCACCCGGTCCGGCTGGTAGCCGAGCGCTCCGTCCCGGCGCCGGCGAAGTCCCCCGACCCGGGCATTGCCCTGCGGGAACCACCGGGCCGGGTGCGCGCCGCCCGGACGAGTCGGCGACGATGGACGCCGACCAGCGACCCCCGCCGGACCGCGACTTCGGAAAGCGCTCGATGCCCACGAACCTGTGTACAGGCCCCGCACATATGCGGGGCTGTGTGGTGGGCCTGGCAACCGGAGCGCTGGCCGTGGCGGCGCACGGCGCGGCCGGCGGCGGCTACCCCTCGTCGACCGGCGTCGCGCTGCTGCTGCTGACCACACTGGTCACCGGGTGGGCTTCCGGTTCTGTGGTCGCCGATGTCCGGGGCAGATACACGCATCGAGCCGTCACCCCCGGGCTGGGAATTCTGCTACCCCTCGCGGCGGGCCAACTCGCCGGGCACTGGGCTCTCACCGGTCTCACCGGCCACCATTCCGGCGCGGATACCGCTCTCGGGGAGTCGGTCGCCGGGCCGCTGCCCGCGGCCATGCTCGCCGCACATCTGCTGGCGGTGCTGCTCTGCGCGCTGGTGATCGCCGCGACCGAGAGGCTGTACCGGGAGGCCTCGGCGGCGCTGCGGGTGCTGCTCGCGGCCGCGCGAGCGATACCGCGGGTGCGCCGGGCCCTCACCGCCACGAACGTCTCGACCCCGCGATACCGCGCTCCGAACGGGGCGTCCGGCCCACGTGCGCCGCCCGCGCACGTCGCCACCGACGTACCCAATTCCTTCGGAGAGAAAGTATTCGACCCATGTCCTACGGGATTTCCCCGACCCTGCGCGGCGGGCTGACCGCCGTCGCCGCCGCGGGATTCGTCCTCGCCGGTGCCGGCACGGCCGCGGCCCATGTTTCCGTATCCGCGCCGAACGCGACCCCTGGTCGGTCCACCGTCGCGACCTTCAGCGTCCCGACCGAATCCGAGACGGCGGCCACCACCGCCGTACGGGTCACCGTGCCGGAGATGGCGACCGCGCGCACCGAACCGGTCCCCGGCTGGACCGCGAAAATCGACCGTGACAACCAGGATCGGGTTGTGGCAGTCACCTGGACCGCGAACCCCGGTGCTCCCGGTATCCGGCCCGGGGAGTTCCAGCGTTTCGTGGTGTCGCTGGGACCGTTGCCGGAATCGGATTCACTGAACTTCCCGGCCGAACAAACCTACAGCGACGGAACGGTCGTGCGCTGGAACGAAACCGGCGACCATGATTCGGTCGAACATCCCGCGCCTGTCCTCGATATCGGCGCGGACGGCGGCGACGAGGCGGGTCACGAGCACGGCGACCAGTCCGCGGCGGCCCAGGCCGAGAACGAGGGCACCGATATGACCGCCCGCTGGCTCGGCGGCCTCGGCCTGGCATTGGGTGCGCTGGCGCTGGGCGCCGGCGTGGGCGCCGTGGTCCGGGGCCGGCGATGAACCGCCGGGCAACCCGGCCGGTTCGACTGTCCGCGCTGCTCATCGCACTGTTGTGGCTGCTGATCGGACCGCTCGCCGGTACCGCGAGTGCGCATTCCACCGTTGTGAGCAGCGATCCGGCCGACGGTGCCACCGTCGATACCGGACCGCCGCGGGCCACCGTGACCTTCAACGAGCCCCTGCAGCCGAATTTCCCGGCCATGACCGTGGTGGGTCCGGACGAGAACCTGTGGTCCAAGGGTGAGCCGGTCGTCGAGGGCCGCAATATCAGTGTCGAGGTGGGCGATCTCGGACCCGCCGGGGTGTATCGGATCGCTTACCGGGTCACGTCGGCGGACGGCCACGTCGTCGACGGCGAACGAACCTTCACGCTGAGCACCCCAGGCCGGGGCACACCCGGGCCGGCGGCGAACGCGCATAGTTCCGGCGACGGTTCCGGCGGCGGCGTACCGGTGTGGGTCTATATCGCCGGTGCGGTCGTTCTGTTCGGTGCCGGGCTGGCGTTCGCGTTGTTCGGATCGAATATGGGCAAGGGGAAGAACCAGCGGTGAGAAGTGGTCTCCCGAGCGGGCTCGACCGGCGAGTCGCGCTCGGACTCGCTGTTCCGGCGGGCCTGCTCGGGGTACTGCTGGCCTGGGTGCTGAGCGATATTCCGGCGGCGGCCGCAATACGGTTCTGCGCGGATCTCGCGGGTGCCGCGGTGCTCGGACTGGCCACCCTGCCGCGACTGAACGACCGGCTCGACGTGCCGTGGCGGATGATGGCGGTGCTGGCCGGGCTCTGGTGCTGCCTCGAGTTCGCGGTACTGGTCTTCGCCGCGGGCGATGTGGTCGGCTCGGGTGTCGCGGCGCTGAGCCCGGCGGATTTCGGGACGTATCTGGTGCGGATCAGTGCCGGTCAGATCGGCCTCGCGATTCTGCTGGGCACGGCTGCCGTCGCGGGCTACGCCGCCTTCGCCTTCCGGCGACCGCTGCAGCGCTCACCCGATCTGGTGCTGGTGTTCGCCGCGGTCACCGTGACCCTGCGACCGATCACCGGGCATATGTCGCAGCAACCGCTCGGTTCGGTACTGGCCGGGGTGCACGCACTGGCCGCGGCGATCTGGCTGGGGCTGCTGCTGGCGCTGGCGCTGGTGGTGCGCGGTCGCCGGGATTGGGCCGCCACTCTGCCTCGATACTCCGCGATCGCGATGCCGATGGTGGCCGCCGTGGCGGTGACCGGGGTGATCAACGGCCTGGTCCGGGTCGGCGGGGTGATGCCATTCTTCACCACCGGCTACGGCCGGATCATGATCGCCAAATCTGTTCTGCTGATCGTGCTGCTCGCGCTCGGCTGGTGGTGGCGCCGGAGCTGGGTCGCGGCGGCGGCCGCGCACCGGATGAGCGCCGAGGCGTCACTGCGGCGAGCGGTGCTGGAGGTCGCGGTGATGGCTGCGGTTTTCGGGCTGGCCGCGTCTCTGGCCATAACGGGCTAATCTGTGGTCATGCCCGACCGGTCCAGATCCCCCGGCTTCTTCCAGCGGATCGGATATATCTGCGGCCGGAGACTACCCCCCGAATACGCGGACTGGGTGCTGAACGATCTCACCGGCCCGGGCGCGACACGGCGCTACCTGGTTCGCATGCTGGTGCCGATCGTGCTGGTCCTGCTGCTGTTCCTCCTGGTTCCGGGGCCGATGTGGATAGGCGCGTCGATGATGGCGCTGCTGTTGCTGCCGCTGATCTATTTCACGGTGGCGCTCACCTACGTGTTCCGGCGCAACCGGCTGGTCAAGCACGATCTGGACCCCGCCTTGGCCGATGCCGATGTCCGGCGCCGCGCGGAGCTCGAACGGGCGGCCTACGAACGGCGCCACGGCCGGGCCTGAACAGGACAAATTCTGGATCAGCCCTGGTGACGAGCATTACACTAGGCATAGCCTAGAGCTATGAAAACGCCGACCTTCAAGCAACGGATCGCCTACGATCTGGGCCGCGAGCTACCCGCGGATCTGCACGAATGGGTCGTGCACGATCTCTGCGGCCACGGCGCGATGGAGCGCTACCTCATTCGCTTCATCGGGCCGATCATCCCCTTCTTCATCCTGATCCTGCTGTTCCCGGGCCCGATGACCCTCAAGCTCGGCCTGATCGTCATGATGATCGTCCCGCTGATCATTTTCACGATCGCACTGGCCTGGGTGTGGCGTCGCTTCCGACTGGTGCAGCACGGCCTGGACCCAGATCTCGCCGACCGGCAGAAATTCTCGCAACACGACCGCGAGGTCTACAACCTGCGCTATCGCCACTGACGCCCGGACCGTGAACGGAGTCGGCACCACCCGGGGGCCGATGTCGGCCGCCGCGACCGTACCGGCACAATCAGAAAGGTGACCGAATCAGAGCAGCAGGTGGCCACCGCGGATCTCGCCGACGAAATCGGCCCCGATATCCGCAGTTGCGATACCCAGTTCATCCAGTTCGGCGGCCGGCCGGTCTTCTCCGGCCGGATCACCACGATCCGTTGCTTCCAGGACAATCTGCTGGTGAAGCAGACGCTGAGCGAACCCGGCGCCGGTCAGGTACTGGTGGTCGACGGCGGCGCGAGCGTGCACACGGCCCTGGTGGGCGATATCATCGCCGGCCGCGGCGTCGACAACGGCTGGGCCGGTGTGGTGGTCAACGGAGCCGTCCGGGATTCGGCGATTCTGCGCACCCTGGATATCGGCCTCAAGGCACTGGGGACGAACCCGCGTAAGAGCACCCAGACCGGTAGCGGTGAAAAAGATGTCCCCGTGGAGTTCGGCGGGATCACCTTCCGTCCCGGCGAGATGCTCTACAGCGATCACGACGGCGTAGTGGTCCGCGCCGAGGACTGATCGAGCTCCGGCCCGGCGGTTCCGGGATTGCGCGGACTCAGGACGATCCGGCGCTCACCCTGGCCTGATGCCCGGCCAGCGCCACCACATCACCCACCTGGAGTTGTCGCCCGCGGCGCAATTCGACCTCGTCGTTCACCCGCACCAGCCCGGCTGCGATCACGGTCTTGGCCTCCGACCCCGATTCGATCAGATTGGCCAGTTTCAGGAACTGTCCGAGCCGAATGGCGGCATCGTCGACGGGCACATCGATTGGATCCGGCATAGCCTCATGCTTACTCCCCCGGTCAGCGGAGGTTCCGACCACCCCGGGCGAATCCGGTCCGCGGCACGCGTCAAAGCGACATTCCCGACATTTCACCGGAATTCGCACGCCACGCCCGAGGACCGGTTTCCCATTTCGGCCAACCGAGCCCGCGCACAGGGCAATACGTGCGGATCTCGGGTGATAGACCACTAACACGCCGGTACGCAGCCCTGATTCGGCGATTCCGGGCGGCAGACTGGAACAGTGATATCCACGCAGGAACCGCGAGACCTCGAACCCCCCGGCCGGTCCGGCACACCCGGACGGTTCGCGACGATACCGCGCACTCTCGCGCTGGTATCGGGTGTTCTCGCCGCGGCCTGCCTGATCTGGAGTTTCACACCGGCACTGGCCGAGGCGCTGCACGGGCCCCGGCACTACCTCGATCAGTACTACCTGCACGCGCCCGCTACGAACCTGCTGTGGGCGGCCCTGGCCGCGTTACTCGCCCTGAGCCTGTCCCGGCGCAAACGGATGGCGTGGTGGGCCGTTGTGCTCTATCTGGCGAGCTGGTTGCCGGTGAACCTGTTCGATATCGTGCGCGATCACGACCGCCATGCCGCGGTGGCACTGCTCGTGCATACGGCCGCCATCGCCGCCCTCCTCGCCGGCCGGGCACAGTGCGGGGCCCGGACCCTGCGGTGCTCGCTACGTCCCGCGGCCACCGTCTGCGGTGCCGGTCTGGCAGCCGCGGGCCTGGCCGGTTGGTGTGTGGTGCAGGTATTTCCCGGCTCGCTCGCCTCGGGTGGGGCCCGCGCCCTGTTCGTTGTCTCCCAGCTGACCGGGACCCTGGTTCCCGCGGGAGAACTCGCCGATACCGCGCCGTTTTTCACCGGCTTCCTGGTCGGCCTGTTCGGCGCCCTGGTATTCGCGGCCACCGTCGGCGTCCTGGTGCGTACGCAACGTATGGAAAACGCCCTCACCGAGGCCGACGAGACGGCGCTGCGTGGGCTGCTCAACGGTCCGGACCCCGTCGGATCGACCGACTATTCGACGACCCGCCGCGACCGCTGCGTCGTTTTCACCCCGAACGGCCGTGCGGCCATCGGGTTCCGGGTCGAACTCGGTATCTGTCTGGCACTGGGTGATCCGATCGGTGCCCGCGACTGCTGGCCGCAGGCTGTCGAGGCCTGGCAGCGCCACGCGCGGCGGTTCGGGTGGCCGGTCGCGGTGATCGGGGCGAGCGAGAACGGCGTCCCGCTGTACCGGCGAGCCGGGCTCACCGCCGTGCAGTCCGGCGCGGAAGCCCTGCTCGATACGAGAACTTTCTCCTTGGCCGCACCGGAGCTGCGCCCCGTCCGCGATGCCGTCGGCCGGCTGCGCAAACAGGGTATGACAGTGCGAATCCGGCGCCGGCGCGATATCGGCACCGCGGAATTCGCGCGGCTCGCGGTCGCCGCCGAACAGTGGGGGCATACCGAGACCGAGCGTGCCTATCCGCTCCCGCTGGGCCGGCTCGGCGATCGGCGCGACGACGATTGCCTTCTCGTCGAGGCGGTATCCGCCGACGATCACGTCGTCGGTGTGCTCTCGCTGGTGCCGTGGGGTCGTACCGGGGTGACCCTGGAACTTCTGCGCCGGAAACCGGGTTCCCCGGAGGAAATCAACGATCTGCTCATCGCGGAATTCGCGCTGCACGCCGAACAGCACGGCATCGAACAGGTCTCGTTGAATTTCACCGTCTTCCGATCGGTGTTCGAGGCAGCCGGCCAACGGAGCCGGCCGCGGGCATCGCACGGTATCCGCTCGGTGCCGGCCACGGTGACATCGCTCCTGGGCGGCGCGCGCACTCTGCCACTGGCGTTCTCGCACTGGTGGCAGCTGGACCGGCTGTACCGCTCGGGATTCCGTTACCAGCCCCGCTGGACACCGCGGTTCGTCATGACGCCCAGTACGCAAGACCTCCCGCGTATCGCTGTGGCCGCCGCGCGCGCCGAAGGCCTGTTACCCCGGTGGAAGGGCGGTGCCGGCGCGTTCACCTATACCGGGCGTCACCCCGCCGCCCCGGCGAGCGTCGCGGCCGGACCGCGGGAAACCTCTGTCCCGGCGCCGGAGACCGAACCGGCTCCCGCGCACGATCACCGGCCGGAGCAGGTGCGGGTACGAACAGCCAAGCTGGACCGTCTCGCCGCCGCGAATATCGACCCGTATCCGCGTCCCTTCCCACCGACCCATACCGTTGCCGCGGCCCGCCGGGTACCGCGCGGCACCACCGTGCGGGTATCCGGCCGGCTGCTGCGGCTGCGTGACTGCGGCGGTGTGCTGTTCGCGGTGGTCCGCGACTGGACCAGCGATATCCAGCTGCTACTCGACCGCGATCGGCTCGGCGCCGGACGCTGCGCCGAATTCGCCGAACTCTTCGATCTGGGTGACCTGATCTCGGTCAGCGGGCAACTCGGCTACAGCCGCCGTGGCGAACTGTCGTTGCTGGTGGCCGATTGGCGGATGCTGGGCAAATGCCTGCGCCCGCTGCCCGATAAATGGCACGGGCTCACCGACCCCGACGCCCGGATGCGTCGCGGTTACCTGGACCTGATGATCGACCGCGACGCCCGCGAGCTGCTGGCCCGGCGCAGCGCGGTACTGCGCTCCCTCCGAGATGCCCTGCACGATTGCGGTTTCCTGGAGGTCAGCTCGCCGGTGCTGCAGCCCGGACCGGGTACGGGCACGGCGCGCAGTATGCGCACCCATATCGATGCCGATAACGCCGACCTGCACCTGCGCGTCGCCCCGGAGTTGGCGTTGAAGCGGCTGTGCGTCGGCGGAGTGGAGAAGGTTTTCGAACTCGGGCCCAGTTTCCGCAATACCCGCGCGGGCGCGCGGCACCTACCGGAATTCACTCTGTTGGAGGCCTATGAGGCACACGGCGATCACCAGCAGATGATGACGCTGTGCCGGCAATTGGTACAGCAGGCCGCATTGGCCGCCAACGATTCGATGATCGCCATGCGGCCGCGCCCCGGCGGTTCCCTCGAAGCGGTCGACCTGTCCGGTGAGTGGCGGGTGCGTTCGATGTACGAGGCACTCGCACAGGAGACGGGTACCGAGATAACTCCGGACACCGAGCTATCGGATCTGCGCGAACTGTGTGAGAAAGCCGATATCGCCTGCCAACCGGGCTGGAACCACGGCCGGATCGTCTACGCCCTCTACCAGCGGCTGGTGGCCGAGACCACCAGCGAACCCACCTTCTACACCGACCTTCCCATCTCGGTCTCCCCGCTCGCCCGGCCCCATCGCCGCCGTCCCGGAGTGGCCGAGCGCTGGGATCTGGTAGCCGGCGGGATCGAATTGGGTACCGGGCGCAGCGAACTGACCGACCCGGTGGAATTGCGACGCCGGTTCGCCGCACAGTCGCGGCTGGTCGCCGGCGGCGGGCCGGCCACCCTGGGCCTCGACGAGGAGTTCCTCTGCGCGTTGGAGCACGCCATGCCACCGACCGGCGGCCTGAGTCTGGGCGTTGAGCGGGTCTTGATGCTGCTGACCGGACGGACGATCCGGGAAACCCAGACCTTCCCGTTGGTCCGCCGGCGATGAGGCGAACAACCGCCGGAACGATAGAGAGATGAGGGCGTGAGGTTTCGTATACGCGAGACGGGGAAGTACCGTCTAGTGTCTCGAGCCCCAGGAGGAGGGGCCATAAGTTCGGAACGGGGTTTGATTTGAGTTATCTGGACCTGCTCTCCCATGCGAGCCAGGTGGATTACACGGCCTGGGCGGATACCGATGTACTGGCATCGGTAACCGATCTGGAAGCGCGCAGGAGGGGCAGCCGCAGCAGCGGCGGCAGCTCGGTCTTCGGAATTATCTGCGTCGTGGCCATCATCGCCATTGTCGTAGTGGTCGTGCTACTCGCCCTCAAGAAGAAGAACAGCGGCAGTTCACAGGGCCAGTTCCCACCGCCCGGCCAGCTACCCCAGGGCGGTTTCCCGCAGCAGGGCGGTTATCCCCAACAGGGTGGTTACCCCCAGCAAGGCGGTTACCCCCAGCAGGGCGGTTACCCGCAGCAGCCGGGCTACCCCCAGCAGAGTGGCTATCCCCAGCAAGGCGGTTATCCCCAGCAGGGGTACCCGCAGCAGGGCGGCTACCCCTCGGATCCGAACAACCCGAACCAGCCACAGGGCGGTCAGCCGCCGTACCCGCCGGCCGGCTACTGACACCACCGGGCATACTTCCAGAAAAAGGCTCGGTTCGCCCTATGGCGAACCGAGCCTTTCGCTATCTGCTGCCCTCCCCGACGGCGCAGCGCATCGCCTCGGCTGGTGAGCGGCGCCGCCGATACGGCAGAGTGGACCCGTGCAGTTGATACTTGTTCGCCATGCCCAGCCGCAACGGGTCGACAATGCGGGCGAAGCCGCCGATCCCGGCCTGGCCCCTATCGGCGTGGAACAGGCCGAACGGGTGCCCGCCGCGCTGGACCACCACCGAATCGCCCGGGTGATCAGCAGCCCGCAGCGCCGTGCCCGGGAGACCGCGGCCCCGACAGCCGCCAAACTGGGCCTCGATGTCGAGACCGTGGACGGGCTCGCCGAATACGATCGCGAACTGCCGTCCTATATTCCGATCGAGGATGCGAAGCTCGAATTCCGCGACACCTACGACCGGATCAAGGAAGGTCACCTACCGCTGCAGATCGATGCCGAGGCCTTCCGGCACCGGGTCCGTGACGCGATCACCGATATCGCCTCGAGGACTGCCTCGGCCGATACGGTGGTGATCTTCGCCCACGGCGGGGTCATCAACATCACCCTGCAGGACGTTCTGGGCCTGGCCCGCCCGCTGACCTTCCCGATCGACTACTGCTCGATCACCCGTGTCCTGTTCTCGCGCACCGGGCGCCGCACCGCGGCGACGGTGAACGAGAACGGCCACGTCTGGGAGTTGCTCCCCCGCAATATCGCAACCGGCTGATCAGGCCATATCCGAGAGCCAGTTGTGCATCCAGCCGAGCGCGGTCTGGCCACCACCCACGTTGTAACTGCCGTAGGACTGGTGTGATTCGGACTTGTAGAACGTCTCGAGCTCTTTGACCCGCTGCTCGTTGGCGCCGTCGGAAAGCTGCGCCTGCAGCGTGGGCAGACCACCGTGCGCCATCAGATCGCTCATGATCGCCGCGACCTCCAACTGGTAACGCCAGATATTCGCGGGGTTCGCGTCGGAACTCTGGGCCAGGAAGCCGGCGAACCTGGTGATGAAATCGTCCTGCGCGGTGGAGCAGTACAGATCGCCGGGGATGCACACAGTCCGGGTGCGATCGCTGAGCCAGCCGAATCCGCCGACCCGGGGCCCACCGGCACCGGCCCCCGGGGCACGCGGGCCGACCTGGACATCCGCCGCCGCACGGCGCGGATCCGAGATCAGCCCGACGCCGGAGATCCGCTCCGGCCGGATGGGCCCGAGTCCGGTGCCGATCTCCGCGGCGAGATCTCCGGCAGCGTCGGCGCCCTGGCTGTAGCCGACCAGTGCCACGTCGGTCGCGCCGCAGCGCTGAGTCATATCGGTGATCAATCCGCGAGCGTTCGAAACGGCTTCGTTCTTGGACCGGCCGTAGACATCGCCTTCCCAGGGGAACGCGGTGGCCGCGTAGGTCACGTAATCGACTTCGGCCGAGGACGGCAGATCGTCGGTCACCTCAGCCAGCATGCCCGGCTGGGGACTCTTATCGTGCCCGGTTTCCCACGTTCCGGGAATCGCCACCACATACAGGCTGGGGCAACTGGGCGCAGCCGTGGCCGCCGAGCCGCCGAAAACCAACCCGGACGCGACCGCGGCGCATGTGCCCAGCGCCGCGGTAACCCTTTTGAACTGCATACTGCTCCAGTCGCCCTGGCCCCTGTTGGGACACTCCCGTTTCCGCCTTCGCGAGATGCTGAACCCGGCCGATGCGGCCGATGTGTAACAGGTGAACAACAGCTACGCGTCACAAGTACACGATCGGATCACGATCAGGCGCCGAGACACACCGGAGATAACAATAGAGCCACACCACGACCACCGCCAGTCATGTTGCGCTCCTCCAGCGCGCGGGCAGCTGAAAAGTGCCACCTGCTCGCACGTCACGGGCCCCGCTGAATTTCAGCGGGGCCCGTGACGTGTGGGGCTGCGGTGTCGGATCTACCGCTGGGCGACTGCCGTCGGCGGGATCGGGGCCGGGAGGGCGGTTTCGCCCTCCAGGTACTTGTCCACCGCGGAGGCCGCCGCACGGCCCTCCGCGATCGCCCATACGATCAGCGACTGGCCGCGGCCCATATCGCCGGCGACGTACACGCCGGGGATGTTGGTGGCCCAGTTCTTGTCCCGCTGGACATTGCCGCGCTGGTCGTATCCGACACCGAGATCGGTGAGCAGACCCGGTTTGTCCGGGCCGACGAAGCCCATGGCCAGCAGCACCAGATCGGCCTCGAGCGTGAAATCGGTGCCCTCGACCTTTTCGAACCGGCCGTTGGCCATCTTGACCTCGTGCGCCTCGAGACCGGTCACTTTGCCGTTCTCGCCGACGAACCGTTCGGTGTTCACCGAGAACACCCGCTCGCCACCCTCTTCGTGCGCCGAGGAGACCCGGTACATGAGCGGGTAGGTCGGCCACGGAGTGGAGCCGGCCCGTTCCTCCGGCGGCCGCGGCATGATCTCGAACTGGTGCACGCTGGCCGCGCCCTGACGGTGCGAGGTGCCCAGGCAGTCGGCGCCGGTATCGCCGCCGCCGATGATGACGACCTTCTTACCGTGCGCGTGGATCGGCGGCAGACCCTGTTCGTCGGTCACCGGATCGCCTTGCTGGACCCGGTTGGACCAGGGCAGGAACTCCATCGCCTGATGGATACCGTCCAGCTCCCGGCCCGGGATGGGCAGATCGCGGGCCTGGGTGGCGCCACCGGCGAGGACCACCGCGTCGAACCGCTCGCGCAGTTCGTCGGCGGTGATATCGACACCGACATTGACGCCGGCCTTGAAGATGGTGCCCTCGGCCTCCATCTGCGCCAGGCGGCGGTCGATGAAGCGCTTCTCCATTTTGAATTCCGGGATGCCGTACCGCATCAGGCCGCCGATCCGGTCGGCCCGTTCGAAAACGGTGACGGTATGCCCGGCCCGGGTGAGCTGCTGCGCGGTGGCCAGCCCGGCGGGCCCGGACCCGACCACGGCGACCCGCTTACCGGTGAGCCGGGTCGGGTAGACCGGCGCGACCCAGCCCTCGTCGAAGGCGTTCTCGATGAGTTCGACCTCGACCTGCTTGATCGTCACCGGATCCTGGTTGATCCCCAGTACACAGGACGCCTCACACGGGGCCGGGCACAGCCGCCCGGTGAATTCCGGGAAGTTGTTGGTCGCGTGCAGCCGGTCGATGCCCTCGCGCCAGCGGTCTTTGTAGACCAGGTCGTTCCACTCGGGAATCAGATTCCCCAGCGGGCAGCCGTTGTGGCAGAACGGGATACCGCAGTCCATACATCGGCTGGCCTGCCGCTGCAGCGTGTCGTGCGGAAATCCCTCCTGGTAGACCTCTTTCCAGTCCATCAGCCGCAAGGGCACCGGACGGCGTTCGGGTAACTCCCGGGAGGTGTGTTTCAGAAATCCTTGGGTGTCACCCACGAGCGGCCTCCATAATTGCCTCGTCGACGTCCTTACCGCTCTTCTCGGCCTCGGAAATGGCGAGCAGCACCTTCTTGTACTCGCGCGGCATGACCTTCACAAAGTGGTTCACCTGCTGCGACCAGTCGCCCAGGATCCGTTCGGCCACAGCGGAACCGGTCTGATCCCGGTGCTGGGCGATGATGTCGCGCAACCAGGTGAAATCGTCACCTGACAGCGCCTCGATGGCATCGGCCTGTTCGGGGTTGACCCGCCCGCCGAACGTGGAGTCGGGGTCGTAGACGAACGCGAGACCGCCCGACATACCGGCACCGAAGTTGCGTCCGGTATCACCCAGGATGACGACCCGGCCGCCGGTCATGTACTCGCAGGCGTGATCGCCGACCCCTTCGACCACCGCGACGGCGCCGGAGTTGCGGACCGCGAAGCGTTCGCCCACGACACCGTTGATGAACGCCTGGCCGCTGGTCGCACCGAACAGGATCACGTTGCCCGCGATGATGTTCTCCTCGGCCCGGAATTCGGCCGGGGCGTTGGGCGCCGGGCGCACCACCAGGTGGCCACCCGAGAGACCCTTGCCGACATAGTCGTTCGCATCGCCCTGGACCCGCAGCGTGATCCCGGCCGGGACGAAGGCGCCGAAGCTGTTACCCGCCGACCCGGTGAGGGTGATATCGATGGTGTCGTCGGGCAGGCCGGCGCCACCGTAGAGCTTGGTGACCTCGTGGCCGAGCATGGTGCCGACCGTCCGGTTCACGTTCGTGATCTTGGTGTCGATCTTGACCGGCTTACCGAACTCCAGCGCGTCGCGGCTCTGCGCGATGAGCTCGTTGTCCAGTGCCTTGTCCAGGCCGTGATCCTGATCCTTGGTCCGGCGGCGGTCCTGGAACATGAACGCCGTTTCGACATCGTCGAGGATCGGCGACAGGTCCAGCTTGCTGGCCTTCCAGTGCTGCTTGGCCTTGGCGGTATCGAGCAGGTCGACCCGGCCGATGGCCTCGTCCAGCGTGCGGAAACCGAGCTGCGCCAGCAGTTCCCGGACTTCCTCGGCGATGTACATGAAGAAATTCACCACGTACTCGGCCTTACCGGTGTAGCGATCGCGCAGTACCGGGTTCTGGGTGGCCACACCCACCGGGCAGGTGTCCAGGTGGCAGACCCGCATCATGATGCAGCCGGAGACCACCAGCGGCGCGGTCGCGAAACCGTACTCCTCGGCGCCGAGCAGCGCGGCGATCATAACGTCGCGACCCGTCTTCATCTGACCGTCGACCTGCACCACGATGCGATCGCGCAGACCGTTGAGCAGCAGGGTCTGCTGGGTTTCGGCAAGGCCGAGCTCCCAGGGACCACCGGCATGCTTGAGCGAGGTCAGCGGCGAGGCGCCGGTACCGCCGTCGTGGCCGGAGATGAGCACGACATCGGCGTGCGCCTTGGACACACCCGCCGCGACCGTGCCGACGCCGGGCTCGGCGACCAGTTTCACGTGGATCCGCGCCTGCGGATTCGCGTTCTTCAGATCGTGGATGAGCTGCGCCAGGTCCTCGATCGAGTAGATGTCGTGGTGCGGCGGCGGCGAGATCAGACCGACGCCCGGTGTGGAGTGACGCACCTCGGCGACCCACGGGTACACCTTGTGCGCGGGCAGCTGACCGCCCTCACCGGGCTTGGCGCCCTGAGCCATCTTGATCTGGATATCGCTGCAGTTGGTCAGGTAGTGCGCGGTCACACCGAACCGGCCCGAGGCGACCTGTTTGATCGCGCTGCGCCGCCAGTCGCCGTTCTCCTCCGGTTCGAACCGGGCCGGCGATTCGCCGCCCTCACCGGAGTTGGAGCGTCCACCCAGCCGGTTCATCGCGATGGCCAGGGTTTCGTGCGCCTCGGCGGAGATCGAACCGTAGCTCATGGCGCCGGTGGAGAAGCGCTTCACGATCTCGGCGGCGGATTCGACTTCCTCGATCGGAATCGGCGACCGCGCGCCCTTTTTGAATTTGATCAGACCGCGCAACGAGGCCAGCCGCTCGGACTGGTCGTCGACGAGCTTGGTGTACTCCTTGAAGATCGAGTACTGCCCGCTGCGGGTGGCATGCTGCAGCTTGAACACCGTATCCGGGTTGAACAGGTGGTACTCGCCCTCGCGCCGCCACTGGTATTCGCCGCCCACCTCGAGTTCGCGGTGCGCACGTTCGTTGCGGTTCTCCAGGAAGGCGACGGCGTGCCGGGCCGCCACATCCGCGGCGATCTCGTCCAGGCCGATACCACCCAGATGCGAGCGCAGACCGGTGAAGTACTCGTCCACCAGCTCCTGCGACAGGCCGATCACCTGGAACAGCTGCGCGCCGTTGTAGGAGGCGACGGTGGAGATGCCCATCTTGGACATCACCTTCAGCACGCCCTTGCTCGCGGCCTTGTTGTAGTTGGCTACCGCCTTGCGATACGCGGCCGCCAGGTCACCGGGGCCGCCCGGCAGGGCCAGCGCGTCCCGCTCGAGCATGTCCTCGATCGATTCGAAGGCCATGTACGGGTTGATCGCGGCCGCACCGAAGCCGACCAGCGTGGCCATATGGTGCACCTCGCGGGCATCCCCGGCCTCGACCACCAGACCGACCATGGTGCGGGTGCGCTCACGGACGAGATGGTGGTGCACCGACGCGGTGAGCAGCAGCGACGGGATCGGTGCGAGCTTCTCGTTGGATTCGCGGTCGGATAGCACGATGATCCGCGCGCCGCCGTCGATCGCGGCCGAGACCTGGGTGTTGATCGCGTTCAGCGCCCGGCGCAGACCCGCGCCGCCCGCCGCGACCTCGTACAGACCCCGGACCACCACCGAACGTAATCCGGGGTGACTGCCGTCGTCGTTGATATGAACCAGCTTCGCCAGTTCGTCGTTGTCGATGATCGGCTGCTGGATGGCGATCTGGCGACAGGAGTCCGGGCTCGGATGCAGCAGATCGGACTCCGGGCCGATATGGCGGCGCAGGCTGGTGACGACCTCTTCCCGGATTGCGTCCAGCGGCGGGTTGGTGACCTGTGCGAACTGCTGGGAGAAGTAGTCGAACAACAGGCGCGGCCGCGCCGAGAGAACCGCGATCGGCGTATCGGTGCCCATCGAGCCCAGCGCCTCGGCGCCGGTTTTCGCCATCGGCGAGATGAGCAGATTCAGTTCCTCGGTCGTGTAGCCGAAGATCTGTTGCCGGATGAGCACCCGGTCGTGCGACATATGCACGTGCGGGCGGTCGGGCAGATCGGAGAGGTGCTCGATACCGGCGTCGAGCCATTCCCGGTACGGGTGCTCCGCGGCCAGCTGAGACTTGATTTCCTCGTCGCCGACGATCCGGCCCTGCGCGGTGTCCACCAGGAACATACGCCCGGGCTGCAGGCGGATCTTGCGGACGACCTTGGACTGATCGATATCCAGCACACCGACCTCGGAGGCCATGACAACCAGACCGTCGTCGGTGACCCAGACGCGGCTCGGGCGCAGACCGTTGCGGTCCAGGACAGCGCCGATAACGGTGCCATCGGTGAAGCAGACCGAGGCGGGGCCGTCCCACGGTTCCATGAGCATGGAGTGGTACTCGTAGAACGCCCGGCGCTGCGGGTCCATGTTCTCGTTGCGTTCCCAGGCCTCGGGAATCATCATGAGCACCGCGTGCGGGAGGCTGCGCCCGCCCAGATGCAGCAGTTCCAGAACCTCGTCGAACCGAGCGGTATCACTGGCACCGGGGGTACAGACGGGGAAGATCTTCTCCAACCGGTTCTTACCGGCCGAATCCTTGCCGAAGACATCCGAGCGCAGCAGCGCTTCGCGGGCCCGCATCCAGTTCTCGTTACCGGCGACGGTGTTGATCTCGCCGTTGTGCGCGACCCGGCGGAACGGATGGGCCAGCGGCCAGGAGGGGAAGGTGTTGGTGGAGAACCGGGAGTGCACGATACCCAGGGCGCTTTCCACCCGGTCGTCCTGCAGGTCCAGGTAGAAGGCACGCAGCTGCGGCGTGGTGAACATGCCCTTGTAGACGAAGGTCTGCCCGGACAGGCTCGGGAAGTACACCGACTCCTTGCCCACCGCGCCTTCACCGGCGCCGGCCTTGCCGAGTTCGTGCTCGACCCGCTTGCGGATCACATAGGAGCGCCGTTCCAGGTCCATACCGGAGATGGGGTCGGCGGATCCGGCGGGCGAACCGATGAAGAGCTGCCGGAACAGCGGCATGGCATCACGCGAGAGCGCACCCAGCGACGTTTCGTCGATCGGCACCTCACGCCAGCCCAGTACCGCCAGGCCCTCTTCCTTGACGATTTTCTCGACCCCGTAGGAGGCCCGGGCCGCTTCGCGCCGCGCCTGGGGCAGGAATGCGATACCGGTGGCGTAGGAGCCCTCGGCCGGCAGTTCGAAATCGACCACGGCTCGGAAGAAGCGGTCGGGAACCTGGATGATGATGCCCGCGCCGTCGCCGGAGTTCGGCTCGGCGCCCGCGGCGCCGCGGTGCTCCAGATTCAACAGGGCCGTTATGGCCTTGTCGACGATGTCACGGCTGCGGCGGCCGTGCATATCACCGACGAACGCGACGCCACATGCGTCGTGTTCGTTCGCCGGGTCATAGAGCCCGATGGGTCCGGGGGACCTGTGGCCAGGTAGTTGCGTCATGCCTCTGCCTTCGAGAAAGTCGACCTCGACGTGGTGCGGCCTGGAGAGAACGCCCTGTCGAACGCCGGTACTGTCGAACGCTCCCTGCTAGGACTGCGTTCGTACGTTGGCCGACACCAGCCGCGCTGATGGTGTTCGGCGTGCAGTCACGTCTGAAGTTGTTTCCACCTGCGGCTGTGCGCCAGTGCCCGCTGGTAACGAAGCGCTTACGCGCTCGGAACCCGGAGGCGGTTTTTCGGCCGCTAGGCTTGCCTCTGCCAGTGGTTGCCCGAACGTGCCTTCGGCCGGACATCGGTATGTGCGGCGTAAGAGCAAACGATAAGCCAGGTCTGGTACCCAACCAACCAAGGTTGCCCTAATAATCCGGTCTAGCTGGGCTTCTTCATTCGTTCCTCCACATATGCGCGTTTTCTAGTGTAAAGCAGCGTTCGGCGAAGAATCGATTCCGGACCGGCTCGACGAACAGCGGCGATCCACCGGTCCGGCTGGTTTCCCGATGCATTTCCCGCATCCACCGAACCCACGCTCACCTGCATCGAAGATGAATTCCCGACGGCGCCCACCGGCAAACCCGGGCACCCGCGGCTAACTGTCACACGGCCCGATGAGATGTTCGTGACAGCCGCGTGACAAGCACCGAACATGATCCGACCGTCCGGACTGTTTTTGGATTTCGGGGGGTCAGCATACGATCAGCAACCGGGTCCAAAAGTGGCGCCCACCACATTTCGTAAGCCCCAGCGCCCCCCGTTTCCATTGCGACAGCGCAGGATTCGGCCAGTACAACGCTCGCATACCGGCGCTGTCACCTGTGGCCCGCACGACATGCCCACCGGCTCTTGTGAAGATGACCACACCCGCCCATCAAGGCTCGATGCGAAGGCGTGCCGCCTGTCACGCTGACACAACGAATCGATGACAGCTGCAGAGGTTATGGGTCCCATGAACGTCACCGGCATGTTCATCTGGCTCGGCGGCGGGCAGCCCTCCGAGACCGCCGACGGATACGAGCGAACGGGCTACACCGTCACAGGCACGGGTGTGGCACTGTTCGCACTGGTCACCGCCGGGGTCACCGGCGTCGCACTACGACTGGGCGAGTGGCCGGTCCCGGCCGTTGTGGCCACGGCCCTGATCGCCGCACTACTCGCGGGCTTGATCGGACGCTCCCTGGCCGGGGCCGAATCGACCGCGCGGCCCGACCGTCCGGCCGGCGACCCGAACACTCCGGCCGTGGCGCTGCGACTCGGGGTTGCCCTCACCGCTGGACTCCTGGTGGCCGAACTGGCGACAACGGTGCTGTTCACCGGCGCCGTCGACCGGATTCTCGACGAACAGGCCGCCGCCACCGCCGAGTCCGCCCCGGCGGTGCGCGCCGCGCGGGCCGATACGGACAACGCGATCCGCGAGCGAGCCGCTCTCGATCGGACCATCGCCCAGGCCTCGGCCGATATCGATACCGCCCTGGTCGTGGCCCGTTGTGAGTTCAATCCCACTCCGGAATGCCCGCAGACCAAGATCACCGGAGTGCCCGGCCGAGGTCCGGAGGCGCAGACCGCCAACGATATGCTCGACGATGCCCGCACTACCCTGGCCGGCGCCCAGAACCAGGTGGCGCCGCTGGACAAGCGCGTAGCCGACGCGCGGGCCGCGCTACAGGAAGCTCGCTCCGTGGCCCTGGCCGACGGTGATCGCGGATTCGGTGCCCGCTGGTCCGCGGCGCACGAACACACCGTCCTCGATTTCGGCGCCCTCGTGATCCGGCTGTTCACCTGGCTTTTCTTCCTGCTGCTGGCCTTGCTGCCGCTCATCTTGCGCTGGTGGCGCGGCGAAACCGCCCAGGAACGCCGCCGCGCCGCCGACGCCGTACGCGATCGGGCCGATCGCGCCGCCGAAGCGGCCATCGCCGAGCAGGAGGCCCGGCTGCGGGCCGAGACCGCCGCGGTGCGGGCGGATCAACAGCTCACCGCGGCCCGGCTGGCCGCCGAGGCCGATACCGCGATAGACCGGGAGCGGCAGCGGACACGGGTGATCGCCGCGCTCGGCGCGCTCGAAGTCGGGATCACCGGGCGCGGCACCGAATCCGGCGCACTCGCCTCCGACCGGATCGAAGCTCTGCCCCCCGCGGGCGGACCGCATCCCGAGCCGGCCTCCGATCTCCCGGTACCGCTCGACCGGAATACCGCGCGAGGTTCCGGCGGCCTGGAACTCCCGCTGGTCGGCACGGTTCCGTTCACCGATACCGCGGCCCGCTGGATCCGGCCACTCGTCCCTGGGTTCGTGAGTTCGGCGATCGGGGACGCCATCGACACGGCGAGCCGGCCGCTGCGCACCGCGCGGCACGTCCTCACCGAGGCCGAGGAGATCACCTTCACGCTGCGCCGTACCCGGAAGGTCACCATCGACAGCCCGGTAGACGACGCTCGGCCCGGATACGGCGAGGCCGAGCCGGACCGGGGCACCGTGGTGGACGCCGACCTCACCCTGGACTCCGATGCCATCGTTTCGGCCACGACACATCTGGAACCCGCATCCGGAACCACACTGCCCGGACACCCGCGGACCGGTCCGGGACACCCCCGCGAGCTGCCTCCCGGCACCTGAGCCGGCAGCGTATTCGCTCGACTCCACCCCTTCGCCGGTTCGAACATCGGCACGGCCGCGGTAGTGCGGGAGGCCGGTCGCGGCCGCACCATATCGACACAGCCCAGCGACGGCACCGGAGAATCGAGACCGATTCCGTATGAAGACCCGGCCGTATCGTCCGCGGGCCCCGGCGGATCCGCACCGGTTAGACTCGGCCGCGTGCAGCCTGCCGCTCATACGGCCGGTTCCGTCGGGGCGGGGGTAGATCCGGATCACCGAGCCCGGAAAGCGACGGTGCCGATCCGTCCGCTGAACTTCCGGGAACTGCTCGATGCGCCATTTGCACTGCTCCAGGCGGATATCCGGAGCACGGCCGGATTCGCCGGCCTCCTCGTAACGGCCGGCGAAGCGGTGGTGGCGGCATTGATCGGGCTCGTCTCCCACTTGACCGGCGGGTCCGAGGAGGGCACCGCGCTGGCCGCACTGTGTGCCGCCCTCGCCATCGCCTGGATCATCCAGGTCACCCTGCGCGGGGTCACCGTGAACACCGGCCTTGCCCGCGCGGCCGGAATGCCGGTCACCTCGCGAGAGGCGCTGCGACGCACCAGGGATCAGTTGGTACCGCTGCTGCTGACCCAACTCTCGTTCACCGCGATCGGTATCGCCGTGCTCGCGCCGAGCATCCTTCTCTTCCCGCTCGGTTTCGTCGCCGGACTGGCCTGGTTTCTGATCACCTACCCCTTCTGTCTCTTCGGCCTGGCCTGGTTGCGGGCGCGGCACCTGGTGGCAGCGCCGGTGGTGTTCGCCGAACGGACCACGGCCCGTACGGCACTGGCGCGCTCCGGCCTGCTCACCGGCAGCCTGCGGATGCAGCGGACCGGTGTCGTGATCTGCCAGCGGCTGGTATTGGCCCTCTTGACCGCTCCCCTGCTGGGGTTGGCGCTGTTCGTCGAAGATATCTCCGGAACCCACCGCTGGCCGTTTCTCATCCTGATCACCACCACGGGACTGGTACTGGTGGTTTTCGCCGAAATCGTGGAATCCAGTGCCCGGGTGGTCGGCTACCTCGATCTGCGGTGCCGCCGTGAAGGTATGGATATCCGTTTTCATCCCCGGCACGGAGGTGGCCGGTGACCGAGCCGCAACGATCCGTACCGGAACAGCCCCGGCTGGACGCCGCGGGGACGCACCGGGCCGCGGCCGAACACGCCGCCGCGCACGGAGATTACGACACCGCGCTACGTGAACGGTTCCGCGCGGTATTGCGCGGGCTGGAACAGCACGGTGTGCTCGAGGTCCGTCGTTCCCGGACTGCCCGCGAGACCTCCGATGAGGCTGCGACGGCACTGCCGCCCGCACTCTCCGGCGAGCTCCCCGCGGCCGCCGGCGCTTTCGATGAGGTCGTCTACGGTGGCCGCCGCGCGGCCGCCGACGAGTACCACCGGCTGACGCGGGCCGACCAGTTCTCCGCCGCCGCCCCGCCACCGGCGGCCGAACCGGAGGAAATCGAGAACACCCTGCGGAAGTCCCGCAACCGAGGTGCCGCCCCGGAAGTACCCGCGGTCCTGCGCGATCCACGTTTCTGGGCGGGCCTGGCCGCGATGGTCGTCGTCCTGCTGGTTCTCTACGCGATCCTGCAGGGCTGCAGCGGTCCGAGTGCGCCGCCGCGGCCGGACACTCCGCCCATGGATCCGCCCCCGATCGATCCGCCCGAGGGCGATTACGATCCGGATCTTCCCCCACCACCGGCCGGTCGCGATTCTTTCTTCTCTCGCACCCCGAACTGGCTGGCCTTCGGCGGACTGCAATTCCTGATAGCCGGCGCCCTCCTCGTGTGGTGGCGGGCGCGCCGGCGCGGCGCGGTGGTCGCCGAACCCCGCCCGGTGGAGGTGGCCGCCGGAGAATTGCTGGCCGGACAGGCCGGCCTCTACCGCCGATCCGGCGACCACGCGCATATCGCGGGCGTACTGCGGGCCGCCACACTACGCCGGCTACGGCGCAGTCTCGGTGCCGATCCCGGGCTCTCCCCGGATGCCCTGGTGACCACAGTCGCCACGCGGATCGGTGCTCACCCGGACACTGTCGGCGCGGCGCTCTACGGGCCGGTGCCGGACGCACAGAGCCTGGAGCTCGTTGCCGCCCAACTCGAATGGATCGAAGCGGAGGTCGGATGACCAGCATTGACACCAGTAAGACCGCCCCGGGCGGTCCGTTGGCGCCGGATCCGGCCGATGCCGCTGCCGCGTTCGCGGCCCTACGCACCGAGATCGATAAGGCGGTGGTGGGCAACGACAACGCGGTCATGTATCTCGTGCTCGCCCTGTTGTGCCGCGGTCATGTCCTGTTGGAGGGGGTTCCCGGAGTGGCCAAGACCTTGCTGGTCCGGGCACTGGCCACCGCGCTCGATCTGGAACACAGCCGCGTGCAGTTCACCCCGGACCTGATGCCCGGCGATATCACCGGTTCGCAGATCTACGATCCGCATTCGGCCGAATTCACCTTTCGCGACGGCCCGGTCTTCACCAACCTGCTACTGGCCGACGAGATCAACCGCACCCCTCCCAAAACCCAGTCCGCGCTACTGGAATCGATGGAGGAGCGTCAGGTCTCGGTCGACGGACAGCCCCGGCACCTGCCCGATCCCTTCGTGGTGGTGGCCACCCAGAATCCGATCGAGCAGGAGGGCACCTACCCACTGCCCGAGGCCCAGCTGGATCGTTTCCTGTTCAAAGTCGATATCCAGCTGCCGGAACGCGATGACGAATTCCGCATCCTGCAAAGGCATGCCGAAGGTTTCGACCCCCGCGATCTGGCCGGTGCCGGTCTGCGTCCGGTGGCCGGTCCGGCCCATATCGCCGCCGCCCGATCCGCGATCGCCGGTGTCACGATCCGCCCGGACGTTCTCGCCTATATCGTCGATCTCTGCCGAGCCACCCGGACTGCGCCGGCCGTCGCACACGGGGCATCCACCCGAGGCGCGACCTCACTCATGGCCGCCGCCCGTGCGCTGGCCTGGTTGAACGGCCGCGGTTTCGTAACCCCCGACGATGTGAAAACCGTCGCGGTCGCCGTTTTGCGGCATCGGCTGCAGTTGCGGCCCGAAGCCGAGATCGACGGGATCACCGGGGAACAGGTGTTGGCCGCGCTGCTGCAGTCCGTCCCGGTTCCGGTGTAGATCGTGGTCGTCACGGGCCGGATGGTCCTCGTCGCGACCGCGGCGGCCGTCGTCGTCACGATCGTGTGGCCGTCGTGGCTCGGAGTGTTGCTGACCAGCGCGCTGATCTGCGCACTCGGCGCGATCGATCGTGCCCTGACCGCGAACAGTGCGGATGTGGTCCTGCAGCGAGCGGAACTTTCGGTTCTGCGGCTCGGCGCCGCGACCGAGATCGAACTCACGGTGACCAATACCGGCGCCCGTACGGTCCGTGGCCGGCTCTGGGACGACTGGCCGGACAGCGCCGGGGCGACCGACCGCGAGCACCGGCTCGCGCTGACACCCGGCCACCGGGTCCGGCTGCGCACCGCATTGGCACCTACGCGGCGCGGTGACCGTACCGCCGGACCGGTCACCCTGCGCCTGCTGGGCCCGCTGGGGCTGGCCGGTCACCAGTTCCGCCGCCGGGTTCCCGCGCGGGTCCGCGCCCTGCCTGCGTTCCGGAGCGAAAGACTGCTCGCGGGCAAGGTCAAACGCCTGCAACATCTGGAAGGCCGCAATCTGGCCGATCTACGCGGCCAGGGCACCGAATTCGATTCCTTCCGCGAATACGTACCCGGCGACGATGTCCGGACGATCGACTGGCGCGCCACCGCGCGGGCCACCGATGTTCTGGTGCGCACCTGGCGACCGGAGCGAAATCGGCAAGTGCTGATGCTGCTCGATACCGGACGGATCAGCGCCGGCCGTATCGGCGCGGGCACCCGCCTCGAGAATGCGATCGAGGCCGCACTGCTGCTGGGCAGTCTCGCCGCGGCAGGCGGGGATTCGGTCGGTCTACTCGCCTACGATCGCGAGGTGCGCACGGAGGTGCGCGGCGGGACCGGACGCGGTGTACAACCGAAACTCATGCATGCGCTGGCGGGGGTCTTCCCGGCTCTGGTGGACACCGATGCCGAGGGCATGGTCCGCGCCGCGGTCCGACGTGCCCGGCGGCGCAGTCTCATCGTCTGGTTCACCAGCCTGGACGGCGCGGCGGTGACCGAGAACCTGCTCCCTGTGCTGCCGGTCCTGGCCGAACGTCATCGAGTGCTGATCGTTTCGGTCACCGATCCGGAGATCGCCGCCGCGGCAACCGACCGGGACGGCCTGCCCGCGTTGTACCGGGCGGCGGCGGCCGAATCGCGGATCGCCGAACAGGCGGTACTACAAGAATCACTGCGCCGGATGGGCGTCGCCGTAATCGCCGCGGCCGGGCCGGATGTGCCCGGCGCGCTGGCGGACGAATACCTGGAACTGAAACAGTCCGCGGCGTTGTGACTCAGTGCGCCCGGGCGATCGGTGGCGGCGCGAAAACAGCCGGCGGAGCCGGGAACACGGGTAGCGAGCGGCGCTGCCGCTCGGCGATCACGCTGCCGAGTATCTGGACGGGCGGATAGCCCCGGGGCACCGCGACCCGCAGCCGCGCACAGACCGCTTCGACGAGTGCCTGCCCGATCTCGTGCTGAGCGGAAGGCGTGAGTGAATTGATCCGGGTCAGGTACTGGCGCACCGCGAGCGCCAGATCCTCCGGTAATCCCATCAGATCGAGCTCGGCCGACCAGCCGGTGAGCCACACCGGCGGTATCGCCAGCGCGGGCAGCGACAGACGCTGCTGAATATGCACGACCACCGTCCCCGCCAGCACATCTCCCACCCGCCGGGCGTTCGGCGAACATACCGAGCTCGCCACCGCGATCAGGCCGAACAGGCCGAGTATCCAGAAGTCGACTATCGCTCCGGTGAGACCGCGGGTGAGTGCGTGCCGGAAATCCACCGGCCCACCGTCGGCGCGCACCACCCGCAGACCCAACGCGAGTTTGCCCGGCGTCGCACCACGCAGCACGGTTTCCCAGACCACCGGATAGCCGATCAGCACAATGACCAGCGAAACCAGTGTCAATGTGGCGAACCAGGGGCTGCTGTCGTCCCCGCGCAGCACCATCATCACCAGGGTGAGCAGGAAAACGCCGAGTACGACCTGAAGAATCAGATCCAGTACGAACGCCGCCGCGCGACTCGGGATACGGGCTACCGGCAGCTCGAGCGCCACCGCTTCCCCCGTGGTGAATTCGGCCATATCGCTTAGCATTCTTCCACGGCGGCCGGAGTTGTACCGACAGCCGGTGAACGGGGGTACTCCGCCGGTACGCGGGTATGTACGACCGAGGCGGCCATGACCGTGGCGATTTCCGGAAGCCGGCGACGCCGCGGCGGAACGGGCAGAGTGGGAGGCAAGCCTATGGACGTGGACGCCTACAGCGCGCGGAATCGTCATACCTGGGCCCGGCTGGATCAGCTCGCCGGCCGACGCAAATTGAACGGCGCCGAATCCGATGAGCTGATCCTGTTGTACCGCCGTACCTCCCAGCAACTGGCGCGTTTGCAGACGCACAGTCCCGAACCGGAACTCGTCGCCGGACTCAGCGCTGTGCTGGCCCGGGCCCGCGGCAAAATCGTCGGCAGCTCGCCGGATACCTGGGCGGAGATCCTCCGGTTCTTCACCCATGGCTTTCCCGCAGCGGTCTATCGGGTGTTCGGGTGGTGGCTGGGTGTGGCGGTGGTATTCCTCGGAGTCGCCGCCGGCTTCGCGACTTGGATCTCTGCCGATCCTTCAGCACGAAGAACTCTTGGGCTACAAGAGGACTCGAATGCGCTCACCGCACCGGGCGGGGCCTTCGAGACCTACTACACCGAGCATCCGAACAACGCTTTCGCAGCATTGGTCTGGACCAACAATGCCTGGGTCTCGGCACTCGCACTGTTCCTCGGCATCCTGATCGTGCCGGTGCTCTACCTACTGTTCATGAATGCCCTGAATATCGGCGTAACGGCGGGACTCATGGCCGACGCGGGTCGCCTGGACTCACTCTTCGGGTTCCTGTTACCCCACGGAATGCTGGAATTGACAGCCATTTTCATCGCAGGCGGAGCCGGCCTCAAACTCGGCTGGACACTGATAGATCCAGGGCGGATGAGTCGTACCGAGGCCATTGCCCGGCAGGGCCGGGCCACTGCCGCAATCGCACTGGGCCTGGTACCGACACTGCTGATAGCGGGGCTGCTCGAAGGATTCGTCACGCCGAGCACGTTGCCGACGCCGGTACGCATCGCCTGCGGCCTGCTCGCCGAATCACTCTTCCTTGCCTACATCTTCACCGCCGGCCGCCGGGCAAGCGCAGAAACCGAGTCCGCGACATCCAGGTAGCGGCCGGCCGAGGTCCGAGTAACGGATAGACAACGCCGAGCACACCGCAGCAGGTCGTACTTTGTGAGCCGACAGCAACGCGAGTTGGATGACCAGTGAGAATTCCCCCGATTGAATTCCGCTGGCCGCAGCGAGTCGCCGCTCTAGCTGCGGCCAGCGTTACCGTCGACTCTACACAATCGTTATCCCTACGCAACCCGTTGCGGGACAGGTCACAGGTATATGTCCGAGGTCAGCAAACATCCAGACAACCCCTTGTGGACCCCACTCCAGCTAACTTTCAGCAGTCGATGACGGACTTGCAGCGGTGCTTTCATATGCAAGTACATTTGGTTTTTACTGGTCACAGGCATATCCGTAACCAGGGTTACGCGTAATCGGCGAGCGGTTCGCTGACACCAACGCCCGAACCGCCGTTAACTCGGCCGATTTATTCCCGACCAGCGCATTCGCGAACCGTTAACACAGTTGCCGGATCGCCGATCGGACGAAAAGAAACCCGAAGTCGGTTTCCCTGACCAAAACCCGTGCCCGACCCTGAATACTTGCCATAGAGGTACCTGCACTCGGTTAACCAAGGCGGTTCCGGAACGTGAACTGAGTCACCCAACCCTGGACGCCGGGCAAACCGAGCAGTGCCGCCGCTACCGAAAATCAGTTGTGTGACCTTGGTCTCATTCAGGCATATGGCGTGTCCGGCCGACTCGCCGCAATCCGCGGGACACCCTGCCGGCCACGGCGAGGAGCCCGAGTTCGGACGAACGCGACCTGGTCGATCACATGAAAAAGGCCGGGGGAACAACCGCGCCGCCGCGGCTGTCCTCCGGCCCTCCAGCCATCGACAGCGAGTTACATGAGTGCCCCGCCGTCGACCCGGATCTCGGTACCCGTGATGTAGCGCCCGTCATCGGAACCCACCATCGCTATGACTCCGGCGATATCCTCCGGTGTCCCCAGCGCGCCACCGTCGAGCCAGCCCGTCAGCCGGGCGAACAGGCTGCCGTCGGCACCTTCGGGCTGCTCCATGATGGATTCGGTGGTGATACCGCTGGTGATCCCGGCCGGGACGATATTCACCGCACGCAACCCCTGCTTGGCGTACTCGAGGCCGATCGCGTGGGTGAACGACGCCACACCGCCCTTCGACGCTGCATACGCGGCCAGATACGGAGCCGCCTGAAAGGCCGAGGTGGAGGAGAGGTTCACCACGACGCCGCGCCCGGATTCCAGCAGCGCCGGCAGTAGCGCCTGCGTCATGAGGAACGTACCGGTCAGGTTGACCGTGATGACCCGGTTCCAGGCGTCGAGCGGCATTTCGTGGGTCCGCGCCGGCTTGAGGATGCCCGCGCAGTTGACGAGCATGTCCAGCCCGCCCAGATTCTGTAGTGCGGTGCCCGCGGCCGCACGGACGGAATCGATATCGGCGATATCGACGGCAACAGTGCTCAGCCGGCCATCCACATCACCGGCCTTCTCGACCGTGCCGGCCAAACCGGGTTCATTGACATCTGCCGCGACGAGCCGGGCTCCTTCGTCCAGTAACCGCAGGGCCACGCCCTGGCCGATACCCGAGCCCGCACCTGTCACCAGCACTCGACGACCTTCATATCTGTGCATGGAATGAATTAGAACAGGTTCGGATCTGGAGTCAACCGGTTCCACCAATATATGGGCATATTTCTGCAACACGTTCTACCGGTGGGTGTGGTCGTCGGCGAAGAACCGCCGACAGAACAGAAAAAGCCGTGGATCTCATCGGATCCACGGCTTCTTCTCAGTGGGCGAAGGGGGACTTGAACCCCCACGTCCCGAAGGACACTGGCACCTGAAGCCAGCGCGTCTGCCATTCCGCCACTCGCCCGAGCGACGGATGAGACAGTAGCACGGAGATGACCGCGAGACGAAATCACATGGTCGAGCCCCCACCGATGAGCTTGCTGACCTGGGCTCGACGGCCGATTCGCCTGCTCGGGGAACTCCGTCACCATTGCGGTAGTTACAGGTATAGCCGATCGTGGATATCATGCAGGAAACGTGCTCGTAGTACGACACGCCGTACTCGCGTGTCGTCGTAAAGAATGAGGAGAGACTCACCGAAGGGAGGGCCCAGATGGGGATCGTCTCGCGATTCGAGCGACGCCTCCAAGGCGCCGTCGGTGACGTCTTTGCCCGGGTCTTCGGCGGGAACGTCGTTCCGCAGGAGGTCGAGGCCGCGCTGCAGCGTGAGGCCGCCGACAATATCCAGGATCTCGGCGGCGGGCATCGGCTCGCCCCCAACAGTTACGTGATCACGATCAACTCGTCGGACCACCGGCAGTTCGACGCCGATCACGACCTCACTACCCGCGCGTTCGCCAAACATCTGCAGGATTACATCCGCGAACAAGGATGGCAGACCTACGGCGAAGTGCACGTGGTCTTCGAGGCATCCCCTACGCTGCACACCGGAATGTTCAGGACGAGCGGTCGCGTCGACCCAGACGCCGGCCGTGGAGCTGCCTCGGCTCACCGCCCGGAACCGCTACAACGACCCGCTAACCCGCAACCAGGAGCTGGCCCCATGACGCAGAACTCTGGCTACGACCCGAGCCGTGAGCACGCGGAGTCCGATCCACGTAATCGCGGGTACGCTCCCGGACCCGTGGGACGCGGGCCGCAGAACGGCGCGTACCCCGAGGACTACGGTCCCGGCGCGCCGTACGCCGGCGGACCGGACTACCAGAACGGTTATGACTACCAGCAGGGCGGCGCCGCCTACGACCAGCAGGGCTACGGCGGTCCGCAGGGCGGCTACGACCAGCAGGGCTATGCGCAACCCGGTTACGACCAGCAGGGGTACGCCCAGCAACCCGGCTACGACCAGGGTTACGACCAGCAGGGCTATGCCCAGCCCGGTTACGACCAGCAGGGGTACGCCCAGCAACCCGGCTACGACCAGGGCTACCAGGGCCAGCCCGGTTACGACCAGGGCTACGACCAGCAGGGGTACGCCCAGCCCGGTTACGACCAGCAGGGCTATGCACAACCCGGTTACGACCAGGGCTACGACCAGCAGGGGTACGCGCAGCAACCCGGTTACGACCAGGGCTACGACCAGCAGGGCTATGCCCAGCAACCCGGTTATCAGCAGGGCGGTCAGCCGGCCGCCTACGGCGCCCCGGGCGGATACGCACCCACGGCCGGACCCGGCTTCTCCGCGACCCTGGCGCTCGACGACGGCAGCGGGCGGACCTACCAGCTGCGAGAAGGCAGCAATATCATCGGCCGCGGCCAGGACGCTCATTTCCGGCTGCCGGACACCGGTGTCTCCCGGCGTCATATCGAGGTGCGCTGGGACGGTCAGACCGCGATGCTCTCCGACCTCGGATCGACCAACGGGACCCTCGTCAACGGGTCACCGGTCCAGGACTGGCAACTGGCCGACGGCGATATGATCCGCGCCGGGCATTCCGAGATCCTCATCCGTATTGTCTGATGCCGTAGGCTCGCCGTGCGGATCACGGGACGGCTCTCGCATAATAGGGCGGTCCAATCGTGATCGGTCTCGTCCGACGGTCCTATGATGTTCCGACACACACGCGGCCCCGCTGAGCGGGCCGCTGGGGCGAGCACGGCCAAGGGGTGGGTCACCACGCCGACGGCACCGGCACACGGTCGAACAGGAGGTGGAGCGCCGTGCAGGGACTTATTCTGCAGTTGACCCGTGCCGGGTTCCTCCTGCTGCTATGGCTGTTCGTGTGGGCAATCCTGCGCACCCTCCGCAGTGATATCTACGCGGCTTCCGGCATACGGCTCCAGAATCAGGGACCACGTGGTTCCGCGGTCCTGCCGTCCATCCGCCGGGGCCAGAAGGGCGCCAAACATCTTGTGGTGACTCAAGGTTCTCTAGCCGGTACCCGTATCACCCTGGGTACCCAACCGGTATTGATCGGTCGTGCTGACGATTCGACGCTGGTACTCACCGACGATTACGCCTCCACCCGACATGCCCGGCTGTCCCTACGCGGTGACGACTGGTACGTCGAAGACCTCGGCTCGACCAACGGTACCTACCTCGATCGCGCCAAAGTCACCACCGCAGTCCGCGTTCCGCTCGGCACTCCTGTCCGGGTCGGCAAGACAGTGATCGAGCTCCGATCGTGACACTTGTTCTCCGCTACGCAGCGCGCAGCGACCGCGGCTTGGTCCGCGCCAATAATGAAGATTCCGTCTATGCCGGCGCCCGGCTACTCGCCCTGGCCGACGGCATGGGTGGGCATGCGGCCGGCGAGGTCGCGTCGCAACTGATGATCGCCGCGCTGGCGCATCTGGACGACGACGAGCCCGGCGAGGATCTACTCGGTAAGTTGAACCGGGCTACCCATTCCGGTAACTCGGCGATCGCCGAACAGGTCGAGGAAGAACCCGAACTGGACGGGATGGGCACCACGCTCACCGCCATCCTGTTCGCGGGCAAAAAACTCGGCATGGTTCATATCGGCGACTCCCGCGCCTATATGTTGCGCGACGGCGAACTGACCCAGATCACCCGCGACGACACCTTTGTCCAATCGCTGGTCGACGAGGGCCGGATAACCCCGGAGCAGGCGCACACCCATCCGCAGCGGTCACTGATCATGCGCGCGCTCACCGGTAACGAGATCGAGCCGACGCTGGTTATGCGGGAGGCCCGGTCCGGCGACCGCTACCTGCTCTGCTCGGACGGCCTCTCCGATGTCGTCAGCGACGAGACCATCGCGAACACCATGCGCGAGGGTAGCACCGACGAATGCGCCGACCGGCTCATCGAACTCGCGCTGCGCAGTGGCGGACCGGACAATGTCACCGTCGTGGTCGCCGATGTCATCGACCTCGACTACGGCCAGAGCCATCCCATCGTCGCCGGTGCCGCGTCCGGGGAAACCGAGAACAACCCGCCGCCGAACACGGCTGCCGGGCGGGCCGCCGCCATGCGCCCGCCGGCCGCCGCACCCCGGCGCACCGCGGGCGAACCCGAACCGCCGCCGAAGAAGTCCCATAAGCTGCGCTGGCTGTTGCTCGCGGTGGCACTGGTTTTCGCGGTGGCCATCGGGCTGGTCGTCGGCTACAAGATGATCCGGTCCAACTACTACGTGGGTGCGGACAACGACAGCGTCGTGGTCATGCAGGGGCTGCCGGGA
Organism: Nocardia sp. NPDC019395; assembly: GCF_040632335.1. NCBI lineage: Bacteria > Bacillati > Actinomycetota > Actinomycetes > Mycobacteriales > Nocardiaceae > Nocardia > Nocardia sp. NPDC019395. The sequence goes on from NZ_JBEYBT010000011.1 coordinate 93,596, forward strand.
TCGATCCTCGGATATTCCATCCACGAGGTGAATCTGGTCGGCTGTGTGACCGCGAAGGGTGAGCTCACCCTTGCCGAGAGCGGAGCACCGTTCCCGGAGGGCTGCCGTCAGTTGCAGGTCAGCGATCTCGAGCAGACCGGGCGCGACCAGGTCGAACGCGGACTGCCCCCGGGGACGTTGGACAAGGCGCGGGAACAGATGCGCGTACTGGCCGACCGCGAACTGCTGCCGGTGTGCAAGAAGAACGGCTCGGCGGCGCAGCCGGGTGTCGTGACCACCACTCCCGCGCCGCCTCCGCCGGCCGCTCCGACGCCCACCGAGGCGGCGCCGCCGGCCCCGGCCACCCAAGCACCCCCTCCTGCACCCGCACCCGGCCAGAACGGTGAAAACCCGGTACCGGCGGCGCCGCCTACCACCACCGCGCCGGCGCCTACCACCACCGCTGCGCCCCAGACGCCGGGGGAGAACTGCCGGGTGACGGACTGATGTCCGCACCGGCACCGCCGTCCGCCGGGGCTTTTCCGAGTCCCCCGGGCGGTTTCGCGGCAACGCCGCCTCCTACGTCCAGGCGCAATACCGAACTGCTGTTACTGGGCTTCGCAGCCTTCATCACCACGGCCGCGCTGTTCCTGGTGGAAGCCAGTCAAGAGCAGTCACTTACCTGGGATATCGCGAAGTACGGGCTTGCCTACCTGGGACTTTTCGCCGTAGCGCATCTGGCGGTCCGCCGGTTCGCGCCCTATACGGATCCACTGCTGTTGCCGATCGTGGCGCTGCTCAACGGAATCGGCCTGGTTCTCATCCACCGCCTGGATCTCGCCGATCAGCAGACCGCGGCCTACAACTCGTGGGATATCCCCTCCCCCGACGCCAACCAGCAGATTCTGTGGACCGCTTTCGGAATTGTGCTGTTCGTGGCGCTGCTGGTCGTATTGCGTGATTACCGGACGCTGGCCCGCTACGCGTACACCCTCGGCCTGGTCGGGCTGGTGGCTCTCGCGATACCGGCGCTGCTGCCCAGTTCGCTCTCCGAGGTGAACGGCGCCAAGATCTGGGTCCGGCTGCCCGGGTTGAGCTTGCAACCCGGCGAATTCGCCAAGATCCTGCTGATCATCTTCTTCGCCTCTGTTCTCGTATCCAAACGAGAACTGTTCACCGCGGCGGGCCGGCATTTCCTCGGTATGGAATTTCCCCGCGCCCGGGATATGGGCCCGATTCTGGCTGTCTGGATCGTCTGCATCGGGGTGCTTGTCTTCGAGAAGGACCTCGGGACCTCGCTGCTGATCTTCGGCACCGTATTGGTGATGCTCTATATCGCCACCGAACGGGTGGGCTGGCTGCTGATCGGCGGCGGGCTGCTCGCCGTCGGTTTCCTGTTCGCCTACCAGATGTTCGGCCATGTCCAGGTGCGTGTGGAGACCTGGCTGCATCCGTTCGACGATTACAACAACACCGGCTACCAGATCGTGCAGTCGCTGTTCGGTCTGGCGACGGGCGGGCTGGCGGGTACCGGCCTGGGCAGCGGCCGGCCCTCGCAGGTGCCGTTCGCCAAAACCGACTTCGTCGTCACCACCATCGGCGAAGAACTCGGCCTCATCGGGCTGACCGCCGTACTGATCCTTTTCCTCATATTGATCCTGCGTGGAATGCGTACCGCGCTCGCGATCCGCGACAGTTTCGGCAAACTGCTCGCGGCCGGGCTGGCCTTCACCCTCGCCATCCAGATCTTCGTGGTCGTGGGCGGGGTGACGAAGTTGATCCCGCTCACCGGTCTCACCACCCCGTTCGTCTCCTACGGTGGTTCCTCACTGCTGGCGAACTATGTCCTGCTGGCTCTGCTGATCAAGATCTCCGACGCTGCCCGTGAGCCCGCCCCGGCCCGGCGCCGGGAGCCCGCCCCGGCCCCGTTGGCCGAGGCCCAGACTGTGATGGTGTCGCGACGGCAAGGGGGTCAGCAGCGATGAACACACCACTACGCCGAGTGGCCATGGCGGTCATGGCGATGATCGTGGCCCTACTGCTCAACGCCACCTACGTCCAGGTCATCAAGGCCGACGATTACCGCGCGGACCCGCGCAATTCCCGGGTCCTGCTCGACGAGTACTCCCGCCAGCGCGGACAGATCTCCGCGGGCGGCGCGGTTCTGGCCAGTTCGATCGCCACCGACGATCGATACAAGTACCTGCGCGCCTATCCCACCGACCCCTCGGCCTTCGCCCCGGTCACCGGTTTCTATTCGATGCAGTACGGCAGCACCGGCCTCGAACGCGCCGAGGATCCGGTGCTCAACGGCTCCGACGCGCAACTGTTCGGCAGCCGGCTGGTGGATCTCGTCTCGGGCCGCGACCCGCGCGGCGGCAATGTCGTGACGACGATCGACCCGGCGATGCAGCAGGTCGCCTACTCCGAACTGACGAGCAAGGGATACACCGGTTCGGTCGTGGCCATCGAACCCAGTACGGGCAAGATCCTGACCATGGTGTCCACGCCCAGCTACGACCCGAATCTGCTGTCCGGGCACGACGGTGCCCAGGGCACCCAGGCCTGGGAGAGCCTGAGCGCCGACGAGAACCAGCCGATGGTCAACCGCGCGATCTCGCAGACCTATCCGCCCGGCTCCACCTTCAAGATCGTGACCACCGCGGCGGCGCTGTCCAGCGGAAAAGCGAATCCGCAGTCCCAGTTCACCGCGGCGCCGAACATCACACTGCCGGGTACCAACACCACCTTGGAGAACTACAACGGCTCCACCTGTGGTTCCGGCGCCACCGCGACCCTGTACGAGGCCTTCCGGCGCTCCTGCAACACCGCGTTCGCGGAGCTCGGTGTCGACGTCGGCGCTGCGGCGCTGGAAGACGAGGCCGCCGCGTTCGGTATCGGCCCGCATCGCGGGATCCCGATGCCCGTCGCCGAGAGCACCGTGGGCAATCTCCCCGATAACGCCGCGCTGGCGCAGAGCAGCATCGGCCAGCGCGATGTTGCTCTCACCCCGCTCGACAATGCCGTGATCGCGGCTACGGTGGCCAATGGCGGCGTGCGGATGGAACCGTATCTGGTCGACCAGCTGCAGAACCCGGACCTGAGTGAACTTGCCACTACCGAACCAGTGTCCGTCGGCCAAGCCGTGAGCGCCGAGGTAGCGTCTACGCTGACCGACCTCATGGTCGCCTCGGAGGAGAACACCGCTGGTAGTGGCGGATCGGGTTATCGGATCGCGTCCAAGACCGGTACCGCCGAGCACGGCTCCGATCCACGCAATACACCGCCACACGCCTGGTACACAGCGTTCGCACCGGCCGAGAACCCGAAGATCGCCATCGCGGTCATCGTGGAGAACGGCGGTGATCGGGCGCTTGCGGCAACCGGTGGATCGGTTGCCGCGCCGGTCGCCCGGGCGGTGCTGGACGCAGGTCTGCGAGGTCGCTGAACGAGATGGATGTGCGAGTGAATCTGCAGGGAACCCGATGCTGAACAACGGCGCGATGATCGCGGACCGCTACCGGCTGCAGCGCCTGATCGCTACCGGCGGGATGGGCCAGGTCTGGGAGGCACTCGACACCCGGCTCGACCGCCGGGTGGCGGTCAAAGTACTCAAATCGGAGTTCTCGGCCGATCCGACGTTCCGGCACCGGTTCCGCACCGAGGCCAAGACCACCGCGCAGTTGAATCATCCCGGGATCGCGGGGATCTACGACTACGGCGAAACCTACGACCCGCAGGGCGGTGAGACCGCCTATCTGGTGATGGAACTGGTCCAGGGCGAGCCGCTCAACACCGTGCTGAACCGCCTCGGCCGGCTGTCGGTCGTCCAGGGCCTGGACCTGCTGGAGCAGACCGGGCGCGCCCTGCAGATCGCACATCAGGCCGGTGTTGTGCACCGCGACGTGAAACCGGGAAATATCCTGGTCACGCCCACCGGCCAGGTGAAGATCACCGATTTCGGTATCGCGAAGGCGGTCGACGCCTCACCGGTCACCAAAACCGGCATGGTGATGGGCACCGCTCAGTACATCGCGCCGGAACAGGCCATCGGCGAAGACGCCACCGCGGCCAGCGACGTGTATTCGCTCGGTGTGGTCGGCTACGAGGCGCTCGCCGGTCAGCGGCCGTTCACCGGTGACGGCGCCCTCACGGTCGCGATGAAACATGTGCGCGAGGTCCCGCCGCCGATGCCGTCGGACCTTCCTCCGAATGTGCGCGAACTCGTCGACGTGACCCTGGCCAAGGAGCCGAGCCAGCGCTACTCCGACGGCGGCGAATTCGCCGAGGCCGTGGCCGCGGTGCGATCCGGCCGGCGCCCACCGCCACCCCGCAATCTGGTCGCGGCCGGACCGACCAGTGTTATCCCGGCACCACAACCGGGCTACGACGAGACCGCGACAGTCCGATACACCACCCCGCCCGCTGTGGTGGCCGGACCGGAGACGGTCATGGACCATCACGGTGCGCACGATGCCGACCCCGCCGGTGGTGGCGGACTCGGTAAGAACCAGAAATGGATGATCGCGCTGGGGATCGGCGCGTTGCTGCTCGGCGGGGCCGTGGTGTGGCTGCTGTTCGGCGGCGATACGAACCCCGAGGGGACCCCACCTGGGATTTCCTCGACCGCCCCGACCACCCGGCCGCTGCCACCTCCGGTCAGTCCCACCTATGAGGTGACCGAGCCCCCGGTCTGGACAACCACGGAGCAGTACACCACTACTCCGCCGCCGGCCACGACGACCACACAGCCGCCGGCCAGCACGACCACACAGCCTCCGACCACTACGTCGGAGACCACGACCGCGCCGAGCACCACCGCGCCGACCACCAGTGAGGAGACGACCACCACGCGTCGTTTCCCGGTCCCGGATATCGATCTGCCCGAATTCACCCGGGAAAACAGCAGCTCTCCCTTCGACGTGCCGAGCCACCATCAAGGACAGCCATGACGACCCCGAAGAATCTCTCCTCTCGCTACGAGCTGGGCGAGATCATCGGGTTCGGCGGTATGTCGGAGGTCCACCGGGCCCGCGACCTGCGGTTGAACCGTGATGTCGCGATCAAGGTGCTGCGCGCCGATCTGGCCCGCGACCCCACGTTCTACCTGCGCTTCAAACGCGAGGCCCAGAACGCGGCGGCACTGAACCATCCGGCGATCGTCGCGGTGTACGACACCGGCGAGGCCGAGGTCGACGGCGGTCCGCTGCCGTTCATCGTTATGGAGTACGTCGAAGGTGACACGTTGCGCGATATCGTGCGCAACGAGGGTCCGCTGCCACCGCGCCGGGCCATGGAAGTGATCGCCGATGTCTGCGCCGCGCTGGATTTCAGCCATAAGGCCGGGATCGTGCACCGCGATATGAAACCGGCCAACATCATGATCAACCGGGCCGGCGCGGTGAAGGTTATGGACTTCGGTATCGCGCGGGCGATCGCCGACGCCGCGAATCCGATGACCGCGACGGCCGCGGTGATCGGAACAGCCCAGTATCTGTCACCTGAGCAGGCGCGGGGCGAAACCGTGGACGCGCGCTCGGATGTCTACTCCGTCGGTTGCGTACTCTTCGAAATCCTCACCGGAGAACCCCCGTTCACCGGCGATTCCCCGGTCGCGGTCGCCTACCAGCATGTGCGCGAGGACCCGAGGTTGCCCTCGCTCGTATACGAGGGGGTTCCGCGGGAACTGGACTCGGTCGTCCTCGAGGCCATGGCCAAGAATCCCGCGAACCGGTATCAGAGCGCGGCGGAGATGCGCGCGGACCTGATCCGGGTACTCGGCGGCCAGAAGCCCGGTGCCCCCATGGTGATGACCGACGAGGATCGCACCACAATGCTCGGACCGGCCGAACCGCCGCCGCGAGGCCACCACCGGGCCGGCGACGACGATCTCGCCGATTACGACTATGACTCCGGAGGCGGTCGCAATCGGCGGACGGCCTATATCGCGGCCGGGGTAGTCGCCGCCGTGGCCGCCGCGTTCGGCCTGTTCTGGATGCTGGTCGGTCCGGGTAGCCAGCCCGACCAGGTGGCTGTTCCGGACCTGTCCAATATGTCGTCCAGCGAGGCGGAGCAGAAACTGGACTCGCTCGGCTTCGACGTTTCGATCCAGCCGAAACCCGACGGCAAGATCAGCTCCGGCAATGTCATCGCGACGCAGCCGCTCGGCGGATCACGTGCCGACGAGGGCAGCACGATCACCATGCAGGTTTCCACCGGACCTCAGCAGGTGCCCGTGCCCCGGATCACCGGCCTGTCGCAGCAGGATGCCGCACAGGAACTCACCAATGCCGGGTTGCAGGTCGACCCGAATCTGAAGCGCGGTCCGTCCAGCACTCAGGACAAGGACAAGGTCATCGCTCAGGAGCCGTCGCCCGGGTTCGAGCTGGATGCGGGCAGCCAGGTCACGCTGACCATCGGATCCGGGCCGGAGCAGGTCTTCGTCCCGGATGTTGTCGGTCAGTTGATCGATCGGGCCCAGCCGAACCTGGAAGGGGCCGGATTCAAGGTCGAGATCGAAGAGGTCCAGTCGGCGCGGCCGCGCGGTGAAGTGCTCTCCACCGGTCCGACCGGCGGTTCGACCGCCGACAAGGGCTCCACCATCAAGGTTCAGGTGGCGCAGAGCGATCGGATCGCGATGCCGAATCTGGTCGGTCTCACCGCGGCAGAGGTCGTGGACACCCTGCGCGGAAGCGGCTGGCAGGGCAGCGTGAACCAGGTTCGTCAGATCACCCAGATAACCCTGGACGCCGATCAGTCGGGCAAGGTCCTCAGCCAGCAGCCCTCGGCCGGCACCACCGTGCCGTCCTCCACCACGGTGACCGTCAACACCGGCGTACTGCCGCTCGGATGAGTTGCGTGTGCTGCCGGCCGCACCGGCCCGGCAGCACACGCCTCGGCAGGCGATCCGGCCCGGTTCACGCGTCGGGTGCCGGGCCTGTCACTGGACGCTGAGTCCGGCGACCTCCGCCTCCAGCATCTCCACCAGGCCTTCGGCAGGCCGCTCACCGCAGATTTCCAGCCAGTTCGCCAGCATCCGGTGTCCACCCTGGGTGAGTACGGATTCCGGATGGAACTGCACACCGTGAATCGGCAGTTCGTGATGGCGCAGCGCCATCACGATGCCGCTCTCGGTACGACCGATCACATCGAATTCGGCCGGCAACGTATCTTCCAGCACGGTCAGAGAGTGGTACCGGGTCGCGGTGAACGGATCCGGTAACCCGGCCAGTACACCGGCACCTATATGGAACACCGAACTCGTCTTACCGTGCAGCAACTCCGGGGCCCGGGTCACCGTCGCACCGAACGCCGCCCCGATCGCCTGGTGGCCGAGGCAGACGCCGAGCAGCGGAGTCGTGTGCTCGGCGCAGGAGCGTACGAGATCGATACTCGCACCCGCACGCTCCGGTGTACCGGGTCCGGGGCTGATCAGTACCCCGTCGAAATCGCGGGCCACGGCATCGGTATCCGCGAGCTCGGGATCGTCGTTGCGCCAGACCACGGCCTCGACGCCGAGCTGACCCAGATACTGGACCAGGTTGAACACGAAGCTGTCGTAGTTGTCGACGACCAGAACTCGCATGCACAAAAGATTACGTGCCGGGCTCGGTGGGCACAGCCCCGGAGGGAGTTCGGCGGTTCGATCGCCGGCTCCGGGCCTGCGGCATCCCCCCAGATCACCTGGTGGGCTAGCCTTGGAACACGACCTGCACGCTGAACACGAGGACATCATGCCCAAGTCGAAGGTCCGCAAGAAGACCGATTACTCGATCAACCCCGCCAGCCGCACGCCGGTGAAGGTGAAGGCGGCGGGCCCATCGCCCGTGTGGTACGTCACCATCATGCTCGGCTTCATGCTGGCCGGGCTCGTCTGGTTGCTGGTCTACTACCTCGCGGCCGATCAGATCAGCTGGATGGGCAGTCTCAATGCCTGGAATTTCCTGATCGGTTTCGGGCTGATGGTTATCGGCCTGATCATGACGATGCGTTGGCGCTGAGGTACTCCGCCCACTCTGCGGCCGACCGCGGTTGACGGCGGGTTCGCAGCCCCGCATCGGCCATCGACCAGGGATTACACGGGTGTAATTAATGCACACCTGTGGATAAGCCTGTGGATAACTCTCGAGACGGATTGGGGATCACCGCGTGCAGCCCGAGAGCACACAACCACGCCTCGCCTGGACGACCCCGCTGCCCGCACTGGTCGCGGTCGCGATCGGTGGCGTGATTCTCGCGGTCGCCGCCCTGCTGACCACCGAGGTTCCGGGAAAATTCCTGCTCGGCGTGGCGGCGGTGGTGCTGATCGCTCTCGCCGCACTGGGGATCCGTCAGCGACCGCGGTTATCGGTCATACCGGGTGATCAGCCGGTGCTGGTACTGCGCGGCCTCACCGGAGTCACCGAGTACACCCGCGACCAGATCCTGCGAGCCCGAGTGGTGGGGTACCGCCGGCTCGGCCGTAAATCGCCGATGCTGGAGATCGACGTGGATCACCTCGGTACCGAACGGCTGCTCATCTTCGGACGATGGGATCTCGGTACCGATCCGGAAGACGTATACGAAATCCTCCGGTCGGAGCTTCGTCTGCGCGGCGAATCGGCCCGCTGAACTCGTCGCCGCCCGGCACCCACCGGATCGGGCCATGTTTCACGTAAAACATGGCCCGCCCCCGGCCGAATCACCTGGACGGACCCTGCGGCTCCGCCACGATCGATACGCGGCTACCGGTCCCGGCGGCCGGTAACGCCGCCACGGTCAAGGCAGCGTTACCGCGGCCAGGCCGATCACCGCCACCGCCGCCACCGCGAGGGCAGCGAGCGAGATCACACCGACCATCCGGGCCTTTTCCGGAGTACGGGCCCGCACCCACTGCGGTAGGAACATGATGCCGAGGGTGGCCAGGGTGCCCGCGGCCAGGCCGCCCAGATGACCCCACAGCGAGATACCGGGCAGCGAGAAGCTGATGAATACATTGATCCCGATCAGGATCAGCATGCTGTTCGGGCTCTGCCGCAGCCGGATCAAGATCACGGTGATCGCCCCGAACAACCCGTACACCGCACCCGAGGCCCCGGCCGTGAGACTGTTCTGCGCCAGGAGCATCATCGCGGCCGATCCACCGAGCAGCGAGATGAGATAAACCGCAAGGTAGCGCGACCGGCCGAGAACCAGTTCGATATCGCGCCCGACGATATAGAGCGCGAACATGTTCAGCAGTAGATGGATCACGCCGTAATGCAGGAAGCCCGAGCCGACCACGCGGAACCATTCACCGGCAGCGACGGCCGGCGGATACATCACCCAGTCGACGAACAACGCTGATCCGCGCTCGTTCTGCATAAGACTGCCCGACTGCGCCGCGGTGATCGCGTAGACCACGATATTGAGCGCGATCAGGGTATAGGTGACAAACGGGGCGGCAGTGCGGGCGGCCACCGAACCCGATGCGGTGCGCACCCTCGGAGTGCTGCGCTGATCTGCGCGTATGCAGTCGACGCAATGCTGGCCGACCGAGGCCGGCCGCAGGCATTCCGGGCACGCGGGGCGCCCGCATCGGGTACAGGCCAGTCCGGTGGGCCGGTCGGTGTGCCGGATACACACCTGAACCGGCTGCGCGGGCTGTTCCGGGTTCACCGGACTACCCGATCGGCGGACGGCTGGGGTGACTCGCGGTGCTTTACCTGCCCGGTACGGCGTGTCGTACTCACCAGCCCATCGTGCCATGCGCGCGCCGCGCCCGTTGTGCGCCGAAAGCAGGTCGGCAGAGCCCGGTGACCTGGCAGTCTGCGCTATCGGCCCGGCTGTGTCAGAGTTGACCCATGAGCTCGAGCCCACTGCGTCCATCCGGTCGTTCGCGCTATCGGCTGCTCGCCGCCGCGGCGGTGGCGGCAGCCGGGGGTGCCGCATGGCTGGTGCGCAGTAAACGTCCGCAGCCGCCCGAGCCCGCTCCCGCGCCGCCCCGCATCGGACAGTCCCGCGCCGGGTCCGCGAACGGCGTGTCCGCGAACGGGTCCGCCCCGACCGCCGACAGCTGACCGGCCCGGCGCTCAGCGACTGACGGTCTTGCGGTACTGCCGCAGTGCCAGCGGAACGAAGACGGCCAGGATGATCACCACCCAGAGCAGCGTTGTCGCGATCGGATGCTGCAGGGACCAGGCCGTCGAACCGTCGACCACCGGCGAAGAGTTCCCGAACAGGTCGCGGGTCGCCTGAGCCAGAGCCGAGACCGGGTTCCATTCGGCGAAAACCTGCAACGGACCCGGCAGGTCCTGCAACGGTACGAATGTGTTCGCCAGGAACGTGAGCGGGAAGATCACCATGAAGCTCGCGTTGTTGAACACCTCCGGGGTATGAACCAGCAGGCCGACCACGGCCATGATCCACGAGATCGCATAGGCGAACAGCAGTAACAACGCATAGGCCAGTACCGCGTCCAGTATCGACCCGCGGATCCGCCAGCCGACCACCAAACCGGTCAGTGACATGACCACCAGGCTGACGATATTGATCACCACATCACTGACAGTGCGGCCGATGAGTACCGAGGACGGGGCCATCGGCAGTGAGCGGAACCGGTCGATGATGCCTTTCTGCATATCCTCGGCGAGGCTGAGGCCGGTGAAGGTGGATCCGAATACGACCGTCTGGACGAAGATGCCCGCGATCAGGAATTCGCGGTAACCGCCCTCGAGCCCCGGCACCTTGATCGCGGAACCGAAGATGTAGGCGAACAGCAATACGAACATGATCGGCGAAAGGGTGCTGAAGATCAGCACATCGGGAACCCTTTTGATCTTGATCACGTTCCGTTTGGTGACGGTCGAGCTATCGCTGATCACCATCGATATTCGCTCGCCCAGGGTCAAAGTCTCCCGGTACGCGCCGGTGGCCACCGCGCTCATCTGCTTTTCCCTTCCATCGCCCCGAGGGTCTCCGTTTCCGGAGCCATATCCGACCCGGCGGCCGCGGCCGGCTCGGTACCGTCCGTCCGGGGGTCCAGATCCCGGTATTCCGCGTCCTCGTCCGCCGGCTCCCGGGTTTCGGCCTCGTGACCGGTGAGTGAGAGGAAGACATCGTCGAGAGAGGGGCGCCGCAACCCGACGTCCTGGATCTTCACGCCCTGCTCTGTCAGCCTGCCGAGTGCGTCCACCAGTGCCTGCGATCCATTGCTCACCGGCACCACTATCCGGCGCAGGCCGGGTTCGAGATGTATCTCCCCGTCGGCGAGCGGAGCGAGCGCCTCCTGCGCAACGGCCAGATTGTCGGCGTGGTCGACGGTCAGCTCGATTCGGTCGCCACCGACCATACCCTTGAGTTCGTCCGCCGTACCGCGGGCGATCACCCGGCCCTGGTCGATCACCGCGATGGAATCGGCCAAGCGATCGGCCTCCTCCATGTACTGAGTGGTCAGCAACAGGGTGGTGCCGGCGGCGACCAGCTCCTCGATCACATCCCACAGGTCCAGCCGCGCCCGTGGATCCAGGCCGGTGGTGGGCTCGTCCAGGAACAGCACGGGAGGATTGGCCACCAGCGCGCCGGCCAGATCCAAGCGGCGACGCATACCGCCGGAGTAGCCCCGCACCGGCCGGTCGGCCGCCTCGCTGAGCCGGAATCGCTCCAGCAGCTCGCGTGCCCGTTCCTTACTCCGTCGCGTTCCCATGTGATAGAGCCGCCCGACCATTTCGAGGTTCTCGAACCCGGTCAGGTACTCGTCCACCGCCGCGTACTGACCCGACGCTCCGATCCGGGAGCGCAGCGCCCGCGGATGCGCGAGTACATCGATACCGGCCACCGTCGCTCGACCGGAATCGGGTACGAGCAGGGTGGTGAATACTCGCACCGCGGTTGTCTTACCGGCACCGTTGGGTCCCAGAAGCGCGGTCACCGTGCCTTCGGGCACCGTCAGATCTAGCCCGTCCAAGGCGCGAACTCGTCGGCCGTAGTGTTTGACGAGACCCTCGGCGACTATTGCGTCGGGCATAATTCTCCTGAGTCGAGCGATGGAGCGGGGCGAGTGTCGTGGGTCGCCGGTGGCGATATCGAGCCACCGACCAGGAGCGCATCCGGCAACCGGCCGTACTTCGAGCCAGTATCGTCGCGGTCGCCGGTGTTTTCATCCGATTTATCCGGTTGCTCCGCCTGCCTCCGCACGAAAAAGGCCGCACCCCGGCCCGACTGTGCTCGGGGTAGCCGGTACGGGGCGCGACCGGTTTCGATCATCGCCGCCCCGGCTCGCACGGTCGCGCGTAGCCGACTACTCGATTCCGCGCCCGGCGATACGCGGATCCGCACCGCACCGCTCGAGGGGTGGCGGAGTTCACGTCCGGGAGGCACAGCCGCATAGTGACATCGGGGTACGACAGATTCGGCCGATCACCGAACGCTCCCGGTACCCGCATCCACCCGAACTCCGATGCGGCGACCGCGCCGTAAAGCTATCCGCGAAAAACAGTTCGACGTACTCTGACCTGCACCGGCCGCCCCCACTCCGCGACCTCGCGACCATGCCCGCCCCACTTGTGATCGACACCAAAAAAAGTCTGAAACTACTGGGCCTCTTGTACGCGCGATCGCGGATCATCGCGTAGGATCGAACGCGTCGGCCCCTCCCCCCCGGGCCGACCTTACGCGGGCCTCGGCTAACTCCCCCCCTTCGCCGAGGCCCGCTCTCATGTCCGGGTCCGGCCGACCGATGCACGCGAGCCCCGCGTCGCGTCTCGATATCGCGACCGATTCCTGTTCCGGCACCGCTCCCCTATTGCGTGATACGTATACGCACAACACAGCAATAGTGAGAGGTTTGGAGTATCATCGTCTCATCAGATCGATGCAGTAGATCAAGGGAGATCCGCAATGACCGCGTCCGTCGACGTCGCAGCCATCGACACCCACGCTCCCGCGGAGCGTCGTCCATTCGGTCCCGGCACTCGGACTTGGGAAGAAACCGGCCTGATCACCTTCTCGCTCACCGCGGGTTCGGCCTTCCTGTTGCAGACCATGGAACCTTCGATCTCCGCCGTGGTCGATGCTCACTCGACCTTCCGCACCGACCCGATCGGTCGCGCGCTGCGCAGTTTGTCCGCGGTGATGATGTGGACCTACGGCGGTGAAGAATCGCTCGGCGAAACCGACCGGTTACGCAAAATGCACGCCACCCTCAACACCACGGATGCCCAGGGAAAACGGCATACCGCACTGTCCAGCGGGCCGTGGGCCTGGGTGCTGCATACCGGAACCTTCGCATTCGCCGAGAACGCCAAGTATTTCTCGAAGCGTCCGTTGACCGATGCGGAGAAAGAGGACTACTACCGTGAAGCCCTGCAGCTGATGCGGAACTTCTCGGTCCCGCCCAAGGAACTTCCGGCGACCTACGCCGATTTCGAGAAGTTCTTCGCGGGCGAGGTGGAGAACCATCTGCAGGCCACGCAGACCTCCAAGGATTATCTGAAGGTCATCCGGACGATCGCCCCGCCGGCCAAGTTGCCGCGTGCGTTCCGGCCGCTGTGGCGCGGGCTGACCGATCCGTTCGGCCGGATGCAGTACTTCGTCACCGTCGGTACCACTCCGGAAGCGGCGCGGCGCAAACTGGGGCTCACCTGGAGCGAGTCCGACGAGCGCAAACTCCGGATCCTCGGCTGGTTCGTCGCGCGGCTGATTCCGCTGCTTCCGGAACGACTGCGCTACTTCCCGATCGCCTACGAGGCGCGCAAACTCGAACGCGACAAGGCCCGGCTGCGCAAGGTGATCGACATCCGGCCGCTCTGACCCGGCCACTCCCCACCGGCACAATCGGGCCCCCGGATCGAGCCGATCCGGGGGCCCGATTGTGTATCGATACACTTCGGGTCAGGATCGGATCGACAGGAGCGCAACCCCGTGACCAGCAGCACGACCATACTTCCGGACTATCGACAGGTGGTACGGCTGCCACGGGAACTCGGGCCGATCAACGTTCCCGAGAGCTTCCGGGACGAGAACGACCATATGAACATCAAGCACTACTTCGATCTGTGTGTCGAAGCCGCGGGACAGGTTTTCGAACGGAGCGGTATCACCGACGAATACCGTGCTTCCCGGGGCGTCGGGTTCTTCACCGCCGAGCACCATATCCGCTACCACTCCGAAACCCGGATCGGCGAACAGATCTCGGTGTACGTCCGGGGCGTGGATCGCTCCGACAAAGTAGTTCATGTGGTGGCCTTGCTGGTGAACGACACCACCCGGCGGCTGAGCTGCACGCTCGAGATCACCGCCATCCATGTGGATCTGCGCACCAGATCGGTCGCGCCGTTCGCGGCCGATACCGCCGCCGCGATCGATCGCGAACTCGAACCTTCCGACGCGGACTGGCCCGTTCCGATCTGCGGAGCCATGGGAATACGCCGCTGAATGCCCGGTGCGCAGCGACCGGTTCGCCGGCGCTCGCGAATCCTGCCTACGTCCTATCAGCTCCGGCACCGGTATCGGGTTGGCCGGTCGCCGCCGGGCGCACCGTCACCGCTTCGTGGCCGCGGGGGCGGGAAGTGCTGATGAATATCACCGGTTGCCCGGCATGCAGCGTCCGGTAGCCGTCTGTTTCGATGCACCGGTATTCCACGAAGACCTGTTCGGTCCCGTCGTCGGGTTTGATGTAGCCGAACCCTTTTCCGGAGTCGAACCAGAAGACCCTCCCCTGTCTCCAATCCGATCGGTCGAACCCGGGTGCGGCAGACTCCGAAGGGGTCATCACCTGGTCTTCTCCACTCGTTCCGTCAGGGTCGACACCATCAAACGTACGCCCAGCGCCGGTGAACGTCACGATCGGTTCCATCGGCACGCCGTTGCGGTGCATATGTGCCGGAATCATCCTTCCTCACCGACACCCGCACCGGCTACGACACGATCGCGCCGGCGTACTCCGAACAGTTCGCCGGCGAACTCGAAACGACCCCGCAGGCGGCCCTACTGCTGATGCGCTCGAGTTGATAGGTCTCCATGAAGGCATCAAAATGATGGATAGATCGATCATCTCGGTGGGATCAACGTGATGGGTGCTCGACATTTCGGAGTCGCGGACGCAGCCAGGTGATCACATCCAAATGAGTCTTGACGCGATCATTTTGATAGATGAACCTGGTCAAGTGGTGATCAAGAAGAACCCGCTCGGCCCGACAGGCAACACTGTCCGGGAAAATGTCCTGCGTTACCGCACCCGGATGAACCTGGGCTATGCCGATCTCGCGCGCAGGCTCGAGGCCCTCGGCCGCCCGATACCGGTACTGGGCCTGTCGCGGATAGAACGGGGCGAGCGCCGGGTGGACGTGGACGATCTACTGGCGCTCGCCGTCGCCCTCGGCGTCTCCCCCACCAGTCTGCTGCTTCCCGATACCACCGATGCGGACGAGACCGTCACCGCCACCGGAATCGACGGCAGCGCCGCCGATCTCCTCGGCTGGCTCCGGCTGTTCACCCCGTCGGCTCATATCGGCAAACCCGCCGACCGGCGATTCGTCCGCGACGCCATCCGGTTCATCGCCGATGCCCGCCCGCGGTGGGATATCGAAAGCCTTACCCTCGAGGAACTTCCGGGAGTCGGCCACCTGGAATACGCCGCGGAGATCACCGAGAAGGCGCGACAGTCCGGCTCGACAACAGACTCGGCATAGGCGATCGTCGGCCCAGAACGATGCGGTCGGCGGAAAGTAGAAACGCTCCCGTCCTGCCGGTGCAGGACGGGAGCGTTTCGGAGTGGAGCCTAGGGGAATCGAACCCCTAACCCCTGCCTTGCAAAGGCAGTGCTCTGCCAATTGAGCTAAGGCCCCGGGCGGACGCGCGGACTGCGCCGCAAGTCGCCTGCGAAACAGTAGCGTTCCAGCACGTACACCGTCAAACAAGGATACCGGGGCGGCACCTCACCTCCGCAACGCACCGCTGGCATCGAACTCCGCCTCGCGACCCTGCATCTGTTCGCGGTACCAGTTCTCGCGGTGCCGGAGCATAACCTTCTCGTGGAACCGCCCGATCGGCGGAACGCGGCGGGCCAGCTCCACGGCGGTCACCAACGGGATTCGGGCGATGGGAAGCAGAACCCAGGGCAGCGCCGCGGGCATCCGGTACTTCCGGCGGGTGGTGGGCAGCATGTACAAGGCCGAATAGGCGGAGTTGATCCGATAGTTGTAGTGCGCCCGCAGACGGGCGAGTCCGCGCTGTTCGGCGCGGGGGGCGAAGGCCGCCGGATAGGACTCGATGAGTTCGGCGCCCGCCGCACCCGAGTCGTGGGCGCGAGCGATCATGGTCATCGCCATCACCCGCAGGGTGTCGGGCACCGTTTCGGGATGCCAGGTCAACCGGACGCCGAGCAGGTAGCCCATGTACTTCTGGAAATGCAGCAGGGCCCGGAACTCCGCCGGACTGGTCTGGTAGCCGAGCGCCCACAGTCCCAGGCCCGGGATGGTACTGCCCGCGATCAGCGTCAGCAGTTGGTAGGTCTGGCTGATCGGCAGCCCCCATCGCTCGGTATCCCATTCCGGATGCCGCGCGACGCCGGCGCGGACGGAGACGTGCATGATCCGCACTTTCAGGGCGGTCGCGCGCCCCTGCGACCCGGGCGTCAGCAGGGCGCCGGGCTGCGAAACATCCATCCAGAATCGGCAGGTTTCCAGGAAGCGGCGCAGGGCGCTGTCGCCGGCATAGCCGCCGGCCAGCGACAGCGGTGTGGCGACAGCGGATTCCGTATACATCTCCAGGGTTTCCGCGCCCGCGAAACTGAACAGCATCGTCCCCCAGCGCCGCCATACCGCCGCGCCACGTTCGACGAGATCCGGCTGTACCCAGCCGGGTACGGTTTCGAATTCGGCGAACAGTGCCCGCATGGCCGCGGGCGGGTCGGGGATGCTGTCTATACCGTCCCGCAACGCCGCTTCCAGAAGCTTCCGGCCGTCAGCGCGACCGGTTTCGCCCCGCATCACTTCCGCGACGAAGCGTTCGGCCACGGGATCACCGGAGAACATATCCGCGCACAGGGCGCGCGCTTGTTCCTCGGTCGGGAACAATTCAGTGCCGGTGAGCCGGCGTACCAGCCGTTCGATCTGCCGTACCCGAGGGTTCTCGCGGGCCTGCCAGTAACGAAAGGCATCCGGGCACCGGCCGGCCGGTTCCTCGATGCCCGGTGTCACCACTGATATCGACAACGCTGTCCTCCCTGCCGTGTCGATCCGGTGCCGGCCGGATCGCCGCGGTGCCGCCTGAGGTGGTGCCGCGGACCGACCCACCTACTCCGAACATACTTGAGTGTATGGAATGACAGTACCCATTGGTATGGAGAAGAGAAAGAGCGCGGAAGCTACGGGACACACCCACGGATCCGGCCGGCGGCGTAGAGCCGTAATCGCCCGATCCCTCTGAACCGTCGAGCGACTCCCCTACCATCGGAGTATGAGACTCAGCGCCGATCAGCCGGAGGCGGCGGCAGATTCCGGCGCCTCCGAACGGCCCGGTGAGCAGTCCGGACCGCGCCGGCCGAAATCGAAAAAGGCACAGGCACAACAGCGTCAACGCCGACGTACCGCCCGGCTTTCCTACGACGACTGGGTCGACGGCGCGCTGAATCTGCTGTCCCGTGAGGGGGTCGGAGCGATCAAGATCCCGCGCCTGTGCCAGGAACTCGGCGTCACCAAGGGCAGTTTCTACTGGCATTTCGACGATCTCGAACAACTCATGGCGGCCATGGCGGACCGCTGGAGCGCGGTGCAGAGCGATACGGTGCGCGAACTGGGTACCTTCGCGGCGATTCCGGTCGGGGAACGGATCGAGAAAATGGCGGCGATGCTCGTGGATCAACGGCACTGGATGGTGGAGACCACGGTCCGTGAATGGTCACGCACCGACCCGAAAGTGGCCGCCGCAGTACGCAATCTCGATCAGAAAGTATTCGAAACCGTCAAAGGAACGATGCTCGATCTGGGTTTCGACGAAAATCAGGCCCGGCTGCGCGCGGGCGCGATGGTCTATATCGGAATCGGGTTGATCCACGGCCGGGACAACCTGCCGACGCCGTCCACCGCACAGGTGTCCTCGGTCATCGAACTGCTGGCCCGGCCGTGATCACCGCCTACTCGCCTCTGAAGCCGAGTAGGCCATACGCGTTCGAGACGTAGTACGACACGACGGGATGATCAGCGAGTGGTGACCTCTTGCCACAGATCTGCGTCGTCCCGCCGGCGCAGCTTGCTGATACCGATGAGAACCGCAGCGACAATTCCGATGGTGAGAACGTATTTCATTCCTTCAGCCTAACTCCGTTATGTCCTGCGGGCTCGCCAGGACCGGTGGTAACGAAAAACAACTTCGAATAAAAAGACCCCCGGACCTTATCGGTACGGAGGTCGTAGAAAAATTGCGGAGTGTGGGTCTAGGAGGACTTGAACCTCCGACCTCTTCGTTATCAGCGAAGCGCTCTAACCGCCTGAGCTATAGACCCGCGGGGCGGAGGCCCTATATCAACCTTCCGCCGAGGACAGAGACTACATGAAACCCCTGTTATCAACCAAAACCGCTGGTCAGAAGCTCGATCATCCTAGCCGAACGGGTTTCCGTGAAACGGCCGGTGACCGGGAGTCCCGGCACCGGCCGACCGCGGAATCCGTATTCAGTCGGGGTCTGCCAGGGTGACCTGGATACCGCCGACCATATCGCAGCACTGGTTGTAGATGAACGTCCCGACGGTGGCCAACGCCGTGAACAGCACGACATTGATCAGCCCGAGCACCCCCGCATAGCCGAACACCGTACCGGCGTCGATGAGGCCCACCGAACCGCTGTCCGGCGACACCATATCGGTGAAGGTGCTGTTGAGCCGCTCCCAGACACCCATACCCGCGAGCACCATATAGAGCAGAGCGACCGCGATCATCCAGACGAAGAACATGGCGACACTGATCACCAGGGTGATCTTCAGAGTCGACCACGGGTCGATCCGCCGAACCTGGACCGTGGCCCGCAACGGTTCCCCGCCGAGCACTGTTCGCGACAGCCCCGGAGAGCCCGACTGCTGCGATACCGGACCCGCCGGCGGCGGGGTGTACGCGGGCGGCGGAGCATGCTGCTCCGGGGGCAAGGGATGCCGGATCTCGGAGAGGTCCGGCATATCCTTCGCCAACTCGGGCCGGGCGATACTCCGGGTGGGTCCGTCCAGCCCAACGGATTTGGCCATGGCCGCTTCTTTTCGTGCCGCCTTGGCCGCGAGATCGCTTGTAGTACGGGCATTGGTGACACCACCGCCGAGCCCGGCGGACCGCGGCTGCGGCCCGCCCGCCGGGTTATGACCCGGCCGCGGCACATTGGACTGGGGCTCGCGCTGGGGCAGATTCGATTGGGGCTCGCGCTGCGGCAACTGCGACCAGCCCTCCTGGTACCGGCCCGTATCGCCGCCGCTGCCACCTCCGGGCTGCTGTTGCTCACCCGGACCACCGCCGCTCTGCTGACCGGGATTCTGTCCCGATCCGGCGTTCCGTGGGTTGGACGCGAATTCGCCTTGCTGCTCCTGATTTTCGGGCGCGGGACCGCCGGCGGGCGCGCCACCGGACGGATTACCGCCCGGCTGCCCGCCACCGGCCTGGTCGTTGTCCGCGGCATCACCCGGCCGCTGGATCGGCCGCGGCGAAATCGGGGACGGGGTGACCCTCTCGGTCACACCGTTCGTCTGCTGCCGCTCGTCACTCGGCTGTTTCGGAGTGGTCAATGGGAATCCTCGGATCCGTTCTTTGCCGCCGATATGGGTTTACTGCTCGGGGGAATCGCCACCGTCGATCTGCTCGGGCTCGTCGGCGTTACGTGCGATCGCAAGCAAGGTATCGCCCTCGCCGAGGTTCATCAATCGCACGCCCTTGGTCTGCCTACCGGCCTTACGAACCTGCCGGGCGGCAGTGCGGATAACCCCGCCGCTGGACGTGATCGCGTACAGCTCGTCGTCGTCGTCGACGATGAGCGCCCCCACCAGGGTGCCACGCCTGGTGTCGTACTGGATGGTCAATACACCTTTTCCGCCGCGGCCCTGCGCCGTGTAATCCTCGATCGCGGTGCGCTTGGCGTACCCACCCGAGGTCGCCACCAGCAGATACGTACCGTCACGGACCACGTTCAGCGAGAGCAGCGCGTCGTCGGTGTTGAACCGCATACCCTGCACACCCGAGGTCGCCCGGCCCATCGGCCGCAGCGCCTCGTCGGTGGCGGAGAAACGGATCGACTGGCCCAGCGCGGAGACGAGCAGTAGATCGTCCTCGGCGGAACACAGTACGGCGCCGACCAATTCGTCGTTGTCACGCAAGTTCACCGCGACGATGCCGCCACTGCGATTGGAGTCGAAATCGACCAGCCGTGACTTCTTGACCAGGCCCTTCTGCGTCGCCAGGACGAGGTAGGAGGCATCTTCGTACGATTTGATCCGGATGATCTGGGCGATCTTCTCGTCCGGCTGGAACGCGAGCAGGTTCGCCACGTGCTGACCGCGTGCCGTGCGGTTGGCCTCGGGCAATTCATAGGCCTTTGCCCGGTAGACCCGGCCCTTGTTCGTGAAGAACAACAACCAGTCATGGGTCGAAGTCACAAAGAAGTGCTTGACGATATCGTCCTGTTTCAAACCCGCGCCCTGCACGCCCTTACCGCCCCGCTTCTGACTGCGGTAGAGGTCGGTCTTGGTGCGCTTGGCATAACCGGTTTCGGTAATGGTGACCACCACGTCCTCGCGGGCGATCAGATCCTCGTCCGCGACGTCACCATCGGCGGAGACGATCACGGTGCGGCGGTCGTCGCCGTAACGCTCGACGATCTCGGCCAGTTCGTCCCGGACGATCGCGCGCTGCCGTTCCGGCTTCTCCAGAATATCTTTCAGATCGGCGATCTCGGCTTCCAGCTTGGCCAGCTCGTCGACGATCTTCTGCCGTTCCAGAGCCGACAGCCGGCGCAGCTGCATATCCAGGATCGCGGTCGCCTGGGTTTCGTCGATATCCAGCAGTTCCATCAGGCCGGTACGCGCGGTTTCGGTGTTCGCCGACCGGCGGATCAGCGCGATCACCGCGTCGAGCTGATCCAGCGCCTTGACCAGGCCGCGCAGGATATGCGCCCGTTCCTCGGCCTTGCGCAGCAGATAGCGGGTACGCCGGACGATAACTTCCAGCTGATGGCTGACATACAGCCGGATCATCTGATCCAGCCGCAGGGTACGCGGCACGCCCTCGACGATCGAGAGCATATTCGCGCCGAAACTGGTCTGTAGCTGGGTGTGCTTGTACAGATTGTTCAGCACGACCTTCGCGATCGCGTCGCGTTTGACCGTGACCACGATCCGCAGACCCGCCCGGTCCGACGATTCGTCGTGGATATCGGATACACCGGCGATCCGGCCGTCCTTGACCTGCTCGGCGATCGCGTTGATGAAGTTATCGGTGTTGACCTGGTACGGCAGCTCGGTGATGACGATGGTGGTGCGGCCGCGGGCGTCCTCTTCGATCTCCACCACACCGCGCATCCGGATGGAACCGCGTCCGGTGGTGTACGCGTCGTGAATGCCCTGGGTGCCGACGATCAGCCCGGAGGTCGGGAAGTCCGGTCCCTTCACCCGCTCCATACAGGCCGCGAGGGTGGCTTCCTCATCGGCTTCGTGGTTGTCCAGCGCCCAATAGATGGCCTCGGCCAGCTCGTTGAGGTTGTGCGGCGGGATATTGGTCGCCATACCGACCGCGATCCCGTTGCTGCCGTTCATCAGCATATTCGGCACACGGCTGGGCAGAACGACGGGTTCTTGGGTCTTACCGTCGTAGTTCGCGATGAAATCGACCGTGTCGTGGTCGATCTCGCGCAAAAGCTCCATGGCCAGCGGGGTGAGCCGGCATTCGGTGTACCGCATCGCGGCCGCGCCGTCGTTCCCGCGGCTGCCGAAGTTGCCCTGCCCGTCGACCAGCGGGTACCGCATCGCCCACGGCTGAGCCATCCGGACCAGGGTGTCGTAGATCGCGGAGTCGCCGTGCGGGTGGTAGTTACCCATGGTGTCGGCGACCGGGCGCGCGGATTTCACATAGCTGCGGTCGGGCCGGTAGCCGTTGTCGTGCATCGCGTACAGGATTCGGCGGTGCACCGGTTTGAGGCCGTCGCGGACCTCGGGCAGGGCACGGCCGACGATCACGCTCATCGCGTAATCGATGTAGCTGTTCTGCATCTCCTGCTGGATATCGACCGGCTCGATCCGGTCGCCCGCGCTCTCCGGCGGCAGGGTTGTATCGGTCATTCGATCTCCTAGGTACTGGCGATAAACGGCGGAAGCCGCGCGTGATGTGCGCTGCGGGCGAAACCGCCGCTCCTATACGTCGAGGAAGCGGACGTCCTTGGCATTACGCGTGATGAAGCTGCGGCGTGCGGCGACATCCTCACCCATCAGGACGCTGAACAGCTCGTCGGCGGCAGCCGCGTCGTCCAGCGTCACCTGCCGGAGGACTCGAACCGATGGATCCATGGTGGTTTCCCACAGCTCCTTCGGGTTCATCTCGCCGAGGCCTTTGTACCGCTGGATACCGTCGTCTTTGTTGATCTTCTTACCGGCCGCCAGACCCGTTTCGAGCAAACCGTCGCGTTCCCGGTCCGAATAGGCGAACTCGGGCTCGGAGCGCTGCCACTTCAGCTTGTACAGCGGCGGCTGGGCCAAGAACACGTGTCCCTGCTCGACCAGCGGACGCATGAAGCGGAACAGCAGTGTGAGCAGCAGGGTCGAAATATGCTGACCGTCGACATCGGCGTCCGCCATCAGCACGATCTTGTGATAGCGCAGTTTGGCGATATCGAACTCGTCGTGGATACCGGTGCCGAAGGCGGTGATGATCGCCTGGACCTCGGCATTCTTGAGGACCTTGTCGATCCGGGCCTTCTCGACGTTGATGATTTTCCCGCGCAGCGGCAGGATCGCCTGGTACATCGAGTCACGGCCGGATTTGGCCGACCCACCGGCGGAATCGCCCTCGACGATGTAGATCTCCGATTTGCTCGGATCCTTGGACCGGCAGTCGGCCAGCTTGCCCGGCAGCCCACCGATATCGGTAGCGCTCTTCCGCCGCACCAGTTCCCGCGCCTTACGGGCGGCGAGCCGGGCCTGCGCCGAGGACACGGCCTTGTTGACAATGGTCTTGGCATCGGCGGGGTTGGCCTCGAACCAGTGCGCGAGGTGCTCGTTGCAGGCACGCTGCACGAACGACTTCACCTCGGTATTGCCCAGTTTGGTCTTGGTCTGGCCCTCGAACTGGGGCTCGCTCACCTTCACACTGACAATGGCGGCCAGGCCTTCGCGGATATCGTCGCCGGTGAGGTTGCCGTCCTTGTCCTTGAGGAGCTTCTTCTCCTTGGCATACCGGTTGACAACCGTGGTCAGCGCCGTACGGAAACCTTCTTCGTGGGTGCCGCCCTCATGAGTGTTGATCGTGTTCGCGAAGGTGTGCACGGACTCGGAATATCCGGAGTTCCACTGCATCGCCACCTCGAGCTCGTGCCCGGGGCCCTTACCGCTGTAGGAGACGACCGAGTTGTGAATCGGCTGCTTCGTCCGGTTGATATGCCGTACGAAATCCTCGAGCCCTCCCGGGTAGTGGTAGGTACGCGTCTTCACCTTGTGCTCGACGACGGGTACTTCGCCACCGTCGTCGTGCTTGGGTGCCTCCGCGGTCTCGCTGACCACTTCGTCGGTGACCTCGGTGGAGCTGACCCGCTCATCGGTCAGCACGATGGTCAGGCCCTTGTTCAGGAAGGCCATCTCCTGCAGCCGCCGCGAAACGGTCTCGAAGTTGAAGGTGGTGGTCTCGAACACCGCGGGATCGGCCCAGAACCGGATGGTGGTACCTGTGGCCTTGGTGGGCTCCCCCTGGACCAACTGGCCCGGGACGGCGTCCTTGTAGGTCTGGCTCCAGTGGTAACCGTCGGTGTCGACCTCGGCTTCGAGCCGGCTCGACAGCGCGTTGACCACCGAGATACCGACACCGTGCAGACCGCCGGAAACGGCGTACGAATCGGAGTCGAATTTACCGCCGGCGTGCAACTGGGTCATGACGACCTCGATGGTCGGGATCCCCTGGGCGTGCATGCCCACCGGGATACCGCGACCGTCGTCGACGACCTGGACGCCGCCGTCGGCGAGGAGCGTGACCTCCACCTTGGTGGCATGGCCGGCCATCGCCTCGTCGACCGAGTTGTCCACAACCTCCCAGATCAGGTGATGCAGACCGCGCTCACCCGTGGAACCGATATACATGCCCGGGCGCAGCCGCACCGCCTCGAGGCCTTCCAGGACCTTGATGGAGGAGGCACCGTAATCCTGTTTGTTCGATGCGCTCGAACCTGATGCTTTGGAGTCTTTGGCAGCCACTGGTCGGTAGCTCTCCTTACTTGCTGATCCCCGGGGACGACGGTGTGACAGCGCACGTGAGGCCCGGGACAGATCAGAGGGCTGCACACAACGCGCCGAGGTATCGCCGCTGATTTACGTTTCCATCCTACTTCGCAGCCCAACTTACAGTGCATCTGCGACACCCCTGACGGCTCCCAGGGCCGGAGAAATTGGACCGGCACGGGTCCCCTGGCGACTCGGCCGGTTTCAGACCATCAGATTCGCCCTGAGAGTTGACTGAGGACCGGTGGCCGGACGAACCGTCGCGTTCCACGTGAAACCCGGGACCTACCCGTAGGTGTCCCGCGGGCCGCGACCCCGGATATGCCGCTCACCCTTGCGCCAACTCGGCGCGGTCGGTCCGGTTATCCGCAGTGATCGGACGACGCCGGGGCCGACCGCCGCACTGATCTTCGCGAGTAACTGTGCCTGTAGCAGCCGTAGCTGGGTGGCCCAGGCGGTGGACTCGGCGGCCACGCTCAACACGCCGTTCTCGAGTTTCACCGGTTTGGCGTGCGCGGCGATATCCTCGCCGACCACGCCGGACCAGTGCCCGAATACCGTCCCCTCAGCGACTTTGGTGGACCAACCGCGACTGCGCGCGATGGAGGTGGCCAGTTTCGACAGCGGCTGCGGATCCCGGTCGTCCGGCCGCGGACCGGACCAACCGCTACGCCGGCGGCCTCCGGCCCGATGACCACGACGGGGCGACGAACGTCCCTGCCCGACTGATTTGCCACTCGCTCGCGCGGCCGCCCGAGCCTCTTCGAGGGCACGGCGGGCCAGGTCGATTCCACGCAACTCAGGTTCGGCCGGTGATTCGGAACCACCAGGCGTTCCGAGCTGGTCGGTCATCGTCGCACTCCGCTCGCCGTCCGAGTTATCCCCAGGCCCGGCCGGTCTTCGCTCGAGTTGTGCACATCCGAGGACAGAACCCCGATATTGCGGCCCCAGCATCGGGCGAGAGCCATCGAACAGGGAACAACCCCTGCTCAGGGTAGGTATTTCGATTGCCGGCCCGGGTTTTCGCCGGTCGAACCGGGTCACTGCCCGAGTCCGGGCCGACGACCTGGCCTGACAAGTTATCCACAGCCTGTGGATAACTGTGTATTACGTATCGGGCAGGGACAGCGGCCCGACGTACCGGCTCACTCTACGAATGCCCCGGCCCTCGTGCAAGATGCGAACCGCTGCGTGTCCGGGGTGCTGATGATTCGCTGGAAACAGCCTGGGGTGGATCGTCCCCGGCCGGAGGCCCGGACCCCGGAAGACAGTCCTGTGAGATCCCGGATATGCGGTGTTCAGGGTCACCGGTGGTCGTCACTCGCAGCGTCGTCCCCGCCAGTTCGGCGGGGACGTCCTCGGGTACGGCCGCGGTGATCACCACCTGTTCGGCATCGGCCGCGACAGCGGCCAGGGCGGTGCGACGGCGACGGTCGAGCTCGGCGAATACGTCATCGAGCAGCAGAACGGGCTCGGTCCCGCCGGCCCGCAGAAGATCGAAGGCCGCGAGCCGCAAGGCGAGCGCGAACGACCAGGATTCCCCGTGGCTGGCGAATCCCTTGGCAGCGGTCTCGCCGAGTACGAGATCCAGCTCGTCCCGGTGTGGGCCGACCAGACAGACGCCACGTTCGAGTTCCCGGGGCCGCGCCGCCGCGATCTCCCGCAGCAGGATCTGCTCGAGTAGCGCCGGGTCGCCCGGTTCGGGCACACGATCAGGGTCGAGTACCTCGGCCGGTAGGGCCGCACTGCGATACGCGACAGTCGCCGGCCGTGATTCCGGGGCGAGCGCTGTGTAGGCACGGGTGATGTGCGGACGGAGTTCATATATGAGCCGAAGGCGTTCGGCGAGCAGTACCGAGGCATGTGCGGCCAGATGACCGTCCCAGACATCGAGCGTGCCGAGATCGGCGCGGCTCGAACGCCCGGCCGTTTTCAGCAGCGCCGAGCGCTGCCGCAGCACCCGGTCGTAGTCCGCGCGGACCCCGGCGAGCGCTGGGCGGCGCGTGGTGCACAACTCGTCGAGGAACCGCCGGCGCTCACCAGGATCGCCGCGGACCAGGGCCAGATCCTCCGGCGCGAACAGCACGGTGTGCAGGATGCCGAGGATCTCGCGCGACCGGCGCACCGGTGACCGGTTGATCTGCGCCCGGTTCGCCGCCCCACGATTCAGTTCCACATCGACACGTAACTCACGGCCCAGATGCACCACATTGGCGCCGATCCGGGCACGATCGGCGCCCGTGCGGATGAGCGGGGCATCGGCCGATACCCGGTGCGAGCCGAGTGTGGACAGGTAGCCGAGGGCCTCCAGCAAGTTGGTCTTACCGTTACCGTTCGCCCCCAGGAAAACCGTAGGGCCTGTGGATAACTCGATCTCAGCATGTTCCCAGGAACGGAAGTCATGCAAGGTCAGAGCACGAATATGCACGTATTCACACCACCCGGAGGTCTACCGGGGAGTTATCCACAGCTGTGGATAACTCCCGTCGTCGCAGGTGGCGGCGGGGGTTTGCGGGAGCATCGCTCCCCCCGGTACCCGCGGTTACGGTGATGATGAATTCTCCGGTGGCCTGTGTGGATCGGTGCCGGACGAGCGTTGCCGAACCCACGTCTGGTCAGCCCGGCAGCCGGACCGGCATCAGCAGATAGGTGTATTCGCTGTCCAGCGCCGGATACGCACCGGTTTCCAGTGGCTCCGGCTCTTCCTCGCGCGCCGGGAGCAGTACGGCAGGCCGGCTCGGTGTGGTGAACCCGAAGGTCACCCGCTCCGAATGCAGCGCGGACAGGCCGTCGATGAGATATCCGGGGTTGAAGGCGATGGTCAGCGGCTCCCCCCGGAAATCGGCGGTGAGCCATTCCTCGGCCCGGCCGGCATCATCGCCGCCGGCGGACAGCTGCAATCCCTCGGCAGAGAACTCCAACCGCACCTGGGCACCCCGCTCGGCCACCAGGGCGACACGTTTGATCGCCTCGGTGAGGGTGGCGACCTCCAGGGTCGCGAGCGAGGTGTGTTCCTTGGGGAGGAGCTGGCGGAACTTGGGGAATTCGGCATCGAGCAATCGCGTCGTGGTCCGGCGACCGCCGTTGACGATCCCGAGGAGCCCGTCGGCACCGGCACCGGAGCCCAGTGACAACTGGACCGGCTGATCGGACGCGCCCAGCGTCTTGGCGGCTTCGGAAAGGGTGCGGGCCGGGATCAGGACCGCGGTCTCGATATCGGTGCGGGCCGGTTGCCACTGGATATGCCGTACGGCGAGCCGGAAACGGTCGGTGGCAGCCAGCACTACCTGCGGCCCCTCGATCTCGACCCGGATACCGGTGAGCATGGGCAATGTATCGTCGCGCCCGGCCGCGACCGCGACCTGGCCCACCGCCTCGGCGAATACGTCGACGACCAGCTGACCGCTGGACTGCGGCACCTCGGGGAGCTGGGGATAGTCCTCGACCGGCATCGTGGGCAGCGAGAACTTCGCACTACCGCACTGGATGAGCACCCGGGTGCCGTCGACCGAGACATCCACCGGTTTGTTCGACAACGCCTTGGTGATATCGGCCAGTAGCTTGCCGGAGACCAGCACCTTCCCCGGCCCCGCGACCTCCGCGGCGACCCGCATCTGGGCCGAAACCTCGTAGTCGAAACCGGAGACGGTCAAACCGTCGTCATCCGCGACCAGCAGGACTCCGCCGAGAACCGGGACCGGCGGGCGAGACGGCAGACTGCGCGCCACCCATGCGACCGATTCCGCGAAATCCTCACGCGCGACCCGAAACTTCATGCCTGCAAGGTCCATCGCCCGAGGTGTCCTCTCCCGTTCAGTGTGGATCGGCGGCTGTGCTGCCCCCGTGTATCCCGCCGCGCCGACTCCGCCGCTCGACGGTGTTACGGCGGTCGCAGAGCTGGACCGACCGCCGGAGAAGTCTGGCACAGCGACCGACTTAAGACCGTACCCCGTTTCGTCGGACCGGGTCGCCCGCCCCTCCGTGTGGAGGATACGTCGTCTCGCCCACAACAGACCAGGCCCGTCATCGGTACGCGCGTTGTCTACCTGCGGGATGTGGACGGCTGTGGACAGGCTCCGTGCACCGGGACACGCGTATATCCCCAGGCATCCCCCGGTACGCCTGGGGACAACCTCGGAATCTCCCGCTGTAAGAGGTGCCGCCCAGTGGTGTGGAGAACCGGGACCGGCGGGAGTCGCGACGCGATGTAGGCACCGCCGGCGTTCGAGCGGTCGGGCAAGCGGTTCGGACTCGTCTGCCTCCCTGCCGGATGGCCTCCCGGCCGTTCTTGCCTTGCTCCGGGACCCGATCGGGTCGTTCGGGCGATTCGAGACTTGTCCACACATCCTGTTTTGAAGAGAAATCTTCTAGATGAAGAACAGGGGTAGTAATAGGCCCTGTGGATACTGTGGATTTCCGTTGTTTCCGCAGTTCACTAGGCGTGTCCGGCTGTGGATGGCCATGGGATAACTCGAGGATGAATTCGCGCTGCCTGTGGACAGGATTTGTTGTCCACACGGCGTCCACAGTTCATCCCCATATTGCTCCCCAGAAAACGGGCAGTTGTGCACACTGTGCACGAATCGGTGGATAACCTGTGGATTCCTCGAGGATTCCACAGGGATTCCCCAGGCTGTCCCCAGGGCTCTGACCGGAACACACCTGATCAGCAGCTGTGTATGAAATCGCCTGTGGATACTGTGGATAACTCGACTGTGGACAGTTTGTGCGCACGGCAGTCCCAGAGCTGTGGATGGACCGGTGGACAACCTGTGGATTCCACAACCGGGTTCTTCCCAAAAAGCCTGCTCAGGGCGTTGTCAGGGTGTTAGCGACACACCTGTGCATGGTTTCGACACGCCGACGACAACCGATGGCCACCGCAGAGATGCGATCGGGCTGATCTGGGGACCACTCGCGAAGCGGCCTGCGCCAGAGGGACTTTCCGTAACGGACGCATCCTGCGGTCCGGTTCGGCGATCCAGCCGCCACGACCGCAGCGAATCACGGCCCGAGCGGGCTGTGTGCGGGCCGGCCACGCCGACCCGGAAACGAACGCGTCTCGCCCGGCATCAGCGGCAACCGGCTGCCGGGTCCCGTCGGCACGAAGTGTCTGCGTGGTTCGGACGAGGTACTCCTTGAGCCATCGTCTGCTCCGTGGGCAGGCTTCATCTCGATGTTGTGCGCCACCGGTATCCGAGTGGTGGCCGATGGCGGCCGTCTGTACAGAGCACGGCGCTACTCGCCTGCGAGACGCAGTCGGCGGGCTCGAGTAGACCAGTTTGTGGGTACATCGCCACCGGGCAGACAGAATGGCCCGCACGAATGGACACGGCCTTGCGGGTACCGACAGGCCGGCGCACCCGCTGAGGTCAGCCGTGGGAACGGATCAGCGGGAGCGTTGTTTGATCCGGGCGGTGAGCTCCTGGACCTGGTCGTAGACCCGCCGCCGCTCCGACATCTCCTTGCGGACCTTTTTCTCCGCGTACATGACCGTGGTGTGGTCCCGGCCGAACGCCTGGCCGATCTTCGGCAGGGAGAGGTCGGTGAGTTCACGGCACAGGTACATGGCGATCTGCCGGGCCTGAGCCAGCGGCCGTGCCTTTCCCGGGCCGGTCAGCTCCTCCATGGAGGTATTGAAGTACTCGGCGGTGACACCCATGATCGTCGACGCGGTGATCTCGACATCCTGGGATTCGGGCATCAGATCGCGCAGCACCACCTCGGCCACCGACTGATCCAGCGGCTGGCCGTTCAACGACGCGAACGCGGTCACCCGGATCAACGCACCCTCGAGTTCGCGGATATTGCGTTCCACCCGGCTGGCGATCAGCTCCAGCACATCGTGCGGTACATCGAGCCGGTCCATCCGCGCCTTCTTACGCAGGATCGCGATCCGGGTTTCCAGTTCCGGCGGCTGGACGTCGGTGATCAAACCCCATTCGAACCGCGTCCGCAGCCGCTCCTCGAGCGTGGCGAGTTGTTTGGGGGGCCGGTCCGAGGACACCACGATCTGCTTGTTCGCGTTGTGCAGCGTGTTGAAGGTATGGAAGAACTCCTCCTGGATACCTTCTTTGCCCTCGATGAACTGGATATCGTCGACCAGCAGGATGTCGGTCTCGCGATAGCGGCGTTTGAAGGCCACCTTCCGGTCGTCACGCAGACTGTTGATGAAGTCGTTGGTGAATTCCTCGGTGGAGACATATTTGACCCGCATACCGGGGAAAAGTCGCTGAGCGTAGTGGCCGGCGGCATGCAGCAGATGAGTCTTGCCGAGCCCCGAGGCACCCCATACGAACAGCGGGTTGTACGCCCGGGCGGGTGCTTCGGCGATGGCGACGGCCGCCGCGTGCGCGAAGCGGTTGGACGCACCGATGACGAAGGTTTCGAAGGTGTACTTGGCGTTCAGGCTCGCCGACCCTTTGGCCGTATCCCCCGAATCGGGGGTTTTGGCGAAGAACGTGGGCCAGGAATCCCGGACGTTCACTACTTTCTCGTCATCGCGATGTTCGTCCGGAGACGGATCGACACCCGAATCGCGAACGCTTTCGCGCAGACTGTCCCGCTCCGGATCGCGCAACTGCTCCCGTGCCGGGGCATCACCGGCCGGGTGCCCGGGCGCGAAAAGCGTCTCCTGGGCGGGACGGGCGGTCCGCCGCGGTGGCAGGATCGGATCGGTTTCGGGCCCCGATTCCCGGGTGGGCGCGCTTTGTTCCCGGCCGCCCGCTGCCGGTTCTCCGATCTCGCCGCGCCCGGGCGGATAGGTCTCCACGTACTCCGTAGGTGGATACTCCCGATCCCGCTCGTATTCCGGCTCCCGGGTGTACTCGCCGGTGGGTGCGTAGTCGCGGGGATAGGGCCGCGGTGCCACGTAGTTCTCGACGGTCGGCGGATCGGTTTCGCGGGAGTTCACCGAATCGGGCGCGAAATCCGCACTCTGCGGGATCTCGGGCAGGGTGGCGCGGCGTGCGGGATCGGCGCCGCGCGGGTGGGTGGGATTGCGGGGCAGTTCACCGGTGAGCGGTAGTTCTGCTTCGTGTGAGAACTCCGCGGGCGGAAACCGCGGCTCGTTCGTCTGTCGCGGCGGCTGCGGGAAACCGGGGTCGCGCTGATAGCCACGCGCGGGGTACGAACCGGCGTCCGGTTCCCGGATGTTGTCGCCACGCCATGCCGGGTCGGCCGGTGATGTCGCGGTGAAACCGGCAGGTGTGTGCCCGGCGATATCGCTGGCGACGGGCCCTGGCCTGGCGACGGCTGGATCCGGCCGGGTGGTCATCCGGGCGTGCCGGGGAGCCGGGGATTCGGCCCCGGCCGGAAGCGGGGCGGCAATCCGTACACCGAGACCTTCGACCTGCGGCCCGAGCCGCCGGCCGAGGGAGCGGAGAATCGGTTCGCGCAGATCGCGTTCGATGGCTTCCTGCGCGAGTGAGGACGGAACCGAGAGCAGCGCGAAACCCTGGACCACCATCAGCGGTTTGACCAACTTCAGCCAGGCTTGCTGGGCCCTGGTCACCGCGCCGATGGCACCGTCGGGCGAACCGGTGGTCAGCTCGGTGACCACTTCCGGCCACACCGTGGCCAGTACGTTCTGCTCGTCGTCCATCCAGTGTCCTCCCCGGGAGTCGGTTGCTCGGCGCAGACGTCCGGGGCTCGCGGTGCGTCTACTGTACTGGTTCGACCCAGTGACACCGTTACGTTGCTCACCAGACCTGCCGCATCCGACGGATACGGCGCCCGGGGCGCTACCCGGATCCCCCTGCTTCCGGCTGCGGCGTGGCACCGTCGGCCCTACGAATATGCCATTCACAGGGTATTTCCACACAATTATCCACAGATGTGGACAATCTCCGGGGACCACCGTTCTGGTCGCGTGCTGCGCCGGGGCCGGGCGCGAGCGTTCGACCTGCGACCCTCCGGCGACCCGCGCCAGTACGGTGATGATGGCCACCGCGTCCTGGGTCGCGGATGGCGACGGTCGTGACCCGGATCGCCGCGGGAGGGGCGAGTTTGACCCGGTAGAACTGGATAAGTACCCTCGTACAGTCACCCCTCGGCGCGGTGACCGTCCTGTGCTGAGCACCCTCCCAGGACGGTGTGCCGAGTCGACATCTACAGAATCACCGAAAGCTTCGGGCGCCGCAGGGTGCCCACCAATTCGAGGAGTGTTCACCGTGGCCAAGGGCAAGCGGACGTTCCAGCCGAACAACCGTCGTCGGGCGCGGGTCCACGGTTTCCGTCTCCGGATGCGGACCCGTGCGGGCCGCGCCATCGTCACCGCGCGGCGCCGTAAGGGCCGCGCGAGCCTCACCGCCTGATTTCCGGCCGAACTCGGTGTCCGATGCCCGGTCCGCCGAATCTCGTAGCCCACGCCGCCGGTAACTTCACCGGTCCGGCGGCTTCGACGAGCCCCGGGTGTCCGGGTGCTTCCTGAACCGCACCGGCTGCACCAGCGTGCCGATTTCTCTCGAACGGTGCGGCGCGGTCGGCGAGCGGGTAAACGGGATCTGGTGGTGCACGCCCACGTGGATTGCCCGGATCCGGTGGATACCGGGGTCCGGGTTCGATTCGGTGGCCCGCGCTTCGGGCTGATCGTCAGCAAGGCGGTGGGTCCCGCGGTCGTCAGGCACCGCGTGGCGCGCCGCCTGCGTCATATCTGTGCCGAACTGACCGCGGATATCTCCGCCGAGGTGGATATCGTGATTCGCGCTCTCCCCGGCGCCGCAGGCGCCGACAGTGCCGAGCTACGCCGCCAGTTGAACAGCGGGCTCCGCAAGCTCGACATCCCTCGAACCGGTCCGGCCGCTGACCCGGGCGCCTCGTCATGAGCGCCTGGGGCTCACGCATGGCAGTTGTCACTCGATGGCCGGCGAATATTCTGATCTTCTCGATCGAGCTGTACCGGACTTACGTCTCCCCCACCCGGATGCCGGTCTGCCGGTTCACCCCCACCTGTAGCGAATACGCGGTCACCGCGCTGCGCACCCGTGGGGTGGTGATCGGTCTCGGACTGACCCTCGTGCGTCTGGCCAAATGCGCCCCCTGGCACCCTGGTGGATGGGATCCCGTGCCGGAGCCGCGGCGCAGGGTCGGCCACGACGACCCGCGGCCCCAAGCTTGTAAGGGATCACCGCACGCGGTGATCGGTGACACTACCGACGGGAGTGCATAGAGCCGTGCTCGACTTCATCTACTACCCGGTGTCCTGGATCCTCTGGTTCTGGCATCGGGTCTTCGGCTTCGCGTTCGGGGCCGATAACGGCCTGTCCTGGGCGCTGTCCGTGGTGTTCCTCGTCTTCACCCTGCGCCTGGTGCTCTACCGGCCCTTCGTGAGACAGGTGCGCACCACCAAACAGATGCAGGAACTGCAGCCCCAGATAAAGGAGCTGCAGAAGAAGTACAAGAACGACCGTCAGAAGATGGCGCTGGAGATGCAGAAACTCCAGAAGGACAACGGCTTCAATCCGCTCATGGGTTGTCTGCCGATCCTTGCCCAGGTGCCGGTCTTCCTCGGTCTGTTCCACGTATTGCGGTCGTTCAACCGGACCGGTACAGGTTTCGGCCAGATCGGAATGGACCCCTATACCAACGCGCATACTCCGAACTACGTGTTCAACGTGGACGATGTGCAGTCGTTTCTGAGTGCCCGTATATTCGGCGCCCCGATCTCGGCCTTCATCACGGCGCCGACCGAACAGCTGGCAGCCTTCGCTGATTACGGCGGTACGCCCAGCCGGCTGAGTATCGCTGTGGTCTCGATTCCGCTCATGGTGATCGCCGCGATCGCCACGCATTTCAACGCGCGCGCATCGGTCGCCCGGCAGAGCGCCGAGGCCGCAGCCAATCCGCAGGCCGCGATCATGAACAAGCTGGCGCTCTGGGTGTTCCCGTTCGGTGTCCTGGTCGGCGGTCCGTTCCTGCCCATCGCTGTTCTGCTGTACTGGGTCTCCAACAACATCTGGACCTACGGTCAGCAGCATCTCGTTTTCGGCCGGATGGCGAAGGAAGAAGAAGCCAAGCGTCAGGCGAAATTGGAGAAGCAGGCGCAGAACGCACCGAAGCCCGGTGCCAAACCTGTCGACACCAGGAAGAAGCAGCCGGGCACCGCGACCGGCGATTCCGAGGATTCCGCAGTGGATACCGACGGTACGTCGAGCGCCAACGGCTCGAGTCCCGCCAAGGGAAAAACGAAACCCAAGCAGCAGGGCCAGCAGCGACGATCGAGTGGCCAGAAGCGGCCCGGTAATCGCGGCCGCGCCAATCAGAAGCGGCGTCGCTGACCCTCCCCCAGACCTCTTGTGATCGCGATCCCGGTCGATCGGGTCGGCCGGGATCACGGCGAGCAGATAAAGGAAATACATGACACTCGAGACCGAAGGCGGCGACGCCACCGTATCCGCCACCGCAGTGAAGGCCGACGCCGAAGACACGATGAGCGAGGCCGAGGAGGCGCTTATCGAGGAGGGCGAGATCGCCGGCGACTACCTCGAGCAACTGCTCGACGTACTCGACTTCGACGGCGATATCGACCTGGACGTCGAAGGTGATCGTGCGGTGGTCAGTATCGACGGCGGCGACGATCTTTCGAAACTGGTCGGCCACAGCGGCGAGGTGCTCGACGCGCTACAGGAGCTCACCAGGCTCGCGGTTCAGCAAGCGACGGGCGTCCGGAGCCGCCTCATGCTGGATGTGGCGGGTTGGCGTGCCAAGCGCCGGGAGGATCTGAGTGCGCTCGGTGCGGCGGCCGCGGAGCGTGTCCTGCAGACCGGTGCGCCGGAGCAGCTCGCCCCGATGACTCCGTTCGAGCGCAAGATCGTGCACGACGCTGTCGCCGCGATCGACGGGGTCGGGAGTGAGAGCGAAGGCGTGGAGCCGAACCGCAGAGTGGTCGTCATACCGGAGTGAATATGCCGGACCGGTCGAGCGGCCGGTGGTGATCGAAGAAGGGCTCGGGTCGTGGACCCGGGCCCTTCGCATTTGCGGGTCCGGCTGCGCGAGTGTTGCTCGATGGTAGAAGGCTACGGTTGAGATCTACGGTGGTCCGATGCACTTGCCGCGTATCCGGCGCGACATGACAGAAGGGTGTTTCACGTGAAACCAGAACTCGGCGATTCGGCGGCCGCGGCCCCGCAGTCGCCGCCGCCGGCTGAAGCGGAGGTTGTGTTCGGTGAGCGGCTGGGGCTGGTATGTGACTATTGGACCGCCCTGGCGACAGCCGGTGTGGAGCGAGGACTTATCGGACCCCGCGAAGTCCCGCGGCTGTGGGAGCGGCACATCTTGAACTGTGCGGTGGTGGGTGAGTTGATCGGCGAGGGGGCGTCGGTAGTCGATATCGGCAGCGGAGCCGGCCTCCCCGGAATACCTCTCGCCCTGGCCCGCCCCGATCTCCGGGTAACCCTCGTCGAGCCGCTCCTCCGCCGGACGGTGTTCTTGAAAGAGTTCATCGATGCGGCAGGGTTGGCGATCACCGTCGTACGGGGTCGCGCCGAACAACCCGGAGTGATCCGGGAGGCAGGCGGCGCCGATGTGGTGACCTCACGCGCGGTCGCTCCCCTGGCGAGATTGGCCGAGTGGTCGGTGCCGTTGCTTCGTGACCACGGACATATGCTCGCGCTCAAAGGGTCTAGTGTGGGCGAGGAGTTGGAGCGGGATCGAGCAGCTGTCGAGCGGGTCGGCGCGGGAAACTTCGCGGTGCTGGAATGCGGCGCCGGACTCGTGGCCACTCCCACGGTGGTGCTTTCCGCGGAACGCCTGAAGCGTTCGGAACGCCCGTCGAAACGACCGAAGAAGCGTATCCGTGGGGAAGGTCGCGCCGAACGCTAGGAGTCGGGCGCCGGGATGCCGCGACTCCCCCGCGGTGGACAACGATGTTTCCCGTGAAACATCCGCTTGCGTTCGATCGCCGGCTCGGCGATCCTCAGTCCCGGAGTCCCGGAGTCCCGGAGTCCCGGAGTCCCGGAGTCCCGGAGTCCCGGAGTCCCGGAGTCCCGGAGTCCCGGAGTCCCGGAGTCCCGGAGTCCCGG
>NZ_JBEYBT010000011.1:130095-159458 GCF_040632335.1 Nocardia sp. NPDC019395
GGGAACGCGCCTACGAAGCGCATCGGCGGACTGCCACGACTGCCGATGTGCGTATGAACCATGTTGATGTTTCCCGTGAAACATCGGGGCTGCCGGCGCTGGAAGGGTGCCGAACGCGTGATTGCGCGACGAAATCGGATGAGTTCCGCGTGTCGCGGGCGCGTCGCAGCGATTCAGCTTTCTTCTCGGGCCCGCTGCTGGCAAGCTAATGAGCGTCGGGCGTGTGCATCGGTGCCACGGAGGAATGTTGGTGTCGCAGCGGTGAAGCTCCGTTCGATCGACTGGCGGCTCAGCGTCCGCGTCGGAGGAGGTAACTTCGCGTGACCACGCAGCATTGCGAAGTCGCCCGTCCGCATGGATGCCGCGGTCCCGGTCGTGGATCGTTGTTCGATCCTGTACAGCTTGTTTCGACCACACAGCGCCGGCGTCCGTCAGGCCACGTGATCTTGCAGTTCTCTCGTTAGGAGCGGTCTATGTCGAGCGGTTCAGCGAATGTTTCACGGGAAACATCGCGGGTGCCGGGAATGCTGGATGGCAGCAATATCGGCCCGGAGGCATTCGGAAGCACACCGTACGGGCACATCTCCCCTACCGAGACACCGATCGCTGCCGAGGCGCACCGCGCGAGCCAGTTAATGCATCCAGGAAAGGTGACAGTGCCGAAACCCCATGAGCAACGCATCATCACCGTCGCCAACCAGAAGGGCGGGGTCGGTAAGACCACAACAACGGTGAATCTGGCAGCAGCCCTGGCGCACCAGGGGATGAAGGTGCTCGTGATCGATCTGGATCCGCAGGGCAACGCCAGTACCGCGCTCGGGGTCGAACACCATTCGGGTGTGCCGTCGACTTATGAACTGCTCATCGGTGAGATCAAGGTGCAGGACGCGATTCAGCAGAGTCCGCACAGCGATAACCTCCTGTGCATCCCGGCGACGATCGACCTTGCCGGCGCCGAAATCGAACTGGTTTCGATGGTGGCGCGGGAGGCTCGCCTCAAAGGGGCTATCGAGGAAGCGAATATCGCGGGATACGGCATCGATTACGTGATGATCGACTGCCCGCCTTCGCTCGGTCTGCTCACGATCAACGCGATGGTCGCGGCCCGGGAGGTGCTGATTCCGATCCAGTGCGAGTACTACGCGCTCGAAGGTGTCGGGCAGTTGATCCGGAATATCGGGCTGGTGCAATCTCATCTCAACAGGGATTTGCATGTGTCGACCGTGGTGCTCACCATGTACGACGGCCGGACCAAATTGGCCGACCAGGTTGCCGAGGAGGTGCGAAGCCACTTCGGTGACGTCGTACTGCGTTCGGTGATTCCGCGCAGCGTGAAGGTCTCGGAGGCGCCCGGCTACGGTATGACCGTGCTCGACTACGACCCGGGCTCCCGCGGCGCCCTGAGCTATCTGGATGCGGGACGGGAGATCGCCGCTCGCGGTGCTACCCGGCCGGCCGCGCTAGCGGACGGTGCCCAGTGAATGGATCGGGTATGGCTGTGGATGCGGGTAATGGAAAGGGCAGGCCGGTGAGTCAGTCGAAAAAAGGTGGGCTGGGACGCGGTCTCGCGGCATTGATCCCCACCGGACCGGCTCCGGTCGCACCCGGTTTGGGTACCGAGGCGGCTGATGCGGTGATCGGTCTGGATCCCGGACCTCGCCCCGCGTCCACTTATCTGCATCAGGTGCCCGAACCCGAGGAAGTCGCTGATCTGGCCTCGGCCGGTGACGCGGTGTACCGGGAGATCGCCCCCGGCAAGATCGAGCCCAATCCGAAGCAGCCCCGCCAGTATTTCGACGACGAGGCGCTGGCCGAGCTGGTCCACTCGATCCGCGAGTTCGGTCTGATGCAGCCGATCGTGGTGCGGGAGCTGGAGCCCGGCGGTGATCGCTATCAGCTCATTATGGGCGAGCGTCGCTGGCGCGCCTGCCAGGAGGCGGGGCTGGAGTCGATACCGGCGATCGTCCGGGAGACCAACGACGATGCGATGTTGCGCGATGCGCTGCTGGAGAACATCCATCGGGTACAGCTCAATCCGCTCGAGGAGGCGGCCGCTTATCAGCAGCTGCTGGAAGAGTTCGGAGTGACGCAGGAGGAGTTGGCGTCTCGGCTCGGGCGTTCCCGGCCTGTGGTGACCAATATGATCCGGCTGTTGAAGCTCCCGATTCCGGTGCAGCGCCGGGTTGCGGCCGGTGTGCTTTCCGCCGGGCATGCCCGGGCGCTACTCGGTCTGGAGGGCGGCGCCGACACCCAGGAGGTGCTGGCTGCCCGGATCGTCGCCGAGGGGCTGTCGGTGCGGTCCACCGAGGAAGCGGTGAAGCTGGCGAACCGCGAGCAGGAGCCGGCCAAACCGCCGGCGCCGCGCCGGCCGCCCATCCACTCCCCCGGGTTGCAGGATGTCGCCGATCGTCTGTCGTCGTCGTTCGATACGCAGGTTTCGGTGAGTCTCGGTAAGCGGAAAGGCAAGATTGTGGTCGAGTTCGGATCGGTGGACGATCTGGAACGAATTGTCGGGATGATGCTGCAAACTTCGCTGAACAACTGAATTTTCGGCTTGTTTGACGCACTACTTACCCCCTCGGCCAGAAACGTCACTGTGACAGCGCTTGGCCGGAGGGTGGGTGCCCCGAATCAGGCACGAACCCAAGATCTAGTGACGCGAAATGAGGCGGTTTCGTTTGATCGCATATTCTTGCTGGCGAGAAGATATCGATGCGGCGTGAGCATAGACGAATCGGATAGCTGGAGGCTGAGCAGAGCAGTGGCGACCAGCGTCACAGGACTTACCCTGGAAACCATCGGCCGACTGCCGGCGCATGCTCGCCGTTGTGTGTTCTGGGAGATCGATCCGGCGGTGGCCGCGGACTCCTGTGAATTCAGTGACCCGGTGTTCGAGAAAGAAGCCTGGATCTCGACGGTGATGCTCGAATGGGGTTCGTGCGGACAACTCGCGACGATCGATGACAAGACCGTCGGCTGTGCGCTCTACGCACCACCCCGGGTGGTACCGCGCTCCGGCCTCTTCCCCACCTCGCCGGTGAGCCCCGACGCGATCCTGCTGACCACTCTCGGTACCGAGTACCCGGATATGGACGGCGATATCGCCTATCGGATGGTGCAGGCTGTCGTCACCGATCTGGTCCGGCGCGGTGCGCGAGCCTTGGAAGCATTCGGGATCCGCGGCGCTTCCGCGAGCACCGCTCTCTCTGATCGCCCGACCGGAACCATGCGTTTGATGGAACGAATCGGCGTACCCGGGCGCGGTGCCCGTCGTTCGGTGTTGGGCTGCAGCCCCGAAAACTGCATGATCGACGCCGACTTCCTGCAGGAGGTCGGTTTCGAGGTAGTCGCGCCACACCACCGCTTTCCACGGTTGCGGCTGGAACTCGACTCCGATCACGGCTGGAAAGAGGATGTCGAGCACGCCCTCGACCAGCTACTGGCCGCCGCATCGATGTCCGTGCCGACCCGGATCCTCACCCTCTGAGAAAGGGGCCGAGGGATTCACTACCCGCTGTCCGCGGCGGCGAGTTCCTCGGCCAGCAGCTCGGCGAACGTATATGTGCCGGTGGGCTGATCATCCTGACCCAGCAGGTACAGCCGCTTCACCGAGATCAGGATCGCCTCGGCGATGACATCGCGCATCCGGGGATCGGCCAGCACCGACGCGTCGTACTGATTGGTGACATAACCGAGGTCCACCTGGACGGTCGGCATCTTGGTGAGGCGCAGGAGATCCCAGGTGCGCGGATGGGTCCGGCAGTCCTGTAGTGAGGTCCGCGCGACCACTTCGCGCTGTATGAACCCGGCCAGCACCTGGCCGATCATGGATACCGAACCGTGCGAGTTCCCGAAGTAGAACCCGGCGACACCGTTCGCCATCGGGCTGGAGTTCGACGCACAACGCAGCGAGATCATCAGATCCGCGTCGAAAGCGTTGGAGGTTTCGGCGCGTTCCACATCGGTGGGGTTGCTCCCCCACGGTCGGGACAGGAATGTCTCCATTCCGGTGGCGGCCATCCGGCCCTCCAACCGGTTGGCCAGGTCCCAGAGGACTTCCTGTTCGTACACGTCGCCGAATTCGGTGGGGATCGCCCGGCCGCGGTCCGAACCGCCCAGACCGGGATCGATGACGATGCGTTTACCGGTGAGCTGTGGCCCGGCCCGGTGTACCACCTCTTCTTCGGCGATCCGATGTGGGTTGCCGCCGGTGACACGTGCGCCGAGCAATTCGAGTGAGCGCAGGGTGTCCGGGCCGCAGATTCCGTCGGCCGCGAGGCCGATCTCGCGCTGGAACGACGTCAGACCCTCATGTGTGTGCGGGCCGAAGAAACCGTCCACCCGATGCACATAGAAGCCGAGATCCTGGAGCCGGCGTTGCAGCGTTGCCACATCATCGCCGTACAACGGCGCCGAGAGTTGGTAGATGAGCGTCCTGGCACCCAAGCGGTACGACGCTTCTTTCAGCGCCCGGTAGGTCGCCGGACCGACCACACCGTCGACCAGCAACCCGCGGTGCTGCTGGAAGGCACGCACCGCGGAGTCGAGCTGATAGTCGAAAGTGGCTTCGGTATCTTTCCAGTACTCGTTCGCGCCATTGGTTCGCGCGCCGTTGTGCGACTGCAGGAACCCCAGACTCGCCAGGGTGCTCCGAACCTCTGCTACGGCTGGACCGGTGTCGCCGTGACGAAGTCGGTGCATGCGTGAGGGCCCTTCCTTCCGTCAATCCCGGGTACCCACTCATGCGACGGATATACCCTCGCACGACGGAGCCTGGTCGATTCTGTCAGACCCGGACCGGAATTCGACAATCTTGGTCAGGGCATACTACGGCGCGTCGCCGTGTGACGGGCGCCGGATGGCCTATTCGAGACGTCAGATAACGTCTTCGATTTCCCGCAGGAGTGCGGCCTTACCCTTGGCTCCGACGATCTGCTTCACCGGCTTACCACCGGCGAACAGGATCATAGTCGGCACGCTCATGACCTGGTAATCGCGGGCGGTATTGGGATTGGCATCGATATCGAGCTTGGCCACGGTGAGTTTCTCCGCATGCGAGCCCGCGATCTCCTCCAGTACCGGGGCGACCATCTTGCACGGCCCGCACCAGGTGGCCCAGAAATCGACCAGCACCGGCTTATCGCTGCTCAGCACGTCGTCGGCGAACGAGGTGTCGGTGACTTTGACCGTGTTGGTGCTCTCGGACATGGCTGTTCTCCTTGTTCTCCGGACAGTGGGGTGTCCGGGCGCTCACGAGCCCTGGGCTCGGTGGTGTAGTCGCGCCGTGGCTCAGTTGGCCGTCGAGACGGCGACCGGCTGGTCGGCGTGCGGCAGCGTATTGCTGGTGATATCGCCCTTTTCGGCGAGCCAGCGTTCGGCGTCGATGGCGGCGCGGCAGCCGGTGCCGGCGGCGGTGATGGCCTGCTGATAGGTGTGATCGACGAGATCGCCGGCCGCGAATACACCTGTCACGGTGGTTTCGGTGCTCGGGTCGCGCACGAGTACGTAACCCGCGTCGTCCAGATCGATCTGGTCGCGGACGAGTTCACTGCGTGGATCGTGACCGATTGCCACGAAGAGTCCGGTGGCGGCGAGTTCGCTGGTTTCGCCGGTGCGGGTGTCCCGCAACGTCAGCGAGGTGACACTCGTCTCGCCGTGGACCTCGACGACGTCGGCATTGGTGTGGAAGCGGATCTTCTCGTTGTTCTTGGCGCGTTCGAGCATGATGCGTGAGGCGCGGAATTCGTCACGCCGGTGCACAATGGTGACACTCGAGGCGAATTTGGTGAGGAAGATCGCCTCCTCCATCGCCGAGTCACCGCCGCCGACCACCACGATGTCCTGGCCCTTGAAGAAGAAACCGTCGCAGGTGGCGCAGGCGCTGACACCGCGGCCGAGCAGTTCCTGCTCGCCGGGGACGTTCAGGTACCGGGCGGCCGAACCCATGGCCAGGATCACGGCGTGGGCTTCGTAGATATCGTCGCCCACGGTGACCTTCTTCACCGGGCCGCTCAGATCGATCGCGTCGACATCCTCGGTGCGGATTTCGGCGCCGAAGCGTTTGGCCTGTTCCCGCATCTGTTCCATCAGGTCCGGGCCCATGATCCCGTCGCGGAACCCCGGAAAATTCTCGACCTCGGTGGTGGTCATCAGCGCACCACCGAACTGGGTGCCCTCGAACACCAGGGGCTCTAGTTCGGCGCGGGCGGCATACACGGCGGCGGTGTAACCGGCCGGTCCGGAGCCGACGATGATCAGGTCGCGAACTGGCGTGCTCATGGGGCCCTTCCGGAGAAGCTAACGGGAACGTTTCGGTCAACAACAGCGTAGACGCGCTTTGTTCCCCGTTGCCCTGTCAGCCGCCGTAGACACCGAACCGGGGCATCCGGTTCGGTGTATCGCTGTCGAAACGGCCGGGTGACCGGGGTGCGCGGCGCGATCGCGCCCGAGCGGATCGGGCACTAGCCGATATCGGTGGTGTCCAGAACTTCGGGGTTCCCCGGACCGCATCCCGGCCCGACGACCAGGGCGGTGATCTGTGCGCCGTTTCGGCCACCGACCAGGATCAGTACAGCGTCGTCGCGATCGCGGAAGAGCATCTCGGTGGACCCGAGTACCGGGCGGTCGATTCCGGCGGCGTGGACACATGCGCGCAGCGCCGCCGGATCCGCCAACCGGCCACGCACATCATTGCGACCCAGCGCACGCATAGCCACCGCCGTATCGAGCTCGGCGCCCGGTTCGACGCTTTCGGTGGGGCCGGGTGCGGCGGTCGGCGCTGTTTCCCGGTCCGGCCGGCCGCTGATGAACAGCGCGGCACCGGCACAGATCAGGATTACCGCGGCTGCGGCGACCGCGGCGGCGATGCGCCGGCGCCGGCGATATGCGGCCAGCGAGACGGGCGCGTCGGGGGCCGATATCGGGCCGGCGGAGCGCGCCTCTGCGCCGACATCGTCCACGGGGGCCGCTTCGCTACCGAGAGATTCGGCCAGTGCCTCCATCCGCGCCGCGATGTCCTGCGGTATCGGGCGGACCACGCGTTCGGACTCGGCGAGGCCGGTGAGTGATTCGCGCAATGAGTCGAGCGAATCCAGATAACGCTGTGCTTCGGGATCCTGCCGGACGGCGGGCCACAGCCGGGCGCTCAGTTCGGGGTCGATATTTCCGGCGTGCAGATCGGCGAGCAACTCCGCGGGGAAGGGAGGTTGCGGAACGGGGCTCATGACCTTCGCACCTCCAATGCTGCTGCGTCCATCTGACTCGGGTATCGATTCCTGGTTCGTTGGGTTTGTACCCTCCCGAGTACATCCCATTCGGGAAGGAAAATGTGTCACTGGTTATGACGCGGCGGGCCTACATCCGGTTCCCCTCCGCGTGCAACGAATCCAGTTCGGCCTTCAGCCGCTGCCGGGCCCGCGCGCATCTGCTCTTGATCGTCCCCACCGGAACACCGAGCAGGTCGGCCGCATCGGCGACGCTGTAGCCCTCGACGTCCACAGCGACGACCGCTGCCCGCTGGTCCGGTGGCAACTGGAAAAGCGCGCGTTCGAGGACGATCGAAACGTCGACCCGGCCGTATTCATCCGAATGGTCCGATATTTCGGGCCAGACCTCCGGTGGTAGGACGACCGCACGCTGGGCGCGATTGCGCCGCATCCGGTCCAGGCAAGCGTTGACGACGATCCGGTGCAACCAGGTGCGCACCCCCGATTCGGCACGGAAGGATCCGGCATTGCGATGAGCCGAAAGCAGGGCGTCCTGAAGAGAATCCGCGGCGTCCTCGGGCGAATAGCACACGCGGGCCGCGGTCTGCCACAGATGATCGTTGTGCCGGCGCACCAGCTCGGCGAAAGCATGTGGTGTGCCGGCCGCGTGTGCGCGCAGCAATTCTGTATCCGATACGGAATCGAATCCGGATTCTCGCGTCCCCGACTCAGGGGACAACGGCCCCCCGCGAACCCCCGCATTCAGTTCGGACGACAATAGCCAACCCCTTGGACAACAACCGCTCACGACAGCAACGGCGACCGATAGCCGGCTAGTGGCGATTACTGCGTGTTATTCGGCGAG
This sequence comes from Nocardia sp. NPDC019395, assembly GCF_040632335.1. Classification (NCBI taxonomy): domain Bacteria; kingdom Bacillati; phylum Actinomycetota; class Actinomycetes; order Mycobacteriales; family Nocardiaceae; genus Nocardia; species Nocardia sp. NPDC019395. Next base: position 138,166 of record NZ_JBEYBT010000011.1, read on the forward strand.
CAGGACCGAACCCCTGATCCCACCGGCTCCCTCCTGAGAGCGCGGATCGTGATCATATCCCGGCAATCGTTCGGCGGCAACCGGATTCGAGCCGGTCAGGTACGCCGAACGTGGCCCGAAACGCCAGTTCAGGGCTTCGCTTCGAAGCCCAGTTCGGCGATCGAACTCTGGAACTGCCCGCCCGAATTACCCAGGCCGGTAACCCAGACCAGAACGTACCGGCCCGCCTGATCGGACTGCACCGGAACCTCGGTCACGCCGTCGCCGAGGACCGCGGTACCGACCAGTTGGGTCTGGTCCAGGGTGGTCGTCTCCGTCGGTGAGGTTCGGATCTCCACCGTGGTCCCCGGTGTCGACGAGGTGATCGTGACCTTGGACAGCGTTGTCGGGCTGGGCAGGGTCGCCAGCAGTCCGACGCCCTTCTTCAAGGCCGGGAACTGCTGGAAATATTGATCGGTGGTCCAGGAGGTGGCGGGGTCGCCGTCCATCGCCTTGGGCGCGCCACCCTGATCGTCCGGTGTGCCCTCCGGTGAGAGCACTGTCATCCCGGTGACGGGCACCGGCACGCCGTCGGCGGCGGCAGTGGGGGACGGCGCCGCCGGAGTTTCCGACGCTTCCGGCGCGCGGCTGGTCGTGAGACCGATGACCCGCTGCTCGTTCAGGGGTTCGCTGGAATCGCCCGGGGCGAATACGCTCACCAGCCACCAGATGACGATCCCGACCACGAGCGCGGTCAGAATCCCCAGCGCCACCATGATCCACATCATGCGCTGCGATTTATCGCGTTCGGCGGCGAGCAGTTCCGGATCGGCCAGTGATTCGTCGGCCGGTGCCGGAGCCCGCTGTCCCAACCGCAATACCGGGATGAGATCGGTTTTCTGATCGACCACCGAGGCCTGTTCCAGTACGTGCTGGATGGTGGCAGCGGTGCGAACTCCCTTGTTCGGTTCCAGCGAGCGCACCGCCACCGCGGAGATCTCGAAGGGAACCTCGGGGCGGATCTGCCGCGGTTCGACCGGCGTGCCGTCGGAACCGAAGTCGGCCGGGTACAAACCACCGACCGTTACGGAGCTACCGCTGACGCCGACCGGCCGCAGCGGCCAGCGGGCAGTGATCAGCGCGTACAGCATGGCGCCCAGACCTCGGACGTCGCTCTGTGGGTCGGCGTCACCGAGGGTGCCGGGGAAGGCCAGTACGGCGTCACCGGACGCGCTGATCCGGATCCGGTCCGGATGGTCTATCGACAGCGCACCGCCGCTACGGTGAGCCATTTCGGTGGCCGAGGCGAGTACCCGGATGGCACGGGCGGCGCCGATCGGCGACGGCACGGTCTCGGCCATCTCGCGTAGCGACCGCCCGGGGGTCCATTCGGCCACCACGATGCCGCCGGAACTGCCGCGTACGACATCCAGGACGCGCGCCAGACCCGGTGAATTGATCCGGCCCAGCCGGAGCGTGCGGGAAAGTATGGCCTGCGGACCGTCCTGTCCGGAGTCGCTCGCCCCTTTCTGATCGGCGTCGACGAAAGTCAGCGCGACTTCCCGGTCGAGTTTGATATCGAGTGCCTGCCAGAATCTCAGTCCGCGCGCCCCGCCGTGGTCGGCGAGCAACCGATACCGGCCACCGGCGACAGAGGCACCGGCGATGAGCTTGGGGCCGCGCTGCACGCGACTCGCCTGCGTCATCGGCGGTACGGCGATCATCCCGGTGTCGTAGACCGGATCAGTCGCCGACACTGTCGCACCCGTCCGGTGGACATGCTCCTCGGCCACGTGACCGTCGGCCTCGCTCGGCTGACCGGCGGAATCCGGACCGGCATCTCCGCCGTCGTCCGGGTGAAACCCGCCACCCGGGCCCTGCTCGGGTGGATGTGCGTATTCGGTGGTCCGGTTGTCCTCACGCTGGGTGCGCGGGTCGCCCGGCTCCGACCGCTCCGGGGGAACATCGGTGGACAGGCGGCCGCTCGCCGGATTCGAGGAAGAATCGGCGGCTGGGACCTCGCCCACCGCGTCGTCGCTCACCCTCGGACCTCCTTCGCCCTGGTATGCCGCAAACTGGGCGGATCTGCCACTTGTGCCGGTCTGCCGAACAGGGTACGGGAACTGACCGGCCCCGGTGCGATCAACCGAGTCCGGCCGGATCACCGGCAGCACCATTGTGCTCTGTGCGTCCATGGCCGAATCGAAGCCGGAGTACGCGAGGTACGGGTCGGGGCGGCGCAGGATCCGCGTGGTCTGCTCGTCTTCGGCGGGTTCCCCGAGGTCGATCGGGGGCGCCGGCGGTGTGATGCCGAGACGCCGCGAAATCGCCACGGTAATCGCGACCACCTCGGGGATACCGGCCAGGCGCATCAGCCCGAACGCCACCGCGAACATCACGACGGCGGTGATACCCACCCGGATGAACGATCCCGGCCCGCCGAGCGAATCCGTCAGCCGGTCGAGGCCCATGACGCGGTCGGCGATGAGCATCACGGCACCACCGGCCAGTGACGCCAGCAGGACCCGGCTGACCGTTCGTCCCACATTGGCCATGCGCAGATCGCCCAGACTCCGGTGCAGGAGGTAGCCGCCGATCACCGCACCGGTGGTGAAGCCGAGTCCGGTCGCCACTCCGAGCACGATCACGACCTGCTCGCTGCTGTCGGCGATGAGCGGGGCCAGTGCCGAGAACAGGATCTTGATGGTGGTGATTCCCAGGATGATCCAGGTGGGCGTCCAGGCCTGTTCTCGCGCGTAGAACACCCGCAGATGGATCAGCACGAGCGAGTACGGGATCAGGGTGAAGGCAGAGAAGCTGACCGCGGTACCGAGCCGGGATGCGTCATCGGCGAACTTCGCGTACCCGAACAGCGCATCGCCCACCTGCGGCCCCGCCACCGTGAGGAATGTGACGATCGGGATCAACGCGATCATGGTCAGCCGGGTGGCCGCGGACAGGTCGTCGACCACCGCGGGTGTGTCGTCGTTGGCGGCATTACGGCTGAGCCGCGGCATGATCGCGGTGAGCAGGGTCACGCCGATGACGCCGTACGGCAATTGCAGCAACAGCCACGCGTTCTGGTAGATCGCCGGACCGGCTTCATCGGCGTGCGAGGAGATATTGTTCGCGAAAATGCCGCCGATCTGGCTGATCAGGACATAGAGGATGATGGCCGCCGCCATTGTGCCGAACTGTCTGAGCCGATTGTCCAGACCCCACAGCGGCCGCAGATCGATCCCCTGGCGGCGGATCGCCGGCAGCAGGCTGACGGCCTGCACGATCACGCCGAGAGTCACCCCGCAGCCGAGCACCAGCAGTTTCGGATCGCTCATCCGCACCGGATCCAGCGTGATCTCGCCCGGGCTCAGCGCGTAGAGGGCGAGGACGATCAGCACCACCACGTTGTTGAGCACCGGCGCCCACGCACCGGGTTTGAACGCTCCCCTGGTGTTGAGGATGGCGGTGAACAGCGCGGACAGGCCATAGAAGAGGACGGCGGGCACCAGCAGGAAGGTCAGCGCCGTGGTGAGCGAGGTGTTGACCTTGCCGTCCGCGGAGACGAAAACATGGGTTGCCAGGATCGGCGCGGCCGCGGTCGCCAGGATCGCCGCCGTACCGAGGATGACAGAGGCCGCGGTGACCAGCCGGCGGATGAATGCCGCGCCCCGGTCGGGATCCTCCTGTTCGGCCCTGACGAGCGTGGGAACCACGATGGCGGTGAGCACGGCGCCCAGCACCAGTTCGGCGACCATATTCGGAATCAGGCTGGCGGAGGTGAACGAACTCGCGATGGCGGGTCCGAGTACCGCGAGCAGCAGGAGCTGTTTGCCGAAACCGGTGATCCGGCTGATCAGGGTGGCGATCGCGATCGACCCGGAATCCTTGAGCAGCCTGGCCTGACTGTTATCGGTTTTTTCGGGGGCGGCCGCGGGCCGCTCGTCCACTGCCACCGCCGACATCGGCCCGGTGCGCGGCCGGTCGCGATCAGCAGTCGCCGGAACTCGTACAGGGGCGGCGCGTCGCGGTTCGGGAGCAGGTGGCGCCTGACGCAGCGGTTGCGACGGCGGTGCCGCGCGGTCGGGGGGCGGCTGCGGCCGCCCCGGTCGCGGTGCCTGCGGGTTCGGCTGACGCTGTGGTCCCGGTGCGCCCGGAGGCCGGCCGGGTGCGGGCGGCGGGTTCTGCCGCCCGGTGGCGCCCGGTGGCCGGCCCGGGGGCTGATTCTGCTGAACCGGGCGCATCCGCTGGGCCGGGAAAGGTTCGGAAGGGAGGCCGCCCGCGGGGGGACCGGGTTCGGTCCGGGAGCGGTTCGGAGGTGCGATCGCGTCGGGATCCGCGGGTCCGGGGCGTTCCGCCCCGCGGACCGGCTGCGGCCTGCCGGGCTGCGGGCGCCCAGCGGGTGGTGCCGCGGGACGAAATGCCGCGGGCCGGTTCGCGGGGGGTGCCGCGGGCCGGGAGCCGGAGGGTGGGTTTCCGGGGGGTACCGCGGGACGGGAGCCCGAGGGCGGGGCCGAGCGTGGTTCGGGGCGCATCGGGGCCCGGGAGCCGCCCGGCGGGTTCTGGGGGCGTCCGGGGGCGGGCGGACGGGCGTCCGGCTCGGGATGCCGCTGCCGGTTCGGGGCGTACCGATCCTCGCCCGGATGCGGACCCGGACGCGGGCCCCGCTGATCGGGCGGGGCCGGACGCGGCGGTTCGGCCGGTCGCTCGGATCGGCGCACCTGCGGCGGCGACTCCCGGAACGGTTCCCGGCTCCGGTCGGTCTCGTGCGGCCGGCTGCTCATCTCCGGCTCCGATCCCGGAGCCGGCTGCGCCCGCTCCCACGGTGCGATGGGGGCCCGCCGGCCTCGTGGACCGTCGGGTTGTCGACCGGGCTGCTGCCGATGAGCGGAGGATTCATCGTCGCTCATCATGCCTCCTGTATCGCCCGGACCCCCGCTTGCCGGTTGTCACCTGTGTCGTGCCGAACACTTCGTCCGATCCGCCGCGCGCAACGAACCGTACGGCAGGTTCGGTATGACGTATCCGACCGCGCACCGGTGCCGGGACGAACCCGGACAGCCGGTGCGCGCATCCCTCTATCTTCCACGGGTCGTGGGCGCGGGTCATCCTCCCCTGGTTACCGGCGGCCGGCCCATCCGGCTGCCGGTCGCCGCTACACCCGTTCCCGGCGGCCTTCCGGCCGGTGGCCGGCACGTAGCGCCTCGTCACTCAACTCGGGTCCGGGCGGGGTGGTCTTCCGGCGCCGAGCCCGGCCCAGCCGGATGACCCGCCGCCGGACCCCCGGATCCACGCCCTTATCGGCCGGATCGTGTTCGCCGTGGAAACGCCGCCACAGGCGGCGACCGGCGAGCAAGAAGAGCAATGCGGCCGCACACGCGGTGATGATCGCCAGAATCTGGCCGTAGGCGTTCGAACGGACCGAGATCGAGGTCGCATGGCCGAGCGGCACCCCTTCGGGTGTGCTCAGCGATATGGGGACCACGAGGTTGCGGCTGTCGCTGACCTCGCTGGGGATCTGGAACGAGCGAGTGCCCCTGGGTGGGAGCAACTGCTCGCCGATATCGGTGATCTTGGTTTCCGGTGGTGCGTCTATCCGGAACCGGATACGCACCGAAATGGGCAGATCGTTTCGCGCCACCAGCAGCAGCGGGCTCGACTCCGAAGCCAGCGTGTACACACCGCCCGGCGGTAGCACCGTCACCGATCGATAGATCTCGTCCACCGCCGCGGTCGCCTTCTCGATGCGCCGTTGCGCGAACACCTCGGCCTGCGCGGTCGGGCCACCGCGCCGGTCGGACAGCGACAGTGCTCGCACCAGATCGTCGCGCAACGGGTTCAGGAACGCGGCCGGTGTCGGCTGGGTATCGGGGACCTCCACCATGGCCTGCATCAGCTGCGTGATCCGATGTGACTGGTCGCGCGCCTGCGGTGCGAAATGACCGGGCACCGCCTCCATGGCGGCGTCCGGGAGCGGCGACAGCTGATAGGGCGCGGGATCCGGCGACTGGCCGACGAGATCATCGAACGGCCGCGGATCCACCAGTTTGTTCTCCACCAGCAACTCGAGCTGGTGCAGCAGCGCGCCGGCCTCGTCCCGGTTCGCGCCCCACTGCTGCGGCGGCATGATCAGTTGTGAGCGTGGCCGTCCGGGGGCCGGGTGCAGCGCCTGCCACGACACAGCGCCGAGCGCGTCCTGCAGACGGGCGCTGCGCGAATCGTTGGTCACCGGGTAACGCGCCTGTTCGGGCACATACGCCGGGGTCGGCGGGTTGGAACCGATACCGGCGAGTGCGGCGGCGGGCCAGATATCGAAGTTCGCCACCCGTAACGCCGGATCGCCTGTCGAGGCGGCCCCACTACCTGCCTGGTTCGGCTGCGCCGGCGCCTGGGTCTCGGACAGTGCGTTGCCCGGCTGCTCCCCGGCCGCCGTCGGATTCCCGGCCGGCACCGCCTCTTCCCGCTCGGCCGGATCGCCCGGGGCGGGAGCCGGAGACCCCGCTACCCCCGGCAATCGGACCAGGTCGGGAACCGCGGCGTACGGATCGCCGGCCCCGCCTTCCGGCGCGACCGCGGAACCCGCCAGCACCGCGGTACCGAATCCGTGCGACTTCAGCAGTTGCGCCGCCGCGGGGTCCAGACTGCCGGCATCCGGCACGCTCACACCGCGCACCGACCGGGTGTTGAGGATCGAATCGACGATCGACGCGGGCGCTTCCAATGCCCGGGCGGTGAGCGCCGGATCATTGGCCGCCGCCAGCGCCGCGATATCGACCTGGGCGAACGGCAGCGCCACCGTGCACATCGAGGAGGCGAGGCCGCGCAACCGGTCCAGCCATTGTTTCGCGGCTTCGGTCCCGGTACCCGGCCGCGTCGCGCCGTCCGGATCCGAGGGGCTGGCCAGCACCCGGTAATCGCTGGTCATCGCCTGAACACTGAGTAGCAGATCGGGGTCGACGGCCAGGCATACGGCAGAGGACGGACCGTCGTCGCCGCGCTCGTCACCGAGTTCCGATTCCAGCGCCCCGACGAGCTCGTCCAGCCGCCCACCGCGGCCCAGCGAGGCCGCCAGCTCGTCATCGGCCAGTTCGGGCGTCCGGTCGAGTTCACCGGTCTGACCGGCCACCATGCGCGGCCGATCGGCCAGCGGCCACAGCAGAGTGGCCGAAACCGGTGGATTCGCCGGCGCGGGCAGCGGCGGGGCGCTACCGTCCGTGGCCGCGGGCAGGCCGAGTACCGGCAGCAGGAACCGGGCATCGTCCAAACGTGCCTGGCCGCCGTAGTCCGGGGTCCCGTTGACATTCAGCAACAGCGGATAGACACCGGGCTCGGTGATGTTCAGCGAATTCCCCGACCCGTCCCGCAGCGGTACCGACAGGGTGAACTGCTGACGCTGACCGGGCTCCATCCGCCCCGCGATGTCCTGGAACGGTGTGGGGTAGTCGTAATTCACCTGGTCCAGCTTCAACGTGGTGCGCAGTTCGCTGGGATCGGCCACCGGCCGCGACCGCTGAACCCGGACGGCGACGGCGTCCACCCCGCGGTCACCGATATTGGTGACCGTTCCGGTCACCGTCAGCATCGGTTCGCTGGAGGTGGTCACCGTGCCCGGACTCACGGAATCCAGGGACAACTTCAAGAACTGCGGGGCCGTGGCATCCTCCGCGGACCCCGTCGGCTGGGCATGCGCCAGGGAAGCGGGCAGCGCGGACAGCGCCGTCACCGCAACGAGGATGGTCAGGATCGCGAGCACGATCCGACTCGGTCCACGCGTCATCGTTTACCGGTCTCCATCCGGTCGATCAGGCGGTTCGCCACCTCGGCCAGCCTGCGCTCGTCCGCGTAGGCCAGCCTGGAGTTCAATTCACTCAACGGCACCCAGTCGACCTGGGTGACCTCTACATCCGCGTCGGATAGTTCGCCACCGACCGAACGCAGCAGAAAATGGTGCACTGTCTTGTGTACCCGCCGCCCCTCGGTGACGAACCAGTAATCGATACTGCCCAATTCGGCGACCACCACGCCCTGAATACCGGTTTCCTCGGCGACCTCCCGGATAGCTGTCTGCTCCGAGGTTTCGCCTTCTTCGATATGACCTTTGGGCAGCGACCATAGCAGCCGTCCGCGACGGTCGGTCCGGCCGATCAATGCGGCGCAACGCCGATCCGGCGGACCGTCCAAACCATCGACGACCAACCCCCCGGCCGAGGTCTCCCGCACGGTGCGCATACGAGGTTTCGCCGCACCACCGGCCGAACCACGGCGCCGGGGCTGGCGGCGTCGACTGTTCGCGCGATCGGCCGGAGACACTACGCAATACTAGAGCAGTGTCTATTTGCGGCGCCTTCGGCGCCGCGGGTTTCGGCCCCCCTTGGCGTCGCCTTTCAGCCCTCGAGACTCGCGGCTGCGCCGCATGCACTTCGAGGGCTCAAAGGCGACGCGGGCCAAAACCTCCAAGGGCCTCGCTGAACTCGGCACCGCCGCTGGGCACGTTCGGACGGCCGCTGGGTATGTTCGGGCCGCTGCTGGTCACGTTCGGTACGGCGCGGGGCCTACCCAGCGCGCCGGAGGCACGCAAATGGGCACAGTATGGTTCTTTTGTGGTTTCGACCGAGTCCGACGACGCTGTGCTGGATCGCCGTACCCGTTTGCTCGCCGCGGCGGCGATCACGCTGGGCCGGCTTTCCGATGTGCTGACCCCGCTGGGGGAGATATTCGCCGCCCATGGTTTCCACCTGTATTTGGTCGGGGGCAGTGTGCGGGACGCGATCCTGGGGCGGCTCGGTACCGATCTGGATTTCACCACCGATGCGCGGCCCGAGCAGGTGCAGCATTTGCTGGACGGCTGGGCGGATCAGTTGTGGGATACCGGTGGGCTGGTGTTCGGGACGGTGAGTGCGGCCAAGAATGGTCAGCAGCTGGAAATCACCACATTCCGGAGTGACACCTATGACCGGGTTTCGCGGAATCCGCAGGTCAGTTTCGGGGACAGTCTGGAAGGTGATCTCGTTCGCCGCGATTTCACCGTCAACGCCATGGCAGTGAAGATCGCCGCGGACGGTGCGCTGGAATTCGTCGATCCGTTGAACGGGATCGAGGCGTTGCTGGCGGGGGTGCTGGATACACCGGCCGCCCCCGAGGACTCGTTCAACGATGATCCGCTGCGGATGTTGCGCGCGGCTCGTTTCGTTTCCCAGCTCGGATTCGAGCCGCATCCGCGGGTGCGGGCCGCGATCACCGAGATGGCCCCGGAAATCGATCGGATCACCGCGGAACGGGTCCGCACGGAACTGGACAAGCTGGTCGGGGGCGCCTATCCGATCGACGGCATCAACATGATGTGTGAAACAGGTCTGGCGCAGCGGGTACTGCCCGAGGTGCCGGAAATGAAATTGGAGATCGACGAGCACCACCAGCACAAAGACGTCTATTGGCATTCGCTGACGGTGCTGGATCAGGCGATCGACCAGGAGGAAGGCGATCCGGACCTGGTGCTGCGCTGGGCGGCGCTGCTGCACGATATCGGCAAACCGGATACCAAACGCAACGAGCCGGGTGGCGGTGTCAGTTTCCACCACCACGAGGTCGTGGGCGCGAAAATGGTCCGTAAGCGGCTGCGGGCACTGAAGTATCCGAAACAGTTCACCGAGGATGTGGCGCGGCTGGTTTTCCTGCACCTGCGGTTCCACGGTTATGGGAAGGGGCAGTGGACCGATTCGGCGGTCCGCCGCTATGTCACCGACGCCGGGGAGTTGCTGCCGCGGCTGCACAAGCTGGTCCGCGCCGATTGCACCACCCGCAACAAACGGCGTGCCGCCGCGCTGCGCGCCACCTACGACGAGCTCGAGGAGCGGATCGCGCGGCTGCAGGAGCAGGAGGATCTGGCTCGCGTCCGCCCGGACCTGGACGGAAACGCGATCATGGAGCTGCTCGGACTGCCACCGGGCCCGGAGGTGGGCCGTGCGTGGCGGTATCTGAAGGAACTGCGCCTGGATCGCGGTCCGCTGACCCATGAGGAGGCCGTGGCCGCGCTGCGTGCGTGGTGGCAGACCCAGCAGTGAGCTGCCCGGTCAGAACACGATCAGGGTGGTGCCGGCGACGATGGCCGAGCGGATCTGCGCCAGATCGAACGACCCGCTGACCGGGGCTACTTCGATCCGGAACCGGACCAGGTCACCGTCCCGGACGGCGCGTACGATCCGTGCGCCGCGAGGCAGTTCGGGTATTCCGACGGGGCTCATGGTCCGCCACCGCCGGGGTACGGGCATACCGAGCCAGTTGGCCCGCCGCACGTCGACTCGCAGGATGTCATCGGCGATCGAGGCATCCAGTTCGGCGCTGATCCGGCGGCGCCGGTGCACCGCGCGCACGAGCCCCTGTTCGGTCGCCGACAGCTCCCACTCCCACTCCCACTCCCGCTGCCGGGACGCGAGCCAGCCGAGGACGGTTTCCAGGGCGACGGTGCCGTCGATATCCACCCGGTTGGCGCGGACCCGGGTCGGCACGCCCGGTACGAGCCGCACCTCATGGGAGACGACGGTGACCTCGCGGATCGACCGGTTGTCCCAGCTCAGCTCCTTCAGCACCGCCTTGGCCTGGAAATGCGCGCCGCGGCGACGCACCTTCAGCAAGTCCAATGTGCCGGTCAGTTGATGGCCGAGCAGGGTCGCGCTGATCTTCTGCCCACCGAACCGGCTCAGAATGCCCTCGCTGAGAACGGTGAGCAGGGTGTCGGGCAGCAAAGCTGTGACGGTGCCGGCACCGAGGTCGGCCACTGGTTCCACCCAGGTGGTGGTATAGCTGATCCACTGTTCCAGCCGGGACTGCTCGAACAGTCGTTTGCCGAGGTCGACCGCCCACAGGGGTGAGAACGGGGAAGTCGATCGGGGATCCGGGTACGCCGCCATGATCGGTTTCGAGAGTACTGGCCCGACTCGCCCGAAACTATATCGAGTCGGCTGGGTCACGTTGCCGATCTCCCGGTCGTATGAGCCCTCCGCGCCGGGCACGGGAGTTACCGATGCGTACCGATGATCAAATGCACGCTGCGGCTGTCCGATTCGGGTAGGTTCACTGCGACAATGGGACTCGACAGGAGACAGTGAACTGCTGAACAGTATCTTTGGCGTCGCCTCCGGCGACGCGGGTCGGGGCCCTATTAACCCCGTGTCTTCACTCCGCCGCTCAGTCGCTGCGCTCCTTCGCTCTGTCGCTGCAGACACGGGGCGGGCCCCGACCGCACCGGTGGGGCGAGAGGGGCGGGCGGCTGGGTGTGTGGCGTTGTCGTTGGGGTTGGTGCTTGTCGGGCAAGCGGTGGTGCCGGTGTCTGCTCAGGGGGCGCCGCATCCGTGGGAGCCGGCGCCGGTGAACGGATGTGGTGAGGTGGGGTTCGATCCGCTGGATCGGGAGCCGGATCCGTCGGCGCCGCCTCCGCCGTTGGTGCCGGTGCCGCCGCAGATCGATATACCGATTCCGGTGCCTCAGTTCACGCCGGTGCCGGTGCCCGATCCCCCGCAAGACAACACGCGGATAGCCGCGGAGCCGCTGCCCGCGGACCCCTGCCATAATCCGTGCCCGGATATTCGCGATACGCCGAAACCGAAGGCTCCCGAGAACGGCGAGATCAAGCCGCCGGATGCGCCGGCGAGTGGTTCGGGAAGTGGTTCGGCGAGCGGGAGCAGTTCTGGCTCGGGTAGCGGCTCGGGTTCCGGCGATCCGGTGAAACTGCCGAAGATCCAGTTCAAACCGGAGATCGAACCCATACCGATTCCGGTTCCCGGCGGAGAGGGAGAGCCACCGCAACCGGCGCCGCCGCCGGTTGTCCATCCGGCCGAACCCGGACCCGTCGCCGCGGCCGCCACGATGCCGCAGGTGGATTCGGTGCGGTTGGTCGAACAGGTGACCGGCCACGGTTCGTCGAATCGGACCGATATGCGCTGGCAGGTCGACGGCACGGATCTGGGTTTGATGTGGGAGACGAAACCCGGCGAGATCGCTGTGGTGTTCGGCGATACCTTCGGTAAGGGCTGGGGGCCGGGTGGCGCCGGCGGCGACGACGAGGATTGGCGCAGCAATGTGCTCGCCCACAGCACCGACCGGGACCTTTCCGACGGGCTGACCCTGGACTCCATGGTCCAGGACAGCCGCTGCCACGCCGCGGAACTACTGGGCAGCCGGAAGATCAAGAACTGGGAGACGACCACCATCCCGACCTCCGGTTTCGCTCTCGGCGACCGTCAGTACCTCAGCTATATGTCGGTGAACCGCTGGAGCAAGATACCCGGCCTGTGGTGGACGAATTACGGCGGTATCGCCTACTCCGACGACAACGGCAGCACCTGGGTCAAAGATCAGCACGCCAGATGGGAGAACCTGTTCGGGCTGGGCCGGTTCCAGGTGGCGGCGATGGTGCCGCACGGCGACTACGTGTACATGTTCGGAACGCCCAACGGCCGGGTCGGTGTGATCGGGCTGGCGCGGGTGCCGAAGGCTGATGTGCTGAACGAATCCGCGTACCAGTACTGGGTGAACGGTACCTGGGCGCCGGCGTCGGAGAATCTGGCAACGCCGCTGGTGCCGGGTATTGCCAGTGAACTCTCGGTTCGGTTCGACGAAGAGTCGGGTGTCTGGCAGATGTCGTACCTGGATCCGGCGCGGGGCGCGATCGTGCTGCGGACCGCTACCGAACCGCAGGGAATCTGGACCGAGGCGGTACCGCTGGTATCCACCACCGACTACCCCAAGGCCTACGGCGGGTTCATTCATCCCTGGTCCACGGCGCGGGATCTGTACTTCACCCTTTCGGAGTGGGATTCCTACAACGTGTACCTCATGCACGCCCGCCTGACCCCGCCCGCCTGACCGCGGCAGATCACGTGCTCCGCGTGCGGCGGAACCGTATCCGCTGGCCGGGCCGGGCCTGCGCCACCAGGTCCACATCCGCGTCCAGGACCACCGCGATGACCGGATAGCCCCCGGTTATCGGATGGTCGGCGAGGAAAATCACGGGCTGTCCGCTGGGCGGCACCTGTACCGATCCGAGGGCCACCCCCTCTGTCGGGAGTTCCGCCGAGGAGTTGCGCCGCAGCGGCGGCCCGTCGGCGCGGTCGAGGCGGGCACCGACCCGATCGCTGTCCGGACTGACCGTCCAGTGGCCGGTGAACAGGGCGGCGGGATCGGTGAACCAGTCGTCACGTGGACCGAGGAGGGCGCGGATCTCCATCAGTCCGGGCGGCTCGGATTGCGGGGCCTGATCGACGTTCGGCCAGTCCGGTGGCGGAGTACCGACGGGGAAAACCGACCCCGACCGCAGTGGTGGCGGCCCGATCCCGGACAGCGTGTCGTAGCTGCGCGACCCCAGGACCGGCGCGATATCGACACCGCCGCGTATCCCGATATAGCTACGCAGACCGGCGCGGGTGTAGCCCAGCCGCAGCGATTCCCCCGGGGCGAGGCACAAGACGCTCGCATGGCCTACCGGGGTGCCGTCGACGGTCGCAGGTGCGGGTGCCCCGGTGACCGCCACGAGTGTGGTGTCCTCGGCGTGCAGCACCAGCCCGCCGAGCAGAACCTCTATTCCGGCCGCATCTTCCGGGTTTCCGACCAGCCGATTGGCCAGCCGCAGAGCTCCCCGGTCGGCGGCCCCGGCCGGGCCCACTCCCGAATCGAACCAGCCCGGACGACCGAGATCCTGGACGGTCGCCAGTGGCCCGGTCTCCTCGATAACGATCATTTCCCGGACTCCGCGTCGACGAATCGGACGGATCGACCGGCCCGGATCAGGGCGGGCGGATCGCGTTCGGTATCCCACATGGTCAGCTCGGTATGTCCGATGAGTTGCCAGCCCCCAGGTGTTTCCCGCGGGTAGACCGCCGAATAGCCGCCGGCCAGCGCGACTGCACCGGCCGGGATCCGGGTGCGGGCCGCGGCGCGGCGCCCGACGGTCAGGCGTCCGTCCGGGGAGCCCAGATAACCGAACCCGGGTGCGAACCCGACGAAGGCGCAGCGCCACACCGTTCCGGTATGCGCGGCGACGACCTCCTCCGGCGTGATATCGAGCGCGCGGGCCACGTCTTCGAGGTCGGGTCCGTCATAGTGGACCGGAATCCGCACGGGCTCGGCCGTCCGCGGCAATGTTCCACGGGAAACATCGCCGGAATCGGCCTCGTTCACCGAGCCGACCAACCGCTCGAATTCCGCCCGCCACCGGTGCGTGGATACCGCCGAATCCAAGGTCACCAGAACGGTTTCCGCCGCGGGCAGCAGGTCGACGACACCGGGCAGCGACCGCTCGGCGAGCGCGGCGGTCAGGGCGGCTACCCGGTCCGGGTGCGGGGTCAGCAGCAGTGCCCGGTCGCCGGCGGACCGCACCGGCACCGTTGGGGTCGCCGCTTCCCGCGTTCGTGGAGCCCGCGACAGATCACTCACCCCGTTCCAGTTCGATCAGGCGAACGACGCTACCGCGATCCCCGCATCCTCGAGCGCGGAACGAATTCGCCGAGCCATCTGGACCGCGGCCGGGGTATCGCCGTGTACGCAGATACTGTCCGGCGATACGGTCACCGTGCCGCCGCCACCCGCGACCCGTGCGGTACCGGTTTCCGCCAGGGTCACCGCCTGGGCCAGCGCCGTATCCGGGTCCAGCACGGCGCCCGGGGTATCGCGTGGGGCCAGCCCGCCCGTGGCGGTATACGCGCGGTCGGCGAACCCCTCGCTCAGGAATCGGATACCCGCGAGCGCGGCCGACTCCTGCAGCTGAGTGCCGGCGGGGCCGAGGAGGGCGAGTGCCGGATCGTGCTCGCGCATCGCGGAGAGGACGGCATCGGCGAGCTCGGGTTGCGCGGCAGCGGCATGGTAGAGCGCTCCGTGCGGTTTCACATATCGGACCCTGTCCCCCGCTGCCCGGGCGAATCCGTCCAGGGCACTGATCTGGTACAGCGTTTCGTCCCGCAGTTCCGCCGGTGCGACTGCCAGTGCCCGCCGCCCGAACCCTGCCAGATCGCGGTATCCGATATGCGCCCCGATCCGGACCCCTTTCTCCACCGCGAGTGAACACGTTCGCCGCATGATGGAGGGATCGCCGGCGTGGAATCCGCAGGCGATATTCGCACTGGTGACGATATTCAGCATGGCGACGTCATCCGCCATATGCCATGCCCCGAAACCTTCACCGAGGTCGCTGTTCAGGTCGAGTCCCACCGATCCTCCTTCCGCCGCACTCCATTGTTCCCGCCCGGCGGGCCGGTGCGATACCCCTCGATCGGTTCGCCGGCTTCCGCCGAATGCGATCTCCGTACCGGCGAAACCGCCGGCTCATGGACGGCTCGGGGTCAACCGTTGCCGCCGGCCCGGGACCGTCCCCCGGGCCGGCGATTGTTCAGCAGCAGTGCGACGATGCCGGCCCCGTAGCAGCCCGCGCCGGCCAGCACGACCGCGACCGACCGGCCGTCCGCCGGCACGACCACCGCGGTCAGCGCGACCGCCAGCACGAAGCCGATATTGAACACGGTGTCCTGCAGGGCGAACACCTGGCCGCGCCGATCGTCGGCGATATCGATCTGCATGGCCGCGTCGCCGGTGAGTTTGATCATCTGCCCGGCCAGGCCGAACAGAAATGCCCCGGCGAGCAGCAGCCGGTGGGCGTGGTGGGTAGCGTTCGCGGAGTCGGCCAGCGCGGTGGGCAGGACCAGCGCGAGTTGCACCGCTATCGCGCCGGAAAGTCCGAGCAGCACCGTGCGCGACCGGCCGAATCGCGGGATCAGGAACGGGGTCAGCAGGGCGGCGAGGAGCATACCGGCCGCGGTCGCGGTGATCGCGACTCCGAAACCGATGAGCCCGCCCTCGCCGGTGGTTCCGCCGGACGGCGATTCCCGCAGAACCAGCACCATGATCAACGTGTTGGCGCCGAAAACGATTCGGTGGGTACCGATCCCGATCATGGCGGTGGATACGTCGGCCGATCGCCGCACGGCCCGCGCTCCGACCACCAGCCCCGTGAGCACGGCGTGCAGCGCGCCCACCGTATCGCCGGCCGCCGATTCCGGGCCGAGCGTCCGCGGCCGGAACCCGGCGGCGAGTACTACCCCGGCCACCGAACCGGCCGCGCTCACCGCGACCGCCACCGCCGAGCCGGTATCACCGGCGCCCACCGCGCCGATAAGGGCCACCGCCCCGGCCGCGCCCACCGCCGCGCATGCCGAACCCGCCGTCGCCAGCACCGAGTTGGCGGGTACCAGCCATCGCTGGGCCAGCACTCGGGGCAGCGCCGCCGACACACCCGCCGCGGTGAAGCGGCTGATCCCGACCACCGCCAGCGCCGCCAGCAGTAACGGGCTCGCCCCGATACCGGCCAGCAGCCCGAGCGCCACAGCGACGATCAAGATCACCCGCATGATGTTGGCGATCAGCAGCACCAGCCTGCGGTCCCACCGATCCAGCAGGGCGCCGGCGTAGGGGCCGATCACCGAATAGGGCAGCAGCAGCACAGCGAAACCGGCCGCGACGGCCAGCGGGTCGGTTTCGCGTTCCGGGTTGAACAGAATCGCCCCGGACAGCGCCGCTTGGAACATCCCGTCGCCGAATTGGCTGGTGAACCGGATCAGGGTCAACCGGACAGCACCGGGGCTCGCCCGGATCGCGGCGCGCACCGCGCCCAGGCTGTGCTTGTGCTCGCCCGTCTCGGCTATCTGATCCGGCGTGCAGGGTTCGGGCGCAGCGCTGGACACGGCCGCGACGCTACCTGTTGGGCGGTCCCGAACGTATTCCGGCCGGTCCGCGCTCCTCGGTGATCAGCAGATCGACTGCCTCCCGCATATCCGGGGCCATCGGCAGGGTGCCCAGCGCGTCGGCGTCGATCCAGGCGTACGCGTCGTGTTCGTCGGGTTCCAGGGTTATCTCACCGGGTTCGGCATCGGCGAGAAAGCTGAACTTGCGCACCTTGGGTTTGGTGCGGGTCGCGTAGTCGAACCAGCCGAGGAATTCGGTGATACACCGGGCCACCAACCCGGTCTCCTCATAGAGTTCGCGCACCGCGCTCTCGATCAGTGTTTCCCCGGCTTCTACTCCGCCACCCGGCAGTTCGTACATTCCGCCGAGATCCGAACCGGGCACCCGGCGCACCACCAGCAGCCTGCCGTCGCGGAATACCGCGACACCGACCACCAGATCGGTGACGCCGTCGCGTCGCGCACCGGCACGCAGCCGCTGCTCGATCCGCGCAAGTGCTTCGGGGCGCATCCTTCACCTCCCGATCCGGTATATCCATTTTCACCGCGTACGTGCCGTACCGCTAATGCCGCCGACCGTTGCTCACCAGCCGTTCACCCCGAGGTCGCTCGCGTAAAATGCCGAGAGCGGACGATCGACGAAGTGGGGTATCGGGGTACTCCCTACGGGAAAGGTAATTGTGCCCGAGCAGGAAAGGAGGCGTGTGATGTCCACACCGCCGACCCCGCATATCGAGGTCCATCGCGCGGGCGACCGGATGAAAACGCGAATATCCTGGCTCGATTCCAAACACTCGTTCTCCTTCGGTTCGCACTACGATCCCGAGAACACCCATCACGGCCTGCTGCTGGTGAACAACGACGATATCGTTCTACCCGGTCAGGGCTTCGACACCCATCCGCACCGCGATATGGAAATCGTGACCTGGGTGCTGGAGGGGTCGCTGGTACATCAGGATTCGCTGGGGCACAGCGGTGTCATCTATCCGGGTCTCGCGCAGCGGATGAGCGCCGGTACGGGAATCCGGCATTCGGAGAAGAACGACTCCTGGCGGGTCGATTCCGGCCGGTCCGAGCACGAGGAGCCGGTGCATTTCGTGCAGATGTGGGTTATGCCCGACGACCCCGGTATCGAGCCCGGATACCAGCAACTCGAGATCGACGCCGAACTTGCCGCCGGAGGGCTGGTGACGGTTGCGTCCGGTCTGCCGCGGTATCGCGATCGCGCCGCGATCGCCATCAACAGCAGCCATTCGGCGCTGCACGTGGCGAAACTGGCCCCGGATACCGAGCCCAGCGTGGACCTGCCCGACGCGCCCTATATTCATGTCTTCGTCGCGCGCGGTGCGGTCGAGATGGAGGGGGTGGGTCTGCTCGACACCGGCGACGCGGTGCGCCTCAGCTATTCCGGTGGCCGGCGGTTGATCGCCCCGGAACCGGCCGAAGTGCTCATCTGGGAGATGCACGCCCGGCTCGGTGCCGGATAGGCGTACCTCCGCCTCCGCTCCGGCCGTGCGCGTTCTGCGTACCTCCGCCTCCGCTCCGGCCGTGCGCGTTCTGCGTACCTCCGCCTCCGCTCCGGCCGTGGGGTCCGGCGGGGGGCCTCGACCCGGGCCGGGGCGACCGCCGACAATGAGTGGGCGAACTCCACGGTCACACCGGCGTGACACCGTCGATGATCGTGACCGCTCACCTGAGGAGAAACGTATGACCTACCCACCACCGGCGGGCTACCCCGCACCCGACCCGTATCCGGGACCCGGTGGTGAGCCCCCGTACTGGCAGGAATCGCCCAAGACCAAGGGGATGGCGGTTGCGGCTCTGATCTTCGCGATTCTGGCGGCGCTGAGTTTCTGCACAGTCGCGGGCGGGATCTTCTTCGGGCTCGTCGCCGTGGTTCTCGGCGCCATCGCCATGGTGAAGGCGCGCCGGGGCACCGCGGGCGGCGGGGTCATGGCTGTCGTCTCGTTGATTCTCGGGGTGGTCGCCATCGTGGCGGCGATCGTGTGCGGAGTACTCCTCTGGGGTTTCTGGAACGACGTCGGAGGCGACGACTACGTCGGTTGCCTCGAACGAGCCGGGACTGATCAGGCGGCGATCACACAGTGTGACGAGCGGTTCCAGCAGCACCTGGAAGACCAGTTCGGGGAGACTCTCGTACCGCCCGAACCGACGAATTGAGCGGACCGGCCGAACGCACATCACGTCGCGGCACACCGGGCACCGGCATACTGGATTGCGTGACTTCCGACGTGACCAGCCCCTCCGGTATCGATCTGACCCATCTCGCCCCGGCTGTGCGGGTGCAGGACGACCTGTTCACGCATGTCAACGGCGCCTGGCTGGCCGGGTACGAAATCCCGGCGGACCGGGCGGTGGACGGTGCTTTCCGCAAGCTGTACGACCAGGCGGAACTGGATGTCCAGGAGATCATCCGCTCCGCCGCGGGCGAGCCGGGTAGCGATGCCCGCAAGATCGCCGACCTGTACTCGTCGTTCATGGACTCCGCGGCCGTGGAAACGGCCGGTCTGGCGCCGATCGCCGAGGAACTCGGGGATTTGGCCCGCACCACCGGCCGGAGTGAGTTCGCGGCGTTGCTGGGCCGGCTGCAGCGCACCGGTGTGTCCGGTGCTGTCGCCGTCTACGTCGATACCGATGACAAGAATTCGCAGCGCTACCTGGTCTACGCGACACAATCCGGTATCGGCCTGCCCGATGAGTCCTACTACCGGTCCGACGACTACGCGGAGGTGCGCGAACGCTATATCGCCCATATCGACCGCATGTTCGCCCTGGCCGCCGCCGATCCGCGTATCGCGGAGCTACTGGATACGGAATCGGCGGGGGCGCGGGTATTCGAACTGGAGCGCAAACTCGCCGCCGGGCACTGGGATGTGGTGCGCCGGCGCGACGCCGAACTGAGCTACAACCTCACGACATTCACCGAACTCGCCGAGCGCAATCCGGAATTCGATTGGGGTGCCTGGACCGACGGGCTGGCCGCGGGCGTCTCCGCCGACGGTTCGCTGCTGCTGTCGGAACTGGTTGTCCGGCAACCGGATTACCTGCGTACTTTCGCGCAGACCTGGGAGTCGGTGCCGGTATCGGAATGGCGGTTGTGGGCGCAGTGGCGGGTTCTCCGGGCCCGCGCGCCCTACCTCACCGAGGCCGTGGTCGAGGAGAGTTTCGATTTCTACGGTCGCACCCTGACCGGCGCCCAGGAGAACCGGGAGCGGTGGAAGCGCGGGGTTTCGCTGGTACAGGATCTGCTCGGCGAGGCCGTGGGCAAACTCTATGTCGCCGAGCACTTCCCGCCGGAGGCCAAGGCCGCGATGGTGCGGCTGGTGGAGAACCTGCGAGAGGCCTACCGCCGCAATATCGCCGATCTGGAGTGGATGACCCCGGCCACCCGCCAGGCCGCGCTGGCGAAGCTGGAGAAGTTCACCCCCAAGATCGGATACCCGGACCGCTGGCGCGACTACTCCGCCGTTTCGGTGGATCCCACCGATCTGGTGGGCAACTACCGGCGCGGGTACGCCGCCGAACACGACCGGGATCTGAACAAACTGGGTGGCCCCGTGGACCGCGACGAATGGTTCATGACACCGCAGACAGTGAACGCCTACTACAACCCGGGAATGAACGAGATCGTCTTCCCGGCCGCCATCCTGCAACCTCCGTTCTTCGATATGAACGCCGACGACGCCGCCAACTACGGCGGTATCGGCGCGGTGATCGGTCACGAGATCGGCCACGGTTTCGACGATCAGGGTGCGAAATACGACGGCGACGGCAATATGGTCGATTGGTGGACCGAGGACGATCGTGCCGAGTTCGGTAAGCGCACTCGCGCGCTGATCGACCAGTACGACGTGCTCTCCCCCAGCGATCTCCCGGACGAGCACACCGTGAACGGCGAGTTCACCATCGGCGAGAACATCGGCGATCTCGGCGGTCTGTCGATCGCGCTCCAGGCCTACCGGATCTCCCTCGACGGTCAGGAGGCCCCGGTGATCGACGGCCTGACCGGACTGCAGCGGGTGTTCTTCGGCTGGGCCCAGGTCTGGCGGACGAAATCCCGCCCGGAGGAGGCCGTCCGCCGCCTCGCCGTGGATCCACACTCCCCGCCGGAGTTCCGCTGCAACGCCGTGGTGCGCAATATCGACGCCTTCCACGAGGCCTTCGAACTGACCCCCGAAGACGCCCTCTATCTGGCCCCCGAGGAGCGCGTCAAAATCTGGTGACCCCCGCCCGCTGAACAATCGACGCGGCGGTGCACCCCGAACGGGCTGCACCGCCGCGTCGATCCCCCGCTCCCGAGCGTGAAATCCGCCCAACCCCGCCACCGAGTTCAGCGCGACATCTGAAAGTAAAGCCCGAACCCGCGCCGCCCCCCAATAACCACAGCACAACCGCGGTATCCGCTCCCGGCATCGTCGCTGGACCCGGCATCGTCGCTGGACCCGGCATCGTCGCTGGACCCGGCATCGTCGCTGGACCCGGCATCGTCGCTGGACCCGGCATCGTCGCTGGACCCGGCATCGTCGCTGGACCCGGCATCGTCGCTGGACCCGGCATCGTCGCTGGACCCGG
>NZ_JBEYBT010000012.1:0-153430 GCF_040632335.1 Nocardia sp. NPDC019395
TCATTAGCGATATCGGAAAACGTCGCCGTCCCCTTATCCGCCGCCACCACCAAATACGTATCATCACCGTCACGCCGCACCACCCGATCCGGCGGCAGCACCTGCCCCCCGGCCAGGTCGACGTTATCCGTGATATCGAGCAAACCGGAGATGAAAGTTCGATAGCATTCGATACCTTCCACCATGCGAGCCTGCCGGTCGACAGCGGCATCGCCCGTAGCCGCGGGCGGGCGTTTCACCACGAAACCACCCTTCGCGCCCACCGGCACGATCACCGCGTTCTTCACCGCCTGCGCCTTCACCAAACCCAAGATCTCGGTCCGGAAATCCTCCAGCCGATCCGACCAGCGCAAACCACCCCGCGCCACCGCACCGAACCGCAGATGCACACCCTCCACCCGCGGCGAATACACGAAGATCTCGTACTTCGGCCGCGGCTGCGGAAGTTCGGCGATCTCCTGCGGCTCGACCTTCACCGAGATGAACTCCCGGGCGGCGCCGTCGGCGTCGGTGACGTAATAGTTGGTGCGCAGGGTGGCCAGTATCAATCCCAGCATGGCCCGCAGAATGCGGTCCGCATCCAGGCTGACCACCTGGTCGATCCGCTCACGTACTCGCTGTTCGAGTTCGGTGGCGTGGTCGGCGGAACAGCTGTCCGGGTCGAACCGGGCGGCGAACAACTGCGCGAACAATCGCGCTGTATCCGGATAGGTGTGCAGCACCCGGGCGATGTTCACCTGGCTGTACGGGAACCCTGCCTGTTGCAGGTATTTCGCGTAGGTGCGCAGTACGGCGACCTCACGCCAGGTCAGCGCGGCCCGCAGGACGAGTTCGTTAAGACCGTCGGCCTCCGCGCGGCCGTACCAGATCGCATCGAATGCTTCGGTGAAGCGGTCCCGCACTCCGGCGGCCGCCGATTCGATCCGCGCGGGCCTGTCCGGCGACACCTCGAGCAATTCGGTATCGAGATCCTGGTCGAGCGCGGCACGCAGTAATTCCGGGCTGGCCAGCAGCCCGAAATCGTAGATCCAGCGCTCCGCCGAGGCGCCGGCACCGTCGGCCTCGCGCCTGATTCGGTACGGCCGCTCGTCGATCACCTCGACACCGAGGCTCTGTATCACCGGAAGTACCTGGCTCAGCGAAATTCCGGTACCGCCGATATAGAGAGTGAAACGCCAGGAGCCCGCGGGCGCTCCGGTGACCCGGTACAGGTGCTGGTCGATACCGCCCGTCCGCAGCCGCTCCAAGCGGTCGATATCGGCCAGGGCCCGCGACGCGGTGAAATCCTGCTTGTAGCCGTCGGGGAATGCTTCGCAGTAGCGGCGCACTATCTTCGGATCGAGGACCGTGGACGCACTCACCTCGTCGTTGAGGTAGTCGTCCCAGGTACGACTCGCTTCGGTGAGCAGACTCTGGATACGCTGCCGTTCGGCCTCGGAGATTTCCTCGGCCGATGTGCCGCGTACCGGTTCGCTACTATCGGCGCCCGGCAGCCGGATCGTGAAATAGACGCTGGCGAGCTCGCTTTCGCTCACCCGGGCCGAGTAGTCGATCGACGAGCCGCCGAGTTCGCGGACCAGGATGTCCTGCATCTCCAGCCGGACCGCGGTGGTGTAGCGATCCCGCGGCAAATACACCATCGCCACCACGAAGCGACCGTAGGGATCGACGCGCAGGAACAACCGGACCTGCCGGCGCAGACCCACATTGAGTACCGCGGCAGCGATACGGCGCAGGGTAGCGGCATCGCAGGCGAAAAGTTCGGTGCGCGGGAAGCCCTGCATAACCTCGAGCATCGCCTGCCCCGAGAACGAGTCGAGGTCGAAACCGCTGCCCTTGATGGCCGAGCGCACCCGCTCGCCCACCACGGGTATATCGAGCACATTCTCGTGCAACGCGGTGACCGTGAAAACGCCGATGAACAAATGCTCACCGCGGACCTCGCCCGTGGCTCCGAGATCGGCCACGCCGATGAAGAACGGATAGACCGCCCGCTGCATGGTCACCGGGACCAGTCCCTGGGTCATCCGCAGCAGCCGCGGTGCGCCGGCTCCGATGGGCACCTGGAATCCGGTACCGGCGCCCGGATGCAACACCCCCAGGGCCGAATCCGCCATGAGCACCGGCACCGATTCACCGGGTTCGTTCCGGTACCTGGCGTAACCGAGCACGGTGAAATTACCGGCGGCCATCCAACGCAGCAGCCCGGCACAGTCGGACGGCGCGATATCCGTCTCCCCCGTGCCCACCGCTTCACCGGCGCGGTCGAGGCCGGCCGCGAGATCGTGGAGCAGGGCGTGGATCGCGTCGGTATCGCTGCTCACCTGCCGCACATCACTGATCACGCCCGGCAGGGCCGCGGCGATCTCGCCGAGTAGTTCTGCGCCGGTCGCGGGATGCAGTTGTAGATGGATCCACGATTCGCGGTCGGCCGATGCTCCGTTACGGCCCCGATCGGCAACGTGGGGACGGGCGGCGACGAGCCGCCCGTCGGCATTCCGCTCCACCGTGACGACCGGGTGGATGACCTCACGAACCGTACCGCCCATCCGGGACAGCAGGGCGGTGATCGAATCGACGAGCATCGGCATATCGTCGGTCACGATCTGTATCGCCGCTCCCAGGCCGGATCCGTCGTCCGGATGGTGCACCCGGACCGATCCCTGACCCGGTTGCCGGTTCAGGGCCAGCTCCAGATGCGCTCGGAATGTGAGCGCGACAGAGGTTATCTCGCAGTCCGCCTCGTCGGTCCCTACGTGCCGGAAATATCCCTCCTCCAGGGCGCGGAGGCCGGCTCGTAGGGTGTCCGGCAGTTCGGCAACCCATGCCTCGCTGGACAATTCGGACGAGACCGTCATTTCCCACTCCCTTGAATGCGGTTCTTTCGGAGACACACCGATGCCGCCCCGAGGGTAGTCCCGTGCCCGGGTAGCGGGGAAAAATCTGCGGCGTTACCCGCGGGTCAGTTTGCGATGTGTCACGCGATGCGGCCGTGCGGCTTCCTGTCCGAGACGCTCGATCTTGTTGGCCTCGTACGCTTCGAAGTTGCCCTCGAACCAGAACCACTTGGCCTCGTTGTCGGCGTCACCTTCCCAAGCGAGGATATGCGTACAGGTGCGGTCCAGGAACCACCTGTCGTGGGAAATGACCACGGCGCAGCCGGGGAACTGTTCGAGTGCGTTCTCCAGTGATCCGAGCGTCTCCACATCCAGATCGTTGGTGGGCTCGTCGAGCAGGATCAGATTCCCGCCCTGTTTCAGGGTGAGTGCCAGGTTGAGGCGGTTGCGCTCACCACCGGAGAGCACACCGGCCGGTTTCTGCTGATCCGGGCCCTTGAACCCGAACGCGCTCACGTACGCCCGGGACGGCATCTCCTGCTGGCCGACCTCGATATAGTCGAGCCCGTCGGAAACCACCTGCCACACCGTCTTGTTCGGATCGATACCGGCCCGGGTCTGGTCGACATAGCTCAGCTGAACCGTATCGCCGACCTTCACCGTGCCGCTGTCCGGTTCCTCGAGACCGACAATGGTCTTGAACAGGGTGGTCTTACCCACGCCGTTGGGGCCGATAACACCGACGATTCCGTTGCGTGGCAACGTGAACGACAGATCCTTGATCAGCTGGCGATCGCCGAAGCCCTTGTCCAGATGCTCCACCTCGACCACGACACTGCCCAGGCGCGGGCCGGCGGGGATCTGGATCTCCTCGAAATCCAGCTTCTTCATCTTCTCGGCCTCGGCCGCCATTTCCTCGTACCGGCCCAGGCGCGCCTTGTTCTTGGCCTGGCGGGCCTTGGCACCGGAGCGCACCCAGGCGAGTTCGTCCTTCAATCGCTTCTGCAGCTTCTGGTCCTTCTTGCCCTGTACCGCGAGGCGTTCGGCCTTCTTCTCCAGATACGTGGAGTAGTTGCCTTCGTAGCCGATGGCGCGGCCCCGGTCCAGCTCGAGAATCCAGCCGGCCACATTGTCCAGGAAGTACCGGTCGTGGGTGACCGCCAGAACAGCGCCCGGATACTGGGCCAGGAACTGCTCGAGCCAGAGCACGCTCTCTGCGTCGAGATGGTTGGTGGGCTCATCCAGCAACAGCAGATCGGGTTTGCTCAGCAGCAATTTGCACAGCGCCACACGGCGACGCTCACCACCGGACAGATTGGTGACCGGCTCTTCCGGCGGCGGGCAGCGCAGGGCGTCCATCGCCTGCTCCAGCTGAGAGTCCAGATCCCAGGCGTCGGCGTGGTCGAGATCCTCCTGCAGTTTGCCCATTTCGTCCATGAGCTCGTCGGAGTAATCGGTGGCCATGAGTTCGGCGATCTCGTTGAACCGGTCGAGTTTGACCTTGATCTCGCCGAGGCCCTCCTCCACGTTCCCGCGAACCGACTTCTCCTCGTTCAGCGGCGGCTCCTGCTGCAGGATTCCGACACTGGCACCCGGTGCGAGAAAGGCCTCGCCGTTGTTCGGCTGGTCCAATCCGGCCATGATCTTCAGCACGCTGGATTTACCGGCGCCGTTGGGGCCGACAACGCCGATCTTGGCGCCGGGAAGGAAGTTCAAGGTGACATCGTCGAGCACGACCTTGTCGCCGTGCGCCTTACGAACCTTCTTCATTTGGTAGATGAACTCAGCCATAGCGATCACCCTATCCGTCGAACATCGGTGCAGTTTCACACGTCGGCGTTCACCGGCCGGTCGCCGGGCGCCGACGTCTCCGTCATCGGATCGTCCTTTTCCCCCGCTACCCCGCCCCCGGCAGATCCAGCGCCCGGATCGGCGGCGTCATTCCCGCTAACGGTCGCATATCCGGTCCGCCGACGCATCACCTGGGCGGTGCAGCGGGTGAGGTCGGGGCCTACGGTGTGGGCCCGCATCTCCAGATCCCGGCGGTCGACGCCGTCGCGCGAGCGGTATTCGTTGGACCGGAGTTGCCCCTGCACGATGACCGGATCACCGCGGCGGATGGAGGCGTCGACACCGGCCACCAGCCGACGCCAGCAGCTCACTGTCAGGAACAACACCCCATTGTCCACCCATTCACCCGAGTCCCGGTCGAGCCGGCGCGCGGTACTCGCCAACCGGAAGCTGAGCATCTGCTCTCCGCTCGGGAGATCGCGCTTGACCGGATCGGTCACCACGGTACCCACCACAGTCGCCAGAGTTTCGTACATGAGCCCACCCCTTCTCACGCCCGGTACAGCCGGGGCACCCGCGCTCCCGATTCCCGGGAACATATTCATGGTGACCCGCGCCGCACTGCGGTGGCAGGCGGAAATCGGATCTGTGGACAACTTCCCCCACCGGGCGAGGCTGTGGACAAACATCCCGCCCGCGAGGCCGGTTTCCGGCACCCGGTCCCCGGCGCGGCAGCACGCCATCCGGCCGGCCGATCCGGTCAGAGCACCGGGAGTTCGGTATTCGCCCCGCACAGCACGATCACCGGCCGCTCGCCCTCGGGGGGAACATAGGCTCCGCTGAGAATCGCGGCCAAGGCCACCGCACCCGACAGCTCGACCACTATCCGGAATTCACGCCACAGATGATCACGCGCTTCGGTGATGGCGTCGTCGGTCACCAGAACCGACCGCACGCCGTAGCGGCGGGCCACATCGAAGGAGATCTCGCCCAGCCGCGACGCCCCCAGGGCATCCGCGGTGATGCTGGCGATATCGACGTCCACCGGTTTTCCCGCGGCGAGCGCCGAATGCATCGTCGGAATACCTTCGGGCTCCACCCCGACGACTTCCCGGCGCCGGCCGGCAGCCGCCGCGATGCCGCCGATCAGGCCCCCGCCGCCGACCGCGACCAGAATCGGCGGCCGGCCGCGTACCTGCTCCTCGAGTTCGAGGCCGATCACGCCCGCGCCGGTCACCACGGCGGGCAGGTCGTAGGCGTGCAGCTGTAGCGCGCCGCGTTCCGCGGTGATCTCCCGCGCGTGTTCGTAGGCCTCGGCATAGGTGGTCCCGTGCCAGCGCACCTCGGCCCCGTGCGACCACATCGCCGCGACCTTGGTGTGCGGCGCCGATTCCGGCACCACGATCGTGCAGGATTTCCCCATCCCCGCCGACGCGAGAGCCGCCGCGATCCCCGCGTTCCCGCCGGAGGCGATGACGACGTGCTCGGGACACACCCGCTCGGACAGGAGCGCGTTGTAACTACCGCGCACCTTGAACGTGCCGCCGTGCTGCAGATATTCCAGCTTCAGGGTGACCGGCACCGGCCCGGACGGCCCGGGGACCACGGTGTGGAACACCGGCGTCTTGCGAATATGCCGGCCCAGGCGGCGGCGAGCCGCACGCACATCGGATCGATAGACGCGGCGCAACGGTTGCACGGGTGTCAGCGGGGTTTTCTGTTCGGTCATCTACCTACTGCCGATCTCGCTTGGCCAATTCGGCGAACATGGCGTTGTGCGCGGCCAGTTCCGCGTTGTCGTCGAGTTCCGCGGCGCGGTCGGTGCGGCGGGCCAGCCGTTCGTCACTACGGGACCACTGGATCAGCAACGCCAGCATCACCACCACCAGCGGCACCTCGCCGGTCGCCCACGCCAGACTGCCACCGGTGCGCTGATCGCCCAGCAGATCGTTGTGCCAGTCCAGGCCCAGGCCGCGATAGAACCAGCCGCCCAGCACGGTGCTCATCCCCATCAGAATCACACCGAAGAACGCGTGGAACGGCAGTGAGCCGAACACCATCCCGAGTTTGGTGAGCGGCTCCACCCGGCGCGGCTTCGGATCGATTCCGATCACGACCCAGTAGAAGAGGTAGCCGCTCACCAGGAAATGCAGGTTCATCAGCAGATGGGCGGCGTGGGAATCCACGAACGAGTCGAAAATCCCGCCCAGGTACAGGGCGTAGAACCCCGCCACGAACACCACGGACGCCACGATGGGATGGGTGAGAAAGCGCGATACCGGGTTGTGTACGGCCGCGAGAATCCATTCCCGCGGACCCGGCGCCCCGGCCCGGCCGGCCGGCGGGAGCGCCCGCAACGCCAGCGTCACCACACCGCCGAGCGCGAGCAGAATCGGGGTCAGCATGGACAGCGCCATATGCGCGCCCATATGCACACTGAACATCGCCGGGCCGTAGCGGCCGACACCCGACGAGGTCGTGAACAGCAGGACGGCGCAGCCCAGCAACCAGGCGACGGTCCGGCCCACCGGCCACCGGTCACCGCGGGCCCGCAGCCGGCGGACCCCGAGCAGGTACAGCACCGCCAGCACGATGGCGAGCGTGCCGAAGATCAGGTCGAACCGCCAGTCGAACAGTATCCGGGCAACAGTGGGCGGGCCGTCCAGCTGATACCCGAGTTCCACCTCCATGGGAGTGGGCACGCTGGTGGGCGGCGGCGGTGGCGTCCGCCCCAATCCCGCCGCCAGGCCCATCGTCGCGGCGAAGACGAGCATCTCCACCCCCGCGAACCGGATCAGTGCCCGGCGATCGCCCGGATCGGCAGCAAGCGCGGGCAGCGCCGCCCGGCGCTGGAACCAGCCGAACACGCCCAGGACCACCAGCGCGGCGACCTTGGCGAGCACCAGGCGACCGTAGGTGCTGGTGAACAGTTCGTCCCACGGCACCCGGACCCACGAGTTCGCGACCCCGCTCACCGCCAGCACAACGAACGAGACCGCCGCCACCGGCGAGAACCGCCGGGCCGCCAGGCCCGTGTCCGTACCGTCGCGCAGCGCGTGGACGAGCAAGGCGACGAGACCGCCGACCCAGACCGCCGCGGCGATCAAGTGCAGGATCAAGCTGTTGGTGGCCACATCGTGCGCCCCACCCGAGGAGGAGTGGCCGGTCAGCGCCAGTGGCATCAGCACCGCGATCGAACCGGCGAACAGTACGGGAGTCCATCCCCAGCGCAACACGAGGCGACAGGCGATGGCCAGCAGTAACGCCCCGACAGCGGTGAGCCGCCATGTCCCCGCCAGCTCGATCTCGTCGATCACCCCCCACAGGTCCTGCGGTGCGAGGATCTGCGAAACCGGCCGGCCGGTGCTGTCGGAAACTGTCAGCGGTACCAGCAATGCCGCGCAGATCGCCCAGACCAGTGCCAGTCCGGAGGCCCGCCGCACCGCGCGGTATCCGCCGGTATCGAGGAGGCCGCCGCGCTGCGGCGGAACCAGGAAGGCCGCGAACAGCAGGGCTCCCACAGTCAGCGCCGCGAACAGATCGGCCAGGGCCCTCACGGCGGGCAGGCCGTAGGTGGTGAGCGGGCCCGGATCGGGGATGCCCAGCAGACTCAGTGCCTCGGCCGCCGACGCGCTGACCACGACTATGGCGACCAACCCCGCGAGCGCCCCGGCGATCACCGTCAGTGCGGCCGTTGCGGCAGCCGGAGCGCCCGGCCGACCGACCTCGCTGGCGGGTTCGGCGGCAGGGGCCTGGACTGACGACATAGCTTCGAGAGTAGTTCGGCAGGCCCCGACGGGCCCGGCCGGGCCGTTTCCGGGCAGCCCAAATCAAACGATCAGATTGATCGCTACACTTTTCAGCTGGACAGCGCGACCGTTGTCCGCCATGGTGGAACCACTGCCTCCGTAGCTCAGTTGGATAGAGCAAGGGCCTTCTAATCCCTAGGTCGCAGGTTCGATTCCTGCCGGGGGCGCTCCACCCACCCGACTGAGCTGTTCGGGCCAGTCGGTGTGGGTGTACCCATCTCACCGGGGCCCAAACACCCGTGATCTACAGGAGTTTCAGGTTTTCCCGGGCTCGAGGCGATATCTTTCGGCGCCACGCCCCCGACGCTGGTCATCGGTGCCCGGCCGGTCGGCTCCGCCCCGGGAGAACCGGGCCGCGGACAGCGCACGGCCGCGGCGAGAGCGGCGGGTTCGCATAGGGTGACCTGATGGGTTTGCCATCACCTACCGCCGACAGCCGCGCCGTCGTGACCGGCGCCTCGTCCGGAATCGGAGCCGCACTGGCCGCCGAACTAGCGGGCCGTGGGTATTCGCTCATCCTGGTCGCCCGCCGCGGCGAACTGCTCGACGAACTGGCGGGCCGGCTCACCCGTACCCACGGAATCACCGCGGAGGTCCGCGCGGTGGATCTGGCCGATCGGCCGCAGCGCGCGATCCTGACCGAAGAGCTGAGTGGCCGCGATATCTCGATCCTGTGCAATAACGCCGGTATCGCGACCTTCGGCCCGATCAGCGGCCTGGACCCCGATTACGAACGCGCCCAGCTCGAACTCAATGCTGTCGCGGTGCAGGATCTCACCCTGGCTGTGCTGCCCGCCATGCTGGCCCGGCGCGCCGGCGGCATTCTGGTCAGCGGTTCGGCGGCCGGCAATATGCCCATCCCGCACAACACCACCTACGCGGCCAGCAAGGCCTTCGCGAACACCTTCGCCGAATCCCTGCGCGGGGAGCTGGCGGATACCGGGGTGCATGTCACACTCCTGGCTCCCGGTCCTGTCCGCACCGAGACACCGGACCCCGCCGAGGCCTCGCTCGTCGACCGGATGGTCCCGGATTTCCTATGGGTTTCCTCCGAGTACACCGCACGAATTTCGATCGATGGGCTGGCTCGCAACAAAAGGCGGGTAGTGCCGGGCGTGATCGGCAAGGGGATGAGCGTCGCGGGCAACTACGGCCCGCGGGCGATTACGGCACCTTTCGCGGGCGCCTTCTACAAGAAGCTCGGCGGCTGACAACCGGACCGGCTCGAAGTCGTTCACAGATCGTGACCGCCACGATTGCACCGCACCCACAGCTGGGCTGATTAGGGTGGGACGAGTGTCCGACAAATTAGTGGTGTGGATGGATTGCGAGATGACCGGGCTCGATCTGGTCAACGATAAGCTCATCGAGGTCGCCGCCCTCGTGACCGACAGCGAACTGAACATCCTCGGCGACGGTGTGGATATCGTGATCCACGCCGACGAAGCGGCACTCGCCGCGATGCCGCAGGTGGTCGCCGAGATGCATGCTCGTTCCGGTCTCACCGAGGAGGTCCGGCAGTCCAGCGTCACCCTCGCCGAGGCCGAGCAGCAGGTGCTCGACTACATCGAGCAGTACGCGCCCACCGCGGGTGTGGTGCCGCTGGCGGGTAATTCCATCGCCACCGATCGCGGATTCATCGCCCGGGATATGCCGCGGCTGGACAAGCATCTGCACTATCGGATGATCGATGTGAGCTCGATCAAGGAACTGTGCCGGCGCTGGTATCCGCGCATCTACTTCGGCCAGCCGGAGAAGGGCCTGGCCCATCGCGCGCTGGCCGATATCCGGGAATCCCTCCGGGAGCTCGAGTACTACCGGCGCACCGTCTTCGTGCCGGCGCCCGGCCCGTCGACCGCGGAGATCACCGCGATCGCCACCGAGGTCAGCGCGCGTGCCGCGGACGAGATCGCGGCCTCCTCCGCCGATACGGTATCGGCCCAGGTCACCACCACGCCGGAAACCGATTAGCTAACGACGGGGTACACGCGCTAGTATCTAGGCCGCCGGTGCAAAACCGGCGATGGTGAGTGTAGTTCAGTTGGTAGAGCACCAGGTTGTGATCCTGGCTGTCGCGGGTTCGAGTCCCGTCACTCACCCTGAAAGCCCGAGGGCCCATCGGCCCTCGGGCTTTTTCATTGCCGGGAGGATCGGTCAGACAGCGGGTTTCGTCGTATCGACCGCCGGAGGCACCTCGTCGCGGGCGCCCTGATCCAGCCGGAACGGCGGGTATTCGTCGCGGAGGAGAGATCCGTAGGCCTGCACCCGCAGCATCCACCGGTTGATGCCCATCACGAAATCGAACAGGCCTTGGGAGTACCGCGCGACGAACAGCAGGCCGATAAGCGCGACCAACGTCAGCACACCGATCAGCGGAAGACCCGCCGCACTGGCCATACCGTCCATATCGTCGGAGTACACGACCCAGGCGGCCCCGGTCATACCACCGATGATCAGGTAGTGCGGGATGGCCAGCAGCCACCATTTCACGAGCACCAGACCACGATGGAGGGTCGGCGGATAGTCGATATCCAGATCGGCCGGATAGCTCTCGTCCGATGCCAGAGCGAACGGCGGATACTTATCCGTCCCGGCCGGCGTCCAGGCGTAGAAACTGACACGCCAAGACCACCGGATGACGCCGACGCTGTAGTCGAACAGGGCACGCGGATACCTGCCGGTGAACAGGATCGCGAAGAATGCGATCACCGTCACCACGGCATAGCCGATATGCAGGAAGAACAGAACGATGTAGTGCGGTATGGCGAGAATCCATTTGACGATCCACATC
This sequence comes from Nocardia sp. NPDC019395, assembly GCF_040632335.1. NCBI lineage: Bacteria > Bacillati > Actinomycetota > Actinomycetes > Mycobacteriales > Nocardiaceae > Nocardia > Nocardia sp. NPDC019395. The sequence goes on from NZ_JBEYBT010000012.1 coordinate 11,229, forward strand.
CAGCGCGACAGCGCGGGATCCAGATCACCGCGAACACGGACCGGATAACCGGCGGGAGCAGACATGAGCGGGGCTCCTTAGAGAGTGCTGGCCCGGCCGGCCGGTATCAGCGCGGCCATCTCCCAATTGTGAGCTACAGCACACCCTTCCGCGATGAACGCGGCATAAAGACACGCCATCGAGATCAAGTCACTTCGGGGCCGGTGCGTACACCCCGCGCGGGGCACTTACCGAACCGGCGTGTCGAGCCCGTCGAGCGCCCCCAGCCGGGGAAGCGAACCGGGATGCTCCTCGTTGAGCCAGCCGATCAGTTCCTCGCGCACCGCGCAGCGCAGCGACCACACAGCGTCGGAATCACGCCCGGTCATCGAGGCACGCACCTCGATTCCGGTGGGAGTGCTATCGGTGACCAGCAGGTTCCAGCTGCGCCCATCCCAGTCCGGGTGGTCGCTCAGATATTCGTAGAGGTGCGTGCGCAGCTCGGCCACCGGCGTGCTGTGGTCGAGGTGCAGGAACACCGTGCCGGTCATCTGCGGACCGCCCCGGGACCAGTTCTCGTACGGTTTGCTGTTGAAGTACGACACCGGCATGGTCAGCCGGCGATCGTCCCAGATCCGCACCGTCAGGAAGGACAGCGTGATCTCCTCGATGGTGCCCATCTCGCCTTCGACCACGACCGTATCGCCGATTTTCACCGAATCGCCGAAGGCGATCTGCAGACCGGCCATCAGATTGCTGAGCGTGGACTGCGCCGCCACACCGGCTATGATGCCGATGATCCCGGCCGAGGCCAGCAGCGATGTGCCCAGCACCCGCAATTCGGGGAACATCACCAGCATGGCGATCGCCGCGGTGGCCACGGCCAGCACCGAGCTGGTGATCCGGCGGATCAGGGTGAACTGGGTGTTGAGCTGGCGTACCCGGCGGGGGTCACGGGCCCGGCGGGAGTAGGTGCTCAGCATGCCGTCGGCCACGGCGTCGGCGATCCGGACCACCAGCCATACCGCCGACATGGTCACCACCGTGGCCAGGACGCTGAGGACGACCGAATCCTGCCGCAGATTCAGCCCGGCCAGCGGGTAGGTCATCCGAAGGGCGGCGAAGCCGAGGAAAAGTTGCAGCGGCAGCTGGATCCGGCGCAGCAGCCCCGGTATCTCGGTCTTCGGATGCCGGGCCGACCAATACCGCAGCCCGCGGTCGATTGCCCATCCGATCGCGATCGTCACGGCCAGCGTTCCCCCCAGAACGATCAGCAGCCGTAGTACGTTCTCCACAGCACCCACTCCTTGCACCCATCGATAGGTTCGGAACCCCGGGAACAAGGCTACAGTTCGATAACGACGAACTACTACTTGTCACGGGAACCCTCCGGCCTATGCCTCCGGGCCCCGCACCTGCGTGTCACCGGCCGCCCCCGGCGCACGTCCGGCCGGTCGGCGCACCTGAATCAGCCCCCGCCCGGTATCACTCAGGGGTCTGCCCCTGTGCCGAATACAACCGGACCTCACCGCCGTCACCGAGGAACGCATTGACCAGCATCACACGTTCGGCTCGCAGCACGCCGGCATCGGGCGCGGTGGTGGTGATCGTGATCTGCGGTATCGCCGCCCAGTTCACCACGTAGCGTTGCGGCGGTCCGGCATCGTCGGACAGCCGCGCCAGCCGGAAAACCGATACGGTTTTGCGCTCCATGAGTTGGCGCACCACTTCCGCCACCCGCTCGGGGTCCTCCAGCGCGAACAGGAATCCGAAGGTCAACTCCGGAGAGGAGACATAGGCGGGCACGACTGCAGAGGTTAGCCCAAGGGTAGCCGCCCGGTGTGAACTATCCCACCGGGCGATCGCACAACCTGATCAGAGCCGCTTGCCGTGCAGGTCGGTATCCGTGGTTTCCGGCTCCACCACATCGGCGTCCACAACGTCGGCGACCAGCGGCGCCGCCGTTGAGCTCGGCGCCGCGGCACCCTGACCGTCCACCTCGTCGTCGGTATCTTCGCGCCCGGTGGTTGCGGCGGCGTCGCGGCGGGCCGCGGCGGCGGCCTCGTTCATCTCGATCGCGTCGGTGACCCATTCACCGATCTCCCGGGTCACCTCGGCGACGGTGCCGGTGATGATGCCCGCGATATTGCCGACCCGGCGCGCGCCCGACGAGGTGAGTTCCTGGATCAGGTCCTTGTTGGCCTCGAATTTGCCGATCATCACACGCCCGCTCCGGTAGGACTCTGCTGACGCATCACGATAACACTGGGTTCCTCGCGTTTCCGCAGTACAGCGGGCAGGAACCGGGCGAACCGGGATTCCCTGAGCTGCGGCGGGAGGGCGAGTTGGAAGATCTTGCCCCAGACCGAGCCGATCTGTTTTCCGAGCGGTCCGGTGTTGTAGGGCAGTCCGAACTTCTCGCACAGCGCCCGGACCTCGGGAGCGATCTCGGGATACCGGTTGGCCGGCAGGTCCGGGAAGAGATGGTGCTCGATCTGATGCGAGAGGTTTCCGGACATGATGTGGAACAGCGGACTGCCGGTGATATTGGCCGAGCCGAGCATCTGCCGGACGTACCATTCGCCGCGGGTCTCGTCGGCGGTTTCCTCTTCGGTGAAGCTCTGCACGCCCGACGGGAAATGCCCGCAGAAGATGATCGAATACGCCCACAGGTTGCGCACCAGGTTGGCCGTCGCATTACCGGCCAGGGTGGACAGGAACAGCGGGCCGGACAGCAGCGGGAACGCCACATAGTCCTTGAGGACCTGCCGGCCCGATTTGCGGAGCTGACCCTTGATCAGCGGTTTGAGTTCCGCCCAGGTGCGCTTGCCCTTGACGATGTTGTCGGCTTCGAGGTCGTGCAGCATCACACCCCATTCGAAGAAGACCATCAGCAGGAACGCGTACACCGGGTTGCCCAGGTAGTACGGGTGCCAATCCTGGCCCTCGTCGATGCGCAGCACGCCGTAGCCGATATCCCGGTCACGCCCGTGGATGTTGGTGTACGTGTGGTGCATGTAGTTGTGCGAATGCTTCCACTGGTCCGCCGGGCAGACGGTATCCCATTCGAAAACCCGCGAATTGAGGTTCGGCTCGCGCATCCAGTCGAACTGGCCGTGCATCACGTTATGGCCGATCTCCATATTGTCCAGGATCTTCGACACACTCAGCGCCGCGACTCCGGCCAGCCAGAAGGGCGGCAGAAAGCCCAGGTACATCAGCCCGCGCCCGGCGATCTCGAAACCGCGCTGCGCCTTGATGATGTTGTAGATGTACTCGCGGTCGCGCTCGCCCAGATCGGCGACGAGGCGGTCGCGCAGTTCATCGAGGGTACGGCCGATCTCCTCGACCTGATCGGGCGAGAGGACCAGCGGTCCGTCCTTGGTTTCGGTGAGGATGGTCATCTGTTCTCCCCTTCGTTTCCAGATGTCAGATTTCTGTCGTCACGTGGAATCTCAGATCTCGATGTCCATGTGAAATCTCAGATTTCGATGTCCACGTCGCCGACGGCGGCCTGGACGCAGAGTTGGATCGGCTGGTCGGGATCGGTTTCCAGTTCGCCGGTGCGCAGGTTGCGGGTGCAGCCGCTGCGCCGGACCGAGGTGCAGGAGAAGCAGATCCCCATCCGGCAGCCGAACTCGGGAGTGAGACCGGCCGATTCGGCCTGCTCCAGCAGCGAGGCTCCGGCGTTTTCGGCGGCGACCCCGCTGGCCGAGAAGGTGGTGGTCCCGTGCACGTCCGCGGTCTCCACCGGGACGGCCGGCGCGACGAACTCCTCGGTGTGCAGGCGTTCACTGAGACCCTCGGCGGCGAATATCTCGCGCACCGAGTCCATCAGCGGCGGTGGTCCGCACAGGAAGGTGTCCGCGTCGGCGAACCACGGCGCCACCCGGGTGAGCTCGTCGTAGTCGAAGCCGCGCCCGTCACGTTCCGGGTACCGCATCTCCACGGAGATATTCGGGTGAGCGGCGGCGATCTCGGTGAGTTCGTCCCGATGCGGTACCAGCTCCGGCGAGCGCGCGTAGTGCAGGAACACCACCGGACCGGTGTATCCCTCGTCGGCGAGAGTGCGCAGCATGGACAGCACGGGGGTGATCCCGCTGCCGCCGCTGATCAGCAGCATCCGCTCCGGTCGCCGCCGCGGAAGGTGGAAGATCCCGGAGGCCGGTTCGAGGTCCAGGATCATGCCGGGCTCGGCATGATCGTGCAGGTAGCGCGATACCAGGCCGTGCGGATGCACCCGGATCGTGAGATCGAGGCGGCGATGCGGATCGTGCTGGGAGTTCACCGGCGAATAGCACCGCACGTGCCGCACACCGTCGATCACCACACCGAGTTGCACGAACTGGCCGGCCAGCAGCCCGTCCCATTGCCGGGTCGGCCGCAGGCTCAGCGAGAGGGTGCCCGGTACCGAGCGGTCGACGCCGACGATCCGGGCCCGCATATCGCGGACGGTGAGCATCGGGCGCACCAGTTCCAGGTACCGGTCCACCGGGTGCGGGGTGGTCAGTGTCTGTACCAGGTCGAGGAGGGCCATCGGAGTTCTCCGTCCCTGTCTGTCGGTCGCATCACGAAACCTCCATCGGTTTCGGTGTACGAATGTACACTCAACTAGTGTGCCGGATACCCCAATGGAACTGTCAACCAGGAACCGGTGTGACGCGGACGACAAGATTGAGAAGAGGGAATGGTGAACGGCTGTATGCTCACTGAAATGACCGATCAGGGAGCGAGCCGCGTCGAGCGCAAGGAGCGCACCCGGCAGGCGCTGCTCGACGGCACCCTCGCCCTGGCCGCGGAGCGCGGCTTCGGAGCACTGAGCCTGCGCGAGATCGCCCGTTCGGCCGGGATCGTGCCCACGGCTTTCTACCGGCACTTCGCCTCACTCGAAGACCTCGGGGCAACCCTTGTGGACGAAGGTGTCCAGGCGCTGCGACTGGCCCTGCGCCAGTTGCGCCGGACACCGGACGCGCGCCTGTCGGAAACGGTGCGGTTCGTCTTCGGCGAGGTCGCCGCCAAACGCGAGCTGTACGGGTTCCTGATCCGGGAGCAGCGTGGCGGAAGCGCGGCCCTGCGGTCCGCGATCGCCCTCGAACTACAGCTGATCGTGCGTGAACTCGTGGCCGACCTGTCCCGGGTGCCGGCGCTGGATTCCTGGTCCCCCGACGATCTGGAAGTGGCGGCCGACCTGCTGGTCGCCACGGTGACCGACGGTATCGCCGACTATGTACAGGCGCCGCCGCGCGAACAGCAGCCGGTTATCGAGCGCACGATCGCGCAGATCCGCCTCATCGCCCTGGGTATGGGCGTCTGGAAGCCCTGACCTCCCTCATCCGACCGCGGCCGGTGCGGACGCCCGGTCCCCCGATTCGTCCGGCGCGGACACCAGCAGGACGGCGACCAGCCCGGCGGCGAGTACCAGTATCAACCCGGCGATACCGGCGCGGTCCGCATCGAAAGCCCATACGAACAGACCGAACAGGCTCGGCGACAGGAACGAGGCCGCCCGGCCCGTGGTGGTGTAGAGCCCGAACAGCTGACCTTCCCGGCCGGGCGGTGTCAGCCGGGTGAGGAACGATCGCGCCGAGGCCTGCGCCGGTCCGACGAACAAGGTCAACGCCAGCCCGAAGATCCAGAACATGGCGGGCCCGGATACCAGTAGCAGCACGGTCCCGCACACCACCGCGGAGGCCAGGGACACCACGATCACCCGTTTCGGCCCGACCGTATCGTCGAACCGGCCGGCCACGATCGCGCCCAGCGCGGCCACGACGTTCGCCGCGATACCGAACAGCAGCACATCGGAATCGCTGATCTCGTACACCTGCACCGCCAGCACCGCGCCGAAAGCGAAAACACCGGCCAGTCCGTCCCGGAAAATCGCGCTGGCCAGCAGGAACCAGATCACCCGGCGGTCCGCGATCCAGAGGTCCCGCAGATCGCGCCAGAGCACTCGGTACGAGCCGAGGAACCCGGCGCTCGCGGCCCCTGGGTCGGCGCCGGTACGCCGTACCTCCGGCACCGCGAAGAACACCGGCAGCGCGAATACCGCGAACCAGACCGCGGCCACCAGCACCACCAGCCGGATGTTGAGCCCGCCTTCGGTGGAGACACCGAACAGTCCGCGTTCGTCCCCATCTCCGGCGATGAGCCCGAAGTAGCAGATCAACAGCAGGAAAATGCCGCCGAAGTACCCCATTGCCCAGCCGAAACCGGAGACCCGGCCCACGGTCCGCGGGGTCGACACCTGGCGGAGCATGGCGTTGTAGGGCACGCTCGCCAGCTCGAAGAAAACGTGCCCGAGCGCCAGGAGAGCCAGACCGAGCCAGAGATAGTGATATTCATCACGAACGAAGAACATCGCGGCTATCAGGGCGATCGTCACGGCCGTCAAGATCGCCAGCGAACGTTTGCGATTCGCGGTCGCGTCGAAACGCTGCCCGAGAACCGGCGCGGTCAGTGCGACCAGCAGACCGGCGATACCGAGCGCCCAGCCGAGCCATGCGCTGGCAGAGATACCGCCGGGCAGGTCGTCGCCGACACTGTCGGTGAGATAGACAGCGAAAACGAAGGTCGAGATCACCGCGTTGAAGGCCGCCGACCCCCAGTCCCACAGCCCCCAGGCGACCACCCGCCCCCGCCCCACCGGGACATCCACCGCGCTCATACCGCGCACAGTAATGGATACAACAGCTCCTGGCCCGGACTCGGACGGCGAACAGGTCGGCCACCTTCCGGGATCGAAGGTGACGCAAATCAATTACATCCCGCGCGGTTTGCTTGTGGTGGGTTCCACACAGGCGTTGGATCAGTTGACAGGTTTGTCGGAAGCGGACGCGGTGAGGCGGTGGCGATGTTGGCTTATCCCATTGATTACACCGAGGGTCCCGTCGGTTACGCCGCAGCGCGGCAATCGCGGGATCGCAGAGTAGGAGTACCTGCGGATCGCAGGTACCGGGCGACAGACTCGATGGGAGTTGTTGTGGGACATCAAGTTCCGGCCATAGCTCCGAAGAAGCGGAAACCCCCGGGTACGAACTCGTTTTTGTGGTGCGCCATCAGGGACTCGAACCCCGAACCCGCTGATTAAGAGTCAGCTGCTCTGCCAATTGAGCTAATGGCGCGTGCACCGTCGTGCGGTGCGGGACAGACAGTAACAGGCCCGGGCCGCATAAGTGAAATCGATAGCGAGTCGCGCCGGTGTGACCCGGACGACGCCGTAACGGACGGCCTGCCGAACCCTATGTGTAGGTGGGCCACCGGAGCCGGAAGTGACGCTCGACGGTTGGGATCACTTCGGCACGGCTGGCAGAATAGTTGGACGTGGTCTCGACCGATCCCGCCGCTGCGGTGGGTCGAGGTGAGTTGTTGATCGGTCGGATCCGAAGCCATCGGCGCGAAGCGGGTGCGCCGAGACTTGAAACGGGGTTGTTATGCGGATAGGTGATCGGCGCAGGCCGGTCGGTTGGATTTTCGGACCGATGGTCCTCGTCACGCTGGTAGCACTGGTGTTGACCGGATGTTCGTCCTCGGAAGCATCGGACGGCACGGTAGCCATCGATCGCAACCCCATCACCGAACTCATCAAGCCGAAACTGATCGCCCCTGTCAAGGACGGCGATATCGGTGTTTCCCCGGCGACTCCGATGAAGTTCGAGATCAGTGATGGTCTGTTCACCGACGTGGCCCTGCTCAATCCGGACAATCAGCCGGTCGCCGGACAGCTCTCGGAGGACGGCCGCAGCTGGTCCACCACCGAGTCGCTCGGCTACAGCAAGACCTACCGCCTGCAGGCCCGCTCCGTCGGACTGGGCGGCGCCGCCACGGCGGGTATGAGCTTCACCACCACCGCACCCGGCAATGTCACCAAGCCGTACCTGATTCCCGGCGAGGGCGAGGTGGTCGGTATCGGCCAGCCGGTGGCGATCCAGTTCGACGAGAACATTCCCGATCGCAAAGCCGCGCAGGACGCCATCACCATCAAGACGAACCCGCCGGTGGAAGGCGCCTTCTACTGGGTGAACAACCGTGAGGTCCGGTGGCGGCCCGAGCACTTCTGGGCACCGGGCACCCGGGTGGATATCGACGTGAACGTCTACGGCAAGGACCTCGGCAAGGGGTTGTACGGCCAGGACGATATCCACTCGAATTTCACCGTCGGTGACGCGGTGGTCTTCACCGCCGACGACAATACGAAGATGGTGACGGTCGAGAAGAACGGCCAGGTCATCCGCACGATGCCGACCTCGATGGGCAAGGACGACACCCCCACCAACAACGGCATCTACATCCTGGCCGACCGGCACGAGCACATCGTGATGGACTCCTCCACCTACGGGGTCGCGGTGAACTCCCCCACCGGCTATCGCACCGACGTCGACTGGGCCACCCGGATGTCCTACAGCGGGATCTTCTTCCATTCGGCCCCGTGGTCGGTGGGCGCGCAGGGCAATACGAACACCAGCCACGGCTGTCTGAATCTCAGTCCGGAAGATGCCCAGTGGGTCTTCAACACCGCCAAACGCGGCGATATCACGATCGTGAAGAACACGGTCGGCGACACCCTGTCCGGGGTGGACGGCCTGGGTGACTGGAATATCCCGTGGCCGGAATGGAAGACCGGCAACGCCGACGCCTGACGGTAACCACAGCGAACGCCGCGGCGCCGGGTCCTACGGGACCCGGCGCCGCGGCGTTTTCACCGGGCCGTTTCGTACAGTCGCCGCACGATGTCCTCGATATCGGGTTCCTCGATGGACAGGTCGAGCACCTCCGCCCGCGCCGATACCTCGGCCAGTAGCTGGGCGGCCGTGGTCGCGTCGGCGTCGAAGGCCAGCCGCTGCCGCATGCCCTCGGCTTCGTAGGAGAGCAGCTCCACCCCGGGTAGTCCCCGCAATTCCGGGGCCGGGGCCGTGAGGTCGACGACAAGCACCCGCTGCGCGCCCACCGTCGCACCCAGTCCCAGCAGCGATCCGTCGTAGGCGGGCCGGCCGTGATCCACCACCAGTACCCGGTCGCAGAGCCGTTCGATATCGCCCATATCGTGCGTGGTCAGCAAGAGCGTGGTGCCGCGCTCCAGCCGTTCGGCGCGCAGGAATTCACGGAGCCGCTGTTTGGACAGGACGTCCAATCCGATGGTCGGCTCGTCGAGAATGATCAATTCCGGGGCGTGCAGTAGCGCCGCCGCGACTTCCGCGCGCATCCGCTGCCCCAGGGAGAGTTGCCGTACGGGGGTGTCGAGCGTATCGGCCATTTCCAGCTGCTCGACCAGTTCCGCGGTCCGCGACCTACCGGCCACCGGGTCCAGGCGGTGGATGGCCGCCAGGATGGTGAACGACTCCCGTAACGGCAGATCCCACCAGAGCTGGGACCGCTGCCCGAACACCACGCCGATCCGGCTCGCCAGTTCCCGGCGCCGCCGGATGGGGTCCAGCCCGCAGGTACGCACGGTGCCCGCGGTAGGGACCAGGATGCCGGTGAGCATTTTGATCGTGGTCGACTTCCCGGCACCGTTGGCTCCGATATAGCCGACCGCCGAACCCCGCTCGACCCGGAAACTCATGGCATCGACGGCGGTGACCACCTCCCGCCGCGGCCGCATCCGTTTCCCGTCCCGCCGGATCCGGACGAACCGGCGGGTCAGCTCCTCGACTTCGATGATCGAATCGGTTTCGCCCATTACCGGTCTCCCATCTCATCCACCGCCGCTCTGATAGTGCCGAGTACCGAAACGCCACATCCCCAGCGCGAGCGCCCATACCCACAGCGCCGCCACCGGTGAAAACCAGACGAGCCAGGACGGCAGGCCCGCCGGACCCGGTAGGTCCAGCAGAGCCAGCGTCGGGATATACGCCGTGAACGCGACCGGGATCGCGACGCAGAAGAGCAGCCGAAGCGGGGTGGGAAAGACCGACGCCGGCTGGGCGGCCGCGAACGACCCCCCGTAGGTGAAGCTGTTGGTCAGCTCCGCGCCGTCGATGAGGAAGAACTGGCATCCCGCGGCCGCGACGAACAGCCCCGCGAACAGAATGGCGCCGCTGACGAGGGTCAGCAGGATCAGCGATACCGCGGTGACCGACCAGTCGATATCGTTGCGCAGCAGACCCACCGTCAGTACCACCGCGGCGACCGTCGCCCGGGCCAGCCGCCGCAGTGAGAAATCGCTGGTGATCAGCTGCAACAGCAACGGCTGCGGGCGCAGATGGTAGATATCGAGCATCCCGAGCCGGATCAGGTTCGGCAGTTTGTCCAGGTGACCACACACCAGCTGGGCCGACGCGAAGGCCAGATTGCTCAGTCCGAACAGCAGGAGCGCGGCATCCATATCGAGACCGCCCAGCACTTTCGCCTGATGGAAGACCACCCACACTTCGGCGAATTCGACCAGCCCGACCATGGTGGCGCCCAGCAGATCACTGGCGAAGGACAGCCGGTAGGAACGTTGCGCCCGGATCCGCGATCGCAGGACCACCATGTAGGGGCCGAACCGGGAACCGGCGGGCCGGGGAGCGGTCACCGGGGCACGAACCAGGGTCTCAGCCACCCTGCACCTCCAATCTCCGCCGCCCCAGAAGAAGCAGCATTCGCCCGGCCGCTCCCACGACCAGCAGCCAGAAGACCTGTACACCGACCACCTGCACCGCATCCCAGCCGGCCACCCGACCGGACAGCACATCCACCGGCGCCTGCAGCATCGACGGGAAGGGGGTCGCCGCGGCGATCGCGCCCAGCCACTCCGGGAAAAGGTGCACCGGGACGAAGAGCCCGGCGAGAAAGGGCCCCGAGGTCTGATAGAGCGCGCGGATTCCCCGCGTCTCCACCACCCAGAAACCCGCGGTCGTCAATGCGAACAGAGCCAGGAAGGAGAGCGCGATGGCCAGCAGGACGCTGCACGCACCGAGCAGAACGGACTCCGGGGTACCGGGTAGGACGAGCCCGAAGGTGAGCGAACCGATCAGCAGACTCGGTAAGAGGCGCGGGATCAGACCGCAGACGCCACGTCCGATATCGGTGGCGAGATAGCTCAGCTGAACATCGACCGGCCGCAGGAAGTCGATAGCGATATCACCGGTGCGGATCCGTTCGGCGAGCTCCAGTTCCGCCGCCATGAACTGCAGGGCGCCGAGAAGCCCCTGGGAGATCCAGACGTAGGCGCCGATACTGCCGGCGTCGTATCCGGCGAACCCGCCCGTGGCATCGATCGCCGCGAGCATCACCGCGGCCCGGACGAAACCGAACACACAGTTGGTGAACAGTCCCGCGAACATCGCCAGTTTGTAGTGCCACTGCCGCCGGAACCCGGCCACCACCAACCGCCGGTAGACCCTTGTTGTTCGCCGGAGATCGGCCGCCGCCCCGAGCACCGTCACCCCCTGCCTTGTGCGAACACAAAGCGGTGACCTTACCGCGCAATATCCTTCGGGGAAAGGTAATTACGCCTCCGGCGAGCGGGGGGCCGACGGCTCCCGGAACCGGCGTCACAATCTGGCAGCCAGCCTCGTACCTTGGTCGATAGCGCGTTTCGCGTCCAGTTCGGCGGCCAGTTCCGCCCCGCCGATCAGATGCGCCGTGATTCCGGCGGCGGCGAGTTCGGATTCCAGATCGCGCACCGAGTCCTGTCCGGCGCAGACGATCACATTATCGACCCGGACGACCTGGGGCCGTTCGTGTTTCGGGCCGAAGGTGATATGCAGTCCCTCGTCGTCGATCCGCTCGTAGTTCACCCCACCGATCTGCCGGACCCCCTTGGCTTTCAGCGCGGCCCGGTGCACCCAGCCCGTCGTCTTACCGAGTCCCTTGCCGAACGGCGTGTCCTTCCGCTGCAGCAGCACGACCTCGCGCGCGGCCGGAGACACCTGGGGCGCGCGCAGCTGACCGCGCAACAGCTCGTCGTCGGCGTCTACACCCCATTCCTGTTTCCATTCGTCCGGTTTCAGCGTGGGATGCCCCTCCACGGTGAGATATTCACTCACGTCGAATCCGATACCGCCCGCCCCGATCACCGCGACCCGGGAGCCGACCGGTTTCTCCGCGCGCACCAGCTCCGCATAGGACAGCACCATCGGATGGTCGATTCCCGGGATATCGGGGACGCGCGGGCGAACCCCCGTCGCCAGCACGATCTCGTCGTATTCGCCGGCGATCAATTCGGCCGCGGTGACCCGGGTATTCAGCCGCACCCGGACACCGGTGAGCTCGAGCCTGCGGCTGAAATAGCGAATGGATTCGTCGAATTCTTCCTTACCGGGAATGCGCCGCGCGATATCGAACTGCCCGCCGATCCGGTCCAGGGCTTCGAACAAATCGACCCGATGCCCGCGCTCGGCCAGATTCACCGCTGCCGACAGTCCGGCGGGGCCGGCACCGACAACTGCGACGTTCTTGGTTCGCCGCGTGGGCAGCAGCACCAGTTCGGTCTCGTGACCGGCCCGCGGGTTCAACAGGCACGACACCGTCCGGCGCTGGAAGGCGTGGTCGAGGCAGGCCTGATTACACGCGATACAGGTGTTGATCTCGTCGCGCCGCCCCTGCGAGGCTTTGTTCGCCCATTCCGGATCCGCCAGCAGCGGACGGGCCATGGAGATCAACTGGGCATCGCCACGAGTCAGGATCTCTTCGCCTGTTTCCGGCATATTGATCCGGTTCGATGCGCATACCGGAACATCCACGGCTTTGGTGATCTTGGCGGTGAATTCCACGAAAGCGGCCCGTGGTACCGAGGTGACAATGGTCGGCACCCGCGCCTCGTGCCACCCGATATCGGTGTTGAGGATACTCACCCCCGCGGCTTCGAGTTCACGGGCCAGATCGAGGATTTCGGCGAACGTCTGCCCTTTTTCGACCAGTTCGGCCATCGACAAACGGAAAACGATCAGAAAATCGGGGCCGACGGCGGCGCGGGTCCGGCGCACGATCTCCACGGCCAGCCGCCTGCGGTTCTCGGCCGACCCACCCCAGCGATCACTGCGGCGATTGGTACGGGGCGCGAGGAATTGATTGATGAAATAGCCTTCCCCGCCCATGATTTCGACACCGTCGTAGCCGGCGAAACGGGCCAGTTCGGCACACCGCACATAATCGTCGATCACATTCCGGACGCCACGGTCGGACAGCGCGCGCGGACGGAAGGGGTTGATGGGTGCCTTGATCGACGAGGCGGAAACGCTGCCCGGTACATAGGCGTAGCGTCCGGCGTGCAGGATCTGCAGCGCGATCTTCGCCCCGGCATCGTGCACCGCGCGGGTGATCGTGCGATGCCGGTACGCCTCGGTGCGGGTGGTCAGCTTCGCACCGAACGGCAACAGCCAACCGGTGCGATTGGGGGCGTAGCCGCCGGTGATGATCAGGCCGACCCCACCGCGCGCCCGTTCGGCGAAGTAGGCGGCCAGCCGGTTCACATCCCAGGCCCGGTCCTCCAGGCCGGTATGCATCGATCCCATGACCACCCTGTTCCGCAGCGTGGTGCTGCCCACCTGGAGCGGTGTGAACAACTGCGGATAACTCGTCGTCGAGTCCATCGCGGGCTCTCTTTCCGATATCGATCCGGGCCCCGACCCGGACCCCGGCCTGCAGGACCTCATCACACCATTCGGCGCACGGCGATTTCCACCCCGGTCACAGCTTCGGACAACGGTCGGTCACGGCCGGCAACGAGGACCGCCGCGGCGGCCGCAAAATAGCCCGCTGACCATCACGGAACCGTCACGAACAAGCTAAATCCAGGCATTACCGGCAAAAGTTTTGTGTCCTACGCCACATGAGGTTTAAAGATATTTCCCCAGGTCGAGGCGATGCTGCAACAGGTTCATTTCGGATTTCAAGATCGCGCTCATGATTTTCTCAGGCTCCGTTCACCTTCCATTAACCTCTCGTGACCATTCTGAGATCCGGTCGGAAACGACCTGAGGTTCGGCTGGATCGCGAAATTGTGGACGCCGGGTTGGAAACAACCGGAACAGCGCGGCCAGTGAATACCGCAGAAGGTATGGCGACAACCGAGCCCGAATCCAATGTACTCCGCCGGCGCGGCGGCCCGGGAAACCACCCGGCACCGTGGATGCGCCTTCCGGACCCGAACCGGCCTGCGTTCGGTGTCACACAACAAAACCCGACAACAGCACAGTCATGTTTTCCGGTCGCGACCCACCGGTCGCCACCGTAGATCCGTGCTGCCCGAACCGGGCCGGATCCCGAGACCGAACAAGGAACCGAATCCGCTCATGTACAACCACCGTTTCTCCAGCCTGCGCCGCCGCACCAAGCGCGAAGCCATGGGCTTCGCCCTCGCCACCGCCGGCATCGTCGCCGTAACCGCTTCCTCCGCGGTCTCCATGGCCGACGACAGCACCCCCACCAAGGTCGCCATGGTCGCCGAGCAGAAACCTGCCGAGGCCGTCACCAACGCGGCACCGGCCGCCGAAAACCTCGCCGCCCCGGCACCGGCCCCCGCCGCTGCCGCCCCGGCCCCCGCACCGGCTCCGGCCCCTGCCCCCGAGGCGGCCCCCGCCCCGGCGCCCGCACCGGCCCCCGTGTACCCCAACAACCTGGACGGCTGGATCCGCGAGGCGCTCGACATCCTGCACCAGAACGGCATCCCGGGCACCTACGAGGGAATCCAGCGCAACATCCTGCGTGAGTCCTCCGGCGATCCCGGCGCCATCAACCTCTGGGACTCGAACGCCGTCATGGGCATCCCCTCCAAGGGCCTCCTGCAGGTGATCGACCCCACCTTCGCCGCGTACCACGTGCCCGGCACCCCGTTCGACGTCTGGAACCCGGTCTCGAACATCGCCGCGGCCTGCAACTACGCCGCCCACCGGTACGGCTCCATGGACAACGTCGACAGCGCGTACTGATTTCTGGCGCACCGACGCGCCCAGACCACAACCCGGCTACCGGAACGATGGAACGCAACGGCGCGTACCACGGCCCACGAGCGTAGTCAGGAGACCCCACAACGGAGTGGGTGCGCGGTGTCACGCAGAAGCGTGGCACCGCGCATTTCTCTATCCCGCACCACACCTGCCCCACCGCCGCCGCGAGGCGCGTTTGATCCCCCTACCGCCAGCCGGTCGGCATGCAACTCCCATCCCCGTTTCCCGCATGCGGACAGTCAGCGTTGGTGGTTCGGGGCCCGTCTCGTTCTGGAGCGACCAGAGCGAAGGAGCGCAGCGACTGAGCGCCGGGAGTGAAGAACGAGACCAAGGGGGCCCCGAACCCGCGACGCCGCAGGCGGCGCAAAAAACACAGAACCTTCACGGGCTGTCCTGCTTCCCACCTCCACGAACGGCCCCGCCTGTCGCCACTGGCGGACGAGCCAACCGAAGTCACCGCTCCGTACAAGCGCACCGAGCCACCGCGCCCAACCCAGCTTGGTCACCGCCCCGGACACCGTGTACGCAACGGCGCGTACCCCGTCCCCGAGCGTGACCAGGGGGCCCCACAACGGCGTGGGTGCGCGGTGCCGCGCCCAGAGCACGGCACCGCGTACGACCCCTCTCCCGGCGGCAACTCCAACCCTCCCGCGGCACCTACCCCTTCCGCGATCGGCCGTTTCGAGCCTCGATTTAGACTTGTGTATGGCCGATTACGCACATTCCCCGGCCGCGGAGGCCGGTCGGGCTGCCAAGGCCCGGCACCTGGCCGGATATCTGTGGGACCGCGATATTTCCGGCCCCGAGTTGCTCGATCTCCCCGACCCGTCCCGCCGCAAGCTCGCCCGGGCCGCGGGAGTCAACCCGCCCAGTACCGCCGAAACCTGGCGGTCGGTAGCTCAGCTTCTCCATGACAAGGCCGCTTGGGCCGACCGTCATCCCACGCATCCCGCAGCCCAGCGCCCCTACCGCGACGAGAAACTCCTGTGGGTCAAACCACCCATCACTCCGTGGTGAGGGGTGTTCCGGCGCGCCGGAACACCCGTACTCTTCACCACCAGCCCGTGGCTGTTCCTATCTGCCGCTCCAGTTCCGGAGCCAGTGTGCGGGCGTAGCTGGCACTGAGATGGTGTTCGTCGTGGTACACCAGGACATTTCCTTCGACCACCCGGCAGATATCCGGACCACATACCGAATCCGTGAGGTCCAGCAGCTTCATATTCGGGAACGCCGCCGCGTGGGCCAGAGCCGGGTTGACCGGCGCCAGCGCCGCTGTGCGGGCCATACCGCAGGTCGCACTGTCCCCACCGGCAGCGAGACAGTCGACGGCGCTGTAGCGGATACCATTCGGGCTGCGTAGCCAGGGCGTGTCACGGATAGCGAGAACGTTCAGGTGACGTTCGGCCAGCGCCGCCCAGACATCGAGATATTCGGCGGGGACCACATCGCCGCCGATGGGCCAGACCGGCGCCGTGGCGGTGGTGAAGACGAATTCCGGCGGGTCGGCGGCGAGCGTATCGATGACCGCCCGGGACCAGTCGCGGCAATCGGAGATATCGAGTCCCCGGTATTGCGCGTCGTCACGGATATTCAGCGAACAACCCATTTTCAGGTACACGACCACCTTGATGCCGTGGACCCGGGCCAGCGCGTCCATGGCCGGCATCCAGTGCTCGGTATGGGAGTTGCCGACCATCGCGATGGTTCGCGATCCGTTCGGGTCACCATAGGTGCAGGTGACCATCTCCTTGTTGAACCAGTCGGAAATGCATCCGTCCCGGGTGGGGGCCGGTAGATCGTTGGACGCCTCCAGAATCGAGGGCCGGAGTTTCGCCACCGGGACCTCCGCACCGGCGAACAGCGCCTCGGCACCCGGGTATTCGTTCACCGGCAGCGCCTCGACCGGCTCGGTAGGAGTTCGCGCCATCACCACCTGCCAGGAAACACACGCACCCAGCACGAATACGCCGACCATACTCACGGCCACACCAGGGATCCGGCGACGCCAGACCGGGGTGACAACCGCTGCCGCGCCCGACCGCACCCGCAGCGGTTCTTCGATGAACTTGTTGGTCACCACGGCGAGAACGAGTGAGGCTCCGAGAACCAGCAGTCCGCCGCCGAGCCCGGCATGCGGTTTCCCGGTCTCCACCAGGTAGTAGATGAGCAGTGGCCAGTGCCACAGGTACAGCGAGTAGGCGACAGCACCGAGTTCGACCATCGGCCGCGTGGCGAGCAGCCGGTTCACCAGCGGCTGCTGTCCGCTCTCGGTGCGGATACCGGCCATGATCAGGGCCACCGCGGCACCCACCGGGAACAGCGCGGCCGGTCCCGGGAACTGGCGTGCCCCGTCGAACAGCAGACCGCACACCAATACCGCGCCGAGGCCCGCGACCGCGAGCAGGGCCGCCAGCGTCCGCCCGGCCCGGCCCGCGCCGAGCCGCAGCCACGGCAGCGCCGCGGCCAGCAGCGCACCGGTCAGCAGCTCCCAGGCCCGTGCGGCGCTGTCGTAGTAGGTCCACTCCTGGGACACGTTCATCCAGATGGTGGCGTAGGTGAAGGAGCCGGCTCCCAGGGCCACCGACAGCGCCAGGATCGCGGGTCGCGCGGCGCCCGGACGGCCGAAGCGGCGGCACATCCAGGCGACCAGCCCCACCAGCACGACGATGGCCACATAGAACTGTCCCTGCACGGCCATCGACCACAAATGCTGCAGTGGACTCACCGAGGGATCGGCGGCCAGATAACTCTCCGCGGCGCGCGCCAGATACCAGTTCTGGTAGTAGAGGGCAGAGGCCATCGTCTGCCCCGACATATTGCCCCAGGTCGAATACGGCTTCGTGATGACTGTGGCGACGGCCACCACGGCCAGCACCACCATCAGCGCGGGCAGCAACCGCCGCGCCGTGCGCACCGCGACCTGGCGCGGGACGATCCGGCCGGTACGTTCCGCCTGCCGTAGCAGCATCCCGGTGAAGAAGAAGCCCGAGAGCACCAGGAAGATATCGACCCCGCCGGAGACCTTGCCGTACCAGACATGGAAGGCGACGACCAGAGCGATCGCGATACCGCGGAGACCGTCGAGGTCGAGGCGGTAGTCGGCCGAGCGGGCTGTGGCGCCGGGTTCCGCTGCGGGAGGTTGCGCGGCGACGTCACTGTCCTTGATTCGCAACAACTGCTCTCTCCGACCTATCGACTTCCCTGCCCGGCCCGATAGGGGTCGAGTAGCGGCAGCGGAGAACAAGCCTCGGACATAGCATGCATCCCTATCACAACGTGTGGTGTCCGGCGAATTCCGCCTTCTCCTGGAAGAGGGCTTCGCCACTGTGGGGTGATCCGGCACAGCATCCGGGGAGTACCCAACCGCGACCACGATTTCCCTTGTCTTACCCACGCCATACAAGTTGACAACCGAGGCGTCCCTCACAACAGTGGTAGCCGCGCGTTCTCTTGTCGGACGCAAGATTTACTCCCCAGCAGACATAGAGGAATCCATGAACGTACGCCAGCTCTATGTCAGTGCCGCCGCAGCGGGGCTGACACTTCTGGCCGCTCCCGTCGCGAGCGCCGCCCCGATCCAGATCCCGCTGCCTTCCCTGGCCGGCACCGGTTCCTCGGCCGCCGATGCGGTACTGGGCGCCACCGGTTCGGCGCAGCTGGCGCAGACCGGTTCCGCCGGTGGCGCCTTCAAGAATTGTGACGAGGCACGCGCCGCGGGCCGGGCGCCGATTTTCCGTGGCGAGCCCGGGTTCGGCCCGCACCTGGATCCGGACGGCGACGGGTTCGCTTGCCCCACCGTCTGATCCGCTACCACTGCGCACGAACGCCCGGTGACAGATGTTCTGTCACCGGGCGTTCTTGTTGTCGACAGGGGGTGAACGAGGCCCTGCGTGGTTATGCTCTGCTTCCGCCCGGGCCCGATTCGCTCATCCCGCTCCGGCGGTTCAGCGCAGGATCTTGAACACAAGCGCGCCGACCGCCAGCACACCCACACCGATCAGCGTGTATTTCACCTTCGGCTCGTTCACCTTGGCCAGCGCCACCTGTTTGGTGCCCTCGGCGAGCCGCTGCGGATCGGCCCGCACCGCGATCTCGTCCAGGGTGCTGGCCAGCCGCTCCCGCGCGGCCTCGATCTCCTGCTCGATCCGCTCGGTATCCTTTGCCACCTTCACGCCTCCTGTACCTGGTCTGCCGCGTCCTCCGGCGGCCGATGATCACCCCTGGGCCGCGGTGTGTCACCGGTCGCTCCAGGGTTCGCGCTCGAGTGTATCCGCGGTCACCACCGCCGCCACGTGCTCGGCCCGATCACGGCCGGTCGCGGCCGGGCGCCGGACCCGGACTCCCCACGACCTCGGCTACCCGCACGATCCGAGTCGGCATCCGGAAGCCGGGCGATTCGGATACGGTGCGAGGGTGACCGATAACCATCGACTCTCCCCGGGCGATCAGGCACCCGATTTCACCCTCGCCGACGCGGACGGCAACGACGTATCGCTGGCCGACTTCCGCGGCCGCAAAGTGGTGGTCTACTTCTACCCCGCGGCGAGCACTCCCGGCTGCACCAAGCAGGCGTGCGACTTCCGGGACAATCTCGGTGAGCTGAATTCCGCCGGGCTGGAGGTGATCGGGATCTCGCCCGACAAACCCGCCAAGCTCGCGAAGTTCCGGGAGGCCGAGAAGCTGAACTTCCCGCTGCTGTCCGATCCCGAACGCAAGGTCCTCGCCGAATGGGGCGCGTTCGGCGAGAAGACGATGTACGGCAAGAAGGTGACCGGGGTCATCCGATCCACCTTCCTCGTCGACGCCGACGGGAAAATCGAAGTGGCGCAGTACAACGTGCGTGCCACCGGCCACGTCGCCAAACTGCGCCGCGATCTCTCCGTCTGATCGGCGACCACCCGGCCGGGCCGGAATCTGGCCCCTTTGAGCCGTTCGGCCCGGGTACTACCGGTCCGATCGGGCAGTGCCGGCACCGGGCCGGGGTGGTTACTCGTGCGAGGCGATCAGCTGTTCGTAGCCGTCGAGGAGCAGCGCCAGCCCGTTGTCGAAGAACAGATCCGCCCACTGCTGCTCGTCCTGTTCGAAGGCCTGCGCCCGCATGGCGGCGGTGAGTGCGGGGAACCGTTCGGGGTCCAGCAGGCGTTGGATGACCCACCAGTCTCCTTCGGACTCCGCGTTTTCGGGTTCGATCTCCGCGGCCGAACGTGCCCGCCCGATCACGTACAGCGACAGGTTCATCACCAGCTGTAGTTTCATGGGCTCGGGTACCCGGGTCTGCGCCAGGGCAGCCAGACCTGTCTCCAGCCAGGCCATGTTGTTGGGTCCCAGCGGTGGCGCGCTGAGCCGCACGCTGAGCCAGCCCGGGTGGCGGCGGATGACCCGGTATTCGGCCCGCGCCCACTGCTCGAGCGCCGCACGCCAGGGCCTCCCCGGAGCGATCTCCGGCGGGGTACCGACGATCCGGTCCAGCGCGACTTCCAGCAGCGTCGCTTTGCTGTCCACATACCGGTAGAGCGACATCGCGGTGAACCCGAGCCGGTCGGCGACCTTGGTCATCGACAGGGCGGCGAAACCCTCTTCATCGGCCAGTTCGATGGCAGCGTCGACGATCTGTTCCAGGCTCAGCCCGCGGCGGGGGCCCCGAGCGCCGGCCGGCGCAAGGCCCCACATCAACTCGACTGCCTTCGGCAGCGGCCTGGTCTCGCCGGCGGGCTGCCCCGTGGCCACGGGCGCCTGCGACCCGGCTGCTGCGCCGGCTGTCGGCCACGGATCCGGGTCCGGTCCACCGCCGGCTGCACTCGCCATCGATATCGACTTCCCTTCTGTTCCGGTCCGGCGGCGCGGGGTGTCCGCGTCCGGCACGGCGCCGCCGACCCTGGTGTCTCTCTTCCTACCGCACCTCGATCGCCGCTCTTGCGCCTCGCCCTGAACTGTGTACGCTTTAATCAGAATATATGCCATATACAGTTTATGTGGAACACTGTTTCTGGAACGGAGTACCGCTGTGACCAGCACAACCGCCATCTCCCTGACCGGGCTCGGCAAATCCTTCGGCGATCAGCACGTCCTCGCCGGCATCGATCTCGATATCGCCCGCGGATCGGTGTTCTCCCTGCTCGGGCCCAACGGCGCCGGAAAGACCACCATGGTGCGGATCCTCGCCACCCTGACCGCCCCCGACACCGGGACGATCCACGTAGCCGGCCACGACGTGGTCCGCGATCCCGACCGGGTTCGCGCGGCCATCGGCGTCACCGGTCAATACGCGGCGCTGGACAAGGTCCTCACCGGGACCGAGAACCTGCACATGGTCGGCCGGTTGCTGCACCTGGGCAGATCCGAAATGCGCCGGCGCACCACCGAGCTACTGGAACGTTTCGATATCGTCGCCGCCGCGAACCGCCCCGCGAGCACCTATTCGGGCGGAATGCGACGCCGCCTCGACCTGGCCATGAGCCTGATGAGCCGCCCGGAAGTGGTCTTCCTCGACGAACCGACCACCGGCCTGGATCCGCGCAGCCGCCGCGAACTGTGGCAGGTGATCCGCGAACTCGTCGGTGACGGAGTGACCGTATTCCTCACCACCCAGTACCTGGAGGAAGCCGACCAGCTCGCCGACCGGATCGCGGTGCTGCACGACGGCCGGATCGTCGCCGACGGAACCCCGGCCGAACTCAAACAACTCACCCCCGGCGGCCATATCCTGTTCCGCTTCGCCGACCGTGCGGATCTGGCCGCCGCCGCCCGCGCGACCGGATCACCGGCGACCGATCCGGACGACCTCACCCTGCAGATTCCATCCGACGGCCACGTCACCCACCTCAAACATCTGCTGGACGAGTTCGCCGGATCGAATATCACGGTCGAGCAGCTGAGTGTGCACACACCGGACCTCGACGATGTGTTCTTCGCGCTCACCAGCCACCCGGCCGAGCCCGTTCCCGCGGCGTCCTGATCACCGCATCCCCGACTCACAGAAAGCCATTCGCGTGACAACCCTCACCTTTTCCGTCCAGGACGCGGCGACCATGACGGCTCGCAATATCCGCCACACAGTGCGCAGTCCCGACGCGCTGATCAGCACCCTCGCGTTGCCGATCATGATCCTGCTGATGTTCGTCTATGTGTTCGGCGGTGCGATGAATGTCGGCGGGGGCACCTTCGTCGACTACGTGGTCCCCGGGATCATCCTGCTGTGTGCCAGTTTCGGCGCCGCGACCACCGCAGTCAGTGTTTCGGTCGATATCACCGAAGGTATCGTCGACCGTTTCCGCACGATGGCCATCAGCCGATCCTCCTTCCTGACCGGACACATCACCGAAAGCCTGCTGCGCAATATGGCGGCCACCGCGATCGTGATCGCCGTCGCGCTGGCGATCGGTTTCCGCCCCACGGCCGATCCGCTGCGCTGGCTCGCCGCCGCCGCGGTGCTGGCGCTGGTGGTCGTGGCGCTGTCCTGGCTGTCCGCGTGCTTCGGTCTGATCGCCAGTAGTCCGGAGGCCGCCAACGGTTTCACCGTCTTCGCGATGTTCATCCCGTACATCAGCAGCGCGTTCGTTCCCCCGGAGACCATGCCGAGCTGGCTGCGCGGCTTCGCCGAACACCAGCCGGTGACACCGGTGATCGAAACCTTGCGCGGCCTGCTCGTCGGCACCCCGATCGGTGAGAGTGCGCTGCTCGCGGTCCTGTGGTGGGGTGCCATAGCTGTGGTGTCCTATGCCACCGCGCAGGTGCTGTTCCGCCGCCGGACCCGGGACTGACCCGACCCCCCGCCGATCCGCGACAGGTGTTGTCCACCCCGGATCGGCGGGGTCGCGGTGGTGAGACATGACAGACTCGCCGTCACAATCCCGTACTCTCCCACCACCACCTTCTTACTACCGCTAGCCTGGGACATGTGAACGTACGTACGGAGGCCAGAGCGAAACGGCGTCCGGACCCTGCGCTGGAACTGGAACTGCAGGACGATCCGCAGGAGTTGATGCCCCGGCGGCGTCCGACCCAGGAGCGCAGCAAGCGGAAGTTCGACGCACTCCTGCAGGCGTCCCGGGAACTTCTCGTCGAAGTGGGGTTCGAATCGTTCACCTGTGAAGAGGTCGCGGCCCGGGCGGAAGTTCCCATCGGCACCCTGTACCAGTTCTTCGCCAATAAATACGTGATCGTCTGCGAATTGAACCGGCAGGATCTGGTGGCGGTATCCCGGGAGCTGGCCGATTTCCACGGCGAGATCCCTTCGCTGGACTGGCTGCGCCATATGAATCAGTTCGTCGACCATCTCGCGAGCCTGTGGATGACCGACCCGTCCCGCCGCGAGGTGTGGCTGGCGATGCAGTCCACCCCGTCCACCCGGGCCACCGGCGCCATCCACGAGAAGGAGTTCGCCGAGGTCGTCTCGCAGATGCTGCGCCCGCTCACCCCGCGCACTCCCCGCGCCCGGCGGACCATGATGGCCGAGGTACTGGTGCACGTGGTGTATTCGATGATGAATTTCTCGGTGCAGGACGAGCAGAGCCACGCCGACGCGGTCGCCGAACTCAAACGACTCATGGTCGCCTATCTCCTGGTCGCGGAGAAGGAATCCCGCACCGCCAGCCAACGCTGACCCACCGACGGAATGCGGCACCGCCGCCCACGGACCATCATCGGCCGCGGACCCGGCCACATTCGAGGTGAACCCGCACGCCGAACAGCCCGGAGTGTTCTCACTCCGGGCTGTTCGGGTCGAGCCTCAGTTCTCCGGTGACCGGCCTTCGATCAGATCGGCGAGTTCACCGGGATCCTCCAGCACCACCATGGCGGCCGCGGTGTCCCCGTCGTGGGTGAGCGACAGATGTACCCGCACCCGCGGCAGGAACTCCGCGGCCAGCCCGTGCAGTTTGATGCTCGGCCGGCCCCAGGCGTCGTTGACGACCTCGATCAGCGGATACGGGTTGTCCCCGATCTGCGGGCGGCGGGCGAAACGGGAGGAGGCCCAGGCTTTGAGCACGGCCTCCTTCGCCGCCCATCGCGCCGCGTAGCTGCGGGCCGGATCGGTGGCCTTGCTCTGGCAGTAACGCCGCTCGCCGGCGGTGAAACTCTCCCGGAGCATGGTCGTTCCGGCGCGTTGCAGTTGTTCGGCGAACTCGGAGATGGTCACCAGGTCCAAGCCGATTCCCAGGATGGTCACAGTGGCGCAGCCTACGGCGTACCGGCCGCGGCGGCATCCGAACCGCCACCGATGAACTGGCCGGTCTCACAACCGGCTCCGCCGACCTGGTACACCCCGTCGACACCCAGCCGGGCGTCCTCGGACAGCAGCATCTCGGCTTCCAGACCGCGGACCTGCGCGGCAGGCGTACCGTCGCCGCCGAGCCGCCGGTCGCCCGGCCGCTCGTAGAGCGCGGCGCCACCGCACATCGCCTCGACGATGCGCTGCCGGCCGGCCAACTGCCGTTCCTGCGCCCGGCGCTGGTATTCGTCGCGCCTGCCCGGTTCGATCGCCTGGACGAACGCCTCGGGGTGCACCACCGCGAGCAGGCCGGAGACATGCCCGAAGCCGAGCGAGGTCACCAGGCCCGCCTTCAGCGGCAACCGGTCGCCGAAGCGCAGTGCCTCGCGCACCCAGACCAGATGCGGGTACTCGCGCATCTTGTCGTCCACGCAGTCGAGACTGCGGTTGGGCGGCACCACACCGTTTTCCAGCACCTGGCACAGGCCGATGAGCTGGAAGGCTGCGGCACCACCCTTGGCATGACCCGTGAGGCTCTTCTGCGAGACGACGAACAGCGGTGCGCCGGTGGACCGGCCGATGGCCGCGGCCAGGCGCTCGTGCAGTTCGGACTCGTTCGGATCGTTGGCCGCGGTGGAGGTGTCGTGTTTGGAGATCACCGCGATGTCATCCCCGCCGACCCCGAGTTTGCGCAGTTCCGCGGCGAACCGGGATTCCCGGCCGCCCCGGCCCGCGCCCAGCGCGCCGAGACCGGGCGCCGGGATCGAGGTGTGCACGCCGTCGGCATAGGACTGCGCGTAGGCCACCACACCGAGCACCGGGAGACCGAGTTCGAGCGCGATATCACCGCGGGCCAGCAGTACGGTGCCACCGCCCTGCGATTCGACGAATCCGCCGCGGCGGCGGTCGTTGGCCCGGGAGAAGTAGCGGTCGCTGATGCCCTTGGCGCTCATGGCCGCCGAATCCGCGGTCGCGGACATATCGCCGAACCCGACGATGCCCTCGATACCCAGATCGTCGAAACCACCGGCCACGACAACCTCGGCCTTGCCGAGCTTGATCTTGTCGACGCCTTCCTCCACGGAGACCGCCGCGGTGGCGCAGGCGGCCACCGGATGCACCATGGCGCCGTAGCTACCGACGTAGGACTGCACCACATGCGCCAGCGCCACATTCGGCAGGGCTTCCTGCAGGATATCGTTCGGCCGCGATTCGCCGAGCAGATTGTCGACGTAGAGCGAGCGCATCGACGACATACCGCCCATACCCGTGCCCTGCGTGTTGGCCACCAGGCTCGGGTGCACCCAGCTCATCAGCTCGGTGGGACTGAAACCGGAACCGACGAAAGCATCGACGGTGCAGGCGATATTCCACAGCGCGACCCGGTCGATCGAGGACGCCATATCGGCGGAGATTCCCCATACCGTGGGATCCCAGCCGGTCGGGATCTGGCCGCCGACGGTCCGCGACAGTTTCGCGCGCCGCGGTACCCGGATCTCGGTACCGGCCTTACGGGTCACCGTCCAGTCGCCGGAATCGGCGACCGGGGTGATGACCGTATGCTCCGGATCCGCCGCGTGGAAGGCCCGGGCCTCGACTTCGCCGCCGACGGTGAACGACAGGTCCTGGTCGAGGAAGACCGAGGTCATCAGCGGGCTGCTGTTGTCGACCATGGCCGCATCGTCCGCGTAGCGCCGGATACCGCAGCGTTCCACCACGGTGTCGTGATAGCGCTCGGCCAGTTCGGATTCGGGAACGTAGTCGCCGGATTCAGCGTCGTACCAGCCCGGTTTCGGATCGTTCTCCCAGGTCACCAGGCCGGTCGTCCAAGCGAGTTCCAGGACGCCCGCGGCTGACAGTTCGTCGGCGACCTCCATCTCGAACCGGGTCCGCGCGGAACCGTACGGCCCGAGTTCACCGGCACCGACGATCACCACCATATCGGTGAGATCGGCGGTCACCTTGCCCCATTCGGGGACAGGGAGCGCCGAGGACATGGTCGGCGGGGCCGGCAGCGCGGCGATCCGCTCCACATCCGTTTCGTCGGCAGGCTCGGACACCTCGGCATCCGCCGCTTCCTGCGCCTGTTTCGCCAACTCGGGCAGATCGAGTTCCGCCTCGGCCAGCCCGCCCGTCAGGTCGACCTGTTGCGGACCCGAAGCGGTGACCTCACGTGCCTGCTCGGTCGCCCAGTTCAGCAGCTCACCGGCGATCTCACCGGTGGACCAGGTCTTCACACCGGCCGCCTCCACGGCGTCCACCATGGGATCGTTATGCCCCATCAGTCCGGTACCGCGGACCCAGCCGATCAGCGCGTGCACCATGGTGACCCGAGCCGACCACGACTTCTCGGCCCGCCATTTGGCGACCACAGCGTCCAGCGCGGCCTTGGCCTCGCCGTACGCGCCGTCACCGCCGAACAGGCCGCGGTTCGGCGAACCGGGCAGCACCACATGCAGTTTCGCGTCGACATCGTGATCGGCGCCCAGTTTGGACAGCCCGCCGATCAGCCGCTCGACCGACCACAGCAGGACCCGCATCTCCATTTCGGCGCGAGCGCCGGCATCGGAGAGGTCACCGGCCACCCGCGGCGCCGCGAAGGGCAGCAACAGGGTCGGCGTGAACGCGTCCTTGGTTTTGACCTTGGCGCCGCCGGCATTGTCGACCTGTTCGGTGCCGATCCAGTCGATCAGCGCGTCGATATCGGTGTAGGAGGCCATATTCGCCGGGACCACCCACAGCGCGCCACCCTGGCGGGCGTTCGCGCGGTAGAGGTCGCGGTAGAAACCGAGCCGGGAGTCGTCCAGTCGCGAGGTTGTGACGACCACGGTCGCACCACCGGAGAGCAGCCGCCCGGCCACCGCCGCGGCGATGGAACCCTTGCTGGCGCCGGTCACCACGGCGATCTCACCGGTCCATTCGCCCGCGTCCGCGCTGTCCCGCGCGGCCTCGGCGATCCGTTCGTAGTGTCCGGCCAGGACCGAACGCGCCTCGTGCACGGCCCGCTGCCGCCACCAGTCGGCCTGCGCGGCAACGGCTTCACCCGCACCGCGGAAACCGTCCACCGGCAGCTGCGCCGATTCGGCGTCACCACCCAGCCACAACCGGGCCAGATCCTCACGCGCACTGGCCCACCGGTCGTCGATGAGCACCGCTTTGCGGGCATCGAAGGCCGGTGCGACGAGCCGCGGCCAATCCGACCCGAGTTCTGCCGAGACCAGATCGACCAGGTTGTCCTCGGCGGCCTCCGGCGCGCTGACCTGGTCGCTCAGGCCGAGCTGTTCCAGCACCAGGCGCGCGGCCGAGGCCAGCACACCGTCCTTGCCGGTGATCTGTTCGGTGAACTCGCCGAGAGCG
Organism: Nocardia sp. NPDC019395; assembly: GCF_040632335.1. NCBI lineage: Bacteria > Bacillati > Actinomycetota > Actinomycetes > Mycobacteriales > Nocardiaceae > Nocardia > Nocardia sp. NPDC019395. The sequence continues at coordinate 38,646 of NZ_JBEYBT010000012.1, forward strand.
GCGGCGTCGACGGTGCCGCCACCGGATCCACCGGCGCTGGGCAGCGAGACCGATACGCCGCGCCGTGCCGCGACCGCCTGGACGGCGGCGTCGATGGCGGCGTCCACGGATGCGCCGTCACCGAGTGCGCCGGAAACCAGCCCACCCAGATCGCCGCCGCGCACGCTGGCGCCTTCGCGGGTGCCGAGCGAGACCTCGGCGGTGATATGGCTGGCCCAGCCGTCACCGAGTTCCCAGACCTTCTTCACCCGTTCGGCGATCGCGGCCGGCCGTTTCCCGGACGGTCCGAACACCTTGCGGAGGTGGTCGTTGATGGCGTCACTGAGCACCGACCCGAACGGCTTGTACGTACGGGCCAGGCGTTCCACTGTCGCCGAGAGGGCGCCCATATCGGCGTCGGCCGCGCCGTCGATCGCACCGAGCGACAGTTCCGACCCGAGGTCGACCAGCAGTTGGTTGCGGCGTGAGGACACACCGTCGCACAGGCCCTCGATGGTATCCACCGGGCCGATCTGGTCGATGCGGAGTTTGGTCCACAGCGCGATCAGGACCCTGGTCGCGTCCGCGGCGGTGAAGGCGATATCGTCCGGCCGCGGACCGCCGGTGGCCGCCGCCGGGGCGGCAGCGGGCGCGGCGGCCGGGGCAGCAGCCGCGGCAGGCGCCTCGGCGACTTCTTCGACCGGTTCCTCGACGGGAGCCGGATCGGTATCGGTCGAGTAGACGACCGCCGCCTCACGCTCGATATTGAGGACTTCCACGGTGGCGGTGGCGAAATCGGACAGTTTGAGGGTCTGGCTCGCCAGGTTCGCCACGGTCGGCGTGGCCCCCAGCCCGACCTCCACGAACCGTTCCACACCGAGCTCACCGAACAGCAGATCCTGGGTTTCGATCCACCGCACCGGGCTGGCGAACTGCCAGGCCAGCAGCTCGATCAGGACGACCCGGCACAGTTCACTCGGCCGCTGCGACCAGGAATCGAAATCGGCGAGAACGCCGGCCAGCGGCTCCGAGGGCACCAGATCGGCGATTTCGGCGATGAACTCACGATCCAGCGAGAACGGCCGGGGCACCAGGTTCGGGATATAGCGACCGACCAGCACCTCGGGACGCAATTCATCCGGCAGCAGCTGTTCGAGCTTGCCGCGGAATTCCGGCACACCCTTGCGCAGCACGGTCGAATGGAACGGCACATCGATACCGGGAACCAGGATGAAGGCCCGCTTACCACCGAATTCCTCCCGGCGCCGGTCGATCTCGGCTTCCAGCGCCTCCAGGCCGGCGACCGTGCCCGCGATCGCGTACTGGGCACCGCGCAGGTTCAGGTTCACCACCTCGAGGAATTCCCCGGCCTGCTCACCGACGCCCGCGACGAAGCCGATCACCTCGTCGTCGGGCAGACCGATCTGCGAAGGCCGGATGGCCGCCATCCGATAGTCGCTGCGGCCCTGCGCGTCCCGCGGGACCAGTTCGTGCATGGCCGAACCGCGCTGGAACACGACCTCCAGCACCGCCTCGAGCGGCAGCACACCGGCGACCGCGGCGAGCGCGTTGTACTCCCCCACCGAATGCCCGGCCAGCAGCGAACCCTCGACGAAGGCACCGGCTTCGCGCAGCTCCGCGACCTGTGCCACTCCGAGGGTCGCCATGGCGACCTGGGTGAACTGGGTGAGATGCAGCACCCCGTCCGGGTGCCGGTGCTCGACCCCGCGTGCCTTCAGATAGGTCGGGTTGTCCCGCACCACAGCCAGGATCGAGAAGCCCAGTGCCTCCCGCGTGTGCTTATCGGCACGATCCCAGATCGCCTTCGCGGCCTTGGACCGGGTCCGGGCGTCCAGCCCCATCCCCTTGTTCTGAATGCCCTGGCCCGGGAACGCGTAGACGGTCTTCGGCGCGGCGGTGCGGCCGGTGGCCGTCATCACCAGATCCCCGCCGGCCCGGCAGGACACCTCGACGATCTCGTCCCCGGCGTCGACGGCGACCCGCTCGACCCGGACGTCGATCTCCGCACCCGGGCGCACCATGCCGAGGAATCGTGTGGTCCACGCGGTCAGAGTGCGCGCCGGAACCGATGCCTGCGGGTCGACCGCGGATACCGCATGCTGTGCGGCCGCCGACAGCCACATACCGTGCACGATCGGGCTGCCGAGCCCGGCCAGTTTCGCGGCCGCGTCGCTGGTGTGGATCGGGTTGTGGTCACCGGAGACCGAGGCGAACGCGGCCATACTGCGCGGCGCGACCATCGCGACATCCCGGCGGCGGCGCCGCGGCGTCTCGGTGGCATCCGCGCTCACGGTGCCCGCCGCCCGCGGCGGGTCGGTCAGTTCTGCCGCACCGGTGCGGCCGCGGATGGCGAACCGCTCCGCGAGCCGGGCCAGCGGGACGACGTCGAGTCCCTGATCACGCATCTCACCGACGGTGACACTCACCTCGACGACCCGGCCCAGCTCGGTATCGACCACCGTTTCGGATTCCGCCCGCACCACGAGAATGCTTGTGACATCGGGGAGTTCCCGCAGCAGCTCGATCCGGTGGTCGAGATGCACCAGGTCCAGCATGCCTTCGATCACGCTCGTATCGACATCTGTCCGCGATGCGCCGAGCACCGCGAACACCGCCGGCCAGCACGCGCCCACCAGCACATCCGGCACCGTGCGACCCAGGGTGCTCAGGTTCGCCGGCAATCCGGCCCCGGTGACCCCGGCATGATCGGCGATCAGATCCGGCGTCCAGGCCAGATTGACATGCGCGATATTGCCTTTCACCTCGGGCAGCGCCTGCCCGGCCGCGACGCCCAGCAGCGCCGACATGGCGGCATCGGCATCGGCCTCGGTCACCACCGGCGCGCCGCCGTTGTACACCGATACCGGCACCGTGATCCGGATCCGCACACTGTGCGCGCCGGACAGCGGCACGGCGAGTTCCACATACGAGTGTTCGGCCTCGGGGCCCTCGGTCTCGACGAGGGTGGCTCCGGTGGGCGGATGTACCGCACCCTTTTCGTCCACAGTCCATTCGGGCAGATCACCGAGCCGGTGCACCGGGTTGACCGTCGCCCGGCCCGACCAGTGCACGTCCGGCGCGGAAAGCACCACATCGATCGGACCGCTGGTCACCGCGGCCACCCGGCGCGCGTCGACCGCCGCCGGTACGACACCGTCGCGCACCAGCGCGTAGGCGGCGTCCTGCTCGAACCGGTCCAGCAGTTCACCCACCGGTTCGTCGACCCGGGTGATCCCGGCGACCGAGACGGTGCCCGGGATCACGCACACCTGATCGGCCGAGTACCGCGGATCGTGGGCCTGCCACAGGGAATCCGAACGCCACCAGCGCCGTACGTCCTGGTCCACCACCGGGACGAAGTTCACAGGTTTACCTGGTGTCTTGCACAGCGTGACGAAGAACGGGACGTCGGCCGGGTGCAGCAGGGTCTGCTCGGCTGCCGGGTACTGCTCGCGCAGGATGGCGAGCGCCGCGGCGGGATGCTCCAGATCCTCGTCCCGGAAAAGCGAATCGATCTCGCCGCGATCGGCCGGCGCGAGCCGGGCCTCGGCCCGGTGCAGCATTTCGGCGAAGCGGTCCCGCCAGCTGATGTCCAGCCACACCGAGCGAGTCGAATCGGCGATGGCCTCACCGAGATCGGTACCGCAATCGAAATCAGGACGTCCCGCCTGTCCGACCGCGAGCTCCACATAGCGCTCGAGCCAGGCGAGGTAGGTCATGGACACCACATCACCGAAATACGGTTTGGCGGTGGCGTTCAGCGCGGTGATGATCTCGTCGCGGCGCTGTGCCACCGCGTCCGCGTCACCGGCGACCTCGTCCAGCAGCCGGCCGGTCCGCGATGCCGCGTTATCGATCTCGTGGATATCGGCACCGAGCTGGCTGCGACCCGAAGCCATACCGCCACTGGCGGTTCCGGCGCCCACCCAGTCCGGGGTTCCCGGGGTGTCCACCAGCAGCTGCTTCACCTCGGGCGCGGTGGTCGCCTCCAGTGCCGCCATCGCCGCGGTCCCGACGAGCACACCGTCCAGCGGCATGGCCGGGTATCCGTGCACCGCCGACCAGGCACCGGTCAGATACTCGGTGGCGCGTTCCGGGGTCCCGATCCCGCCGCCGACGCAGACCACGACGTTCCCGTGGGTGCGCAGTTCGGCATAGGTCTCGAGCAGCAGATCGTCCAGGTCCTCCCAGGAGTGGTGCCCGCCGGCCTTACCGCCCTCGATATGCATGATCACCGGGTAGTCCGGCACCTCGCCCGCGATCCGCAGCACCGAGCGGATCTGCGCGACGGTGCCCGGTTTGAACGCGACGTGGCTGATCCCCACCTCGGTCAGTTCTTCGATCAGCGCGACGGCTTCCTCGAGCTCCGGGATACCGGCGGTGACGATCACACCGTCGAACGGAGCGCCCGCCGCGCGTGCCTTCTGAACCAGCCGCTTCCCGCCCAGCTGCAGTTTCCACAGGTAGGGGTCGAGGAACAGCGAATTGAACTGCACCTGCCGCCCCGGATGCAGCAGTTCCTTCAGCTCGTCCACCCGGTCAGCGAAGATCTGCTCGGTCACCTGGCCGCCACCGGCCAGTTCCGCCCAGTGGCCCGCGTTGGCGGCCGCCGCGACGATCTTCGCGTCGACCGTGGTCGGGGTCATTCCCGCCAGCAGGACGGGCGAACGTCCGGTCAGCCGGGTGAACGCGGTCTCGACCACGATCCGCCCGTTCGGCAACCGCACCGGCCGCGGCGCGAACGCCGACCACGGCCGCGCCACCTCCGGCGCCGCGCCCGGGGTGAGCAGATTGCGCTGACCGGTCCGGGTGGCCGCAGCGACAATGCCGACCCCGCGGCCCTTGAGGGAGCCACCGGTCACCCGGGACAGCAGGTCACCGGGGCCGAGGTCGAGAATCCATTCCGCACCGGCGGTCACCGTCTCGTCGACGGTCGCCACCCAGTCCACGGGTTCGACCAGGATGTCACGCGCCAGCCGGCCGGCGAGTTCGGTATCGAGCCCGCATTGCCCGGCCCATCCCGCGACCAGGTCCACGGTGTCGCCCAGTGCCGGGTGGTGGAAGGCCACATCCACGTCCAGATCCTCGAACACCGGCGCGAACACCGCGCCACCGCGCTGTTTGGCGGCCCGCTCGCGGTCCTGCTCGTCGTGCAACTGCTCGCACCGCTGCTGTACCCGCAGCAGCGCGTCCGGGGTGCCGGAGAGCACCACCCGACGCCTGCCGTTCCGGATCGACAGCACGGCCGCCGCCAGCGGATCGACACCTTCGAAGACTTCGGCGAGGACCGCACGCAACTGGTCTGGGTCGATATTGGACACCGCGACCATCGACGAGCGCTCACCCACCGGCATCAGCCCGCGCCGGCGCGCGACCAGCCCGGCTGCCGCGCCGACGAGCTGCCCGATGGCCAGCGTCTCGGCGTCGCGCTGCCCTTCGGCCGCAACCGCGGTCGCGGCCAGTAGCCCCTGCGAATGCCCGACAACCGCGACCGGTGCGAACTCGGCGGGATCCAGCCCCTGCAGCCGCAGTGCCCGCAACGCGGCGAGCTGGCTCAGCAGCACACCCGGCATGGACACCGCCGCCGAACGCAGCACGCGCTCCGACGGCGCGTCCGATATCTCCGCGTCGTCTTCGGCGAGGTCGTCCTCCAACATCCAGCCCACCGGATCGAAACCCACGGGACGCACTGTCAGCAGCTGATCGGCCACCGGTTCCAGCAGCGCGGCCGCCTCGTTGACCAGCGCGGTCAACTCCGGTTCCAGCGCCGCGTCACGGGCGATCTCGGACAGTTCCCCGAGCCAGCTGGCCCCCTGCCCGCCGAATGCCAGCGCGTACGGGGTCCCGGCACGCAGCCGGTCCAGCAGCGTTGTTCGATTCGTCTCGGAGACAGTCCGGCCGGCGCTCGCGTCCACCTGGTATCCGGGACCGGACGCGGTGCTCTCGTTAATCGTCAAGACGCTTCGACTTTCTCTCGTGGCGATATGTCTGCGGAGACTTCCCCGGCTCCCGGCCCGCGCGCGGGACATCCCACACTCGTCGGCCTGATACCGGCGAGAATGGCACAGAATCATGAGGAAATCCTCACGTTTGCCGCCCGACGCGCCGACTACCCGCCGGTATTCATGCACTCACGTACCAGAATCGTCCGAAACATGACCCTCCCTCATGTTTGAACCCGCTGGTGAGGACGCGTCCTTACCGGGTCGAAACATGAGTCTCCCTCATATTGAAAGTTGCCGAATCGTTATAATCCCAGGTGGGGTTACCGGTCAGTACGAAACCCCGGACCACGTCTTCGCGATCACGCCACGGCCCGGTAGAGTTTGGACGGTCGTACCATCCAGCGCGAGTGGCGAAATTGGCAGACGCGCCAGATTTAGGTTCTGGTGTCCACGGACGTGGGGGTTCAAGTCCCCCCTCGCGCACAAATACCCAGCAAATTTGCTGGGTCCTCCCACTGGCCCAACTGGTTCACAGTTCCGTACCCGTCACGCGGTCCATCGCACAGCCGACGGCGATGTCGTCTATTGCGGCTGCGCTCGCATCCGGGCCTCTCCCCCGGCGAACCGCTACCCGCAACGCTGAACAACTACGGGCTCGAGTTCACCGTCGAGCCCAGTACGGTCGGGGCGGCCTCCTCCGCCCCGGCACCGGGCTGACTCGCCCCCGATCACTCCTCGTCCGTCTCGATCGAGCGAAGCGGTGTCGTGGCCGGGCCCTCCAGCACAGCGCCGTCGATATCGAAGCGCGACCCGTGACACGGGCAGTCCCAGCTGGTTTCGGCATCATTGAACGCGACCAGGCAACCGAGATGGGTGCAGACAGCCGACACGGCATGCAGGCGACCCGCTCTGTCCCGATAGACCGCACTGCGCCGGCCCGATTTGCGCATCACGGCGCCACTGCCCGGCGCGAGATCCTCGGCGGAATCGACGAAGGAGCCCGGCGCGAGGCGGTCACCGATGAGGTGGCGACCGACCTCCAGTCCGGATTTCAGCAGACTGCCGGCCTCGACGCCCGGATGTAGCCGGCGCGGATCGTAGATCCGCGCCCAGGGCAGCGGATCGCCGGCCAGTTCGGCGGCCAGGAGACGGCCGCCCATGATTCCGTGGGACATACCCCAGCCGCCGAATCCGGTCGATACATAGACATGCCGGGCGCCCGGATGAAAACGGCCGATAAACGGCAGATCGTCGGAGGTCGTATTGTCCTGCGCGCCCCAGTGGTAGTCGATCGAGTCCACCGGGAAGTGATCCCGCGCCCAGGCAGCGAGCCGGTCGAACCGGTCCACCGTCGAAACAGTGCCGGGCCGCATATGTTCGCCGGTGACGATGAGCAGTCTGCGCCCGTCGCCATAAGGGGCGGTACGCACAGAACGGGTGTTCTGCTCCGGGGTGATGTACATACCGGCGGGGTCGGCATCGGGACTCAGCGGGCCCGCGACGGCCAGTTCGCGACGCGGTTGCAGCCGGGTGAACAGCAGTGCCCGGTCGAAAACCGGATAGTGCGTGGCGATCACCACGTCGCGAGCGCGGACGGTGTGGCCGTGTTCGGTGGACAACCGGCAGGGGGCACCCTCGTCCAGGCCGAGCACCCGGGTGCGTTCCAAGATCCGGCCGCCGCGCCGGATCAGGTCCTCGGCCAATCCGAGCAGGTAACGCCGCGGATGGAACTGCACCTGATCCGCCACCCGGATCGCGGCCGCCACCGGGAACGGCAGGCCGGTCTCGGTGACCAGGGAGGCCGGGAGCCCCGCCTTCGCCGCGGCGTCGACCTCGGCGCGAATCCGGCCGGCCTCCTCACCCACAGTTACGTATGTGTATGCCGGAGCCCGCTCCAGTTCGCAGTCGATGCCCAGTTCCGCGGCGGTGTGCACCAGATGCTCCACGGCATCCTGCTGGGAGCGGGCGTAAAGCCGGGCCGTCTCCGCATCGAACGACGACTCGAGCGTGTCGTAGACCAGCGTGTGCTGCGCACTGACCTTCGCGGTGGTGTAGCCGGTGGTGCCGCTGACGATCCGGTCCGCCTCGAGCACGGTCACCGACCGGCCGGTGCGGGCGATCTCCCACGCACTGCAGAGCCCCGCCACTCCGCCGCCGATCACGGCCACATCGGTCTCGATATCGTCGTCCAGGCACGGATACGATGTCCGCCCGGTCGAATCCATCCAATAGGATTCGGCCACTCCGGTCGCTGAATTCATGGCGCCCGCACACCCCCGACCGGACGATCGAACCCGCTCGCGTGTTCCGGCCTCAACCCGCCTGTCGACGGACCGGAGCCCCAGCGCGGCCTGTAGCTATGCCATGTCACGGCCTTCATCGCATACCTCTCATCTGTCCCGCAAGCCACTGCGGCGCGAGGTGCCCGGGAATCTATTCGTTAAACGCTGATCCCGTGTTCGTTCCGGCGACCCGTCGACTGGGCGCGCAGCCCGGTCCGGCGGACCTCCGTATGCCGGCACAAGTCCCGCCACGGCCGGTCACAGCCCGCAACTCGCCATCGCCTATCCGATGACGGCGATCAACAACCCCACCGCCACGATGGCGACCACGACGACAAGCAGGACGGTCAGGACGATCGCCGAGATCCCGGTGGGCGGAAAGCGACTGCTGGTTCGCGGTTCAGGTGCGGACAGGCCGCTGGTCTGCGGGGTTTCCGGTGGCGTGGCACCGGGTGTCACGCCACCACCGGGTTCCAGGTCGGGATCCCGGCCCGGTCCGGGCTCTATCGGACCATTGTCAGCCATCGCGTTCCACTCCCCTTCTCCTGTTGCGGGCCGCCGGCGCTACCGGTGTTGTCCTCGACGTCGGGCACGGCCACCTCCTCACTCCCCATCGGCTCCACGACGCGGTTCCCAGAAAAACTCGATCGAAACCGGCGGACAAGACCGTCGACCGTCCGCGGGTGTCCGGACCGGACACCGACGGCAACGCATATGACCTGCGTCATTTCTATCAACACCGCGAACCCGGCATTGCCGGTATCGCGGCGACAGCTTAATGTCGGCGGCGGGATTTCGACGGGAGGGCCGGCAGTAAATAGTGTGATCGCCATGTGAACACCGTGCGCAGTGCTCTGATTCGGTAATTTCCCGTCGGTGAGCAGAACGGAAGAGTGATATGACCGAGTTCGATCTGGATTTTCGGGTGCGTCCGAATGCCGACCCGAAACCGGTGGCCGGCGCGAGCAATTTTTTCATGTGCTCCAATGCCTCGTGCCCGAACGTGCCAACCTGCATGAACTGTAATCGAGGAAATTCCGCACGATGACCGGTCGATACGCATCACTACCGGTCCGGGAGGGCAAGCCGGGGCCGGACTTTCGCATCGGACAGCCGAGAGCACGGAATCGATGTAATGTGAAAGTTCTGGGAACTCAATCCGTCGACGGTAGTGATGTCGTATCGACCAGAACATTGGAATTCGTCCTCGCCATCGCCTTGGCAGGAGGCGAACGCAGGAAATCCGCGCTGATACGGGATCTATTCTCGGATTGCTCGTCGAAGTCGGCCATACCCACTCTGGCCTATCGTGCGCGGAAAATGGGAATAGATACGGAATTCGTTCCGACGCGGGCGAGTTATCGCACGACCACGGAAGTGATCGTGGATGCGGTGGAACTGCTCAGGGCGCTGCGCAGAGGCGATGTCCGGACCGCGCTCTGGCTGTACGGCGGACCGTGTCTCGCGAACAGCCGATCACCCCTCGCGGTCGAAACACGCGAACTCATCGATACGCGACTGGCACGAGCCGTCCTGGCGACCGAGGACGAGGCACTGGTCGGCTATGCGGCGAAGAAGCTGGATCGGCCCGAGCTACGGTCGGGCCGGTAGCGGACCATGCAGGTGTCCTTGGTGGTTCCAGTGGTGCCGGCGCGGCCGGAGCAGGCGGAATCAGCCGCCCGCTTGGTCGCGGAGTCGCCCGGACTGACGCGGTTGTGGCAAGGCCAGTCCTACGGCGTGGATACCGCCACGACCTTCGCGTATCTGGCGGGCCGTGGCCTGTCGACCGCGCTCGGCACCTGTGTGATGATCACGCCTCTCCAGCACCCGGTCCGGGCAGCGCTCGAAGCGCGATCGCTGGCGGTGATCAGCGGCGCTCCGGTGATGTATTGCGTCGGTCCGGGAAGCATGAGCGCACAGCGGAGATTGGCAGGAGCGCCCTACGGCGCCGCCGTATCGGTGACACGCCGATACCTGGAGGATATGCGATCGGCCCTTCGGTCGAGTGACCCCGAAGCGACACGAGCGGGGGAAGAAGGATCGTCTCCGCTCTTTCCCGTCCCGGCCCCCGAGATCCGTCTCGGGGCCGGGGTTCTGCGACCGGCGATGGCTCGAACCGCCGGACAGGTCGCCGATGTCGCCGTCACGTGGATGTGCACCGCCGAATACATCCGCGATCAGCTGAGCCCCGCGATGGAGTCGGCGGCGGCCGCGGCCGGCAGGAGCCGGCCACACCGGGTCGCCGCCGTCCATATCGCCGTCGAACGGCCGGGGCGCGACCCGTGGGTTCTCGCCAGGGTGGGCGTCGGTGGACACCTCGAACTCGAGCACTATGCCGCGACCGCTCGGCGATGCGGTGTAGCGGTCCATCCCGGAGACTCGCGGCGGACGGTGGCGTCGGCCGTGGAATCCGGTGTCTTCGTGTACGGCTCGGCGAAAGCCGTCGCGCAACAACTGCGGATCTACGCGAAGTGCGGCATAGACGAGGTCGCGCTGAATGTCGCGGCAGTCGCCGCGTGCCACGGCACAGAACAAGCATTGGACGACGTGAGAGAAATTCTGGGGGAGATCTATGCCGATACCGGACGATGAGCAGACCCTGAAAAATCGGATCGGCGAACTCGCGGCGCTCCGGTGCGCGACCGGGTCGGTGGACAGATATCCCGATGCCGCGGCGGAGTGGGGTGACCGGTCGGCGATCGCGGAACTCTGGTCGGATGAAACGCTGCGCGAGGCTGTTCTACTGGCGAGCCCCGTACTGGCCACGCAGACGGCCCGCGTACTCGGTGACGACCAGTCGGCCACGCCGCTCAAGAAGCGCAGGCGGATACACAAAGGACTGCTGAAATACGCATTGCGGTTGAGCACGCGCTGCACACCGTTCGGAACATTCGCCGGGATGACCATGCTGCCGTTCGGTACAGACGAGCCGGTGCTCGCGATCGAGCACCGGCGCCATGTGCTCGCCTCTCGAACACTGGCTCGGCGGCTGGCCCAGGATGTGCGGGCAGGCCGGGAGGCTCACCTGTTCACCAACCCCGCGGTGGTCAGTCGAGGCGATAGATATGTGATCGCGGTGATGCGTGGCAGCGACTCGACCGACGATACCGCGTCCGTGCGGGCGACCGGACCGGCCACGGTGGCAATAGAATTCGCGATACGGCCGCAGCCTCGGCACCGGATCGAGGAGCAGCTGGCACGCGCCTACCCGGATGCGCCGGCAGCGGCCGTCGATGGGCTCGTCACCCAACTGGTCGACGCGGAGGTGCTGCTCAGCACCGCCGATCCGTCCTTCTTCGACGTCGATCCACTCGACCGGGTACCGGACACCGCGCCGGGCCTGGCGGAGATCCGGCGGGCCCTGCACCGGTACCAGGTCGCGCGGGCCGATACCGCCTTCGACGAATTACAGACCCTGCTCACCGATTGTGGTCCCGGTGGCGAACTCCAGCGGGACCTGCATGTCGATATCGAGCTCACCGCGTCGGGCAGCATCCCGGACTCGGTGCGATCCGCCGCCGGAGCCGTCGTCCGCCTGCTGACCCGCACCACCCTGTCTACCGGCCAGGATCCGACTCTGGACGATTTCTGCGATGAGTTCCGGGAACGTTACGGCCATACTCTGGTACCGCTGCTCCATGTGGTCGACGAGGAACTCGGTATCGGGTTTCCGCGCAGTTACGCACAACCGGCAACAGCGCACAACAGCAGGTCCGCCGCTCGTGCGAAGCAGCGCGATCTACGCGGGCGGCTGCTGGAACGGGCGCGACGGCTCGGCACCGACACGGTGCATATCACCGACGCGGATCTCGACGACCTCCCGGAGCCGGACGGTCTCGCCAGCGGATACGACATCTTCCTCCGATTGCATCGCGGACCCTCGGGACCGGCGGCAACAGTTATCGGCGCGAACTTCCCCGGTGGGACCGCTGTCGGCCGATTCACCCCGGCCATCGCCTCGGCCGACCTGCACCTGCGACGATGCGCGGACTGGGATCTGCGCTGGTGGTCCACAGCGGCTTCCGGCGGTGACGGAATTGTCGTCGATATCGACTATGTGTGTGGCCGGGACGGCGTGAACGAAGTGGCAGCGACGGGGCAGGTCTTGCCGAGGACGTTGGTGGTCAACTCCGACCCCGGCGAGGATCCCGAACGCACACTGCGGCTCACGGATATCCACCTCGGACTCGCCGGCGACCGGGTGCGTTTGTTCCTCTCCGACGGCACACCGCTGCGCTGCCAGCAACTCAACATGGTCACTGTGGAGACGAGCGCCCGAGTCGTCCGGTTGCTGCAGGACATCTCGAACGACGGTTTCGTCCGCCCCTACTGGTCCTGGGGTGAGCTCGATACCGGGATGCATTTCTTTCCGGAGGTCCGGTACGACGGCGTCGTCATCGCCGAACGACGGTGGCGGTACCCGGATACCGCGCAGCGGACCGTACCGGCGGTCCGGGCGTGGCTGCGCGAAGCGGGCGTCGACCGGTACATCCTGATCGGTGAGTTCGACAACAGGCTGCATCTGGACACCGAGCACCCCCGGCATCTGGACCTGCTGGCCGACCAGATCACCAAGGGGCAGAACTGGTTACACGCCGGGCCGGCCCCCACCGATCTGGGCGTCGTGCGCGACGAGCACGACCGATGGCATGCGGCCGAGGTCGTCGTCACAGTGGCGAGCCCGATGCGACCGGAGAGCAGGCCCTCGGCTACCGAGCACCCGAGATTCGACCCGGCGGCCGATCCGCAACGACTGCTCGTACCGGGCGGCGACTGGACCTATCTGACGATTCGGATCGATCCGACACAATACGACCGGGTACTGACCGAGTTCGATCGAGCGCTTCCCGAGCTTCGCGGCCGATGGTATTTCGTGAGATACCGAGACGGCGGCACCGGTCAATTGCGGATACGGATCCATCGGCCCGTGACAGATCTCGGTGGCGCATTCGAATGGCTGGCCGAGGCGCGGCTTTCCGGATTGATCGGCGAATACGCCCTTCCGATGTACCACCGGGAAATCGAACGCTACGGCGGAGCCCGCAGCCACGCGATATACGAGTCGTTCTTCTGCCTGGAGACAAGCGCGATCATTCCGTTGTTGCCGGTGATATCGACCGAGCAGCGGAAGCCCGTGACGCAGCACGATCAGCTCCGTCCCGGGATCGAGCAGGCAGCGGGGATCGTCAATCGCTGGCTGACCGGCCTGGCCTGCGCTGATGAACTGATCCACGCAACGGTCGACTTGGCCGTCACCGGGTACCGGGGTGAGCTCGGAGATACCGCACACGAAATAAAGAAGAAATTGCGGGGAAGTGTGATCGCGGACAATGCGGCGTACGCCGGGACTGTGCCGGAAGCACGCGAATTCTGGGCACGGAATCACCGTGCGGCGACCCGCACGCCGGACATACTTCAGAGCGCGAGCCATATGCTGTGCAACCGCATCGGGCTGACCCGGGCGGAAGAGTTCGCGGTCATGTGGATGATCAAGGGGGAATTCGATGCCGAAGGGCGTGGACGTGTTGCCGGGTGATCGAGTAGAGGAAGATCGGCCCGGCACGATGGATTCCGAATGGGTCGATTACGGATGGGAACTGCTGGATCGGTTCCGGGACGATATCGACCGAGCGAGACATATGTCGTTCGAATGCGAGTTCGGCGGCGGACTCGAGATCTCCTGGGAGCCGATGAGCGTGGGTCACGGCGATCTCGGAATGGCCCTGGTGTTCTCCGCCGCGGATCAACTCGACGCCGACGGTGGTTGGGACACCGTCGCCATGGAACATATCCGCCGCGCCGCGGCGAGCTTCCAGGACGGTCCCGTACCCGGCGCGGGACTGTTCTCCGGCACCGGTGCGCTCGCATTCGGCCTGCGCGCCCTCTCCCGGGGCGGGACACGCTACCTACGGGCGATCGGTGACGTCGAATCGGTCCTGGAAACCCAATTGACCACCGCACTCGGCGTAACCGAACCGTACTCCGGTGCCGCCACCGACTTCTACGACGTGGTCGTCGGAATCAGCGGAGCGGTCACGTATGTCATGACCACCGATGCGCACCGGACGGCGCTGGGTGATACGGCGGAGCGGGCCGTCCGGACACTGGCCGAACTGGCTGTGGCCGAGGCCCCCGGCGGGCTGTGGACGCCCCCGGACAAGGTCAGTGAACTGGAGCGCTCGACCCGTCCCGAGCTGTGGGCCGGCTATCTCAATTGCGGTTTCGCCCACGGAATCGCGGGGGTGCTGAATGTTCTCGGCCAAGCGTGTGATCGCGGCATCGGCGGACCTGTGGTCGCCGAGGCGGCCGAACGGCTCGCCGACCTGCTGGTGCAGGTGTCGACGTACGCCAATATGGTCGACGTGCCCGCTTTTCTACCCTTGCGCAGTGATCACGACGGCGGGCCGGCGCCGACCGGCGACGGTGCCAGATACGCCTGGTGCTACGGCAATCTCGGTGCCGCCCTGCCGTTTCACAACAGCCGATTCCTCGCGGACCGGCACCCGGATATGCTCGCCGGCCTGCTGGATATTTCCGGCCGATCGCAGACGAGCCTCAGCCTGGACAACCCGAGCCTGTGCCATGGAATGGCCGGCAAACTGGCACTGGAACGAGAAATGCTGGGCGACCACACGGTGCCCGCGAACGTGAAACAGCTTCTCGCACTGAGCACCCCGGACAGAGTATTCGGCTTCGACAATGTGCAGCTCGAATCCACTGTGCTCGATTCCCCCGGTTTCATGGATGGTTCCGGCGGCGCCGCTGTGGCCCTGCTGTCGCTGGGCGCTCCGCCCGATACGCTGCATTGTCTGCGCATGTTCACCGGTCGGTGGTCGTGGTGAAGCCGATCATCGAGATCCGGCACGTCGATATCGTATTTCCCGGCGGAATCGCCGTTCTGCGAGACGTTTCGCTGGACATCCGGGCCGGTGACTGCGTAGCGGTACTCGGCAAGAACGGGTCCGGTAAGACGACGTTGTTGCGGGCGATATACGGGAACATCCTGCCGACATCGGGCCACGTTCGGGTCGCGGGGTTGGGTACACAGAAGAATCGCGGACGGATCGCCGATCTCATCGGTGTCAGCCTGTACCCGGAGCGGTCCTTCTACTACCGGCTGTCCGTCGACCAGAACCTCCGATATTTCCAGTCCTTGCGAGCACGGTGCGGACGTACCGCCACCGCCGAACGCGCTGCCCTGCTCGAACAGGTCGGCCTCGAATCCAAGGCGGATACGAGGTTCATGGAACTGTCGCTGGGACAGCGTAAACGGCTCGGCCTGGCACGCGCGATGATCACCGAACCCGCCGTGATCATTCTGGACGAGCCGTTCGCGAATCTGGACGACGAGGGCACGGCGGTCGTCGTCGACCTCGTCCAGCGGCGTCGCACAGACGGACTGACGACGGTGTTCACCACGCACGAAATGGCCGACGTGCACAGCGCTGTCAACGTGGTGGCCACGCTGGGGGCCGGGCGAGTCACGCTCGGTACAACCGCCGACGGCAACGGGGACCCCGAGCGAAAACCCACCAGGACACTGACCGTTATCGGGTCACGAAAGCTGAACTGCGATTTGACTCCGGTGTCCTCGCGGTTCCCCACCACCGTGGACGGGAAGCGAATCGAGATCGATATCCCGGTCGACCTGCCGCTGTCGTCGGCCGTCGAAATGTTCGAGGCCGCGGGCGTCGCCGTCGAGCAGGCATTCGACACACCCTGGCTGCGGTAGAGCGGAGAACACGATGAACAAATGGATATGGCTCCGGCAGTACGGTGTGTACCTGCTCCAGTTGTATTGGGAGCGGCGCAGTTATCGCACTGCCCTGGTCCTGAGCACCGTTTCCGGCGTGGTGGGGATGGCTCAATTCGCGCTGATGGGAGTCTTTCTCCGGGAGGGCAATACCTTTCCGGGTATCGAACAGTACGGCGGAGACGTCGTCTCGTATCTGCTGTCCGGCACGATTTTCACCGGATTCGTCGCCATTTCGCTGCACAGCTTCAGCAGTACTGTGCAGGAGGAACAGATGGCGGGCACGCTGGAGGCGGTGGCGGATTCCCCGGCGGGAATCCTCCGGGTGATGATCTTCTCGGCGGTCACCGGATTCATCGGGACGGTCGTGGGATCGATCCTGATGATGGGGCTGTTCTCGTTCTTGCTCGGTTTCGACCTGAATATCAACGTCGGTGCGGTGATCATCAGCCTGGTGCTCACGCTGCTCGCGCTCGGTGGATTCGGTATGGCGGGTTGCGGGGTCGTGCTGGTCACCAAGAAGGGGGATCCGATCACCTGGACGGTGCTGACCGCGATGACGCTGCTGTCCGGAGTCCTCTACCCGATCACCGTGCTGCCGCAGTGGCTGCAAACGGTATCGCACTTCCTACCGACCACAACGGCATTGGATCTGGTGCGATCCTCGCTGTTGAACTCAGCGAGCGTGACAGGCACCCTCTCGGCGTCACTACCTCTCGTCGGCTGGGCCGCCCTGAGTGTTCCGCTGGGTGCCGCGCTGCTCCGCTGGGGTCTGCTGACCAGCCGTCGGCGAGGTTCGCTCGGGCAGTACTGAATCGCGTAAACTGCTCGCTCGTGGTTCGCACGGACGGCGCCGGCTCCGCGGGCGATTGCACTGGGGTGAGAGATTGAGCCCGATCAATGTCGCCGTCGTGGACGACCAGCCGCTTGTCGCTTCGGCATTCGAGACGCTACTGGCCGACGAATCCGATATTCGGGTAATGCCGGGTGGACGCAGCGGGCGCGACGCTGTTCAGCTGTGTCGCTCACAACCCGTCGATATCCTCCTGCTCGATATCCGGATGCCGGGCATGGACGGCGTCGCCGCGACACGGGAGATCACACGGTCCGGGAGCCGGCCCCGGGTCATCGTGCTGACGACGTTCAATGTCGATTCCTATGTTGTGGAAGCGGTGGCGGCGGGCGCGTCCGGTTTCCTGCTCAAGGACTGTGAACCGGCCGAATTGCTCGCCGCCATCCGCGCCGTGCACGCCGGTAAGGCGGTGATCGCACCCACCGCGACCACCCATCTCTTCGATGCCTATCGACGAGGCCGGGCCCCGCGCGAAGCGCCCCCCGCGGCGGAATCCAGGTCTTCGGAGGCGCATCGCTCGCTGGCCCAGCTCAGTCCGCGCGAACTCGACGTCCTCGGGTTGATCGCGACCGGACGCACGAACGGTGAGATCGCCGGGCAGCTGGGGATCGCGGAGACGACGGTGAAAACGCATGTCCGCAGCCTGCTCGGGAAATTGAGCTGCCGCGACCGGGTCGCATTGGTGGTGTTGGCGCACGCCGTGGGCCTGGTGCGCTGACCCCCTGCCGGCGCCGGAACCCTCCTCCCGTGGGAGGAGCAGGCGGGCGATATTCGTCCCGCCGAAGGAAGCTCGGCGCACTGTATTCCTCCGATACTCGACGGCATGATCATCGATGCACAACGGCTCAGTAAGCGCTTCGGGCGCACACAGGCGCTGACCGATGTCACGCTGTCGGTCTACCCGGGAACCGTATACGGATTACTGGGATCCAACGGCGCCGGAAAGTCCACCTCGCTGTCGATCCTGCTGGGGCTGCTTCGCCCCGATAGCGGAGTGGTGCGGCTCTTCGGTACGGATTGGCAGCGCGAAAGTCTCGCGCGAGTCGGTGCCTCGGTGAACGGTCCGAGCTTCTACGGTCATCTCAGCGCGCGCAAGAATCTTCGGGTACACGCGAACCTCATCGGCGCCGGAGAGCACGATATCGATCGCGCTCTCCATCTCGCCGGCTTGACCCAGGTCGCCGATCGTCGCGCCGGACGGTATTCGACGGGTATGAAGACGAGGCTCGCCACGGCCATCGCACTGCTGGGTGACCCCGAACTGGTGGTGCTCGACGAGCCGCAGAACGGATTGGACCCCGAGGGCATCCGATATATGCGCGACCTGATGCGTACGATCGCGGCCGAGGGGCGCACCGTGCTGTTCAGCAGTCATGTGCTCACCGAGGTCGCCGCGACGGCACACCATATCGGCTGTATCGTCGCCGGACGCACGGTTTTTCAAGGGACCCTCGCCGATTTCGCGCCCGATGGCAATATCGAGCGCGCGTACTTCGATCGCTGCGCGGCGGTGACGGTATGAGCGCGATCCCGCGGTTTCCCGCGGTGCTGCGCGCACAGACCCAGATCTGGATGCGCTCGCCGCTGGTCGTCGTGCCCTTCGGCGCCGCCGGCTACTCGCTGCTGGTGGCGGGTTT
The DNA here is from genome assembly GCF_040632335.1 of Nocardia sp. NPDC019395. Taxonomy (NCBI): domain Bacteria; kingdom Bacillati; phylum Actinomycetota; class Actinomycetes; order Mycobacteriales; family Nocardiaceae; genus Nocardia; species Nocardia sp. NPDC019395. The sequence continues at coordinate 57,116 of NZ_JBEYBT010000012.1, forward strand.
GCAGTTCGCGACGGCCGAGCCGACGTGGGCCGACTCGCTGGCGCATCTCAACATGTGGGTGGTCATGATCGGCCCGCTGTTCACGGCCGTGCTGGCAGGGGCGCTCGCCATGGTCGACAAGCGTTCCCGTTCCGGGGGTGTCGAATACCGTGCCGTCACACGGTCGATGCTGCGCAACGCGCGATTCGTGATCATCGCCGTCTGGTGTCTACTGGCACACAGTGCGACCCTGACGGTGAGCGGTGCGCTGGGTCTGGTTTCGACGACGGCCGCGCCGCTGCAGATCGTGGGAGACAGCATCGGATTACTGGCGGTGCTGTGGATCTCCTATCTCGGCTACTGCGCACTTCTCACCCTGGTCGGCGAGCTGGCGGGCATCGGCGGATGTGTCGCCGTCGGCTTGCTGTTCAGTGTGCTCGGTACGGTGTCCGCCGAGTCGTCGCTGTGGTACCTCGCGCCGCCGGCCTGGATCGTCCGCCCGGCGTTACCGCTGATCGGAACGCATGCGAACGGGGTCGGGCTCGACGGTGCGCAGATCGATCACGGCCCGGCGGCGGCCGTCCTGGGCGCTGTGTCCGCTGTTGCCTTCTTACTGGCGGCGCCGGCGATCAGCGGCACCGTGCAGCGACTCCGGAACTGGGCTCCTTCGGCACCACCGGCGCGGTCGAGAGTTCGTTACGGCACGCCCGGCCGCCGCTACGGCAGTCCGACCGCGGCCGTTTTCGCGATCCTGCGCAGCTGGTGGGTGGGCGTTATGGCGGTCGGCGCGGTCGGCGCGACAGTACTGCTGCAGTGGTGGTACAGCCCGAGCGTGGCCTATTTGTTCTTCGCACTGATAGTTCTGCCGATGGGATGTGCCGTGTTGCCGGCTATCTGGATACCGCGAATACAGGAGGGATTCCGCGCGGTCGCTGTCCGTCCGCGTGATCCACGGACACTGGCCACCCGCGTTGCGCTGTTCCTGCTGGCAACCGAGGCCCTGGTCTGTGTGATCGTCGGTGTGACAGCTGTGCTGGCGAAGGAATCGGTTTCCGGTGCGCTGCGGCAGGTCATGGTTTCCGCCGTGGTCGGCGCGATGCTGGTGATGCTCAGTGCGCTCATCACCGCCGTCGGTGGCCGCATCGCGGGATTGCTGGCCGGGTTCGTCGGCGTCCTGTTCGGAACTCTGGTCGGTGGCACCGGGCTCGCCGATCTCGTCGGTTTGGCCGTTCCGTGGTCGTGGGCGGCCTATCTGGAGGCGAGCCGGATGATATTCACTATCCCGCTGGCCTGCGCGGCCGCAGCGCTGATGTACCGGATCTTCGCCCGCAGGATGACCAGAGTGTGATCGGGTGCTATTCGGGAACAGGGAGTTCCGCCCGAAGGCACACACCCGAAGAGGTCACCGCGACGTCGAATGTGCCGCCGACCGAGGACATCCGCTCCTGCAACCCGGTCAGACCGTTCCCCCTCTGCAGGCTGCGCGGGACGTGGCCGTCGTTGTCCACCACCACGATGCACGACCCCGAATCCTCGCGAACCGTCACCGTCACCGTCGCTTCGCCACCGCCGTGTTTGATGACATTGGTGACCGCTTCGCGGACAACGCGGAGGACGGCGAGCCGGGCGGCGGTCGGCCAGCGTTGCTGCCACGCGGACAGTGTCTCGTCCGGCGGGAGATCGTCGATGACGACAACGCCCGCGTTCCGCGCGCGGACCAGCGTATCGCGCAGGTCGGTGATGGTATCGGCCGACGCCGTATCGCTGTGCCCGTCGCGGAGCAGTCCGACGAGATGCCGGACATCGCCGAGCGCGGCCTTCGAAACCTCGGCCACCGTGCGCAGAGTCCCGGCGGTCGATTCGTGCCGCCGCTCGGCGATATGCAAACCCGCGGTGGCCTGCGCGCGAACAACAGTGAGCGTATGCCCGAGGACGTCGTGCAGCTCGGCGGCTATCCGATTGCGCTCCGTCATCCGGGCGGCTTCGAGTTCACGCTCGTGCGCCGAGCGAATCGTGCGACCGTGCCCGGCGAACAGATACGCGACGGTCAGCACGACGATATGGGTGCCCACCGACCATTGGAAGTTATCCGCCCTGATAGCGGGACTACCGAGACTGCCCGCGACACCGAGCAGAAAGCCGATCGGCCCCCACCACCACGAACGCGCGAATTCGGTCACCGCCATGAGCGATACCGGCGCGAACAACAGGATCGGCTGAACACTGAGGTAGAAGGATGACATGGCCGCGGTGACGGCTATACCGGCGAACAGCAGGTAGGTGCCGAGGAACGCGGGAACCACCCAGATGCGCCGGACGAATACCAGCAGCGCCACACCTGTCGACAGCAGTGCGACGCTCACGTATGCCAGGCGCTGCTCCCCCGGCACGGTAAACACGAGCATCCACGAAATTCCCGCGCAGAACAGTCCGGCGATACCGAGGAGCACATCGACCGCCGGCACACGGCGGAACATGATGCGGGGCATCACAAAACCCTATCGTGGTGGTTTCGAACAGCACGACAACAGCGGGGAGGGGCAGCCCGCACGCGGACTGCCCCTCGCTCCACTCCCGCTCGGAACCCGAGGGGGTTCACATCATTTGCTGATGTGGCATCCGCAGGTCGCGGTATGGACGTGGCAGCCCTGCAGCGGGCCGGTCTCACAGCCCGGGGTGCACAGCGATTTGCTGGTGACCCGTGTCAGCGGCGCCGACGCGGGGTTGGTCAGCGAACGGACCTGCAGGTCGAGGTCGAACTCGGACATCGGTAACTCCTCGGATGTTCTTCGCGTGAAGCGTGTTTCGCTTCCGATATCGAGCCTCTCAGCGAGAACTCACACTGCGATCACACCGGGTTCTCAGCCGGTGGCGGCCGCGTGCACGACCGCTGCCGACGGCGGTACGGCGGATATCGCCGATGACAATCGGTGCCGGGTTTCGTTCGAGGCGGCGGCACCGCCGGCCCGTAGGCTGACCAGCGGCAGTCGGAGAAGACGCGTCGAACCGACGCCCCGGCCGCCCGGATGCACCGGCCACCGGCGGTCCGCACCGTCCGCTCTCAGGAGGATTCTTTGACACGTGAAGTGGTCTACACAGGGTTCGTATCGGTCGACGGAGTGGTGGACTCGCCGGGCGGCCAGATCGAGGGACACCGCAGCGGCGGCTGGGTGATGGATACGGAATTCGTGCCCGAGGCCTACTCGCTCAAGGAGGAGGAACTCGCCGATACGACCGCACTGATGTTCGGCCGTCGCAGCTACGAGGCCTTCGCCACGGCCTGGCGCGATTCGGAGGATCACGCCGCGTACAAGGAGCTCCCCAAGTACGTCGTTTCGACGAGCTTGGCCGAAGGTGACCTGATCGAGGGTTGGGGCCCGATCAGGATCCTGCGGTCGACCGACGATATCGCCGAATTGAAACACACCGATGGTGGCGCGATCTTCATCCACGGAAGTGCCGAGCTGGCTCGGCGGCTGTCGGACGCCGAACTGATCGACCGGTACAACCTTCTCGTGTTCCCGGTGCTGCTCGGAGCGGGTAAGAGCCTGTTCAGCAGGGCGGACCGGGATAAGCAGACCCTGCGCCTGCGGGAGTCCGCGGTCTATTCCAACGGCGTAACGAAGCTCATCTACGACGTCGTGCACTGAGCGGAATCCAGCGCGACGATGGACTCGGTGTAACCGGGACGCGACCGGTTTCGACTCGAACAGCGGCCCGTCCGTGACCTCGAATCAAGAACTTGATGGTTCCTTGTCTGGTATGCGGGCCCACAGCGGCGAAAACTGAATCCGTGCGCCGATGAATCAATTTTGTTTCCATCCGACCGGAGGATCGAAATGTCAGCCAGGATCACCAAAGTCTTCGCCGCAACCGCCATCGCACTTTTCCTGGGCGCGTTCGCGGCTCCCGCCGCGTCCGCCGCTACCGGCCCCGTTCAGCTTCCGGGTCTGGGATCCGTGGAGATCTGCGTACCACTGGGCAGTGCCGAGGTATGCATCTGAGTTTTCCCACCGCAGCTCGAAGAGGAGCGTGCACCAGGATGAGCAGGCCGCGTCTTCGCGCGACCTGCTCATCCGCGTTGATACCTCTTCACCGGATATACGACCGCCTCGATGCCCATTGCCACCACCCAGTTTTGATAGCTAATATCAATCAGTCCGACCGGTCGGGATCTACCACTCGACAGAACGGAACCTGTTCATGAGGCCAACATCGCGTATCGGTCCCCGGCTTCTCGGCGCGACCGTCGGGGCCGCCGCCTTCTTCTTCGCCGTCGCCGCTCCCGCGGCCGCCCTTCCCGGACCTCTGGTCCGCACCGATAACGGACCGAACCCTCAGGTCGAGCTGCACAGCTACTGCGCCGCTCCCGGCCAGACCGGCCACCTCGCGGACGGCACAACCGTCTACTGCTCCCCCGTATCGGGGAGTGACACCTTCGCGTGGTCCTACTACTCCGAGCCGCTGCCGATGGATCCGAACACCATCAACTACAACTGCGACAGCGGCAGCTGTGCCTATCCCGACGGATCCCAGGTCCCTCTGGAGCAGCGCTGCGGTATCCAGTGCGGCGAGCCACCCACCCCGGGTGACGTCGACAACCATATGAACAACAGTCGCCGCTGAACCCCACCGATCCCCATCGGCCGGTAGCCCGGCTGCTATCGTCGATCGGGTCATCGAAATACAGGAGACCGACCATGGTTGGTGAACTCGACATCACCGGGGTCACCCGGCTCTGACGGCCACCAGTTGAGCGCATTCGGGCGCCGCTGCCGTGGCCATGTCGCCGTTCATCACTCCCTCTCGCGGCGCGTTGCGAAGCGCCCGCACGAAACCTGAGGTCTCCCCACATGCCCGATGCTTATATCGTCTGTTCGAACCTGTCGTTCTCCTGGCCGGACGACACCCCTGTCTTCGCCGATCTGTCGTTCACCGTGCCCGGCGGGCGCACCGGGCTCGTCGCCCCGAACGGCGCCGGTAAGAGCACTCTGCTGCGCTTGATCGCGGGTGATCTGCGACCCGTGGACGGCAGCGTCACCGTCGACGGCGTGCTCGGCTATCTCCCCCAGACGCTCCCCCTGACCGGCGATATGACCGTCGCCGAGCTCCTGGGCATCGCCCCCGTGCTGGCGGCGCTGGAAGCGGTCGAATCGGGTGATACCGCCGAGGAGCACTTCACCACGATCGGTTCGGAGTGGGATATCGAGGAACGCACCCGCGCCCAGCTGGACCGGCTGGAGCTGGGCGATCTCGAGTTCACCCGCCGGCTGCACACGCTCAGCGGTGGTCAGGTGGTATCGCTGGGTCTCGCGGCCCAACTGCTGCGCCGGCCCGATGTGCTACTGCTCGACGAACCCACCAACAACCTCGATCTGGACGCACGCCACCGGCTCTACGATCTGCTCGGCGACTGGAACGGCTGCCTGCTGCTGGTGAGCCACGACCGCGCACTCCTGGATCGAATGGACCGTATCGCCGAACTCCATGCCGGCGAGATCAACTATCACGGCGGCAATTTCACCGATTACGAACAAGCGGTGCGGGCCGCGCGGGAGGTCGCGGAGAAGAACATCCGCAATGCGGAACAGGAGGTGAAACGGGAGAAACGGGAGTTGCAGCAGGCCCGGGAACGCGCCGCCCGCCGATCGAGCAACGCCGCCCGTAATCTCGGCAACGCCGGACTGCCGAAGATCTTCGCGGGCACCATGAAACGCAACGCGCAGGAATCCGCGGGCCGCGCGGACGGCACGCACACCGCCCGCGTCGATGCCGCCCGGAACCGGCTCGACCAGGCCGAACGGACGCTACGCGAGGACCAGAAAATCGCGCTGCAATTGCCCGGTACCAATGTCCCGGCCGGACGTACGGTATTTCTCGGCGAACACATCCGCTACGGGATCGGTGATCGGCAGATATTCGCCGGCGAGGGTGCGGATCTGGCGATTCGCGGACCCGAACGCATCGCGCTGACGGGTCCGAACGGCGCCGGCAAGTCCACCTTGTTGCGCATCCTCCACGGTGATCTCGCCGCTGCGTCCGGCGAGATCACCCGCGCGGACGGGCGCGTGGCCTATCTGTCCCAGCGTTTGGATCTGCTCGACACGGACCGCACCGTAGCCGAGAACCTGGCCACGTTCGCCCCGGACCTACCGACCGCCCAGCGGATGAACCTACTGGCCCGGTTCCTGTTCCGGGGCGCCCGGGTACACCTGCGAGTCGGCGATCTCTCCGGCGGCGAACGGTTGCGGGCCACACTGGCCTGCATTCTGTTCGCCGAGCCGGCACCACAACTCCTACTGCTGGACGAACCGACCAACAACCTAGATCTGGTCAGCGTGGGACAACTGGAGAACGCGCTCAACGCCTACGAGGGAGCATTCGTAGTGGTCAGCCACGACGAACGCTTCCTCACCGAAATAGGTGTCCAGCGCTGGCTGCGGTTGTCCGAAGGCCGGCTCCTCGAGGTCGCCGCACCCGCGACAAGCAGCTGAGGCTCCGCCTCGTCCGAGTGAGGTCGTCCGGTGAACAGCAGGCATCGGGCGACCCCACTCACCGATCCCTCACAGCGGAATACGCTCGATGCTGCCGGATTCCATGGCGACCCACAGGGCGCCGTCCGGACCGACGGTCAACCCGTGCGGTTCGCTTCCCGGCAGATCCGTTTCGGTGATCACACCCTCGACTGTGATGCGGCCGAGTCGCGATACCGCCCATTCGGTGAACCAGAGGGCACCGTCGGGGCCGGTGATGATGGCGTGAGGGCGTGCCTCGCGATCCGGTAGCGGGAACTCCGTGATATCGCCGGTGGTGCTGATCCGGCCGACCTGGCCGGCGCCGATCTCGACGAACCAGAGGGCGCCGTCCGGGCCGGGCGTGATGCCGACCGGGCCGGCCGCCGACGTGGGGAGCGGGTATACGGATGTCGTCCCGCCGAGGTCGGTTCGTCCGATCGCGTTGCCCTGGTTGAGCGTGTACCAGAGGGCGCCGTCCGAGCCGGTGCCGATCATCGACGGCATACCGGTCACCGGGAAACGGGTGATATCGCCGTCCAGGGTGAGTCGCCCGATCCGGCCGGCCTGCAGTTCGGTGAACCACAGGGCACCGTCGGGGCCGGCGGTGAGACCGTAGGGCGATTCGGCGGGAAACCAGGCCGGATCACCTTCCCCAGTGATCCGGCCTATTCGGTTGCCGCGGAATTCGGTGAACCATACGGCTTCATCGGGTCCGGGCACGATCACCGTCGGCTGCCCGTCGGGCCGGCCGAGTGGATAGGTGCGAACCTCACCGTCGAGAAACCGGCCGACCGCGCCCGCGCCGGACAGTGTGAACCACAGAGCCCCGTCGGGTCCCGGGCTCACTCCGTACGGCGACCCGGCGACCCGAAACACGCTCACTCCTCTTCCCGCACCGGCTTCTCGGTGCGATACGACCCGTCCATGACGAGCCGCCCGGTCATGGCCCGCTGAGCGGGCGGATCAGGCGGTAGACAGCTGAGCCTGCCACATCCAGTGCAGTTGTTCGAGCCGGGCCGCGATCTCGATGAAGAGATCCTGGGTCACCGGGTCGGCCTTCTCGGTGAGCTCGATGCGCTCGCGGAACCGGCGGATCACCGTGTTGAGATTCGTAACTATCGCATTGATGACATCGGTGTCCTGCTGCCAGCCGTCGGGGAATTCCAGCCCGGCCGCCTCCTTGGCCACTGTGGCGGCACGCCCGTCCGGACTGACCCCGATGGCGGTGGCACGTTCGGCGGCCGAGTCGGTGAAGTCGCGGGCCGCGGTCACCAGTTCGTCGAGTGCCAGATGGACGGAACGGAAGTGGGTGCCGAGCACATTCCAATGTGCCTGCTTGGCGATCAGGGACAGATCGATCAGGTCGACGACACTCGCCCGGAGAGCGTCACCGGTGATGCGCTGCTGTTCCGGGTCGAGTGTGCTCTTGATCGGGACGTTCATCCTCGAATGCCTTTCTTTGTCGTTACGCACTTGTGCGCGGGACACGGGCCGACTACCCGGTCTCGTGGCACTCAATCACCGGCCCCCGCTGTCAGCTCGCTCACACGGGGAACCGGAGCGGGACAATCGCACCGGCCGGTTCGACTATCCGGCCACGCGATGAACGCCACGGAGACGATCCGGGTAGTGCGGCTACCCGATGTTTCACGGGTCGTTCCCCGGGTAGGTCGCGGGCAGACCGCTACCGCGCACGACCCGGAAAGGAGCAGGGTATGGGCCAGCAGCACAATCTGACCGGACAGCGGGTCGCTGTTCTCGCCACGGACGGGGTGGAACAGGTCGAGCTTGTCGAACCGCGTTCCGCGGTCGAGGACGCCGGGGCGAGTACCGCCTTGCTGTCGCTGCGATCAGGCGAGATCCAGGCCATGAACCATGACGTGGAGAAGGGCGACACTTTCACTGTCGACCGGGTCGTCGGCGAATGCAGTCCCGACGAATTCGATGCCCTGCTGCTGCCCGGCGGCACCACGAATCCTGATCAACTCCGCCAGGACCCGGACGCCGTGCGGTTCGTCCGCGATTTCTTCGCCGCCGGTAAACCGGTCGGTGTGATCTGTCACGGACCGTGGACGCTGGTAGAAGCCGATGTGGTCCGGGGCCGCACCCTGACCTCCTATCCCAGCGTCCGGACCGATATCCGGAATGCCGGTGGCATCGTGGTCGACGAAGAGGTGGTCAACGACCACGGTCTGGTGTCCAGCCGCAACCCCGGTGACCTGCCCGCGTTCTGCGCGAAGATTCTCGAGGAGTTCGCCGAGGGCAAACATCCGGTGCATCCGGAGGGCGCGACCGCCATCCGGTGATTCTCCAGCGCAGTGGATCGAGCCCGAGCCGATACCGACCGGCCCTGGCCGGCATCACGTACTCGTTGTCGCCCGGACCGTGCGCGTCAGGGCGGGGCGGCCGGCGACCGCTGCGGCACGCGAAATCGCCTCGCGGACAATCGCTCCGCTCAGCCGGTCTGCTGCCAACCGGTATAGGCCTCGGCCAGATAGGCCGAACCGTGCCGGGATCCGGTGACCGACGCCAGTTCTCCGCGCTGCCGCGCGATATCGAACGCGGAGGCGCCGTCGACGGAATGCAGCATCGTGGTCATCCAGTACGAGAAGTGCTGAGCTTTCCACACCCGGTCGAGTGCCCGCTCGGTGTAGCTGTCGAGCACCCGATCACCGCCTCCGGCAAGAAATTCGGTGATGGATTCGTGCAGCACTTCGACATCGGCCAAGGCAAGGTTCAGCCCTTTCGCTCCGGTCGGCGGGACGGTGTGCGCGGCATCGCCGGCGAGCAGTAACCGGCCGTGGCGCATCGGAGCGGTGACGAAGGACCGGAACGGCAGCACCATCTTCGCGTGGATCGGCCCCTCCTCGATCTCGAAACCGTTCCCGTTGACCCGGCGGCGCATCTCCGCCCAGACCCGGTCGTCGTCCCATTCCTCGGGCCGCTCATCGGGCGAGCACTGGAAATACATCCGCTGCACGGTGGGGGTGCGCTGGCTGACCAGCGCGAATCCGTGGTCGGAGTGGGCGTAGATCAGCTCCTCGTGCGAGCGCGGCGCCTCGGTGAGGAAACCGAACCAGGCGAACGGGTATTCGCGGAACCATTCCTTCCGGGTGCCCTCCGGGAATGTCTTACGGCAGACCGAACGGGAGCCGTCCGCCCCGACCACCAGATCCGCCTCGACCCGGGCCGGGCGCCCGTCCGCACCGGTGAACGACACCACGGGACGTTCTCCCGAGATATCGACCGCGGTATCGGAAACGCCGTACCGCACGTCGCCCTGATCGGCTTCCCGGCGGGCGGCGAGATCGGCGAAAACATCGTTCTGCGGGTACAGCCATACCGATTCGCCGACCAGTTCCTGGAAGTCGATGCGATGGTTCTCCCCGCCGAACCGCAACACCACGCCGTCGTGCCGATCACCCTCGGTGATCACGCGATCGGAGACTCCCGTATCCACCAGGGTGCGCACCGAACCCGCTTCGAGGATGCCCGCGCGGATCGTGGTGGCGATCTCGTGCCGGCCGCGGATATCGACCACCACCGAGTCGATTCCGGACCGGTGCAGCAGATGGGAGAGCAGCAGACCCGCCGGTCCCGCGCCGACAATGGCTACCTGAGTGCGGGTGGAGGTCATACGGCGTACTCCTTCAGATCGTCGGGGCCGGAGGTTTCATCGGTTGGGTTCGACTGCCGGGCCAGCCGGGGCAAGGTGGCGAGCGCGAGCAGTCCGATCCCCGCGACCAGCGCGAAGAAGTAGAAACCCCACGGATGGGCGGATCCGGCGACGATGAGCGCTCCGGTGATACTCGGGCCGAAGATGGCGCCGAGCCGGCCGACGGCGGCGGCCAGTCCGAGCGCGGTGGCCCGGATCTCGGCCGGATAGGCCTGGGTTATGTAGGCGTAGACGAGCACCTGGGCGGAGAATACGAAGATTCCGGTGATCAGCACCAGGGCGTTGAGCAGCAACGTATTCGGGACCTTGATACTCAGCAGCGCGAGCAGCACCGCGGCACCGCCGAACCAGACCAGAATCGTCGGTTTGATACCCCGGCGGTCGGCGAGCGCCCCCGCGATCACGAGACCGATGATCGCGCCGATATTCAGTACCAGCAGCAGCGTCAGCGAGGTCGACATGTTGTATCCGGCGTCGCGCATCAGCTTGGGCAGCCAAGTGTTCAGGCCGTAGACCAGCAGCAGCCCCATGAAGGATCCGACCCAGACGCCGAGGGTTATGCGCAGGTATTTCGGCTGCAGCACAACAGTCGGGTTGACCCGTTCCACCTTCCCCTGGACCGCCAGGTAGGCGTCCGATTCCGGCAGCTTGAACCACATGAGCGGTAGCAGCAGCAACCCGGCCACACCACCGGCGTAGAACAGGATCTCCCAGCTGGGGATCAGCCAGAGCGCGAGCACCGACGCCGATACCGCGCCGAAGTGGTAGCCGGTCATGGTGAAGGTGCTGGCGAACGCCCGGCGCGACGGAGGCATATGTTCGGCCATGAAGGTCAGCGCGGTGGGCATACAGGCGCCGAGCCCGAGCCCGGCGAGCAGCCGGAAGGCACCGAACATCCCGACCGACCCGGCCCACGGCACCGCGATCGTGAAGATCGAGAACAGCAGGATCGAGCCCAGCAGGACCGAGCGGCGGCCGTAGCGGTCGGCCAGCGGACCGGACCCGGCGGCGCCGATGGCCACACCGACCAGGGAGATGGTCGCGGCGAAGGTGGCGCTCGCGGCGGTGAAACCGACGTGGTTCTCGTCGATGAGGGTCGGGATGACCGCGCCGAGCACGACGAGGTCGTACCCGTCGAGCAGCACGGTGAGCCAGCAGAGCGCGGCCGGCCACGACAGGAATTTGTTCATGGTGGGGGATTCATTTCTGATCAACGAGTCGTAGCGCCGACCCGGTCTGTGATGGCACTCACGCTAGGCTGGGATTCATCAGAAATCCAATAGATGATTTTCTGACATTGCATAGAGGAGATCTATGGCCCCGGATTTCGACCTCAACCTGGTGCGCACCTTCGTCCTGCTCTACGAGACCCGCAGCGTGACGGCGGCCGCCGATCTCCTCGGCGTCACCCAGCCGACGGTCAGCTACGGTCTCGGCAAACTCCGCCGCCGCCTCGACGACGAACTGTTCGTCCGCGGCCCCGGCGGCCTGACCGCGACCTCGGAAGCCGAACGGCTTTACCCCCCGCTGCGCCGCGCGCTCGCGGACGTAACCGAAACACTCGGCACCACTACGGAATTCGACCCCGATCGCCCGACCCAGTTCACTCTCGGACTCTCCGACCTGGGAGAAGTGACGGTACTGCCGCTCGTCCTCGCGGAACTGGCGGCGCAGGCTCCGCGGGCCCGGCTGCGCGTCCGGGCGTTCGACCTGGAGACGGCCACCGATCAGCTGACCCGCGGTGAGATGGACGCCATTGTGGCCAGCCCGGTCCTGGATTCGCCGCGGCTGCGGCGGACCGTCCTGTTCACCGAGGGCTACGCCGGAATGGTCGCCGCCGACCATCCCCGGCTGCGCGCCTCGGCCCCGTCGCAGACCGATCTCGAACGGGAGCGGCATGTGGTTGTCGACGGCGCGACCGGGCATACCGGTCCGCGCGAGGCCCTGGTCGAACATCGGCTCGAGGAGCGGATCGCGGTCCGGGTCACCCGGTTCGCGACCCTGCCGTACGTGGTGCAGGACAGTGAACTGGTCGCCATCGTCCCCGAGCGGGTCGCCCGGGCGCTGGCCCGGACGCATTCCGTGCGGATCTTCGCGCTGCCGTGGGCGATCGAACCGGTCGAGGTCGCCGCATATACGCGCCACGCACCGGATCGTGGTGGCCCGCAGCAGTGGTTTCTCGAGGTGATCCGGACAGCGATGACCCGGATGCCGGCCTGGTGAGATCGGTGACCACATCATCGACGGCCCGTCTCAGCCGACCCGCTCCGACAGTTCCGCGGCGACCTCGATATCCGCACCGGTGGCCGCCCGGACCTCGTCGACAGTCACCCCGGGCGCGGTCTCCACAAGCACCAGCCCGTTCTCGGTGATATCGAGCACCGCGATATCGCTGATGATCCGGTTCACGCAGCCCAGACCGGTCAGCGGCAGCGAACACTGTTCGACGATCTTCGGCTGTCCCGACCGGGATACATGCTCCATCATCACGATCACCCGGCGCGCACCGTGCACCAGATCCATCGCCCCGCCCATACCCTTGACCATCTTGCCCGGAATCATCCAGTTGGCCAGGTCGCCGCGGGCGCTGACCTGCATGGCACCGAGCACGGCCACATCGACCTGCCCGCCGCGGATCATGCCGAACGATTGCGCGGAGTCGAAGAACGAGGCGCCGGGCAGCACCGTGATGGTTTCCTTGCCCGCGTTGATCAGTTCGGGGTCGAGTTCCTCCTCGGTCGGGTACGGCCCGACGCCGAGCACGCCGTTCTCCGAATGCAGCACGACGGTGATGTCGTCGGGCAGATAGTTGGGTACCAGCGTCGGCATCCCGATACCGAGGTTGACGTACTGTCCGTCCTCGAGTTCGGCGGCGACACGGGCCGCCATCTGTTCGCGGGTCAGCGTCATGCGCGCACCGTCCTGTTCTCGATTCCTACTTCGACCTTGCCGACCGGCACCACTCGCTGCACCTGGATACCGGGGGTGTGCACCTGGTCGGGATCGAGCTCGCCGGGTTCCACCAGATGCTCGACCTGGGCGATGGTGATACGGCCCGCCGCGGCCGCGGGTGGGTTGAAATTGCGGGCGCTGGCGCGATAGACGAGATTGCCGTACCGATCGCCCTTCCAGGCGTGGACCAGGGCGTAATCGGTGACGATCCCGCGTTCGAGCACGTAGGTGACGCCGTCGAACTCCCGGGTCTCCTTCGGCGGGCTCGCCACCGCGACCCCACCGGCACCGTCGTACCGCAGCGGCAGACCACCCTCGGCGACCTGGGTGCCCACCCCGGCGGGGGTGAAGAACGCCGGGATACCCGCACCACCGGCGCGCATCCGCTCGGCGAGGGTGCCCTGCGGAGTCAGCTCGACCTCGAGCTCCCCCGACAGGTACTGGCGTGCGAATTCCTCGTTGGCGCCGACGTAGGAGCTGATGGTGCGGCGGATCCGGTGGGCCGCGAGTAGCACGCCGAGGCCGAAACCGTTTGTGCCGCAGTTGTTGCTGACGACCTCCAGTTCCGCGGCGCCCTGTTCGTGCAGCGCGTTGATCAGCGCTTCGGGAATGCCGACCAGCCCGAATCCACCGACGGCGAGTGACGAACCGTCGGGAATATCGGCGACCGCGTCGGCGGCTGAGGCAATGACTTTGTCCATCACGCACACCACAGTAACCGCATTTGTACGTATTGTGAACTCATGTGCGTATAGTGAACGTTGCGAGCGGTGATTGATCCGGTCACGACCGAGTTCTATGCTGTTCGCATACCGAAACAATGTCCACATCCCGAACGCGAGGTCGCGCGCATGCTCCAACTGCCACCGCGGTACCGCGGTATCGACAAGAACGAGGAAGCTCCGCTCGACTTCGCCGACTACCGCAGCACCACCCTCCGCCACCCCAAACAACCGCTGGTCCTGCTACCGCAGCGGCTCGGCGAACTCACCGGCCCGGTTCTCGGCGAGGGCCGGATCACCGCGGCGGACGCCGATCTGACCCTGGCCCGGGACGGCGAAGCACAAGGACAGCGAATAGTCGTCCACGGACAAGTCCTCGACAGCGACCGCAAACCGGTACCCGGCACACTGATCGAGATCTGGCAGGCCAATGCCGCCGGACGCTACCGGCACCAGGGCGACCAGTGGCCCGCACCGCTGGACCCCCACTTCGACGGTGTCGGCCGGGTCCTCACCGACAGCGACGGCCACTATTCCTTCACGACGATCAAACCGGGCGCCTATCCATGGGGTAACCACCACAACGCATGGCGGCCCGCGCATATCCATTTCTCCCTGTTCGGGCGCGCCTTCACCCAGCGTCTGGTCACCCAGATGTACTTTCCGGACGACCCGATGTTCTTCCAGGACCCGATCTACAACTCGGTACCCGACGGCGCCCGCCAGCGCATGATCAGCGTGTTCGACTACGGCGCCACCACCGACAACTGGGCGCTGGGTTTCCGTTTCGATATCGTGCTGCGCGGTCGCGACGCGACCCCCTTCGAAGAGGAGGACCACGACGATGAGTGAGACCGAATTCGCGCCCCGCTATCCCGTGATCCCCGGGGACTTCACCACGGTGGATTTCGGGCCGACCCCGTCGCAGACCGTCGGGCCCTACCTCCATATCGGACTCCCCTGGCCCGACGGACCCGATGTGGTCGCCCGGGGTACCGACGGATCGATAACCGTCACAGTGACGGTTATAGACGGGGGACGTAACCCCGTCCCCGACGGCCTGATCGAGATCTGGCAGGCCAACCGCGACGGCGTTTTCGAGCATCCGGACGATCCGCGCCCGCAGAACGACCCGGCATTCCGCGGCTTCGGTCGCTGCCCCCTCGACGCCACCGGAACCGCCGGCTTCACCACCGTCAAACCCGGAGCCGTCACGGCCGGTGACAATTCGACCGAGGCTCCGCATCTGAATGTGTCGGTTTTCGCGCGGGGCATGCTCAACCGGTCCATCACCCGGCTCTACTTCCCCGACGAGCAGGCCGCCAACGACACCGATCCGGTGCTGGCCGCGCTGCCGGAAGCCCAGCGGCACAAGCTGATCGCGAAGGCCACCGCCACGGGCTACCACCTGGATATCGTGCTGCAGGACGCCGACCCGGACGGCGCCGAGACGCCGTTCTTCTACCTGTAGGAGTACGCGTGCCGCGAGGAGAGCTGTTCGACCCGCTGTTCGGGGCCGCCGAACTCGGCGCCGCCCTGTCCGACCGCGCCTGGATCGGCGCCCTGGTCGAGGTGGAATGCGCCCTCGCCCGCGCCCAAGCGGTGGCCGGCGTGCTCGATGAGGGGCACGCGGAGGCCATCGACGCCGCCGGACCGGAAGTCGCCGCCACACTCGACCCCGCGGAACTCGGTGCGGCGGCGGTCGCGGGCGGTAACCCGGTGATCCCGCTGGTCGGCAGGCTGCGAAAGGCCTGCGCATCGACGGGTGTCCCCGCGGCCGCCGTCCACAAGGGCGCCACGAGCCAGGACATCCTCGACAACGCGCTGATACTGCTCGCCCGGCGCGCCGGGATCCTGATCGTCGACGATCTACGCACCGCCGCCGACGCCGCGGCGGATCTCGCGCAAACTCATCGCGGTACGCCGATGGCCGCCCGTACCCTCGGCCAGCAGGCATTGCCCACCACATTCGGCGCGCTGGCCGCCGGCTGGTGCAAGGCCCTGGACCGGGCCGCCGGAGCCGTCACCGCGGCACTCACCGACCTCCCCGTCCAATTCGGCGGGGCCGCCGGCACACTCGCCGCGCTGTATCCGCACGGACCGGCGGTCGCCGATGCGCTGGCCGCGGAACTCGGCCTGGCACCGCAGGACATACCGTGGCATACCGACCGCACCCCGATCGCCGAACTCACCACCTCACTCGGCATCGCGGCCGGAGCGGTCGGCAAGATCGCCGCCGATATCGTGGCGCTGTCGGCTACCGAGATCGGCGAGGTCACCGAGGACTCCCCGGGCGGTTCCTCGGCGATGCCGCATAAACGCAATCCGATCGCCGCGATCACCGCCCGCGCGGCCGCCCGCCGGGTACCCGGGCTGGTGGCGGATTCGCTGGGCGCGATGGATCACGAACTGCAGCGCGCGGCCGGTGCCTGGCATGCCGAATGGGAGACGGTCACCGATCTGCTGCGGATGACGGGCGGGGCCGCGCACCGGCTGGCCCAGAGTCTGACCGGTTTGCAGGTCCACCCTCTGGCGATGGCCCGCAATCTCGCGGTCACCGGGGGGCTGCTGCTCGCCGAACGCGTGACCGCGGCACTGTCCGAACATACCGAGCACGCCCGCGATATCGTCACCGCCGCCGCCACCGCACATCCGCCGGCACTGGACACCGACCCCACGATCGTCCAGTACCTGGGTGCGGAACGAGTGCGCGAATTACTCGACCCCGCAGGCTATCTGGGCCACGCTGCCGACCTGGTGACCCGGGTGCTAGACGAACGCGGCGATGCCCCGGAACACGCGCCCGGCCGGCCACCGGCCGGCGGCACACCCGAACAACCGTGACCGAGTCCTCGCGGACAGAACCATCGACGATCGAACGGAGCAAATGATATGGGTGCCACTGCGGCGGATTCGACGGTATCGGCCGTCGAACTCTCGTATCGGTCCACCGGACCGGATACCGCGCCCACCGTCGTACTGCTCGGGTCCCTCGGCTCGGACCTGTCGATGTGGGATCCGCAGGTCGCCGCGCTGACCACCGAATACGAGGTCGTCGCGGTAGATCTGCGCGGCCACGGCCGGTCCCCCGCCGGTGCCGGCGACTGCACGGTCGCCGACCTCGCCGGCGATGTGCTCGCACTGCTGGACCGCCTCGGTCGCGACCGGGTACACCTGGTCGGCCTCTCACTGGGCGGCGCCGTCGCCCAGTGGATCGCGGCCCATACCCCGGCCCGGGTCCGGACCCTGACACTGCTGTGCACCGCCGCGAAATTCGGCACCCCGCAGAGCTGGCTCGACCGGGCCACCGCGGTCCGCGCCGAGGGCACCTCGTCCATCGCCGACGCCGTGGTTGGCCGCTGGTTCACTCCCGGCCTCGCCGACCGCGATTCCGGCCTCGTCACCCGCAGCCGCGCCATGGTGGCCGCCACCTCGGACGACGGCTACGCCGCCTGCTGCGTCGCTCTCGCGCATTTCGACGGCCGCCCCGACCTCGCCCGGATCACCGCGCCCACCCTGGTGATCGCCGGCGCCCAGGACCCCGCCACGACACCCGGCGATATGCGGAACCTCGCCGACGGTATCGCGAATTCGGTTCTGCACGTGATGGATCCGGCCGCACACCTGGCCAATATCGAACAGGCCGGACCGATAACCTCGCTTATCACCGCACATATCGCCGGCCACCGCGAACGCTCCGCTGCCTTCGATCAGGGTATGCGCGTGCGCCGGGCGGTCCTGGGTGAAGCGCATGTCGACCGCGCCGTGGCGGGCACCACCGCGTTCACCGCACCGTTCCAGGATTTCATCACCCGCACCGCGTGGGGTGATATCTGGAGCCGCCCCGGCCTGGACCAGCACACCCGGCGCCTGCTCACCCTCGCCGTCCTCACCGCCGTCGGCAACCACCATGAACTGGATATGCATATCCGCGCCGCGTTGCGCGCCGGTGTCGCACCCGATGAACTCGCCGAGGTCTTCCTGCACACCGCGGTCTACGCGGGTGTGCCGAACAGTAACCTCGCCTTCGGACTCGGCAAGGCGGCGATCGCCGAGGGCCTGCTCGCCGACGGTGCACCCACCGGAGACGCAGCGCCCGAATCGGCCGAGTCCTCGAACGCAGAGGAACCACACCGACCATGACCGAACCCTCCCCCGACTATGTGCAATCACTGGGCCGCGGCCTGGCCGTCATCCGCTCCTTCGACGCCGATAACCCGCGCCGCACTCTCAGCGAGGTCGCCAAGGCCACCGACCTCACCCGCGCGACCGCCCGCCGGTTCCTGCTGACCCTGGTGGAACTCGGCTACGTCCGCACCGACGGCTCCCAGTTCTGGCTCACCCCCCGTGTGCTGGAACTCGGCTACAGCTACCTGTCCAGCCTGAGCCTGCCCGAGGTCGCGGGCCCGCACCTGGAATCACTCGCGAACCAGGTCCACGAATCGACCTCGGTCTCCATCCTCGACGGCGAGGATATCGTCTACGTCGCCCGCGTACCGGTCAGCCGGATCATGACCGTCTCGATCACCATCGGCACCCGCTTCCCCGCCTTCAGCACATCGATGGGCCGGGTGCTGCTGGCCGGTCTGCCGGAGAACGCGTTCGAGGAGTACCTGGCGAAGGTCACCTTCACTCCGCTCACCGACCGCACCGTCCTCAGCGCCGATAAGCTCCGCGAGGAGGTCCACCGGACGCGGGAAGCCGGCTACTGCCTGGTCGATCAGGAACTCGAACAGGGCCTGCGCTCGATGGCCGCGCCCATCCACGACCACACCGGCACGGTCTGCGCCGCCGTGAACATCTCCACGCACGCCGCCCGCTACACGGCCGACAGTGTCCGCACCGATCTGCTCCCGCCGCTGCTGTCCACGGCCGCCGCCATCAGCACCGATCTGGCCCGCGTCCAGACCCACGCCTGAAAACCCTGTATTACGAAGGAATCTCCATGATCGACGCTGTCATCTGCGAACCCCTGCGCACGCCGGTGGGCCGTTTCGGCGGAGTGTTCAAGGACATCGCCCCGGAAACGCTGGCCGCGACCCTGATCACCGAACTCGTCGTCCGCACCGGCCTGTCCGCCGACCAGATCGACGACGTCATCCTCGGCCAGGCCTCCCCCAACGGTGAGGCTCCCGCGATCGGCCGGGTCGCGGCCCTGGACGCCGGTCTCGGTGTGGACGTTCCCGGCCTGCAGGTGGACCGCCGCTGCGGCTCCGGATTGCAGGCCGTACTCCAAGCGTGCATGCAGGTGTCCACCGGCGGCAGCGATCTGATCCTCGCCGGGGGCGTGGAATCCATGAGCCAGGCCGAGTTCTACGCGACCGGTATGCGCTGGGGCGTCAAAGGTGAGGGCATCGCGCTCAATGACCGTCTAGCCCGTGCCCGCGTCAGCGCCGGCGGTAAGAATTTCCCGGTCCCCGGCGGCATGATCGAAACCGCCGAGAACCTGCGCGCCGAATACTCGATCAGCCGCGCCGACCAGGACGCCCTCGCGGTGCAGTCCCATCAGCGCGCGGTCGCCGCCCAGCAGTCCGGCCGATTCGCCGCAGAAATCGTCGGAGTCACTGTCCCACAGCGCAAATCGGACCCGATCACCGTCGGCACCGATGAACACCCCCGCGCCGACACCACCGTGGAAACGCTCGCGAAACTGCGCCCGATCCGCGGCAAAGCCGACCCCGAAGCCACCGTCACCGCCGGTAACGCCAGCGGCCAGAACGACGGTGCCGCCCTCTGCATCGTCACAACCCCCGAGAAAGCCGCGGCCCTCGGCCTGCGCCCACTCGCCCGCCTCGCCTCCTGGGCCGTCGCCGGGGTCCCCCCGCGCACCATGGGTATCGGCCCGGTCCCCGCGACCGAAAAAGCCCTGGGCCGTCTGGGCCTGACCCTCGACGATATGTCGGTCATCGAACTCAACGAAGCCTTCGCCGCCCAAACCCTCGCCGTCCTGCGCAACTGGAAACTCGAACCCGACGACGACCGCCTCAACCCCAACGGTTCCGGTATCTCTCTCGGCCACCCGGTCGGCGCCACCGGCGCCCGCATCCTCGCCACCCTTCTCCGCGAACTGGACCGTCGCGAAGGCCGCTACGGCCTGGAAACCATGTGCATCGGCGGCGGCCAGGGCTTGGCGGCTGTCTTCGAACGCCTGTGACCTGATCGGTTCATTCGCCGACGTGCCGGGAGTGCCGGATACCGTACGCACCGCGCGGAACCATACCGCTGCCGGTCAGCAGTTCCGCGAGCTCGGTGATCGCCTGCCACGGTCGCTCGCGCCATACCTTTTCGCGGGTAAGGTGCGGGATCACGATCACGTCGGCATCGTGTTCCAGTACATGCTGTATCGCGATCAGCGTCCCGAGCTTCGGCCCGGCGTCCGTGACCACCGTGTACACGACCTCCAGGACATGCGCCACGATGAGCCGTTCGAGTTCCAGACCGTCGAACTCGCTCTGGCGCAACACAATCGCGCGCCGCGTACCACGCGGGGTTGTGGTCACGGTCGCGCCTTCGCCGTGTAATCGAGCGCCGCTCGGTAGCGCGGGCAGCGGTGGCCGGCGTGGGCGGCCAGCACCTGGTGCGCGTGGGCGTATCCCCTGATCAGATCCTGGTTTGCGCAGTACGCTGTGGGGTGGTCGAGCGTGCGTAGTCCGTCGGCGATGCGCCGCAGAAACCTCGGGTCATCGGTGATCCAGGTCCTCCCGGCGTGCAGGAGCTGCAATGTCGCTGCCATGGCCCGGTTTCCGGGGGCTCGGACAGGCAGGGCGCGGGTCTCTGTCATCGGAATACTCGGCTTTCGGTGGAATGGGTTGCCGGGATGCACTGCGCCGGGCGCTGTCGTAGCGGGTCCCGAGTCGAGGACTGTTGGTGATAGGCCCGGCAGCCGAGGTGGCATCTCACCGTTTCCGCGTGATCTTCTGGTGACTCGCGGTAATCTCTCGAATCAGTCGCACCTGGGATGGGGATCTTGTGGGCGGCTTGTTGATCCGAGGTTCCCGGCTGTCGGGTAAACCCAGCACATCACCGGACAACAGCTGCCACAACCGCACTCTGCATTTGCGGAGAAAGCTTTTCCAAAGGGCCAGAGCGGCTTTCACAGACATACCGAAGCTCTTGCCGTGTGCAAACGACCATCACATCGAATGCAAAGCGAGGAAACCCCGTGCCAGAAGACAACTCGACCACCCTCCCGCGCCGCCAACTCGGGCGATACCTCCGGGAAGCCCGCGAAGCGGTGAATATGAACCTCGAAGACGTCGCGCCGCTCTTACAGCTCTCGGTCAGTACGCTCTCCCGCGCCGAGCGCGGATTGACCGGCATCCGCGTACCCGATGTCGAAGCCCTCTGCCGCATCTACGGCATCGACGATCCCGGAGTGGTCGCGGCCCTGGTCGGCCTGGCCAAACAGGCGACGGTCAAGAACTGGTGGCAGGAGTTCGACGATGTCATGTTCCAAGGCTTCAATGTGTACGTCGGACTCGAGTCCTCGGCCAAACAGTTGACCATCTACCAGCCGAGCGTAGTGCCCGGCCTGTTCCAGATCCCCGACTACGCTCGCGTGATCGAACGCGGCTACCTACCGGACGAGACCGAAGAGGCGCGGGACAGGCGCATCCAACTCAGGACAAGACGTCAGGCACTGATCACTCGCCGGACCAAACCCGCACACGTGGACCTCGTAGTGCATGAATCGGTCCTGCGCACTGTTGTCGGAGGTTCGAAAGTGATGCGAGCGCAGCTGAACCATTTGGCGAATATGCCCGCCAACGTGACGGTGTCCGTACTTCCCTTCACGGCCGGGTTTCCCGCCGGTATCCCGACCGGACCGTTCATAATCCTGGAATTCGGCCGGGATGCCCGGGGACGAGAGGTCTCGCCCACGGTCGTCTACATCGAGTCCTACGCAGGCGATATGTATCTGGAGCGAGTCAAGGATGTGAGCCGGTATCGTCACGCCTACGACGTCATCCGGCAATCGTCGCTCGACGTTGCAGCCAGCAAGAGCCTGATAAGGCAGATATCAGCCAGGGAGTACTCAGCATGAACATCGACCTGTCCACGGCCCGGTGGTTCAAATCGAGCCGCAGCGGAGGCGGCAAGGAGTGCGTGGAAGCCGCCTTCCTCGACGGCGGCATGGTCGGTATCCGTGACTCGAAGAACCCGACCGGCCCCGCCCTGGTCTTCACACCGTCCGAATGGGATGCCTTCACCGCCGCCCTCCAGAGCGGCACGCCTCGTCCTGCCTGAGGCACAACCCACGGTCCGGCATCGCGCGGTGCAGCGGTCTCGTTTTCCACCAGCTCGTGACGAGACCTCTACCCATCGACGCCGACTGAACAGGTCCACGACGGCGGCTCGGGGTCTCGCCCGGCTTGCTCACTCCGGCCCTGCCGACCCGCTCTCCTCGCGCGTCGTCCATTCGCAGCGTGATACGCCTGACGCAACCGAGAGGAGAGGTCCTGCACTCAGAAGACCAGATTGTCTGCGAATGGAAGACTAACCGGCTTGAATACAACGCTGACCAGCTTGTTTCTGCTAGCGTGGGGCCACCTGACGAAGTGGAGAGATCCATGGTGCGGTCCAGCTTCCTCCGTATGGGCATCGGCGCGGCCGTCGCGGCTTTCGTGCTGGCCCTGATCGCTGCGATCTACCCGGCGGCGGCCACCGCCCAGGACATCCGGACGCCGATCGCCCTCTCCGCGACGGTTTCGGGCACCACCGTCGACTACCGGGTGGACAATGTCCCCAACCGCCGGGACACCTTCCCGGTCGTCCGGGGTGAATGCACCACCGTCCTGGTGAACACGGCCGTCGCCGCGCCCATCCTGGCTCCCGCCGCGGTCGATACTCTCAGCGGTCGCGAATCCGATACCTTCGAACTGCTGCAGCGCCTGATCACCGACGGCGCCGTCACCGCCGGACCGCGGATCCAGTTCGCTTCCTCGACCGGGCAGGTCACCGGATCGTTCACCGATATCGCGCCCGGGGTCTATCTGGTGGCGACGGTCGGCAATATCAGCCCGATCCGCGGCGAGTTCCGGCCCGAACTGCTCGATATCGTCCCCGTGATCGTCACCGGCGCGCATTCGGATTCCGCGACGACAGCTCCGTAAGCCGGTGCAATATCCGGGATCTCATTCTTCAAGCGGGTTCTCCCACGAAATTGATCTCGGAAAACCGATTGACCGGCCTGAGACGATATAAGCATCACGGAGACAAGATCTCCGCGAATATCCGAGCTAGTGGTAGCGGCCCGGTCTCCAAAACCGTCGCCCGCGGGTTCGACTCCTGCCGGATATGCGATATCGCCGGGACCGGTCCCGGCGACGGAATCCCGGGTCGCTCCCGGGGACATAGCGGTGTAGCGCAGTTAGGCAGCGCGGCGGGCTCATAATCCGCAGGCCGTGGGTTCGAATCCCACCACCGCAACTATCCGGTTGAGCACATGGCGTGCGGGGAGGCTGTAATCCTCCTGCCTTCGGGTATCGGTGGTTCGATTCCATCCGGCCGGACGGAAGCCCTTCTACCCCGATCGGCAGAGGGACCGGATTCAAAATCCGGTGGTTGCGCGTTCGAATCGCGCGAAGGGCATACTCCTGTAGCCCAATTGGCAGAGGCGGCGGTTTCAGGCACCGTTGGTTGGGGGTTCGAATCCCTCCGGGAGTACCGACGCGAATCGAACAATGGCGGCGCTATCCGGTCGACCGACCGCGCGTACTCTGCCCCAGCGCGTCGCGCACGACCCGCCGGATCAATTCGTTCACGTCGGTGCCCGGGGCGGCGAGCTGCAGCGCGCCCGTGGTCGAGAGGACCGCGATTCCGTGGATCCCGGCCCAGAGGGCCGTGGCGGTGGTGATCGGATCGCGGTCGCGGTCGCGGTCGCGGTGGGCCGTACCGATGCTCGCGACCAGACCGTCGAAGAGCGGTTTGGACACCGTGCGCAAACCCATCCCGGATCCCTCGAGCAGATCATGACGGAAGATCAGCGTGAACATCGCGGGCCGCGCCCGGGCGAATTCGACGTAGGCCGAGGCGACGGCGGTGATATCTGTGCCGTCCGCTTCGCCCAGGGCGCGGGCGAGATCGCGCAATCCGTCGTCGGCGATCGTGGCCAGCAGTGTCTTGTGAGTGGGGAACCAGCGCCGGGGCGCACCGTGCGAGACGCCGGCCCGGCGGGCGATCTCCCGCAGACCGATATCGGTCGAACCGGTTTCCTCCAGCAGTTCTATACCGGCCGCCACCAGCGCCTCGCGTGTTCCGGAAACAGTCACGTGGACATTGTGCGGCACCATCGGGTAGACAGTGTCTATGCCCTCGTTGTGGAGCACTCTCTGCTACCGCCTGTGCCGCCACGTCCTCATCGGTCCCGGGCTCCGGCTGCTCGGCCGCCCGAAAGTCCACGGCCGCGAACATCTCCCCCGGAGGGGCGCGTTCATCGTCGCGGCGAACCATCTCGCCGTTCTCGATTCCTTCTATCTGACCTGGGCGTTACGCAGGCAGGTGTTCTTCCTCGCGAAGTCCGACTACTTCGACCGGCCCGGATTCAGGGGCCGGTTCCAGCGGATATTCTTCCGGGCGGTCGGCCAGATCCGGGTCGATCGCCGGGGCGGGCAGCGCGCGTCCGCGGCCCTCGACGCCGCTACCGGCATCATCGACGCCGGCCGGGTGTGGGGAATCCACCCGGAAGGCACACGGTCACCGGATGGCCGCCTCTACCGCGGCCGGACCGGCGCGGTTCGGGTCGCGATGGCGACCGGGGTCCCGTTGATCCCGGTCGCCATCACCGGGACTCGCCCCGACCCGGCCACACCGTGGTGGCGGCGCCGGGTCGTGGTGCGAATCCTCGCGCCGCTCGACCTCGAACCGTTCACCCGGTCCGGGGCGCACGACGCGCGGGCCGCGACCGATTCGCTCATGCGGCAGATCGCCGCCCGGTCCGGCCAGCAGTATGTCGACCGGTACGCCAAGAGTTGGTCCGGCAGCCCGGACGAGCTCGCCGCGTGAGACCTGGTTCCCCGGCCACTTCGGCGAATTTCGCGGCGTAGACGTGTCCGGGAGGTCGCACCGATACCTACGGGCCGAGCTCCTAACGAGCCCGGCTGTGGGTCAGATGACACCGTGCAGGGGCGGTGGAGTTCCGTGCAACAGCGTGCGGCCGATGTTCTGGTACTTCCAGCGGACCGGGTCGTGCAGCGTGTGGGTACGGGCGTTGCGCCAGAAATGACTCAAGTTGAGTGTGTCTGCCGCACTGCGTGTTCCACTCACTTCGAACAGCGCACTGGAGATCTCCGTGGCGGCGCGGTCGGCGAGAACCTTCGCGGTGGCGACCGCGATCGAAGCATCGGCCACGCGCTCCGGCGCGCCGAGCGCACCATCTACCGCGGCCCCGGCCGTGACCAGGGTTGATTCGGCGGCCGCGAGTGTGACCGCGAGTTCGCCGAAGCGCTGGATCACGAGGGGATCATCGATCGCCCGGGTCACCTGGGCCTCGAACCAGGGCCGGCTCTTGTCACGGACGAAAGCGGTGGCCGCGGTGAGCGCGCCGCGCGCGATCCCGGTATCGATCGCGGCGTGGAGTAGCTGGGCGGAGGCGCCGTAGGCGGTCGGCGCGTCGACGGCGGCACTGCGGGGCACGAGCTGCGCACGTTCCACCGCCACCCCCTCGAACGCCACCGTTCCACTGCCGGTCGTCCGCTGCCCGAATCCGTTCCAGTCGTCGACGATCCGGACACCCGGCGCGTTCGCCGGTAGGAAGGCCACGTACTGGCCGGGTGGCAGCCCGGTTCGGCCGGTGGGGTCGTCGAGCCTGGTGAGCACGGCCAGGGTGTCCGCGAACAGCGATCCGGTGCAGTAGTACTTCACGCCGTCGATCCGGAATCGCTGGCCACCTTCGATCGGGGAGACGGTGGTGGCGATATCGGAGATAGTCGCGCCGCCGCGCTCGGATTGCGCGTTGGCGATCTGTCCGCCGTCCAGTACCGCGGTCAGATAGCGGTGCCGCTGGCTCTCGCTGCCGGCCAGCTTCAGCAGGTTCACGTAGACGAAGTGGCTGTGCGGGATCTGCGCGATATTGGGGTCCGCGGTGGCGAGTAGCCGCACTATTTCCGCGACCTCGCTGGGTGGCAGGTCCGCACCGCCCAGTTCGGCGGGGACGGTGACCGCGAGCAGCCCGCTCGCGGCGAGCTGCCCGATCTCGCCGACCGGCAGCTCCCGTTCCGCGTCGCGCCGGGCCGCGTCGAGCGCGAATTCGGCCGCGAGCTGCCCGGCGACCTCGCGGGCCTGCTCCGCGGAAGTGATCCGAGCGGCCCCGACGGCGGTCATCGGCTCGCCGCTTCGGCGGGGCGCCGGGCGGCCTCCAGTTCCCGGACCAGCGGCAGAACCTTCGCACCGAAGTATTCGATTTCTTCCTGGAAGTGCAGGAAGCCGCCGAGGATGAGGTCGACGCCGAGGTCGCGGTAGGCGACGATGCGCTCGGCGATCTGTTCCGGGGTGCCGATGAGCTGACTGCGGAATCCGTCGTTGTACTGGACCAGATCCTCGAAACTCGAATCCGCCCACATCCCTTTACCGTCCCGTGTGGACGCGCCCGCCTGCTGGACCGCGTCCCGGAAACCCTCGACCGCGGGCTTGTTCGCTTTGTCGATGATCTCGCGCAGGGTGTCGCGGGCTTCCTTCTCGGTATCGCGGGCGATGATGAAACTGTTCAGCCCGAACCGTGTTTCGCGGTTGTGGGCACGGGCGACGGCGCGCAGATCGTCGAGCTGTTCGGTGACCCCGTCGAAATCCTTACCGTTGGAGAAGTACCAGTCGGCGTAGCGGCCGCCGTTGCGGCGGGCGGCGGAGGAGTTGCCGCCCTGGAACAGTTCCGGGTTCGGCCGTTCGGGCGTGTTCAGGGGTTTCGGTTTGAGGGTGAAATCGCGGATGCGGTAGAAATCGCCGCCGTAGTTCACCTCGTCCTCGGTCCAGATCTTGCGGATCACCTCGAGGAATTCCGCGCTGCGCCGGTAGCGCTCGTCGTGTTCCAGCCACGGCTCACCGAGGGCGGTGAATTCGCCGGCGAACCAGCCCGACACCACATTGATGGCGAACCGTCCCCCCGACAGATGGTCGGCGGTGGCACCGAATTTCGCCAGTACCGCGGGATGCCACAGCCCGGGATGTACCGCCGCGATCACCGTCAGCCGTTCGGTGGCGCCCAGCAGGGCCAGACTGAACGAGGTCGATTCGTGCTGGAATTCGGCGCCGTAGGAGGCGGTGTAGCGCACCTGGGAGAGCGCGTAGTCGAAACCGTTGCGTTCGGCGGTCTGCGCGAGTTTCTTGTTGTACTCGAAATCCCAGCTGGTGCGCTGTTCGATATCGCTGGTCACCAGACCGCCACTGACGTTGGGTACCCAGTAGGCGAACCGGATCTGGTCGGTGGTCTTCTCGGTACTCATCGAGCTCCTTCGGACTGGTACATGCGGTCCGCGGAGGCCGCAGCGAAGGCGGAGGTCTCGCGATATCGCTGCTCCCGCTGCCGGCCGTGGACGTGTTGTCTGGACGCCGAATGCGGTGGAGCGTGCACCCGGCGCGGCCCCCAGTTCACCAGCGCGGTCCGGGGTGGACGAGGGTTTGAATCCGGACGATCGCATTCCGGCCGGCACCCCGCCGCGACCCGCGCACACCGATGCCCGGCGGTATCCGGCCGGGCATCGGCACGTGGCACGTTTTCCGCGGGCGGTCAGGCGCTGGTGGTGGCAGCCCCGTACTGCGACCTGCTGAAACGTCCGACGGGCTGGAAGCGGCCCAGCACGGCGGCCGCATCCTCACCGGTGACCTGCGTGATGAGATCGTGCGCGTCCGCCACCGAGTTCACCGAGTGCACGGCTTGCGGGCGGTGCAGTGTGCCCACAACCGCGGAGGCGAACCCCGGATCCACTGCCGCCGCACTGAAGAATTGCCCGCCGATCTCGGCGAATTCGGGATCACTGAGGAACAGCCGGGTGACCTTCGCCGCGTCCTCCGCGCGGGCCGCCAGAAATGCCTCGTACTGCTCGGTGATCCACGCGGCGTCGAACGCACCTTGGTGACCTGCGGCCGCGGCGACCAGTCGCTGCGCCTGGATCAGCCCGGACTGTGCGCCCTGCCCGGCGATGGGGTCGTAGGCGACGGCGGTATCCCCCAGCGCCGCGACCGGATGCCCGCCCGAGGTGTGACCGACCCCGGCCCGGAACAGCGGCCGGACCGCACCCTTCAACCACGAATGCGGATCCTCGGCGATCACCTTGGTGGCGAGCACTTCGGGCAGGTCCCAGTCGAGGTAGTCCCGGTACAGCTCGGTCACGATACGGTGCGCCGATTCCGCCGAATCCGCCGCGGCGAAACGTTTCTCCCAGTCGCTGCCCGGACGCGCCCAGCCGAGGAACGCCCAGCTCGGACCCACATCCTTGTGCAGGTACGGACCCCACCAGGCTTCACCCTGTTCGGCGACGATGGAGAAGCCGCTGCGGCCGCCACCGGCCGGGCTGCGGTGGGCGAAAACCGATTCGTCGTGGCCGAGACCGGTCACCGTGACGGTCAGCAGGCTGCGCTGCGGGGCGTCGTAGACGGTGCGGGTCTCGTCGATCGGGAACAGCTGCGACAGTCCGCCGCGCCCGGTGGCGACGAGGGTGAGGTCGTTATCGGCGGCGATCGGGTCGAGCCGTTCCGGGGTCACCGCGTCGACGACGAAGCGGCCGCCGCGTTCCAGGAAGGTGGTGAGCCGTTCGTCGGCCTTGAGCCGGGTATCGACGGCCAGACCGTGGTAGCCGTCGAAGGCACCGTCGAATTCGATGAGCTCGTCGCCACCGCCGGCGATGCGGACGGTGAGCCCGCTGTGCAGGGGCGCGCGGTCGAGGTAGGTGGGCAGACCGAGCGCCTCTTCGGCGGCCTGGGCTTCGCCGAAGATCAGCGCCGTGCCGGTGGCGGGTACGGAGTCGCGTAAACCGCGCTGGTCGCGGTCGCTGTAGAGGGTGACCACGAATCCGGCGTCGAGCAGTCCGAGCGCCGCGGTGACGCCGGCCTGTCCCGCGCCGATCACGGCCGCTGTGCGGGTGGATGTGTTCTGGGTTGTCATGGCGCCATGGTCCCGACCACCGCGTCCCGGCTGCAGGGTTACGCTCACCGCGAGTTGATGGCGAAAAGTATTGAGATGTTTCGATTTTCGACAGACCTACCGAGAGCGGGCAGCGCGGGCCGCCGGATGGCCCCGATTACCATCCGGTCATGACGTTCGATCTCGTCCCACTGACCGGCGACCGCACCGACCAGTACCGGCAACTCACCGACCAGGCCGCGGCGCTGGTCTCCGGCGAACCCGACCGGATCGCCAACGCCGCGAACCTCAGCGCCCTGCTCTACCACTCGCTACCGGAGGTGAACTGGGCCGGTTTCTACTTCCACGACGGACACGAACTCGTGGTCGGCCCCTTCCAGGGCAAACCGGCGTGCGTGCGGATCGCGCTCGGCGCGGGTGTCTGCGGCACCGCCGCACACACCCGCCGCACCCAGCTGGTTCGCGATGTCCACACCTTCCCGGGCCATATCGCCTGCGACGCCGATACCCGTTCGGAGATCGTGGTGCCGCTGGTCCGCGCCGATACTCTGGTCGGCGTCCTCGACCTCGACAGCCCCAGCCCCGCCCGGTTCGACGACACCGACCGCCGCGGCCTCGAGGCCGTCGCGGAAGTCTTCGTGAACTCGCTGACCACCTCCTGACTCCCGGCTACGGGACCAGTTCCCCGGACGCCCGCCGCGACACCTCGTCCGGCAACACCGTCGACCCGGGCGCACCGAGCCGGTAACGCGCACCCCGATGTTCGGGCGGTAACCGGTCGCCCCGCTCGAACAGCGCGTTGCGCAGCGTCCCCGGAACGTATTCGGCCGGGTAGGCACCACGTTCGGTGAGCACCGGGATCACATACCGGACAACATCTTCGAACGTCCCCGGTGTGATCGCGTAGGCGAGATTGAACCCGTCCACATCCGTATCCGCGACCCATTCCTGTAGCCGGTCCGCCACCGACTCGCCGGACCCGACGAAGACCGGGCCTATCCCGCCGATACCCGCCCACCGGCCGATATCGCGGACCGTCCACTCGCGGCCGTCGTCGTCGAATTCCTGGAACGCGGCCACCGCCGAACGGATAGCGTTGCTCTCGACCGCGCCGATCGGAGCGTCGAGGTCGTAACCGGACAGGTCGATCCCCATCCAGCCCGACATGAACACCAGCCCGCCCTCCACGCTGGCGTAGGACAGGTACTCCTCGTGCTTATGCCGCGCGGCCTCGTCGGTGGCATCGGTGACGATGGTCGCGAGGGCATAGATCCGTGCGGCGTAACGGTCGCGCCCAGCGGCTTCGAGTGCCTCCCGGATATTCGCCACGGTCTGCGTCAGTACCCGTTTGGAGGGGGCGGCCACGAAAATGGCCTCCGCGTTCTCCGCCGCGAAACGCACACCGCGCGGCGACGCCCCCGCCTGGTAGATCACCGGGGTCCGCTGCGGCGACGGTTCGGACAGATGCACGCCGGGAACGGTGAAATGCTTCCCCTCGTGGCCGATATGGTGCACTTTCGCCGGGTCCACGTAGATATTGCGCTCGGGATCGCGGACCACCGCGTCGTCCTCCCACGACCCTTCCCACAGCTTGTAGAGGACCTCCAGGTATTCGTCGGCCTGGTCGTACCGTTCGTCATGGTCCAACTGGTCGTCCGCGCCGAAATTGCGGGCGGCCGAAGGCAGATACCCGGTGACCACATTCCAGCCGACCCGCCCGCCGGTCAGGTGGTCCAGCGTGGACAGCCGGCGTGCGAACGGATACGGGTGCTCGAACCCGGAACCGGTGGTGATCCCGAAGCCGAGATTGCCGGTCACCGCGGCCATCGCCGAGACCAGCAGCAGCGGATCGGCCACCGGGATCTGCGCGCCCTGCCGCAGCGCCGCCCGATCGTCACCGCCGTAGACGTCATAGGTGCCGAGCACATCGGCGATAAAAAGTCCGTCGAACCGGCCCCGCTCGAGCAAGGTCGCCAGTTCGGTCCAGTAGCTCAGCTCCTTGTACCGGTGCGACCGGTCGTCGGGGTGGCGCCACAGTCCCGGCGACTGATGCGCGACACAGTTCATATCGAAAGCGTTGAAACGGATCCGGCGGGTCATCGTGCCGCTCCTTCCGGGCGCACGCCCGCGCTCCACGCGAACGGAAGCTGGGCGCCGTTGATCAGGTGGTCGCCGATGGCACGGGCCTTCTGGATGGCGGGGTTGTGCACCGAGATGGTGCGGGCGTTGCGCCAGTGCCGGTCCAGCCGCACCCCTTCCGCCACGATGGAAGCGCCACCTACCTCGAACAGTTGGGTGGTCGCCGCGAGCACCGTATCGATCACCCCGAGCTGCGCCTGCGCCGCGGCCAGTTCCACCTCGACCAGAGCGCTCTCCTCGTTCGCCCCGGCGATCAGCACGGCGTCGAGTACGTCGGCGACCGCGAGGACACTCGCGCGAGCACTGAAGGCCGCGGCCGACAACCGGCCGATCACCTGCTGGACCAGCGGGTCGTGGCGGGGAAGATCCGCGGCGGAATGGGTATACCCGCGGCGCCGCCCGGCGACCCACTCGCGGGTGTCCCGCTCGGCCCGCTGCGCGATCCCCGCCAGCACCGCGAGCTGCACCAGCTGCAGGTAGGCCGTCGAATACGTGGGTCCGGCGACACCGTAGCCCGGCCCCAGAATCCGGTCGGACGGTACCGCGACATCGGTGAACGCGGTGGTACCGCTGGCCGTGAGACGCTGACCGAAACCGTCCCAGTCGTCGTGCTGGCGCACCCCCTCCGCATCCGCGTCGACGAGTACCCCGACCCGCTCACCGTCGCGGTCCGCGGCAACCAGAATATGGTCGGCGTACAGCGATCCGGTGCTGTAGTACTTGGTGCCGTTGAGCAGCCAGCCATCACCACTCGGAGTGAGGCGCGTCTGATACCGGTCCACCGCGCCGACACCTGGTTCGGTGATCGCGTTCCCCACCAGCGTCCCCCGAGCCGCCGCCCGCAACCAATGCTCCCGGGGTGGCCCCGGCTCGGCCAACAGCTGATCCTCGACGAATACGAAATGCACCCGCAGAGCCTGCGGAATATTGGAATCGGCGGCCGCGAGTTCGATCAACTGCCGGAACAGCTGCCGCACGCTCACGCCGAACCCGCCGAATTCGACCGGCACCCGCAGGGCACCGAACCGTGCCTCGCGCAGCCGGCGGACTTCTTCGTGGGCGAGCCGGCGGTCGATCTCGCGGTCGACCGCGCCCGCGGCGATATCGGCGTAGATCGGCGCGAATACCGCGTCGAGCTCGGCATCGGAAACGGGTTTCGCTGCGGTGGAGGTCATCGGCCCACGATCACCGACAGCACGGGCACGCTCACCCGTTTGGCGCACCCAGATCGAAACACCCGGGTAAAAATCTGCCCGATCGGAACCGGTGACAGAGGGGCGCCGGCCGGTCAGGATCTACGGTCGGCCCGATCTTCGTCCGGGCGCAGTGGCCGGGTGCTCGGTGGCTCGCCGCAGGCAGGAGATCAGCCATCGAATCGACCGCCCCGACCTCGAAGGATTTCCGAATGAGCCTGTCGTTCCACTGGTTCCTGCCCACCTACGGGGATTCGCGCGGCCTGGTCGCCGGGGGTCACGGCACGGCCATGTCCGGTGACCGGCCGGCCTCGCTGCGCTACCTGAACCAGATCGCGGGCGCGGCCGAGGAGAACGGATTCGAGGCGGTTCTCACCCCGACCGGCGCTTGGTGCGAGGACGCCTGGCTCGCCACCGCCATGCTGGTGGAAACCACCGAAACCCTGAAGTTCCTGGTCGCGTTCCGGCCCGGACTGGTGAGCCCCACCCTCGCCGCCCAGATGTCCGGCACCTTCCAGCGGCATTCCCGCGGCCGGTTGTTACTGAATGTGGTGACCGGCGGCGAACCCCACGAACAGCGCGCGTTCGGCGATTTCCTGGACAAAGAACAGCGCTACGAACGCACCGGCGAATTCCTGCACATCGTGAAGAACCTCTGGGACTCCCGCGAACCCTTCACCTTCGAGGGCAAACACCTGCAGGTGGAGAAGGCCCTGTTGAACAACCACCCGGACCCGGTGCCACCGATCTTCTTCGGCGGTTCCTCGGCCGCGGCGGGACCGGTGGCCGCGAAGTACACCGATACCTATCTCACCTGGGGCGAACCGCTCATCGCGGTCGGTAAGAAACTGGACTGGATCCGCGGCCTGGCCGCCGAACAGAACCGGACCCTCGACTTCGGCATCCGCCTGCACGTGATCACCCGCGACACCTCCGAAGCGGCCTGGGCCGAGGCCGACCGCCTGCTCCAGGGCATAGACCCGGCGGATGTCGAACGCGTACAAGCCAATCTGGCCGCCAGCGAATCCGAGGGCCAGCGGCGTATGCGCGAACTGCACGGCGGCCGCACCGACCAGCTGGAGATCGCACCCAACCTGTGGGCGGGCGTCGGCCTGGTCCGCGGCGGCGCGGGCACCGCGCTGGTCGGTTCGCACGAGGAAGTCGCCGAACGGCTCATCGAGTACTCCCGCCTCGGCATCACCCATTTCATCCTCTCCGGCTACCCGCACGTCGAGGAGGCGTACTGGTTCGGCGAAGGGGTCCTGCCGATCCTGGAGAAGCGCGGCCTGTGGCGCCGATCGGTCGACCGCGCGGCCGCCCCCGTGGGCACGCCGTTCGCCACCGCTTCCACCAGCTGAGCCCGGCTTCCAGGAACCCGCTGGACGTAGCGCCGAAATCGGGCTGCGTTCAACAGGTGGGACCGCGGGACCCCGGCACCGGTCACCACCTACAAACCGAACCCTCTTCGAAACCACCGCGGCGAGCGGCGGCGGCGAGTAGCCGAACGAAGTGTCCGGACCCACGAACGACCCGAGGTGGCCTGCGAATCGCGCCGGAACTACCACCTCGGGCCGTCGACTGGCTGCCCACGGCATCCCGCCGCAGGCACGGATCAGAGCGAGCCGCCCCCACCGATCACCCAGGGGTTGAACGTGCACTGCAACGGCTGCGCGGGATCCAGAGTGTTCAGGATGATCGACAGCACCCGCGGCGAGTACATCATCGTCAGGTGGTCGGACAGATCCTGTTCACATCCGTCCTGGATCGTGAGGTTACGGACGGTCGCACCCGGTCCGGCGGTGAGGAAGGTCGAATCGTACGGGGTGGTGATCTCGTCGTATCGACTGCCGACCACCGTGTAATTCACTCCCGGCACCGTATCGCCACCGGCGTTCAGATTGTTGACGAAATTCGATCCGACCGTCTGCTGGATACCGGAGTGGCCCAGGAAGATCTCCACCAAGCCCAGCACATCGATACCGAAGTTGTTGATCGCCCGGCCCAGTGCGGCGATGCCGAGCAACGTGGTCCCGTGATTCGTGGCACCGAAGGTCATCAAATGATTCACCTTCGGCGCGCCACCCTCGAACTTCAGATACTGCCGCGATACCGCGCCGCCCTGGGAGTGACCGACGATATTGACCTTCTGCGCACCCGTCGCCGCCAGAACGCGATCCACGAAGCCCGCGATCTGCTTCGCCGAATCCTCGATATAGCCGGTGCCGTTGGCGCCGGGCAGCGCCGAGCCGACCCCACCACCCTGGATCGCGTTCGACCGGCCGTAGTTGAAGGTGAAAACGCAATGTCCGGCGTCGCGGATCGGCTGGGAGACGAACGCGAAGTTGTCGTAGGCGTTCTCCCAGGTGCCATGAATCAGCACAACCGGTTCGGGATGTTCGGCCGTCGGTTTGCAGTTCCAATCGTTCGAACCCGGCGGTGCCACATCAGGATTCAGCAGACTGTGACCGAAGGCCGCCAGGAACGCGGTGGCCGGCGGGCCGTAACCCACCGTATCCGAGGAATACCCGCCCGAGAGCCCGGAACTGGACCCGGAACCCCCGTAGCAGTCCCCGGAGCCGTTACCCGAGCCGGCACCGCTGCCCGAGTTGCACGCGGATCCCGAACCCGCGCTACCGGTATCGACGATCGGCTTCGCCGCCGGATCCTTCAATCCACCGGCGATCTCGTCCGCCAGCTGCTGCTCGGTCGGCGCCGGGGCCGGTTGGGCATTGACACCCACACCGGGCAACCCCAGCGCGAGAATCGCGGCACCGGCCACAACGGTGGTACGCAGTGAACCGCGGATGGCTGTTCGCTTCATCAGTTACCTTTCTGCGCACAGGTGGGGCCCGGTTCCCGCAGCGGCGAACCCATTTCCGCACCTGATGACAGCCGATGACGCTAGAGCCGATCACCCGGAATTTCGGCGATCGAAGGAATAGTCCGTAACAATCACCACAAGGTTTCCCCCCTCTCGGGACCATCCACAGCGGTTTACGCGTGCGGCCGGGTCCCTGATCATGCGCCCAGCGCACGCGGTCCGGGCGAGTACGACGGAGGCCAGAGCAGTCCGCCGCACAGCCTCGGCTTGCTCAGGCTCAGTTGTATGTGGGGGCCGGTACGTGCGCGACGCCCTCGCCGGCTCATCCCCGCATGCGCGGGGAGCACTGGCGTTCCGCGGCCGCCGCGCCGACCGAAGTATGGCTCATCCCCGCATGCGCGGGGAGCACACTTCCTGAACAGGCAGTTTGCTACCGGAAGTGTCGGTTTTCATTCACTTTCACACACCAATCTTCGTCAGTTTTTGGCCTGGCTCAATAGGCCGCAGAAACGAGCTATTCGACTGTCCGAACGAAGTATGGACCACAGGCAGCACCGATTACGCTCGCAACGTGACCACTTCGCAGCACAACGGCAGGACCGCACCCCGCGCGGCGGTCGCCGATGCGCTCCGTGAGGATATTCTCGCCGGGCGGCTGTCGCCCGGGGACCGGCTGCGCGAAGTCGATCTCGCCGAGCGTTTCGGTGTTTCGCGGATCCCGGTCCGGGAGGCCCTTTCGCAGTTGCAGAGCGAGGGTTTCGTCACGCTGGTGCGGTACCGGGGAGCGACCGTGTCGGCGCCGTCCGGATCCGCGGCCCGGGAGCTGGTGCAGATCCGGCGCGGACTGGAGGTGCTGGCCGCGCAGCTGGCCGCGCGCAACCGGGGCGGCGCCGCTGCCGAGGAGCTGGAGCGGGTGGTGGAGCTGGGCCGGTCGGCCGATCCCACGCACGACCACGATGAACTGCCGTCCTTGACGCTGCGTTTCCACACACTCGTGGCCGAGGCATCAGGTAATCAGCAGTTGCGCGGGATGCTGGAGCAGATCCTCGAGCGCGTGTCGTGGATATTCGGGCAGCGGCTGGATACCAGAACCAGGGTGTCGTGGAGCGATCACGCCGCGATAGCCCAGGCCATTCTCAACGGGGCCCCGATGCAGGCAGGCTACTTGATGGACGAGCACATCGCCCGGGACGAGGATCTGCTCGACGATATGGACGCCGACAGCGCGGCGGATTGAATACCTGTCGGCCTATAGGCCCGCCGGGATTCACCGATCGGTATCTGTGGCCGGTTGTTTCTGCGCGGCCCTCGGAGTACGCGGAACCGGCCTCCGCACTTCTGTGCTGTCGATCGTGGCGCAGTGCGCCGCGACCGAATCGACCAGGCGCGCACGAAACGAGCCAGGCTCAGCGGTGTGCACACCACCAGCCGCCGACAGGGCGTCGGGTAGCGCGGCGGCGAGTTCGCGTGTTCGGGCGATCAGTCGATCAGGATCAGTCCCGATGCCGCGGGCGAACTTCGCGACATGGTGGAGAGTGACTTCACCGAACCGGGCGCGGCCGCCGATCGGCATCGCGACCCGGGTGAGCGCCGACCTGGGTTCCGCTTCGTACGGCAGGGAGCTTGCCACGTCATAGCTCGGGGCGAGGACGACATCGAGACCGCTCAGGATCACCGAGTAATTCTTGGCGTGGGCATCGGGCGCACCGAGCAGGTACTGCGCGACGACGACGTCGGCGAAACGATCGACGTCCTGAGTTGTGGCCTCGCGGGTCAGTAACCGCGCGATCTCCGCGGCCGAGGGACCACCTTCGGATGCGTACTTCCGCTCGGGCCGCACCGCCAGCGCTTGGCACATATCTTCCTGATGCAGCCGGATGACCGTCCCGGCGGCACCCGGTAATCGGTCGTACCGCTCGACCACCAGCGCGGGGACACCGTCGAATTCGGTGAATTCCGTTACCGCGGAGCTGATCCCCAGGGCGGCCAACGCCCGCAGGCACAGGTGTTCGTTGAATGCCTGGTCAGCGAAGCGCGTTATTCCCGGCTTCACGATATGAGTACTGGCGGCGTTGCCGTGTGTATAGCCCCATCCGCCGTCGCTGGTGCGCGCGATCGCGAACTTCGACTGGGCGCCCGCCAGGCTCCAGCGTTCGTCGGAGCGAATCCACTGCTGCGGCGTCCGTCGCAAGGCTCGCAGCCGTTCTCCGATCTGGCCGTCGGTGACCGGCTCCACTCCACCGGGCCGGGTCAGCACCTCCTCGAGTTCCTCGGGCGTGGTGAGCTGGACAGCGCCGGCGCAATCACGACCGATCTGTTCCAGCAACTCGGTTGAGCTGCCGAGCCGCACCCCGAAGGCGCGGGCCAGACTTTCGCGAACGTTGGCGTCATCAGGCAGCAGGTTCATCAGCCAGGGGTCCGTGACCCGGTGGTCGTACGTTCGCGCGGCGGCCACCGGCATGGACAATGACAACGGAGTGACATCGGGATCTTCGGTGTAATCGTCGAGATACGTGAAGCGGGGGCGTCCGGCGGCGTGAGTGACCGCGCCGGCAACTCTGCCGCTCAGCAGAACGAGGAGGTCACTCATGATCGTCGACGTCGCGTGTTTCGGGCGCCTGGCCGTGGCGGATCCGGTTGATCAACTCCTGAACCGCCTGCCGGTCCTCTGAAGGAGCGACACGTTGCTTTCCGGGGACGGCCACCAGTCGCATACCCAAAGCGTCGGCGATCTGCAGGACACCAGCTATCTCGCTCCGCGAACTGCCTGCCTCGACTCGACTGACGAGCTGCCGGGAGACCCCGGCCAGTTCACCCAGTTGATGTTGAGTCAGTCCGGCCTCGATCCGCGCTTT
This sequence comes from Nocardia sp. NPDC019395, assembly GCF_040632335.1. NCBI lineage: Bacteria > Bacillati > Actinomycetota > Actinomycetes > Mycobacteriales > Nocardiaceae > Nocardia > Nocardia sp. NPDC019395. The sequence continues at coordinate 95,041 of NZ_JBEYBT010000012.1, forward strand.
GCGCAGGGCCGCACCCAGCTGCACAATCCGGCGATGCATTCGGGCCTGAGACATGAAGCCATGGTACCGCAACATAATCTTGCGTCATGGAACCATAACATGTGGCCCAATCATCGATATATATTGCGGCTCACCGTTGCGCATATACCCCGCGATCACAGGGTATTTTCTCGATAAACAAGGTCGGCACAGGCGAGCTCGATGCCATGGTTCCATAACACGAGAATCATGTTATGGAACCAGAACATATGCCTGAACCGACAGCACCCGCCACGCTTCCGTTCCGACCGGCTTCTCCCAGTTCCGATCCGACGAGTTCCGAAGATGTTTGTATACAAAGAAGAGCGGGGGGCGCTTATCTTCCTTTAGTTCACGGCGATGGAACGTTGAGCAACATCCAGGAAACGTTGTTTGTATACAACTTCTGGTGTTGCTTATTTCTTCTGCCCGAGGCCAGGTCCTATGTCCACCGACACCGCACCGACCCAGTCGCCGCCGCTGCCCCTCTGGCGCACAGCGCTTTTCGGTATCCAGCATGTGCTCGTCATGTACACCGGTTGTGTCGCGGTGCCGCTCGTCTTCGGCGCCGCCATGGGGCTGGACACCTCCACCATCGCGACCCTGGTGAACGCCGACCTGCTCGTCGCCGGCGTCATCACCCTCGTGCAGGCCCTCGGTATCGGGAAGCTGCTGGGTGCGCGGATGCCGGTGGTCGCGGGGGCGTCCTTCACCGCCGTGACGCCGATGATCCTGATCGGCCAGGAGTACGGGCTCTCCGCGGTGTACGGCGCGATGATCGCGGCCGGGATCTTCGGGGTGCTGGTCGCGGTGCCGTTCTCCAAGCTGGTGCGGTTCTTCCCGCCGATGGTGCGGGGCGCGGCGGTCACCATGATCGGGCTGTCGCTGATCGGGAAGGCGGTTTCGATGACCTTCGGCGATGAACCGGCCGGGGGTGCGCCGCTGGCGCTGGCCGCCGGGATGGTCGTGACGATCATCGTGCTGATGCGCTATGGGCGCGGTCTGATCGCGCAGTCGGCGGTGCTCATCGCCCTGGTTCTGGGCACCCTCGCCGCCGCCGCGTTCTCGCTCACCGATTTCAGTGCGGTGGGTGACGCCGGCTGGTTCGGCCTGCCCGACCCGTTCCTGTTCGGCACGCCGACCTTCCCCATCGCCGGGATCATCTCGATGTGCCTGGTGATGCTGGTGATCTTCACCGAATCCACCGCGTATCTGATGGCCACCGCCGATAACCTCGGTCAGCCGCTGGACTCGAAACAGCTGGCTCGCGGGCTGAGCGCCGACGGCGCCTCGGCGGTGCTGGGCGGATTCCTGACCTCCTTCCCGGACACGATCTTCGCCCAGAACGTCAGCCTGGTGCGGATGACCGGGGTCGCGAGCCGGGGCGCTGTCGCGGTGGCCGGTGGGCTACTGGTGGCGCTGGGGCTGGTGCCGAAGATGGGCGAAGTGGTCGCCAATCTGCCGGGCCCGGTGATCGGCTCGGTGAGTCTGGTCATGTTCGCCACGGTCGCCGGGGTCGGGATCTCGACCCTCGCGCGGGTGGACTACTCCCGTAACGACAACCTGCTGGTGGTGTCGCTGGCCATGGGGATCGGGATGATCCCGGTGGTCGCGCCGGAGGTATACGAGGGGCTGCCGTCCTCGGTCCGGATCATCGCCGGCGGCGCGATCACCAGCACGGTCATCGTGGCGTTCGTCCTCAACCTCCTGTTCAACCATCTCACCCCGACCCGCGCCCCGAAGGAGATCGCCGGATGACCGGTATCGCCCTGCTGACCGTGCCCACCACCGACCCCGGCGATACCCGCCCCTTCGACATCCTCGCCGAAAACGGCCACAGTGCAGACGATCTCGTATCGGTGATCGGAAAAACCGAGGGCAACGGCTGCGTCAACGATTTCAGCCGCACACTGGCTGCCGCGATCTGGGAACCGCGTATCCCGGCGTCCGCGGTAACCGTGTTCTCCGGCGGTACCGAGGGAGTGCTGAGCCCGCATGTGAACCTCTTCGTCCGCGACGACCGCCGGCACGCCGGATTCGACCGCGGCCTGGTCGCGGCGGCACGGCGCAGCCGGGTTCTCGAACCGGTGGAGATCGGCCGGGAAGCCCAGGTGGACACGGTCGCCGAGACGGTCGGGAAACTGCTCGCCGAACTCGGCGTCACGCCCGCGGATGTGCATCTGGTGCTGGTGAAATGCCCGCTGCTGACCTCCGACACCATCGCCGCCCTGCACGCTGCCGGTGCGGTGCCGGTCGCCACCGACACCTACGCGTCGATGGGGCATTCGCGCGCGGCCAGCTCGCTCGGGATCGCGGTCGCGCTCGGTGAATGCGACCGGGAGACGGCGTTGCGCGCCCTCGCCGGCGACGCCGACGTCTGGTCGGCGCGCGCATCCGCCAGCTCCGGAGCCGAATTGGACGACTGCCACATCCTGGTGGTCGCCGAAAGCCCCACCGCGGCCAACCCGTTGCGTGCGGTGCACGGTCATATGGCCGATGCGATCGACCTGGCCGCCGTGCAACAGCTCTTGTCCCAGGTCGCGGACGCCGGCGGGACAGTCCGCCAGATCTTCGCCAAAGCCGAGGCAGACCCGCAGGGCGCGATCCGCGGATTCCGGCACACCATGCTCACCGATTCCGATATCAACGCCACCCGCCATGCCCGCGGCGCCGTCGGCGGCCTGCTCGCCGCGCTCAAGGGTGACGGCGCGGTCTACGTCTCGGGCGGCGCCGAGCACCAGGGTCCGCCGGGCGGCGGCAGCATCACCGTGATCTACGAACTCCCCGACCCCGAACGGACCGGCGCATGAGCACCACTACCGTCACCGAACCCGAGAACACCTGGGAGATAGAGGAATACGAGACCACCCCGGTGCCCGCGGACCGCAGGCGCGGCCTCGGCTCGATATCGGCGGTGTGGTTCGGCTTCCCGATGGTGCTGACCTGCGCCATCTTCGGCGGGCTGATCGTGTACTCGCTGGGCTTCTGGCTCGGCCTGCTCGCCATCGCCGTGGGCAATATCTGCATGATGCTCTACGTCGGCGCGCTCAGTGTGATCGCCGGGCGCACGGGCAAGAACTTCGCGCTCACCGCCACCGAAACGTTCGGCAAGGTCGGCGCCTTCCTGCCCTCGGCGTTCCTGGCGACCATCGTCATCGGCTGGTTCGCCTTCCAGACCGGTATGGCCGGGGCGATCCTGCACGACACCCTCGGCTGGCACGAACAGTTCACCGCGCTGGTCGCGGGCATCGCGTTCATCGGCGTCACGCTGCTGGGGATCCGGGCGCTGTCGGCGATCGGTATGGTCGCCGCCCCGGTCTATATCGTGCTCGGGCTCGTCGCGATCGGGCTGGCCGTCGCAGACGGAGGTGGCTCCCCCACCTCGTATCAGAGCAGTGCGGGCGCGGCGGCGATGAGCTTCGGCGCCGCGGTCACCCTGGTGATCGCCTCGTTCGTCGACTCCGGCACCATGACCGCTGATTTCACCCGCTGGTCCCGTAACGGCCGCGAGGCGTTCCTCGCCGCGGCGTCGGCATTCCCGGTGGGCAATTCGATCGCGCTGGTGATCGGCGGACTGGTCGTGGCTCTGGGTGGCAGTGCCGATCCCGCTACGGATGGCGGTAACTTCCTCGGTCTGCTGGTCGACCACGGCGGCCTGCTGGTGCCGCTGGCGGTGGCGTTCGTATTCATCAATCTGGGATCGGTATGCGCGCACTGCCTCTACAACGGCGCGGTCGGCTGGAGTCAGCTCTCCGGCGGCCGGATGCGACGCCTGACTCTGATCCTCGGCACGATCGGCGTGCTGCTCGCGGTAGCGGGTATCTGGTCATATTTCGAGCAGTGGCTGAACCTGCTGGGCGTGATCGTGCCGCCGATCGGCGCGGTGGTCATTCTCGACCAGTTGGTCCTTCCCCGTTACGGTTTCGGCCCCGGTGAACGCCGCGCCCGCTGGCACTGGCCGGCGTTCGCCGCCTGGGCCGGTGGCGCTGCCGCCGCCATGCTCACCCACCATTTCGCCCCCTGGCTGTCCGACGCCGTCATCGGCTTCGTGGCCGCCGCGCTCATCCTCACCCTCTGCGCGACCCTCACCGCGCGACGCGACAAGGAGATCCCCGCATGAACCCCGCCACCGTGGACGCCACCCCCTACACCTGGCCCTTCGACGGCCCCATCGACCCGGCACACACCGCACTGCTGCTGATCGACTGGCAGACCGATTTCTGCGGACCGGGCGGCTACGTCGACCAGATGGGTTACGACCTGAACCTCACCCGCGCCGGACTGGAACCCACCGCGCGGGTCCTCGCAGCGGCCCGCGAACTCGGTCTCACCGTTATCCATACCCGGGAAGGCCACCGCCCCGACCTGTCCGATCTGCCCGCGAACAAGCGCTGGCGATCGGCCCAGGTGGGTGCGGAGATCGGCAGTGTCGGCCCGTGCGGGCGCATTCTGGTACGGGGCGAACCCGGCTGGGAAATCGTGCCCGAGGTCGCTCCGATCCCCGGCGAACCGGTCGTCGACAAGCCCGGTAAGGGCGCCTTCTACGCCACCGACCTCGACCTGCTGCTGCGCAGTGCCGGAATCACCCACATCATCCTCACCGGTATCACCACCGATGTCTGCGTGCACACCACGATGCGCGAGGCCAACGATCGCGGTTACGAATGCCTGGTGCTCTCAGACTGCACCGGCGCCACCGAGCAGAAACATCACGAAGCCGCCCTGAGCATGGTCACCATGCAGGGCGGGATCTTCGGCGCTGTCGCGACCTCCGACCAGCTGCTGGCCGCGCTGGGAAAGCAGACCGTCACCGCATGAGGGTCGTCCTGATCCACGGCGTGGCCACGGACAGCCGGGTGTGGGCGGCCACGGTCGCCGCACTCGGCCCGTCTGTGGAGGTCGCCTGCCCCGACCGGCCCCAATCCGGGGATATGGACACCGAAATCGCCGCCCTCGCACCGCTGTGCGAGCAGGCGTTCGTCATCGGGGTCAGCGGGGGCGCCACCCTGGGACTGGAAATGGCCTCGCGGGGTGTGCATTTCACGGGCGCCCTGCTACACGAGCCCGCGGCCGGATCGCTCGCCCCCGGCTTGCTCGATGACGTCGCCCGGGCGTTCGAGCGCGACGGTGTGCCCGGTTTCGGCTGCGCCCTCTACGGCGCCGGCTGGGGACCGGATCTCACCACCGCCTCCCGGGATACGGTCGCCCGTGAGCTGGCGATGTTCCGCGCATTCGAACCACAACCGGTCGGCCCCTCGGCTGACCGGATCACCCTGACTGTGGGCGAAAGGTCGTCGCCGGCGCGGCATCGATCCGTAGAGTCCCTCGCCGCCGCTCTCGGCACAAAACGACGAGTGCTACCCGGTGTCGGTCACGCGGTCCACCTCGAGGACCCCGAGCAACTCACAGCTCCGGTTCAGACCCTCCAGGCGGATCCGGTCAACGCAGTCACGACCACCATCTACTACTAGATTCGTTCGTTCGAAAGTTACAGATTCCATAGTGAATCACCTACTGCTCACCCTGCCATCTGTGCTACAGATCCGCGTATGAGCCCTCGTGCGCGATGAGGTCGTCGCGGGTGCCGAGTTGGATGATCCGGCCGCCGCCGATCACGGCGACCCGATCCGCGTCGCTCACTGTCTGCAGCCGGTGGGCGATCGCACGAAAAGGCGGGTTCGGCGTTCCTGGAATCGCAGCTTTCCTACCGCCAAGCACGGACCAGATCTTCAGGACCCCAACACGCCGCCATGGGCAGATCAGCGGCGGCGCCGGAGCGGGAGACCGCGACCAGCGGGGTGCTCATCTCGGTACCGGGAACAGCGAGCACACTGCGGGCCAGCGCGTCGTAGTCGTGTCGATCGAACGGCCGCTCTTCCAGCCACTTGATCGAGCCGACGAACCTGATAGCGTTCGCAACTCCCGCGCGGTCTGCACCGACCAGATCGATCTCCGGGTTGTTCTGCCGGTTCCACCAACCACCGACCGCCTCGACTTCAGCCCATTGTTCATCGGGCAACAGTCGTAGCAGAGATTCACGGATCAGCGGTTCGACAGCTCGACCTCGCCAAGCCGTCCATGATCGCTCGACACGCTTCACCGCGAGATCGCCGCGCCCGCGTTCTATGAGCGGGATAGCGCGCTCGAGGCAGGCGAGCCAGAACCGTAGGTACGAGTCTTCGATCCGGTATCGCTTGTTTTTGGTATCCGAGTTGGTCGAGAGTGGCAGATCCGCGGCGACAATTCGCTTGTTCTGCAGCGTGTTCAAAATCGGAGCCAGGGTTCCGGAAGGCAGAGCTCCAGAGCTGCTGGCCTGCGCCGCAATAGCACTGTAGGTGCGTTCCCCGCTGCCGATGGCCTCGAGCACGGCTCGAGAACGGGAGGATTCGGGAAATTCGCCGAGCAATGAGAGTTCACCGGCTACGAGCAGCGGGGCCAACGGGTTGGAGAACGATTTCCGGAAGAATTCCGCACGACTGATTCCCTGTTCCCAGGATTGAACGATCTCGGGGAATCCTCCGGTTACGAGTTGCGCATCCACCGCCTCGGCGGCGGGTAATGCGGTCATCTCCTGCACGTCTGCCAGGTGAAGTGGCCGCACGGTCATCTTCGTGGCTCTACCGAAGAAGGGCCTGCCGTGTGTTTGCAGGGCCTCCATGACCGAGAGGTCACTTCCCACCAGCACCAACAGGACCGGTTTCGCGGACAGATGCCGATCCCAGATCGTCTGCAACGCCCCTTCGAACTCGGAGTCCTGCTCGACCAGCCAGGGGACCTCATCGATCACAACAACACTCGGCGAGTCGTCTCCTGCCGCGATCGAGGCCGTGCGCAGCGCCTGATTCCAATCGGTGGCGGAAAAACCGGAAACCAGCTCGGCCCCAGAGAAGGGTGAGCAGGTAACGGCCGAGACGAACTCAGCACGCTCCGCCGCCGGGTTACGACCCCGCGTGGCCTGGAAAAGCACATACGGTAGTCCGGAACGGTCACAGAACTCCTGGACGAGGCGTGATTTTCCGACCCGCCGCCGACCCGTCACGATGACGGCACGGCCGCGGGTCCCACCGATACCGGCGGTAACCGAACTCAGCTGACCGTTCAGCAAGCGCAGATCATCGGCGCGGCCTTTGAAGTCCATCTACACCTCCCGAGTATAAACGTAGAACGTATCTTACATAGATTGCATCTACGTTTATGGCGGTTCACCCGACCGAGAAGCACGGACTCGGCAGCACGCGCCTGAGCATCACACAGTCGGCAGGGCAGCGACGCCGGCCCGAGCCCGGGCGGCGACGTCATCGGGGGCGGCAGTAATCACGGCGTCGAGCATGGCGCGTGAAGATTGCAGTTCGGCGATGGCGCTGGTGATGCGATCGCGTTCCCGGCAGAGATCGGCGACCAGGTCCGAGCTGGTCGGAACGAGGCCGAGCTGCGTGTGGTGAGGCGGCGCCCGGTACTCGTGTCTATCGCCACGACGGCGGTCGGATTCGCCGGTGTGGCAACTATTTTCACCTATATAGCGCCGCTGTTGACAGAGGTCACCGGGTTCGCGGCTCCAGCAGTGTCGGTGCTGTTGCCGGCCTACGGGGCGGGCAGCTTCGCCGGAAACATCACCGCGGGCCGGCTGACGGACCGGTCGTTCAGCGCGACGGTGTGCGGAGTGTTCGGCGCGCTGGCCGGTGTGCTGGCGCTGTTCCCGTTCCTGCTCGTGTGGCAGCCCTCGGCGGTGTTCGCGGTGCTGGCGCTGGGATCGCTGGCGACGGCGACGATCGCGCCGTTACAAAGCCTGATCCTCAAACACGCAGGGGCCACGCCGACGCTGGCCGTATCGGTCAACGTGGGGGCCCTCAACCTGGGTGCGGCCATGGGATCAGTGCTCGGTGGCGCGATCGTGGCCGCGGACGGACTGCGTTGGACCGGCCTGGCCGGGGCACTGCTGAGTCTGCTCGGCCTGGCACTACTACCTCGCCATCCCCCGCAACATAACGGAACCGACGGCCGCCGACGCGGATCCGATATCCCAGCGAGCCGCGGCGCGCTGACAGAGTCGGTAGCCGCACGCGGTACGGGCCGCGCGCGGCATCGGGCGACCACCGGTCAGATGATCAGGTTGTCGTGATCTTTCCAGTACGACTCGCGCAGGCGTCGCTTGTAGAGTTTGCCGCTCGGATCGCGGGGCAGTTCGTCGGTGAAATCGACCGAGCGGGGGCATTTGTAGGCGGCCAGCTCGGTGCGGCAGAAAGCCATGAGTTCGGCCGCCAGACCCTCGCCCGCAGTGGCCGGATCGACCGGTTGGATCACGGCCTTCACTGCCTCCCCCATCTCCTCGTCGGGGACACCGATCACCGCGACATCGGCGACCGCGGGGTGGGCGGCCAGGGTGTTCTCGGCTTCCTGCGGGTAGATGTTCACGCCGCCGGAAATGATCATGTGAGCTTGCCGGTCGGTCAGGTAGAGGTAGCCGTCGGCGTCCAGATAGCCCATGTCACCGAGGGTGCGCCAGCCTTTCGGGTGGGCGGCCGCGGCCGTTTTGGCGGGGTCGTGGTGGTATTCGAACGGGCGGCCGCCGTCGAAATAGACGACACCCACCTCCCCCACCGGGAGTTCCCCGCCGTCCGCGCCGACGATATGGCATTCCTGGGCGGGGCGGCCCACCGATCCGGGGTGGTCCAGCCATTCGCGGGCGGTGATGTAGGTATTGCCGACGTCCTCGGTGCCCGAGTAGTACTCGGAGATGATCGGACCCCACCAGTCGAGCATCTGCTGTTTGATCGCGACCGGGCACGGTGCGGCGGAATGGACGACATCCACCAGGCTGGAGGTGTCATAGCGGTCTCGTTCGGCCGGAGGCAGCCGCAGCATGCGCACGAACATGGTCGGCACCATCTGGGTGTGGGTTATGCGGTGCCGTTCGATCAGCTCCAGGCACTGCCGGGCATCGAAACGTTCCATCACCACGACGGTGGCGCCGAGCCGGTGCCATGACATCGAGAACACCAGCGGGGCACCGTGGTACAGGGGCGCCGGCGAGAGATACACCGCGTCCTGTGTCGCTCCGCTCACCAGCAGACCCCTCGCGATCTGCACCGGCGCCGCGGCCGGATCGCCCAGCGGAGTCGCCGATAGCGGTTTGCGGATTCCCTTCGGGCGGCCCGTCGTCCCCGAGGAGTAGAGCATCTCGCGGCCTTCGCATTCGTCGGCGCCGAGCGGCTCCGCCGACTCCGCCGACAGCACATCGCCGTACCGTTCGAAACCCGGTAGCTCGCCCGTCCCCGCGATCCGCACCGGGATCCGCGACAGGTCCAGGTCCGCGACGACCTCCGCCATGGACTCCCCCGCGATCAGCGCGGTGGCGCCGCAATCGTCCAGGATGTACTGGACTTCACCGGCGGTCAGATGCCAGTTGACCGCCGTGTAGTAGAGCCCAGAACGTTGTGCCGCCCACGCGATTTCGAGATACTCGCGATTGTTCTCCATCAAGATCGCGATATGGTCGCCGACCTTCGGTCCGCGAGCGCGCAGGGCCCGGGCGACCCGGATCGATCGCTGCTCCAGTTCTCCGTAGGTGACGATCTCGCCGTCGGTCGCCATGATGATCGCGGGTCGGTCCGGGGTGCGAGCCGCGTGCCATCCGGGGGTCATCTCCGCCGGTGGCAATCCCCCGGCCTCCGCTGAAATGTGGTCGTTCCTCATGCGCATGTCCTCACTCCGGCGTTTTCGCCTCAGTTGAGGTTGTACTCCACGGGACCGTTTCCAGTCGGCGATTCGGCGAGGTCGGTAGCAGGAGCCGCGAGGTAACACGCCGCACCGGTATCGCGTCGATGCTCGCGCCATCAGGCGTCCCCCGGTGGCCACGGCCGGCTACTGGGGGACGGAGAGCATCGGACCGCTCTACCGTGGGCGGCGATCCGCGGCGTCACGGCTCACGGTTTCGGAACTGCCGGAAGCCCGATACTCGGGTCGATGAATTCGTTGGTCACCAGGTCCGAGGCGGTGAGCCCGTCGGCGATCCGGTCACCGCGGGTGCGGAGAATGGGTGTCACCGCGTCGATCACCCGGTCCACCCGGGCATCGTCGAAGTTGCCCAGGGTGCTGTCCGGGCCGTTGCCCACGATCTTCTCGGCCACTTGGACCTTCACCGAATCGGTGTTACCGGCGGCGGTCATCGGCGGGCCGTCGGGGATGGTTTCGGCGATCCGCAGCAGGGCGGCGTTGACCGGTTCGGGGTCGGCGATGTAATCGACCTGCGCCTGCTGCAGCATCGGGACCAGTTTCGTCAGGCAGGGACGCAGCGCGTCGAGTTCACCGGCGCGCACCGACCAGGCGTGCGGGTAGATCTCGTATCCGGCTTCGTGGACCAGCAGCGAGCCGGTCGGTTTGCGCCAGCCCTCCACATCGTGTTCCCAGCGGTAGGGCTCGTTGGATATGTACCCCTGCTGCATCACCTTGCCGCGTTCGGCGACGAATCGGCTCGGCGTGCCGTCGAACGAGGCGTCGGCCTGTTCTTTGCTCACGTAGCCGTTCGCGACGAGATAGTCCATGAAGATCTTGCCCTCGCTGTACACCACGGGCGCCTTGGTGCCGGGCACATCCTTCCAGGATCCGACCCGGTAGGTCGCCGGATCCCACATGATGATCTGCGGGTTCACATCGAGCGAGGCGAAAACACCGGTGACCGGGAATTCCTCCTGCGCCCGGACCGCGTCGTCGGTCGGGACGAAACCCAGTGTGATCGCGGTGTCCTGATACATCTGCGCGGGCACCGGCTGGCCACCGAGGAAGGGGCCGCCGAGGCGGACCTCGACGTTGACACCGGTATCCCCGAGCGGGCCGGTGTAGGAGCCCTTGTTGACGTCGACCGTGCCGTCGGGCCCGACCAGCTGGAAGGCGGCCGCTCGTTCCGGTGTGGCGTACCAGTCGGTTTGGATGACGACGGTGGACGGGCAGATACCGGCCAGCGGCCCTTCACCGGTGGGTTCGGGTACCGAGGTCGCGCCACCGCACGCGGTGAGCAATGCGGCGCCGGCGACGGCGGTCAGGACGGAGAGGTTTTTCTTCATGGATCTTCCTGGGGGCGATGGACGGGGCGGGGAGAACAGCGACCCTTCACCGGACTGGGCCGGAGGATCGCCCGTGGATCAGTGGCCGCGCCGGCGACCGTGAGCCTGTTCGACGCGGACAGCCAGGAAGTCGAAGACCCAGAAAAGGATCAGACCGGCCAGTGAGGACAGCAGTAGCGCGGTGAGCAGTTCCTCGGTCGCCAGCCGCTGCCGGTAGACGTCGATCATCCGGCCGATACCGGGCTCGCCCTGGCGGAAGAAGAAATCCGCGACGATGGAACCGATGATCGCCATCCCGCCGGAGATCTTGAACCCGGAGATCATCGCCGGAAGTGCTGTGGGCAGTTGTAGTTTCAGCAGCCGTTGCAGTCGCGTCGCGCCGTGCAGGGTGAACAGATCGTGTTCGGCGGGGGCGACGGATTTCAGACCGAACAGCGTGTTGGTGACCACCGGGAACAGCGACACCATCACGCAGACGATCACCCGGCTGCCGAATTCGTAGCCGAACCAGAAGCCGAACAGCGGGACCACGGCCAGAATGGGAATGGTCTGCAGGATCACCGCGTACGGGTAGAGCGAGTATTCGGCCCACCGCGCCTGGCTCATCACCACCGCGAAACCCACGCCCAGCGCCATGGCGATGAGCAGCCCGCTCAACGCCACCAGCACCGTGGAACCCAGTGCGGACAGGATCTCGGCGCGTACCGCGGAATCGAGCAGGCCCTCGGTGATCACTTCGTCGGGACCCGGCAGCAGGAACCGCGACTCCTCGGCGATCAGATAGTGGCTCGCGAAATACCAGCCGCCCATGACGAGGACGAACACCACCACCGGGGCGACGATCCGCACGGGGGTGGCCCGGAAACGACGGGTACGGGCCGCCGTTTTCGGTTCTGTCCGTGTGGTGACCGTGGCGGCGGTATCGGCCGCGACCGTTGTCATGCCGCCACCGCCTGTTCGGCGGCATGCAGCGCGGCCGATACCGAGCCCGCGATCTCGGCGAACTCCGCCGTATAGCGCAGGCCCGGTTCGCGCGGGAAGTCCAGCGGCACCGGGATATCGGCGGCGACCCGCCCGGGTCGTCCGGTGAGCACGACGACCCGGGTCGACATGAACACCGCCTCCTGCACCGAATGGGTGACGAAGACACCGGCGAACGCGTCGCGGCGGAACAGACCGCTGACTTCTTCGTTGAGGCGCTGCCGGGTGATCTCGTCGAGTGCCCCGAACGGTTCGTCGAACAGGAAGACCTCCGGCCGCAGGGTGAGCGCCCGGGCGATGGAGGCCCGCATACGCATACCGCCGGACAGTTGGGCGGGTTTGTGTTTCTCGAAGCCGGCCAGCCCCACCCGTTCGATCGCGTCCAGCGCCGCCGCGCGCCGCTCACCGCGGGCCATCCCGGCCAGTTCCGCGGGAAGTTCCACATTGCTCAGAACGGTTCGCCACGACAACAGGGTGGCTTCCTGGAACACGTAGCCGAGGTGATCGGTACCGACCTCGACACCGCCGGAACTGGCCTGTTCGAAGCCGGCCGCCAGGCGCAGCAGCGTGGACTTACCGCACCCCGACGGCCCGACCAGTGAGACGAATTCGCCCGGGGCGACGGCTATATCGATATCGCTCAGGGCGGCGGTCCCGTTCTCGAAGACCATCGACACATTCCGGAAGGCGAGGGACGGTTCAGGTCCGGTCGTATACGTTGCCTCCCTCGAAGAGGTCGGCACCGAAATAGCCTTTGTGCTCATGTACCAGTTCTATCCGGCCCTGATTGCGGTATGCGGTCTACCGGATTACACCCCTGTTTCGTATACGATCACTCGGTGAGTTGTCCGCCGCGCGCGACCACCACGCCACCTTTGACGACCAGCTCGCGTACCGGGACACCGACCACCGCGGCCGCCGGAGTGGGCGCCCGCACCGTGAGCAGATCGGCCCGGGCACCCGGCCGCAGACCGTAATCCGGCAGACCCAGCACCTTCGCACCGCCGAACGTCCCCGCCGCCAGGGCGAGTTCGATTTCCTCGTCCGCCAGCAGCCTGTCGCGGAACGCGACGGTACTGATCCGGCGCAGCATGTCACCGTCGCCGTACGGGGTCCACAGATCGCGGATACCGTCGTTACCCAGCGCGAGAGTCGCCCCGGCCGCGTGCATCACCCGCACCGGGACGACCGGTGCGTCACCGACCGCGCAGGTCACCATGGCCACACCCGCCTCGGTCAGTCGTTCGGCGATCCGCCGCTGCTCATCGGGCGGCAGCCCGCCCATGGCGTATGCGTGGCTGATCGTCACCCGGCCGGCGAGGCCGGTGGCCCTGGTGCGTTCGATGATCAGATCGAATTCCCAGGCGCCGAGATCGCCCGGATCGTGCAGGTGGATATCGACCTTGGCACCGAAACGTTCGGCCAGGCCGAAGATCACATCGAGCTGGCCGGTCGGGTCACCGTCGAAACCGGCGGGGTCGATACCGCCCACCACCTCGACACCGTCGGCGAGCGCGGCGGCCAGCAGATCGGCGACGCCCGGGCGGCTGATCAGGCCGCCCTGCGGGAAGGCGACGAGTTCGACATCGACCCGGTCCCGGTGGCGCGCGGCGGCGGCCCGGACCGCCTCGACCCCGGCCAGACCCACCGATGGGTCGATATCGATATGGCTGCGCACATACGCGGTGCCGCCGGCGACCATGGTCGCGAGCAGATTCCCCGCGTAATCGGCGTTGGGGATACCGAGTTCGGCCCGCCGGCCCTCCCCGTTGGCGATCCGGCCCGCCAGCGAGCGACCGCCGGTATTGGGCACCCAGGGTCCGCTCCACAGGGTTTTGTCCAGGTGGCAGTGGGTGTCGACGAACCCGGGCAGGACGAGGGCGCCGTCGAGGTCGGCGGTCTCGACACCGGGAGCGGACAGGCCGGCGCCGATACTCTCGATCCGGCCGTCCCGTATGAGGATATCGGCCGTTTTCACCGGTTCCCCGGGGGTCCAGGGGCGGCCGTTGCGAAGCAGGAGATCGGACATTCGGTTCCTTCTTTCAACTGTTCACGTGAACAACATGGCGATGCCCGCACCGGCACCGAAAACGATCACCACGGCACGGAACGCACCGGGGCGCAGGCGGTCGGCGATCTTGGCGCCGACGGTCCCGCCGACCAGGCACGCCGGTGCCAGGACGGCCACCGACCACCACTCGACCGGGCCGAACAGCGCCACCGCGATCATGGCGGTGGTCGAAACAGTCAGGGTGAGAACACTTTTGAGCCCGTTCAGCATGTTGATCGAGGCTTCCATGCCGAGCGCGAGGGCAGTGAGCAGCACGATCCCCATCCCGCCGTTGAAGTAGGCGCCGTAGACACCGCCCAGGAAAACTCCTGCGAAGAGGGTCAACTGGGAGTCGCCGCCCTTCTCCGCGAGCCGCCGGGAGATCAGCGGCTGGGCGGCGAACAGAGCAGTCGCCGCCAGCACCAGATACGGCACCAGGGCACTGAACACCTCGGGCGGCGCGGCCAGCAGGGCGATCACACCGCCGAGGGCACCGGCCGTTCCCGTAACTATCAGGCGCGGGAGCAGACTCCGATGGGCGGCGATACGGGACCGCAGCGCGGCGGCCCCACCCAGGTAGCCGGGCCAAACCGCGACCGCGTTCGTCACCGTGGCGGTGACGGGTGGCAGGCCGGTGGCCAGGAGCGCGGGAAACGACAGCAGGCTGCCGCCGCCGGCGATGGCATTACAGACGCCGGCACCGAACCCGGCCACCAGCAGTAGAACCACGTGCATGGGATCCATGGCGATATCCCTCCGATCCGAAGTGAGTCCGGATCGTATACGAAAAGGCGCGAGTCTGCCGACCGAGCCCCTCGGGCAGGCGAGAACAATCAGCCCGGAACACCGGGATCCCCCGTGCTCATCGAATGCACGGCCCAGGCCGGCCGGACCCTCTGACCAAGCAAGCCGACAGCCCCGCACCGGCACTCCGCGCCCATACCTGGTATCCAGTGGTTAGCACCGGGCTGCGGATCGTATGCGACCGCGCCCCCGACCGAGCCGAGGACGATGTGGCCAGCAGCAACCCGCGGATGACCAAGCAGCAGGTGTGCCGCGCCATTCGCGAGGACATCATCCACGGCGTCTTCGCACCTGGTCAGCGACTCACCGAGGACACGATCGCCGAGAGTTACGGGGTTTCCCGGGTGCCCGTCCGGGAGGCACTGCGCACCCTGGAAGCCGAGGGTTTCGCCCATTCGCGCCCCTACGCCGGGACCTTCGTCGCCGAATTGACCGAGGACGAGGCCGCCGACCTGCTCGAGATCCGCGCCCTACTGGAGCCGATGTGCGCCGGCCGGGCGGCGCTGCGGCGCACCCCGGAACAACTCGGCCGCCTCAAGGAACTCACCGCCCTCGGCCAGGACGCCGTGCGCACCGGCCGTCTCGACGACCTGACCAGGCTCAACAGCCGCTTCCACGAAGTACTGGCCGAAGCCTCGGGCAGCACCCTGCTGACTCAGCTGATCACCCAGCTCGGCTGGAAGATCGCCTGGGTGTACGCGGTGGAGCTACCGCGGCGTGCCCCCGACTCCTGGCTCGAACACGAACGGATCTGCGACGCACTGGAAGCGGGCGACGCGCAGCTCGCCCAGCGCCTGGTCACCGAACATATCGGCCATGCGACCACCGCCTACCGGCTCCGGCACACCCGGTCCGCGCCGGCGAGTTCGTAACCTTCCCGAAGCATTCCACGGCCCCGCCGGAAACAGACGGGTCGTATACAAAAACGGTGACGTATTCCGCAACCGACCTGGTGCTGCGCAACGCGCATATCGATGATTCGGCCCCACTCGTGGATATCGCCATCGCCTCCGGTGTCATCACCGAGATCGGCCCGGAATTGGCATGTGCCGCCGAGCAGGAGATCGACTGCGCGGCCCGGGTGGTGATTCCCGGCCTGGTGGAATCGCATGTACATCTCGACAAGGCCCTGCTGGACCGGGAGCACAGCGGCGACGGAACCCTCGCCCAGGCGATCGCCGTCACCGCGGATCTGAAACGCGATTTCACCGCCGCCTCCATCCGCGACCGCGCCCGCCGCGTCCTGGAACAGGCGATCACCCACGGCACCACCACGATTCGCGCCCACCCCGATGTCGACCCGATCGTGGGTCTCCTGGGGGTGACCACTCTGCTCGAGCTGCGCGAGGAATTCCGCGGCCGGATCGACTTGCAGATCGTCGCGTTCCCGCAGGAGGGCATCCTCCGCGCCCCGGGCACACTCGCCCTGCTCCGGGAAGGCCTGCGCGCCGGCGCGGACGTGGTCGGCGGCTGCACCTACAACGAGGACTCGGTGGCCCAATGCCGCCGCCACATCGACCTGGTATTCGAACTCGCCGCCGAGTTCGGCGTCCCGGTGGACCTGCACGCCGATTTCGCCGACGACACCAGCGACCCCAGGTTCGCCCTCGCCGACTACATCGCCGAGGTCACCGAACGCACCGGGATGGGCGGCCGGGTCACCATCGGCCACGCGACCTCACTCGCCGCACGCCCGCCCGCGGACCGGCAGCGGGTGCTGCGCCGCCTGGCCGAGGCGGGTGTGGCCGTGGTCCCACTCCCGGCGACGGATATGTTCCTGGGCGGTCGCGGCGACAGTGTGAATATCCGCCGCGGTATCGCCCCGGTCCGCGAACTATGGGCGGCCGGTGTGCGAACCGCCTTCTCGTCCAACAATATTCGCAACGCCTTCACCCCGTACGGCAACGCCGATCTGCTGGATATCGGACTATTCCTGGCCCAGACCTCGCACCTGTCGGGCCCGGAGGACCTCACCCGCGTACTCGGTATGGCCACCTACGAAGCCGCCGCCGTGATCGGCATCGCGGACTGCTACGGGCTGCGCGAAGGCGCAGCAGCCGACCTTGTGGTGCTGTCCACGCATCGGGTTGCCGACGCGCTCCTGGACCGGCCGGACCGCTGCTATGTGATCAAATCGGGCCGCGTCGTAGCGCGGACGACCCGAATCGAGGAGTTACTCCCGGCGATCCCGGCGTAAATACGGTGTGGTCATGTCGTCGCGGGAAGACCGGCGCTGGGCAGAAAGACCGGCGCGTGAGCACCTGTCCCTTTGCGGCAGCTGTGACCTGGGAAAATCCGTCAAAACAGCCCACGGTCGATGCAGCACCCCAGGCGCTGATAACGCCACCTGACGGTTGGGTTGACCACAGCTCGATGCCAGTCCTGATGTTTGTGCCACAATGCAGGTAGACGGTGTTTATCCCATCGCAGGTCAGAGAGGAGGGTACCGATGATCTGGACGATGAAAGACCGGCGTTCCGAGTTGATGTTCAATCGCGTGCTCGACCTCTTGGACCGCGATGAGGTGCGCATCGAAGATCCGCGTGTGCTGCGGCGGCTGGAGGTGCTCCGGAGAGGGGTTCACGGCTCCGGGATGCACCGATACCTCGATCAGTGGGAACGCTGGATCGTCCTCCGAGATGTCGAATCGATTCGCCTGCTGCACGGGTCGGAGGACGAGTACTCGGTGCAGATGCTCACGCTCTCCCCGTTGAATGCCCTGCTCAGCGATGAGGAACGGCTCGAGATTCTGCATGAGCTTCATGGGGTCTCGAACACTCTTCAGCCGGCGTGAATCAAGAAGAACTCGCACACGCGATCCGCGCGGCGTGCTCTCTGCTCAATGAACCCTACGTTGTGGTTTTCGGATCCCAATCACTCCTGGGCTCACATCCAGAGTCGGAACTTCCGCAAGAAGCGACGCTGTCGATAGAGGTCGACATCACCCCTGGCAACGCGGTCCAACGGAACCTCCCTGAGCCGGAGTTGAATATGAAACTCCTGCAGATCAATGCTGATCTCGGCGAAAACTCCACCTTCCACGACTCCTTCGGCTTCTACGTCGAAGCTATTCACCGGGACACGGTCGCCCTTCCTCGCGGATGGGAGGGCCGCCTGGTCCGCTTTACTCCTTTGGCCGAATACGGCCACATCGGATACTGCCTCGATCCAGTCGACCTCTGTATCGCGAAGATCATCGCCGGCAGGGAAAAGGACCACACCTTCATCGCCGCCCTGCTCGACGCAGGCGTAGTGGCAGCGTCCGACATCTTGAAACGACTGGCCGGTGAGCCCATCGAGTGGCCGTCCAACGAAGCTGCCGCCGCGGAGGGCCAGGCCGTAGACCTGAGTCTCGTATAGACCGGGCACGAGGTTACCTATCCCGTTGGGCCTGATGCCCGCGCCGCGATCTGACCGATCTGCTGGATCTCTGCGCTCAGTGCCGCCATGATCAAATCGGGCCGCGTCGTCGCGCGGACGACCCGAACCGAGTTACTCCCGGCAATCCCGGCGTAAGTCACGTGAGATTGGGCTGGTCGCCGGGCTACAGGTCCCGCTCGATCCGTAGCCGGATCTACTGCCTTCAAGAATCCGGTGGATAGTCCTCAACGCTCACCCGCCGCAACGGCAGCACAGCATCATCCGGGCTGTCCACCAGCATCCCCAGTTCCCGGTCCGGAAGCGGACCATGCCCCGAATCGTCCGGCGCGATGTTGCCCGTCCACGGCGCGCGACGGCCGATCCACCGCCAGCCATCCGAGTCCGGGGACCACAAGTCGCCGCAGATACCCCAGTTCAGCCCTGGTGCCGCATATGACCCGACTTTCCGGTGAATTCCGGGTCACCCCTGGACCGTATCCACTTGGGACTATGTCCATCGTGATCAATCCGAATACGAACACCAGCCCCGAGGTATCTCTGGGTTCGGTGCGTGTGGCAACCTTCAATATCCTGTCGCCGCTGCTCGCTGATTGGCCGCACCGGAAAAAGGTCGTGGCAGAACAACTACGGGCCACTGACCCCGACATTATCGCTCTGCAAGAGGTCGACGCCGGTGAAGATCGAGAGCAGGGCATTGCCGATCTACTCGGCCCGGGGTGGCACGTCGCATGGCACTCTCGGACAACACCGGATGGCGTCGGATTGGCGCTGGCCAGCCGCTGGCCGCTCGGCAAAGTTCACGAGCACAGCCTGGGAGTCACCGATCGCGCGGCGGTGTTCCCGTGGTCGGCAGTTGTCGTCGCCGAGGTCCGCGCTCCGCAACCATTGGGAGCACTGCACGTCGTCCACCACAAACCGGTCTTCCAGTTCGACTACGAACATGAACGTGAGTTGCAGGCGGTCGAGTCGGCCCGGTTCATAGAAGAAGTCCTCGACGACCGCGATGAGCACGTTGTCGTGGTCGGCGACTTCGACGCCACCCCGGACTCGTCGAGCATACGGTTCTGGACCGGCCGCCAGTCACTCGTAGGCGTGAGCGTCAGTTATCACGACGCGTGGGCAATGCTGCGACCCGCCGATCCCGGACATACCTTCACCCCCGAGAACCCGCTGGTCGCCTCCGGTGACATGTTCTCCGCCGCTGGCCGACGCATCGACTACGTGATGGTGCGAGGCAGGAGTTTCGGACCCACACTGGAGGTGCGGTCCGTCGACCTGATCGGTGTCCAGCCGCAAGGTGGGGTTCAAGCGAGCGACCACTACGGCGTAGTCGCCGAACTGACCGTTCCTGCCCGCACTCCTGGGGTCTGGGGCTGACAGACCAGGCAGAGCTGAATCGCCTGACGCATGACCGGACGAAGGCGCCGCCGAGCGAGGAGGTTAGGCGGCCGTCCGATTGCCCTGGTGGATCAGTGCGTCGACGCGGCGCTTGTACTCGTTGAACTCCGGCCCGGTCGTGTCACGGTCGCGGGGCAGGTCGATATCGACCACCTCGCGTACGTGACCGGACGTGCCGTGGGCGGTGCCGCCGGCCATTACGACGACCCGATCCGACAGGTATACCGCCTCGTCGACACTGTGGGTGACGAAGACGACCGTGACGCCGGTTTCACGGTGGATCCGGCCGAGTTCGGCCTGCATATCGCTGCGGGTGAGCGCGTCCAGAGCGCCGAACGGTTCGTCCATGAGCAGGACGGCGGGCCGGTTGGCCAGCACCCGTGCGATGGCGACGCGCTGCTGCATCCCACCGGAGAGCTGGTGTGGGAAAGAATCGCGCACCCGTGTGAGGCCGACGGCGCCGAGGCAGCGGTCGGTGGTTTCGCGGATATCGTCGCGGGTCATCCGGGCCTGTTTCGGACCGTAGGCGACGTTCTCGGCGACAGTGAGCCATGGGAACAGCCCGTAGTCCTGGAAGACGACGCCGCGGTCGGGGCCCGGACCGGTCACCGGTTCCTCACCGACTGTCACCGAACCCTGTGTCGCGCTGTCGAATCCGGCGAGAATTCGCAGAAGGGTGGATTTTCCGCAGCCGCTGGCGCCGACGATACAGACGAATTCACCGGCGGCGATATCGAGCGATACCGCGTCCACCGCGGGCCCGGCCGCGCCCGGGTACCGTTTGCCGAGCCCGTCGAGCACGATCCGGGCCGGCCGGTGGGGGCGGCGGCGGGTGGAATAGATCTTCATGGTGAGCACCTGATCCGTCGGGAGGTCATGGGAGAAGGGGGCGGCGGCCGACGATCAGGCGGACGGCCAGCATCATGATCCGGTCGGCCAGGAACCCGGCAAGGCCGATCACGATCATCACCGCCACGATGAGGTCGGTGCGCGATTGTTCCCGGGCCTGGGTGATCAACGCGCCCAGGCCCACCCGGATGCCGACGGTTTCGCCGACGACCAGGATCACCCACGACAAGCCGAGCGCGATCCGCAAGCCGGAGACGATCGTGGGTATCGCGGCGGGCAGTACCACCTTGTACAGGGTCTGTGCGGCTGGGGTGCCGAGCATGGCGGCGGCTTCGAACAGTCGTTGCGGCACCGCCCGTACCCCGGCGACGGTGTTGATCAGGATGGAGAAGACCGCGGCCAGGAATACCAGGAAGATGGTCGCGCGGTCGCCGAACCCGATGATCAGCAGCGAGAGCGGCGCCCACGCGGTCACCGGGATCGGCCGCACCAGGCCGAGGGTCGGTTCGAGCATCCGGTTCACGGTCCGCGAACGACCCATGAGGATGCCGAGCGGGACCGCCACCGCCACCGCGATGGCGAAACCCTGGACGACCCGCAGGGTGCTGGCGTACAGGTGCAGCCACAGGGTGCCGCTGTAGGTGTCGTCCACGATGCCGCCCACGGCGAGGTCGGCGAGCCGGCGGGCCACGTCGTAGGGGGTGGGCAGGAATTGCATCTGGATACCGAACGGCAGGGTCCAGCCGCCGCCGACACCGCGGTCCCACAGCAGCAGTCCGAGCAGCGGTACCGGCAGGGCCCAGAGCACAGCGACCGCCCGCGCACCGTATCGGGTGCGCCAGTTCTTCGGGCCGGCTCTGTCTCCCGCCGCGGAATCCCGCTCGCGCGGTGCGGCCGGTATCTCGGTCCGCGTCCCCAGCGTGGTCATCACTGAGCCGCCACGGTGTCGAGGAACTCGGTCCGGAAGACCTTCGTCATATCCGGTGCGGTCGGCAGCTGGTCGAATTCCACCATCTGGCGGGCCAATTCCGCGACCCGCGCCCGGAACTCGTCGTCGAGTTCCCAGCGCAGCATGACGTTGCCGATGGCGATATCGGTCACCGCCCGGTCCATTCCGAAGGTTTCGACCAGTCCGGCCGCCCAGGCGTTGTGATCGCCCTTCATGAAGTCGATGGCACGGACGAAGCTACCGACGGCATCCCGCGCCCGATCGGGCTGTTCGTCGAGGAAGCGGCCGTTGCCGCCGAGAACGATATTGGTGGCCCCGATGGGCGTCTCGTAGGGCGAGAGTATCTGGTGCGCACCCGCCTGCCGGGCGATGGAGACACCCATTTCGGCACTCAGGAAGGCATCCACGCGACCGGCGTTGTAAGCACCGGCCATATCCGAGTACGCCAGATTCACCAGCTGCACATCGGTTTCGGGGTCGAGGCCGTGCGCGCGCAGGGTGAGTTTCAAGGCGATCTCCTGCGAGGAACCGGCCGGGAAACCGATCCGTTTACCCCGCAGATCCTGGGGCGTACGGATCTCCGGTCGCCCCACGAACCCCGAGCCGCCGTCGGCCGCCGAGGCGATGATCTGCAGATCCTGGTTCGCCGCGATACCGGCGAGCATCGCCGGTGCGCCGAGCACTCCGATATCGACGGCGCCGGAAGCCAGCGCGTTCTTGATATCCGGCGAGTTCTCGAACAGCACGATTTCGTAGGTCGTGCCCGCCGGGGCGAACTGCTGCATGAAATAGGGCGCGTACAGGTGCGGCTGCCCACGCAACGTGCCGATCCGGACGGCGTTCGGATCTCCACCGGCGCTGTCGGGGGTGGCGATACAACCGGTCAGCCCGGCGACCGCCAGTAACAGGACACCGATGATCGAAAAAATGTGGCGGAGTGGACGTTTCATAGTGGATCCTCACTGTGCTGCGACCCCGCGGCCCGGACAGCGGCATTGCCGAGTGCGAGACGGATCAGGGAACGGTCGGTGCCCGGCGCGCCCACCAGGCACAATCCACTGGGGCCACCCTCATCGCGACTCAGTGGCACGGTCACCGCGGGCAGGCCCGCGATCGACGCCGGACAGGTCAGGCGCAGGGTGCGGGCGCGGGTGGTCTCGAGCACCTCGGGGCCGGCGGAGCGCGGCGGCGGTGCGGTCGCGGCGGCCGGCAGCACCAGGACTCGGCGGCCGAGCGCTTCCCGGATATGGTTCGCCGCGGCCGCCAGGATGTCGCGTGCGGCGGCGGCCTGACCGGCGGTCACCGTCGCGGCGAAGGCGAAACGCCGCGCTACATCGGGTTCCAGAGTCTCGGGATGACCGGCGACCCACTCCCCGTGGTTGGCCCAGGCTTCGTGACCTTGGACCACGCGGAAGGCGGCGAGCCAGTTGTCGACCGGGCCCAAGTCGACCGGCACCGCGCCGAGGGCATCGGCCACCGAAAGCACCGCGGACGAGATCGTGGGGTCGGCCTGGGCGCACCACTCGTGATCGACGGCGAATCCGGCCGGTACGGCGGTATCGGGGCCGAGCAGTTGATCCGCGACGGCGGCCAGTGTTTCCCCGTCCGCGGTAACCCATCCGACGGTGTCGAACGACTGCGCCAAGGGCAGCAGACCGGTGGTATCGGCGCGTCCGTGCGTGGTGCGGATCCCCCACAACCCCTGGTACGCGGCGGGCACCCGGATGGACCCGGCGGTATCGGTCCCCAAACCGATATCGGCCTCACCCCGGGCCACCGCCACCGCGGGGCCACTGGTGGACCCTCCCGGAATCCGGTCGGGTGCGGCGGGGTTGATGGGCATTCCGTGCAGGCCGTTACTACCGGTGAGGCTGTAGGCGAACTCGTCTGTCTGCGCGATACCGGTGATCCGCGCCCCGGCCGCCAGTAACCGCGTCACCACCGCGGCATGCTCCGCGGCCGGCTGCTGATCCAGGGCGTATTCCGGGACCCCGGCGCCGACCGTGAACCCGGCCAGCGCGTACAGGTCCTTCACCGCGACGGTCCGTCCGGTGAGCGGGCCGGCCGCGGTCGCCTCGATGAGCGGTGTCCCGCGTAACCGCCACACCGTTGTATCGACTTCGCCGGCCAGGGTCATCAGACCCGCTCCAGGACGCGGCGGGCGAAGGCGGTATCCGCGCCCGCCCCGAAGTCGGATCGCCGTACCGCCCCGTGTACCCCGCGTACCTGGTCGACGGCCTGCGAGATCGTGAAATCCGCGGCGGCACTGAGATACAGGTAGGCCTGCCGGGGGTCGGCGCCGAACAGTCCGGTCACCAGATCCACCGCATGTCCTACGCACAGCTCGAGGGCGGTGTTCAGATCTTCGTGCAACCCGGTGGGGATGAGTAACCCGTGTGCGGCCGCGAAGGGGCCGATCCGGCCGCCGAATCCGCCGGCGATATCGGCGGCCGGGATCACGTCCAGGGTCAGCGTCGCCCGCAGCGGAGCCTCCAGCGCGGTCAGCGCCACTTCGCCGTCGCCCTGAGCGAAATGCGGGTCACCGATGTAGAGCAGAGCCTCGGGCACCTGGACGGGAAGGAACAGGGTCGCACCCGGGGTGAGCAGTTTGACGTCGATATTCCCGCCGTGCGGTCCGGGCGGGACGGAACCGACCCGGGTGCCGGTATCGGTGGCCACTCCGATGATGCCCAGGAACGGGGCCAGCGGGAACACCGCGTTCCCCGCCCGGCCCGCGGAATCGAGCGGCATCGCACCGTACCAGCGGCCGTCCCGTTCGTGGACCCGGCAGAACTGTCCGTAGTCACCGTCGAACCCCGGGCGCCCCGCCAGGACGCCGCGACCGTGCCGGGTCGACACCACCCCGTAGGGCGCCCGCATGGTGAGGGCGTCGATCCGGACGGCCAGCAGATCCCCCGGGCGCGCACCCTCGACCGCGATCGGGCCGGTCAGAATATGGGGCCCGGCACCGGGTTCCCGTGTGCGCCGGGCCGCCACGCCGACCGCGTCGTCGAGCACCTCCGCGCGTTCGACACCGCGGTTTCCGAAGTAGCGCACCGGATCCGAGCCCTGGTCTTCGAGGATTCCCTCATGACTGACGGTATCGATCACGACGGTCGAACCCGGGGCCACGGTGGCTACCCCGGTATCCCTTCGGCAGGGCAGCCGGCCCCAGAACACCTTGCCGGGATCGGCCGGTACGTAGACCGTTCCGGGGTCGATTCCCGAATCCTGCTGCAGTACCGGGAATGCGGCGGCGTAGTCCTGCCCGATCATCGTCGTCACCGCGACCTCCTCATTGGTCAGACCACTCGATGCACCGACCATATGAGTCTCGAACCCCGCCGGCGACCGGGGCGAGCGAACGTAACGGCCGATTTACCGCCGCGCAATACCATCCCGAAAAGCCCTGTAAGTCGGTAACTTTCCCGAATCATTCCGACACTTCCACGGCATCCGGCGAAGGCTCGAAAGCTGATACCTTGAATCCCTCCCGCGGCGATCGATGGAAATTGGTCGGACCATGAGTTCGGCTACCGACGTTTCGCGGCGACCGGAACGAGGAGGGGACCGAATGACGTTCGCAGCGATACCCCCGATGCGGCGAACCGCGCGCAGTGTCGGCGCCGAGGTCGCGGCGCATCTCGAACGTCTGATCATCAGCGGCGACCTGCGCGCCGGCGACAGGCTCCCACCGGAACGCGAACTCGCCGCGAGCCTGAACATCTCCCGCTCGTCGCTGCGCGAGGCGATGTTCGAACTGGAAGCGAAGAAGCTCGTCCAACGCAGGCAGGGCCGCGGCAGTACCGTCGCCGATATCTCCCGGACCGCCGCGGAGCTACACGGGAACCTGGCCGATATCGATATCGAACTCGGCTACGCGACCGAACTCCGCGATCTGGTCGAACCGCGCATAGCGCAACTGGCCGCGCGCCGGGCCGTCGAATCGAACCTGCTCTCGCTCGACGATGTCCTGGCCCGCTCCGACGAGGCCCTCACCCCCGAGGATTCGATGCGCCTCGATATCGAATTCCACACCTTGCTGGCCCATGCCGCCCAGAATCCGCTGCTGGTCACGCTGTGCACCATGACCACGGAATGGACCCGGCACACCCGCGTCCTGTCGCACCGCACCGCACTCGGTCGCCGGATCTCCATCCAGGGACACGAGCAGATCTACCGCGCGGTATCCGATCACGACGCCCCCGCGGCCGCCGCCGCGATGGAACAGCACCTTCGCGAGGTCCGCGAGATCAGCACACCACCCGGCGGGGATCGATAGCCCCCACCGGAAACGCGTGGGTCACCCGAGTCAGCCGGTCCCCCGCCCTCGGGCGCGTTTGTTCCCCTACCGCCAGCCTGTCCACATCCGCCCCCACCCCCGTTTCCCGCATGCGGCCGGTCCGCCTTGGTGGTTCGGGGCCCGTCTCGTTCTGGAGCGACCAGAGCGAAGGAGCGCAGCGACTGAGCGGCGGGAGTGAAGAACGAGACCAAGGGGGCCCCGAACCCCGCGACGCCGCAGGCGGCGCCAAAAACACAGAACCTTCACGAACTGCCCGCTCCCCACCTTCACGAACTGCCCGCTTCCCACCTTCACGAACTGCCCTGCTTGCCCCACCTCGACCGCCTACCCTGTCCATCCCCAGCCCACCACCGCCCTGCCCACCCCCACACAAACCCACCCCACCAAACCCCCCGAACCCCGGTTCACTTTCCGCTAGTGTCCCCCTGGCCGGGCAACCACCCGGCAGGGACCACTACCGTGACACCCCACCGGTCCCGATTTCGGCTCGGCGGTCGCCCCCGACCGCTCCGTTCCGCAGAGGAGCAGCATGTACCCCGGCGCGCATGTCGATAATTTCCCAGATAAACCCGCTGTGATCCTCGCCGAGAGCGGTGAAACACTCACCTACCGAGACCTCGAGGACAACTCCGTCCGCCTCGCCCGGTATCTGCACGAGGCCGGTTCGCGCACCGGTGACCATATCGCGCTACTGTCCGGCAACGACCCCAAGATGTACGAGGTCTACTGGGCAGCGTTGCGATCCGGGCTTTACATCACCGCCGTGAACCGGCATCTGTCGCCCAGCGAGATCAGCTATATCGTCAACGACTGCGGCGCCCGCGCGCTGATCGTCTCCGCCGATCTGCGCGATACCGCCCAGAAGATCGTCGAGGAAACCCCCGGAGTCGAGACCCGGCTGGCCTTCGGAGGCGAGGTCGACGGCTACCGGTCCTACGAGCAGGCGCTGGCCGGATCGTCTCCGGAACCTCTGGCCGATCAGCCCCGCGGCGCCGATATGCTCTATTCCTCCGGCACCACCGGACGCCCCAAGGGCATCAAGCATCCCCTGCCGGACCGGCAGGTCGGTGACCCGCCCGGTGACACCTACACCGCCGTTTTCGGCCCGCTGTACGGATTCGACACCGAAACCGTGTATCTGTCCCCCGCCCCGCTCTACCACGCGGCACCGTTGCGTTTCGGCGGTGTGGTGCATGCCCTCGGCGGGACGCTGGTGGTGATGGAGCGTTTCGATGCCGAACAGGCCCTGGCGGCGATCGAACGCTATCGGGTCACCCACAGCCAGTGGGTGCCGACCATGTTCGTCCGGATGCTCAAACTCGACGAGGCCGTCCGCTCCCGTTACGACGTATCGAGCCTGAAGGTGGCCGTGCATGCCGCCGCGCCGTGCCCCGTCGAGGTCAAACAGGCGATGATCGACTGGTGGGGGCCGGTCCTGTACGAGTACTACGCGTCGACCGAGGGCAACGGCGCCACCTTCATCGACAGCGAGCAGTGGCTGCGGAAACCGGGTTCGGTGGGCCCGGCGGGGATGGGCGCGGTGCGGATCTGCGGGGAAGACGGCGCCGAACTGCCCGTGGGTGAGGTCGGCACGATCTATTTCGAACGTGAGGAAGTTCCGTTCGCCTACCACAACGATCCGGCGAAAACCGAGCAGGCGATCCACCCGGGGCATCCCACCTGGACCACCACCGGCGATATCGGCTATATCGATTCCGACGGTTTCCTGTTTTTGACAGACCGCAAGGCCTTCATGATCATCTCCGGCGGCGTGAACATCTACCCGCAGGAGATCGAGGACGCGCTGGCCCTGCATCCGAAGGTTCTCGATGTCGCGGTCATCGGCGTCCCCGACGAAGAGATGGGCGAATCGGTGAAGGCCGTCGTACAGGCCGCGCCCGGCACCGAGCCCGGTCCCGGCCTGGCCGCGGAACTGCGCGACTACCTGCGCGCCCGTATCGCCCACTACAAGGTGCCCCGGACGATCGATTTCGCCGACGAACTCCCCCGCACCCCGACTGGCAAGCTGGTCAAGGGCAAACTCCGCGCCCGGTACCTGTGAACCGCCGCCACGTCCGGCTCGCGCTCACACCGAGCGCCCGGTACCGGGTCCGCAGGGGGCTGGATACCGGGTAGCAGTACGTTTCGCGGGGCTGATCGTGTTTGCTCCGCCGAGACCGGGAAATACCGCGCCCAGGAGGCTCGGTGATGACGAACGACGCGGAGAAGCGCTGGTCCGACGACGGGAACTTCCGCAGGGCCGTGCGCTACTCATTGGCGGTGCTTACGGCCGCGGCGCTGGTGTGCACCGCGACCGCGATCTGGTCGGCGGCCGCGCAGTGCCGCGACGCCGACACACTG
This sequence comes from Nocardia sp. NPDC019395, assembly GCF_040632335.1. Taxonomy (NCBI): domain Bacteria; kingdom Bacillati; phylum Actinomycetota; class Actinomycetes; order Mycobacteriales; family Nocardiaceae; genus Nocardia; species Nocardia sp. NPDC019395. The sequence goes on from NZ_JBEYBT010000012.1 coordinate 123,195, forward strand.
CTGTGCGATACACCCGCCCGGGCCGCGATCCTGTTCGGCCCGGGAGTGCTGCTGTTACTGGGTGGGATCGGTGCGTTCGTGGAGACGATCCGCGTGTGGCGGCGCGGTGGCACCTGGCCGATCTGGCAGGGAGCGGGCTGGTTCCTGTTCCTGATCATGCTGTTCTATCTGGGGCTCGGCGCGAGCACGATCCCCGGAGACTGAACAGTCGCGGCGGACCGCCCTCGGCCGGTATCGGGAACCCGCCGGTAGCCCTGCTAACCCACCCGTACCTATGGCAGACTTTCGAGGAATGCTCGGACTACGGCCGCCGCTCGACGACCGTATGCGGAAGGTGATGCGGGAATTGAGATCGCGATGGATCTGATCGCCATCGAGGGCCGGGTGGCCACCGACCGGATCGCGGCACGTGACCGGACACCGGAAACCGAATTACAGCTGGCCACCAGTTTGTCCGAGCTCGCCACGGGCTATCTGGCCACCAAGACCGACGGGTCGATACGGAACCGGGTGGCCGGCGCCCTGGAGCCCGCGCAGGAAGCGGTGATGATCCGCTTGCGCTGGTTCACCGCCGGCCGGGTTTCGGCGCAGTTCGCCAACGAGGTCCAGGACACGCTGCGGCTGCTGGAACAGGCGGCCCGCGCGATCGGGCACCGGGAGCTGGCCACCGCGACCATCCGCGACGCCTGCAACGCCTACACCCAGGTGGCCCATGAACATCCGAACGCGGCGGGAGTCTGCGCGGACGGATTGTCCAAATGCGGTGTGTGGCTGTGCCGGCTGGACCCCGGCGCCGCGGTGGTCGCGACCGATGAGGCGGTACGCATCCGCGCCGGGCTGTTCGAGGCCGATCCGGAACAGTCCCGCAAATACCTCGCCACCCTGAACACGCTGCTGCGCACCCTGATGGTGGGCCGGCAACGGAAACAGGCCGTCGCCATGTACCGCGAGCGCTATACCGCGAGTACCACTCCGGCGATGGCGGCGCAGCTGCGGGCGCTGAGGATCGACGAAGTCGGGTTCACCGGCAAAACAGTATCCGCGTTGCGCAAACTCGAATGCCGCACGCTGGAGCGGGCCGGTTATCTGACCCAGCAGCAGATCCTCTATCAAAGCGCCGGTGATCTGGCGACGATCGAGGAGATCAACTGGAATCTGGCGCTGGTGGGGTTGAAACCACTGGTCGCGGGCGCGATGCCGGACCAACCGGCCAAACCGGTGGAGATCGGTTCCTCTTTCGGCGCGCTGAGCGTGCTGTGTTCGGCACCGGACGCGGTGACTCTCGTGCGCGAGGCGATCATCGCCGCCTATACCGACTCCGGCGCGGAACCTGTGGATATCAACACCGCCCACGGGGTGGACAAGGCGCATTGGGGCACCCGCGATCCGCAACTGAACGCGGAGCCCGAGCTCGGCGAGGACATCGTACTGATCGAGCGGATGTCGGGCAGCTGGGTCGCGGTGAAAAGCCTGAAATGGGAGCTCACCCCGATCGCGAAGAACCCGCTAGCCCGCCACTTATCTCGGCAGTGGCCGGTGATGAGCGTGACCAGCACCGAGAACCTGGCCTACGAATTGTGCTGGTACGAGCAGGGCGAGGCCACCCAGTACGCGGCGCTGGGCCGGCCGGCCGAGCCGGTCGCCCTGGATACGCCCTTGGCGCCACTGGATTTCGGCAAACTCGCCGACTACGGCGCGGACTACGCCTCGGAGACCCAGATCCGCTCGGCCTTCGGCAACGCGACCATGTTCGCGAAACTCACCGAACTACCGGCCAGCGGTATCCGCCAGGCGGCCGAAGCCCGGCCGCTGGCCGGTTACGGCGAGCACGTGTTGTGTTTCCGCGGGGCGAGTATCAAACGCCCGGGCGCGATCCGCGGTACCGCGTGACCCGTCCGACCTGCTGTTACCGCGCCCACCCCGATACCCTAACGACCGCTTGGTGAGACTCGTCTCTGTCTCCCCGCGCGCTTTCGCTATGGTTTGAGCGAAAGCTTATGCATCGCCGGACAACGACGATGCCGGGAACATTAGGGTGATATGCGCCGATCACCATGGTGTCGTCTGCGCATGCCCTGGAACGGGTTGATCTATCGTGGCTGTTCGGCGGCAAATGTCCGAATCAATGGTTCGGGCAGTTCGTTCCGGCAGGAACGTCACACGCGGCCGGATCGGCATCCGGACCCGGCTGCTGTCCATCCTGCTGATCACCAACGTCACCTTGCTGGTCATCGGGGTCGGCGCCGCCGGGTACCTGGCCAAGAACAGCCTCTCGTCCACGGTGTGGGCGAATCTGATCACCAGCACCACCACCCCGGTCATGTCGATGGTGCAGACCTTCGAGGAGGAACGCCGCCTGTCGATGCTGTATCTGCAGGGTGATCCGGCCGCGGCCGCGAGCCTCGTGGATGTGCGGAAACGGTCCGATGTGGCACTCGCCGCGACCATCGCCAAGGGCGAAGCGGCCCAGCGACTCGATCCGGGCGGGTCGGCGGCCGAACTCGAGCGGTTCCGCCCGCTCTACAACAGTGTTCCCGGCAAACGCGCCACGATCGACGCCCGCGCGATGACCCGAGAGGACGCGTTCGGTTACTACAACACGGTGATCGACACCATTTTCCGGGCGTCACTGATCGCCGCACGGGTCGCACCCGACGCCGGCCTGGGTATCGCTCTCGGTTACGGCGTCGAACCGCTGCGTGCCGCGGAAGCCCTGTCGAGGGCGGACACTCTCGGCATCGTGTCCCTGGCCCGCGGCGAGATGACCGCACCCCAGCTTCTCGAATTCGACCGGTACATCGGCGAGGCCCGGGCCCAGGTCGCGTATTCCGCGTCGGTACTGAGTGGTCCGCGGCTGGATCAGTTGCGGGCGCTCACCGATTCACCGGATTGGCGGCAGGTGACCGCTATGCAGGATGCCGTGGCCCTGCGCGGCCCGGTAACGGCCGACGATCCGGCCGGCACCAGCTACGAGACGGAACAGTCCGCGCAACCCGATCCCGCCGCCCTGCCGATGTCCGTACCGGCCTGGCAGGAAGCATCCGGCCGGCTCACTTCCGCGCTGCTGAAGCTGTGGGAGGACCAGAGCCGCGACGCCCATGCCATCGCACGCGAGGAAGGTACCGGTACGGCGGAGAAGTCCCTGATCGGCGGGATCGCGGTACTGATCGTCACGATCGTCGCCTTCCTGGGAGCACTGTTCGTGGCCAACCGGTTCATCGGCCGGATGCGCCGGCTGCGCGACGACACCTTGGAACTGGCCGACGACCGGCTGCCCGACCTTATGCGGCGCCTCGACGACGGAACGGAGATCGATACGGCCGCCGAGGTTTCACGGCTGGATTTCGGCACCGACGAACTCGGCGAAGTGGCCGACGCGTTCAACCGGGCACAGGTCGCCGCGGTATCGGCGGCCGTGGCCGAATCCCGGACCCGGGCCGGGTTCCGAACGGTCTTCCTCAATATCGCCCATCGCAACCAGCTCGCCGTCCACCGGCAGCTGGCCCTGCTCGACCGCGCCGAACGCCGCGAGGAGAACACCGAACAGCTCGAGCTCCTCTTCGAACTCGACCATCTGGCGACCCGCGCCCGGCGCCATGCCGAGAACCTCATCGTGCTGGGTGGTGAACAGCCGGGGCGGCGCTGGCGCAAACCGGTTCCACTGTGGGACGTGATCCGCGGCGCGGCGGCGGAAACCGTGGACTACACCAGGATTCACACCGGAAACGTTCCCACGGTGAGCATCGCCGGCCAGGCCACCGCCGACCTCATCCATCTGCTCGCGGAGCTGATGGACAACGCCACGGAGTTCTCGCCACCGCAATCCCGGGTCGAGGTGGCGGGGGCCGTCGTGGGCCGGGGGGTCGCGGTCGAGGTCGCCGACCAGGGCCTGGGCATGTCCGAGGACGAGATCACCGCGAACAATCAACTGCTGGCGCAGCCGCCGGACTTCGGGGTCGCGGCCCTGTCCGGCGACACCCGCCTGGGCCTCTTCGTCGTCGCCACACTGGCTGCCCGTCACGGGGTTTCGGTACGTCTGTCGGAATCCGTCTACGGCGGCATCAAGGCGGTCGTCCTCATTCCGACCGACCTCATCGAATCCGGGAAACCGCCGGCCGCCGTGGATCCCGCACCCGCACCCGCCTTGGCCGCCGCGACGGCCGGCGCCGGATCCAAGAGCGTCGCAAGCGGCACACCGTCCGAGAACGGCACCGCACCGGTGCGTGGGGACGCGCAGCCGTCTACCACGGTCGTGGCACCGCAGGCGGATACGGGCACCCGTCCGCCGCTGCCGCGCCGGAGCCGCAAGAGCGCCGAACCGGATACCGGGCCGGCCCCGGCCGTCGAGCCGCCACCTTCCCGCAGCCCCGAACAGGCACGTAATCTGATGTCCGCCATCGAAGGCGGGACCCGATCGGGACGCCGCTCGCTTCCCGATTCGACCCCAACCGAGAGAACTCGAGAGGAAGGCGACGATGATCACTCCCCCGCGCACTGACCAGAGCTGGCTGCTGGAGGAACTGGTGAGCGGGTTGCCGGCCGCCGAATCCGCGGTACTGCTGTCCACCGACGGTTTGCTGATGGGGCATTCGGCCGGACTCGACCGCACCGCCGCCGAACGTTTCGCCGCGATGGCCTCGGCATTCCACAGCCTGGCCCGCAGCGCCGGTAGCCATTTCGAGGCCGGCGGTGTCCACCAGACCGTGGTGGAACTCGATCGAGCGGTGCTGTTCATCACCGCCGCCGGTGACAACGCCTGCCTGGCGTTATTGGCCGGCGACGCCGCCAATATGGGTATGGTCGCCTACGAGATGAATCGAACAGTGCAGCGGGTCGGCACCCACTTGGCTGTCGATACCCGCCCGACCCCGAACGGCGAGCAACGGCCGTGAAAGATTCCGATAACGACCACTGGGACGAGGAGGACGCCGGCCCGGTCGTACGGCTCTACGCATTGACCCGCGGCCGGGGCGGTACCGAGCGCGCGGAACTCTCGCTGGATTCGATGGTGGTCGACGCCGGGTCCGGACTCGCGCTACGGCGAAGCGAACCCGAGTACGCCGAAATCGTCCGGCTGTGCCGGGCTCCGCAGTCGGTCGCGGAGGTATCGGCGCAACTGGGTGTTCCGCTCACGCTGACCAAAGTCCTCATCGGCGACCTGATCGATGACGGCAGGCTGACCGTCCGCGCGCCGGTCGAAGCCCCGGACGACGCCGCCGGCCTCGACCTGCTCCGGACGATCGCGAACAGCTTGCGCGGCAGCTGATCCCGGCTCGGGTCGGCAGGGCCGCCGACCCCGCGATCACACCACGGAGGTAACCCGCGATATTCGTGGACCGCACGTTTCCGGAAGCCCGGAATGCGGGCCGGTCCCGGATGATCGCCCGGAAGGCTTCGATACGGAGGTGGATATGCGACCGGTTGTCCTGATCATGGTGGGAATATTCTTCGCCGGTATGGGCGTCTACGCCCTGGCCGCACCCGCCCGGCTCATCCGGCCCTTCGGAATCACCGTCACCACCGCAACCGGACGTTCCGAAGTACGCGCCGTATACGGCGGCTTCGGGTTGGCGGTATCCGGCCTACTGTGCTGGTCGGCGGCAGCGTCCGACGATCTGCACCGCGGAACGGTGCTCGCGATCGCGACCGCCCTGGCCGGGATGGCCGCGGGCCGGGCGATCTCACGGCTGTTGGACACTCCGTCCGCGTTCTATCCGGTCTGGTTCTACTTCTGGGTGGAAGTGGTCGCGGCCGCGGCACTACTCGCGGCCAACTGAGAGGGTCGACCGGAATACGGCTGGTGGGAAACTGTTCTCGAGTTCTGTCAGGGGTCGTGCCTACCCTGTCGCCATGGTGAGTGTGAAGGTCGTCGACGAAACGGCATCCGGGGGTCGCGACGGCGGCTGGATGTTCGAGGTGGCCGAGGAGCGGCTGCCACTGCGGGAGATCATCCGGCGGCGGCTGTTCCAGGAGGTCGCCGAGCACAATGCCGGCGCGTCTCATGGTGTCTTTCGTGGTCTGGTACGGCCGGCAGATGCCGAGGTGGTGCGCGGCGGGTTCCGCACGACTGGTCGTGTCGATCCGGAACGTCAGTGCGAGGCGGCGTTGCAGGCTTTCGGGCGCAACGGTTTCGTGGTCCTGGTCGGCGATCGACAGATCGAGGAGTTGGACGAGGTGGTCGCGCTGCCATTGGGTGTGGAAATCACATTCCTGAAGCTCGTCGCATTGGTGGGTGGCTGAAATGTCGAGGTCCGAGTACGAGACCGCGGCGCGGGACGCCATCGCCGCCGACGATATGGACGCCTTCTTCGACGCGTATCTGCAGGCTTATCAGGCGAAGACCGACAAGTACGTGTGGGGTGCGGTATCGCACATGGCACGCGTCTTGCCGGACGAGACCTCCGAGCGGTTGGCTCGCGTTTGCGCCGCCGCGGCCCCGGCCGCTTCCGAGCACATCCGACACGGGATCGAGTGTCTGCAGGAGAGCATCGTCCCTTCCGAATACAAGACAGCGGTCCTCGATGCCATCGCCGCGGACGATATGGGCAGGTTGTGCGCCGAGATTGTGCGGGTACACCAGATCGCCGAGTCCTCCCATCTAGCATCCGACTATGCCTTGTGGCATGCCCTGTTCGCCAAGGTGCGTGCACTGCCGACCGAGACGGTCGAACGGCTTGTTCGCGCTTGCGCGGTTGCGTTCCCTACCGCTTCGGAGCGCGAGCAGCACTCTCTGCTGCTCTTGACGTCGACCATCGCACCCACCTTGCCGATCCTGGTCGAAGAACGGCGAGCAGTGCTGGAAACCCTGTCGAACCACCACGGCAGGTCGAGCCTTTTCGCGATCGACTCGTCTCTGGCCCTGGCGGAACTGGCGTCAGGACGTATCTTGAGCCCTGAGGTCGTCGCGGTGTACCGCCGTGGAGCCTGCGAGAGGTACCAGGCCTCTCGTGTTGCAGAGGTCGCCCGGCAATGCCCCGAACCAGTGGTCAATGTGGGTGAGCAATGGGCGGACCGAGCACTGGAGTTGGCATGCTCGTCTCCGGGTTGGCACGACCTGCTGGCGTTCGCCGCAACCGCCACGATGGGAAAACCGAACGCCCAGTGGGAAAAGACCGGTCGAGCGCTGCTGGCTGCGGCGGATTCCTTCGACGAGAAGGTGCTGTCGTTGTTGGAACTGGTGGGCCGACCCAGGACATTGCCGCTGCGGCATCGTCTCGCCGAAGATCCCGGCCTCAACGACGAGTACGATCCGTTCAACGCGAACGCGGTGCGCGGTCTGCTGTGGCTGCTGACGTATCGGCCTCCGCAGCCGACGACCGCCCGCATCCTGGGCGGCCTGGTGGAAACGTCGCTGCGCAAAATCAAGGGTCTGGGACCACGTAGCCCGAAGATTGCCAACGCCGGTGTTTACGCTCTGAGCCAGATGAACGGCGAGGCGGCGCTGGGTGAGCTGGCCCGCCTGGCCGCCACGGTGACTTACAAGGGCACGTTGAAGCTGATCAACGCCGCGCTGGAGACCGAGGCACACGCGCTCGGGCTGACCCGCACTCAGATCGAGGAGATGGCCGTGCCCACCTACGGCCTGACGTCGGTAGGTACGGCCGAATTCGCCTTCGGCGCCGCGTCGGCGACGGTGACCGTGGACGGCACCAAGGCGGTGCTGTGCTGGTTCACGAGCAAACCGGTGAAAAGCGTCCCGGCCGCGGTGAAACGCGACCATGCCGAGGAATTGAAAGAACTCGAGGCGGCGGCCAAGGACATCGGCAAGATGCTGACCGCCCAAGTCGAACGGCTGGATCGCCAGTTCCTGGAGCGCCGCACCTGGGATTACCCCTCGTGGCGGGAGTATTACATCGACCACCCCTTGGTGGGCACGATCGCCCGCCGTTTGTTGTGGACAGTCGACGGGGTCGCCTGCGGCTACGCAGACGGCGCGCTGCGCGACGTGGCGGACAACCCGGTGGGTGGTGACGTCGTGGAGCTGTGGCACCCGCTCGGCCGCTCGACGGAGGAGATCCTCGCATGGCGAGACTGGTTGGAATGCAAGAATATCCGGCAGCCGTTCAAACAAGCCCATCGCGAGGTCTACCTACTCACCGACGCAGAACGCCACAGCGGCACCTACTCGAACCGCTTCGCGGCGCACATCCTGCGCCAACACCAGTTCCACGCGTTGGCCGCTGTCCGGGGATGGCGCAACAAACTCCTGCTGGATGCCGACACCTCCGTACCGCCACCGACCCGTGAACTGCCGCAGTGGGGTGTGCGCGCGGAATACTGGGTGGAGGGCGACCGCGACGACATCGGGGACGTCGACATCACGGAGTCCGGCAGCTACCTACGCCTGCGCACCGACCAGGTGCGGTTCTACCCGATCGACGCACCACAGAACCTTGCCAACAGCGCTTTCCATGGCGGCTTCCATGGGTCGGCCGAGCCACTGCCACTGTCGGACGTGCCCGAACTGGTCCTGAGCGAAGTACTGCGCGACGTGGACCTGTTCGTCGGTGTGGCCAGTATCGGCAACGATCCGACATGGATCGACGGTGGTCCGAACGGCAGGTTCGCCGACTACTGGACCGCCTACAGTTTCGGCGACCTGCACCAGACTGCACAAACCAGACGTGATCTGCTGACCAGGCTGCTGCCCCGACTGGCCATCGGCCACCGATGCACCGTAGAAGACAGATTCCTGCACGTGCGAGGTACCAAGCATTCGTATCGGATCCACCTGGGCTCGGGAAACGTCCTGATCGACCCCGACAACCGCTACCTGTGCATCGTCCCCTCGGCACGCACAACCGAACCGGACTCGTTCCTGCCGTTCGACGGTGACCGGATGCTGTCGGTGATCCTCAGCAAAGCCCTGCTTCTGGCCAACGACACAAAAATCACGGACCCAACCATCCTGAGCCAACTCCCGTGACAATGCCAGGTTCCGTTTCCGCGGCGATCAGGTCAGCCGCGCGGCGAGACGCTTCGCGTTCATATGGGCGATCGCCTCGATAGAGAGCATGGGGTTTACTCCGGAAGCGGTCGGGAAACAGGACGCGTCGGCGACGACGATGTTCGGCACGTCCCAGGTGGCACCATCCGGGTCGGTGGCCGACGACTCGGCCGAACCGCCCATCCTCGCGGACCCCATGATGTGCAACGCGCCCAGGGCGCAGCGCCCGGGCCCGTAACCCGCGGCACGACAGGCAGCGGAGAACTCGCTGTGCGAGCCCCGGACACCCGGTTCGTAGGAGATACCGGCCTGGTGCCCGGAGAAGATGCGCCGAGCACCGGCGGCCTCGAGAATACGTGCCGCCCCGTCGATTCCGGTGTGCAGGTGCGCGGCATCCCGATCGGACAACCGGTAGTCCACGGTCGGCTCGCCCGCTCGGTCGACCCGCACAGTCCCGGAGTCGCGGTCACGGGTGATCACGCCGATAGCGTTCGTGCGGGCGAAGTCCAGCATCACCCGGCGATGATCGCCGGAGCCCTGCCAGCTCATGAATCCGGTGGAGGCTCCCGGCTGCAGCGGACCGGTCTCGTAGATCACCCCGTAGCCCGCGCCGTCGAGATCCACGTGCCGACGGCAGATACGCGTCTGCAGGCCACCTTCCCAGGGCCGGACCTCTTCGTCGAACAGCCCGAAAACCGCCGACGCCGGATGCAGCCGCAGATACCGGCCGATGTTGTTGTTCCGCAGGCCGGACCGCCGCAGCAATGCGGGTGTCTGGATCGCGCCCGCCGCCACCACCACCGCACGTGCCCGGACCTCGAACTCGACTCCGTCCGAGGTGCGCGCGGCTACCGCTTCGGCCTTGCCGTCGCGCACCTCGATCCGCCGCACATCGGCGTCCACGATCAACCGGGCTCCGCGCGCCGCGGCGTCGGCCAGCCAGGTCTTGGTGACCGACTGTTTGGCACCGACCCGGCAACCGGTGCCACACCGGCCGCACTCCACCCCGGCATCGCAGGCGTCGGTCACATTTCGCGGCAGGGCATCCACCGGCCAGCCGAGTTCGCTCGCGCCGCGCTCCAGAATGCTGTCCCGCGCCGTCGGAATCGATCGGCGTTCGTTCACCCCGAGCCGGCGCAGCACCGCGTCCAGGGAATCGCCGAATTCGGCCGTACCGAACTGAGTTGCCCCGGCTGCGGCCCATTCCTCCCGCACCGCGTCCGGGGTGGGCAGCGAGGTACTCCAGTTGACGACCGTTCCGCCGCCGAGGCAGCTTCCCGCCACCAGGGAGATCTGCCCCTCGGCCGAGGCCGCGGGGCCGGGCGAATACAGCGACTTCAGCGCGGCGAGTTCACCGGCGCCGAAATCCCGATCGTCGTAGTAACCACCACGTTCGAGGACCACCACGTCCAGCCCCGCCTCGGCGAGCACACCGGCGGCAGTCCCGCCACCGGCGCCCGAGCCGACGATCACGACATCACAGGTGAGCGTTTCGGGTCCGGTGATGCGCCGCGGGACCAGCGTGGGCCGCGGCGCTTCCGGCAGCGGACCGGGCGGCCCGGGGTAGCCGATCTCCTTCCACAGAGGATTGAATCCCGTCGGTCCCGGGGTGACGTTGTACGCCAGCAATGAGGCCTGTTTCAGTGCCTGAAACACCGCGCGAACGGCGCCGAGCCGCGATCCGCCGAGCCGCAGCAGGGCGCGCTCCCGGTCTTCCGGGGCGAGTTTCGAGTACCGTCGCGGTCCCCAGCCGGTCAGCAGCCCGGTCATCGGCGCATCCCACAGGTCCAGCAGCATGGCGAGCTGCTTGGTTTCGGCTTCCCGCGGGTTGCGTGCCAGAAGTTCGAATACCGTATCGACAGCACCGAGTTCGGACGCCGACGGCAGCGTCGCGCCGTCTCCCGGCAGGAACGTATCGCAGATCATTTCCAGCGCGGCGCGCTGCTTACCGGTCGGTCTCATGCTGCTCCACCCTTCACAACTGCCGATGTTGTACCACAGCGTGAGTCACCACTCACTTATATACCGGAAAGCAGTGGCTGAGCCGAGATAAAGTCATGAACGGATATTCACTTGATTCGGCCGCCCCGGCATTGCCCAAGCCCGGCCCCTGACGGACGCCGCCCCTCAGAACAGGGTCAAGGGTTCCGTTTCCGCGGGGTCGGGCAGCGGTTCGAGTTCCGGAACCAGGGCACGGACCTCTCCGTGGAAGCGGCGGGCCAGGTCGCGGGAAGACGCGTTGTCCGGGGTGTGCAGGAAAACCGTCGGCGAGAACCCCGCCCGCAGCCACTCCACGGTCTGCGTGACCCAGGGCCGCCAGCCCGCGACCGTCGGTTCGAGCTCGTCCCGACCGTGATATCGCACGATCGGGGTATCGGTGAGTGCCCGCGTCCGGCGCGGTAGCCGCGGCTTCTTGGACTGCGCCTCGTACTCCGCCGGACTGGCCGGCCGGGCGGCGAACAGGACGGTGGTGTCGAAGGGGACCCATTCCGCCCCGGCGCGTTCCAGTACCCGTTCCAGCTGTTCGCACGCCCAGCGGTCGGTGAAGAAGGCCGGATGCCGCACCTCCACCGCGACCCGCAGACCGGCGGGAACCATCCGCATGAACCCGGCCAGGGTCGCGAGATCGCTGGGCCCGAACGACCCCGGCAACTGGATCCACAGCGCGTGCAAGCGCGGCCCGAGCGGTTCCATCGTGTCGAGGAACCCGTTCAATTCCGCTTCCGCACCCGAGAGCCGGCGTTCGTGGGTGATCGTCTTGGGCAGTTTGATCACGAACCGGAAACCCGGATCGGTCTGTCCCGCCCAGGTTTCCACCGTGCGGCGGGCCGGTACCGCGTAGAAAGTGGTGTTGCCCTCCACCGCGTCGCACCAGCTCGCGTAGCTGCGCAGTTTGTCGCCCGTCGCCGGCCAAGCGGTATGGGTCCACATAGCGCACCCCACGGACAACCGCATATCCGGACTCCCGTCAGCGCTTCAGGCCGTGCATAGACGCCACGACCTTCTCGATCACCGCCGCCGGCAATACGCGGCGCAGCAGGAAAACGATGGGCGCCCGGCTCCCCTTCGCGTACAACGGTTTCGGCTTGTCCGCCTCGATCGCCCGCAGGATCGTTTCCGCCACCCGGCTAGCGCTGATCCCCGACCTCTCGTTACTGTCCAGATGCGCGATCATCGTCTCGAAATCCGTCGCGTACACCGAATTCTCACCGATGTACTTGGTGCGGCGCTCACCGATCCCGGTCGCGATCGATCCGGGTTCGACGGTGCTGATCCACACCCCGAACGGTGCGGTCTCCAGACGCGCCGCATCCGCGAACCCCTTGATCGCGGCCTTCGTCGCCACATACGAGGACCGGTAGGCCAACGGGAAACTCGCCAGCATCGACCCGACCATGATGATCCGCCCGTACCCCCGCTCCCGCATTCCCGGCAGTACCAGCTGCGTCAGCTGCACGGCCCCGAAAACGTTCAGCTGGAAGATGCGGGTCAGCGCGTCGTGCGGCAGTTCCTCGATCGGCCCCGACTGGCTCTCCCCGGCATTGTTCACCAGCACGTCCACCGGCCCGAGCTGTTCCCCGAATCGCTCGACTCCCGCAGGGTCGGTGAGGTCCAGCGCGCGGTACTCCACCCCCGCGACCCGCACCGACTCCGCCAGCGCGTCCGGGGCCCGGCTGGTCCCGATGACCCGGTACCCCCGCTCGACCAGCAGGGCGGCAGTCGCCCGGCCGATCCCCGACGATGCCCCGGTCACCAGCGCGGTCTTCGTCATCCGATCCCTATCCTCGACAACCCGGGCGCTCGGCGGCACCCACCGGAAACCGCCAATCTAACCGATCACCGGCCACGGCCGTCGGATCGGTGACCTTCCGAATCCGGACCGGGCCGATATGCGGGAGGATTGCCGTATGCAGAGTGAGATCTTCGCCAGCGAGAACATGGCTGCGCCCGCCACCGCGCCGGGATTGACAGCGCAGAGTGCGAAATCGCTGAAGTACGCCGTGAACGGCGAATGTCTGGCACGTCAGGGTTCGATGGTCGCGTTCCGGGGGAACCTGCAGTTCGAGAAGAAGGGGCAGGGCGTCGGGAAGTTCCTGCAGCGCGCGCTCACCGGCGAGGGTGTGCCGCTGATGTCGGTACGAGGTCAAGGCGAGGCGTGGTTCGCGCATTTCGACCGCAACTGTTTCATCGTCGACCTGGTACCCGGCGATGCGCTCACCATCAACGGACGCAACATTCTGGTTTTCGACTCGAGCCTGCAGTACGACATCCGGATGGTGCAGGGAGTCGGGATGGCCGGTGGCGGGCTGTTCAACTGTGTTTTCTCCGGTCAGGGACGGCTCGGGCTGGTGTGCGCGGGGACGCCGATCATCATTCCGGTGCATCCGCAGGCGCCGGTTTTCGTCGATACCGATGCGGTGGTCGGCTGGAGCGCACAGCTGCAGACCTCGCTGAACCGCTCGCAGACGTTCGGGTCCATGGTCCGCGGCGGTTCGGGCGAGGTGTTCCAGCTCCGCCTCGACGGTGAGGGGTTCGTCATCGTGCAGCCCAGCGAGGCCTGAGCGGCACGCCGCCGGTCAGCGCGGCGGAAGCACCCGGCCGAGGAAGGCGAGCGCGCGGTCGAGCCCGCCCCGGTCGCGGAGGTCGTCGTGGCCGGCGTCGAGGAACTGGACCTCGGGCAGGGTGCCGTGCTCGACGAGCTGTCCGATGAGCGTGAGGGTGAGGGGCAGCGGAACGGTGGTGTCGGTGAAGCCGTGCACCAGCAGGACCGGGTCCTGATAGCCGCTCACCGGTGTTCCCATGTACTCCCGCAGCACCGGCGCGAACTGCGGATCGTCGAGCGGGCGCGAGAACAGTTCACCGATGTCGGCGGTGGCGAGCATCGCACCGGTGCGAGCACTGCATCCGGTGGCCAGGTCCGCGATGAATCTCTGCCCCGCCGGCGTCAGGTAGTCGCGAATATCCACGCCCGGATTCGTCCCGGTCATACCGGCCAGGACCATGGCGACGGCGTGACCCGGGTAGCCGGGCATCTCGGGCTGGTCCGGCCGCGCGCGCAGGAAGATGGTTTCCAGATTGGTGGCCGGGGCAAGTGCCGCGGTGCCGCGGAAATCGAGCTCGGGTGCGTAGTCCGGTGCGAGATGGCCGGTGCCGAGTGCGGCATGACCGCCCTGGGAGGAGCCGGCCACAGCCCAGCTCGCGGAGAGATCTGCGGAAGCGGCTCGCGCGGCACGGACCGCGTCGATCGTCGCGGTGGCCTCGGTGCTGGTCTGCAGATACGGATGCGGCCCCGGTGACCCGGGGCTCAGGCCGATGTAGTCCGGTGCGACGACGGCATAACCAGCATCGTTCAACCTGCTCAGGGTCGGAGCGGTGTCCTCTTTCAGCCATTCCGACCCCATGAGACCGCACTGCCCACCCAGCCCGGAGGTCCCGTGATCCCAGGCGACCACCGGCCGACCTCCCGGCGGGGGATCGCCGTCGGGTAGCCGCACCAGGGCCTGGGCAGGCACCAGTTCCCCGCCCGGCCCCGTGGTCACGTATTCGATCCGCTGGACGTCGTCGAGACCGCCCCAATCCCCGCCGACCGGTTGAGCCGCCAGCAGCAGCCCCGGATACCAGGCCGGTTGCGCCTGCGCGGCGACCGGCAGTCCCGCGCAGAGCGCCGTGACGACAGCCAATACGCCCACAACCGCCCGAGCTGAGTGAAACACTCCTCCACCCTGCCCGACTATCACCCGGAGTCACGGCGGCGCTCCAGCGCGTCGACGATCCGGTATCGCCTCGTAACTGCCGCGAATACCCGGCCGGACCTCGCGGTTCGCCGGGGCGCCGGGTATGGGACCGGGCGCGCCGGAGAAGTGCGGTGACAATACCCACAGTGGAACTTCACAGGAGCGAGCGGGCCGCGGTGGCGGCACCGGCGCCTGGCGGTGCACGATCCCGCCGGTAGTATCAGGAGCTACACGGCCGGTATCGGCCGCCCCACCCATAAGGCGAGCGCAGCCACGGGAGAGTGGGAGATGAGCGCACGCGATGGTCTGAACCTGCCGCGGTTGCCCCGCGGCGTGCGGCCGCTGTTGATCGCCGCGGGCGTACTCGTCGTGTTGCTGGTCCTCGTGCCACGTCTGGTCGGCGTCTATATCGGCTGGTTGTGGTTCGGTGAAGTCGGCTTCCGAGATGTCTGGCGCACGGTGTTGTTCACCCGCATCTCGCTGTTCGTCGCATTCTTCGTACTCGCCGGCGGTGTCCTCGCGGCGGCGATGCGGCTCGCCTTCCGTAGTCGTCCGCCCGTCGTCGCGCCCGGACAGGTGGACTACCTGCTGCCTTATCGCGCGGTGGTGTTGCGCCGGCCGTTCTGGTTCGGGTTCGGTATCGCCGCCACGATCGGACTCGTCTGCGGACTCATCGGACAGTCGCGGTGGCAGACACTGCAGCTGTTCGTGCACGGCGGGTCGTTCGATGTCCGGGACCCGGAGTTCGGATACGACATCGGTTTCTTCGTCTTCGATCTGCCGTTCTACCGGCTGCTGGTGAGCTGGCTGCTCACCGTGGTCTTCCTCGGCTTCCTGGCCTGTCTGGCGACCCACTACCTGTTCGGTGGTCTGCGACTGTCCGGCGGACGTCCCGGCCTGAGCCATTCGGCCCGAGTCCAGCTCGCGGTATTCGCCGGGCTCTTCATTCTGATCAAGGCCGTGGCCTACTGGCTCGACAGATATTCACTGCTCGCCGGTCAGAGCCGCGAACCCACCTTCTCCGGGGCGGGGTACACCGATATCAACGCGGTACTACCGGCCCGGCTCATCCTGTTCGCGATCGCCTTGATCTGTGCCGCGGCCATCTTCGCCGCTGTCGTCGTCCGGGACCTGCGCATCCCCGCCCTGGCCGCCGCGATGCTGTTGCTGTCCTCGATCCTGGTGGGCGGGGCCTGGCCGCTGGCCGTCGAACAGCTCTCGGTACGGCCCAATGCCGCCGATAAGGAGGGCGCCTATATCGAGCGGAATATCGCCGCGACCCGGCAGGCGTACGGGATCGGTGGGGACCGGGTCGAGTACCAGCCCTATTCGGGAGTGGGCACCAGGCCGCCGCCGGACGTCGCGGCGGACGCGACGACCCTCGCGAACGTCCGCCTGCTCGATCCGAACGTCCTCTCCCGAACGTTCACCCAGCAGCAACAGCTGAAGAATTTCTACAGTTTCCCGGATCACCTGGACCTGGACCGCTACCCCATAGACGGAGAACTACGTGACTATGTGGTCGCGGCCCGGGAGCTGACCCCCAGCGCGCTGAGCGCCAACCAGCGGCATTGGGTCAATCGGCATACCGTGTACACGCACGGGAACGGGTTCGTCGCCGCACCGGCCAACCGGGTCAACGCCGCGGTACGCGACGCGGCCGGGGATACCGCGAGCAGCAACAGCGGATATCCGATCTACTCGGTCAGCGATATCGCGACCGGGTCGACCGGACACCAGGTGATCCCCGTCGACCAGCCCCGGATCTACTTCGGCGAAGTGATCGCCCGGGCGGATCCGGACTATGCCATCGTCGGCGGCGGTGCCGAACCGCGCGAATACGACACCGACAGCACCAAATACGCTTACGACGGTGCCGGCGGTGTCCCGATCGGGAACTGGATCGACCGCACGGCATTCGCGGTGAACTACGCCGAGCGCAACATCATCTTCTCCGGGGCGATCGGGTCCGATTCGAAGATCATCTTCAACCGGGACCCGCGGCACCGCGTCGAACTGGTCGCGCCCTGGCTGACGACCGATAACAACCCCTATCCGGCAGTGGTAGACGGCCGGATCGTCTGGATCGTCGACGCGTACACCACGATCGACGGTTACCCGTATGCCAAGACCAGTTCGCTGGAAGCCCTCGCCCATCGCGGCGACCCCGCCGCGGGCCCGTTCAGCGAGATCTCCTACGCCCGGAACTCCGTCAAGGCCACCGTCGACGCCTACGACGGCACGGTGAAGCTCTACCAGGTCGATCAGCACGACCCCGTGCTGGACGCGTGGATGAGCGTTTTCCCGGGGACGGTCGAACCCGAGGACGCGATCAGTGACGATCTGCGCGCGCACTTCCGGTATCCGGAGGATCTGTTCACCATCCAGCGCGAGATGCTCGCCAAATACCATGTGGACGAACCGCGGGAGTTCTTCACCACCAATGCTTTCTGGTCGGTACCCAGCGATCCGACCGTCGACACCAACCCGCAACAGCCGCCGTTCTATGTCCTGATGGGCGATCCGGATACCGCGCAGCCGTCGTTCCGGCTGGCCAGCGCGATGGTCGGGTTCAACCGGGAATTCCTGTCCGCGTATATCTCGGTCGACTCCGATCCCGCGAACTACGGCCGGTTCACCATCCTGCAGCTACCCACCGACACCCTCACGCAGGGGCCGCAGCAGATCCAGAACTCGATGATCTCCGACACCAGAGTGGCGTCCGAGCGCACCCTGCTGGAGCGTTCGAACCGTATCCAGTACGGCAATCTGCTCACCCTGCCGATCGCCGACGGCGGCGTGCTCTACGTCGAACCGCTTTTCACCGAACGGATCTCGACGGCCGCCGACGGGTCGACCTTCCCGCAACTGGCGCGGGTGCTCGTCAGCTACCGCGATCCGGCGACCGCCGGCGTCCGGGTCGGATACGCCCCGACCCTCGCCGAGGCGCTCGACCAGGTGTTCGGCGCCGATACCGGAAATCTGGCCACCGCACCGGGCGGCAGTCCGGGCGCGCCGCCGCCACCGGGCCGGCCGCCGCCGGGCCCCTCATCCGAACAGGGGCCGCCACCCGACCAGGCTCCGCCGCCGCTGGACGAGGCGACCATCGCCGAACTCAACGCCCAGATCGCCGCTATTCGCGCGGCGCTCGACCGGATCCAAGAGCAGCTGAACGGGCCCGGCGGGTGATCGCACGTCCGTCATACCTGTCGTGTTCGCGCAGAGCGGCGATATCGCCCAGGAACCGGCTTCTCATCCACGGGGCGCGGGTGGCCGTCCGCAGACTGGCCACACCGTCGGCACGCCTCTTCCAGGGATCGGGCAGCCGTGCGGCCGGTGAGGCGCCACACCTCATCGGCCATGGACCGTAACCGCAGGTCAGCGCCACGTCATCCATTGCCGGGGCCGGCGGCTTCGAGGTCGGCGATACTGCCGGACATGATCGTCCGGATGTGTACGGTGATGTGTTCCAGCGGCCAGTCCCACCAGGCGACCGCCAGCAGCCGGGCGATATCCCGGTCGTCGTAGCGGGTGCGGATGTGACGGGCCGGATTACCGCCGACGATGCCGTAGTCGGGTACATCGCCGGTGACCACCGACCCGGTACTGATGATCGCGCCGTGGCCGATCCGCACGCCGGGCATCACCGTGACGCCGTTGCCGAACCAGACGTCGTTGCCGACAACGGTGTCGCCGCGGTTCGGTAGATCGGTGATCAGGTCGAAATGCTCCGACCACGAGCCGCCCATGGTGGGGAACGGGAAGGTCGACGGGCCGTCCATCCGGTGGTTGGCGCCGTTCATGATGAACCGGGTTCCCGTACCCAGCGCGCAGAATTTCCCGATGCGCAGTTTCTCCGGCCCGTAGTGGTACAGCACATTGCGGGTTTCGAACGCGGTCGCATCGTCCGGGTCGTCGTAGTAGGAGAACTCGCCGACCTCGATCAGCGGCGAGGTGACCAGCGGTTTCAGCAGCACCACTCGGGGCTGGGCCGGCATCGGATGCAGCACGGCCGGATCCGCGGGAACAGGTGCCGGCTTATCTGGCATGGAGAACTCCTTCGACGAATGGGTTCGGAAAGGTCAGGCGATCTCGGCCGGTGCCGACCCGATGCCGAGGTGGGCGCCTTGCCAGCGGGTGCGCAGCCGGCGGTCGTGGCTGACGATCACGAGCGCGCCCCGGTAGTGGGCGAGTGCGGTTTCCAGCTCCTCGACCAGGCCGGGCGAGAGATGGTTGGTCGGTTCGTCGAGTAACAGCACCTCCGTCGGATTACTGATCAGGCGTGCCAGCGCCAGCCGCTGCCGCTGCCCGGTGGACATATTCCGGACCTGCGCTGTGAGCTGGGCACGGGTGAACAGCCCGAGAGACATCAGGGTTTCGGCATGCCGGTCCGCGTCACCCCGGCGACCGCGAGCGAAAGCATCGAGCAGGGTCTGCCCGGGGTCCGCGGGCCGAGGTTCCTGCGCGAGGTATCCGACCCGGCCGCGGCGGGCGACCGAACCGCTGTCCGGAGCGAGTTCACCGGCCAGCACCCGCAGCAAGGTGGTTTTACCCGCACCGTTCGGGCCGGTGACCAGCAACCGCTCACCGGCGCCAACAGTGAGGCTCATCCGGGCGAGCCTGCCCTCGACAGCGATATCGGTGGCATCCAGTACGACCCCGTGCGCCCGGCCGGACTGCGGAGTGGCGGTGAAACGCAGCGGGTCCGGCGGCGGCGGTACCGGGTCGGCCAGTAGGCGGCGCAACCGTTCCTCGGCATTGCGGACTCGTCCGGCCAGCGACTGCTGCACCCGCCCGCCTGCCCGGTCGTAGGCCATCTTGTTGTTGTCCTTCATCGCCCGCCCCGGGGCAACCCGCCGCGCCGTGGTCGCGACGGTCTCGCGCAGCCGGTCGGCCTCGGCCTCCCACTGCGTATGCGCCTGGACCCACCGCTGCCGGGCCGCCGCCTTCTCCGCGAGGAAACCTTTGTAGCCGTTGCCGTAACGGACGAGGCGTTTGCGGTCCGCGTCGACCTCGAGCAGGCCGGTCGCCACGCGTTCGAGGAACATCCGGTCGTGCGAGACCGCCACCGTCGTGCCACGTCTGGTCCGCAGATGCTCTTCCAGCCAGGTCAGGGCGTTGTCGTCGAGGTGGTTCGTCGGCTCGTCCAGCAGCAGCACCTCGGGACCGGCCGCCAGCACGGCCGCCAGGCGCAGGCGGACCTGTTCGCCGCCGGACAGCCCGCCGACAGTGCGGTCACGGGGCACCACCCCGAGCCCGAGCCCGTGCAGCGCCCGCTCCACCCGGGCGTCGGCATCGTACCCGCCGCGCAGCTCGAAAACCGTTGCCAAATCGCCGTATTCGTTCAATCCGGAGTTGTCGCCCGCCGTCATCGCGGTCTCCAGGCGACGCATCTGGGCTTCGATCCGGCGCAGATCGCTCAGTGAGCGGTCGATGATCTGCTGGACAGTCAGCTGCGGGGGCAGCTGTTCGTCCTGAGCGAGATAGCCGATACCGCCCTCGGCGTCGACGATTATCTCGCCCTGATCAGGCCGGTCACGCCCGGCGAAGAGCCGGAGCAGGGTGGATTTGCCGGACCCGTTCTCCCCGATGATCCCGGTGCGTTCACCCGCGCCGAGCGAGCACGTCACCGCGTCGAGAACGGGCCGGCCGTGGAAGGACTTGCTGACCGCGAGCGCGGTGATCTGCGTTGGCATGAAGGAACTCCGAAGCATTCGGGGACGGCGCGGCCATGGGCGACCGCAGGGCCGGGGGAACGCTTCGGAAGAACATCGGCAACCTCACTAGTGCGACAACTGTTGCGTTAGGATCATGCCACAGCCCGCCCACCCGAGCAACCGGATACCCGACGATGAACCCACCTCCCGATTCCCCCCGGCCCCGACCGGGCGGCCGGACCGCCCGCATCCGAGACCAGGTCCTCGAGGCCGTCCGCGCGGAACTGACCGAGCACGGCTACGACGCACTCACCGTGGACACCGTCGCCGCCCGCGCCGGCGTGCACCGCACCACGGTGTATCGCCGCTGGCGCGATGCCGGCGGCCTGATCACCGACGTTGTCGACGCGGCGAGCGATATCGACTGGCACCCCCGCGACACCGGCTCCCTGCCGGGCGACCTGACGGCACTCAATCAAGAGATCCAGGATTCCCTGCTCGAGAAGCCGTCGATCGCGGCGGCGCTGATTGCGGTCTCGTTCCGCTCCGAGGAAGCGGCCCGCGCCCTGCGGCGGCTGTGGGAGGGCCGGTACGTGCAGTCCGAGATCGTGGTCGAACGAGCGGTCCGGCGCGGCGAGCTCACGCCCCCCATCGACGCGCGCGCCCTGCTCATCGCGGCCACCGCACCGCTCTACCACCAGCTGGTCCTGCTACGCACTCCCCCGGACCCGCAACTCCCCGGCCGGGCGGCCGCCGGCGCCGCGCTCGCCGCACAGTCCGGCGCGTTCACCGACTCGGCCCCGGACCTCTGAGCACAACCAGCCGGAGAGCACCGATCCGACCACAGCCGACCGACCACACCGAATACTGCCACGCAGAGCCGAGTGACAACCTCTTACAGCAGTGGTGCGGCCAAGGCGTCGACGAGATCCCGTGCGGTGGAGCGCGATGCGGCACTCACCTCGGCCCCGTGCGCGTAGTAGCTCAGGAACGCTTCATGGAAGCATGCCCCGACCAGCAGCGACGCGACCGCATCCGGATTCGCGCCGGCGGCGATCCGCCCGAGGTCTCGTTCCGCGCGCACATAGGCCGAGAATCCGGCGACCGCCTTGTCCGGCCCCGCACCGAGCTCTGCCATCGCCACCCGATGCGCTGCCATTCTCTGCGGATCCGCCAGTAACGCGCCCAGCATCGGAATCGTCTGCCGGTAGAAATCGAGGGCCGCGTGGGCCAGCTCGGTGAGGTTTTCCCGGACATCTCCGGCGCCCGGGCGCACATCGGCCCGTGACACCCCGGGCACGCGCTCCCGCAGTACAGCGAGCAGCAAGCTCTCCTTATCGCCGAAGTACTTGTACAGCGTGGGCTCCGAAACACCCGTGGCCTGCGCGATTTCCTTCGTGGTGGCGTAGACGACCCCGCGGGTCCGCAGGATGTCCGCGGCCGCGTCGAGGATCCTTTCCCGTGTACTCATGCCCGCCTCTTCTTCGCTGCCCTTGACAGGTTAGTGAATACTAGCCCATGCTGGGGCTAGTATTCACTAACCAGGTTTCATCTGGAGGTTCACCATGCACATCACCGTCTCCGGAGCGACCGGAAGGCAACAGAGGAACTGACGATGAGATCGCGAATCAACAAGAAGGCAATCGCAATAGCCGTGTCCCTGGTGCTGGCGGGAATCCTCGGCGCCGCGGGAACCGTCGGCTACCTGACCTTCGTGCGGTCACCCGCCGACTCGCCGGCACAAGCCTGCAAGGGTGACACTCCCGACGGCCCTGTCGTCGTAGCCGCCGGCGCCAGCATGACCCAGGGCACGCTCGGCGCGGACTGGGTCGGCGCCCTCCGGGCACAGGAAACCTTCGACGGGTATCGCTTCGTCAACGCGGGAATCAACGGCAACACCAGTGCCGACCTGCGGGATCGCGTCGGGACCGATATCGTCGCCTGCCACCCCGACGCGGTCCTGATACTCGTCGGCACCAACGATGTTCGCGCCGAAGTTCCCGTCGATACCTACCGCGATAATCTCGCCGCGATCGTCGGCCGCGTCACGTCCGAGACGGGGGCACGGGTCGCGCTGATGTCACTGCCACCGCTCGGCGAGAACCTCGACGCCGAGATCAATCACAAACTCACCGGCTACAACCAGGCCATCGCAGACATCGCCACTCGCACCGGCGCCGACTACCTACCCCTGCACGAACATATCGCCGACCTACTCCGGCAGCAGGGGACACCGCGGACGAATTTCGACTTCAGCTTCCCGCTCGCCTTCCGGGCTGCTACCGAGCACTACCTGTTCCGGCGCAGCTGGGACCAGATCGCGCACAGCCAGAACCGCGAATTCCTGGTCGACCATATCCATCTCGACGACCGCGGCGGCGCCATCGTCACCGACCTCGCCGCCCGATGGCTGAAGGCAGTAGCGATCTGATCGCGGCATATCTTCCGGCGCGCTCCCCGCGGTTCGACCGGCCACGCTGTCATCAGCGCCCGACCGCACCGTCGATCAGCTCGCGCAAGATATCCGCGTGGCCGGCATGGCGGCCGGTCTCTTCGATCATGTGGACCAGCGCCCAGCGGACACTCGGCGCGGGGCGCCCCGGCCGTGAGCGCGGCACCGGCGCGCCGAGATCCGCGCATCCGTCGAGAACATCGTTCGCGAGCCCAACCGCCTCTCGGTAGCGAGCCACCACATCGGCCACACTGTCCGCGGGGGATGCCCGGAACGTCGCCTGCCAGTCGGTGACGTTCTCTCCCAGGAATATCGAGCGCTCGACGAATGTCAGATGCTCGAGCAGCCCGAGCAGGTTCGTTCCCGATGCCACCGCGGCCGTCCGGACCTGCGGCTCCGGCGCACCGTCGACCTTCGCGGCGATCGAGCTCCGGAGGTAGTCGAGGAACCCGCGCAGGGTATCGATCTCACTGTTTCCCGTCCGGGGCGGCGGAGCGTCACCGTTGCGCTTGCGACGTGAGGTGGTGGGCACGCTGGTCTCCTTCGTGGGCCGGGACGCCGGCGGATCGCGACACACTCAGACTGCCGGACCCACTGCGATCCGGCACGAAATCTTGCCGTTACGGCAAATAGCCTGCGCCTCACCACAGGCGCAAGAACCTCCGAACGTCGTCGTACCCGTCGACGGCTCGACCGTCCACATCCGACGGGTCGGCCTCGGCGCGCGCCGCGAGCGATTTCACCAGCGCCAGGGCGTCACCGCCGAGACGCCCGAAACGCCGGGCGGTGTGCCCCAGGCACAAGCCGGCCAGGCCGAGTAACGGGCTGCCCGGCACTGCCCGTGTCCCGACCTCCACGCACCAGTGTTCGACGAACTCCATATCGTCGTCGTTCAACGCGCTTCCGACCAGAACCCTCGCGGCCTCCCCTTCTGCCGTGCGATCACGTAGAGCTCGCTCCAACGTCTCGACCACGACCTCATGAGCCGGCGCAGGAGGGTTTTCGAAGGTCCGATGCGTGTGCACCGCGCGAGACTACGCGTTCCGGGTCGGGACGACCGGGATGCTGCTCGCCGTTGGCGCTACGGTGACGGAATGACTTCAGTGCGTGGGGGATCGGTGAGCGAGCAACGAGAGTTGGCGGGGTGGGGACGGACAGCGCCGTCGGTGGCGCGGGTGGTGTCCACGGCCGATATCGACGTGGTGGCCAAGGCGGTGAAAGAGGCCGGCCCGCGTGGTGTGATCGCGCGGGGGCTGGGTCGCAGCTACGGGGATCCGGCGCAGAACGGCGGCGGTGTGGTCGTGGATATGACCGTGTTCGACCGGATCCACGACGTCGATCCGGATACCGGGGTGGTCGATGTCGATGCCGGGGTGAGCCTGGACGCGCTGATGCGTGCCGTTCTGCCACACGGGTTGTGGGTTCCGGTGCTGCCGGGCACCCGCCAGGTCACCGTGGGTGGGGCAATCGGCTCCGATATCCACGGCAAGAACCACCACTCCCACGGCAGCTTCGGCAATCACGTGCTGTCGATGGAACTGCTCACCGCGGACGGATCACTGCGCACCCTCACTCCCGAGGGACCGGATGCGGCGCTTTTCTGGGCCACGATCGGCGGGATGGGGTTGACCGGCATCGTGGTCCGGGCGCAAGTGCGGATGAAACGCACCGAAACGGCGTACTTCATCGTCGACAACGACCGAACCACCTCACTGGACGAGACGATGGAACTGCTCACCGGCGGATCCGACGACGGCTACGAGTACTCGATGTCGGTGCCCGACACCATCAGCACCGATTCCCGCCTGGGCCGGGCCGGCTTCAGCCGCGGCTCGCTGGCCCGCCTCGACCAGTTGCCGGCGAAACTGCGCCGGGATCCGCTGCGCTTCGACGCGCCGCAATTGTTCACCGTGCCGGATGTGTTCCCGAGTGGGATGGTCAACAACTTCACCGTCCGCGTAGCCGCCGAAGCCGCCTACCGGGTGTATCCGAAGCGGGCGCGCGGCCGGATCCAGAACCTGACGCAGTTCTATCACCCTCTGGACCTGCTCGGGGAGTGGAACCGCGCCTACGGCCGCCGCGGCTTCCTGCAGTACCAGTTCTCCATGCCGTTCGGCGCCGAACAGCAACTCGCCGCAGCGGTCCGCTCGATCGCCCACTCGGGCCACCGCTCGTTCCTCAACGTGTTCAAACGCATGGGCCCAGGCAATGCGGCGCCACTGTCGTGGCCGCACCCCGGCTTCATGCTCAGCCTCGACTTCCCCATCAACCCCGGACTCGCGGATTTCTGCGACGACCTCGACCAACGAGTCCTCGACGCCGGCGGGCGCCTGTACTTCGCGAAGGACTCACGCACCACCCCGCAGATGATCCGCGCCATGTACCCCCGGCTCGACGAATGGCGCCGCACCCGCGACGAGGCCGACCCGCAACGAGTGTTCGCCTCCGACCTTGCCCGGCGCCTTCACCTCATAGGCGACGAGCCGGCGTAGGAGCCTGGAGGGATCTCAGCGACACCTCGGTCCGAGTGTCCATCAATTGATGCGTTATTGGACAGATGGGCGCGTCATCATCGCTGGTCAGCGATGATGACGATCGGAGTTCCGTTCGGAAATATCCCGTTTCTGAACACCGACACCGGCCCGGGATTCCTCTAGTGGTCGAATCCGCGGCGCCCCTGGTCGAGGCGTGGAATATGGGTCGCCTTGGGGGCGCGAGTGAGCAGAATGCGGCCATGCCAACGAACTCCGTGCTGACAAGAGCCCACGCTCTATGGGAAGGGCTGGCCGGGGCACCGGTTTCGTTCTCCTCGACCGAGCCCGTGGATGTGGCGATCTCGCCGCGAGCGATGATCTGCCCGCAGGGCTGGGCCGGCTTTATCGTGCTGCAGGGGCGGGCGATCGTAACCGTGCCCAGTGCGTCCGCGGCAGCGGCTGTTCGCAGCGCCGTCGCAGAGTTGTCCGTCGAGGACTTTGCGGATCCCGGAATGCTTGGTCGTGTCCTTTGCCTGGAAGAAGTGCTGGGCCCGGCCACGCTGGCCTATCTCGACGAGCACGATTTTCTACAGGCGCCAACGGGTTCGGTATCGGTCGATCGGCTTTCTGCCGAGCATCCCGATGTACGCCAGCTCGAAGTGCTGGCGGGTGAGCACGATTCGGAGGAAAGCGGGCTCCGTGAGATCACCTCCCCGGCCTTCGTCGTCCGGATCCACGACAAGGTGGTCGCCGCTGCCGGATATCGCATGTGGCCGAGCCGGACCGCCCACATGAGTGTGCT
The DNA here is from genome assembly GCF_040632335.1 of Nocardia sp. NPDC019395. Taxonomy (NCBI): domain Bacteria; kingdom Bacillati; phylum Actinomycetota; class Actinomycetes; order Mycobacteriales; family Nocardiaceae; genus Nocardia; species Nocardia sp. NPDC019395. The sequence goes on from NZ_JBEYBT010000012.1 coordinate 149,262, forward strand.
GACCGCGCCCGGGAACCGGGGGCAGGGCTTGGCGCGACTGACGGGTTCTGTGGCGGTGGCACACGCGCTGGAGGCTGGGTTGCTTCCCCAGTGGCGTGCCCGTACTCCGCAGTCCCAACGGGTCGCACTCGCCTTGGGCTTTCGCGAACTCGGTGCCCAACTCAGCGCCAGACTGAGTTGACTGATTCGTCGAATCCGCGTTCTGGCACCCAGTGCAACCCCACGGTGCCGTCCAAGAACTGATGCATTCCTGGACACTGTTGGAGCGATGACGGAGGATCGAGGCGCATGAACACTTATGGCCGGTGCGCACCTCGCTTCTCGGCTGCGTTCGGTGGTTATCGGTTGAGGGCGGTCACTGCGGCCGCGGTGTCGAGGTCGCCGTAGGCTGCTGAATAGCGTTGGGCGAGGGTGATCGCGATATCGGGGCGTTGCCAGAGTTCGCCGGCGCTGGCGGTGCACAGCCACAGGGTCAGGCCGTGGGCGACCGAGGCGCGGTACCCGAGCCGGATCTGTTCGGGGGTGGGCATTTCGGCGGCTGGTAGTGCGAGCGCGTCGCGGTATCGGTCGAGCAGGTCGTTTTCGTGGCGGCGGCGGTCCTCGGTCGTGAGCGCGCCCTGTAGGAAGTAGCCGAGATCCAGTGACCAGTTGCCGCGGCGCGCGACCTGCCAGTCCAGGAATCCGACCTGCCCGTCGGCGAGTAGGTAGGTGTTGCCTATGTGCGGGTCACCGTGCAGGAGGGTCTGTGGGCCGGCGGTCAGGGTGCGGATATAGGGCTTCCAGATACCTTCGATGAGGTGGTCGATGGTCAGTGAAGCGACCTCGGCCGGTGCATCGTCACCCAGGCGGTCGAGCGCTTCCTGGAGTGGGGCGATTTCCATACCGTCCCAAGGCAGGAACGGTTCGAGCCAGGACAGGCCGGGCTCGTCGCCCATGCGGCGCCCCCAGTACCGGCCGTGCATCCGGCCCAATCCCTCGACACCCGATGCGGCCTGTTCCGGGGTGAGCGGACGTGTCGCGTCGCGGGGGTCGGCGCCGCGAGCCAAGAGGTCTTCCATCACCAGCAGGAAGTCGTAGGCGTCCTCATCGATCAGTGCCGCGTGGACCGCCGGATGCTCCAAAGGCAGCGAGGCGCCGGAATTGAACAGGCGCGGCTCGTGAAACATCCCGCTGGTCATGCGGATGAGTTCCTTGTGCGCGGGATCGGCCGCTTTGACGAACACGGTGGCCGGGCCGTCTCCGGCGGCGTAGGCCAGCTCAAGCCGCGCCCGCCGGTTGGTGCCGTCATCACGTAACTGCACCTTCACCGATTCGACCTGCACGCCGGGGTGATCCCGGGTCAGCGCGGCGGTCATCCACTCAGGGGTGATCTGGTCCCAGTCCTGGGGTATCGCAAGAAATTCTGCGCTCATCGAGCCTTCCTCCACCAGTCGTAAAATGCCATTCTCTCATAAAGAAAATGTCATTCTTGGCGGTTTGGCACCCAGCGGCAGCGCCGAGCCGAGGGCGCCGGCCATCACCGCCGCTGTCGGGGCAGGGCTGGTATCGCCGAATAGCCCGACGACCGGCGAGGCTGCGGCGCCGAGCAGAAATTGCCCGCCTCCGAGTAGTGCGGACGTCGCCCCGGGGGCCTCGCGTCCGCGTGCCTGGGCAATGGTTACCACGGCGGGGAAAAAGACACCGAATGCGGTCAGCGACACCAGCAGACACAGCCAGGTCACGATCATCGAAGCGCCGACGGTGAACGCTACCGCCATCAGCAGCGCCTGTCCGGCCAACGCGATCTCGATAATCGCTGGCCAGGCCCGACCGCAGCGGTGAGCGCCGGCTGGTGGTCCACTGTAGGCGTGCGCACATTCACGGGCCTGTCGGCCTTTCCGCTGACTCCCACCACGGAGTCGCAGATCGACGAGCACAGCTTCGTCGGGCTGGTCACCCGCATCGCGGCGGCCGGCGCCGACTCAGTTGGTGCGCTGGGATCCACGGGTAGTTATGCCTACTTGACCGCCGAGGAACGCAATAGAGTCGCACGGCTCGCGGTCGAAGCCGCCGGTTCGACTCCGGTAATCGTCGGGATCGGTGCGCTACGGGCTCGCGATGTGTGCCGTCACGCCGAAGCCGCGCAAGCCGCCGGTGCCTCCGCGGTTCTCCTGGCGCCGATGTCCTATCAACCGTTGACCTCCGAGGAGGTATACGGGCTGTACGAGACCATAACCAAGGAACTGTCGGTACCCCTTTGCGTCTACGACAACCCCGGCACCACCCACTTTGCCTTCACCGACGATCTCCACGCACGGATCGCGCAGCTACCGAACATTGCATCTATCAAGATCCCCGGAGTCCCGGCCGCGCGAGCAGAGGCCGCCGAGCGCGTCGATGCGCTACGCGCGCGCATTCCGGCCACAGTCACCATCGGAATCAGCAACGATCCCACCGCCGCAACCGGCCTGAATGCTGGATGCGACCTCTGGTACAGCGTTCTCGCCGGAGTCCTGCCTGCGCCGTGCGTCGCACTTACGCGGGCCGCACAAGCCGGGGATGCGGCCACCGCTGCAGAACTCTCGGATCGTTTCGAGCCGCTGTGGTCCATTTTCCGTAGCCACGGCAGCCTGCGCACGGTCTCGGCGATCGCCGAAGACCTCGGGCTCGTATCGACCCCCAACCTGCCCGCTCCGGTGAGCGGTCTGCCGCCCGAAGTCCGCGAAGCCGTCTCGACAGCTCTTCGGTCCCTGCGCGATCTGATCTAGCCCGCAGAGGCCCACACCGGTAGAGGCGACCGCGTTCGGTGATTCCACGACCTGATCGGCCGGCCTGCCGTCCGCAATTACGCTGGACCTGCAGCACCGAGGTCATTGCAGCAACAGGCACAGTAAAACCTTCCGACTGTTCATAAAATGATGCATTGTTGGACACCAAAGCTTGGCATTATCGGTGTTCAGCGATGGTTCTTGGCGAGTGAATGGTCATAAACAACCCATAAATGCACAGGAGTTTTTCGGGCGATGGCGGCTGCCCAGGTGCCGCGCGGAGGGCTGAGGGTTCGGTGGCGGCAGTTAGGTGAAGGCCGTGCGGAGTGCGGTGAGGGCGTCGGCGCCCTGCCGTAAGGTCGCACCGTTATGCACGAACTCGCAGACCTCATACAGATGTGTCCGCCGCCCCCGGCTTCGGTCTCGGTGGACTGGGAGCCGGTCGAAAGCGACCTCGGCGTCTCGTTGCCCGCCGACTACAAACAGCTCGCCACGGTGTACGGCCCCGGCAATTTCTGCGAGTACTTGTCGGTCTATCACCCGCACGGCCCAACCGAGTGGGTCGATCTCCTCGGTCCGATGCCGGCCAATTTGTGCCGACAACTGCGAAAGGATCGCGAGGGTGGCGTATTTCCGGTGGCGCACGACCCGGATGACCTGTTGGCCTGTGGAGTGACCGACAACGGCGAGCATGTCTTCTGGGTCACCGAACCCGCGGAGGATCCCGACTCCTGGCGAATAGCCGTCAAGGAAGCTCGCGGCCCGGACTGGTACAGCTTCGACGGCGGTTTGGTCGCGTTCCTCGCCGCGGTCTTCAGCGGCCGGATCGCCGTGCCCCTGTTCCCCGACGATCTTCTCGATGGCGGCGTCGGCTTCTCTGCTCATTCCGAGCGGAAGCCGATGGGGTCAGTCCCACCGATCCCGGACCGAACGCAGCACGGGCCGCCGCATCCGGTGTCGTTCGCGTGTGGGCTCGGGCCGCCGGCTACGACCTACCAGACCGCGGGCGTATCCCCGCCGCGGTGATCGAGGCGTGGAGCAGGCGACCATCCGCCCCAACTGACCATTCCTGGTAGCCGGCCACAGGGCCACCTTGCGCATCGTTCGTAAAAGGAACGTCCGTAAAAGGATGCATTGTTGAACAATTCCGCGAACTATAATCGCTGGTCAGCGATGTTCAGGTGTGAATCCGTCCAGGAATACGCCTTTAATGAACAGACAAACGCAGCCAGGCCCGGCCGGTGCGCCGACGCGGGCCCGGGAGTTGTTCACCGTGGCCGGCGTCTGATGCGGCGATCGGGTCTCGCGCAAAATCTGCTACACGGATGATCGGACCGTCTGCCCGACCGTTCGCCTGCCGGGGCCGTTCTTGGGGGCCGGTCAAGATAGCATCGGGGCCGGTACTAGGTCAGGACTGGAGAT
>NZ_JBEYBT010000013.1:0-147599 GCF_040632335.1 Nocardia sp. NPDC019395
TCAGTCGCTGCGCTCCTTCGCTCTGGTCGCTCCAGAACGAGACGGGCCCCGAACCACCAACGCGGACCGGCCGCATGCGGGAAACGGGGGTGGGGATGCATGTGGACAGACTGGGGGTAAGGCACGCCGAACGCAGCGTCATCAGACATCTGTGGAGAAGCGGATACCGCCGTCGGGGATATCGACGCCGGGCCAGACGCGGGCGCCGCGGAGGAGTTCGCAGCGGGCGCCGACGCTGGCGCCGTCGCCGATGACGCCGTCGCGGACCAGGGCGCGGGGGCCGATGCGGGCGCCGAAGCCGATGATCGAGCGTTCTACCGTGGCGCCCGCCTCCACCTTGGCGCCGTCGAACAGGATCGCGCCGTCGAGGCGGGCGCCGGCGCCGACCTCGGCGCCGCGGCCGACGACCGTACCGCCGATGAGCAGGGCTCCGGGTGCTATCCCGGCGCCCTCGTGGACGAGGGATTCACCGTGCTGACCGGGGAGCACCGGGGACGGGGCGATACCGCGTACCAGGTCGGCCGAGCCGCGCACGAAATCCTCCGGGGTCCCCATATCCCGCCAGTACGAGGTGTCCACGTGGCCCTGCACCCGGGCGCCCTCGGTGAGCAGTGCCGGAAACACCTCGCGTTCCACCGAGACCGGTCGCCCGGCGGGAATCTTCTCGATGTATTCGCGCCGGAATACGTAGCATCCGGCGTTGATCTGGTCGGTCGGTGGGTCCTGGGTCTTCTCCAGGAAGGCGGTGACCCGGCCGTCGGCGTCGGTCGGCACACAACCGAAGGCGCGCGGGTCGCTCACCCGTACCAGGTGCAGGGTGACGTCGGCTTCGTTCTTCTCGTGGGTTTCCAGGATGGCCCGCAGATCGGTGCCGCCGAGGACATCGCCGTTGAACACCATCACGTTGTCCGCGGTGAGCCGGGGCAGCACATTGCGGATTCCGCCGCCGGTGCCCAGCGGCTCGGTTTCGGTGACGTATTCGATCTGCAGGCCGAGATCGGCGCCGTCGCCGAAATGCTCCTCGAAGACCTCGGCCTTGTACGAGGTCCCGAGTATCACGCGGGTGATACCGGCCGCCGCGATCCGGGACAGCAGATGGGTCAGGAACGGCACCCCCGCGGTGGGCAGCATCGGTTTGGGCGCCGACAGGGTCAGCGGCCGCAGCCGGGTGCCCTTACCGCCGACCAGGATGACCGCGTCCGCGCCTGCTTGTGATGCCATGATCTCCCTTGTTCCCATCCGTCCACCGACCCGGCACGGCGCCGGTCCGGCCAGCGGGGCGGGCTGTTCCCGCTACCGGCTAGCCGGCCTGCTGTTGCTGCCGTGCACGCAGTGCGGATCGAACCGCAATGCGGCAGCGGATCGCAAGTCCGGCACGTAGCGCCAGCCGCAGCGGGGCCTGCCACCAGTGCGGATGCCGGTCGGCCTGGAATCGGTAGGCGCTGGCGTGGTGGGCGGGCAGCATCTTCTCCGGGTTGCGTCCGGCGGCGTGCCCTTTGGCGTGGGTGACCTCCGCGTCCGGTACGAAAACGTTGTGCCAGCCGGCCCTGCCCATCCGGTCGCCGAAGTCGACGTCCTCCATGTACATGAAGTAGCGGGAGTCGAAGCCTTCGATGGAGTCGAACGCTTCGCGGCGGACCAGCAGGCACGACCCGGACAGCCAGCCGACGGCGCGTTCGGATATCTCCTCGTTCTCCTGCCGGTAGCGGCGGGTCCACGGGTTGCTCTTCCAGATCGCCCCGAGTATCGCGTGCCCGGCGCCGTCGAGCAGGCCGGGCACCGACCGGGCGGAGGGGTAGACGCTGCCGTCCGGTTCCCGGACCATCGGACCGACCGCGCCCGCGCGGGGCCAGCGTTCGGCGGCTTCGAGCATGATGTCGATGGAGTCGTTGCCCCAGCGGATATCCGGGTTGGCGATCATCACATATTCGAGGTCGGGGTCCAGTTCGGCGACGGCGCGGTTGATGGCACCGCCGTAGCCGATGTTCCCGCCGGTCGATAGGAAACGCACATGGGCGTTGGCTTCGGCGACCAGTTCCGGGACGCCGTCGGTCGAACCGTTATCGGCCAGGATGACCTGTGGCTTCTCCGCGGTCGCGGTGTTGAGGGTGCTGATGAAATGCTCGAGATGTTCGCCGGGCGAGTACGTGACCGTGACCACGGCCAGGCGCGGCCGATCATGGGGATGACCGGGGGTATCGGAAGCGTTCACAGCGCCCCACCTTAACGGGCGCCCCCGGCCAGTGCCTCGGTCAGCGCGGATTCCCACGGGCGCAGCGGTGTCAGGCCGGCGTTGCGCCAGGTGGCGCCGGAGAGTACGGAGAAGGCGGGCCGGGCCGCGGGCCGGGGGAATTCCGCGGAGGTGCACGGGCGTACGCGTTCGGGGTCGGCGCCGATACCGGCGAATACCGCGCGCGCCAGATCGAACCAGCTAGCCCGTCCCGAATTCGTGGCGTGCAGCACCGCGGGGGTATCGGGCCGGTATGCGAGTTCGAGCAGACCCGCGGCGAGGTCGGCGGCGTAGGTGGGCGAACCGATCTGGTCGTCGACGACGTTCACGGTGTCGCGTTCGCGCTCCAACCGCCGCATGGTGGCGACGAAATCGCCGTCCGTACCGCGGTACACCCAGGCTGTCCGGACGATCCGGGCGTCCGCGCAGTTCTCGCGCACGGCATGTTCTCCGGCGAGTTTGGAGCGGCCGTAGACGGTGGCGGGGCCGGTCGGGTCGCCGGGTTCGTACGGTGTGCTCCCGGTTCCGGGAAACACGTAGTCGGTGGAGAGATGGATGAGGCGGGCGCCTGCCCGGGTACAGGCTGCGGCCAGGACGGCCGGGCCGGTCGCGTTCCCCTCGAATGCCGCCTCGGGTTCCGATTCCGCTCTGTCGACTGCGGTGAAGGCGGCACAATTGACGACGATATCGCCCGGCCGCAGGATCGATTTCACGGCTGCCGGATCGGTGATATCGAGCAGGGATCGTGGATAGGCGCGGGCGGCGGGAACCAGCCGGAGCAGCTCCCGGCCGACTTGGCCGCCGGCCCCGGTGACCACGAGCCGGGCGGTGAGATCGGTTCCGGGCGGTGCGACGTCGTTCACCGGCCCAGTCTGGCACGCCGTCGAATTGCCGAATGGGTGTCACCCGGGCTGCCGTTGGTTAGCCTGCGTGGTGCGGAAGGTGTTTCGACGGCATACGCGAAGTAGATCGGGGTCCTCGACCGATCCGTACGGGGAGAGGAAGTTCAAAGGTGGCACAGCGTGGGGAGCCGACGTTGTGGAGTCCGGTGCGGGTGTTCGTCGCGTCGGTTGCTCTGATTGTGCTGGTGGGTACCGGATTCGCCTGGCGGGGCGTGGATTCGCTGGTATCGAATATCGAGCGGATCAGCGATCTGGGCCTGGGCGGGCACCGCGACGGCGCGGTGGACATCCTGCTCGTCGGGGTGGATTCGCGTACCGACGCCAAGGGCAATCCGCTCAGCGACGCCGAACGCGCGATGCTGCACGCGGGTGACGAGATCGGCACCAACACCGACACCATCGTGCTGGTGCGGGTGCCCAACGACGGCAGCTCGGCCACCGCGATATCGATTCCCCGTGACGCCTACGTCGATATCCCGGACATGGGTAAGGGCAAGATCAACTCTGCGTACGGGATCACGAAACAGTCCGTGCAGGACGATATGCTCGCCGACGGTGCCACGGCGGAGGCGGCCGAGGAGCAATCCACCCAGCGCGGTCGGCAGGCGCTGATCGAATCCGTCGCCGGACTCACCGGGATCACCGTCGATCACTACGCCGAGGTCAGCCTCCTGGGGTTCGTGCTACTCACCGATGCGGTCGGCGGAGTGGACGTATGCCTGCGACACCCGGTCGACGAACCGCTGTCGGGTGCGTATTTCCCGGGCGGCCGCCAGAAACTGGACGGGCCGCAAGCCTTGAGTTTCGTCCGGCAACGGCACAACCTTGAACGCGGTGATCTGGACCGGATCGTCCGTCAGCAGGTGTTCATGGCCCAGCTCGTACACCAGGTGATCAGCGCCGATACCCTCAGCAATCCGACCCGGCTCCGCGAACTGAGCGATGCGGTCGGCCGCACCATCGTGCTCGACGAGGGCTGGGATCTTCTGGCATTCCTGAACCAGCTCCAGGATCTCACCGCCGGGAAGGTCACCTTCGAAACGATCCCGGTCGCCGACCTCAACGGCACCACCTCCGACGGGGAGTCGGTGGTCCGGGTCGAACCCGGCGAGGTACAAGATTACGTCGCCGGACTGGTCGGCGAGGAACACAGCTCCGGTACCGAACCGAGCACGACCGCCGCGCCGCCGGATATCGACTCGGGAACGGTGCAGGTGAACGTCTACAACTCCAGTCCGGTCTCCGGCCTGGCCGGAACGGTATCGCAGGAACTCACGGCACTCGGTTATGTCCAGGGCGATGTGGGTAACTATTCCGACGGGCAGGTATCGGAAAGTCAGGTGCTCGCCGCGTCGAGCTCGGATCCCGGGGCTGCGGCGGTCGCCGTATCGCTCGGCGGTCTCCCGGTCGTCTCGGACCCTTCGGTCGCGGAGGGGACGGTGAGCGTGGTGCTGGCGAGCGACTACGCTGGCCCCGGATCCGGTAGCGAGGACGTTATCGATTTCGGCGGATCGTCGACATCGGCCACCCCGGTGCCGCCCGCCCCGCCCATCGCGGCGGCCGAAAACGGACCCAACTGTGTGAACTGAACCCCTGTGTGGATCGAACGCAGAAAGCAGACAATGCGTGACGTAGATCAGGCCACGACCCTCCCCGAAGCGGTGCTCGATCCGATTCTGGAACGCGAACCGGCCGCGCCTCGGATCACCTGGTACGACGATGCGACCGGCGCCCGTATCGAGCTGTCCGGCCTGACCCTGGCGAACTGGGCCGCCAAAACCGCGAACCTCATCCGCGACGAATTCGGGCTGACCCCCGGCGCCCGGGTGGCGGTACTGCTGCCCGCGCACTGGCAGACCGCGGCCGTACTGCTCGGCTGCTGGTGGGCCGGAACCGAGGTGGTCCTGCGGCCGGACCCCGACGCGGAACTCGTATTCGCCGCCGCCGACAGGCTCGCCGAAACCGAGGACGCCCCCGAGGTCGCGGCACTGTCCCTGGACCCGATGGGCGCGCCGGTGCGCGATCTGCCGATCGGCGTCACCGATTACGCGACGGCTGTCCGGGTGCACGGTGACCATTTCCTGCCCGGCGGGGCGGGTGCCGCACTGGACAGTATGCCGGTGCGGGAGGTTCTCACGGCGGCACGGAAATCGGCGGCCCGGCAAGGTTTCTCGGAAACCGATCGGGTGTTGTCGAGCGGTAGCTGGGATACCGCCGAGGAGCTGATCGACCGCTACCTCGCGGTGCTCGCCGCGGGCGCCTCGCTGGTGCAGGTGGCCGATCCCGATCCGGCGCTGCGGGATCGGCGCGTCGATACCGAGCGGGTCACCCAGATCCTCTGACCGGCCCGGCCTACTACCACGGTAGGTGCCGAAATCCGACTCCGGCAGGTTCCGCCGCGCCCGCGCCGTACGTAGCGTCGTACAGAGATGCGACGGAGCAACGACGGAGGGGCCGGATGAAACCGCAGTATGTGTACCGGTGGGTCAACGATCACGGACTGATCCGAGCGGCCAAGCAGGTGAAGTTGCGCCGAGGGGATCTGTTCGCCCGTCTCAACGGGGGGCCGGAAGGTATCGAGAACCCTTATGCGTTGATCGAGGAGATGCGCGGCGCCGGAGGATTGCATCGGTCGGCGCCCTTATGGGTCACATTCGACCACGACCTGTGCCGGGAAATTCTGCGGGACAACAACTTCGGTGTCGGTATGCCCATTGTGCTGCGCCTCCCGGACAAGGCGCGGCGGATGCTGGAGCGGTGGCCGGTCCCGCCCAATCCAGTGGACCCGCCGTCCATGTTGATGATCGACCAACCGGAACACACCCGGATGCGTAAGCCCGTTGCCGCGGCTTTCACGCCGCGCGCTGTCGGCCGGCTGCGGGACCGGGTCACCACGGTCACCGACGAACTGCTCACCGCCCTGCCCGATAACGGGCCCGCCGATCTGGTGACCCAGTTCGCGGCCCAGGTGCCGATCGCCATCATCTCCGAGATGCTCGGATTCCCGGACGCCGATCGCGATATGTTCCTGCGCTGGGGCGACGACATCAGCCCACTTCTCGACCTCGGTATCTCCTGGCGGGTGCACAGCCGGGCGATGGAGTCCTCCGAGCGGGTCCACCGGTACCTGCTGGACCATATCGATCGACTCCGCGCCGAACCGGGCGACGATATCCTCAGCAGCCTGGTCACCAAGGGGGAGCTGTCCACCGACGAACTGTGCGCGTCGGCCACTCTGCTGATGGGCGCGGGTTTCGAGACGACGGTCAATCTCATCGGCAAGGGCATCATCTGGCTGCTGAACCACCCGGATCAGCTGGACCGGTTACGCGCGGAACCGGACCTCTGGCCGAACGCGGTCGAGGAGATCCTGCGAATCGACCCGCCGGTGCAGACGACTGCCCGCACCGCTCGTACCGATATCGAGATCGCGGGACACCGGCTGCGCAAAGGTGCCACGGTGGCGCTCTCTCTGGCGGGTGCGAACCGTGATCCCGCGGTATTCCCCGAACCGGCCCGTTTCGATATCACCCGGGATAACGCCAAGAACCATCTGGGCTTCAGCAGCGGAATCCATGTGTGCCTCGGTGCGGGGCTGGCCCGTATGGAAGCCACCTACGCATTGCGTGCGCTCATGGAAACTTTCCCCGAGCTGCGACTCACTACTGAGCCCACGCGCCGCCCGCTGTTCACGTTGCACGGTTATTCGCATCTACCGGCGCACACCGGGCCGCGCGTGCGCAGCCACCAACCCGCGGGTTGAGCGAGGCGGTTGCCCCCTGTGGTCGGGGGCGTGACCGGGCGAACACGACGAGGGATACAGCATCTCCAATAGGCTGGGGATGTGGGTGATGTTGCGGTAATCGGATCTGGGCCCAACGGGCTCGCGGCGGCGGTGGTGCTGGCGAGGGCGGGGCTCGAGGTCGAGGTGTACGAGGCCGGGGAGACGCTGGGGGGCGGGTGCCGCACCTCGGAGGTGACACTGCCGGGGTTCCGGCACGATATCTGTGCGGGCGCGCATCCGATGGCCTTCGCTTCCCCGTTCTTCCGTGCGTTCGACCTGGCCGCGCACGGGGTGGAACTGCTCACCCCGGAAGCTTCCTACGCCCACCCGCTCGATTCGGGTGTCGCGGGGGTGGCGTGGCGGGATCTGGATCGGACTGTGGACGGATTGGGGCGTGACGGTAAAGCGTGGCGCGGGTTGTTCGCGCCGCTGGTGCGCGATTGGCCCGCGGTGGTGGATACCGCCATGTCCGATATGCGGCATGTTCCGGTGTCCCCGGCGGCGGTCCGGTTCGGTCTGCGACTGCTGGAGCAAGGGTCACCGTTGTGGAACCGTCGCTTTACGGGGCAGATAGCACCGGCGTTGTTCACCGGTGTCGCCACCCATGTCATCACTCAGCCGCGGGCCCTCCCCGCGGTCGGAGCCGGGTTGCTGCTGGCCACGCTGGGGCATGTCGGCGGCTGGCCGGTGCCGCGCGGTGGTAGTCAGGCGATCGTGGACGCGCTCGCCGCGGAACTGCGCCGGCGCGGCGGGCGAGTGATCACCGGGCACCGCGTGGACTCGCTGGCCGAACTCGGCGGGGCCCGGGCGATCCTGTGCGATACCTCCCCGGCCGAACTCGTGCGTATCGCGGGCGACAGTCTCCCGGCCGGTTACCGTCGCCGGCTGGAAAAGGTCCGTTACGGCGGGGGTGCCTGCAAAGTCGATTTCGCGCTTTCCGGTCCGGTGCCGTGGCAGGCTGCCGGGTGTGCCGAAGCGGGAACCCTGCACCTGGTCGGCAGCCGCGCCGAGGCCGTCGCCGCCGAACACGCGGTCGCGGCGGGAGTACACACCGACCGTCCCTACACACTGGTCATCCAGCCGGGTGTCGTCGATCCCACGCGCGCCCCGGCGGGGCAGCACACCCTGTACGCCTACGGGCATGTTCCGCACGGTTCCGAACGCGATATCAGCGATCTGATGATCGGCCAGATCGAGCGTTTCGCTCCCGGATTCCGCGATCTCATCCTCGCGAAACACGTCCGTACGGCCGCCGAGATGCCCGCGTACAACGCGAATTACGTGGGCGGGGATATCGGGGCCGGTGCGATGACCCTGATGCAGACGGTCTTTCGCCCGGTGCCCCGCTGGAATCCGTACACCACGGGACTTCCCGGCGTCTATCTGTGCTCGTCGGCGACACCGCCGGGCGGCGGGGTCCACGGAATGGCCGGTACGTACGCCGCGGCGCACGCGCTGCGTACGGTCTTCGGCGACCGCACCGATCCGTACGATCTGGCCGCCCCCGCACCCGGCACCACCCCGGGCGGTTAAACCTTGTCCGCGGACTCCCGGTACAGGTCCGGTTCCAGGTAGATGACCCGAGCCGTCGGCACGGCGGCCCGGATGCGGCTCTCCGCCTCGTCGATACCCGCCGCGATCTGCGCGATATCCAGGCCCGGAACCACCGCGACCTTGGCCGCCACCAGCAACTCTTCGGGCCCGATGTACTGGGTTTTCATATGGATGAGGCGGTCGATGGTGGTGCCGTCGGTGACATTCGCACGGATGGCGCGATCCTCGTCCGCCGTCGCGCCCTCACCGATCAGCAGACTGTGCATCTCGATGATCAGGATGATCGCGATAACGCCGAGCAGGGCACCGATGGCGAGCGTTCCGACGCCGTCCCAGACCGGATCTCCGGTCAGCATGGTGAGCCCGACACCGCCGAGCGCCAGGACGAGCCCGATCAGCGCACCGGTATCCTCCAGCAGCACCACCGGCAGTTCCGGGCTCCGCGAGTTCCGGATGAACTGCCACCAGTTCGCCTCGCCCTTGAGCGGCTTGGATTCCCGGAACGCGGTCAGGAAACTGTAGCTCTCCAACCCGATGGCGATCACCAGGATCACGATGGCCACGATCGGGGAGGTGAGCTCCTCGGGATGCTGAACCTTGTGAACGCCTTCGTAGAGGGCGTACACGGACCCCAGGGTGAACAACACCAGCGCCACCACGAACGAATAGAAGTAGCGGCTGCGCCCGTACCCGAACGGATGCAGTTCGTCGGCTTCCTGCTCGGCGCGATTCTGCCCGAACAGCAGCAACCCCTGGTTCGCGGTATCGGCGACCGAGTGCACGCCCTCGGCGAGCATCGAGGCCGAGCCGGTGATACCCGCACCCACGAACTTCGCCGCCGCGATCCCGGCATTCGCCGATAACGCGGCAAGGATCGCCTTCTTACTTCCACCAGCCGACATCTGCCGCCCTCTGTGTCTCTGGCGCCGCCTCCGGCGCTGTGTCTTCGGCGCCGCCTCCGGCGGCGCGGGGTTCGGGGCCCCCCTTGGTCTCGTTCTTCACTCCCGCCGGTCGGTCGCTGCGCTCCCTTCCTCTGGTCGCTCCAGAACGAGACGGGCCCCGAACCACGGATGTCGACCATACGGAAGGGTCTCTCGAGAACGCGCGGCAGGCTCGGGACCCGAGTAGGGCTACCGCATTCTAAAGGGTGTGATTTTCGCGCGCCGATCAGCGAATGTGACAGGTCGCCTCGAGATAGCAGTAGACGTGGGTCAAACCCTGTGAGCGTCGAAAACACCTCGCGTGCCTTCGTTATCCGGCCCAGCCCCGCACCCCGGGGACCCAGCGCGCCGGAAGTATCTACGCCTACCCGCCCACACAGGCGCAGAAGAGTGTCGCCGGGCCGTCCGCTGCCCGGGCGCGGATATCCGTGTCGGTGGCCGAGATCCAGGCCGCGGTGCCGCGGTGCAGGTCCACCTCCGAAGACCCGTCCAGGAGGCGTGCCGCGCCGGCCGTGCACAGGACGATGCCCGGGCCGGCGTCCGTGAGCGGTACCAGCGCAGAACCCGCGGTGAGGTCGAAGCGGCGCAAAGCGAATTCCGGTGCGGGGGTCGGGTAGCGCACAGAGCCGTCGCCGGCCGGTTGCGGTAGAACCAGCGGGAGATCGATCGGTTCGAAATCCAGGACCTTCAGCAGTTCCGGTACGTCCACGTGTTTGGGTGTGAGCCCGCCGCGCAGCACATTGTCCGAATTCGCCATGATTTCCACCGCCACGCCACGCAGATAGGCGTGCAGGTTCCCGGCGGCCAGGAACAGGCCCTGGCCGGCTTGCAGAGTGATCCGGTTCAGCAGCAGCGCCGCCAGGACGCCCGCGTCACCCGGGTAGGCTTCGGCGAGTTCCAGTGTGGTCTGTGCGACGGCCGCGAATTCTCGTTCGGAGTTCGACAGGTAGCGCACGCAGCCGTCCAATACAGCCGGTAGCACCGTGTCCAGCACCGTCGGCGGTAGCGTGATCCAGCTGGTGAACAGGGTTCGAAGGCCGTCGGAATCCGGCTGCGCGGCAAGCAGCTCCGTGTAATTGCCCAGTTCGGCGACATCCAGCGCGCGGAACAATTGCACCGTGCGCAGCGGGTCACGGAAACCGGCCAGCGCCTCGAATCGTTCCAGGGCGACAACCAGTTCGGGTTTGTGACTGTCGTCACGGTAGTTTCGCATGGGCGAATCGAACGGCACACCCTTGCGGTTCTCCCGGGCGAAACCCGCTGCCGCCTGTTCCGCGCTCGGGTGCGCCTGTAGCGAAAGCGGCTCCTCGGCGGCCAGGATTTTCAGCAGGAACGGCAAACGGTCGTCGAATCGCGCCGCGGCCACACCGAGTTCCCGGCCGGGCTGGGCCGAGATAACCTCGAGCAGCGAGTGTTTCCCGCCATCGGTATGGATATAGGCGGGGTCCGCGGGATGTGCGCCGAACCAGAGCTCTGCTTCCGGGTGGGCGGAAGGGACCGGGCGGCCGCAGAGTTCGGCCAGCGCGGTGCGCGAACCCCAGGCGTATGAGCGCAGCGCGCCCACGAGTTCGTGCACTAGTAGTGTCCCCCGTCGTAACCGTCCGGGTTCGCTGCGACCGTTCGGCCACCGATGAGCCGCAGATAGGCGGCAGTCATTTCCCAGCGCAACGCCAGCACCGCGAGACGTTCCAGTTCCGCGCCCGCCCGAGTGGCCGGCTCCGGCTCCGGTTCGGTCGACGCGGCGCGGGACGGATCCGCCGGAACGGTCTCGATATCCGCCGTGACCAGGTCGGCGTCAACCGTTCCGCCGCCCGCGCCGCCGAACAGGGCGAGCTTGCGCCGGGCGGCGGGTATATCGGAATCGGTGCTGCACAGGAAGACCCGCTTCTTCTCGACCGGGGGAGGACCGTCGAGCTGCTCATCGTGGAACAGCGGATCGTAGTCCGGCGCGGCGGCGGTCGCGGAGTCGACGAGCTGCGGTAGCGCGGCTACCGCGACGGCCAGGTCCACCGCGGTGGCGGTACGTCCCGCGGACTGCAGGAGAACCTCTGCGGCATGGACCGCCAGCTCGGTGGTCGCGGCCGTATCACCGGTGAGTATCAGTCCGCGCTGCTGAGTGCGGGCGGCCAGGTTCTTGGCCGGGTTGTGGAACACCTCGTGCTGCGGTCCGTCCCGCAGGGCCTCGGTGTCGAGCACATCGGCCAGTTCGGTGAGATCGGGTAATTCGGTCGCGCCACGGCCGGGATCGATCGTCCGCAGCACCGCGATCCCGACCCCGAGGTAGCGCAACAACCGGTTGTCGTCCAGCACCGGGACACGCGGTTCCAGGAGAGCGGCCCGCCCGGCCGCCACCGCGCGCAGCGGACCCTCGTTCGGTGCCGCCACGACCACCTCCGCGCCGCGGCGCACGGCCCGGTCCACCGCGTCGATCAGCCGGGGGTCGCCGGCATCGTCACCGCTTACCAGCACCACATCCAGGGGGCCGGCCCAGGACGGCACCGTGGTGACCGGGACCAGGGGCAACCCCGCCCGGTCGCCGAGGGCGGCCACCAGCAGACCGGCTGCCCGGCTGGCCCGGCCCGGGCCGGAAACGAGTAGCAGGCTGCGTGGGCGCAGACCGCTCAGCCGGGCGAGAGCGTTCTCGGCCACGGCCGCCGCGGTCGCGCGCACCTGGGCGCCACCGGATGCGGCGGAACGGAGGGCGCCGCCGGTATCGGCGGCCTCGAGCATTGCGGCATCGTCCAGATCGAGTACCGGGGTATCAGCGATCATCGGGCGTGGCACCTCCCCTCATCGCGCTGTTATCGGTCGCCGCCACTGCCCCGGTCGAGGACACCGAGCCTGGAACGGGCGAATCCACGGTGTGTAATTCCACTATTCCAGTCAGGCGCGGACGATGCGCAGAATCTCGGTCACGAGTGCGTCTACTTCCTCCGATGTCCGGGCTTCGACGTTGAGGCGTAGTAGCGGTTCGGTATTGGAGGCGCGCAGGTTGAACCAGGCATTGCCGGGCAGCTGCACCGTGACACCGTCGAGCCGGTCGACAGCGACCGCGCGTCCGGTGAACGCGTCGAGCACCGCGTCGGTGCGCTCGCCGGCATCGGAGACGGTCGAGTTGATCTCACCTGACGCCGAGTATCTCGTGTAGGAGCCCATCAGCTCGGAGACGGGACGATCTTTCTCACCCAGGGCGGCCAGGACGTGCAGCGCGGCCAGCATCCCGGAATCAGCGCCCCAGAAATCCCGGAAGTAGTAGTGCGCGGAATGTTCCCCGCCGAACACCGCGCCGGTACTGGCCATCAGCTGTTTGATGAACGAATGCCCGACCCGGGACCGCACCGGCTTGCCGCCCAGTTCGGTCACCAGATCCGGCACCGACTGCGAGGTGATCAGGTTGTGAATGATCGTGGCACCGGGTTCCGCGGCGAGCTCGCGCTCGGCCACCAGGGCGGTGATAGCCGAAGGCGATACCGGCTCGCCCTGTTCGTCCACGACGAAGCAGCGGTCGGCGTCACCGTCGAAAGCGAGCCCGATATCGGCACCGGACTCGCGCACCAATTTCTGTAGATCCACCAGATTCGCCGGATCGAGCGGATTCGCCTCATGGTTGGGGAACGAGCCGTCCAGTTCGAAATACAGCGGCACGATCTTCACCTGCGTCAATGCCCCGAGCACAGCGGGAACGGTATGCCCGCCCATCCCGTTGCCGGCATCGACTGCCACGGTCAACGGCCGGATATCGTCCAGGTCCACCAGCTCATGCAGGAACGCCGCATAGTCGGCGAGCAGGTCGAGATCCGTGGACCTACCGGATTGCCCGTCGTAGCCCGGTACACCCGCGACGAGCTCCTCGGCGATAACCGAGAGGCCGGTGTCCTGACCGACCGGCAACGCGCGTGGCCGGCACAGCTTGATGCCGTTGTAGCGTGCGGGATTGTGACTGGCGGTGAACATCGCACCGGGGCAGTCGAGTTTCCCCGAGGCGAAGTACAGCTGATCGGTAGAGGCCAGCCCGATCTGCACCACGTCCAACCCCTGCGCCAGCACGCCTTCGGCGAAAGCGCCCACCAACTGCGGCGACGAGGCCCGCATATCGTGACCGATCACGATGCGCCCCGCACCTTCGGCCCGCATGAGCCGGGCGAACGCCGATCCGGTGTCCCGGACGAAATCGGCATCGAGTTGGTCTCCGACCACGCCGCGGATGTCGTAGGCCTTGATCACCGCGTTCACAGACTCGGCAGAGCGGGCGACTGTCATAGCCCTACCCTAATCTTTTGGCGCCACCCCGGGCGCCGCAGGGCTGTGTCAATGGCGCCGCCTCCGGTGGTGTGGGGGCGGGGGGCTATCAACCCTGCTTTCAACGCTGACCATCTGGTCCTGCTTGCGGGGGTTGACCCACTAGCCCTGTTCTTGACGTTGACCATTCGTTAAGGGGCGGGCTGTAATTTTGGAGCCGCTCCGCGGCTCGAGGGCGGGGCCCTGTTAACCCGGTTCTTCACTCCCGCCGGTCGGTCGCTGCGCTCCCTTCCTCTGGTCGCTCCAGAACCGGGCGGGCCCCGCCCGGAAAGGTTGACATGCGGGAGTTTGTATACAGCCGGTGGTGCCGAGTCTGGTGAGGCCCTCGGCGTTCTATCACTTCGATTGAACGTGCCCAGTGGCGGCGCCGAGTTCTATGAGGCCCTGGCTGACCCTGCTTTCAGTACTCCGCAAGCGCATGCGCCGCCGCCGCAAGTCCCGAGAGCTGAAAACAGGACCCAATAGAGGCCAGACCCGCGTCGCCGAAGGCGCGCCGAAAACACAGCCCGAGCGAGGTAGTCGAACCGGCGCCGTTGCCGAACCCATCGCGCCCAGCGCACTTCCCCGCAAGCCCACGCTCACCTAGTCCCACGCTCACCCGGCCCCTCGCCGAACAGCCGAACTCGCCGTCGCCGGCGCGTTTGATCCCCTACCGCCCGTCTGCCCACATGCGACCCCGCCCCGTTTCCCCGCATGCGGTCGGTCAGCGTTGGTGGTTCGGGGCCCGTCTCGTTCTGGAGCGACCAGAGCGAAGGAGCGCAGCGACTGAGCGCCGGGAGTGAAGAACGAGACCAAGGGGGCCCCGAACCCCGCGACGCCGCAGGCGGCGCCAAAAAACACAGAACCTTCACGGACTGCTCAGCTTCTCACCTTCGTGAGCTGGCCCTACCCCGCTTGTCACCTGCACAGCGCCTTACCCCGCTTCTCACCCCACGGTCCTGCCCCTCCCAGACCCAACGCCGCAATCACCGCGACGCACACCCCACCGCACCGGAAACACAGGAAGGGGTCAGCTCACAGGAAGACCGGTTTCAGCTGGGCGGATCCGGAAGAACCCGCAAATGCCCACGCCGGCCGGTGCGGGTGGGCCGTGGGGGCGGATTGTGCTCGCGATACCCACGCTGCTCCGGTTCCGGTGGACGGCGCCGAAGACCCGCTTCGCGGACCGCTTCGGCCAGCGCCGTGAGGTCGTCGTCATCCGGGCTGGTGGCGAAACCGCCTTCGTGCCGGACCATATCCCAGCCTTTGGGGGCCGTGATCCGAGAGGCGTGAGTTCCGCAGAGATCCCAGGAGTGGGGTTCGGCTACCGTCGCCAGCGGACCCACCACCGCGGTCGAGTCCGAGTAAACATAGGTGAGCGTCGCGACGGCCGGATTCTTGCAGCCTGGTCGGCAGCAACGACGCATGGAGATCACGTCGACGAGAGTAACCCGCCGAGCGGGCGCGGGGGTGGCAGACACGCTCATGGATCCGGTTGTGCCCGGCGCGTCGGGGTGTGATTAATACCGCTGTATGTATTGCGCTGTCTTCGGCGGCGCGGGGTCGGGGCCGTATTGATCCTGCTCTCGACTTGACGCCGCTCTCGACGTGGACCATCTGGCCCTGCTCTCGAGGTGGATCATCCGTGAAGACAATTCCCGCGCTCTCGGCGTAGACCATTCGTGAAGATAACCGCACTGTCGGCGTAGACCGTCCGTGAAGGGGCGGGCTGTAATTTTGGAGCCGCTCCGCGGCTCGAGGGTGGGGCCCCGGGTAGCCCGGTTCTTCACTCCCGGCGCTCAGTCGCTGCGCTCCTTCGCTCTGGGCGCTCCAGAACCGGGCGGGCCCCACCCGCAAAAGTTGAGGAGTGGTCGTGGGATAGAAACCGGTTACTCGGGTTCGGGGTCGATTACGTCGGGGTCGACGCCGAGGTAGGTCGCGATTTGCTGCACCAGTACCTCGCGGAGCAGGTCCACCAGATCTTCCGGGTCTCCGGCTCGTAGTTCGAGAGGTTTGCGGAAGAGGACGACACGGGCGCGGATGGGGGTGCCGTGGCGGTCGACGCCGGCCGGGATGAGCCGGGACAGCGGGACCGGGCCGTCGGCGACGACCTCGTCCGGCCAGGTGACCGAATCCGGGTGCAGGGGGCGAATTTTCGGGACATCGTCGACGGCGATATCCAGTTTGGTGAGGCGATCGTGCCAGCGGGTGTCCAGGGGCGCGAATGCCTCGAGGACGAGCCGGTCGAACTTCTGGCCACGGGTGCGCCACGCCGGGACGGTGGGCGGCAGCATGGGCCCGCGCACGCCGCGGCCCCGGCGACTGACCGACCGGGCGGTCGGGGGTATGCGATTGCGGGAACGTGCCATGCCCTCGAACGTTAGTCACCGAGAACCGATCGTGACGGCCCGCCCCGGCTACCTGCTCCGGGGCGCACCGACGCGAGCGGTGTCGTCAGCCGATACCGCGCTTGAGGCGCCGGCGCTCCCGCTCCGACAGGCCGCCCCAGATTCCGAAGCGCTCATCGTGCGCGAGCGCGTATTCCAGGCATTCGTCGCGGACCTCGCATCCCATGCAGATGCGTTTGGCCTCGCGGGTGGATCCGCCCTTCTCCGGGAAGAAGGCCTCCGGGTCGGTTTCCGCGCACAGTGCGCGTTCCTGCCACTGTTCTTCGATGGAGTCGAACATTTCGTCGAAACCGGTCACGATCAGGCTGAGCCGGGGCGTCGATTCTCGCTCACTCCGATCGTGATCGGTCCAGCCGTTGTCAGCAGCGACGCTTCGTGCTGCGCCTGCTGTGGAATCGGTTCGCGATACACCCACCGGAATGCCGGCCGGGGCCAGTTCTTCGGCCATCGCTCCGCCTCCTCACTGTGTGTTAGCGCAGAATGAATTCTTTCCGTCGATCCACACGCATATCGACGGCCTAACTCCGCGATGTTGTCTCGCGGACTTCCCCGAGCCCGTCATAAGAACTCGAACATCTGTTCGAATTTCCGTTCGCGCCTTGTACTTCCCGCGCGGTCCGGAATGACATGTCTGTGATTAGACACGCCGCCAGGTGTGATGGTCAAGCCACCGTCACTATTCCGTTACTATCCCGCGCGGCATTCCGAGTCGATCTTGTGACCCGAATAGCAAATGAGCGGCAAATATAGCGGAAGACGCACTATTTCCTACGCGGCATAGGGTGTACAGATGTGACTTCACAACAAGCGGACTTGGGGCCCGCCAATGGTCCCCGTATCGCCGTCCTGGTCGGCGGAGTCGGTGGCGCGCGGTTCCTGCTGGGCGTACGGGAGCTGCTGCCCGAAGCGAAGGTTTCGGCCATCGTCAATGTGGGCGACGACGTCTGGATGCACGGGCTGAGAATTTGTCCCGACCTCGATACCTGCATGTATACGCTCGGTGGCGGAATCGACCCGGAACGCGGCTGGGGCCGGCTGGGAGAAACCTGGCACGCCAAGGAAGAGTTGGCGAAATATCATGCCCAGCCGGACTGGTTCGGGCTGGGGGATCGGGATATCGCAACGCACCTGGTTCGCACGGAAATGTTGCGCGCCGGCTATCCCCTCTCGGCGGTTACCGAGGCGCTGTGCAATCGGTGGCAACCGGGCGTCGAACTTGTCCCGGCAACCGACGATCGCTGCGAAACGCATGTTGTTATCAGCGATCCGGACAGTCCCAGCGAACGTCGCGCGATCCATTTTCAGGAGTGGTGGGTTCGCTATCGTGCCGACGTTCGAACTCACGGATTCGCCACAATCGGGGCGGATGACGCCAAACCGGCGCCAAATGTGACCGAACTCATAGCTAATGCAGATGTTGTATTACTGGCTCCCTCGAACCCGGTCGTCAGCGTGGGATCGATCCTGGCAGTGCCCGGAATTCGGGGTGCATTGCGTACCACCGCGGCGCCTGTCATCGGGGTATCGCCGGTTATCGATGGAAAGCCCTTGCGCGGGATGGCCGACGAATGTCTGTCGGTGATCGGTGTGGAGACCACCGCCGAGGCGGTCGGCCGGCACTACGGATCCCGTTCGGCCACCGGCATTCTCGACGGCTGGCTGATCCACACCACCGACTCCGCCGAGGTGCCCGGCGTCGAGGTGCGCAGCGTCCCCCTGTTGATGACAGACCCGCCCACGACGGCCGAAATGGTGCGCGCCGCCCTCGATCTGGCAGGAGTGAAGCCGTGACGGAGTCGTTTCCCGAGGTAATTACCGATCATGCCGCCGCGCAATTGCAGATATTCCCCGTTACCGGATTACCGGAATTCCGGCCCGGCGACGACCTCGCCGAACATATCGCCGCGTGCGCTCCATGGCTGGCGGACGGGGACGTTCTCGTGGTCACCAGCAAGATCGTCGCCAAGGCCGAGGGGCGGATCGTGGCGGCACCGACGGATCCGGAGCAGCGCGATGCCGCGCGCCGGCGGCTGGTCGAACAGGAATCGGTTCGTATCGTGGCCCGCCGTGGTCGCACGCTGATCACCGAGAACCGGCTCGGTATCGTGCAGGCCGCGTCCGGGGTGGACGGCTCCAATGTCGAGCGTGACGAACTGGTCCTGCTCCCAGCCGATCCCGACGGCAGCGCCAAGGGCCTGCGCTCGGCTCTGGCGACCCGGCTCGGTGTGAATACGGCGGTGGTGATCACAGACACCATGGGCCGCGCCTGGCGCAACGGCCAGACCGATATCGCGATCGGCTCCGCGGGATTGCGGGTACTGCACGATTATTCGGGTGCCGTGGACGGGCAGGGTAACGAACTGCAGGTCACCGAGGTGGCCATCGCGGACGAACTGGCCGCCGCCGCCGATCTGGTGAAGGGCAAACTGGGCGGCGTTCCCATCGCGGTGGTGCGCGGTCTGGCGCTCTCCGACAACGGTTCCACCGCAGCCGATCTGGTTCGCGCGGGAACCGACGACCTGTTCTGGCTCGGCACGGCCGAGGCGCTGCAGCGGGGTCGCGAGGAAGCACTGCTGCTACGGCGTTCGGTACGGAGCTTCGCCCCGGACCCGGTCGATCCGGAACGGATCCGGGCGGCGACGGCGGTGGCGCTGACCGCACCCGCGCCGCACCACACCCGGCCGGTTCGTTTCGTCTGGGTGCGGGATCGAGCGCGCCGCGAACGGTTGCTCACGGCGATGGCCGATCAATGGCGGGCCGATCTCACCGCCGACGGTATGGACCCCGAGCGGGTGGAGCGGCGGGTGGGCCGTGGTCGCATCCTGTTCGACGCCCCGGAGGTGATCATCCCGTGCTGTGTGCCGGACGGGGCCCACGATTATCCGGACGATCGGCGCCGGGCCGCGGAACGGACCATGTTCACGGTTGCTGTCGGCGCCGCGGTTCAGGGACTGCTGGTCGCCTTGGCGACGGAGGGTCTCGGAAGTTGCTGGATCGGTTCGACGATCTTCGCGCCGGAGATCACCCGGGAGGTATTGGGTCTCGACGGCGACTGGAATCCGTTGGGGGCCATAGCGGTCGGCCATCCGGTCGAGGAACTGACACCGCGTGCACCGCGCGATCCGGCCGCGGGTCTGGTGGAACTGTGAGCGCGGAATCGCTGCATGCCTCGGCGACCGAACTGCTGACCGGGTGGAAACCGGATACCGGCGCCGAGGCCTCGTTGCGTGAGGCGATGCTGGCGTTCCTGGGTTCGGCTCCGCTCGGCTGTCTGCGCGAGCACGCCCCCGGTCATATCACCGCCTCGGCGGTTGTGTTCTCGTACGACCGTCGCGAGGTACTGCTCACCCTGCACCCGCGGGTCGGGAGGTGGATCCAGCTCGGCGGGCACTGCGAGGCCACCGACGAGACGGTGGCCGCGGCCGCGCTGCGCGAGGCCACGGAGGAGTCGGGTATCGCGGATCTGCGGTTGGAGCCGGAACTCTACGGTGCCCAGGCGCATCCGATCACCTGTTCGCTCGGGCAGCCCACGCGTCATCTGGATCTGTTGTTCCGGATCACCGCGCCACCGGGTGCGGTACCCGTGCGCAGCGCGGAATCCACCGATCTCCGGTGGTGGGCGGTGGACGCGCTGCCCGCCGATGCCGATGTCCTGATCCGCTGACGGCCGCGTTGCCCGGCCGCTCGCGGTCGGGCAACGGGTACTGTCGCGGCCGGGTCCGGTGGGCGCATAACGTATGCGTCAACGCGTATCTCTTCTTTACCGAACTCATAAACGTATCCGTGTCGGGACCGTCGCACGTTTACCGTCGTGAAGAGTGTGGGCGCGCACCTGAGCGCGCCGGTTTGCGGAAGTGAGCAGCGATGCCTGCCGGGCCCTACTAGAAGTGAGTCAGTGATGTCTGACGAGTCCGATAGACCCACAGCGCCCGAATCGTGGCGGGATCCCAAGCGCTACCTGTGGCTGTGGGGCCTGCTCGCGCCGACCGGACTCTTCACCATCGGTCTGCCGCTGGTCTGGGCGCTCGATGCCCTCGGGTGGCCCGGTCTCATCCACATCGCCTTCTGGCTCGGCCCGATCATGCTGTACGTCGTCGTCCCGCTCGCCGATCTGATGATCGGGCCGGACGGTTCCAATCCACCCGACGAAGTGCTGGCGGCATTGGAGAACGACAAGTACTACCGGTACCTCACCTACCTCTATCTCCCGTGTCAGTACGCAACGCTGGTCGCTGCCTGTTTCCTGATCACCGCGGACGAGGTGAGTCTGCCCGTGATCGACGGCGGTCTCCAACTGGTCGACAAGATCGGATTGGCCGTCACGCTGGGGATTATCGGCGGGGTGGGGATAAATACCGCCCATGAACTCGGACACAAGAAGGTGGGACTGGAGCGACGGCTGGCCAGGGTCGCGCTCGCCCAGACCGCGTACGGCCACTTCTACATCGAGCACAACCGTGGTCACCACGTGCGGGTCGCCACCCCCGAGGATCCGGCCAGCGCCCGGATGGGGGAGAGTATCTGGGCCTTCTACCCGCGGTCGGTCCGGGGCGGCTTGCGGTCGGCCTGGGGGCTGGAGCGCACCCGCTTGCGGCGGCTGGGCAGCGGCCCGTGGAGCCTGCGCAACGATGTGCTCAGCGCCTGGCTGCTGACCGTCGTGCTGTTCGGGGCGCTCGTCGCGGTATTCGGCCTGGAACTGCTGCCGTACCTGCTTCTGCAGGCGGTAATCGGTATCGGTCTACTGGAGGCGGTGAACTATATGGAGCACTACGGGCTGGCCCGGCAGCGCACTCCGTCCGGGCGGTACGAACGTCCCGCGCCCACGCACAGCTGGAACAGCGACCATCTGGTGACGAATATCTTCCTCTACCACCTGCAGCGGCACAGCGATCACCATGCCTTCCCGACCCGCCGCTACCAAGCGCTGCGTAGTTGCGAGCAGGCTCCGGCGTTACCCGCCGGATATGGCGGCATGATCGTGCTCGCCTACATACCGGCGCTGTGGCGGCGGGTGATGGACAAACGCGTCCTGGCGCACTACGACGGCGATATCACCCGCGCCAATATCCACCCGCCCGTCCGGCGCAGAGTGCTCGCGCAATACGGGGCCGCCAGGGCTGGAGTGTCGGAATGAGCGTGTATCGCTGTCCCGTGTGTGAGTACTTCTACGACGAAGCCGAGGGGGCTCCGCGCGAGGGCTTCCCACCGGGCACGCCGTGGTCCGCGGTGCCCGACGACTGGTGCTGTCCGGACTGCGCGGTCCGGGAGAAGATCGATTTCGAACCCGTTCCTGCCCGGCCCTGAATCCCGGGTGAGCCCGGGCGGCCGGCAAGCCGGTGGCCGGATACGAGCTCGATCACGATGAGACTTCGACTCACTGGGGGCTCGTGCCGGTGCCGGCCTGTCGTGCGCCGTTGACAACACGGCCCGCGGCTGCCTGGGCGGTCGGCGGCATCGGTCCTGGCCACCGGTGGTGTCCGGGTCCGGCGGCGCCGGTAACGCCGGGGTCGAGCGCGGATCCGAGGTTTACAGATCAATAAAAATGTCCACTTCGGGGCTTCTTCGCGCCTATGGTCGGTGCTGATTGTTGCGCGCATCACAGCGCGGCGTGAGGAAGTGAGACAGCGATGTCTGCCGTGCCCGACGAATCGGCTCCGCCGGAAACCTGGCGGGATCCCAAGCGATACCTGTGGTTGTGGGGGCTGTTCGCGCCCACCGGCTTGTTCACCATCGGCCTACCACTGATCTGGGGCCTCAACGCCATCGGCTGGCACGGCCTCGCCCATATCCCGTACTGGCTCGGCCCGGTGCTGCTCTATATCGTCATCCCGATCGCGGACCTCGCCTTCGGCGCGGACGGGTCCAACCCGCCGGACGAGGTGATGACAGCGCTGGAGAACGACCGGTACTACCGCTACCTCACCTATCTGTACCTGCCGTGCCAGTACGCCACCCTGTTCGCGGCCTGCTACCTGATCACCGCCGGCGATCTGAACTGGCTCGGTGTCGACGGCGGACTGCAGGTCGCCGACAAGATCGGACTGGCGCTCACGGTAGGGGTGATCGGCGGGATCGGGATCAACACGGCGCACGAACTCGGGCACAAGAAAGTGGGTCTGGAACGCCGCCTCTCGCGGATCGCCCTGGCACAAACCGGATACGGCCATTTCTATATCGAGCACAACCGCGGCCATCACGTGCGGGTCGCCACCCCCGAGGACCCGGCCAGCGCCCGCTTCGGCGAAAGCTTCTGGGCGTTCTGGCCGCGGACCGTCTGGGGGAGCGTGCGTTCGGCGTGGGACCTGGAACGCACGCGGCTGCGGCGTCTGGATTCCGGGCCGTGGAGCCTGCGTAACGATGTGCTCACCGCCTGGCTCCTCACCGTGGTTTTGTACGCCGCGCTCGCCGCCGTGTTCGGCCCGGAACTGCTGCCCTATCTGCTGCTGCAGGCGGTGGTGGGATTCAGCCTGCTGGAGGCGGTGAACTACCTCGAACACTACGGGCTGGTCCGGCAGCGCACTCCCTCCGGGCGGTACGAACGTCCCGCGCCCACGCACAGCTGGAACAGCGACCATCTGGTGACCAATATCTTCCTCTACCACCTGCAGCGGCACAGCGATCACCACGCCTATCCGACCCGCCGCTATCAGATATTGCGCAGCTGGGAGCAGGCGCCGGAGCTGCCCAGCGGCTACGCGAGCATGATCCTGCTCGCCTACTTTCCGCCGCTGTGGCGGCGGGTGATGGACAAACGCGTGCTGGCGCACTACGACGGCGATATCACCCGCGCCAATATCCATCCGCCCCAGCGGGACCGAATACTCGCTCGATACCGGACGGCGACCCCGGGGGCTACCGGATGAGCGCCTACCGCTGCCCGGTCTGCGAGTACATCTACGACGAGGTGGCAGGTGCGCCGCACGAGGGTTTTCCACTGGGGACACCGTGGTCCGCCGTGCCCGACGACTGGTGCTGTCCGGACTGCGCGGTCCGGGAAAAGATCGATTTCGAACCGGTGCCCGCCCGTTCCTGACCCGGGCGGGCGCCGCTCGACGAAAGGCCGTTCACTCCGATGACCGAATACAAGCTCTATCAATGTGCCCAGTGCGGTTTCGAATACGACGAGGCCCAGGGCTGGCCGGACGACGGTATCGCGCCGGGTACCCGCTGGTCGGATATCCCGGACGACTGGACGTGTCCCGACTGCGGCGCCGCGAAGGCGGATTTCTTCATGGTCGAGATCGAACGAACTTGAAACTTTGACTCGTGCAGGTGGAACGTGCCAGGGTCGCTGCTATGACCGCTACCGGATCCCGGAAATCGGCTCAGGGGTCTGCGCATGAGTTGCTGCGCACCACCATTCTCGACGCGATGCGCGGACTGCTCGGACAGCGTGACTGGTCGAAGATCACGCTCACCGATGTGGCGGCCGGTGCCGGGGTGAGCCGGCAGACGCTCTACAACGAATTCGGCTCGCGCGGTGGTCTGGCCGAGGCCTACGCCGTGCGCCTGGCCGACGATCTCGTCGATCACGTGGAGACCGCGCTGGCCGCCAATATCGGTGACGCCGACGCCTCCATTCGCGAAGGCCTCGCGAGCTATTTCCGGGACGCCGCCCAGGACCCGCTGGTGCAGTCTTTGTTGCTCGGTGAAGTCAAACTCGATCTACTCCGCCTCATCACTCTCGACGCCGGACCGCTGATCGGGCATGCCACCGAACGGCTCTCCGGGGTGATGCAACGCAGCTGGGTGGCACCCACTCCGGCGCAAGCCGATACCTTCGCCCACGCGCTGGTACGGCTGGCGATCAGCTACATACCCACGCCGCCCGGGCCCGGGCACGACGCCCCGGCCGAACTCGCCCGGGTCTTCAGTCCCTACGTGGCCGCGGTGCTCGCCGAACGCGCGACGCCCGAACCGGGTTCCGGATGACCGCCACGCAGCCGGGCCGGGCGGGTCCTCGGCCGATACCGGCGGCCGTGCGAGGACGGGACCTCGGCCCGTTCTGCCCCCTGGGTACGGTTGTGGCATGTAACAGTCCCCACGTTTGGGCCGAACAATGACGCAATAGAGACGCGGGGTCTGCCAATATGTAGCCCGCTGCAAGTTCGGTATTCAATAGCGGGGCAAACGTGCAATTGGTTGGCAAGTCGGCCGGATCGGCCGATCCCAAGCGCCATCTGTGGATCCTCGGTCTGCTCGCTCCCGCGTGTGCGCTGCTGCCCTCCCAGCTGGTGCTGCATACCGGCCTCGAGGTGTTCTGGTGGATCGGGCCGATCATGGTCCTGGTGGCCATCCCGTTGCTCGACATCCTGGTCGGCGACGACGGGACGAATCCGCGCGACGAGGACTACGAGACTCTCTCCAACGACCGCTATTACCGGTGGTGCACCTACCTCTTCCTGCCCATTCAGCTGGTCGGGCTCACCTTGGCCGGATACCTGTGGGCCGGCAGCGAACTCAGCATCGCCGACAAGATCGGCCTCGCCGGCACGCTCGGACTGGTCTCCGGTATCGGGATCAACGCCGCCCATGAACTCGGGCATCGCGTCGAGCGCCTGGAACGGTGGCTGGCCAAGGTCGCCCTGGCACAATCCGGCTACGGGCATTTCTTCGTCGAGCACAACCGGGGCCACCATGTCCGGGTCGCTACGCCGGAGGATCCGGCCAGCGCCCGGTTCGGCGAGAGCCTGTGGGAATTCCTGCCGCGCAGTGTGGTCGGCGGTTTCCGCTCCGCGCTGCGGCTCGAGCGGTTACGGCTGCGCCGGACGGGAAATGGCTGGTGGAGTCCGCGCAACCATATCCTGCAGGCCTGGGCGATGACCGTGGTGCTGTTCGGGAGTCTGATGCTGGTCTTCGGCTGGCAGATCTTCCCGTATCTGTTGCTGCAAGCGGTCCTCGGCGCCGGTCTGCTGGAAACCGTCAACTACATCGAGCACTACGGACTGCTGCGGGAACGGCGCCCCAACGGACGATACGGGCGCTGCACCGCACGCGACAGCTGGAACAGCGACCGTCTCGTCACCAATATCTTCCTGTTCCATCTGCAGCGCCACAGCGACCACCATGCCAACCCCGGTCGCCGGTACCAGACCCTGCGCAGTTCCGAGGAGGCACCGCAACTGCCCGCCGGGTACGCGGCCATGGTGGTCCTCGCGGTGATCCCGCCGCTGTGGCATCGGGTCATGGACAAACGGGTGCTCGCGCACTACGACGGCGATCTCACCCGCATCAATCTCGGCCCCCGGAAGCGGCGGGCGATCGAGGCCGCACCGACCGGCCCGGGGATGGTCACCGGCTGAACCGCGGGCGTGCCGTGCACGTGCACGCCCGGTACCGGGGCCGACCGGTACGGCCGGACCGCGGGGGCACCGAACCGGCTAGCCTTGCGATCGAGACCGATAACGAGAGAAGGCTGATCCACGCTGATGACGACCTCCGAATTGCCTCGCACATCGCTGAGCACCGATAGCCGCAACGGCGTCGAATACAAGGTCGCGGATCTGTCGCTGGCCGATTTCGGCCGCAAGGAGATCCGGCTGGCCGAACACGAGATGCCCGGGCTGATGGCCCTGCGTCGCGAATACGCCGACGTCGCGCCGCTGAAGGGTGCTCGTATCTCCGGCTCGCTGCATATGACCGTGCAGACCGCCGTGCTGATCGAAACCCTCACCGCACTGGGCGCCGAGGTCCGCTGGGCCTCCTGCAATATCTTCTCCACCCAGGACCATGCCGCGGCAGCGGTGGTCGTGGGGCCGCACGGCACCGTGGAGGAGCCCGCGGGCACCCCGGTCTTCGCCTGGAAGGGGGAGACGCTGGAGGAGTACTGGTGGGCCGCTGAACAGATGCTCACCTGGCCCGGCGAGCCGGCCAATATGATCCTCGACGACGGTGGCGACGCCACCATGCTGGTGCTGCGCGGCGCCCAGTTCGAGAAGTCCGGCGTGGTGCCGCCCGCCGACGAGGAACACTCCGCCGAATACACCGTGTTCTTGAACCTGCTGCGTGAGCGGTTCGAGACCGATAAAGGTAAATGGTCCGCGATCGCCGAGAGCGTCAAGGGTGTCACCGAGGAGACCACCACCGGCGTGCTGCGGCTGTACCAGTTCGCTGCCGCGGGTGAACTCACCTTCCCGGCGATCAACGTGAACGATTCGGTCACCAAGTCCAAGTTCGACAACAAATACGGCACCCGGCATTCGCTGATCGACGGCATCAACCGCGGCACCGATGTGCTGATCGGCGGCAAGAAGGTGCTGATCTGCGGCTACGGCGATGTCGGCAAGGGCTGTGCGGAATCGCTGGCCGGGCAGGGTGCCCGGGTGCAGGTCACCGAGATCGACCCGATCAACGCGCTGCAGGGGCTGATGGACGGCTTCGATGTGGTGACCGTGGAGCAGGCCATCGCCGACGCGGATATCGTCATCACCTCGACCGGGAACAAGGACATCATCACCCTCGACCACATGCGGGCGATGAAGGATCAGGCCATTCTGGGCAATATCGGCCATTTCGACAACGAAATCGATATGGCGGGCCTGGAACGCTCCGGCGCGACCAAGTTGAATATCAAACCTCAGGTCGACCTGTGGACGTTCGGCGATTCCGGTAAATCCATCATCGTGCTGTCCGAGGGGCGGCTGCTCAATCTGGGCAACGCCACCGGGCATCCGTCGTTCGTGATGAGCAACAGCTTCTCCAATCAGGTGATCGCGCAGATCGAACTGTGGACCAAGCCGGAGGAATACGACAACGAGGTCTATCGCCTGCCCAAGGTGCTGGACGAGAAGGTCGCCCGCATCCACGTGGAGGCGCTGGGGGGCACGCTGACCAAGCTCAGCAAGGACCAGGCCGAGTACATCAATGTCGATGTCGAAGGCCCGTACAAGCCGGAGCACTACCGCTACTGATCCGGCTCCCTTTCCGGTCTCCGGTCGCGCCCGCCTGCCTCGGCAGGCGGGCGCGGCTGTCCGAGTAGGGTGCTCATCATGGGAGTGCTGGTCTCGGTGGAAGGCCTCGACGGTGCGGGTAAACGGACACTGATCGCCGATCTGGTGGCCGAGCTCGAGGGGCTCGGGTTACGTGCCGACACCCTGGCCTTCCCGCGATACGGCCGGTCGGTGCATGCCGATCTGGCCGCCGAAGCACTGCGCGGCGCGCACGGCGATCTGGCCGGTTCGGTGAACGCCATGGCCGTTCTGTTCGCACTCGACCGGGCCGCCGCGGCCGACGATCTGGCGAAATTACTGGCCGGCAACGATGTGGTCGTCCTGGACCGCTATGTCGCCTCGAATGCGGCGTACAACGCGGCCCGGCTGGGCCAATCGTCCGACGGGGAAATCGTGCGGTGGGTGGGGGAATTGGAATTCGGCCGGTTCGAACTTCCGGTGCCGCGGGTGCAGTTGCTGCTGGATGTACCGGTCGAGGTCGCGGCCCAACGTGCCCGGCGGCGCGGCGAACTCGATGCGTCCAGGGAGTTGGATGCCTATGAACGCGATGGTGGATTACAGGAAAGAACGGCCGCGGTGTACCGTGATCTCGCTCGGCGCGATTGGTATGGAACCTGGTGGGTTTTCCGGCCCAGCGAAGAAGGATCCGGCCCGCGCACCGGCGAAATGAAGGCATTGGCCGCGCGGCTCGCCGCATCGGCAACGAATTAGTGTTGGATATCCGGCGGGAACGCGCCATTGTGTGGCGTGGCGACCCGTTACGAGCCCGGGAGATGACAACATAGTAACTATGAAGCCGAAGATTCTGGTCGTCGACGACGATATGGCCCTCGCGGAGATGCTCACCATCGTCCTGCGGGGCGAGGGTTTCGACCCGCACGTGGTCGGCGACGGCACCCAGGCCCTGTCGGCGGTCCGTGAGATCCGGCCCGATCTGGTCCTGCTGGACCTGATGCTGCCGGGGATGAACGGTATCGACGTATGCCGGGTCCTGCGTGCCGATTCGGGTGTGCCGATCGTGATGCTCACCGCGAAGACCGACACCGTCGATGTGGTGCTCGGTCTCGAATCCGGCGCCGACGACTACATCGTCAAACCGTTCAAGCCGAAGGAACTGGTCGCGCGGGTGCGGGCGCGGCTGCGCCGCACCGAGGAAGAACCGGCCGAACTGCTCAATATCGCCGATATCGTGATCGATGTGCCCGCGCACAAGGTCACCCGCGAGGGCGCGCAGATCTCACTGACCCCGCTGGAATTCGATCTGCTGGTGGCGCTCGCGCGCAAACCCCGGCAGGTTTTCACCCGCGAGGTGCTGCTCGAACAGGTCTGGGGCTACCGGCATGCGGCCGATACCCGGCTGGTGAACGTTCATGTGCAGCGATTACGCGCCAAGGTCGAGAAGGATCCGGAGAATCCGGAGATCGTCCTGACCGTGCGGGGCGTGGGATACAAGGCCGGTCCGCCGTGATCCGCTCCGCTGCCCGCAGGGCCCGGAGGCGGTAACTTGCGCGACCATCAAGGGTCCCGCACACGTTCCGATCCGGGCGGGAGCGGGCCGGCGGCCCGGTTGCGGCAGGCGCTGGTTCCGGTCAACGAATGGTTTCAGCACGTCGGTAAATCGCTGGGGCTGCTCTGGCGGCGCTCGCTGCAGCTGCGCGTCATCGTCTCGACGCTGACGCTGTCGCTGATCGTCATCACCGTGCTGGGCGTGGTGCTGACCAGCCAGATCACCGACCGGCTGCTGGATGCCAAGATCAACGCCGGCGTCGAGGAGATGGACCGGGTCCGTAACACCGTGGAGGGGCAACTCGCCGGGGTGCACGATGTCACCAGCCAGCAGCAGCGCCTGTCCGATGCCCGTGACTCATTGTCCAACCGGCGCGACAGCCGGTCCGGCGGCGCCGCGGGCAGCTTCGATTCGGCGCTCAGCATGATCGGCGGTGCGCCGCAGCAGCTGATCACCGCCGGCCCCGTCCAGGAAGTGCCCGATTCGCTGCGCCGGTTCGTCCAGCGCAACCAGGTGAGCTACCAGTTCGCCACTGTCGACGATCCGGACGGTTATCACGGCCGGGCGCTGATCATCGGCAGTCCCAGCGCCGAAGTGCCCACGCTGGAGATCTACCTGATCTTCCCCCTGGGTAACGAGGAACGCAGCTTGTCGCTGATGCGCGGCACCATGATGGTCGGCGGCGCGGTGCTGTTGATCCTCCTCGCCGCGATAACCGCACTGGTCACCCGCCAGGTCGTACTGCCTATCCGGTCCGCGGCCCGGATCGCCGGGCGATTCGCCGACGGCCGTCTCAAAGAACGCATGCTGGTGCGCGGCGACGACGATATCGCCCGGCTCGCCAAGGCGTTCAACGAAATGGCCGAGAGCCTGTCCAACCAGATCAACCAGCTCGAGGAATTCGGCAATCTGCAGCGTCGCTTCACCTCCGATGTCAGCCACGAGTTGCGTACCCCGCTGACCACGGTGCGGATGGCCGCGGATCTGATCCACGGCAGTAGCGACGATCTGGATCCCGCATTGGCCCGTAGCGCCGAACTGCTCGTGACCGAGCTGGACCGGTTCGAAGGCCTGCTGAACGATCTGCTCGAGATCTCCCGCCACGATGCCGGTGTCGCGGAACTCCAGGTGGAATCGCTGGATGTGCGGATGTGCGTGCGCGCCGCGATCTCCACTGTGCGCCATCTCGCCCGCGACGCCGCCGTCGAGGTGGTGATCGATCTGCCGGAGGAGCCGGTGGTCGCCGAGGTCGATCCGCGCCGGGTGGAGCGCGTGCTGCGTAATCTGCTGGCCAATGCCATCGACCACAGCGAGGGTAAACCCGTACTCATCCGGATGCGCGGTGACACGGAGGCCAACGCGCTGGCGGTGGTGGTGCGGGATCAGGGTGTCGGATTGCGGCCGGGCGAGGAGAAGCTGGTCTTCAGCAGGTTCTGGCGTTCCGATCCGTCGCGGATGCGCCGCTCCGGCGGTACCGGGCTCGGACTGTCGATCAGTGTCGAGGACGCGAATCTGCACGACGGAAAACTCGAGGCTTGGGGCCGCCCCAATGTCGGTGCGAGTTTCCGGCTGACCCTGCCGCTGGTCCGCGGCCAGAAGCTGGGCCGCAGCCCGCTGCCGCTGGAACCGGGGATGCGCAAAGCGCCCCGCCGCCCGGACGGTGAGGGCGAACAGGGTGCCGGCGAACGGGTGGAACTGGGACCTCCGGTGTCCGAGACCGAACCGTGGGCCCCCCGGCCCGCGGCCGCGGCGGAGCCGGACCCGGCATCGTCCGGCACCGGCGAGCAGGCCGGTGCGGGCAGGTCCGATGACAGCGCAGGCCGCGCCGGCCCCCCGGTCGATACCGAATCCGAAGGTTCTGCCCCGGAAACCGATACGCCTGCAAAAGATTCCGATGTGAATCCGAATGGCCCGGCGGCCGCCGGGCCGGCACCGGACGGGCCCGTGTTCACAGACACCGGAGACCAGAAATCATGACCCTGCGCCCCCCACACCGCCGCCCGGACTCGCCCAGCGGCCGCGCGGAGTCCAGCCTCATCACGGCGCTCCTCGCCATTGTGGCGATGGTGGTGGTCGCCGGTTGCGCGAGCCTGCCGGACTCCTCCCAACCCCAGGCTCTCGGCACGATCAACCAGGAACCGTCCGCCGAGCGGCCGTTGCCCCCCAGCCCCGGCCGTGACCCGGATCTGCTGCTGCGCGATTTTCTGCAGGCCACCGCCGATCCCGCGGACGGTCATCTGGCTGCCCGGCAGTACATGACCCCGGCCGCGTCCACGCAGTGGAACGACGAGGATTCGCATGTCATCGTCGAACGCGCGGATACGCTGCGCGAGTCCCGCACCGAGACCGAGGCGACCTATGTCCTGCGTGCTCGTAAGGTAGGTGAACTCGCCGAGGACGGGTCCTACCACGTAGCGGACGGGATCATCGAGGACAAAATCGAGATGACCCTGGTCGACGGCCAATGGCGGATCGATGAACTCCCCGACGGTGTGGTCATGGAGTACAGCGCGTTCAGCCAGTCCTATCGGCGGCAGGCGTTGTATTTCGTCTCCGGCGACGGCCGGCACGTGGTCCCGGATCTGCGCTGGATCTCGGTCGTTCGTCCGGACGATTTGGCGCGGCGGCTGATCGATATGCTGATCGCCGGCCCCCAGCCCTATATCGCGCCGGTGGTGCGTAATTATCTGAGTCCACCGGTCGCGGTGCGGGGTCCGCTTACCAAGGCCAACGGTGATCCGGTCGGGGTGGGAGTCGGTCTCGGCGGCGTCCGGATCGACTTCTCCGGTATCGATCAGCTGTCCCCGCGTGATCGCGAACTGTTCGCCGCGCAGGTGATACTGACCCTGTCCGCCGCCGAGGTGCTCGGTCCCTACATTCTGCTGTCCGACGGGCGCCCGCTGGACGAGCGGTTCGCCGACGGCGGCTGGTCGGTCACCGATCTGGGCCCGATTGCCGATGCGGTGCAACCGGAGGCCCAGATCCCGCTGCACGCGTTACGCGACGGAACGCTGGTCGAGGTCGACGCCGACGGCGGCCCGAAACCGGCGCCCGGTTATTTCGGCACCGTGCAGAACCTGGAATCGGTGGGTCTGTCGCCGGACGGCAAAAGGATCGCCGCGGTGGCCGACGCGGGCCGGGCGCCGCCGCAGCCGCAGCGCATCCTGATGATGGGTAGCGACGGCGGTGAGGTCTTCCCGGTCGCGGACGGCGGCACCATCACCCGTCCGTCCTGGACTGCGGATGGTAGCGAGGCCTGGGCGGTTGTCGACGGTAACCGGGTGATCCGGGCGGTCACCAACGGTGAGACCGGCACAGTATTACCCGAGGGGGTGGACACCGCTCAACTGTTCGACGGAGGGTCGTCCACGCCGATCCAAGCGCCGATCACCGAACTCCGGATCTCTCGCGACGGGGTCACCGCGGCGTTGATCGCCGATGGGAAGGTATATATCGCGCTGGTGCTGGTGCGCCCGGACGGCAGCTACGCGCTGACAGCACCGCGGCAGATCGCCATAGAACTGAGTACTCCGGCGGTCTCGCTGGACTGGTACAGCAACGATACGATCATCCTCGCCGGTAGCGGCACAGTGGACCCGGTGCGCACCGTGCGGATCGATGGTTCCGATTTGATCTCGCTGGGTGGCCGGAATCTGACCCCGCCGGTCCGCCAGGTCACCGCTTCCGTAGAGCGGCAGTACGTGGCGGATTCGCGCGCTGTTCTTGAATTGACCCGTACCCCGGAAGGGGGAGACCCCTACTGGCGCGAGGTCCCCGGCCTCGGCGCGGACGCGGTGCCGATACTTCCCGGCTGATATCGAGCCGGGTGTGTCGGTACCCGGCGGCATACTCGGCCGGTATGCGGACGCTTCTGGATCTGGTGCTGCCGTCCGAATGCGGCGGTTGCCGGCGGCCCGGCACATTGTGGTGCGCCGAGTGTGCGCGGACCGTGGCCGGTCCGCCGACCCGGATCCGGCCGCGTCACGATCCGGGAGTGCCGTGCTGGGCGCTGAGTCCCTACCGCGGGCCCGCGCGCAAGGCCGTACTGGCGGTGAAGGAACGTGGCAGAGGCGATCTCGTACGACCGCTCGGGCTCGCGCTCGCCGCCGGGCTGGCCGAGTTGCGGACACCGGGCCGGTCGCTGATACTTGTACCCTCGCCGAGCCGGAGGGCATCCGCCCGGCGGCGCGGCGGTGATCCGGTGCTGCGGTGCGCTCGGGCGGCGGCCCGGTCGCTGGATGGTTGCCAGGTTGTACCGTGTCTGCGAGTCTGGTGGGGAGTCCGCGATTCGGCCGGCCTCTCGGCGCGTGAGCGCGAGCGGAACCTGCGCGGTCGGATCAGCGCCGCA
Organism: Nocardia sp. NPDC019395; assembly: GCF_040632335.1. Taxonomy (NCBI): domain Bacteria; kingdom Bacillati; phylum Actinomycetota; class Actinomycetes; order Mycobacteriales; family Nocardiaceae; genus Nocardia; species Nocardia sp. NPDC019395. The sequence goes on from NZ_JBEYBT010000013.1 coordinate 32,902, forward strand.
CCGCTACCGGCCGCGGCGGGGAACGCGCAGGTGGTCATGATCGACGATGTGCTCACAACCGGTGCCACGGCGCTGGCGTGTGCCCGGGCCATGGCGGCTGCCGGGTCATACCTCGATGACATCTTGGTGACCTGCGCCGCGTGAATCTCTCGAAATTTGCGTGAACAGTGGCGAACGTCCGGTCCGCGGACTAGCGTCGCGTTCACACACCCCGTTCCGGGAGTTTGGAGGTGGGCCTGCGATACGAGTGCCGGCCGACTGATGGGACGTGGCCGGCATGGTTTCATCCCGCCGCGCGCGTCGGAGGTGCGCGGCCAGATCCGGGAGGTACGCGTGACGACATCTTCACGACCTTCAGTTCAGGACACAGCCCAGCCGCAGTTGGACGACCAGCTCGACCAGCCACGGGAAACCCGCGCGGAAATTGTGGTCAAGGGCCGCAACGTCGAAGTGCCCGACCATTACCGAGTCTATGTGTCGGACAAGCTGTCCCGGCTGGAACGCTTCGATCCATCGATCTTCCTTTTCGATGTGGAACTTTTCCACGAGCGCAATCGTCGTCAACGCAAGAACTGCCAGCGGGTGGAGATCACCGCGCGCGGTAAGGGGCCGATTGTTCGCGCCGAGGCCTGCGCGGACAGCTTCTACGCCGCGTTCGAGGCCGTCACAGCCAAACTCGAGAGCCGGCTGCGCCGCACCAAGGATCGGCGCCGGGTGCACTACGGGGAGAAAACGCCGGTTTCGGTGCACGACGCCACCGCGGATCTGGCCGATGACGCCATTACCGAAGGCCTGTTCGATGCCACCCACGACCATTCCCGGCACAGTGCCAAGCGCGCGGATTTCGCCGCGGACTATCCGGAGTACGAGGGTCCCGGCCATATTGTGCGTACCAAGGTCCACCCGGCCGTTCCGATGACGGTCGATGACGCGCTCTACCAGATGGAATTGGTAGGCCACGATTTCTTCCTGTTCCAGGACAAGGAAAGCGACCGTCCGTCGGTGGTGTATCGCCGGCACGCGTTCGATTACGGCCTGATCAGGCTCGCATAGCCCGGAAGGACGTCGGCCGGCCCGCGAAGGGCCGGCCGTGTTCATTCCGTACGGCTGCTCCGGTATCCCTCGAAATGCACTGCCTCGTCCAGTGGCCGCCGGTGACGCCAGCCGAACCGTTCGAGATCGGGGACGCGCTGGAATTCGCTGACCGGGCCGATACAGAGCCAGGCCACCGGCCTGATACCGGCGGGCAATTCGATGAGTTCGGCGAGGAACGGCGCGTCGTAGAACGACACCCACCCGACACCGACCTGTTCCGCGGTCGCTGCCAGCCAGAGGTTCTGGATCGCGAGGATTGTGGAGTACACGCCCGTCTCGGGGACCGAGGCCCGGCCCAGAATATGCGGACCGCCGCGGGAATCGTCGTGGACCACCACGATTCCGGTTCCGCTCTCCTCGATACCCTCGATCTTGATCGGGTCGAAGGTCCGGGCGCGATCGGCCGGTAGCGAACGGGCGAACTCCAACCGCTTCTCCGCGACATGAGCCGCGAATTTCCGCAGCGATGCCCGGTTGCGCACCAGCACGAAATCCCACGGTTGGGAGTTGCCGACACTCGGTGCGCAATGCGCCGCTTCGAGAATCCGCCACAGGACCGCGTCGTCGACCAGCTCGCCGGTGTACTCGGCCCGGACATCACGCCGCGTCCTGATTGCCTCGTACACGCTCATCTCCGCAGTACCCACAGAAACAGTATCTATTGCCCGCTGCTCTGTCCGGGCGCGTTCGCCGCTCTTCGGGTTCCGGCGCCCGTATGAGCGGCCCAGGGGCGGACGGAGTGCGTCGACGACGAGGTCGAGCAGGCGGCCGGTCCGGTCGCCTGCTACTACCGGCGGCCGTGGACAGGCGATGCCGGCCCGATCAGTAGTACTCGGCCACTGAGTAGCGCGCCGAGGGTTGCGGTTGGTATCCACGTTGCGGAAAGCGGAGTGCCGGCGAACCGCAACCCGTCGAGCGTCAGCGCGCGAACGATACGGCGACTCGCCGCCGCCCCTTCGCTATCGCGGTACGCAGACCGCGACGTTTTCCGGTCACCGGGTCGATGGTGGAGACGGCCCGGCCGTCGAATTTACGTTCCGAGGCTGTTTCCGGAGCGTCATCCGCGGTGTGGCGGAGATACTTGTTGGGCAGTGCCAGTTTCAGGATGGTCCGCCACGCCTTGAAGTACTGGACGGGCAACGAACCGGTGGTGTACGGCAGGTCGTACTTATCGCACAGTTCCCGCACCCGGACCGCGACCTCGGCATACCGGTTGCTGGGGAGGTCCGGGAAGAGGTGGTGCTCGATCTGGTGGCTGAGGTTCCCGGTCATGAAATGCATGAGCTTACCGCCGGAGATATTCGCGCTGCCCAGCATCTGACGCAGGTACCACTGGGCGTGGGTTTCGTTGTCGATATCGGCCTTGGTGAATTTCTCGGCGCCGTCCGGGAAGTGCCCGCAGAAGATGACGGCGTTGGACCAGATATTGCGGATGACGTTCGCCGCGAAGTTGGCGGTGAGGGTGTGGAAGAAAGACGGGCCGGTCAGCAGCGGGAAGACGACGTAATCCTTCAACGCCTGCCGTTTGATCTTGGCCAGCGCCTCGTCGACCTTCCGGTCGAATTCGGCCCGCTCCGGGGTTCCCGGCGCGACTTTACCGGCCGCGACCTTGCCCAGTTCCAGATGCTGGATCGCGACTCCGTATTCGAAGAGCGACTGCAGGATCAGGTTGTACACCGGGTTTCCGATATTGAACGGCTTCCAGCGCTGGTCGCGGGTGACCCGGAGCAGCCCGTAGCCGATATCGTCGTCCATTCCGAGCACGTTGGTGTACTTGTGGTGCAGGTAGTTGTGGGTGTGCTTCCAGTGTTTGGACGGGCCCGCGTTATCCCATTCCCAGCGGCTGGAGTGGATCTCCGGATCGTTCATCCAATCCCACTGGCCGTGCATCACATTATGCCCGATCTCCATGTTCTCGATGATCTTGGAGGTGCCCAGCAGTGCCACGCCTGCCAGCCAGGCCGGCGGTAGGAAGCTGGCGAAAAGGACTGTGCGGCCGCTGATTTCGAGCGCACGCTGCAATCGGATGACGTTGCGGATATAGCGGGCGTCGCGCTCGCCACGGGTCGATTCGATGTCCCGGCGAATCGCGTCGAACTCGGCTCCGAGTGCTTCGACGTCCGCCTCGGTGAGGTGCGCGTATTCCTTGACATCCGATATAGCCATGCGGGCTACCCTACCGTAAGTTACGCCACCGTAGGTTTGGAGATTTTAGTAGAAAATGTGGCGTGCGCCCTATTGCATGTCCCAAGTCCGGGTGATAAGCCGAGCGACAACATCGACGTTATAGATCACTATCGGGACTCGACTGCATAATCGCCCGGTCCGGAGCGGACGTTACATCCGAAATCGACAGGGCGAAACCCCTCTTCGGGCAGACCGGACGTCGACTACCGAGCCGACTGAGCGGTCTTCGTTTTCCGCAGCGCGTACCGGGCCCGCCGGAGCAGATCCTGCTCCTGCCGGGCCTTGGCCCGCACTGTCCGCTCGGCGGCACGCAGCACTTCTTTCTCGTGCTGGGCCTTGGCCCGTAGCGCGACCTTCGCGTCGTGCAGGGCGGATTTCAAACCGCGCCGTTTACCGGTCTCCGGATCGATACTCCACGGCCGGTGTTCGGCGCCCGGACGGGAGGTGAGTCCGGTGAATTTGCGCTCGGATGATGTTTCCGGAGCGTCGTCCGCCGTGCGCCGCAGGAATCGGTCGGGGAGTGCCAGTTTGTGGATGGTGCGGAAGGCCAGCAGGTACTGCTTTCCCAGCGAGCCGGTCGTATACGGCAGATCGTACTTCTCGCACAGTTGGCGCACCGCCACCGCGACCTCCGGGTAGCGGTTGCTCGGCAGATCCGGGAAAAGATGATGTTCGATCTGGTAGCTCAAGTTCCCGCTCATAAAACCCATCACGGGCCCGGCGGAGAAGTTCGCGCTGCCCAGCATCTGGCGCAGATACCATTCCCCCCGGGTCTCGCCCTCGAGCTGTTCCTCGGTGAACTTCTCGGCGCCGTCGGGGAAATGGCCGCAGAAGATGACCGCGTAGGCCCACAGGTTGCGGACCAGGTTCGCGGTGGCATTGGCCTTCAAGGTTGCGGTGAAGGCGGGCCCGGTGATCGCCGGATAGATGACGAAATCCTTGGCGACCTGCCGGACGATCTTGCGGCCGAACAGTTTGTTCGGTTCGCTTCCGAGCTGGAAGCGGGGGGTCCCGGAAAGTTGCTTCTCGATCTTCCAATCGTGCAGCGCGATACCCCATTCGAAGGCGGCGGCGAGGACGATATTGGCGATCGGCTGCACCAGGTGCAGGGGGCGCCACTGTTCGTCGCGGGTCATCCGCAGAATGCCGAATCCCAGGTCCTCGTCCATGCCGAGCACATTGGTGTAGGTGTGATGGGAGTAGTTGTGCGCCCGCCGCCACTGTGCCGACGGTCCGGTCATATCCCACTCCCAATTCGTGGAGTGGATTTCGGGATCGTTCATCCAATCCCATTGACCGTGGCTGATGTTGTGCGCCAGCTCCATATTCTCGATGATCTTGGCGACGGACAGCATCGCGGTACCGGCCAGCCAAGCCCAGCGGTTGCGGCTGCCGAACAGCACGGCGCGGGCCGCGAGCTCCAAGCCGCGCTGGGCGGCGATGGTGTGCCGGATATAGCGGGCATCGCGTTCGTCCAGAGATTGCTCGACCGAGCGGCGGATACCGTCGAGTTCCTGTCCCAGGGTCTCGACATCCGCGGCCGTGAGGTGGGCAAAGGCTCTGATGTCGGTGATGGCCACCGGCGTCCCTTCTGTAGGCACGATATGCGGAGACGAGAGCGGAACACGTCGGAAACGAGAACACGTTTTACGTGATTTCCCGGGCCGGGACGCAACCTGCGACTCACCCCGAGAATACCTGCGCCCGGCAATTGCCGGGGGCGCCGGTGTGGCTATACGTCGAGGGTGCAGTCACCGGCCGCGGCGGAGATGCACGTCTGCACCTTTTCCCCTTCGAAACGTTCGGCGCCGTTGCGCAGATCGCGGGCACGGCCCGAACTCAAGGTCACCACACAGGTCTGGCAGATACCCATCCGGCAGCCGAACGGCATCTGAACTCCGGCGGATTCACCGGCCTCCAGCAGAGTCGTGGCCCCGTCCGCAGTCACCGTGCGCCCGGTCTTTCCGAAGGTGACGGCGCCGCCTTCGGTGGTCGCGGACCGTTCCACCTCGAAGCGCTCCACGTGCAACGCGTTGTCGAGGCCGGCGGCGTGCCAGTGCTTCTCGATTTCGTCGAGCATGCCCAGCGGGCCGCAGGCCCAGGTCTGGCGCTGCCGCCAATCCGGGTACAGCTGGTCCAGCGCGGCCGGGGCGAACTTGCCCTTCGCGCCGGTGAGATGGATATGCGAGACGAATCCCGGATACCGCCGGTGCAGATCCTCGAGTTCGGCCCCGAACATCACCTCCTCGGCGGTGCGGGCGGAATGGATATGCACCACATCGGTCACCGCGTCGCGGCGGTCCAGGGCGCGCAGCATCGACATAACGGGTGTTATGCCGGAACCGGCGGTGAGGAACAGCACCTTCGGCGGCGGCGGCGAGGGCAGGACGAACGCGCCCTGCGGAGCCGCCAGGCGCACAATGGTGCCCGGAGTCACCCCGTTCACCAGATGGCTGGACAGGAACCCTTCCGGCATCGCCTTCACCGCGATGGCGATGACCTTCTTGCCGTAGCGCGGGTCGTCCCAGTCGGGCGGGCTGGTGAGCGAATAGGACCGCCAGTGCCAGCGGCCGTCGACCAGGATGCCGATCCCGATGTACTGCCCGGGCTCGTACCGGAAATCGAAACCCCAGCCCGGCTTGATCACCAGGGTGGCCGAATCCGTGGTCTCCTTGCGGACGTCCACCACCCGGCCGCGCAGTTCCCGCGCCGACCACAGCGGGTTGGCCAGATGCAGATAGTCGTCGGGTAGCAGCGGGGTGGTCGCCCGGGCCACCGCCCCGCGCAGCAGGTTGAGCCTGCCGCCGCGCTCGGCGACATCGGCCGCCGGAGCTTCCAGCCACTCCCGGACATTATCGAGAAACATCGGTGCCGTTTCGTCCTTCTGTCGTCGTGGCCACCGTCGGCGACCGCCTTCCCACAGGTTACGGCATCGTAGGTTGGCCTGGGTTCGTGCGCCGTCACAACGATCCGCCGTTCATCCCGGCAGCGTGTCGACGCTCTCCTCGTCGCCGATGAGTCCGTGGATCGGGCGGTGAAAGCTCGGACGCCTCACAGTAAGTCGAGGAGGAACGGCAGTTCCTGGGTGGCGTACCAGGCGAGCTGGTGATCCTCGGCGTCGCCGAGGACGAATTCGGCGTCCTCGTCGCCCAGGTCCGCGGCGTCGATGATGTCCACGGCTTTGGCCACCGCGGATTCGGCCTCGGCGAGGTCCATATGTACCGAGCCGACCCGTTTGTACTGGATCGGACCATCCAGTTTCACCACCGCGTCGTCCAGGTCCGGGCGCAGTGTCGCGCCGGTGACATCCACTGCGATCACCGCCCGCCGGTACATCGGCGTGGCCGAACTGTGGACGTCGTCGGCCAGCAGCCGCAGCGACGCGCGTGCCGCCTCCGCCATGGCGACCTCCGCGAGTTCCTCGTCGTCACCGGACGCGTAGGCCTCGCGCAGCGCGGGCGTGAGCGCGAAGGCCGTCCCGCCCATCGCGTGGAGTTCGCGTTTGTCCACGAGTTCCCGCAGCATCGCGACGGTAGCCGGCACGTACACGCGCATGGTCTTGCGGTCAGAGGCAGGCACCGAGTATCTCCTCCATCGATTCGGGCACCGACGCGGCCAGCACCTCGATATCGGCCATTGCCTCGCGGTCGGCGTTGAGTCCGTAGCAGACCCGCCCGTCGTAGGACGTGATCCCGATACTCGTGGCCTGATTGCGCAGTAACGGCGAAACCGGGTACATCTCCAGCATCCGCGCACCGCCGACGTACATAGCCGTCTGCGGGCCCGGCGCGTTGGTGATCACCACATTGAACGTATGGTCTGCGAACGTACTCGCCGCCCGGACACTCATCGCATGCAGGCTGGCCGGGGCGAAGCCGGCGAGATGCACCAGCGTCCGGGCGCGCACCGCGTGCCGCTGCCGGCCGTCCTCGGAAGTCGCGTGGGCGATATGCGACAACCGCATCACGGGGCTCGGTTCGCCCACCGGCAGATCGATCAGCAGCGGGGTTATCTCGCTGGGCAGGGTCCGGCCGGCGCGGGGTTCGCTGCCGTACCCCGACATCGGCACGACCGCCCGGAGCACGGTCGATTCGGTCATTCCTTTGTTGCGCGACAGCAGCCAGTTACGTAGCGCACCGGTCAGCACCGCCAGCATTACGTCGTTGATCGTGCAGCCGACGTGCTGGTGCACCCGCTTGTAGTCGGCCAGGTCGGTCACCGCGGTGGCGAACCGGCGCTGCCGGCAGGTGCGCGCGTTCAACGGACTGTCCGGGGCGCCGCCCGCCGCCGACCGTATCGCCGACGCCACGGTATCCAGCGTTCTGCCCGCCGTGCCGATCAGCCCGGCCGCGTTCGCGCCGGCCTCGCGCAGTACCTCGACCGCCGATGCGGGCTGCGCCACGATATGACCCAGCGCACCTAGGAACAGATCGGTATCGCTGGGCTCACGCCCCGGCTGCCACCGGTCGTCGGCGATATCGCGCGGGGATTCGGCATTGTCGGCGACGACATGGCCGATCTCCAGGGCGGCGTCACCGTCCACCAGGGCGGCATGAGACTTCGTGTAGATGGCGCAGCGGCCATCCGCCAGGCCCTCGATCAGGTATATCTCCCATAGCGGGCGGGCCGGGTCCAGCGGCCGTGAGCCCAGCCGTGCGACGAGTTCGTGCAGCTGATCGTCGCTACCCGGGGACGGCAGCGCGGAGCGGCGGATGTGGTAGGTGATATCGAACCGGCTGTCCTCGACCCAGACCGGCCGCCCCAGCGACAACGGGATCTCCCGGACCTTGCGCCGGTATCGGGGAACCAGTGGCAGGCGTGATTCGACCAGATCGACCAGTACCCGGTAATCGAGGAGCCGGTCGTCGCCGGCGGTGTTGTCCAGGACGATCAGCGAACCGATGTGTACCGGGTGGGTGGTCGATTCCAGCCGGAAGAAGTCGGCGTCCTGCGGTGTCAGCCTGGCTATCACGCTGGTATCTGCCCCTTCGGAGTCCGGAATCCGGACTCCATTGTGACCAGTCGGCAGCCGTTCCCGCACCATTGTGTGGATTTTCCGATACAGAATTCAGTACCTTGCGCCGCGACCGGTGGTGGTATATCGCCCCACACCCCGGGCGCCGTCGAAAATTGTGACGAAGGCACAGTGGCCGGGTACGCGGCGGCGCCTACCATGGGAGCCGCATTACCATGAAGCAAGCTGTGGCTACATGCCCGTCACCGGGACGTGCAGCCGCGAACATCGGAGCCGAAACCGACCCAGAGGATTGACGAGACTCGTGCCTGCGCTGACACTGTCGAGGTTGCTACGTTTTGGTGAGGGTCGCATGGTCAAGCGGCTGTCCCATCTCGCGCGCGAAGTGATCGAGCTCGAGGACGATTACTCCTCGCTCACCGACCCCGAGCTACAGGCCAAAACCGATGAGTTCCGGGAGCGCTACGCCGACGGTGAAAGCCTCGACGACCTGCTCCTCGAGGCTTTCGCCGTGGCGCGTGAGGCCTCCTGGCGGGTCCTGCAGCAGAAGCATTACAAGGTGCAGATCATGGGCGGGGCGGCGCTGCATCTGGGCAATATCGCGGAGATGAAGACCGGTGAGGGCAAAACCCTGACCTCGGTGCTGCCCGCCTATCTGAACGCGATCAGCGGCGACGGCGTACATATCGTCACCACCAACGATTACCTGGCCAAACGTGACTCCGAATGGATGGGCCGGGTGCACCGTTTCCTCGGCCTCGAGGTGGGGGCGATCCTGGCCGGGATGACTCCCGCGGAGCGGCGAGCCGCCTACAACGCCGATATCACCTACGGGACGAACAACGAATTCGGCTTCGACTATCTGCGCGACAATATGACCCATTCGCTGGACGATCTCGTCCAGCGTGGCCACAATTTCGCCGTGGTCGACGAGGTCGACTCCATTCTGATCGACGAGGCCCGGACCCCGTTGATCATCTCCGGCCCGGCCGATGCCTCCAGTAAGTGGTATGCCGAATTCGCCCGAATTGCGCCTTTGCTGAAAAAGGATCTGCACTACGAGGTCGATATCAAGAAACGCACGATCGGTGTGCACGAGGCCGGTGTGGAGTACGTCGAGGACCAGCTCGGGATCGACAACCTGTACGAAGCCGCCAACTCGCCGCTGGTCAGCTACCTGAACAACGCCATCAAGGCCAAGGAGCTCTACACCAGGGACAAGGATTACATCGTCCGGGACGGTGAGGTGATCATCGTCGACGAGTTCACCGGGCGCATCCTGGTCGGCCGCCGGTACAACGAGGGTATGCATCAGGCGATCGAGGCCAAAGAAGAGGTCGAGATCCAGCCGGAGAACCAGACCCTGGCCACGATCACCTTGCAGAACTACTTCCGCCTCTACGACAAGCTGTCCGGTATGACCGGTACGGCCGAAACCGAGGCCGCCGAGCTGCACCAGATCTACAGCCTCGGTGTTATCGCGATCCCGACCAACCGGCCGATGGTCCGGGCCGACCAGGCGGATCTGATCTACAAGACCGAAGAGTCGAAATTCGCCGCTGTGGTCGACGATGTGGTGGAACGCTACGAAGCCGGGCAGCCGGTGCTGATCGGTACCACCAGCGTGGACCGTTCGGAGTATCTGTCCAAACAGCTGACCAAGCGCGGCGTTCCGCACAACGTGCTCAACGCCAAGTTCCACGAGAAGGAAGCGCAGATCATCGCGGAGGCCGGTCGTCCCGGTCAGGTCACCGTCGCGACGAATATGGCCGGCCGCGGTACCGATATCGTGCTCGGCGGTAACCCGGACATCATCACCGACACTCTGCTGCGCCAGCAGGGGCTGGACCCGGTGAACACACCCGACGAATACCAGGCCAACTGGGGCCATGCCCTGGAGAAGGTGAAGAAGCAGGTCGCCGAGGACGCCGAGGCGGTGCGGGAGGCCGGCGGTCTGTACGTGCTGGGTACCGAACGCCACGATTCCCGGCGTATCGACAACCAGCTGCGCGGCCGCTCCGGCCGTCAGGGCGATCCGGGCGAATCCCGGTTCTACCTGTCGCTGGGTGACGAGTTGATGCGGCGGTTCAACGGTGCCGCGCTGGAATCGATCATGACCCGGCTCAATCTGCCCGACGATGTGCCGATCGAGGCGAAGATGGTCTCCAAGGCCATCAAGAGCGCGCAGACCCAGGTCGAACAGCAGAACTTCGAGATCCGCAAGAATGTCCTCAAGTACGACGAGGTCATGAACCAGCAGCGCACCGTCATCTACGGCGAGCGCAACCAGATCCTGCGCGGTGAGGATATGGAGGGGCAGGTCCAGAGCATGATCACCGATGTGATCACCGCGTATGTCGACGGCGCCACCGCCGAGGGCTATGTGGAGGACTGGGACCTGGACAAACTGTGGGGCGCGCTGAAGACGCTGTACCCGGTGAGCATGAGCCACCAGGACCTCACCGGTGAGACCGCGGTCGGCGAGGCCGGTGAACTGACCCGCGAGGATCTCCGGGAGACGCTGCTCGACGACGCCCACGCCGCCTACGAACAGCGCGAGTCCGAAATCGACGGTTTGGCCGGCGAGGGCAGTATGCGCACGCTGGAGCGTCAGGTGCTGCTGTCGGTACTGGACCGCAAATGGCGTGAGCACCTCTACGAGATGGACTATCTCAAGGAGGGCATCGGCCTGCGCGCCATGGCGCAGCGTGATCCGCTGGTCGAATACCAGCGCGAGGGCTTCGATATGTTCGCGAACATGCTGGAAGGCTTGAAAGAAGATGCCGTCGGCATCCTGTTCAACGTCCAGGTGGAGGTCCAGCAGCCGCAGCCCGAGGGTGTGCAGGTCGACGGCGGGCTGCGCTCGCCGATCGGTGCGCAGCCGTTGCCGCCCAGCAGCCAGTACCCGACCGAGAAACTGCCGATCCTGAACGGTGCGCCGCCGGCCCTGCGGGCCCGCGGTATCGACCAGTCGGGTCCGCGGGGTCTCAGCTACTCGGGTCCGGCGGAAGGCGGGAGCACGGCGGTGCACAGCGATGCCGAGGAATACGGTGGCGACGATCAGCCGCAGGGCACCCGCCGCCAGCGTCGCGAGGCGGCCCGGTCACAGACGAAGCAGGGTAAGGGGCCGAAGTCCCGTCGTAAGAACTGATTCCGGAACTGCGGGACCCCACCATTACGGTGGGGTCCCGCGGTCTTCGTAGGAGTCCCGGGAGTTCCCGCCGGGGACGGTTCCGATCAGCTCAGCACGGTGTGCCGCGGACAGTAGGAGTGGACCGCCGCTTCCAAGAAGAGGTACGGGTACTCCACGAACGGACGTGCTTCCTCGGCGAGGTAGGTGCGATTCGCCGCGGTGTTGCCGGTTTTGTCGAGGTACTCGCATTGAGCGCGGGCGAGTGCGATCGCCCCGTCCTGGAGGGGGCGATCCTCGTCGTCGAATGCGCTGGCCCGGAGGAATTCTCGATCGCTGAAGGGGAGTTGGGCGACGGAATCGTCTTTACCGGCCGGCCGGTGCGGGCCGGTTTTTCCCGCAGCCTCCGGCCGGGCCGTGCCCGAGTGGGGATTCGCCCAGATGGCCGGGGAGCTGCCGAACACGATCGCGGATGCTACCGCGCTGATGATCAATATTCTGAACATCGTTCCTTCTGTGCTCGAATGACACGCGGATGGGAGGAGCTGTCGTACACAGAAATCCGGACGCCGCGGGCCCGGACGATCGCATCGATATCCCGTGACCATCGCGGAGGTATTGCATCGATGTGCGCGCATAGTATCCGGAATCGATGCTGACTGTTTGCTATTCGGGGTAGAACCGCCGAACGGCATTCCACCACGGTGTCGGCGTCGTCCTCGGTGCGAGCACCGCACTCCGGCCGGAGCCCGCTTTCACTCCTCGTGTTCCAGATTCCGGTCCAGCCGCAGCAGTACCTCGGCGACCTGCTCCTGGATCCATTCGATCATTCGTTTGGTGCCCATCCCGGTCGCCACTTCGACGTCCTGGTTCATCGGAATCACATAGCGTCCGTCGTCGGGCAGATCCCGCCAGCGAATCCCCATATCGACGCGTCCGCGCGGCCCGAACATGGAGCGGCCCTGGAAGACCTGGACAGTTCCGGCCGCTGTCGCGGGTGCCGCGAGGAAGGCGGCACTGCGGTAGGCCTCGTCGTCCTCGGGTTCGTCATCATCGGAGATCAGCGGGATGTACGGCCGCGCATCCGGCTCGGCCTCCGGATCGACCAGCGTGATCTGCTGCATCCGGCCTGCCTTCGCTTCGGGAAACAGGGCCAGGACCGATTCGGCGAGGTCGTGCGGGTCGCAGGCGGTCACATCGAAACCGCCGCTGTGCCAGACTGTTTCACCGGGCCGCTGGGTGATCACGAAACCGCGCGCCCGCTGCCGGACCGCGTGCACCCGGGTCCAGCCGGCGGGTTCCTCGGGGTTCTGGTCATCCCAGGCCTTCGCCAGAATGGTGACATCCGGACGCGAGATGGCATCGGCCATCGCGTAGAGATCGGAATCGTCGCGGTCGTGCAGCGCACGCAGCGTTTCGGCCTTCTCTCTGCGGTAGTCCGCGGCCAGCCGGGTCCGGCTGGTGTAGGTGAACGGTTCCGGCAAGCCGCCCTGGCGGAATTCCTCACACAGCATAACGAATTCGAGGTCGGTAAGGGCCCAGGTACGAATCACTGCTCGATCACCGGACGCACCTTGGACGGGGTGTCGTCGAAGACCTCGTCCAGATTCTCGTGGGAAGTGAGGAACTCGCCGGGGGTGTGGTTACCCGTCTGCCCGGGTGTGCTGGCCGCGCCCGCGCCCGCACCCGGCGACCCCATCATCGGCATACCCGGCATTCCACCCGGGTTCGACGAACCGCCCGGTGATCCCGAATATCCCGCTAGTTCGACGCCCGGGGTAGGGAGGGAGGCCCGGGGGAAGGGACCGGCGCTGGGTTCGGACCCCGGATACGGGGCGAGGGCCGGGGGCGACGAATCGCCGGCCGGAAGCGCGGCTCCGCCGCCGGGGAGACCACCCATCGCAGGCTGGGGCACCTGTGGATCCAGCAGGCCGCCCAGATGCTGTTGCAGCTGAGCCGGATCCAGCATCCGGGCCAGCTGATCCATTCCCGGCATCGAGCCGGCACCGTTCAGGGTGAACGCCTGGACCCCCTGAGTCAGCATGTTCACCAGCTGGTCCAGGCTGTTCTTGCTCTGCCCGGAGGTATCCCCGGACGGTATCGCGCCGGGGTCTTCGCTGAGCAGAGGAGACATCGGCGTCGTGCTCTTGTCCCCGGCGGGCACCGGCTCCTTGCCGTCGGTTCCGGAGGGCTCTGCCTTGTCGCCGAACAGCGTGGAATCCGATCCGTACGGCGAATCCTGCGAGTAGAGCTCTTTCAGGAGGGTGTTCTGCAATTCTTGCGGCATCTCGTCGACTGGGATGCCGGTGATCTTCGCCAACGCGTCGGCGAGGGTCGCTGGCTTGCCGTCCTGACCTGTGATCGGGATGTTCTTCAGAGAATCGGGTAGCTGCGATTTGGGGATACCGGTGAGCTTGCTGAGCACATCGGCGGCCGTGGGATTCTTCGGCATGGTGGTGCCGGTGACCGGAGCCGTAATGCCCTGGCCGGTGTCGCCGGGTTCGTTCTCGGTGGGTTCCTGGTGGGTATCGCCGGCCGGTTTGTCGTCGGATTCGTACTCCGCCTGGTCGTAGCTGGGTACATCGGGCGTATTCTCGCCCCCGCCGTTGCCACCCTGGTTGCCACCTCGGCCGCCGCCTTGGCCTTGGCCTCGGTCGTCGCCACTGCCCTGGCCGCCGCCACTGCCTTGGCCCTCGCCACTGCCTTGGCCCTCGCCACTGCCTTGGCCCTCGCCGCCGCCCTGGTCCTCGCCGCCGCCTTGACCGCCACTGCCTTGGCCTTGGCCGCCGCCTTGACCTTCGCCTTTGCCCCCGCCCTGCTGGGACCCTTCCTCGAAGCCTTTCTCGTACCCTTCGTCGTAGCCCTCGTCGTATGCCTCCTCGGGGGTCTGCGCGCTGTCGCTTCCTCCCCCGCTTCCGCTGCCGTTGCCGTCTCCGTTCCCGCCGTTGTTGTTCCCGCCGTTGTTGTTGTTCTCGTCGTTGTTGTTGTTCTCGTCGTTGTTCGGCGGCGGCGGTGGTGGCGGTTTGGGCTCGGCGATCGGCCCTTCGATCACCGGCATCTCCCGGAGGGAGTTCTTCATACCGTCGGAGTAGTGCTTCTCCCACTCCTCGCGGTAGCGCCGCAGTACGGTCTGCCTGACCGAATCGCTGTTGAACTTGAGATCTTCATGCGGCATCGACATCTTTGTGCGCCGTAGCCATTCGGCGCTGTAGTGCATGTTCTCACTCATCGAGAACATCGATTTCCACAGCGGGGCGATCGCGTCCGAGTAGTTCTTCGTAGCGGTTCGGGCCTTGTCCGCGGCGTCACCGCGCCACTTGTTCTGGATGCTTTCGATGGATTCTTCGAACTTCTGCAATTCGTTTCTGGTATTCGCGGCCAGCCGCCACCAGCCCTCCGAATACCCCAGCAGCCCGAATATCGCCCATCCCGTGTTGTCCGCGAGCCCACGGAATTCCGGCATTCCGAGCGCCGCACTGTTTTCCAATCCGACGGCATCCGGCGATATCGATTCCTGCCGGCCGACGTAGTCGTGCAGTTCATCCGGTACGTCGTATGCGTCGTAGTACCGGAAGTCGTCCTGGGTCCCCGGCCGGCCCGCGTCGTGCGGTACTCCGTCGGGTACGTCGATATCGCTGTATCTGGAGTCGGCTACCGGGATCTCCGCCGATGATTCGGTCGGTACGTCGTAGTCGGCGAGTTTGTCGAGCGCGTCCGAGTTCTCTTCCTCGACCCGCTTGTAGTAGAGCCCGGCCTGGATGAACGCGTTGGCCATTTCGGTGCCGATATTGATGTGGTCCTGCAGAACGACGGCGAGCCGCTCGGCCCGCTTGCTGTATATCGCGGCAAGTTCCTTGCCCGAGCCCAGCACACCCCCGGTGAGGTCGATAACGCTGTCGAGGCCGTAGTCACCGATCGCGGCCTTCATAGCCATCATCTGTTCGATCATCCGACTGGCGGCGTCTGCGCCGGTCACCGCGGCGGCGGGATCGAAATACAGGAGATCTTGGGATGCGTCCTGCTTCAGACCGGCCCAGGTGCCCGGCTCTTGAACCATCGGAACTGACCTTCCCTTCGGAAACCGGACCGGCGCGGCGCGCCTCCGCGGATACGTCCGCGGCGCACGCCGGACACGCCTCCGGATTACATCGCAGGACATTGAATTCCCCATGGCGCACAGGGAAATTCGACGCGATATCCCCGTTGCGGATGCCGCAGTGACCGGTCGGGCCGAGGGCGGGACCGGAGGTGGGCGCGCCGGTGACGGCCGTGGCGGGTTCGACTCGTGCTGACGCAAACGGTTCAGAGTTCGTATCCACGGCCGCACGATGACGGGCAGCCGAATCGAAGGATCGAAGCCATGCCAGGACGCCTGAAACCACGAGTGCCCAACCGGCCGCTGAGGTCGGTTGTGACCGCGCTGGTCGCCGCCGTTGTGCTGCTGTTGTGCGCCTGCGGTGCGGGCGGAGAAGCGACCGAGACCGCCGACGGTAAGACCGTCCTGCGGTACCAGGGCTGGTCCGGCAAAGTGGGCTTCCACGAACTGGCCGCCGACCTCGGCTACTACGACAAAGTCCAGCTCGAGTGGGTGGGGGACACCACCAGCGGTCCGCAGGACATCCAGTCGGCCGCGACCGGGGAGATCGAGTTCGGGTCCGCGTTCAACGGTGCCGTGGTCAAACTCAACGCGGCCGGCGCACCGATCACCTCGGTCCTCAGTTCCTACGGTGCCGACGCGGCCGAGTACACCGGGTATTACGTGCTGGAGAACAGCCCGATCCGGTCGGCACGTGACCTGATCGGCAAGAAGGTCGGGATGAATACGCTCGGCGCGCACCACGAGTTCCTGACCCGGGAGTGGCTCGCCCAGCAGGGGCTGACGCCGGAGGAGATCAAAACCGTGCAGCTCGCCGTGGTGCCTCCGGTGAACACCGAACAGGCGTTGCGCGAGGGCCAGATCGATGTCGCGACCCTCAACAGTGTCCAGCGGGAGACGGCCCTCGAACGTGGCGGTATCCGGCCGCTGTTCACCGACCGCGACCTGTTCGGCGCCTTCAGCTACGGAACCTATGTCCTGCGTGACGATTTCATCGCCGCCAACCCCGAGGCGGTCCGTGATTTCGTACAGGGCACGGCACGCGCCATTCGCTGGACGCAGACACGACCGAGGGACGAGGTTGTCGCCCGCTTCACCGACATCATCAACAAGCGTGGGCGTGCCGAGAGCGTGGACGCCATCCGGTATTGGCGCAGCTCCGGTATCCCGGTGCCGGGCGCTGTCGTGGCCGAACGAGAACTACAGACCTGGATCGATTGGCTGGTACGTAACGGCGAACTCGACGAAGGCGAGATCGTGGCCGGCGACCTCTACACCAACGAGTACAACCCTTACGCCAACGGCACCTACCCCGCCGATGGTGGCCCCGACGGACAAGCATCGGCCGGTGCGAAATGAGTGGTACACCCAAACTCCGTCTGTCTCAGGTGAGCAAGACGTTCCCGCTGCGCGGGCAGAAGTCCGAGCTGTCCGCGGTCTCCGATATCACCCTCGACCTCGCCGCCGGTGAGTTCCTGGTCCTCGTCGGCCCCAGCGGATGCGGTAAATCCACGCTGCTCGATCTACTCGGTGGACTCAGCACCCCGACCTCGGGGCAGATCCTGCTCGACGGAACCCCGATCGCCGGGCCCGGGCTCGATCGCGGAATCGTCTTCCAGCAGTACGCATTGCTGCCGTGGCGCACCGCCCGCCGCAATATCGAATTCGGGCTCGAAGCCAAGGGCGTGCCGCGTTCCGAACGCCGGGAACGTGCCGAGCACTATCTCGAGCTCGTCGGTCTGGCGGGTTTCGCCGACCGGTATCCGCACGAACTCTCCGGTGGTATGAAGCAGCGGGTCGCGATCGCCCGAAGTCTCGCCTTCGACCCGGAGGTGCTGCTGATGGACGAACCGTTCGCCGCGCTCGACGCGCAGACCCGGGAATCGCTACAGGACGAACTGCTGCGCATCTGGGAACGCACCGGTAAGACGATCCTGTTCATCACGCACGGTATCGACGAGGCGATCTACCTGGGGCAGCGCGTCGCTGTGCTCACTTCCCGGCCCGGCCGGGTGAAGACGGTGGTCGATATCGATATCGACCGCACCTCCGACGATATCCGCTCCGGCGCGGAGTTCCGGGAGCTGCGGCACCGGATCTGGTCCCTGCTGCACGACGAGGTCGAACGCGCCCGCTCGCTCGAACTCGCCGATATCTCGACGACCGAAGAGGTTCAGCATGTCTAGCGCACTCGCCACCGGCACACTCGACAGCGCTTCGCCCGTCACCGAATCCGTCCCCGCCCGCCCGGCCGCTCCCACGGACAGTCGCGTTCCACGATGGGGGAGGCTCGCCACGGGATTGGCCTGGCGGGTGGTGAAACCGTCGATCGCCATCCTGGCCTTCCTCGCGCTCTGGGAGGCCGCACCCCGGGCCGGCCTCGTGGACAAGGTGTTCCTGCCGCCGTTCACCGAGGTGGCCGGCACCTTCTTCGAGCTCGTCGGCAACGGTCAGTTGTGGGAGCACGTATCCACCAGCCTCACCCGCGCGCTCACCGGTTTCGTGATCGCTGTCGCGTTCGCGGTACCGCTGGGGGTCGCGATCGCCTGGTACCGGCCGGTCGCCGATTTCCTCAACCCGGTACTCGAGCTGTTCCGCAATACCGCGGCGCTGGCCCTGCTGCCGGTTTTCATTCTGATCCTCGGTATCGGCGAGACATCCAAGGTCGCCCTGGTGATCTACGCCTGCGCCTTTCCGGTCCTGCTGAACACCATCTCCGGGGTGCGGACCGTGGACCCGTTGCTCATCAAATCGGCACGGTCGCTGGGCTTCTCCCAGTTCGCGATCGTGTACAAAGTGGTCCTGCCCGCGGCCGTGCCCACCATCTTCACCGGTCTGCGGATGGCCGCCGCTTCCTCGATCCTGGTATTGATCGCGGCGGAGATGGTCGGGGCGAAAGCCGGGCTGGGATATCTGATCACTGCCTCGCAGCTCAATTTCCAGATCCCCGATATGTATGCCGGGATCATCGCCATCGCGCTGGTCGGCCTGATCTTCAACGCTGTGCTCGTATTCACCGAACGCCGGCTGTCCCGCTGGCGTGTGGCTCTCTAGAGGGGCACCGATGTCCTCGCAACTCCATCTCAACGCGTTCCTCATGGGTGTGGGCCACCACGAGGCGGCCTGGCGGCATCCGCGCACCGACGCACGCAATGTGCAACGGGTCGGGTATTTCCAGGAGCTCGCGCGAACTGCTGAGCGCGGCAAGCTCGATTCGGTGTTCTTCGCCGACTACCTCGCGGTGGGGCACCGGATCGAGCGCAATACGCAGACGATTTTCGAGCCGATCACACTTCTGTCGGCGATGGCGGTGGCGACCGAAAGGATCGGTCTGATCGCCACGGCCTCCACCGGCTACACCGAGCCGTACAACCTGGCCCGCGCGCTCGCCTCGCTCGATCAGATCAGTGCAGGCCGCGCGGGATGGAATATCGTCACCTCGGTGGGTACCGACGAGGCCGCCAATTTCGGTTACGACGCGGTCCCCGAGCACGCCGGCCGCTACCGGCGGGCGGAAGAATTCGTCGAAGTGGCCACGGCCCTGTGGGATTCGTGGGAGCACGACGCCCTCGTCCTCGATACCGACGCCGGGGTGTTCGCCGACCCGGACAAGGTGCACACTGTCGACCACGCGGGGGAGCGGTTCACCGTCCGCGGCCCGCTCAATGTGCCCGCGTCCGCACAGGGCCGGCCCCTGCTCGTCCAGGCCGGGTCCTCGGGGAGCGGTAAGGATTTCGCCGGCCGCTGGGCGGAGGCGATTTTCACCGCGCAGCGCTCCATCGCGGAGGGGCAGGATTTCTACCGCGATGTGAAAGCACGCGCTGTCGCGGCCGGCCGCGGCCCGGACGAGGTGAAGATCCTGCCCGGTATCGTGCCGTTCATCGCCGAATCCGAAGCTGCCGCGCGGCGACTGGAACAGGAATTCACCGAACTGATCTCCCCGGAGTACGCGCTGCGCCAGCTCTCTCAGATGGTCGGGGTGGACCTCAGCGGATATCCGCTGGACGCGCCGCTACCACCGCTGCCGCCGATCGACCGGATACAGGGCAACAAGAGCCGCTATCAGCTGGTCAAGGATTTGGCGAAACGGGAGTCGTTGACGGTGGGCCGGCTGATCGCCGAACTCGGTGGCGGTCGCGGCCACCGCACCGTGGCGGGCACACCCGAGCAGATCGCCGACGATCTGCAGCGCTGGTTCGAAGCGGGCGCCGCCGACGGTTTCAACGTGATGCCGCCCTACCTGCCCGGCGGCCTGACCGATTTCGTCGCCCGGGTGGTGCCGATCCTGCAGGCACGCGGACTGTTCCGTACCGACTACACCGAGACCACACTGCGCGGCCACTACGGACTCGGCTCGCATATCGGCCGGTACGCGCCGGTCGCCGCGGGGGTCGGTGGGTGAGCTCGCTCCCGGTTCGGGTGTTCGGGTCGGGTCCGATACAGCGACGTCCGCTGAGCCGGCCGGTGGTCGCGAGCGTCCGGATGTTCCTGTGTCAGCGCGCAGCCGCCGCACGGACGAGTTCGACCAGTTCCTCTTCACCCAGGCCGATATGCCGGGCGGCGGCGACCAGCTGTCCTACGAGCTCGGCCACCGCGGCCCGGCCCTCCGGTGCTCCGGCGCGTACGGTGGCGCCCCGTCCCCGGCGTAGTTCGATCAGTCCATCGTCGCGTAGACGTTGGTACCCGGCGAGCACTGTGTGGATGCTGACGTCCAGGGATGCGGCCAGTTCGCGGGCGCCGGGTAAGCGCAGGCCGGCCGGGGCCTCCCCGTCGGCGATGGCGCGGCGTATGCACGCCGCGATCTGATCGGCCAGTGGTTCCGACCGTGCCGGATCCACCCGGACCAGCATGATCAGGCCGACCTGTGCACAACACCGGCCAGTACACCCGCTCCGGTTTCGGCATCGTCCACCGATACCGCGAACCGCCTGCCCGACCGGCGGGTGACGACGATGCCCGGCCCCCCGCGCAGCACCACGGCCGTGGTGCCGGGGATGAGCCGGATACCGTAGCCGCCGTAGTGGGCCGGTGAGATATCGGCTGTGGAAACCTCGGTGATCTCCTGCGGTTCCAGCCGCCACCGGGGCCAGCCGGCCAATCCGGTCCCCACCGTGAGCCCGCGTCGGTCCACGACCACTCGGACCAGTGCGAGGTGGGCGACCAGTGCGCCCGTGAGTACCAGAACCACCCCCGCGAACGGCTGTGCGACGATACCGAGCGTCATACCGATCAGCGCCGAGACGACCCCGGTCAGCAACATCCACGGCGCGGTGATCCGCCGCGACCAGTTCACTCGTTCGGTCGCGCCGATCGGTAGCGGTCGAACGACCCTCGAAGGTTCCGCTGCTATCGGGCTCTCCGGTGCGGCGAGCCAGCCCGCGCCGCCGAAAAGTACGCCGACGGCCGCGGCGACGACGAAGGTCCAGCCCGGGAGGGTGACCTGGGCTGGATCTGCGATATCGAGGTTCGCCACAGTGCTGAACAGCATCAGCATTCCGACGAATCCGCCGACGCCCCACGCGGTCCCGAAGAGTAGCCGGCTCGGGTCCACGGTCGAATCCGGCCGGCGCACCATCCTGCCCTGCCGGAATCCCACTGCCAGGATCGCGGCGAACAGCACGGCGAGACCGAGGCCGAGACCGGCGGAGATGACCATGGTCGGCACCCGGCCGGTGAACCCGTCCGCACCGTCGGAGCCGAAATGGGTGGCGATCGGGTCCGGTAGCCGATCGGCGGCCGCGGCCAACAGCACGATATTGGGGACCGCGGACAGGAGGGGTGGTATTCCTGCGAGAAGGGCGATCCGGATGGTGCTCGGTGTGTTCATCGGCTACCTCCTTGTTATGGTTGAACTATAACAAAGGGTTAATTGACCGGTTGCGGGTGCCCCTGATCGGGAGTTCCTGTCGGTTGGGCGGCGTAGACATAGGGCCATGGCATACGACGAAGAACTTGCGGAACGTGTGCGCGATGTGGTGGGTGCCGCGCCCGATACCGCCGAACGCAAGATGTTCGGTGGTCTGGCTTTTCTGTTCGGCGGACATATGGGGGTCGCAGTAAGCGGCGGGGGCGGGTTGATGGTCCGGATGGCTCCCGCCGAGGCCGCTGCTCTGGTCGACGATATATCGGTCATGCCGATGGTGATGCAGGGCAGGGAACTGGACGGATGGTTGCGAGTGCGTGCCGAGGCGGTGGAGGTTGAGGCGGAGCTGGAGGTGTGGGTAGGTCGCGGAGCCCGGTTCGCCCGGTCGCTACCACCCAAGGAACCGAAGTACTGAGGCGCGATCGACCGGCCCCGACCGCTGGAGCGAATACCACGGCCGAACCGGCGGCCGGCAGCTCACCACTGTTCGTTGGAATTCAACGCGACCAGCAGGCGCCGGATCGCGCTGACCCGCTCCGCCCTGTCCGCCAGATCGTCGAGTGCGCATTCCGGATCGGCCGGGGGGCCCAGATGTGTGCACCCGCGTGGGCAATCCTCGATGGCTCCGGCCAGATCGGTGAAAGCGGCGATCACATCGTCGGGTGTGATGTGGGCGAGGCCGAAGGAGCGGATGCCGGGAGTATCGATGACCCAGCCCCCGCCCGGTAGCGCCAGCGCGACCGATTGGGTGGAGGTGTGCTTGCCCTTGCCCACCCCTGATACTTCGCCCACCGCCCGCTCGGCCGCGGGAACCAATCGGTTCACCAGGGTGGACTTCCCGACACCCGAATGACCCAGGAAGCAGGTCAACCGGCCGCCGAGCAGTTCCAGCGCGGGATCGAGGGGGTCGTCGACCCCGGCGTAGACAATGGTCAGGTCGAGACCGTCGAAGGCGGCGGCGAACTCCGAATCCCCGGCCAGATCGTGTTTCGTCAGGCACAGCACCGGGACCAGGCCACCGGCATAGGCGGCCACCATCGCCCGCTCGACGAAACCGGTACGCGGCGGCGGATCGGCCAGCGCCACCACGATGAACAACTGTTCGGCATTTCCGACGACCACTCGTTCGAACGGGTCGGTGTCGTCGGCGGTGCGGCGCAGAACGGTGCTCCGCTCGGCGACGCGGACGATCCGCGCGAGGGTATCCGGCCGGCCGGAGAGATCGCCGACGATATCCACCTGATCGCCCACCACGATGGGCGTGCGGCCCAGCTCCCGGGCCCGCATCGCGATCAGCGGTCGCGCCGGATCGCCGTCGAGAACGCAACCCCAGCGGCCGCGGTCCACCGACACCACCATCGCGGGCTGGGCGTCCCGGTGCTGCGGGCGGGTTTTGGTCCGCGGTCGTGAACTCCGCCCCGGACGCACCCGCACATCGGATTCGTCGTACGAGGCGGTGGTGCGGCCGCGCCGGCTCAGTGAGCCGCTCCCGGTGCGGCCGCGTCCGGGTCGAGCATCGCTTCCCACAGGGCGACGAAATCGGGCAGGGTTTTCGCGGTGGTACCGATATCCTCGATCTCCACTCCGGGCACGGCGAGGCCGAGAATGGCTCCGGCCGTGGCCATCCGGTGGTCGGCGTAGGAGTGCCAGCGGCCACCGGTCAGCGGGGCGGGGGTGATCGCCAGACCGTCCTCGGTTTCCGAGACCTGCCCGCCGAGCCGGTTGATCTCGGTGGACAGGGCGGCGAGCCGATCGGTCTCGTGGCCGCGCAGATGCGCGATACCGCGCAACCGCGATTCCGAATCCGCGAGTGCCGCCAGCGCCGCGACGGTGGGCGTCAGTTCGCCCACATCGTGCAGATCGATATCGATACCCGCCAGCCGATCGGGGCCGGTCACGGTGAGCGCGCCGTCGTAGAAACCGGCTTCGGCGCCCATCCGCACCAGGATTTCCCGGATGACGTCACCGGCCTGGGTCGTCAGGCGCGGCCAGTGCGGGATGCTCACGGTGCCACCGGTGACCGCCGCTGCCGCCAGGAACGGGGTGGCATTGGACAGATCCGGCTCGACGGTCCAGTCGACGGCGCGAATCGAACCCGGTGCGACCGTCCAGACCTGTTCGGCGCGGGGATCGGCCGGCGCCTCCACCGTGACCTCCGCGCGGCGCAGCATTTCCACCGTCATCTGGATATGGGGCATCGAGGGCAGCGCGCTCCCGGAATGGCGGACCACCACGCCCTCGTCGAAACGCGCGCCCGACAGCAGTAGACCCGATACGAACTGCGACGATCCGGACGCATCGATGGTGACGGTGCCGCCGCGCAACGATCCGGTACCGCCCACGGTGAACGGCAGCGCGTCACCGTCGATCGACGCGCCGAGGCCGCGCAGGGCCTCGAGGATGGTGTGCAGCGGACGGACGCGGGCGGCGATATCGCCGTCGAACGAGCTGTCGCCCGCCGCGAGCGTGGCCACGGGCGGGACGAACCGCATCACCGTACCGGCCAGCCCGCAGTCGATCGCGCCGCCGCGGAGCGGGCCGGGGGTGACGGCGAGGGTATCGGCGTCACCGATGATCTGGGTGCCCAGGGCACGCAGCGCGGCGATCATCAGACCGGTATCGCGACTGCGCAGCGCCCCGGTGATGGTCGAGGGACCGTCGGCGAGCGCGGCCAGGACCAGCGCTCTGTTCGTTATCGATTTGGATCCGGGCAGGGTGACGGTCGCCTGCACGGGGGCGTCGACATGGGGCGCTGGCCAGAAACTCACTCGACCATCTTGGCGCATCGGGGTGACATGCGTGCCGGTGGTGCTCCCGAGTGTGTCGCCGAGCACCACCGGCCGCCTGCTCATCTGTGGCCGGCGATCACTTGTTGCGACCGTGCAGCATCGGCACCATCTTGCGCAGCATCTTCATATTCGCCTGGGTGCGGCGGTAACTCATGAGCGCCATACCGGGGATCGCGAAGCGCTGCACCGCGATCGAATGCGGTCGCGCGAACTCCCGCAGGCCCGGTTCGCCGTGGATACGCCCGATCCCGGAATCGGCACTGCCGCCGAACGGCAGGCCGGGGATGGCGGCGAAGCCGAGTACCGAGTTCACCGAGGTCGCGCCGACCTTCAGGCGCCGGGCGATCTCGAGCCCGCGGTTCTTCGAGTACACGGCCGAGGCCAGGCCGAAGGTGGTGTTGTTGGCCAGGTCGATCGCCTCGTCGATACTGCTCACCGTGGTGACGGTGACGGTCGGGCCGAAGGTTTCCTCCTTGACGGCGGCGGAGTCCTCGTCGACATCGACGAGGACGACCGGGTCGATGTAGGGGCCCTTGACCGATTCCGGGCCACCCAGCAGGGCTTTGCCGCCGCTGGCGATGGCCGCCTCGATATGCCGCTTGACGATATCGATCTGGCTCGGCATGGTCATCGGCCCGTAGCTGGCGCCGGCCTCCGAGCCGGGTTTCACATCCTTCAGGATGCGGGTCAACTCGGACAGGAACTCTTCACGGACCGATTTGTCGACGTAGACCCGCTCGACACCCGCGCAGGTCTGGCCGCTGTTGGACGTTGCTCCCCAGGCGACGGCATCGGCGGCGGCCTTCACATCGGCGTCGTCGGCCACGATGACCGGGTCCTTACCGCCGCATTCCAGGAGCACCGGGGTCAGCTTCTCGGCGGCCGAGGCCATGATCTTGCGACCGGTGGCGGCCGAGCCGGTGAACGCGACCTTGTCCACGCCCGACTTCACCAGGGCGGCGCCGGTGGCACCGAAACCGTTGATGGCCAGGAAAACGCCCTCGGGCAGTTCCGGGTTGGCCTCGGAGAACGCCTCGGCGACGAAATTGCCGATACCGGTGGAGAATTCGGACGGCTTGAATACAACAGTGTTCCCGGCCGCGAGCGCATAGGCGATGGAACCGTTCGGCGTGTACACCGGATAGTTCCACGGACCGATCACGCCGATTACGCCCAGTGGCCGGTACTCGATCCGGGCCGAGAAGTTCGCCATCGTCGCACCCGAGGGGATTTTCTTCGGGGACAGCGTCTTCTTGGCGTGTTTGGCCGCCCAGGAGATATGTTCGAGCGCCAGCATCAGCTCGAGGAAGGCGTCATCGAGCGGTTTGCCGTTCTCGGCGTGGATGAGTTCGCAGAATTCGTCGGATTTGGCGACGAGCTTGCTCGCCCAGCGCAGCAGGGCTTTCTTGCGCCCGTCGAAGCCGAGGTCTTCCCAGACGGGAGCGGCGGCGCGGGCCTTGGCCACGGCGTCCGCGACGGCTTTTTCGTCGGCGATCGGATAGGTGGCCAGCGTCGCGCCGGTGGCCGGATCGACCGAGGTGAGCACCGACGCTTTCTCGGTGGCGTTTTCTGTGGTTGTCACAGGATCTCCTCTGCGGAAGTAGGGCGGTAGCTGCGCGCGCGAACGGGCAGCCTGTGACCACCTCGTCCCCGTTGAGAGAATGTTAGGACATAACTCTCAACACGTCACCCAGTACTAGCCCCTATTGTCGTCCTCCCGGACGGAATTGTCGCGATCTGTCGGTATCCGGTGCGACCATCGACGTATGTGCGGACGATATGCGACGACGACCAACCCTGGTCGTCTCGCCGCGGAGCTGGACGCCCTCGACGAAACCGAACCCGCCACCGATTCGGGTATTCGCGCGGGCAGTTCCTCCGCGAACGAATCGAGCACGGCCGAATCCTGGCCCGGTGAGCCGGGCCGGCGGCCGTGGGAGAACTACAACGTCGCCCCTACGACGCAGATCCTCACCGTGGTGGACCGGCACGAACACGGACACTCCGGCGACACCCCGCGCCGGCGTATCCGGCGGATGCGCTGGGGGCTCATCCCGCACTGGACCAAAGCCGCCGAGCCGGGTGTTCCGGTCAAAGGGAAGCCCCTGTTCAACGCCCGGGCCGATAAGGCGGTGGGTCTGCCGTCGTTCCGGGACGCCGTGAAATACCGCCGCTGCCTGGTCCCCATGGACGGCTGGTACGAATGGCTGGTCGAACCCGACCCGGCGGGCCCGGGGCGGGGTAAGAACCCCAAGGTGATCAAACACCCGTACTTCATGGCGCCGGCGGACGGTTCGCGGCTCTACATGGCCGGCCTGTGGTCGGTGTGGCGCGACCGCTCCCTCGAAGCGGCCCAGCCCCTGCTGTCCTGCACCATCCTCACCACAGACGCGATCGGTGACCTCACCCGGATACACGACCGGATGCCCCTGCCCATGCCACGCGAACACTGGGCAGCGTGGCTGGATCCCGACCACCCGGCGCCCGGGGAGTTACTGGAACCGCCGAGCGAAGCCCTGGTCGCGCAGATCACGGCGCGTCCGGTGTCGACGCTGGTGAACAGTGTCAAGAACAACGGCCCGGAATTGCTGGCCCCGGCCGACGGCACCGCCGAACAGGCGACGCTGCTGTGAGACCGGGCGCGTTCCGGGGCAGTTCGATACTGCCCCGGAACGCGGCCGGTATCAGCTGCCGAGCGGGCAGCTGACGGCCTCCGTCGCGATACTCAGGCCGCATTTGAGCAGGTCGGCACTGAGATCGATGGCCTCGGAGACGATGCCGCCGCCTGCCTTCTCGGCACGTTCGGCGGGCCCCTTCTCCGGTGTGTCCTCGGTGGCGCCGTCCTCGCCCCCGAGCGGGTACTGGCCGCTCGGGGCGGCGAGCGCGACCGGCGTCGCGAGCGGAGTTGTCAACAGGGCGGGGGCGACGGTCAGCGCCGCGGCCGCGGATACAGCGAAGAACACAGTGCGCAGCGGTTTGCGCGGGGACATATCGCATCACATCCTCGGGTCGGTCCATCGGTCGCTCTCAGTAACGCATACGAGACCCCGTGACCTGGTTAATTACCGCCCGGCGCGCGGAGAGTCGTTCGCGATCAGGCAGTGACTGCGGCGGTGACGGCGCCGGTCAGCCGCACGAGGTCGCCCGGAGCCAGTTCGATCTCCAGGCCGCGGCGGCCCGCACTGCACAGCACGGTCTCCCACCCCAGCGCCGAGATATCGAGAACGGTCGGATGCCGCCGCCGCTGCCCCAGCGGGGAAATACCGCCGAGCACGTATCCGGTACCGCGTTCGGCCTTCGCTCGATCGGCCATGCTCGC
The DNA here is from genome assembly GCF_040632335.1 of Nocardia sp. NPDC019395. Taxonomy (NCBI): domain Bacteria; kingdom Bacillati; phylum Actinomycetota; class Actinomycetes; order Mycobacteriales; family Nocardiaceae; genus Nocardia; species Nocardia sp. NPDC019395. Next base: position 60,356 of record NZ_JBEYBT010000013.1, read on the forward strand.
TTTGGGGACACCGAGAGCCGCGGCCGCCGCCTTCAAGGACAAGGTGTCGGGAACCGGTAGCACGGCCACCGCCAGCGAGCCGGTGGACAGTTCGAGTACCAGCGTTTTGAAGATCTGCCGCGGTTCCACCCCGAGCCGTCCGGCCAGAACGTCCACGGCTTCACTGCCGTAGGAGTCGCTGCGCGGGTCGTGATCGTAACTGTGCACGGTATGCCCGGCCCCGTCCGCGACCAGTGCCCGGACCGCCGGTGTGGCGCCTGCTGCCATGCCCGGGGAGCTTACCGGCGACCGGGTCGGATCGGCTTTGCCATGGTCGGGGAACACTTTGCGGGGGCGGCGGGTTGTACGCGGCAGATACAGCACATCGGGCGGGCCGGTACCGGCCACCGATGTGGAAACCCCACTAGAGCGAAGGAGCGACGGTGCCCGTTCTTGTCGAACCACGCCCGATTACGCACGATCCGGGCCCGGCGCGCACGCGGTTCTTCTCCGACTTCACACTCCCGGTAGATTTGGCTGGTGAACCAATCGAAGGGACACGTGTGACGAGCGAGGACGACGTGGCGACCGGAACCGGCGCCGACGAGCGGCCTGCCGAGCAGCCGGAGACCGGCGCGGAACTGGACCGGAGGTTCGAGCGGGACGCCCTACCCATGCTGGACCAGCTCTACGGTGCCGCACTGCGGATGACGCGCAATCCGGCCGACGCCGAGGACCTGGTTCAGGAGACCTACGTCAAGGCCTACGCGGGTTTCAAATCCTTCAAAGAAGGCACCAACCTGCGTGCCTGGCTGTACCGGATCCTCACCAACACCTACATCAACTCCTATCGCAAGAAACAGCGCCAGCCCGCGCAGTACCCGACCGACGAGATCACCGACTGGCAACTCGCCGCCACCGCCGAACACAGCTCGACGGGCCTGCGCTCGGCCGAGGTGGAGGCGCTGGACGCGCTCCCGGACGACGACATCAAGGCCGCGCTGGTACAGCTGCCCGACGAATTCCGGATGGCGGTGTACTACGCCGACGTCGAAGGTTTCCCGTACAAGGAAATCGCCGACATCATGGGCACACCTATCGGTACGGTGATGTCCCGGCTGCACCGCGGCCGGAAACAGCTGAAGGGTTTGCTCGCCGATGTGGCGCGGGAACGTGGCTTCAACCGCACCGCATCCGAGTCCGGGAACGCCGATACCGCCGCCGCGGTGCGCCAGGAGGTCAAGCAGTGAGCACGGAGCATGACCCCGATATGGAGCTCGACTGCACGGCCGTTCTGGCCGATGTCTGGTTGATGCTCGACGGTGAATGTGACGACCGCACCCGCGAGCGGCTACAGCACCATATGGACCACTGCGCCCCCTGCATCGAGGCGTACGGCATCGAAGAGAAGATCAAGGGCATGCTGAGCCGCAAATGCGGCGGCGACAAGGCCCCGGATTCGCTGCGCGAACGTCTGATGGTGGAGATCCGCACTCGCTCGGCGAAGGTCACCACCGAGGAGTGAGCTCCCGGACCGCGACGAACACGAACGCCCGCACTCTCGCAGAGTGCGGGCGTTCGGTCTGTTCCGAGCCTGGTGCCGGGTGGCTCAGGCGTTGGGACGTTTGCCGTGATTGGCGGCGTTGCCCTTACGGCTGCGCTTCTTGCGGCCACGCTTACCCATGGGTAGCTCCCTCCTGGGGACGTTTCCCGCGACTGCGGGGAGTAGATATTGATCCCGGCCATTGTTCCACGTGTGATTGGCTGTACCGACGGCGGTACAGCGGGCCGCGGGACCCGGTGCCGGAACGAACCTACTGAAGAGGTGTCATGGCGGAAGAAGTGCGGGCGGAAATGGTGTCCACGGTGCTCACCGTCGAGGTCGAGGTCGGCGAACAGGTTGTGACGGACCAGACGCTGGTACTGCTGGAATCGATGAAAATGGAGATCCCGGTGATCGCCGAGAGCGCCGGCGCGGTCGCGTCCATCGCCGTCAAGCCCGGCCAGGTCCTCCAGCAGGGCGACCTCATCGCTGTTATCGACTAAAGCCTGCGCGCCGCGGCAATGCTCGGCCAGCCCGGGCCGAAACCCCATGCGCCGGAGGCGCGCCAAAAAACACTGTGCTTAGCTCGGTCTCATGTCCACACTGAGCGATCTGCTGGCCGAACACACCGATCTGCCCGGGGTGGCGGTGGATCATCTGCAGCGAGTGGTCGGTGACTGGCAGTTGCTCGCCGACCTGTCGTTCGCCGATCTGCTGCTGTGGGTCGGGGCGGGGCCGATCGGGGCCGGTGCCGATATCGTTTGTGTCGCGCAGTGCCGGCCGACCACCTCGCCGACCGCCCATCTCGAAGATCTGGTCGGGACAGTGGCTCGGCGTGCCGATCATTCACAGGTTTTCGACGCGCTGACCAGTGGCGAGATCGTGCGCACCGATAGCGAGGGCGAGGCTGCCGGTGTCTACCACCCTTACCCCGTACAGGCCATCCGTGAGGCGATACCGGTGCGTTGCGGGGACGATGTGATCGCGGTGCTGAGCCGTGATACCGACCGGCAGCGGGCGCGGGTGCGCAGCGGTCTGGAGATCGCCTATATCGCCTGTGCCGATGATCTGTGCCAGATGATCGCCGACGGAACCTTCCCGACCACGGAGGATCGTGCGGCGACGCATTCCAGTCCCCGTGCCGGTGACGGATTCATCCGGCTGGACACCGAAGGGATCGTCACCTATGCCAGCCCGAACGCGCTGTCCGCGTATCACCGGATGGGCCTACAGGCCGATCTGGCGGGACAGGATCTGGCCACCACCACGCGGTCGCTGATCACCGACCCCTTCGACGCCCAGGAGGTGGTGGGCGATATCCAAGCCGCGCTCGCGGGTCGCACCGGGCGGCGGATGGAAGTGGAGGCGCGCGGCGCGACGGTGCTGTTGCGCACGCTGGTACTGCGGCCGCACGGCGAGCTGGCGGGGGCGGCGGTCCTGGTGCGGGATGTCACCGAGGTCAAACGGCGCGACCGGGCGCTGCTCAGCAAGGATGCCACCATCCGCGAGATACACCATCGCGTGAAGAACAACCTGCAGACCGTCGCGGCGCTACTGCGATTGCAGGCGCGGCGCACCGAGAACGAGGAGGCGCGGGTGGCACTCACCGAATCGGTGCGCCGGGTGACCTCGATCGCCTCGGTGCACGAGATGCTGTCCATGTCGGTGGACGAGGAAGTCGATCTGGACGAGGTCGTCGACCGGTTGCTGCCGATCATGGCCGATGTGGCCACCGTGCACACCGCGCGGATCACCGTGCGCCGAGCGGGTTCCCTCGGTGTTTTCTCCGCGGAACGGGCCACGCCGCTGGTAATGGTGCTGACCGAACTGGTCCAGAACGCCATCGAGCACGCTTTCGACGGCGGTCAGAACGGGACGGTCACCATTCGCGCGGAGCGCTCCGCCCGCTGGCTGGACGTGATAATCAGCGACGACGGCCGCGGACTGCCTGCCGGGTTCAGTCTGGAATCGTCGGACAGTCTCGGGTTGCAGATCGTGCGCACTCTGGTGACCGCGGAATTGGGCGGTTCGATCGGATTGCATCCCGGTGCCGATATCGGGACGGATGCGGTACTGCGGGTGCCACTGGGACGTCGGGCGGCACGCTGATACCTGACGGAAACTCGCCGGTTTCAATTATGCATAGTCATGATCGGCTGTGGTCGAAAACACCGGAGATATTTTTTCGGGCGGTAGTCCGGTAAATCACCGGATAATCCCGCACCGGCTCCTGAAAAACTTCGGCCCGGCACCAGATTTACTGGTGCCGGGCAATCAGCGACTCCCCGGACCCGGGCTGGGGAAAGGGTCCGGTCGTCGCTTCCCCGCGTTCTCAGACAGCCGTACGAGTGCGGGTGCGCGCATTGCGGCGCTTGAGCGCGCGCCGCTCGTCTTCGCTCATACCGCCCCATACACCGGCATCCTGCCCGGAGCCCAGGGCCCAGGACAGGCAGTCGGCGGTAACGGGGCAGCGGGCGCAGACCAGCTTGGCATCGGCAATCTGCGCGAGCGCAGGACCACTGTTGCCCACCGGGAAAAACAGCTCAGGGTCCTCATCGCGACAGATGGCCTTATGGCGCCAGTCCATTCCTTCTGCTCCTTTGTAGGGCGCCACAGGGCGCCGATCGGTTGCTGGATCGTTCACTTGTGCGAACTGAATGTTTCCGCACGGTTGCTTGTGAATGCTTTCACGAACACCGTAGATGTCAATAGGTATCCGATGCACCGTGGGGAAGCTCACGCACTGAAGGCCCCACTAGGAGACCTGCCGCAGTCCTTTTTACTCGCCTACGCCGGTTTCCGCAGCACAAACGGGATCTATTTCCCGGATACGCCACTTTCACACCGGTCGCGGGGCAACCACGTCCAGGACGTCCGGCACAGCGGTGAAATCCACCACGTCGCGCCTGCCGATGAAGTCACCGTCGATTTGCAGGCCGATCGGCTCGGCACTCGTGATGCGCACCGACGGAACATCGTCGTCACGAAACAGCTTCCGCGACTTCGGCTCGGAGTGTGGCGACAACAACTGCGTCGCCAGGCGCAGTGTAGGCAGTAACGCCATAGTTCGCACGGCGAACACTCCGAGACCGGATTCGAATGTGGTACCCGGATTGGTACGTACCGGTGTCGCGTTCAGATAAGTCCACGGACTCGTATTGGTGACGAATGCGTAATGAACTCCGGAAACGGCATCGCGTCCGGGAACATGCACCGTGATTTCCGGTTGGGCCCGTTTGGTGCGGAAGAACTGGGCCACCGTAGTGCGCACATAGCGGGCGGGAGTCGCGGACCGGCCCTTGGCGCGACTGGCGTCGATCGCGGCACATACGTCGGCATCGAGCCCGACACCGGCGCTGAAACAGAACCACCGATCATCGGTGATACCGAGCCCGATCCGGCGATCACCGTCGCCGGCCTTCAGCAGATCGATCAACTGGTTCGTCGCCGCGACCGGGTCGGGTTCGATATCGAGCGACCGTGCGAAAACATTGGCCGAACCACCGGGAATGATGCCGAGCCTGGGCCGCCACGCCTGCCCGTCGTCGACCTGGGGGAGCGGAACGAAACCGTTGATCGTCTCGTTCACGGTTCCGTCGCCCCCGTGCACCACGATGAGATCCATCTCGTTGGTCGCCGCCCACTGCGCCAGCTCGGCGGCATGACCACGATGCTGGGTGTGCGCAACGGTCAACTGGGTCCGGCTCTCCAGCGCATGCGCGAGCAGATCCCGGGTAGCCGCCGTGGTAGAGGTCGCATTCGGATTCACGATCAACAACGTCCGCACGTTGGTAGCTTAAGCTGTGTTTTTGGCGGGCTGGTCGGGGAAGGTGGGGAGCGGGCCTGTTCGGGAAGGTTCTGTGTTTTTTGGCGCCGCCTGCGGCGTCGCGGGGTTCGGGGCCCCCTTGGTCTCGTTCTTCACTCCCGGCGCTCAGTCGCTGCGCTCCTTCGCTCTGGTCGCTCCAGAACGAGACGGGCCCCGAACCACCAACGCTGACCGGCCGCATGCGGGAAACGGGGGTGAGGATCGGATGCGGGCCGACTGGCGGTAGGGGGATCAAACGCGCCTGGCGGCGACGGCGGCAACGGGGTGGGGTCGGATGCGGACGGGCCGGCGGTAGGTGAAACAAACGCGCCCGGGGCGGCGGGGAAACGGGGGTGGGGTCGCATGCGGACAGGGGCTGGCGGTAGGGGGATCGAAACGCGTCTGCGGCGACGGCGGCAACGGGGGGCGGATGCGGACGGACTGGCGGTAGGGGAGTCGAACGCGCCCAAGGGCGGCGGAGAATTTGGTTGGTTGGGGGGCGGAGGGTGTGGGAGCGGATTTGCGGGGTAGGGGTCGCTGTCCGCGGTTGGGGGATGGGTGGTTTGGTGTCGTCTGTGGGGCCGGGGCCCGGGCTGTTCTGGGCGGGGCGGTTCGGTCGGTCCGCGAGTATCTCGGAGATCGGGTGAGATTCGGAAAATATATCTGCGCCTTGATGTTTCGTGGGTGTGAGCGTGGATGGGGTCATGGTTTGCAAGGGGGAGTGGTGGAGATCTGCCGGGTTGTCCGGAGGGGCTCGGTGACCGGACGGTCCGAGGTGTGACGTAAAGAACTGGCGTGGGCGGTTGGACCGCGCGCGTCGGTGTACCGGGGAACCGGCAACCTAAGCTGGGCGGGTGGTCGAGCGAAAAGACGTCGGTGGTGTGCCCGGGACCGTTCGCGGTGCGGGTGGGTTGGTGGCGCTGGAAGGCGCGGTCGCGGTGACCGTGGCGGCTGTGCTGGTGGTGCGGGCGTTGCTGGGGCACGAGGAAGACGCGATCAGCGGTTACGGCACGGCCATGTGGTTCGGGATTCTCGGTGGGGCGGTGCTCGCGTCAGGGATCGGCCTGCTGCTCGGGCAGCGCTGGGGGCGGGCGATCGCGGTGATCACGCAGTTGTTGCTGCTGCCGGTGGTGTGGTCGCTGTTGTTCGGCTCGGATCAGCCGTTGTTCGGGACCGTGCTCGGCGTGGTGGCGCTCGGTGCGCTGGGCCTGTTGTTCGCTCCGGCAACCTCGCGCTGGGCAGCGCAGGAATACGGGTCTGTCGGCGAGGAATGAGCTGGAAATGCGCGTTTCCGGATCGTTCGCTCACCGCTCCGGGGTCGCGGTGGCGGCGAGTTCGCTCAGCGCCGGCCCGGTGAGGCGGTAACCCACCCAGTCGTCCTGGACCTGGGCACCCAGGGATTCGTAGAAACCGATGGAGGGTGTGTTCCAGGTGAGGACCGACCAGCTGACCCGGCTGTAGCCGCGGGTATCGGCTTCTCGCGCGAGCGCGGCCAGGAGCGCACGGCCGAGTCCGGTGCCGCGGGCCGCCGGTGTGACGTAGAGGTCCTCCAGGTAGATGCCGTGAACGCCGTCCCATGTGGAGAAGTTCAGGAACCAGATCGCGCACCCGGCGATCCGGTCCTCCAATAGGGCTACGTGGGCGAACAGAGCCGGCGCGGGGCCGAACAGGGCGGTATGGAGCTGGTCGGGGGTGAGGGTGCACTCGTGTCGTGCGTTCTCGTATTCGGCCAGGTCGTAGACCAGGCCGACCAGCGCGGGCACATCGCCGGGTTCGGCACGGCGAACGACGGGGCTCGATGTCACGGACACAGGAAACTCCTCGGTGCGGGTCGGCCCGCGGACCGTCGGTATCGGGTGGGCCACTGTTCCGGCGTTCTCATTCGGTGGGCGGACGTAAATTGTGCGCCCACAGCGTGGGTTCGCTGTGTTCATAGCCCAGGACGCTGACTGCGGCCGTCGCCAGCGCGAAGCGGCGGCCTTCACGGACCTCGAAGCCCAGCCAGCGCGCGATCAGGGCGCGAGAGAAATGCCCGTGGCCGACGAGAACCACATCGCGAGCTCCCAGCGCGTTCCGCGCGCCGTCCAGTATGCGATCGGCACGGGCGCGGATCTCGTCGGCGGATTCACCGCCCGGTACGGCCGCGGTCCAGATGGTCCACTCGGGGTCGTCGGTGCGGATCTCCGGGGTGGTGCGGCCCTCGTACTCGCCGTAATCCCATTCGGCGAGGTCCGGCTCGACCTGTGCGTTGTTCAGCCCGGCCAGTTCCGCGGTACGCCGGGCACGGGCCCGGGGGCTGGCCAGGATCAGCGGATCGCGCAGCCCCAGCCCGGCGACGACCCTTCCGGCCGCCGCGGCCTGGCGCTCACCGGCCGTGGTGAGCGGTAGGTCGGTGCGTCCGGTGTGCTTGTGCTGAACCGACCAGCTGGTCTCGCCGTGGCGTAGCAGTACTACACGGGCATCCTCGGAGCCGGGCATACGCACCATGATGCCCGGCTCCGTTCGCGGCCGGTCGAGGTGGGGCCGCGGTGCCCGCTCGCCCGGTCAGTTCGAAGGCGCCAGGGTCAGCACCACCAGGGGTATGGGGTGCTCGGTGGTGGCCTGGAAATCGGCCAGCAACGGGTTGTTCGCGAGTACCCAGGCCGCGAACTCGTCGTAGGCGGCGCCGGTGAGGACTCGCGCCACGGCGTGGTAGACGTGATCGCCGAGTTCCACGATCACCGCGGGATCCGCCCGCACATTGTGATACCAGGAGGGATAGCCGCCGTCGACGAGCGAACTGACGTAGAGGATATCGTCGCGGTAGAGCGCGCCCAGCGGAACCACATGGCGTTTACCGGATTTCGCCCCGGTGGTGGTGAGCAGCAGCAGTGTCGCCCCGGCGTAGTCACCGCCGACCCGTCCGCCGTTCGCCCGGAATTCGCGGATGACCTCCGTATTCCAGACCGCCGGATCCTGTTCGGTGAACCGGTTCCACGGTGCGTCGGGATCGTCGTAACGGGAGTACTGGGCCGCGGGGGCCGAATCGGTGGGCCGGGCTGCTTCTGTCATACCGGCCAGTGTGCCCGCGGGTACCGACAAAAACGTTTCACCGCAGTGGTTTTGCCGGTCGGCCGGTATCGGCCTCACCCGTATCGGCGGCATCGGGGTCGCCCAGCGCGACGAGTTGGCCGTCGCGCTGTTCGAACACCGTATTGCCCAGGACCGCGAGGGAGATCGGGCCGCCGCCATAACCCGGCCGATCCACCGGAATCCGGGCTACCTCGGCACCGTCGGCCGGATCGAGGGCCGCGATCGCGCCGGGGACGGGGATCAGCAGCCGGTCGGCCATGAGCGCCGGTGTGCCGAGCGCGTCGGCCGCGGTCCACAACGGTTCGAAAGTTCCGGCCTGCAGTGCGATTACGCTGTTCCCGGTGAATACCAGGACTGCCGAACCGATCCGTGTGGCGGTACTGGTTTCGTCGAGTGGAGCCGAGAGTTCCTGCACCACAATCGGAGTGCCCTTGGCATCGAATATCGTCAGGCGCGGGGCGGCCGGATCGGGTCCGGCGGTGCCGGGTTGATAGACCGCGATCCTGTTGTCGGATACCGCGACAACACGCGCATCGGGCGAATCCGCCCCCGGCCCCTCCAGAATCCGTGAGCCGTACTCCTCCGGCACATTGTCGTCCTTCGGTGCCGGGGCCAGGACGGTGAGCCGATTCGACGGATCGTCCGGACACCGTTCGAGTACCACCAGCCGGGACGGGCTGGAGGCGGCCGAGCGCAGGTCGCAACCCTGACGCGGCTGGGTCTTCCAGTTCTCTTTGGCGTCCACGTAACCGTATTCGAGGGTGCGGACGAGGTCCGAGCGCCAAACCTCCAGCCGCCGCGGCCCCTGCGCCACCACGTAGGTGCCGTCCACGGAGAGCCGGACCTGATCGTCCATATAGCTGCTGCGCGCGGTCCGGCGGCGGCCGTCGGCAGCGGAGATCATGGTGGTCTCGCTGCAGCCGCGATCACTGCGATAGACCGCGATCACCATCCCGAACTGCGCCTCGACGCCGCACAGCGGCAGATCGCGGGTGTATCGCCACACCTGTGCACCGGTCCGCAGATCGTGCCCGGTGACCGTGCCGCCTTCCCCGGTGACGGCCACACCCTCGGAGGTGAGCGCACGGGTGGTGGCGGTATCGGGCGCGCGCCATAGTTCCTGCAGTTCGCCGGGGAGTTCTCCGGCCGCCACCGGGGGCCCGGCCGGCCGGTCGGCGACAACCGATTCGGTACCGGCGGCATCGCTGCTCACCCATGCCACCACCACCGCGATCACCACGACGACAGCGATCGCGGCAGCGGTGATGACATCGGCGCGCGTTCGCCGCTCTGGTGCGAGCACGTACGCGAGCTTAATGGGTGCTTCGGGACAGCCCATTCGCAGCCCGCGCACGTCCGGACCGGATACGGCGGCACACCTGACGGATGTCGCCGATGTATCCGGCCGGCGAACGACGGCCGCGTGCGGCGGAACCGGTACTGATACGGACCGGGCCGGCGGTCCGATGACCGCCGGCCCGGGACCGGTTCTCGCCGCGGATCAATCCTGCGGTGTGCTGCCGTTCGACGCGGCCTGCGCCGTGCGGACCGAATCGTCCGCGGCGCCGTCGGCCGATGCCTCGCCGCCGGTCGCGTCCTGCGCGGCCGGTTTCCGGCGGCGCCTGCGCCGGGCCGGTTTATCGGCGCTCTCGGCGCCGGCGGGCTCGGCTGTTTCGGTATCGCCGGCCTCGGCGGTATCGCCGCTCGGAATATCGTCGCCCGCCGCGGAGCGACGCCGGCGCCGCCGTCGGCGGGCAGGGGCGTCGGTCTGACCGGATTCGGTGCCGGAACTCGCCGAGCTGCCGGTATCGCCGGCGTCGGATTCGCCGGTGCCTGTCGCACTGCTGGAATCGGTTGTGGCCGTGCCCGCGTCGACCGACTGGCCGCCGCGGGTGCGCTTCCGGTTGCGCTTGCGCGGCGCCCGCGCGGGGCGTTCGACCACCACGGCATCCGGTTCGCGCTCCGGTTTCCGCGCGCCCACGGTACCCGTGACACCCTCGGGGATCCCGAGATCGGAGAACAGATGCGGTGACCGCGAATACGTCTCCACCGGTTCCGGGATGCCCAGCCCGAGCGCGGCGTCGATCGCGCCCCAGCGGGTGAGTTCGTCCCAATCGATCAGAGTGACGGCGACACCGGTCCGGCCGGCCCGGCCGGTGCGGCCGATGCGGTGCACATAGGTTTTCTCGTCCTCGGGGCACTGATAGTTGACGACATGGGTCACATCGTCGATATCGATACCGCGCGCGGCGACATCGGTGGCCACCAGGACATCGATGGTGCCCTTGCGGAATTTCGCCAATGCCTTCTCGCGGGCGATCTGCCCGAGATCACCGTGCACGGCGCCGACCGCGAATCCGCGTTCACCGAGTTCGTCGGCGACCTTCTGGGCGGTGCGTTTGGTGCGGGTGAAGATCATCGTGGCACCGCGGCCCTCGGCCTGCAGTATCCGCGCGATCAATTCGCCTTTGTCGAGAGCGTGTGCCCGGTAGACGAATTGGGCCGTCCGATCGTGGACCGCCGAATCGTGGGGTTCCTCGGCCCGGATATGCGTCGGCCGGGTCAGGAATGTACGGGCCAGGGTGATGATCGGGCCCGGCATGGTCGCCGAGAACAGCATGGTCTGCCGTTTATCGGGCACCATGCCGAGAATGCGTTCGATATCCGGGAGAAAGCCCAGATCGAGCATTTCGTCGGCCTCGTCGAGGACCAGGACGCCCACCTTGCCCAGGATCAGATGCTGCTGATCGGCCAGGTCCAGCAAACGTCCGGGTGTCCCCACCACGACATCCACGCCTTCGCGCAGGGCCGCGATCTGCGATTCGTACGGGCGGCCACCGTAGATCGAGGTCACCCGCAAGGGGCCCCGGTCGCTGGTGACGTATTTCGCCGCGTTCTCGAGATCCTTGGTCACCTGCAGGCACAATTCGCGCGTCGGCACGATGACCAGGGCGCGGGGAGTGCCGTCCAGCGGGCTGGTACCGGATTCGATCGTGCTGATCCGGTGCAGCAGCGGAACCCCGAACCCGAAGGTTTTACCCATGCCGGTCCGGGCCTGGCCGATGAGATCTTCACCGGCCAAGGCCAGCGGCAGGGTGAGTTCCTGGATTGCGAAAGTACGTTCGATACCGATCTCACCCAATGCGCGGACAATTTCGTCACGCACACCCAATTCGGTGAAAGTCGGTGCGGTATGTCCGGCGTCCAGCTCGGCTGTCAGCAGCGTTTCCGCCAGACCCGGTTCCGGTTCGACTGTGATCTTGCTCAGGTTCGTGCCTTCCCTCGTATCGCGCTACACGCGCACGAGGCGTGGGGCGGACCGGCCGGTCCGCGACGACCACGGATCCGCCCTGCGATATTCACCCGGGCCGCCGCCGGATGTCGGCAGATGCCCGCGATCGGGCAGCGAAGCTCGGACATCGGCGCAGCGCATCGGTGATGCGGATCTGGTGCGCGCACATTTTCCGTGGACCCCGCGGAATTCCGCTCCACCGCTCGGCGCACCCGCGGTGCGCGACTCTCGGCGCTGCCGATTCCAACGGATCGGCCGAATTCTTCGGATGTCCGCTAGCGATTGTAGCTGGGCTTTTCGGTGCCCTGGTCCGCGGAGGGGTGCTGTGTTATTTGGCGCGCCTCCGGCGCGCGGGGTTTCGGCCCCCCTCGGGCCCTGCTTTCAGCACTCGAGACTCGCGGCTTCGCCGCATCCGCTTCGAGCGCTGAAAGCAGGGCCGGGCCAAAACCTCCAAGGGCTTCGTAAGACTCGGCACCACCGCTGGGCACGTTCGATCGGGGCGAGGCACGGTGTCTCCGCGCCACCACTGGGCGTGTTCAACCGGCGTTATGGAACTTTCAAGGGCCCCTGAACTCGACACCGCCGCTCGGCGTGTCCCTACCTCGTCGGACGGCCACCATTCCGGGGCGGGGCCCGCCCGGTTCTGGAGCGACAGAGCGAAGGAGCGCAGCGACTGAGCGCCGGAGTGAAGAACCGGGCTACCCGGGGCCCCGCCCTCGAGCCGCGGAGCGGCTCCAAAATTACAGCCCGCCCCTTCACGGATGGTGCACTCCGGGAGCACTGTGAGCACGTGGTGCACTCCGGGAGCACGGTGAGCACGTGGTGCACCCCGAGACCACGGTGAGCACGTGGTGCACCCCGAGACCACGGTGAGCACGTGGTGCACCCCGAGACCACGGTGAGCGCACGATTCACGCCGCTCACACGGTTAACAGGGCCCCGCCACCGCGACGCCGGTGGCTGCCGCCGTAGACACAGCGCAGCGACCCGCCCAGAGTGGAGACACAGGGTTGACCGGCCCCCGACCAGCGCCCCCGGTAGCCACGCGATAATCGGATCGTGAGTATCGCAGATCGAGGTATTGCCCTGGCGGATCGTGCCGTGCGTGTGGTCGATCCCGAGGGCGCACTGACTCGGGCCGTCGAGCTGGCCGCGCGTAACGCGTGGGCGCTGACATTCGGTGACGGTGTCGAGGGTCCCCGGCCCACACCCGCGACCGTGCTGTGGGACGAACCGCATCGTCAGTTGCGGCGGTACGAGCCCGCCCCGGTCGCCGGTCGAGACCGTTCGAATCCCGCTGTCCTGCTGGTCCCGCCGCTGGCCGCGCCGGCCAGCTGCTTCGATCTGCGGCCCGGTCAGAGCCTGGCCGAGTTCCTGCTCGAGACCGGGCGCGCGCCCTACGTCATCGACTACGGCGAGATCACCTACGCCGACCGCGGGATGGGGTTCGAGGACTGGGTGCACGACATCATCCCGGAAGCCATCCGGCGTACCGCCGCCGATCGGGTCGGCGGCGACGGGGAACCGCAGGTGGATCTCGTCGGCTGGTCGCTGGGCGGCACGATGGCGCTGCTGGCGGCCGCCGCCGACACCGGCCTGCCGATCCGGTCCATCACCGCGATCGGGTCGCCGCTGGACTACAACGCGATGCCCGGGACACCGCAGCTGGCCGCGCTCGCCCGGCGTACCGGCACCGGCGCCGCCGTGGGTGCTGTACTCGGCGCGGTAGGTGGTGTTCCCGCGCCGCTGACCCAGCTCGCGTATCGGATCACCGCCTGGGATCGGGAGGTCAAGCGGCCCTGGTTCGTGGCGGGGAATCTGGCGCGCACCGAATCGCTGGCGCGGATGGAGGCGATCGACCGGTTCATGGCGGATATGCCGGGCTATCCCGGGCGGACGTATCAGCAGCTGTGGAACCGGCTGGTGCTCCGCAACGAGATCGGCCGCGGGGAGGTCCGCTTCGGGTCCGAGCGGATCCGCCTTGCCGATATCACGGCGCCGGTGCTGCTGGTCGGTGGGCCGTCGGATGTGATCACCCCGGCCCGCGCGGTCGAACGTGGCCTGCACACTCTCACCGGTGCCCGATCGGTGCGTTACGAGACCGCGCCCGGCGGTCATCTGGCGATCCTGACCGGCGCCACCGCCCGCGATACCACCTGGGCCTACCTCGACAAGTTCCTCACCACACCGGCGTGACCCCGGTCGCCGGTATTCGGCAGGTACTACGCTGGAGTTCCATGGGAGCACAGTCACCCGCCGCGCCGGGTGTTACGCCGAACGAGCCGGCCACGTCCGCGATTCCCGCCGAGCATGCGGGTGTCACCGATCTGTTCGCGGTACTGGCCTACGGCGAGATATCCGCGTTCTACCGGCTCAGCGAGGAGGCGGCGTTATCGCCGACGCTGCGCGGAAAGGTCGCGGTGGCCCGGATGGCGGCCGCGGAACTCGCGCACTTCGAACGACTCGAATCGGCGCTCACCGAACGCGGTGCGGATGTGTACACGGCGATGGCCCCGTTCACTCGGGCGCTGGATGACTACCATCGCTCCACGGACCCGTCGACCTGGCTGGAATCGATGGTGAAGTTCCACGTCGGCGATGGGATCGCGGCGGATTTCTACCGTGAGATCGCGGGGGCGCTGAGTCCGGAGGTCGCGGCCGTGGTGCGGGATGTGCTGGCGCAGACGGGGCATTCGGAGTTCGTGATCGAGGAGGTCCGGGGGGCGGTGGCGGCGAGCCGCTCGGAACGTGACCGTCTGACTCTCTGGGGCCGGCGTCTGCTGGGTGAGGCGATCACGCAGGCTCAGTATGTGATGGCGCAGCGTGATGAATTGACGGAACTGGTTCTCGCGGCGACGGGGGATCTGAACGGGATCGCGACGCTTTTCGACCGGATGCAGGCGGCGCATGCCGAGCGGATGGCGGTGCTGGGGCTTTAGCGGACGCGCCGGGTTGGTGGAGGTGGCTTGTTCACTGAGGGCGCAGCCGGGGGTGTACCGGCCTGATCGGGGGCTCAACTAACCTTGCGGGGACAGCACAGGACTCTAGGTTCGGAGGTTGGCCGTGGAGGTCAAGATCGGTATTTCGGATAGCCCGCGTGAACTCGTGATCGCCAGCTCGCAGACCCCGGACGAGGTCGAGGCTCTGGTGTCCGAGGCGCTGGGTGCCACGAGCGGGGTCCTCGCTCTCGCCGACGAGAAGGGGCGGAAGTACCTGATCCAGGCCACGAAGGTCGCCTATGTGGAGATCGGGGCCGTCACCGGTGGCAAGGTCGGATTCGCCGCGGTCTGAGGCCGGGGTCCGGAAACTTCGAAGCCCCCGCCGATCGGCGGGGGCTTCGTGCGTTACGGCATCGGATGAAGTGGGACGTGCTTGAGGCCGCCCCAGGCCAGCGCGACCGTGGTGTCGACGGCTTCGTCCTTGGGGATGGGGCGGTCGGCCTCGAGCCAGTACCGGGCGGTGAACTGGCTGGCGCCCACCAGGCCCACGGCGAGGATCCGGGCCCGGTAGGGGTCCAGCCCGGAATCGTGGGCGACCAGGTCGTACACGGCGTCTACGCAGGCTTCGGTGGCTTGTTCGACGCGGCGCTGCACCTGGGGTTCGTTGGTGAGATCGGATTCGAAAACGAGGCGGAAACCCTGCATCTCGTTGTCCACGAAATCGTAGTAGGCGGCGACGGCCGCGCGGACCCGCTGTTTGTTGTCGGTGGTGGAGCGCAGCGCTTGGCGCACACTCGAGACCAGCATGTCGACATAGTTCTGCAGGACAGCCAGATACAGTTCGAGTTTGCTGGTGAAGTGCTGGTAGAGCACCGGTTTGCTGACGCCGGCGCATTGGGAGATCTCGTCCATTCCGGCGGCGTGGTAGCCGCGGAGCACGAAAACTTCGCTGGCGGCGATCAGCAGCTGCTGACGTCTTTCGTCACGTGGAAGCCGGGTGCCACGTTTGGGGGCGGTGCCGGACGAGGAGCGCGACGTCATCCGGTCCACGAGGTCGGTCATATTCGGATCTCCCAGTCGATTCCCCGGCAAAGGGGTGTGTACCGGGTCTTTCGAGCACCATACTCGCTCACAGTGCTGTTGCCGACCCGGGTCGCGGAACCCGGTACCGGCCGGGATCGGCGCGGTGTGCTGCGAACACCCCGCCGATCGGTCCGGACCAAAGCCCCCGCGGCTACCTCGACCACCGCCGTTGACCCCGGTACAGAGGGCCTGTGAGAGTGTGGACCCCGTGACCGACCGACCGGACCGATCCTCCGGCGGCGGGCGCGACGCGCACCGCCCCCACGATCCAGACCTCGCGGTCGCCGAGCCCACCGAGGCCGAGGCCGGGTCCGCGGTCGCGCGGGTGGACGAGTCCCGGCAGCCGCTGCGCGCGCAGTGGGATCCCACCGCGTCACCGTCACGTGGCGCCGGCGCCGGCTCGGGCAACGGCGGATGGACGCGTCTGCGGCGTTTCGCCGCACGCTACGGCTGGCGCGCGTACGCGCTTCCGTTATTGCTGGCGCTCACCGCCTTCGTAGTGGTCGACGCCGTCCGTGCCGGGCCGGGGACGCATGCCGATCCCGCGGATCCGGCACTGGGCGCGCTGGGGACGCCGCCGGCGAGCGCCGGAGTTATCGGCGCTCCGCCGGGTGACGGGCATTTCCCCGAGGATCTGCCCATCGGTGCCTTGCCCGAGGGCGGGAAATTCACCGAAGCCGGTAAAGGTGACTGGCGGATCGTCCCCGGCAGCTCGGCGCGGGTCGGTGCGGGTGAGCAGTACACCTTCACCTATACGGTCGAAATCGAGAACGGTATCGACACCCGGGCGTTCGGTGGTGACGATTCCGTGGCCCAGCTGGTCGAATCCACCCTCGGTAACCCGAAGAGCTGGGTGCACGACCGCAAGTTCGCGTTCCAGCGCATCGACCGCGGGGTCCCGGATTTCCGTATCTCGCTCACCGCGCGGGATACCACCCGCACGGCCTGCGGTTTCGATATCCCGATCGATTCCTCCTGCTACAACTCCGATCAGACCCGGGTGGTGCTGTCGGAGGCGCGCTGGGTGCGCGGGGCGCCGGCGTTCGACGGCGATATCGGTTCCTACCGTCAGTACCAGATCAATCACGAGGTGGGTCACGCCATCGGCTATCACGCGCATCAGCCGTGTGAGAGCGAAGGAGGGCTGGCGCCGGTGATGATGCAGCAGACCTTCGGTACGGCGAACAACGAGATCGCCTCCCTCGACCCGTTCGGAGTGGTGCCGATGGACGGTAAGACCTGCCGCTTCAACCCCTGGCCGTATCCGCGCGGCTGAACCCGGGACAGAACGGCGGCCGAACCCGGGCGCGGGGCGGCGGCTGAGCCCGGGCGCGGGGCGGCGGCTGAGCCCGGGCGCGGGGCGCCCGCGAGCCGCGGGAAGAATGCTCGGCGCGGCCGCGTTGTACCCGGAACCGACGTCGATGCGACCGGCCGCCGCATCGGCTACGGGCCACCGCCCATACAGCCGCACCAGCGCACACACCGCCACCCGGCTATCGATACGAGGAGTTCGCAGACGTGTCATCACCGAAGTCCCTGCCCCCGCTTGTGGAGCCCGCGGCGGAGCTGACCAAGGACGAGGTCGCCCGGTACAGTCGCCACCTGATCATTCCCGATCTCGGGATGGACGGGCAGAAACGGCTGAAGAACGCGAAGGTGCTCGTGATCGGTGCGGGCGGCCTCGGTTCGCCTGCCCTGCTGTATCTCGCTGCCGCCGGGGTGGGGACGCTGGGCATCGTCGAATTCGACGAAGTCGATGCCTCGAATCTGCAGCGGCAGGTCATCCACGGTGAATCCGATATCGGCCGGCCCAAGGCCGATAGTGCCCGCGATTCGATTCTGGAGATCAATTCCGGGATCGACGTGCGCCTGCACAAGATCCGGCTGGAACCGGAGAACGCGGTGGAGTTGTTCCGCGAATACGACCTGATCGTCGACGGCACGGACAACTTCGCCACCCGCTACCTCGTGAACGATGCCGCCGTGCTGGCCGGTAAGCCGTACGTATGGGGCTCGATCTACCGGTTCGAAGGGCAGGTCTCGGTGTTCTGGGAGGACGCCCCGGACGATCGCGGGATCAACTATCGCGATCTGTACCCGGAGGCCCCGCCGCCGGGGATGGTGCCGTCGTGCGCCGAGGGCGGTGTGCTCGGGGTGCTGTGCGCTTCCATCGGCTCGGTCATGGTCACCGAGGCGATCAAACTGATCACCGGTATGGGTGACCCGCTGCTGGGGCGGCTCATGGTGTACGACGCACTCGATATGAGCTACCGGACGATCAAACTGCGCCGCGATCCGGCCCGCCAGCCGATCACCGAGTTGATCGATTACGAGGCATTCTGCGGTGTGGTGTCGGAAGAGGGCCAGGCCGCGGCGGCCGGGTCGACGATCACCGCCCGGGAACTCAAGGACATGCTCGACGCCGGCGATGTGGAACTGATCGATGTGCGCGAACCCGTGGAGTGGGACATCGTGCATATCGAGGGCGCCACGCTGATCCCCAAGGATCGGATCCTCTCCGGTGAGGCGCTGTCCGAACTGCCGCAGAACCGCAAGATCGTGCTGCACTGCAAGACCGGGGTGCGTTCGGCCGAAGCGCTGGCCGCGCTCAAACGCGCCGGATTCGCCGACGCGACCCACCTGCAAGGTGGCGTTATCGCTTGGGCCCATCAGGTGGATCCCTCCCTGCCGGTGTACTGAGCCGGGGAACGGGGAGGCGGTGGAGCCTCCCCGTTCGGACGTGCCGGGTCGGCGTGTCGCGGCCCGGCTACGGCACGGTGTGGCGCACTGTAGCGGCTCGGCCCCGGGAGTACGGTACGGCCGTGACCACCACAGTCGAACCCCCCGAGCATGTGCGGGCCACATTCGGTCTGCGCGAAATGAGCCCGGTCGCCCTCGGTGATTGGGAGGGCGGCTGGCGCCTCGGTGATGTGGTGCTCAGTCCCGTCGCCGATCACGCCCGGGCGGCGTGGTCGGCGAAGACCCGGGAAAGCCTGCGAGTGGACGGTTTGCGCCTGGCCCGGCCGGTGCGGGCCACCGACGGACGGTATGTGGTGTCGGGCTGGCGCTGCGATACCTATATGACCGGGTCGCCGGAGCCCCGGCACGACGAGGTGGTCTCGGTATCGCTGCGGCTGCACAAGGCGACCGCGACCCTGGACCGGCCCCGGTTCCTGTCCCAGCCGCCGGTGACACCGTGGCTGGACGTGGACGTTTTCGTGGCCGCGGACCGGGCGGCGTGGGAGGCGGTGCCGCTGCGGACGCTGCGGGCGGCGGGCGCGGTGATGGAGAACTCCCCGGACGGCCGGCACAGTCTCGAACTGATCGGACAGCTCGCCACGCTGCGCAGAACGGTCCATACGCCGGCGCAACTCGTGCACGGGGATCTCTTCGGCACCGTGTTGTTCGCGGGCGCGCAGACTCCGGCGCTCACCGATATCACCCCGTACTGGCGGCCGCCGGCGTGGGCAGCGGGGGTGATCGTGGTGGATGCGCTGTCGTGGGGCGGTGCCGACGAAGGTCTGCTGGAACGGTGGGCCGATCTGCCCGAATGGCCGCAGATGCTGTTGCGCGCGGTGATCTTCCGGCTGGCGGTGCATGTGCTGCATCCCCGGTCGACCCCGGAGGCGCTACCGGGGTTGGTGCGTACCGCCGATATGGTGCGATTCATGGTGTGACCGGGGATATCGCGAGAGCCGGCCGGTATCCGACCGGCCGGCTCGCGCGTGCGGCTGCGCCGTGTCACACGTTGGCGTAGGCCAGGGAGGGAACCCGGGCCGCGGCGAAGGACGTGCGGCGGTAGAACCACCAGGTGACTCCGGCCATCACCAGGAACGCCCCGGCATAGGCCCAGAAGGCCGGTTCCATGCTGCCGAAGTTGGTGTTGGACAGGCGCAGTGCCTGCTGCAGGACGAATCCACCGAACGCCCCGACCGCTCCGATGACCCCGATCGCCGCACCGGCCTGCCGTTTCGCCGACGCGGCCGATTCGGCGTGATCCATTCCGTGCTCGGCCGCGTACTTCTTGGCCTCGGCACTGAAGATGGACGGGATCATCCGATACGTGGAGCCGTTCCCGATACCGGTGAGCACGAACAGGACCAGGAAGGCCAGCAGGTACAGCGGGAAACTCTGCATCTCCAGTGCGGCCATGATCAGGGCCACGGAGACCGCCATACCGGCGAACACCGCGATGGTGATCTTCGCGCCGCCGCCCAGTTTGTCCGAGAGCCAGCCACCGAAGGGCCGGGAGAACGATCCGACGAACGCGCCGAGGAACGCGAGGTTACCGATGGTGCTGATCCAGCCGATATTCGCCAGGTCGGGGAAATTGGCCTTGATGAGGGTCGGGAACGCGAACGAGAAGCCGATGAACGACCCGAACGTGCCGATGTACAGGAAGGCCATCACCCAGGTGTGCCGGTTGGTCAGGGCGAGTTTGTAGGAGCGGCCGTCGGATTTCGCGGTGGCCAGACTGTCCATATAGCGCAGTGCGGCGAACATGGCCGCCAGGATGAACGGCACCCAGATCAGTACCGACAGCGTGATGCCGAACCGGTATCCGGCCGCGTCCTTCGCGGTCAGATGGGTGCCCAGGGTGATCAGCAGCGGCAGCAGCAGCTGGGTCTGGGCCACGCCGAGGTTGCCGCCGGCGGCGTTGATGCCGAGCGCCGCGCCCTTCTTGCCGTCCGGGAAGAAGAACGAGATATTGGCCATCGACGAGGAGAAGTTGCCGCCGCCGAACCCGGACAGTGCGGCCAGCAGTACGAAAACCCACATCGGGGTCGCGGGCTGGTTGATGAAGAACACCAGCCCGAGGGTGGGGATCAGCAGCATGCCCGCACTGAACGCGGTGAAGGCGCGCCCGCCGAAGCGTGGGATGGCGAAGGTGTAGGGGATCCGCAGAGTCGAACCGACAAGTGTCGGAATGGAAGTCAGCAGCAGGGCATTGCTCACCGCCACCGGGTTACCGCTGCCCAGACCGTCCAGGAAGGAGAACCCGGCGGCACCCATACTCGTGACGACGCTGGCCCAGATGACCCAGATACTGAATCCCAGGTTCTCCGCGAATACCGAGAAGGTCAGGTTCTTGCGGGCGGTACGGTCGGCGCCGGATTCCCAGAACCGCTCGTTGTCGGGTTCCCACCGCTCGATCCAGCGCCCGCGCCGCTGGTGGGTGAAAGATGTTGCTGTATCGGGTGATTGATGGCCGGTGTCGACAATCGCGGTCATCGGCGCCCCTCTCGTCATGGCTCGACATCCCGCCGGAACCGGGGTGCCCGGCCTGGGCGGCCGGGCGGTCGAGTGCGGTGTTGTGACGTGAGAAAACGCTAGAAGCCGGGTGTTTCAACCGAATAGCGCGCAATGACGATCGGCGCAAATCCCGCTCACGGGCGCGGAATATCCGGGTGATTGCTACGTAACGTCGCTGGAACTTCAGCGGTCGGGATAGTCGGCCAGCAGGGCGTCGAGGAAACAGCGGGTGGTCTTGGCCGCGCGTTCGGCGTCACCGTCGGTGATGGCCTGCACCAGTTCGCTGTGCTCGGCGCTGTACCAGTCCTCGATCCGGGCGGTACGCGATCGGATCGAGGATTCGATAGTGCCGAGAACGGAATCGTAGAACTCCAGATAGACCGCGTTATGGCTGGCGACCACGATCGCGCGGTGCAGTTGCACATCGGCTTCGATAGCGGCCGCGCGATCGATATGCCACAGCCGGTTGCGTTCCTCGAGCAGCTGCTTCATCGCGGCGATATCGGATTCGTCGCGGCGGTGGGCCGCCAGCGCGGCCGCGGTGGCTTCCAGGCCGTGGCGTAATTCCAGGACATCGCGTTCGGCGGCCTCGCCGAAGTACTTGGCAAGGGTGCTGCCGACCTCGGAAGTGGCGATGACATAGGTACCCGAACCCTGGCGCCGTTCCAGCATGCCGGCGTGTACCAGGGCCTGGACGGCCTCGCGTAGCGTATTGCGGCCGGTACCGGTCAGTTCGGCGAGTTCGGGTTCGGTGGGGATCCGCGTGCCGATCGGCCAGCGTCCCGAGCGGATATCGTCTTTCAGTTGCTCGGTGACCTGGGCGATGAGGCTGGTGCGGCGTACGCTTTGCACGTCGACAGAGTACCGCCCGTCACAACTCCCTTGTCCCACTCATAGGGTCATCCTATGATTTCTCGGTGACTGCAGCGCTGCCCGAGGCCACCCGTCCGGCCGACCCGTTCACCACGGGCCGGCGTCGCACCCTTATCGAGGGTCGCCTCCTGGTACTGGCAGCCATCATCATGTCCGCGCTCGTCCTCCGGGTCGCCGTCACCGCCTTCACTCCGCTGGCCGAGGAAATCGGCGAACATATCGGTTACTCCACGGCGGTCGTCGGTGTGTTCGGCATGATCCCGACCCTGATGTTCTCGGTGACCGGCCTGCTGACGCCCCTGCTGGTGCGACGGCTCGGCCTGGAGTGGACCGTGCTGGCCGCGATGACCGCGGCGGGCCTGGGCATGCTCGCTCGCGTGCTGGTCTCGGGAACCACCGAACTACTGCTGTTCTCCGCGCTCGCCCTCGGCGGGATGGGTATCGGCAATATCGTGGTCCCGCCGCTGGTCAAGCGGTACTTCCCCGATCGGGTCGCCACAGTGAGCGCGCTCTACATCACCATGGTGCAGATCGGCACCGTCCTGCCCGCCCTGGTGGCCGTTCCGCTCGCCGAGGCGCACGGATGGCGGGTCTCGCTGGGAGTGTGGGCGCTGCTCGGTTTCGCCGCCGCCGTACCGTGGATCGGCGTCATACGCGGCCGGCGTGGACACGATAAGGCGGATACGACCGGACTACCCGCGGCGTCCGGACCGGCGCCCAAGCTGTGGCGCTCGCCGCTGGCCTGGGGAATGTCGGCCATGTTCGGTATGACCTCGTTGACCACCTACTCCGTGTTCACCTGGCTGCCGACGATCCTGTCCGACGCGGGTGCGGACGCCGCCTTCGGCGGTTCGATGGTCGCGCTGTTCGCGCTCATGGGCCTGATCGCGGCGCTGACGGCGCCGACCGTCGCGGCCCGCCTGGCCAATCCTTTCCCGGTGGCCGTGGGTTGCGCGGTGTGCTTCCTCGTGGCCTTCGCCGGCCTGCTGGTCGCGCCGATGAGCGCGCCGGTGCTGTGGGTGGTCATCCTCGGCCTGGGCCCCAGCACCTTCCCGATGGCGCTCACCCTGATCAATCTGCGGACCCGGACCGCCGCCGGTTCGGCCGCGCTGTCGGGGTTCACGCAGGGCGTCGGTTACGCGCTGGCCTGTATCGGACCCCTGGTGTTCGGGATGCTGCACACCGTGACCGGTGGTTGGACGGCACCGTTCGCACTGCTCGGTGTCTCGGTGGTGGTGTTGCTGATCGGGGCATGGCAGGCGTGTAAACCGCGACTGCTGGAGGACAGCCCCGCCGTGTCCTGAATCGTTGCGGCCGGGGCCCGGTGCCGGCGCGGATTCTCTCCCCGAGTTGCGCGTGGGAGTGACGCCGGTCATCATTTCCGCAGCCCCTCACCGCGCCGATCGGCGAAAATGGGCATTTCTTGACGCTCGGAAACGCTTCTGTGACACCGAGTTAACAAGTGCCGGTTTCTCACCTGTGCGATTCGGACCGCGTGAGAAACCGTTGATTCGGTGGTCATTTTGGGCAGCATTGCGGCAATACCTGTTTCCTAACGTGGGGTCGAACCACGTTGGGAGGCCCCTTGAGCACACAGACAGAAAGCCGCCGCGGCGCCGTATCGGCGTTCTTCCGGCGGCCGAAACTGGAGCACTGGGACGCAGAGGACACCGCGGCCTGGGAGGCCGGCGGTAAGAAGATCGCCACGCGCAACCTGATCTGGTCGGTTGTCGCCGAACATATCGGATTCTCGATCTGGTCCATCTGGTCGGTGATGGTGCTGTTCATGCCGGCGGAGACCTACGGTATCGACGCGGCCGGCAAATTCTTCCTCGTCGCGGTACCGACCCTGGTCGGCGCGATCCTGCGTATCCCGTACACGGTCGCGACAGCCCGGTTCGGTGGTCGCAACTGGACGGTGTTCAGCGCCGCCGCGCTGCTGATCCCGACGCTGCTCACGCTCTACTTCGTGAACCAGCCCGGTACGTCCTATACGACCTTCCTGATCGTGGCGGCGTTCGCCGGTCTGGGCGGCGGCAATTTCGCCTCGTCGATGACCAATATCAACGCTTTCTACCCGCAGCGGCTCAAGGGCTGGGCCCTGGGAATGAACGCGGGTGGCGGCAATATCGGCGTGCCCGTCATCCAGCTGTTCGGTCTGCTGATCATCGCCGCACTCGGCAACGAATACGCCTCGGTTATCTGTGCGGCCTACCTGGTGCTGGTCGTCCTGGCCGGACTCGGGGCGGCGCTGTTCATGGACAATCTGCCGAATCAGAAGGCCGATCTGTCCTTTATGCTCACCGCGCTGAAAGTGCCGCAGTCCTGGGCGGTTTCGTTTCTCTATATCGGAACGTTCGGTTCGTTCATCGGTTACAGCTTCGCCTTCGGCCAGATCCTGCAGATCAGTTTCGTGGCCGGCGGGGCCACCGCCGCGGCGGCGACGCTGCATGCCGCGCAGATCGCGTTCATCGGGCCGCTGCTCGGATCGCTGGCCCGCCCGTACGGCGGCAAGCTCGCCGATCGGATCGGCGGCAGCAAGGTCACCCTGTTCACCTTCGCGGCCATGATGGTCGCGGCCGTTGTGGTGGCCGTCGCGTCGACGGTCGCCGACGGTTCCGATACCGGGTTCTCCGGCCCGGTGCTGGCGGTATTGGTGGCCGGGTTCGTGGCGCTGTTCATCCTGTCCGGTGTCGGCAACGGGTCGGTCACCAAGATCATCCCGTCGGTTTTCGACGCCAAATCCCGCAGTCTCGACGCCAGTCCCGCGGACCGTGCGGCCTGGGCCCAGAACACCTCCGGTGCGCTCATCGGATTCGTCGGCGCCATCGGCGCGCTGGGCGGTGTGGGCATCAACCTGGTGCTGCGGTCGTCGTACGCCTCGACACAGTCCGCGACCACCGCTTTCTGGGTGTTCATGGCGTTCTACATCGCCTGCGCCCTCGTCACCTGGACGGTGTTCCTGCGCCGTCCCGGCCGCCCGGTGGCCGACCGCGAAATCGTCGCCGCGGCCGAGGCCCTGGTCCGACGGGCCGAATCCGGCACCCGCACTACAGCCAAGCCCACCGAATCCCGGTCCGCCCGGTCGTCGGTCTGATACCGGATCTCCACGGAGGACACCATGAACGCACAGCGCAAAACAGTCGTCGTCGCCGGCCACGGCATGGTCGGGCACCGGTTCGTCGAGGCGCTCCGCTCCCGGGACGAGGCGGGTAGCTGGCAGGTCGTCGTGCTCGGCGAGGAGAAGCTGGCCGCCTACGACCGGGTCGGCCTGTCCTCCTATGTGGGCGCCTGGGATCCGGCGTCGCTGGCGCTACCGGGTAACGAGTACACCGGCGACGAGCTGGTGGATCTGCGCCTGGGGCAGCGTGCCGAGACGATCGACAAGGACGCGCAGAAGGTCACCACCACGGGCGGTGAGGTGCTCGATTACGACGCGCTCGTCCTGGCCACTGGTTCCTATCCGTTCGTGCCGCCCGTGCCGGGGCACGAACACCCGGAATGCTTCGTCTACCGCACTCTGGAAGACCTCGACGGCATCAAGGCCACCGCCGAGGCGGCCGGTCCGGGCGCACACGGTGTGGTCGTCGGCGGCGGTCTGCTCGGCCTGGAGGCGGCCAACGCGCTGCGGTTGCTCGGGCTGACTCCGCACGTGGTGGAGTACAACGACCGCCTGATGCCGGCGCAGGTCGACGAGGGCGGCGGCGCGATCCTGGAGAGCCTGGTCACCGATCTGGGGCTGCGGGTGCACACCGGGGTGGGCACCGCCGGTATCGAGCGCGCCGAGGAAGCCCGACCGGCCGAGCGGCTGCGGATCACGCTGTCCGACGATCAGGTGATCGACGCCGCCCTGGTGGTGTTCTCCGCGGGTATCCGCCCGCGGGACCAGATCGCGCGCGACGCGGGCCTCGAGGTGGGTCCGCGCGGCGGCATCATCACCGATCTGGGCCTGGCCACCTCCGATCCGAATATCTACGCGATCGGCGAATGCGCCGCGATCGAGGGCGTCTGCTACGGCTTGGTCGCCCCCGGCTACACCACCGCCGAGATCGTGGCCGACCGGCTGCTGGGCGGCGCCGGGGAGTTCCCGGGCGCCGATATGTCCACCAAGCTGAAGCTGCTCGGTGTGGATGTCGCCAGCTTCGGCGACGCCCACGGTAAGACCGAGGGCGCGCTGTCGGTGGTGCTGCACGACGCTGCCCGGGGCACCTACGCGAAACTGGTTATCTCCGACGACGCCCAGACTCTGCTCGGCGGGATCCTGGTGGGCGACGCCACCCAGTACGCCGCGCTGCGTCCGCTGGTCGGCCGGCCGCTGCCGGCCGAACCCGCGGCGCTGATCTCCCCGGCCGGCGCGGAACTGGGTGCGGACGCACTGCCCGACGAAGCGCAGATCTGCTCCTGCAACGATGTGAGCAAGGGCGCGATATGCGGTGCCATCGGCGAGGGCGCCTGCGATATCCCGGCTATCAAGGCGTGCACCAAGGCCGGTACCTCCTGCGGCGGCTGTGTGCCGATGATCAAGAAGGTGCTCGAACAGTCCGGCGTCGAGATGTCCAAGGCGCTGTGTGAGCATTTCGAGCAGTCGCGCGCCGAACTGTTCCAGATCGTGCAGGCCACCGGTATCCGCACCTTCTCCGAGCTGATCGCCCGGCACGGGAAGGGTTCGGGGTGCGATATCTGTAAGCCGACTGTCGCCTCCGTCCTGGCCTCCACCTCCAGCGATCACATTCTGGAAGGCGAACAGGCCGCGCTGCAGGACACCAACGACCACTTCCTGGCCAATATGCAGAAGAACGGCACCTATTCGGTGGTGCCGCGGATGCCGGGTGGTGAGGTGACGCCCGAGCAGTTGATCGTGATCGGTGAGGTCGCCAAGGAGTTCGGTCTCTACACCAAGATCACCGGCGGTCAGCGTATCGATCTGTTCGGCGCCCGGGTCGAACAGCTGCCGCTCATCTGGAAGCGCCTGGTGGACGCCGGAATGGAATCCGGGCATGCCTACGGGAAGGCGCTGCGCACCGTGAAGAGCTGCGTCGGCTCCACCTGGTGCCGCTACGGTCAGCAGGATTCGGTGGGGATGGCCGTGCTGCTGGAGAAGCGCTACCGTGGTCTGCGGTCGCCGCACAAGCTGAAGCTGGCCGTTTCGGGCTGCGCCCGCGAATGCGCCGAGGCCCGCGGCAAGGACGTGGGTGTGATCGCCACCGAGAACGGCTGGAACCTCTACGTCGGCGGCAACGGCGGCCTGACCCCGAAACACGCGGTGCTGCTGGCGGGCGATCTCGACGACGAGACACTGATCTCCTATATCGACCGCTATCTGATGTTCTACGTCCGCACCGCGGATCGGCTGCAGCGCACCGCACCGTGGCAGGAGGACCTCGGTATCGACTATGTCCGCGAGGTGGTCTGCGAGGACAGTCTCGGGATCGCAGCCGACCTGGAAGCGGCCGTGCAAGCGCATGTGGCCGGCTACCGCGACGAATGGGCCGCGGTGCTCGACGACGAGCAGAAGCTGTCGCGCTTCGTCTCCTTCGTCAACGCCCCTGCCGAAGCTGATCCGACCATCTCGTTCGACGACAGCGGCGAACGCAAGGTTCCGGTGCTGCTCGGCCTGCCGGGCATGCCCGTGGGCAGCAAAGGAGCGTAGGCGCGGAGTCGTGGCGGCGCTATCGCTACGAGTGGGAAATGACGGCTTAACCGCCAGGAAACAGGACGTCGGTACCAATGGGTAAGGCATGTGGAGGAGACCAGCGATGAAGCGATACCTCCACCGGCGCCGCGGCCTCCGACGGCCATATGTACCGCCTTCGAAGGAGGCATCATGACAATTGTCGATACACCCGGAGTTGCCCCGGCCACCACCCGGTGGACGCAGGCCTGCCGACTCGACTATCTGATCCCCGGACGCGGAGTCGCGGTGCTTTTGCCCAATGGTGAGCAGGCCGCGCTGTTCCTGCTGCCCGAGGGCACGCTGTTCGCGGTCGGCAATATCGACCCCTTCGGCCGCGCGGCGGTGATGTCGCGCGGGATCGTCGGCGACCGCGGCGGTGAGCCGGTGGTCGCGTCGCCGTTGCTGAAGCAGGCGTTCTCGTTGCTCGACGGGCGGTGCCTGGACAACGACACCACGTCGCTGCCGGTATATTCCGTACGCGTGGACGACGGACTCGTCTCGATCTCCGATGAACCCGCCATCGTGGCCACGAGCGGCATTCCGGTATGACGGTCCCGGATACGAGCGCCCCGCTGGCCGGATTCACCATCGGCATCACCGCAGCCCGGCGCGCCGAGGAATTCGCGACCCTGCTCACCCGCCGAGGTGCGGCGATCGTGTCCGCGCCGGCCATCCGGATCATCCCGCTGGCCGACGACACCGAACTCCAACGGGTGACTGAGGAGCTTGTCGCCGCCCCGCCGCGGATCGCCGTGGCGACCACCGGTATCGGATTCCGGGGCTGGATGGAGGCCGCCGAGGGCTGGGGGCTGGCCGAGCAACTGCGCTCCACCCTGGGCGGTACCCGCATGCTCGCCCGCGGTCCCAAGGCCAAGGGAGCCATCCGGGCCGCGGAACTCCGTGAGGAGTGGTCGCCGGCCTCCGAATCCTCGGCGGAGGTCCTGGACCATCTGCTCGCCGAAGGGGTCGAAGGGGTGCGGATCGCGGTCCAGTTGCACGGCGCGACCACCGAATGGGAACCGATCCCGGACTTCTGTGAGGTGCTGCGCTGCGCGGGCGCGGATGTGGTGCCGGTGCCGGTGTACCGGTGGGAACCGCCGGCCGATCGCGGCCCGATGGACAATATGATCGAGGCCATTGTCACCTCCGCGATCGACTGTGTGACCTTCACGAGTGCTCCGGCGGTGGCGTCGATGCTGATGCGCGCCAAGGAAACCGGTGTGTTGGAGGGGCTGCTGCACGCCCTGCGCAGCCGGGTCCCGGCGGCCTGCGTCGGCCCTATCACCGCGGCGCCACTGGAGGAACTCGGCGTGCCGGTCACCATGCCCGGCCGGGCGCGGCTGGGTGCTCTTGCCCGCCATGTGGCCGAGGAGCTGCCGCGCCGCGCCGGCCGGATCAACGCCGCGGGTCACACCATCAGCGTGCGCGGTGCGTGCGTGGTGGTGGACGGCACGGTGAAACAGCTGGCACCCGCACCGATGGCGCTGATGCGTTCGCTGGCCCGGCATCCCGGTCGTGTCGTCTCCCGGGAGGATCTGCTGGCCGCCCTGCCCGGTGGTGGCGACGATACGCACGCGGTGGAGACCGCGATCGCCCGTTTGCGGGCGGGGCTGGGAGCGCCGAAGGCGATCCAGACGGTGGTCAAACGGGGCTACCGGCTGGCGATGGATCCCGCCGAATGTACCGACAACAATGCCGAACCCACCGTGCCGCCGGCCGCAGTTCCGGCCCGTAACACCCGCTATGTGCGGACGGTGGTGCCCGGGTGACCGCGCCGGAGGCGCCCGGATCAGGTCGGCAGGAGGCGCCTGGGCCGGGTCGGCCGGAGGTTCCCGCGCTGGTCCTGGTGGCGCACGGAACCCGCAGCGGTAAGGGGGTCGAGATGATCGCCGCGCTGGCCGAGGCGGTGGGTCGTGAATTGGGTCGTCGGCCGGACGGATCCGGGACGGGTTGCGCACACGGCTCTGCCGGTGGGGCGAGTAACCGGGATCGGCGGGCGGCGATCCTTCCCGGCGCGCACGGGTTCCCGGGGTGCGGTTGTATCGCCGAACCACCTTCGGAACCGGCCACCACCGGTGCGCCCGCTGTGGGCGCGGTGGTTCGCACGGCGTTCGTCGACGTTCTCGGTCCCGCGCCGTCGGAAGTGCTGCGCGACCTCACCGCGAGGTCCGAGAACTCGGCGAATCCTGTTCCGGCCGTGGTTGTTCCGGCATTCCTGGCTTCGGGGTACCACGTCTATCAGGACGTACCGAGGGAAGTGGGCGACAGCGCTCATCCCGCGGTGACGGTTACGCCCGCGATGGGCCCCGACCCGGCGCTGGCCCGGATCATGGCCGTGCGGTTGCGCGCGGCCGGCTGGAATCCGGGCGATGCCGTGGTCTTCGCGGCGGCCGGCTCCTCGGACCCGCGCGCCCGCGCCGATGTACGCCGGGCCGCCGCCATGCTGACCGCGCAACTCGCGACACCCGTACGTACGGCGTATGTCGCCACAGGCGCGCCGCGGGTCCCCGAGGTGGTGGCGCGACTGCGCGCGGAGGGGCAGGAACGGGTGTTCATCGCGTCGTACCTCTTGGCGCACGGTCTGTTCCACGAACGCCTCCAGCGGGTCGGCGCGACCGGGGTCGCCGATCCGATCGGCGTGCACCCCGCCGTGGTCCGGTTGATCGCGGACCGCTACCGCGCCGCCGTCCGGGAACAGTCCGGCCGGTTCGCGCGGAGGTCGGCGGGATCCGGCGGGTACAGCGCGCAACGGCCGGGCGCCGGTTCGCGCGCCTGACCGGATCGCCGTACTCTCCGGCCGGATAACGGCACTCAGGCTGTCAGGATGGTTTTGATCGCGTCACCGTGGCAGTGCTCCCGCAGTGCCTCCGGCGCATCGTCGAATCCGGCGACCAGCGTTGTCACCAGTTCCGGCCGGAGCCGGCCGGTGGCCATGAGGTCGAGTACATCGGGCATCACGGCGCGGACATGGCTGCGCCCGACGTGCAGGGTGACGTTGCGGACGTAGCCCGCCGCCAAGGGGATACTCGCCCGGCGATGCAGCGACCACACACAGGTGCAGATCCCGTCGGGCGCCGTATGCGCCAGTACTCGCCGAAGGCCCCGGGGTGTGCCCGTGCTGTCGACCGTCAGCGGGGCCGTGGGCCAGGACCGGTGCCGGCGCGGATCCAGGGCTCGGACACCGAGCGATTCGGCACGTGCACGCACCGCGGCGCGGCCGTCGACAACGCTGATATTCCGGGCGCCGAGGGCACGGGCGATCTGGGCCGCGTAGAGCGGCGTGCTGGAGGTGAGCGGGTTGTGGCTGTCGATCCGGCCGACGATGAGGACTTCGGCATCGGGGTCGGTGGCGAGCAGACCCGGTAGATGTGGCGCGACCTGACGGTAGGCATCGCAGATGTTGTCGCCGACCCCGGCCGCGGCCGCCGGCTCGACACCGCCGGGCAGGGGAACCAGCATGGCGTCGGCGTACGGGACGGCGAGGAGATCTGCCAGTGCTCCGCCCCAGAGCCCGCCGGTGATCCCGAATCCGTACATCGCGGCCGGCGGCACCGAACGGCAGCTTCCGGTGAAACCCGCGCGGCACGCCTGGCATCGGCCGCAGCTGATCTGGAACGGCACCACTACTCGATCTCCGACGTGTATCGAGGTCACCGCGTCGCCGATATCGGTGACCTCGGCGACGCATTCGTGCCCGAGATGCAGTGGTAACGGAAATGGGGTGCGGCCCAGCATCATTGCGCGATCCAAATCGCAGGTGGCGACCGCGATGGGGCGGACCAGGGCGCCCTCCGGGCCGGGCAGTCCGGGTTCCGGTACGGATCGCCAGCGCAGTCGCCCGCCGGGTGCGGCGACGAGACCGCGCATCCGCCGGCGACCCGCGCGCCGAACCCCACGGGCGACCTCGGTGATCCGGTCGACGCGTGGCCTGACGTCGCGGTCCAGGGGCAGGCGGGCGGCCGACAGTGCGTTGGGGGTCAGTAGCGCGGCGTAATGCAGGAAACCGGGGCGGGCCCGCACGGTGGATTCGGTCGATTCTGCTGTATTGGCCGTCATCGGTATGCCTTCCGGTGTCGACGCGGCGACCGCGCACATGCCGGGCGTTTCAGGAACTGCGTGGTTCCAGTTTCCTGACGGGAATGAGCTGTGTCAACATCCAGATATGTCGAGCCCATCGCGCGCATATCGAGGAGCCGCGGCGCACGAACGTGTCGCGGCCCGGCGCGAGCGCCTGATCGACGCGGGTATCGACCTTTTCGGCACCGTCGGGCACCGCAGCACTACGATCGAACAGATCTGCGCGCAAGCGGGGTTGTCCAAGCGCTACTTCTACGAATCGTTCTCCGACAGTGAAGCTCTGTTGCTGGCCTGCTATCAGCGGTGCGCCGGTGAGATCCATCAGGAGATGGTCGACGCGGTAATCGCCGCACCCGACTCGATGGGCGCGCGACTGCACGCGGCACTGGCCGGATATTTCGGCGCGATCGACAACGATCCCAGGCACGCCCGGATCACCCTGCTGGAAATCCTCGGTGTCAGCGCATCGATCGATACGGCATACGCCGCGCAGACAGAACGTTTCGGGACCTCGGTGCGAGCGCTGGCCGATGAGGCGTTCTCGGTGTGCCCGCTACCGCCGGCGCAGCTGCAGATCATTGCCGAGGGCATCATCGGCGCCATCACCACCGTCGCCACCCAGTGGCTGCTCGACGATCGCCGCCGCGCTCGCGACCAGGTGGTCGCGGCGACCCAGGTTCTCGTGCTCGCCGTCCTGGAGCGGCTCGAATCGTATTGAACGTTCCACCGGACCACGGCCTGAAATGCGCTGTGTCTCGGCAGGCGGCGAGGCGTCCGGGTCCCGGTGTTACCCGATGGTGACGAGGCGGGTGTGGCCGCGGGGTTCGTCGATATCGGCGGTGCTCGTATCCACTCGTCGTGCGTATAAGGGTATCGGCGCGGCCCCGGCCGGCGGGCCGGGAATCCGGCTGTTGTCCGCCGGTGATATCGCCCGTGCCATCGGTACGCGGGATACCTGTCTTGCGCGGCTCGGCAGGCGTAGTGTTCGGCCAAGGTGATTTCCGCAGGTAGGCGTAGTGGCCGGGTCAGTTGCCCCGACGATGCGTGGATATAGGTGTTGCGCGCTGTACCGTGCCGGAGCCGACCGGACGACGCAGGAGGCGCGGTCGAGGTGACATACCAGGGAACGGAACCGGATCTTCTTCCGCTGTCGGCCGCCCAGTTGCGCTGGTGGGTGGCCCAGCAGTTGTACCCGGATATTCCGAACACCGTGGCGATGTACCTGGACCTGTGCGGACCGCTCGAGGTCGAATTGATGCGCGCGTGCGGCCGCCGGGCCGCCCGGGAGATCGAATCACCCTGTGTCCGGGTGATTTCGGTGGATGGCGCGCCCCGGCAGCAAATGCTCGCGGACGCGGACCTCGAGTTCGCCGTTCGCGACTTCACCGGCCGTCCGGATCCGGTAGCCGAGGCACTCAGGGGTATGGAGGAAGACCATTTCACACCTCTCGATCCGCGGACCGACGCGCTCACCGTCGCGATCCTGTACCGGGTGTCAGCCGACCGGCACCTGCTGTATCTGCGCAGTCACCATCTGGTTCTCGACGGCGTGGGTGCCGTCGCGCTGCTGCGCCGCACCGGGGAGCTCTACCGGGCCGCGGTCACCGGCACCGAGCCGGAGGGGCCCGGCGGACTGGACACCGCGGGGTTGCTCGCCGCGGAAGATGCCTATCGCAGGTCGGCACGGGTCGCCGCCGATCGGGAGTACTGGTTGTCCGCACTGTCCGGTCTGGCCGAGCCGCTGGGGCTGGCCGGGCATCACGCGGCGCCCCGGACGCGACCCCATCGCGTCTCGGCCCTGCTGGAACCGGGGACAGCGGGCTCGATCGCGGTGGCCCGCACCCGGCACGGCGCCACCTTCGGGGAACTGCTGATCGCGGCATTCACCTGCTATTTCTCCCAGCTCACCGGGAACGACGATCCCGTCGTGGCGCTGCCGGTACCGGCTCGCACCACCGCCGTATTGCGCCGCTCCGGTGGGTCGGTGGCGAATGTGGTGCCGTTGCGGCTGACCGATATCGCGCGGGGGAGCGTCGGCGCCGCGCTCACCGAGGTCCGGGCGAAAATCCTTGCGGCGCTGCGTCATCAGCGATATCCGTACGAGGATATCCAGCGTGACCGGGGGGACGGCCGGGTGGAACGCGGCGGGTTCGGGCCGGCGATCAATGTGCTCGGGTTCGTGGAACCGATGCGGCTGGGTCCGCTCACCGGGCACGCGCAGCTGCTGTCGTCGGGTCCGGTGGAGGATCTGCTGGTCAACGTCTACCAGCTGGGGCCCGACGAGCGCACCATCAGTATCGACTTCCACGGCAACCCCGCCCGGTACAGCGCCGCGACCCTCGCCTGGTACCACCGGGGATTCCTGGCCTACCTCGACCGCTTCCTCGCCGCCGCACCCGGCGACCTCGTCGCATACCTCGAGGTGCCCGTCGGCACGGCGGGCGCGGCGGGTTCCGCGGCCGGACCGCCCGAAAGTCCGCGCGGGCAGGACCTCCGTGCGGGAATGCCGTCGGCAGCCGGGACGCTGCTACCGGAGATCCTGCGCGCGGGGATGCGTTCGGTGCATCGGGAGACGGTCGCGATCAGCGATGCGACCCGGTCTCTGACGTATCGGCAACTGGACGATCTGGCCCGCGGCTGGGCCCGGGAATTGGCCGAATGCGGTGCGGGCCCGGGGGTGCCGGTAGCGGTGGTGATACCGCGCTCGATCGAATCGGTGGTCGCGATCTGGGCGGTCGCCACCTCGGGTGCCTACTTCGTGCCGATCGATCCCGCCGATCCGCCGGATCGAATCGCGACGGTCCTGACAGCGGGGCTAATTCGGTTGGGGCTCACTGTTGCGGGGGCGCGGCCGGCACTGCCCGGAGCCGACGACGTTCGCCCAGCCGGCGCCGGGAACGGAGAAGTCGCCGGGCGGATATGTTGGCTGGAGGTGGATGGTGCTGCCGGAGCGGGCTCGAACGGTTCCGGCGCAGCGGGGCGGTCAGTGGCGGGAGATCGCTATGAGACGGTCGTTCGTCCGCGTGAAATACCGTATGCCGCAACTGATCACGCATCAGACTGGGCTGAACGGCCGGTGTCCGGGCCGGGGCCGAACGGCGTGGCCGGAGCGGACGGCGGCACCGGAGCCGGGAAGCCCGGCCCGGCATCGGGGACGCGGCCGGGTGCCCGGGGAGAGGAAGCCGGGAAGAGTCAGGTCCCCTGGGCGCAATTGCGCCCGGATCATCCCGCTTACCTGATCCATACGTCGGGTACTACCGGTACGCCGAAGGGGGTGGTCGTGGGTCACCGGGGGCTGGGCATGCTCGCCGAGTACATTGTCGATCATTACGGGGTAGGAACGGATTCCGTTGTCCTGCACGCACATTCTCCTGCCTTCGACGCTCACCTGCTGGAGTTGCTCGCCGCGTTCGCGGCCGGGGCGCGGCTGGTCGTCGCCCCGCCCGGGGCAGCGGTGGGTGGACAGCTCGCCGACCTGATCCGGACGGCCGGTATCACCCATCTGCTCAGCACTCCCGCCGCACTCGGCACGCTCGATCCGGCCGAGCTGCCGAGCCTGCGGGCGGTGGTGACCGGTGGCGAGACCCCGTCCGCCGAACTCGTGCGTCGCTGGGCGCCGCGGGTGCGGTTGTACAACGGCTACGGTCCGACCGAGGCGACCGTGATGACGACGCAGAGCGATCCGCTGCCGCCGGACGATCCGGTCCTGGTCGGACCCACACTGCCCGGTGTCCGCGCGCGACTGCTGGAGCGGCGGCTGCGGACCGTGCCGGTGGGGGGACGCGGTGAACTGTATGTCGGCGGCCCCGGGGTGGCGCTCGGCTATCTGCACGATCCGGCGTCGACCGCGGCCCGATTCGTCGCCGATCCGGCGGGTACCGGTGAGCGGCTGTACCGGACTGGGGATCTGCTGCGTGCCGATCCCGGTGGCTACGAGTACCTGGGCCGGGTCGATCGGCAACTCACCCTGCACGGCCGCCGGGTCGAACCCGGTGAGATCGAATCGGCGCTGACCGCGTGCCCCGAGATCGCCCAGGCAGTGGTGACGGTCGCGGGTGGACCGGGACCGGGTGCCCGCCTGATCGGCTACGTCGTTGTCGCGGCGGGCCGCCGGTTCGATCCGGTCGTCACGCTGCGCCGGCTGCGCGGTGCGCTGCCCGCCGCGCTGGTCCCGGCGGTGGTGGTGGAGATCGATCGGATTCCGCTGACCGCCAACGGGAAACTGGACCGCGACCGGCTGCCCGAACCGGTGCTGCCGCGCGCCTATCGCGCACCGGAGACCGGCCCGCAGCGGCTCGTCGCGGAACGAATCGGCCGCACCGTCGGCCGGCCGGATGTCGGCCTGGACGACGATTTCTTCGCCCTGGGCGGTAATTCGCTACTGGGTGTGGCTCTTTCGGCCGACCTCGCCGAGGCGACGGGCGTGCCGGTCACCGTGCGCTGGTTGTACACGACGCCGGCGGTGGTGGATCTGGCCGACCGTATCGCGAGCTATCCGACGGCCGCTGCCGCGCGACCCGGGACGACTGCGGCGGGTGCCGGAATCGACGGATCGCCCGCCGCGGCGTCGCCGTATTCGGGAAACGGATCGGTGAACGGTCACAGTTTCGAGCCCGCGGCGACGGAAGGACTGGAGATTCTTCTTCCGTTGCGCCGCAGCGGTTCTCGTCCGCCGCTGTTCTGTTTCCATTCCGCCGTGCCGCTGGCATGGTGCTACGCGGGATTGTCCCGCTGGATCGACGACCGTCCGGTCTACGGGGTCCAGTCGCCGGTGCTCACCTCCGGCGAACCGGATATCACCACGGCCGGCGCCCTCGCCGATCGCTATGTACGGGAGATCCTGCGCGTCCAGCCCGAGGGTTCTTACCAGCTGCTCGGCTGGTCGCTCGGCGGCCAGCTGGCCCATGCCGTCGCGGTGCGGTTACGCGATCTCGGCCGCACGGTCTCCCTGCTGGCGATGCTGGACAGTGTCGTCTTCCCGGAGGATTCGCCGCCACCGCCCCGTCCGCGGATGCGGGATCTGCTGACGCATCTGCTCGGCGACGAACCCGATGAGGATCAGGTCGCGCGGGCCCCGGAACTCACCGCCACCGAGGCTGCCGCGCAATTGGCGGCCGCGGGCGCCACACTGGGCACCGGTTTGACCGCGGACCAGCTGGACCGCCTGCATCGGGCCTATATCTCCGGAGTCGAGGTATCGGCCCGTTACCGGCCCCGGGTGTTCGACGGCGACCTGCTGTACTTCTCGGCGACCCGCGGTATGACCGAACTCCTCGACGCGCGGCTGTGGCGACCGTATATCGCCGGTGAGCTGATCGAGCACCCGGTGGACGCCGCCCACGGGCAGTTGACCAATCCCGAGGTCGTCGCGGTGATCGGCCCGATTCTGGCCCGGCATCTGGCGCGGCTCGCCGAAACGGTGGCCGGCCGATGATGCGATATCTGCGCCGACCACCTGTACCTGCTTCGAAGGAGGCTTTGTGACCGGGTACCGCGCCATGATCCCGCCGGTGACAGGGTGGGTGCCGCCCCCGGCTCCGGCCGAGGTGCCGCTGCCTGCGCATATCGGCCCGCGCACGGGCTGGTTGTGGCGGGATGTCTACAAGGACTCCGCGCGGTGGTCCCGTGATTTTCCCGACGCCGAGGTGCTCACACACTGGATCGCCGACCATCTCCTGCACCCGCACCCCGAGCTCGGCCGGGAAGGTCCGGTATGCCCGTTCATGCGGCAGACCGCGGCGCGGCACGCCCTCTGGGCGGCCGTAGTTCCCGGCGGCGACGACCTCACCCTCGAGGAGATATCGGATGTGGTCCGCGATGCGCACGAGCTCTACAACCAACTGCGAGCGAGCGAAACCGACGCCCGGTGGCTGGCCTCGGTGACGGTTTTCCCGGACCTCGTCCGGTACGACAGGATCGACACCGCGCACCGCCGCCACAAGTCCGATCTGGTGCGTGACGGCCTGATGCTCGGCCAGTTCTATCCGGGCTGCCGGGTGCCGGGTTTGTGGAACGCCGCCTTCCACCCGCTGGACGCACCGCTGCCGATGCTGGTGATCCGCCCCATGATGACCACCGACTATCCGTTCCTGGTCGCGCGCACCGACTGGCTGTACGCGTATTTCAGCAAGATCGCGCCGCAACTGCCGCGGGCGCTGCGGTGGTCGATCGCCGAGCGGATGCGGGTGCCCGAGATGAACGCGGGGGCGATCACCGCGTTGCGGGTACATGCCCGCGACGAATACGCCGGATGATTGCCGCCGGGCCGGTGATTTGCCACCGGACCGGGTTTGCGACGTGGTAGAAACCTCGGCATGTACCGGCTGCCGCGTTGCCTGGTGTACCTGTTCACGCTGTGTTTCGCGCTGATACCGGCCGGAATCGCGGTGGGGCCCGCGGCCGCGGAGGGGCCCACCCGGATTCTGGATGTGCGCCCGCTCGGGGGTCGGCAGTTCGAGGTGGTGGTGCATTCGGCCGCCATGGACAAGCCGATCACCCTGTGGATGTCACATCCCGGTGCCGGCGCTCCGGCGCTGTACCTGCTCAACGCCGTCGACGGCGGTGAAGACGGGGGCCCGTGGATGCGGCGTACCGATGTGGCGGAATTCTTCGCCGATAAACCGGTGAATGTGATCGTGCCGATGGGCGGCCGGGCCAGCTACTACACCGACTGGATCGCCGACGACCCGGCGCTGGGCCGCAACAAATGGGAAACCTTCCTCACCCGCGAATTGCCGCCGCTGCTCGACGCACGGTTCGGGATGACCGGCCGCAACGCGGTGGCCGGTCTGTCGATGTCGGCGACCTCGGCGCTGAACCTGGCGATCCACACGCCCGGCCTGTACCGGGCCGTCGGTGCGTACAGCGGCTGCACCCGGACCAGTGATCCGATCGCCCGCGCGATCGTGTACTCACAGCTTGCGCCGTTCGGCGCGAACGCCACCAATATGTGGGGCGGGCCCGGCCATCCGGCCTGGCTGGACAATGATCCGATGCTGCACCTGGACCGGTTGCGGGGGACGGCGCTCTATATCTCCTCCGGTACCGGCGGTCCGGGCGAGCACGAGGTACTGAATTCGCGCGGGGTCGACGGCGATCCGCTGCGGCTGGCGGACCGGATGCTCGTCGGGGGTGCCATGGAATCCGTCGTCAACGCCTGCAGCGGCCCGCTGGCCGCCGCCCTGGCCGCCCAGGGGATCCCGGCGACCGTGAACTTCCATCCGGGCACCCACGCATGGGCGTACTGGCAGGACGATCTGCACCGGTCCTGGCCGGTTTTCGCGGGTGCTCTCGGGGTCTGAGCCGGCCCGGATCAGACTCGGTACCAGATGAACGGATCATCACGGGTGGGGCCGTACCGGTCGATCTGGTCGAAGAGCCAGGCAGCGGGTTCCACGATCGCGCTGCGGCCTTGTGCGTCGTCGTAGGCGACCAGGATGCCGAT
The DNA here is from genome assembly GCF_040632335.1 of Nocardia sp. NPDC019395. Lineage (NCBI taxonomy): Bacteria > Bacillati > Actinomycetota > Actinomycetes > Mycobacteriales > Nocardiaceae > Nocardia > Nocardia sp. NPDC019395. The sequence goes on from NZ_JBEYBT010000013.1 coordinate 99,390, forward strand.
GAACGCGGCATGGCCGTCGGAGGTCTGGCGGTAGACCACGGCCCCGGAATCGCCGCCCTCGGCGCCCAGCGCGTCTGTCGCGTAGAGCCACTCCTCGGTGGCTTCGGTGATCTTTCCGCAGCTCCACCCGGTGGTGGCACCGAGCTTACAGATCTCTTGTCCCAGTTGGGGTTTCATATCCATGGTGGACAGCCCGAACTGCCCCATGGAGGCGGTGACGCCGATACCGTCGTACAGCCGGATCAGCGCGAAGCCGAATTTCAGGCCCTCGTCCGGGCGGTTGAATTCGAACCAGCCGATCGGGTTTCCGTGCGCGTCCGTGACGATGCCGGGGTGGTAGCAGTGGCCGGCGGTCACCGCGTACCGGGCCGATCCGATCGACCCGGTGAGTCCGATCGTGCAGCGGTTGACGACCGATTTCCCGTCGGCGATGGCGGTGTGCCGGATCTCCATACCGGGATGGACGGTCACGTTCGGTGTGCTCTGCGCGGCCGGCCCGGGCAGCAGCGCCGTTCCGGCCGCTGTCACCAATGCCACCGCGAGCGCGGTGGTTATCCGCTTCCGCCTGCGACCCCGTCGGCAATCGCTGAACATCGTGTACCTCGAATGTGCTCGAGCGACCGCCGATGCGGTCGGATCGGGCAGTCAGCGTAGACGATCCCTGTCCGGGGCCGGTGCGGTCGCCTTCCCAGGCCCAGGAAGCGCCGCCGCGCCGCGCTCAGCAGTGACGACGGCCACTCCGGTATCTGTAAACAAATGTAAACCGCCGGAGAAGCGCCGATTTCCGAAGTCTCACCGTGCTGCCCCGATCGGGCCCGCCGTGGCGCGGATCAGCGGCCGGCACCCCTGTTTTCCCTGGTGGTTCTTCCTACCGCCGAGGTCGCGACCGGGCCCGCCGTGACCGTCGGATTGCGGTGACCTCACAGCTCACCACCTGGCCTTTTTCGTTGTGAGAAGGCCGTTTGGCCTGGTCCGGCGGCGTCCTTACAGTCGAACACATCAGCCCGATCTCACCGCTTGCAGAAAAGGGGGCGTCGTGGTTGTTTCACGTACTCCGGGCTCGCCGCATACCGCTTCGGACACCCGTCCCGGCGACCCGGGCGCCGGCGACGCATTGCTGCGGCTGGGGAAATACTTCCAGCGCGGCGAGGTTTCCGCCGACCATCGCACGGTGCACAAGGTCGGTGGCCGCAGTGCCGACGAGTTCTACCGCGACCGCTGGTCGCACGACAAGGTGGTGCGGTCCACCCACGGGGTGAACTGCACCGGTTCGTGCTCCTGGAAGATCTACGTGAAAGACGGTGTGATCACCTGGGAATCGCAGCAGACCGACTATCCGTCGGTGGGGTCGGACAAACCCGAATACGAGCCCCGCGGCTGCCCGCGCGGCGCGTCGTTCTCCTGGTACACCTACTCGCCGGCCCGGGTCCGGTACCCGTACGTGCGGTCCACGCTGCTGGAGCTGTACCGGGAGGCCAAACAGAAACTCAAGGATCCGGTGCTGGCCTGGGCCGATATCGTCGAGGATCCGGTACGCGCCCGGAAATACAAGACGGCCCGCGGTAAGGGCGGGTTCGTCCGCGCCGAATGGTGGGAGGCCGCCGAGATCGCGGCCGCGGCCCATGTGCACACCATCAAGCGGTACGGCCCGGACCGGGTCGCGGGTTTCTCCCCGATTCCGGCGATGTCCATGGTCAGTCATGCGGTCGGGGCCCGGTTCATCTCGCTGCTCGGCGGGTCGATGCTGTCCTTCTACGACTGGTACGCCGACCTCCCGGTGGCGTCGCCGCAGGTATTCGGCGATCAGACCGATGTGCCGGAATCGGCGGACTGGTTCGACGCCGGATACCTGATCATGTGGGGTTCCAACGTCCCGGTGACCCGCACCCCGGACGCCCACTACATGACCGAGGCCCGCTACCGCGGCCAGAAGGTCGTGGTGGTGTCGCCGGACTACGCCGACAACACCAAGTTCGCCGACGAATGGGTGGCCGCCCGGCCGGGGACCGACGCCGCGCTGGCCATGGCCATGGGTCACGTTGTGCTGCGGGAATTCTTCGTCGACCGGAGTACGCCGCGGTTCCTCGACTATGTCCGCAAGTACACCGACCTGCCGTTCCTGATCACGGTGGAGGAAGGCGCGGACGGGGTCGCGGTGCCGGGGAAGTTCCTCACCTCCGCCGATCTGGGCAACGAGGACGAGGGCGCGGAATTCCGGACCGTGCTGCTGGATTCCGACGGTGCGCCGGTGGTGCCGAACGGATCGCTGGGGGATCGGTTCGGCGAGAACGGGGCCGGGCGCTGGAATCTGGATCTCGGGGGCGTCGAGCCGCTCCTGACGCTGTACGGCCGTACCGACTCGGGTGGGAGCAGGGTGGGGTCGGACACAGTTGCGGCCGTACAGTTTCCCCGGTTCGATACCGATACCCCGGGTGTGCTGACGCGTGGTGTGCCGACCACGGTGGTCGCCGGGAAGCGGGTCACCACCGTCTTCGATCTGCTGCTGGCGCAGTACGCCGTGGGCCGCCCGGGGCTGCCCGGCACCTGGCCCACCGGCTACGACGACGCCACCGAGCCGTACACACCCGCCTGGCAAGAGGCCATCACCGGCGTCCCCGCTGTTCAGGCCCGGCGGATCGCGCGGGAATTCGCCGATAACGCCGAGCGTTCCGGCGGCCGGTCGATGATCCTGATGGGCGCCGGGACCAACCACTGGTTCCACTCCGACGAGATCTACCGCTCGTTCTTCACGCTGACCCTGCTCACGGGCTGCCAGGGTGTGAACGGTGGCGGCTGGGCCCACTATGTGGGCCAGGAGAAATGCCGCCCGGTGACCGGGTGGTCCACCCTCGCCTTCGGCCTGGACTGGCAGCGCCCGCCGCGGCAGATGCAGGGCACGATCTTCTGGTACCTCACCAACGACCAGTGGCGCTACGACCCGTTCACCGCCGACGCCTTCTCCTCGCCCCTGGGCAGCGGTAAATTCGCGGGCCGCACGGCCGCCGATAATATCGCGCTGGCGACCCGGCTGGGCTGGATGCCGTCGTACCCGACCTTCGACCGCAATCCCCTGGACCTGGCCGACGAGGCCGAAGCCGCCGGACGCTCGGCGGCCGAGCATGTGGTCGGCGGACTGAAATCCGGCGATCTGCGTTTCGCCTGCGAGGATCCCGACGCCCCGGAGAACTTCCCCCGGGTGCTGACGGTGTGGCGGGCCAACCTGCTCGGCTCCTCCGGCAAGGGCAACGAATACTTCCACCGGCATCTGCTCGGCGCGGACTCCAATCTGCAGACCGACGACACCACCGGGATCCGGCCCGAGGAACTCGTCTGGCGCGACGAAGCCGCCACCGGCAAACTGGATCTGCTGCTGTCGCTGGATTTCCGGATGACCAGCACCACGCTGTTCTCCGATATCGTGCTCCCGGCCGCCACCTGGTACGAGAAACACGATCTGTCCTCGACGGATATGCACCCGTTCGTGCACGCCTTCACCCCGGCCATCTCGCCGCCGTGGGAGGCCAAAACCGATTTCGAGGCGTTCCACCGGATCGCCCGCGGTTTCTCCTGGCTCGCCGAGAAACATCTCGGTGTCCGCAAGGATATCGTCGCGGTACCGCTGCAGCACGATTCACCGGACGCCATGGCGCAGGCCGGTGGCCGGGTGCTGGACTGGAAAGCCGGGGAGTGCGAACCGGTCCCGGGTAAGACCATGCCGAAGCTGGTGGTCGTCGAACGGGACTACCCGAAGATCGCCGAGAAGATGGCCGCGCTGGGGCCGCTGGTCGATTCGCTCGGCGTCACGACGAAGGGGGTCGCCACCCATCCCGGCGCCGAGGTCGAATATCTCGCGGGGATTAACGGAACGGTTGTGTCGGGGGTGGCGCAGGGCCGGCCGTCGCTGGCCAAGGACAGCCAGGCCGCCGAAGCGATCCTGGCGTTGTCGGGTACCACCAACGGCCGCCTCGCGGTGGAGGGTTTCCATGCTCTCGAACGCCGCACCGGTACCGAACTGGCCGATCTGGCGGCCGAACACGAGGGCAAGCGGATCACGTTCGCCGACACTCAGGCCCGTCCGGTACCGGTGATCACCTCGCCGGAATGGTCGGGCAGCGAAACCGGCGGCCGCCGGTATTCGCCGTTCACCATCAACACCGAACGGCTCAAACCGTGGCATACGCTCACCGGCCGCCAGCATTTCTATCTGGATCACGACTGGATGATCGAGCTCGGTGAGCAGTTGCCGACCTTCCGGCCACCACTGGATATGACCGCGTTGTTCTCCGAACCGGGAGTCGGCGAGGTGGGCGATCACGGCGTCACCGTCCGGTACCTGACCCCGCATTCCAAATGGTCGATCCACTCCGCCTACCAGGACAACCTGCACATGCTGACCCTCTCCCGTGGCGGGCAGACCATCTGGATGTCGGAAAAGGACGCCGCCAAGATCGGGGTCGCCGACAACGACTGGATCGAGGCGATCAACCGCAACGGTGTGGTGGTGGCCCGCGCCATCGTCTCGCACCGGATGCCCGAGGGCACCGTGTTCATGTACCACGCGCAGGACCGGGCGGTGGACGTCCCGCGGATCGAGGGAACCGCGGGAGACGGCGCCGCCTTCAAGGGCAAGGGTAAACGCGGCGGTATCCACAATGCGCTGACCCGGATCATGATCAAACCCACGCATCTCATCGGCGGCTACGCCCAGCAGTCGTTCGCGCTGAACTACCACGGCCCCACCGGTAACCAGCGCGACGAGGTCACCACGATCCGCCGCCGCAGCCAGAAGGTCGAGTACTGACGTGATCGGGTCGAGCGCGGAGAAAGTAGCGCAGTGTAATCACGTAGCGGTCCCGGTCACGTCGAAAAAGGCACTGATGCGCCGCCCCCGAGCTACCCGCGACAACGGAGGATTCCTATGCGTGTGATGGCGCAAATGGCCATGGTCATGAATCTGGACAAATGCATCGGCTGCCACACCTGCTCGGTGACCTGCAAACAGGCCTGGACCAACCGCGGTGGCACCGAATACGTCTGGTTCAACAATGTGGAAACCCGGCCCGGACAGGGTTATCCGCGGCAGTACCAGGATCAGGAGAAATGGAAGGGCGGCTGGACGCTCGACAAACGCGGCAAGCTCACCCTGAAATCGGGGTCGCGGTTGAAGCGGCTGCTCAATATCTTCGCCAACCCGGATCTGCCGACCATCGAGGACTATTACGAGCCCTGGAGCTACGAATACGACAATCTGCTGTCCTCCCCGGCCATCGACACCACCCCGGTCGCCCGGCCGAAATCGCTGATCACCGGTGACGATACGAAGGTCACCTGGGGTGCGAACTGGGACGACGATCTGGGTTCCGGGCCGGAACAGGTCGCCAAGGATCCGCTGCTGTCCCGGGTCTCCGAGCAGGTGAAGCTCGAATTCGAAGAGACCTTCATGTTCTACCTGCCGCGCATCTGCGAGCACTGCCTGAACCCGTCGTGTGCGGCCTCGTGCCCGTCCGGCGCGATCTACAAACGCGCCGAGGACGGGATCGTCCTGGTGGACCAGGACAAATGCCGCGGCTGGCGGCAGTGCATGACCGGCTGCCCGTACAAGAAGATCTACTTCAACCACAAAACCGGTAAAGCCGAGAAATGCACGTTCTGCTATCCGCGGGTGGAGGTCGGCATTCCGACAGTGTGCTCGGAAACCTGCGTCGGCCGGCTGCGCTATATCGGTGTCATGCTCTACGACGCGGACGCGGTTCTCGAGGCGGCGTCGGTCACCGAGGACAAGGATCTTTATCCCAGCCAGCTCGGGGTCTTCCTGAATCCGCACGATCCGCGCGTCGTCGCCGAGGCGGAACGCGCCGGGATCTCGCCGGAATGGATTCAGGCCGCACAGGATTCACCGGTCTACAAACTCATCGTCGACTACCAGATCGCACTGCCGCTGCATCCGGAATACCGCACCATGCCGATGGTCTGGTATGTACCGCCGCTGTCGCCGGTGGTGGATGTGCTGTCCGGAACCGGGCACGACGGCGAGGACCACGCGAACCTTTTCGGCGCCATCGACGCGCTGCGGATCCCGGTGGAGTACCTGGCCGAACTGTTCACCGCGGGTGAAGTCGGCCCGGTGCGCGCGGCGTTGCAGCGGCTCGCCGGGATGCGCGCGTTCATGCGGTCGATCAATCTCGGGCAGGAACCGGACCCGGCGATCGCGCCCTCGGTGCGGCTGCAACCGGAGGAGATCGAGGCCATGTACCGGCTGCTCGCGATCGCGAAATACGAACACCGCTATGTGATCCCGACCGGCGCGGGCGCCCAGGCCCACGAACTGGACTCGCTCGCGACCGGCTGCAGCCTGGACAACGACGGTGGGCCGGGGATGACCGCCTTCGATCAGATGGTCGAGAAGTTCCATCTCACGGATTCCAATAGTGCCGCGCCGGAAGATAAGTCAGGCCGGATCAATCTGCTCGACTGGGACGGGAAGAGTTCCGAGGGACTGGTGCCGGTCAACGGGAACGGGTCCGGCGGGCACGCCGCGGCGAACGGTAACGGCAGCAACGGATCGTCCACCGGTGCGCCGAAACCGGGCAACGGATCGTCCGGCAACGGTTCCGCGGTGAACACGAACGGCGACAGCGCGCCGCGGACCTCGGAGGTCGGCCGGTGACGGGCCCGGCGCTCGGCGAGCGGAGCGCACGATGGCTCTCCTGAAACTCCGCCGCCGGCCCGAACCCGCGGTCGCGATGAGCGAACGGGATCGCCGGCTCGTATGGCGCACCGCCGCCCTGCTGCTCGACTATCCCGCCACCGCCACGATCACCATGCTCGACCAGGTCACCGCGGCGGTAGACGAGCTGCCGGAACCGATCCGCGCCCACCTATCGGAATTCTGCGAACACCTGCGCGTCACCCCGCAGCTGGACCTGGCCGCGCACTACGTCGAAACCTTCGATATGCGCCGCCGCGCCAGCCTGCACCTCACCTTCTACGCCTACGGCGACACCCGCAAACGCGGTATGGCGCTGCTGCGGTTCAAACACGCCTATCGCCACGCCGGTGTCGAACTCGGCGACAGCGAACTCCCCGACCACCTGCCGGTGCTCCTGGAATTCGCCGCCACCGTCGACCCGGTCGGCGGGGAACGGCTTCTCGGCGAACACGTCCCGGTGATCGAGCTACTGCGGTTGTCACTGTCCGACGCCGGCTCGCCCTATGCCGGTGTCCTGGCCGCCGTGGTGGCGACCCTGGCCCCGCCGACCACCGCGGACCGGCGCAAGATCGCCGAACTCGCCGCGCAGGGCCCACCCGAGGAAGAGGTCGGCCTGGAACCTTTCGCCATGGACCCGGCGATGCCGGACCGATCGGAAGGCCGCCGATGATGCGATACCTCCGCCTTCGCTGCGGCCTCCGCGTACCGGATGTACCTGGTTCGAGGAGGCAGCCCGATGAAGCGATATCTCTGTTTGCGCTTCGGTCTCGGCGTACCGGATGTACCGGTTCCGCGGAGGTCGGCCCGGTGATGCGATACCTCCGTACGCACTCCGCCGCCCGCGGACCACATGAACCTGCTCCGAGGAGGGCCCAGTGACGACTTTTTTGTGGATGAGCCTGCCCTATGTGGCATTCACGTCCTTCGTACTGGGCCATATCTGGCGCTACCGCAACGACCAGTTCGGCTGGACCACCCGCTCCTCACAGATCTACGAATCCCGGCTGCTGCGTATGGGCAGCCCGCTGTTCCACTTCGGCATGCTCGGTGTGTTCTTCGGGCACGTACTCGGTGTACTGATCCCCGAATCCTGGACCGCGGCCGTGGGTATCAGCGAGCACGTCTATCACCTGGTATCGGTGACCGCGGGCTCGGCAGCCGGCCTCATGGTGATCGCCGGTATCGGCATCCTGCTGTACCGGCGTTTCACCGTTCCCGCCGTCCGCAAGGCGACCACCACCAACGACAAGTTCATGTACCTCCTGCTGGCCGGCGCCCTGATCACCGGCCTGCTGAACACCATGGGCAGCAACCTGCTGTGGGGCACCTACAACTACCGCGAAACCGTCTCCCCGTGGTTCCGCAGCCTCTTCTCCCTCAGCCCGCAACCGGAACTGATGGTCGGCACCCCCTGGACCTTCCAAGCCCACGGCCTGTTCGTGCTCGCCCTGGTAGCGGTCTGGCCCTACACCCGCCTGGTCCACATGTTCTCGGCCCCGGTCGGCTACCTGGTCCGCCCCTACGTCGTCTACCGCAGCAAGGAAATCGCGGGCCCCGACAAACGCCGCTACGCCCGCGCCTGGGAAGCCCCGGTCACCCCGGAACGCTGGCGCTGAGCAAACGTCGGTGCCACGGGCCGGGCGCGGACAAGAACGGGTGCAGCTGCTCAGTCGGCGGTGATTCGAGATCTGTTCTTCTGACTGGAGCACCTTGACGTCAGAAAACAGAGGCATCATGATGTCTCCATGCGGACCACCTTGACCATCGACGACGACGTGACCGAGCTGATCGAAGCCGCCAGCCGCCGCCAGCACGTCTCGCGGAAGCAGATAATCAACGATGCACTTCGCCGTGCACTGAAACCGCAGGTGACCCCGGGGGAACCGTACCGACTGACTCCACACGAATCGGCCCTGCGGCCAGGATTCGATCCGTCGAGGCTCAATCAGTTGGCCGACGAAATGGAGGACGAGGCGATCGTCGAGAACTCACGGCGTACTTCGTGATAATCCCTGACGTCAACCTCCTGCTCTATGCGGTGGTCTCCGGCTTCCCGCAGCATGCGCGTGCCCGGGTGTGGTTGGAGGAGACTCTCAACAGCCCGACACGGGTGGGGCTGACCCAACCAGCCCTCTTCGGTTTTCTACGGATCAGCACCAGCGGACGTGTGCTCGCATCGCCGTTGCCGGTCGCGGATGCTGTCGGGTACCTCGACAGCTGGCTGGCGCAGCCGAATGTCGACCTCCTGGTCCCGGGGCCGAGTCATCTGCGAATCGCCCTGAATCTACTGATCGAGATCGGTACGGCAGGGAATCTGACAACGGATGCCCAGATCGCGGCCTACGCAATCGAGAATCAGGGTGAAATCCACTCCAACGACACAGATTTCGGCAGGTTCACCGGTGTGAAATGGGTAAATCCGCTCCGGTAGTAGCGCATGCGCCCCGGCGAGATCGTGGCGCGGCGACTCTGGTGGATCGTACGAGGCGCTCACACTGCGATACCTGTCGGGCAACCGGTTGAACTGGTCCCGCTTCGCCGGGTCAGTCCTGTTCGGACGTGGTGAGTAGGCGGCTCACGCGGATGAGGACGTCGAACTGGGCTTCGTTGTAGAGGTCTTTCAGGGCCAGGGCGAGTGCCTGGGACGCGCGCTGCGGGCCGACCGGGGAATCGTCGACCGAGCCGAGGTTCGGGTAGGTGGCGTGGAGTTTCCGGACGTAGGGGAGGGCGCGTTCGGCCAGGTCGGCGCGGGTTTGCTCGTCGGCGTCGGCGGGGAGATTGTCGAATTCGGCCATGGTGGGGTCGCCGGGGTTCATGGCGGTCAGCATTTCGCGTAGCGAACCGAGCGCCGTCGGGCCGAGGACACGGTTCATGATGACGGTGTAGGCGCGGTCGGCCTCGCTGAGCTCTGTGGTAATCGGGGCCAGGTCGGGTGGGAGATCGGTGGGTGTGCCCTGACGGAGAATGAGGGCGAGTTCCATGCGGATGCGCTGGAGGCGTTCGATGGTTGCGGCCAGTTCGGTGTCCAGGGCGAGCAGTGATTCGTGCGGGTATTCGTTGTCACCCATCCCGGCGATCCGCGACAGGGGTATGCCGAGGTCGGACAGGCGTTTGATGCGCAGCACGCGTAGCAGGTGGGAGACGCCGTAGCGTTTGTAGCCGTTGCTGTGGCGTTCGGGTTGTTCGAGGAGTCCGACATCGTGATAGTGCCGCACCGTCCGCACGCTGGTGCCGGCGAGTTCGGCGAGTTCACGAGTACTCCAGGACATGATCGGCTCCTCGGATCGGCTCTGCCGGCACGTGCGCGCCGAGCGGGTACTCCAGGGTGAACTGTGCCGCTACGGCATAGTCAAGTGTCCCGCGACGCGGATCAGTGGGGCATCGGGATGAACTCGGCCGCCACACCGTCTCGGGCGTCGGCCGGGACGACGACCAGGCCGTCCCGGTCGATCAATCCGCCCAGGTGTGCGGTGCGGATCGAGGTATCGCCGATCCAGCCGCCCGCCGGGGGCCCGGCATGCCGGGCCGGGATGATCCGGGCCACCGGGCCGGCGATTTCGGCGGCATTGTGTAGCGGGCCGATCGATGACGGGGGTGGGGGTGCGCCGGTGCGGCCGGCGACGAGGGCCGGGGTCAGGGCCAGCAGGGTGGCGACCGCGGCGAAGGGATTGCCGGGCAGGCCGAGAACTGTTGTTGTCGAATCCATTTCGGCCACCACAGTGGAACCACCGGGGCGTAGGGACAGGCGGGGGATCAGGATTCGGGATCCGGCGCGGTCGAGGGCTCCGCGGAGCTGGTCGGCGGCGCCACCGCCGGTTGCCCCCACCACGACGAGGAGATCGCAATCGGTGGCAGTCGCGAGGACCTGGTCGAAACCGTGGGCCGTATCGCGGAGATGGACCTGGTCGATGGCCCGCACGCCGTGTGGCTCGAGGAGCCCCGGCAAGACGGGGCCGATCGAATCTCTGGTCTGCCCGGCCTGCAGCGGGCCGGTGCTGCGGATTTCGTCGCCGGTCATGACGATTCGGGCGCGGACCGGTCCGCGTACTGCCGCTGTGGTGACCTCGACCGCGGCGGCGGCGGAAATCAGCGCGATAGTGACCGTGGAACCGGCCGGGGCGATCACGTCGCCAGGCTCGCGGTCCTCCCCACGGCGGCGGATATCGGAACGCTCCGGGGTCTGCGGGAGCCGGTGCAGCCGCCCGTCGTATCGGGCGAATTCGTCGCGCAGGACCCGGGTGGTGCTCTCGGGGATCTGGGCGCCGGTGGCGATCCGTACCGCCTCGCCGGGGAGCAGGCCGTTCGGGCGCTGCCCGCCCGCGAACCCGATATCGGCGCGCAGCTCCCAGGGGCCGTCTCCACGGACGGCGTAGCCGTCCATCGCCGAGACATCGAAACGGGGCAGTGCGCCGAGTGCGGTGATCGGGGCGGCGAGTGCCGCGCCGCGGGCGGTGCTCAGCTCGCAGTGCTGTTCAGGTAACCGAGACAGGCTCTCGCACAGTATTTCCCGGGCCCGATCCAGCGGGATAGATGCTCCGGCGGAGGGTGTCCGGGCCGCGGCCGGCGGCGGCGCTTCGGTTCCGGAGATCGATATACCGGTGGCGCCGGGAATCGGTGTGGAAACGTTCCGGGGGGACTCGGCCGCGAGCGGCCCGTGGTGGCCTGAATCACGCACCGGATCTTCGGCGAGCGCCGCGCGGGCGGCATCGATCTCACCCGGGGTATCGCAATCGTCGACCCCGGCCAGTGGCACGATCTTCGTATTCCGGGGTACCAGCGCTTTCATCGGCTGGTTGACCACACTGCCGAGTTCACCCAGCCGGGCCGATAACGCGTCGGATCGCCACACCCCGATGAGGTACTGCGGCCTGCCATCGGTATCCGCGGCGAAAACCGCGTCGAAATCCGCGCTGTGGCGCAGCAGTTCGCCGATCACCGGCGCGGTGAGGAACGGCAGGTCGGCGGCGAGGATCACGAGATGGGGGGAAATATCGTCGCCTAGGGCGGCGAGCCCGGCAGCGACGGCCGCCACCGGTCCCGACCCGGGTTCGGGTTCGCGGGTCTGCACGATCGCGGCGTCCAATTCCGGGCGCGCGGGGCCGACGACCACGGTGCGTCCCAGCGTCGCCACGGCGGCCAGCGCGGTCTCCAGCATCGATCGCCCGCCGACCACGAGGCCCGGTTTGTCGATACCACCCATACGGCTGGCCCTGCCCCCGGCGAGCACGATCACGTCCGGGGCGGGCGCGGAATTCGGCATACGGGTCATGCTATTCGCCGTCTGGGACGACGCGGCCGGTCGGTGGACCGGCTCTCCAGGTCACGGAAATCTATGACGTGCGGTGCGCAGGTCGACCCGCCCGTCCTCGACCGGCACGCCCTCGTCCGCGAGCAGCCGGAGCTGCCGATCGGCGAGGTGGGCCGCGGGTCTGCCGGATGCGCCGAGTACCCGGTGCCAGGGCAGATCACCGGAATCGGTGCGCATGATCCAGCCCACGGTGCGCGGTGTGGACAAGCCCGCCGCCGCGGCGATATCACCGTAGGTGGCGACCCGGCCCGCCGGTATCGACGCGACCAGTTCGCGGACGCGTTCGATCTGCTCGTCGCTGGTGACCATCGGCGCGCCCTACAGCGCCGCGCGGATCACGGCGGCGGTCCGCTCCGGGAGGACCTGCGCGACCATATGCTCGCAGTCCCACTCCTCGACGGTGAGATTCGTCCCCAGCCGTTCGCCGAGCGCCGCCCGCACCGGCTCGGTGAGGAACGGCGGGTCCACCTTGGCGGCGCGCACCAGCACGGTCGGCAGATCCGCCGGGGGCAGCGCCGGCTCGCGGGCGAGCTGACCCCAATAGGCGATCAACGCGGTAAGGCTCACCCGCCAGCCGACCCGTCCGTTCTCGGCCGGAACCAGATGTTCGTCGAGTTCCGCCTGCAGGACCTCGGGGTCGGCCGCGCCCCAGCCCGTTGCCAGCTTGTCCATCCTGGCCTCCTCGACATCGGTGTAGTCCGCGGAACCGAGGGTGGACCCGGCGATATCGAGCAGCCATTCCGGGTCGAGCGCGACCGCCGGGTCCAGCAGGACCAGACTGCGGACCAGGTCCGGGTGCTGTCGGGCGAGATGCAGGGCGCAGGCGCCACCGAAGGAATGGGCCGCCACCACCACCGGTTCGTCGGTTTCCGCGGTGAGCAATTCCACCAGATCCGCCACGATCGTTTCGAAGTCCCAGGGCGGAAGCGCGGTGGAGCGACCGTGTCCGCGCAGGTCGGGAGCTATCACCCGGATATCGGGCAGTAACCGGGCCAGGTCTGCCCAGCGTTTGCCGTGACCGGTGAGACCGTGCAGAGCCAGGAGCACCGGGCCGGTGGCCGGGCCGAATCGGTGAACATGCAGTGTGGACACGGTGACATTCTTATCGCGGTGCGCCGGACCCGCAGTGCCCGCGGGTCGGACGTGGTACCGGCGGTGTCGGCCCCGTCTGTTGCAATAGCGGTCGTGGTGCGTTCGGATAGGCCGGTGCGGCTGGTGCGCCGGAGAACATCGGCTCCCCGGGCTCGGACCTGGGGCGCCGGTATTCGCGCGCTGTTCGCCACCGCGCCGGCAACCGGCACGCAATCCGGTACGGGCCGGATATGGCGTGTTCTCGGCGGTCCCGGAACCGGGAAGTCGGCATTGCTGGTCGATGTGGCGGTCGCGCGGATCGCCGGCGGCGCGGACCCGGAGTCGGTGCTGTTGCTCACCCATTCGAAACAGGCCGCGGCGGCCGCGCGGGACTCGCTCACCGAACGTCTGGCTCACTGGGGCGTCTGCGCTCCCGTCTTCGACAGCGGACCGGATTCGCATGCTCCCGCCGACCTGGCGCTGTTTCCGCTCGGCGACCCGTCGCCCGCCGACCTTTCCGGGGCCGATCCCCATCTGCTCGATCCGGGAACCGACCCGCACCCGGCCGCAGCCGGGGCCGACCTCGGCACGTCGATCTCCGGTGCGACCCGCGAACCGCTGGCCCGCACCATCCACTCGTACGCCTTCGGGATCCTGCGCCGGCAGGCCGCCCGGCACGGGAATCCGCCGCCGCGGCTGCTCACCGGCGCGGAACAGGACGCGGTACTGCGGGAAATGCTGCGCGGCGATCTGGCCGATATCGCCGCCGGTGCCGGTGACCTGTGGCCCCGGCGACTCCAGCCCGCGCTGAGCCTGACCGGTTTCGCGGATGAACTCCGCGACCTGATGCTGCGCGCCACCGAACGCGGCCTCGGCCCGGAGGATCTGATCGAACTGGGCCGGCGGCAGGACCGGCCGGACTGGGTGGCGGCCGGCCGGTTCGCGCAACGCTACGAACAGGCGATGCTGCTGCGCTGGTCGGTCGGCGTGGCCGCCCCGGAGGCCTCGGCGCCCGCGCTGAACGCGGCGGAATTGGTGGGCGCCGCGCTGGACGCGCTGGCCGGTGATGCCGATCTGCTGGCCGCCGAACGCGCCCGGCTGCGCTGCCTGCTCGTCGACGACGCCCAGCACCTGGACCCGCAGGCCGCGATGCTGGTCCGAGCCCTCGCCGAAGGCGCCGGAACCACCGTGATCGCCGGCGACCCCGACCAGTCCGTCTACACCTTCCGCGGCGCCGACGCCCGGTTCCTCACCGAGCTCGAGGTCCCGGCCGCGCGCCGGATCATCCTGCACACCAACCACCGTTCGGGGCCGGCCGTGCACACCACGGCTGCGCGGATCGCCGCCCGCCTGCCCGGTAGCGCCGCGCATCGCACCACATTCGGCGACCTGGGTCCCGCGGAACGCGGTGAACAGGACGCGGCGATCCCCGAACCGGTCGCGCAGGTCCGTGTGCGGGTACTCGGCAGCCCGGCCAAGGAAGCCTCGCTGATCGCGGACCAGCTGCGCCGCGCCCATCTCACCGAGGGGGTGCCGTGGTCGCAGATGGCGGTGATCGTGCGGTCGGTACCGCTGCTGCTACCGCCCCTGCGCCGGGCCTTGCTGGCCGCCGGGGTGCCGGTCCGGCAGCCCGTGAACGACACTCCGCTGGCCCGCCGTCGCGGCGCAGCGTGGATGTTGCTCGCGCTGCGCGCCGTGCTCGCGAGTGAGGCCGCCCGCCGGGGGACCGGGTCCACGGAATCGCTGTTCGGCCCGGAGGATGCGCTCGACCTGCTGGGCGGCCCGCTGGGCGGCGCCGATCAGATCGGTCTGCGCCGCCTGCGCCGCGGTATCCGGCGTACCACCTTGGAACTCGCCCGGACCGCGCCGGAGTCCGGCGATCCGGCTCCGGCACCGGCCGGTCCGCCCGAATCGCCGGACGACCACCTCCTGCTGGATACCGAGTCGTCGCGGGGACTGCGACCCGGCGAAGGGCCGGATCGCGACCCATTCCGCGATGTGGACCGCCGAGCCGAGGACGAGAACTGGTTCGGTCTCGAAGAAGACCGCCTCGCCGTCGACCCCTGGGACGGGCTCCCCCCTGACCCCGAGGATCAGGAGGACGAGCTCCCTCCAGACCCCGGAGAGTTCGGCTCGGACGACCGAGGCGGCGATATCGCCGGGCGATCGATCCCGGACCGAGGCCCCGCTCCGGCGTGTTCCTCGGGTGCCTCCCGGGCCGGCACCGATGGTCCCGTCTCCGCTGATCGCGGTGGACCCGCCGGCGCCTACGGCGACCGTGCCGCCGGCAACGCCGCACCCGACTCCGATCCCGCCGTACCGGTCGCCGACCGCCCTTCGATGGACATCCTGCGGGAACTGCTTCTCGGTTCCGGCGACGAACGGGTCCTCGCGGGGCTGACCGAGGTCGAGGTCGCGCCGCTGAACCGGGCGGTGCGCGCACTCGACCGTGCCCGCCGGGTCCGGCGTGCCGACGGCAGTCTCGAAGATGTGCTGTGGGCGCTGTGGACCGGATCGCGGCTGGAGAAACGCTGGCTGGCGCAATCCGAGCGCGGTGGGGCGGCCGGAACACAGGCCGATCGTGATCTCGACGCCGCGGTCGCGTTGTTCGACGCGGCCGCCGGATACACCGACCGGCTGCCGGGCGCCACTCTCGAGGGTTTCGTGGAATACCTGGCCCAGCAGCAGATCGCGCAGGATCGGGCGGCGCCCTCGCGTCAGGACGAAGCCGTCGATCTGCTGAGCGCGCACGCCGCGGCCGGGCGGGAATGGGAGGTCGTCGCGGTCGCCGGTGTGCAGGAGGGGATCTGGCCGGATCCGCGGCCGCGGGGCACCCTGCTGCATACCGAGGACCTGGTGGACCATATCGCCGGTATCACCGAGCCGGTCAGTCGCACGGCACCGATCCTGGCCGAGGAACGCCGGCTGCTGTTCCTCGCGTGCAGCCGAGCTCGGCGATCTCTGCTGGTCACGGCCGTGGAGTCGGTGACAGGGGAGCGGGATCTGGTCCCGTCACGATTCCTGGCCGAACTACTCGGCGGTGAATCCGGCGGTGAACCCGGTGCGCTCCCGGTCGCCGAACCGGGCCGGGTACTTGCGTTGCACGCGCTGGTGGCCGAGCTCCGTGCGGCTGTCTGCGACCCCGGCGCCGGTGACGAACGCCGCCGCCGCGCCGCGAGTGAGCTGGCCCGCCTCGCCCTGGCGGGTATACCGGGCACGGCCCCCGGCGATTGGTACGGCGTATCCGAGCTCAGCTCCACCGAGACCCTGTGGGAGGACGACAGTCCGGTCGCGCTGTCCCCGTCGACGGTCGAACTCCTGCGCACCTGCCCGCTGCGGTGGGCGCTGGAACGGCACGGCGGATCGGACGGGGACAATCCGCACGCCGTCAAGGGCACACTCGTCCACACCCTGGTCCAGGCGCTGGCCGGCCGGGTGCCGCTCGACCAGGTGCGGGCCGAGCTCGCGCGCAGCTGGGCCAGTATCGACCCCGAGTCGAGCTGGCACTCCCGGCAGGAACTACGGCGCACCGAGGCGATGTTGGACGCGTTCGTCGCCTGGGTTCGCAGCACCCGTGCCGAGCTCACCCAGGCCGGTATCGAGGTACCCGTCGACTGTGTGCTGCCCGGCGGCGACGACGTACCGGCCGTCCGGATCCGCGGCCGGATCGATCGGCTGGAACGCGACGCCGACGGCCGCTTCGTGATCGTCGATGTGAAAACGGGGAAGAACCCGGTCAGCGAGGCCGACGCCGCCCAGCACGCGCAGCTGGCCACCTATCAGGTCGCGGCCGCGGCGGGAGCGCTCGACGAGACAACTACCGACCCCGAACCCGGCGGCGCCCGGCTGGTGTACGTCGGGCTCCCGGCGTCCAGTGGGGTCGCGAAGGAACGCGCCCAGCCGGCGCTCGATCCCGAAGCGCTCGCCACCTGGCGTGCGACGATCCATTCGGCCGCCGCGAGTACCGCGGGCCCCGGTTTCCTGGCGATCCGCAACGACGGCTGCCGCCACTGCTCGGTGCAGAACAGCTGCCCGGTCCAGGACGCCGGACGTCAGGTGACCGAAGAGTGAGCGCCCGGGTAACTCCGGGGCAGCTGGCCGACGCACTCGGTCTGCCCTCGCCGACCGCGGAACAGGCGGCGGTGATCGCCGCGCCGCCCGGGCCGGCGCTGGTGGTGGCCGGGGCGGGTGCGGGAAAAACCGAGACGATGGCGGCCCGGGTCGTCTGGATGGTGGCCAACCGCCTTGTCACGCCGGAGGAAGTGCTCGGTCTCACCTTCACCCGTAAGGCCGCCCAGCAGCTGACCGCCCGTATCCGAACCCGGCTGGCACGGCTGGCCGGTTCCCGGCTGCTGCGCGATCTCGACCCCGCCGGCGAACTGCGTGCCACCTTGGCAGGCGCGGAACCCGAGATCAGTACCTACCACTCCTACGCGGGCAGGTTGCTGGGCGAACACGGGCTGCTGCTCCCGGTGGAGCCGTCGGCGGCGCTGCTCACCGAAACCCAGCTGTGGCAGCTCGCGCACCAAGTTGTGCGCAGCTGGGACGGCGACCTGGAAACCGACCGCTCGCCGCTGACCGTCACCGAGGCCGTGCTCGCGCTGTCCGGGCAGCTCGCCGAACATCTGGTGGAACCCGAGCAGCTGGCCGAAGCCCACACGGTGCTGGAAAAGCTCATCCACACGCTGCCCCCCGGCCCACGCCAGCGCGGCGGCCCGAACAAAGAGCTGCTGGGGATACTGCGCGCCCAGCGGGAACGGGTCGCGCTGCTGCCCCTGGTACGGCAGTTACGCGAAACCCTGCATCAGCGCGGCGCACTGGATTTCGGCGCCCAGATGTCGCTGGCCGCCCGGCTGGCGGCCGAACATCGGGAGGTCGCCACCGCCGAACGCGCGCGCTTCCGCCTGGTACTGCTCGACGAATACCAGGACACCGGCCATGCGCAGCGCATCCTGCTCTCCGCTCTTTTCGGCGCCGGATACGCGGCCGAGCGCAGCGGCCCCCAGCGCACCGAACCGCGACCACTGGCGGTGACAGCGGTCGGCGACCCCATGCAGTCCATCTACGGCTGGCGCGGTGCCTCGGCGGCCAACCTGCCCCGGTTCACCACCGATTTCCCGCAGGGGCCGAACCATCCGGCGCCGGTACTTCCGC
Organism: Nocardia sp. NPDC019395; assembly: GCF_040632335.1. NCBI lineage: Bacteria > Bacillati > Actinomycetota > Actinomycetes > Mycobacteriales > Nocardiaceae > Nocardia > Nocardia sp. NPDC019395. The sequence continues at coordinate 117,632 of NZ_JBEYBT010000013.1, forward strand.
TGCTCACCAGCTGGCGCAACCCGCCGGAGGCACTGCGTCTGGCCAATCTGGTCGTCGAACCGTTGCGCGCCGCGGCCCGCGCGAGCGGTGGGGTCACGGTGGACGCGCTGCGGGCGAAACCCGATGCCGAACCCGGTGACCTCGCACTCGCGTTGTGTACGACGGTCGCCGACGAACGCCGCTGGATCGCCGAGCGGATCGCCGCCGAATGGACGAAGGCGCGGGAAGCGCAGCGGCCACCGCCCACCTCCGCGGTCCTGATCCGCCGTAACGCCGATGCCGCCGAACTCGCCGAGCAGTTGCGCGCGCAGGGGCTACCGGTGGAGATCGTCGGCCTCGGTGGGTTGCTGGCGACACCGGAGGTCGCCGATATCGTCGCGACCCTGCGGCTCATCGCCGACCCCGCGGCCGGGAGCGCGGCGGTGCGGATCCTCACCGGCGCCCGCTGGCGGATCGGGGTGGCCGATCTGGCCGCACTCGCCCGGCGGGCCCGGGAACTGTCGATCGGTCACGACCCGGGTGGCGATATCACCGATTCCGCTTCCCTGGCCGCGGCATTGCGAGAGGTGGCTCCCGAACCCGCCGAGCGGGCGGGTCTCGCCGATGCGATCGCCGACCCCGGCCCACCGCAGCGGTATTCGACCGCCGGATACCGCCGGATCACCGCGCTGGGCCGGGAACTGGCGACGCTGCGCGAACGGGCCGGGCAGCCGCTCACCGAACTGGTCGCAGATGTGGAACGCACCATCGGAGTGGGGGTGGAGGCCCAGGCGCGCCGCGCCCTGTCCGGGTCGGGTGCGGGGCGCGAACATCTCGACGCCTTCGCCGAGGTCGTCGCCGGCTACGCGAACGACACCGGAGCGACCCTCGGCGGTCTGCTCGCATTCCTGTCCGCGGCGGAATCCGTCGAGAACGGTTTGGAACCCGGAGAAGTGGAGGTCGCGCCGGATCGCGTTCAGGTGCTGACCGTGCACGCGGCCAAGGGGCTGGAATGGGAGGTCGTCGCGGTACCTCACGTCACCAGGGATGTGTTCCCGTCGACCCGCGGGGTGAACACCTGGCTGGGCGCCCTGGCCGAACTGCCGACTTCGCTGCGCGGTGATCGCGCCACCGCGGATTCGCCGGACGGGGTCCCGGTGCTGGACCTGTCCGATTGCGCCGACCGCGCCGATCTGCAGCACTGTCTGACCGCGCACAAGAAGGCGCTGCAACGGCGCCGGCTGGACGAGGATCGCCGGCTCTTCTATGTGGCGCTCACCAGAACCGAACGCGTGCTACTGGTCTCGGCCCACCACTGGTCCGAATCCGGGGACAAACCGAAGGGGCCCTCGGAGTTCCTGCTGGATCTGAAAACCGCCGCCGACCAGCCGGACAGTGGTGTGCGGATCGCGCACTGGGCGCAGGCACCGGAACCCGGCGAACCCAACCCGCTGGCCACGACCCCCGATTCCGCGCCCTGGCCCGACGACCCGCTCGGCGCCCGCCGCGCTCATATCGAACAGGGCGCCGCCCTCGTCCACACCGCGCTGGCCGAACTCGCCGCCGGTGCGCCCGAGCCGGAACCGGACGACGATCCCGACGGCTGGACAGCCGATGTCGATGCCCTGCTGGCCGAATACCGGTCCGGTGCGGTCACTGCCACCGAAGTGGAACTGCCCAGCCAGCTGCCCGCCACGGCGCTGGTCGAAATGCGTGCCGACCCCGGCAAACTCGCGTCCCGGCTACGCCGGCCGCTGCCCTATCCGCCCAATCCGCTGGCCCGCCGCGGCACCGCCTTCCACGCCTGGGTGCAGCGCTGGTTCGCCACCGATCAACTGCCCGGCCTCGACGATCTGCCGGGTGCGGCCGACGCCGGCGCCGCGGCCGACGCCGAACTGGCCCGGATGCAAGAGGCTTTCCTCTCCTCACGCTGGTCCGCGCGCCGCCCGGTAGAGATCGAGGTGCCGTTCGAAACCACCATCGCCGGGATAGTCATCCGCGGCCGGATGGACGCCGTATTCGCCGAATCCGGTGGCGGCTGGACCGTTGTCGACTGGAAAACCGGTGCCGAACCCGGCCCCGCCGATCAGCCCGCGGTCGCGATGCAGCTGGCCGTGTACCGGCTGGCCTGGGCTCGCCTGCTGTCGGCTCGTACCGGGGAAAGCGAGGAGCGGGTACTGCACCGGGTCGGGGCCGCGTTCCACTACGTGCGCAGCGGTCGTACGGTCGCCCCGGACCGGTTGCCCGGCCCGGATGAACTCGCCGCGTTGCTCACGGATACGACCGGTCCGGATGATCCGGGGTCGCCGGGGGGCCGAGCGCCGCGGGCCCGACCGGAGTAGCCGGGTCGTCGACGTGGCGCCCGGCGCATGTGCCCGGCCGCCGGTATCGCTGTCAGTGCCGCGGAGTCCGGCGGCTGACCGCCAGCGCCTGGGTGATCATCGGGAGCTGCAGGGGCAGGCGCAGTACCGAAATCGCCTTCAGCGCCCACGGTGCTTTCGGATTGCCCACCGAATCCGCGGTGAACTTGATATTGGCCGGGAACACCGCGATGAACAGCAGGGCAGCCAGCAGACCGCCGAGCCGCCGGGTCCGGGGGATCAACAATGCCGTCCCGACACCGATTTCGGCCACGCCGGACAAGTACGTATAGGAGCGTGCCTTCCCGGGCAGCTGCGCCGGCACGATGGAATCGAACGGTCCGGGAGCCACGAAGTGCAGCACTCCGGCGCCCAGGAGGAGCGTCGCCAGCCGCAGCGCGGGGGTGCGGCCGGGATCGGTGGTGCCCGATGATGCGTCATCTGCCATGCCCATACCGTAACGGGAGCAATGGTACGAAGCCCATCGTCGGCAGCCCGGCTACCTCCGCCCGGCCGAGCGTCCGGGCGCGCGCCCGACCGGACCGGGGACGAGCAGGTAGGCTCCCGAGCTGTGTCGGAGGGACTGAGGGTGACGGATTCCCGGAGTGGCCGGTGGTAGCCCCGGTGAGCGCCCGGTTCGCCCAACTGGGCGGCCGAGGGCGGCTCGGTGCGCCCGAGCGCCCGGATTTCGCGCTGGTCGGACTGCTGCGCATCCCGGAGGTACAGAGCAGTCCCTGGATTTCGCTCAGCCGGCGAGTGCTTTTCGCGATCGCGTTGCTGTGTACCGCGGCCATCGTCGTATTCCTCGGCCGCAGCGGTTACAACGACAACGCCGATGGTTCGGTGAGCCTGCTCGACGCGTTCTACTACGCGACCGTATCGCTGTCGACGACCGGCTACGGCGATATCGCCCCGGTCACCGACTCGGCACGGCTGGTGAACATCTTCGTCATCACACCGCTGCGCGTGCTGTTCCTCATCGTCCTGGTCGGCACCACCCTGGCGGTGCTCACCGAACGTTCCCGCCAGGCCTTGAAGATCCAGCGTTGGAGGCGCACCGTGCGTAATCACACCGTCGTCGTCGGGTACGGCACCAAGGGCCGGACCGCTATCGACGCCATGCTCGGGGACGGCGTGCAGCCCGCCGATATCGTCGTCGTCGACACCGACGCGGTGAGCCTGGAGGCGGCCTCGACCGCCGGTCTGGTCACCGTGCACGGAACGGCCACCCAATCCGATGTGCTGCGCCTGGCCGGGGTACAGAACGCCGCTTCGGTGATCGTCGCCACCAACCGGGACGATACGGCGGTCCTGGTCACGCTGACCGCCCGGGAACTCACCAAAAAAGCCAAGATCGTCGCCTCGATCCGGGAATCGGAGAACACCCACCTGCTGCGCCAATCCGGCGCCGATTCGGTCGTGGTGTCCTCGGAAACCACCGGCCGGCTGCTCGGTATCGCCACGACGACGCCGAGCGTCGTGGAGATGATGGAGGATCTGCTCACCCCCGAACACGGTTTCGCGGTCGCCGAACGTGAGGTCGAACCCGGCGAGGTGGGTGGCTCCCCGCGGCATCTCAGCGATATCGTGCTCGGCGTGGTCCGCTCCGGTGAACTGATCCGGGTCGGCGAACCGGCGGTCGACGCATTGGAAACCGGGGACAAACTGCTCTATATCCGCCGGGCTCGGTGACCCCGCCGCGCCACCGATCGGGCCGCGATAGTCTCGGGACGTGTCGGTATTCGAGCTCAACCAGGTCCCTCTGTTGTCCCGTTCGGCGCTCGATCGCGCCGACCATCTGCGCGGCGACGCGCACGCGCTGAAGGAAGGCTGGGCAACCGCCCGGCTCCTCCGGGTCGGCCGGCGCGGTGCGGTGCGGTACGAGGCGGGGGCGCTGGTGTGGGAATCCGCCACGGAACTATCGGCCGAACCGAGTCCGGACGCCGTTTTCCTCGGCGTCCGCGACGGTGTGCACCTGTGGGCGGTCCGCGACCGCGATCTCACCGGAGAATTGCGGGATCTGCGTCAGCTCGCCGATACCCGGATCGACGATTTCACCGCCGGGGTCCTCGCGACCGCGCTCGCCCTGATCAACTGGCATGCCGGCGCCATATTCCACGGTGCGGACGGTAGCCCGACGGTGACCGCCAAGGCCGGCTGGTCCCGGGTCACCGAGGACGGTCGCGAGGATTTCCCGCGCACCGATCCGGCCGTGATCTGCCTGATCCACGACGGCGGTGACCGGGTATTGCTGGGCCGCCAGCACAGCTGGCCGCCGACCATGTTCTCGCTACTGGCCGGGTTCGTCGAGGCGGGGGAATCGCTCGAACGGTGCGTCGAACGAGAGATCCGCGAGGAGGTCGGTCTCGACGTCCGGGATATCCGCTACCTCGGCAGCCAGCCGTGGCCCTTCCCGAGGTCGCTGATGCTCGGATTCTGTGCCCTCGGTGATCCCGGCCAGCCGCTGGTGTTCTCCGACGGTGAGATCGCCGAGGCACACTGGTTCACGCGTGACGAGGTGCGCGCGGCGCTGGCGCTGGGCGGCTGGCCGGCCCGCCCGGAGCCGGGCCCCGCCACCGCTACCGGTGACGAGACGAACAAACTACTGCTGCCGGGGTCGGTGTCCATCGCCCGCACGATCGTGGAGTCCTGGGCCGCCGGCGACGCGGCCGATTCCGCGGTGGGTTGAGCGGCTCGCCGGATATATCCGATGTTCACCGAGCGCGAAGCCGCCCCGGTGCGGGCGGACCGGCCGGTTCGTCGCGCCTAGTATGGACCACATGCAGCTTCACGAAGCGCCGGCCGGCCGGTCCGGTTCGCGCGCGCTCCCCGGACACCACCCGGACGTCGTACCGGCGGGTGAGGCGGAATGAGCGAGTTCCCGTTCGGATTTTCCCAGGGCGGCGATGACGACGACCGCGGCCGCGGTGACAAACCGGGTGGCGGTAACGATCCGCTGGGTTTCGGGGCCGGCGGCGCCGGTTTCGATCCGGCGGCGCTGGGCCAGATGCTCTCCTCGCTGGGCCAGATGCTCAGCGGTATGGGTCAGGGTGTCGCCGGCGGCGGTTCCGGTCCGGTGAACTACGACGTGGCCAAGCGGCTGGCGCGCCAGCAGCTGGGTAAAACCGTTCCTCCGGTATCCAGCGGGAGCGCCGCCGCCGTCGCCGACGCGGCACATCTCGCCGAACTGTGGCTCGACGATGCGACGACCTTCCCGGCCGGCGCGACGAGCACCGTCGCCTGGACGGCCAACGACTGGATCGAGAAAACGCTACCCACCTGGCAGCGCCTGTGCGATCCGGTGGCCCAGCAGATATCCGGTATGTGGACCGCCGGATTGCCGGAGGAAGCCCGGGAAATGGCCGGACCCATGATGGGGATGCTGGGCCAGATGGGTGGGCTCGCCTTCGGTTCGCAGCTGGGACAGGCATTGGGCCAGCTCGCCAAGGAGGTGCTCACCGGCACCGATATCGGCCTGCCGCTGGGCCCGGCCGGAACCGCCGCGCTGCTGCCCACCGCGATCTCGGAGTTCAGCGAGGGGCTGGAACAGCCGGAGAGCGAGATCATGGTTTTCCTGGCCGCCCGGGAGGTCGCGCACCAGCGGTTGTTCGTGCACGTCCCGTGGTTGCGGCAGCAGGTCCTCGGCGCCGTCGAGGACTACGCGCGCGGGATCACCATGGACTTCTCCGCGCTCGAGGAAGCGGCCCGCGATCTCGACCCCTCGGCGCTCACGGATCCGAGCAAGCTCGAGGAAATTCTCGCCCAGGGCAGTTTCGAACCGCAGACCACACCGGAGCAGAAACAGGCCCTGGATCGGCTGGAGACCCTGCTCGCCCTGATCGAGGGCTGGGTCCAGGTGGTCGTGGCGGCGGCGGTGGGTGAACGGTTACCCGGCGCGGGCGCACTGGCCGAGACGCTGCGGCGGCGCCGGGCCACGGGCGGCCCCGCGGAGCAGACCTTCGCCACGCTCGTCGGCCTGGAACTGCGTCCACGCAAACTGCGCGAGGCGGCCACGCTCTGGCAGCGGTTGACCGACGATGCCGGTATCGCCGCTCGCGACGGCGTCTGGGCGCATCCCGACCTGCTGCCGGATGCCGCAGATCTCGACGCGCCCGCCGGTTTCATCGATTCGGTGATCGGTGGCGGCGCGGGCGCCTTCGACGACCCGCTCGCGCAGTTGGCCGCCACCGAGGCCGCCGAACGCGAGCAGGCGGGCTCGGCGGGTGCGCCGGATTCCGGCGATCAGGACGAGGACGAATCCGGCCCGGAGAAGCCCGGATCCGGTAAGGAGTAACCGGGCCCGCGGTTCGACGGTGCCGGCTCGGCGGCGGGCGGATGCCCCCTGTCCGGGCGGGGAGCTCCGTGTTGCGCACCGACTTCCCGCAGCGTTCTGCCGCGGTGTCGGGTACCGCCTGCCACCTCGTAAAACGTCAGTTGTCCACAGGCCGTGAGCCTGTGGACAACTCCGTTCCGGAAGCCTGTCGGGCCACAGCCGTAGTCGCATAATTCGTGCATGACGACGCTTCGGCCACGCGGCCCGCTGTTGCATCCCCGGGTACCGATCCTGGTGCGTTCGACCGGCCAGGTCCAGCTGGGCTGGGATCCCGATACCGCCGTACTGTGCGATACCCCGGGCCTGGACACTCCGCAGGTCCTCGGGTTTCTGCGATTACTCGACGGACTGAACAGCCGGCCCGCGATCGTCTGGCAGGCACGTTCCCTCGGTCTCGACCCCCAGGACGCGACAGCGCTGTTCGACGTGATCGACGCGGCGGGCCTGGTGGTTCATCCGCCCTGCCCGGCGGGGAATGTGCGGTCCATCCGTGTCCACGGGGTCGGCCCCCTCGCCGAGGCGATCAGCTCCGGGTTACGCGCGGCCGGCATCAAGGCGGCCCGGTCGCGCGACCATCACGGTACGACGAACCGCACGGTCGCACCGGCGGATCTGGTGGTTCTGGCCGATGCGCTGGTTCCCGAGCCGTGCTTGGTCCGGGAGCTGTTCCGGGCCGGAATCGCGCATCTGGTCGTCCGGTTGCGTGACGGTAAGGGAATCGTCGGCCCGCTGGTCCTTCCCGGCGAGACGAGTTGCCTGCGCTGCGCCGATCTCACCCGGACCGACCGTGACGCCGAATGGCCACGGCTGGCCGCGCAGCTGCTCGGCCGGATGGGTCACGCGAGCCCCGCCGGAATCGCCGCTGTCGCCGCGCTGGCGCTCGGCGAACTCGAGAAGATCATCGCCTGCGAACCGGATTCTCGATTGGAAACGCTGAACGGCACGCTCGAGCTCGAGCTCGATACCCACCACGTATGCCGTCGGCCGTGGGCTCCGCACACCCGGTGCGGCTGCCAGGGGCTCCGAACAGCGGAGCTTGTGTGATGGCAATCACAGTTCTGGGCGTAGTGGTAATTCTCTTCGGTTTTCCGTGGCAGATCCGCCGGTCCGTCGGCCATGATGGGGGAGTGTCTGAGATCGTGCGCCGGCCTATGTCCCGCAATGCGAAGTTAGCCAAGATTCCGCTAGGGGTAGCGGGCCGGGCCGCCGTCGGTTTCGGTAAGAAGCTCGCGGGTGGCGATCGCAAGGAGATCAACACCGAGCTGAACCAGAAAGCGGCCGAACAGCTGTTCGCCGTGCTGGGCGAGCTCAAGGGCGGCGCAATGAAATTCGGCCAGGCACTGAGTGTGATGGAGGCCGCGGTACCCGAGGAGTTCGGGGAACATTATCGCGAGGCGCTCACCAAATTGCAGGCCGCGGCCCCGCCGATGCCCGCCGCGACGGTGCACCGGGTCCTCGATCAGCAACTCGGCACCGATTGGCGTAAACGTTTCGAATCGTTCGAGGACACCCCGGCCGCGTCGGCCAGTATCGGCCAGGTGCACAAGGCGGTGTGGTCGGACGGGCGCCCGGTCGCGGTGAAGGTCCAGTACCCGGGCGCCGACGAAGCGCTCCGCGCCGACCTGCGGACCCTCAACCGGATGACTGGCCTGTTCGCGAAGGTCATCCCCGGTGCGGATGTGAAACCGATACTCGCCGAGATCACCGAACGCACCGAAGAGGAATTGGACTACCGCAACGAGGCGGCGAATCAGCGGGCCTTCAGCAAGGCCTACGACGGGCATCCCGAGTTCGTGGTGCCCCATGTGGTGGCCAGCGCCCCGAAGGTGATCGTCAGCGAATGGCTCGACGGCACACCGGTTTCCGCCATTATCGCCGCCGGTCAGGCCGATCCCGAGGGCACCCGGGTGCTACGCAACCGAGTGGCCGGATTGATGGGCCGCTTCCACTTCTCCGCACCCGAGACGGCAGGACTGCTGCACGCGGATCCGCATCCGGGCAATTTCATGATCACTCCGGAAGGCAAGCTCGCCGTGATCGATTACGGCGCCTGCGCACCGCTGCCCGGCGGTTTTCCCGAGATGCTGGGCCGGATCCTCGCGCTGGCGGTGGCCGAGGAGTACGGCGAACTCACCGAAATGCTGCATGCGAACGGCTGGGTTCTGCCCGGTCGCACCCTCACCGAACAGGAGATCGAGGAATATCTGCGCCCGTTCACCGATCCCATTCGTACGGAATCGTTCCACTTCACCCGGCGCTGGATGCAGCGGGTAGCGGGTAAGGCCACCGACTACTCCGCGCCGGAGATGAAAACCGCGCGGGCGATGATGCTGCCCGCCGAATACGTGATGATCTTCCGGGTGCTGGGCGGGTCGATCGGCATCTGCGCCCAGCTCGATGCCGAGGTGCCGTTCATGCAATTGGCCGCGACTTGGCTCCCCGGTTTCCGGGAAGAGCGCGACAGCGCCTGAAAAACGTTCAGGTACAACGAATTACCGTACAAAGCCCGGATCGCGGTATGCGACCGCGTGCTGCCCGGGTCGGTGGTATTCACCCCGGACGCGAACGAGCCGCTCACCGGCGATGCGATGAGCGGCTCGTTTCCGATGCCGGTGCGCGTCCACAGGTTGCTCGGGCGCGCGGCCCGGGTCAGACACAGCTGGCGACCTTACGCGGCCGGCCACGCGGGCGCTTGCGGGCGATGACGACCCCCTGATCGAAGATCTCACCACCCCAGACACCCCACGGCTCCCGCCGATCGATGGCCGCGGTCAGGCAGCCCTTACGGATCGGGCAGGACGCGCACAGCGCCTTGGCCTGCTCCAGCTGGACCGGGCTCTCGGCGAACCACAGGTCCGGATCGCCGGCCCGGCAGGGCAGGGTTGTCAGTGGCTGAGTTCCGGGACCGGTCGTCACGGTGCGACACGCCACATCAGTGGTGGCCGTCGGCCAGCTCTGGGTGGTGGTGACCACGTCGTTCTCCTTCAGCTTGTTGTGCAGCGGTTCGGTGTTCGTGCTGCGAAACCGATGCCTTGTGAGCTGAAGGCCGAAAAAATGGCCACGGTTTCGCATCTGCGACCCGTGGCCAGGAGGTGTGGGGTGGTTCCCTAACCTGGTCGGCGGTTGGGCCGCCTGTTCACGGTCGCGTTATGTCCTTTGCGGAGGCTTTCCGCTCCCTTATCGGCCACCGCGGGTGCCGCGGCGGGATCGATGGCGAGGGAGCCGCCAGCTGCGGAGGCAGCTGCCGGGTGCCAGGCCGCAATGGACAGGTCCTGCGGTTCGACGAAGTTCGGCTGATGCGAATAGCGCATGCGCGGCTGCGCACCGAAACGATCGATGCAGGACGGGCCGGTCCCCTGCAGAGCGAGGAACCCCCGGGAAGCAGCCGACATCCGCGTATTCGGGATTACGGAGACGGTTCCGTAATTCGTCATGCCGTTCATCTGTCTGCCTCCCTCCTGTACTCGTGATCCGAATTCCAATGATGCGCGTGGATGTACCCTCCCGAGCGCGATTACCACCATAAGCAATCTCGCCGGAGTCGACAACCTATTTTCTACCTGCGGTTTTGCGCTACGGCCGGAACGTCGCGCGGCGCCGCGACCTGATGATGGCCAGAACTTCCGCGCCGTACTGCCGCAGCTTGCTCTCACCGACCCCGAGAGCAGCCAGTTCCGCTTCGTCCTCGGGGAGCTGTTCGGCGATCGCGGTGAGAGTGTTGACTCCCAGGATCCCGCGTGGATCCACTGCCAGCTCGGCAGCCTTCTCCCGGCGCCAATCCTGAAGCGCGCCAAGTAGTTCCAGATCCGGCGCGCCCGCACAGTTCTTGCAGCGGCGCAGTAGCACGGATTCCGAATCGAGCAGGGCCCGTCCGCAGACACGGCAGACCGGTCGTGCTGCCTCGCCCCCGGGCCGGGCCGGAGCGGCGATGCGGGACGCCGGGGATTCCTCGGGCACGAGACCGGTGAGGAATCGGGAGCGGCGGCGGTTCCGCCGATCCCCGTCCCCCCGGGACAACGCCCACGACAACCGCAGATGGATCCGGGCGCGGGTCACGCCGACATAGAGCAGCCGGCGTTCTTCTTCGAGCGCGGCCTGGTCGGCGACCGAACCGTCCCCGTTCAGCACATAAGTTATCGGCAGTGTGCCGTCGGTGAGCCCGACCAGGAACACCGCGTCCCATTCCAGTCCCTTGGCCGAGTGCAGCGACGCCAACGTCACTCCCTGCACCGTCGGAGGGTGGCGTGCTTCGGCGCGCGCGGCGAGTTCGCGTAGCAGTCCGGCCGGGTCCAGCCCGGGGTGCTGATCGACGAGCTCTTCGGTGAGGCGCACCAGGGCGACCAGTGATTCCCAGCGTTGCCGGGCCTGCGCCCCGGCCGGTTCGGCGGCGGTGAGCCCGATCCGGGCCAAAGCCGCTTTCACCAGGGTGACCAGCTGTTTTCCGGTTCGCGAGGAGTCGGGTAGATCGTCGCGGGCCGAGGTTTTGCGTAGTTCCTGTACCGCCTGCCGGACCTCGGGTCGCTGGAAGAAACCCTCGCCGCCTCGGATCTGGTAGGCGATACCGCGTTCGGTCAGTGCCTGTTCGTAGGCCTCCGACTGGGCGTTTATCCGATACAGCACGGCGATCTCCGCCGCGGCGGTACCGCTGGCGAGCAGACCTTCGATGCGCTGTGCCACATCCTCGGCCTCGGCACGGAGTTCGCCGTATTCGGCGAATTCCGGATCCGGTCCCTCGTCCCGCTGCCCGATCAACTGCAGCCGGGTCCCGGCGATCCGGCCCTTCGCCATCCCGATAACCCGGTTGGCGAGGTCGACCACCTGAGGTGTGGATCGGTAATCGCGTTCCAGACGCACCACGGTCGCGTCCGGATAGCGGCGGGAGAAGTCCAGCAGATACGCGGGGGTGGCCCCGGTGAACGAGTAGATGGTCTGGTTGGCGTCGCCGACCACTGTGAGATCGTCCCGTTCACCGAGCCAGGCGTCGAGCACCCGCTGCTGCAGCGGAGTCACATCCTGGTATTCGTCGACCACGAAGCAGCGGTAGCGCTCGCGGAACTCGTCGGCCACCGCCGGATAGTCCTCGAGCGCGGCGGCGGTGTGCAGGAGCAGATCGTCGAAATCGAGCAGCAGACCTTCGGGCGTTGTCTTGAGCGATTCGTAGGCCGCGTAGACCTCGCCTATACGGGTTGCCGGGAAAGGGGTGTCCCGATGGTGGGTCACGGCCGCGGTCGCGTAGTCCTCGGGCGCGATCAGTGCGGATTTGGCCCATTCGATCTCGCCCAGCAGGTCTTTCACGCTCTCGGTGCCGGAGGCCAGCCCCACCCGGTTCGCGGCCTGCGCGACCACCGGGAACTTGCTGTCCAGCATCCGCCACGGCACCTCGCCGACCACCTGTGGCCAGAAGTAGCGCAGTTGGCGCAGTGCGGCCGCGTGAAAGGTGCGGGCCTGAACTGTGTTCGCCGTCTCACCCAATCCCAGGGTCCGCAGCCGGCCCCGCAGCTCGCCCGCGGCCCGGGCGGTGAAGGTGACCGCCAGCACTTGGTCGGCGCGCACCTGGCCGGCCGCCACCAGATGCGCGATGCGATAGGTGATGGTGCGTGTCTTCCCCGTACCGGCCCCGGCGAGTACGCAGACCGGGCCTCGGGGCGCGCGAACCGCGGCGGCCTGCTCCGGATCGAGCGCGGAGAGATCGACGGCGGTCACCCGTCCATTGTGCACAGGCGGGTCCGAGGTATCCGAGCCGTGTCGCGACGGAGCCTCTGACGGGAATGCCGGCCGGATGTGGAACACCCGGCGCCGTGGCGGCGTTGCTTTCTTCGTGAGTGAATCGACACCGGATCTGACCATGTATTCCACCACCTGGTGCGGCTACTGCCGCCGGCTGAAGACCCAGTTGAAAGAGGCCGGGATCAGCTGGGTGGAGATCGATATCGAGGAGGATCCGGACTCGGCGGATTTCGTGGGCAGTGTGAACAACGGCAATCATGTGGTCCCGACGGTGAAGTTCGCCGACGGTTCCACGGCGACGAACCCGTCGCTGGCCGAGGTGAAGCAGGCGCTCGCGCGTCTGGCGTGAGGCCACCGCGGTGCCGGTCACGCCGTATGTGTGCGGGAGCGCGCGGGCGGACGCGGCTCGGCGCGCGTGCCTGTCCGCGCTGGGCGGGTTCGGATCGCTAGTGTTGATCGAGTGAATCGTCGGATCATCACGCTCCTGGTCGCCCTGGTGCCTGTTTTGCTGCTCGGCGTGATCGGCAGCGTGTACACCGTGCCGTTCGTCGCGCTCGGTCCCGGGCCCACCCATGACACTCTGGGCAAATACGAAGGTCAAGACGTTGTCGGGGTTACCGGCGCCGAGGTCGACCGGACCGCCGGCCACCTCAATATGACCACGATCGCGATGCGTGACGGCCTGACCCTTTTCGAGGCGCTCGGTTTCTGGGTCAGCGGCCGGCACGGCATCGTGCCGCGCGCCGAGGTGTATCCCCCGGGGCTGACCCGCGAGGAAGTCGACAAATCGAACGAAGAGGAGTTCTCGACCTCGGAGAGCAATGCCGAGGTCGCGGCGATGCACCAGCTGAACTTGCCCACCGCGGTGCTGGTGCACGAGGTGGGGGACAAGGCTCCGGCCCGCGATGTGCTGCGCCCCGGAGACCAGATCGTCAGCGTGAACGGCACACCGGTATCCACCCCGCAGGATGTGGTGGCGGAGGTATCGAACAAGGCGCCTGGCGCGGTGCTGCCGATGGCCATCCGGCGTGACGGTGCCGAACAGACTGTGAACGTCACCCTCGGTGCCCGGCCCGACGACCAGGCCAAGGGGTATCTCGGGCTGACGACCACCGAGGCCGCGGCGCCGCCGATGCAGGTCGAGTTCTACCTGCCCGATATCGGCGGGCCCTCTGCCGGGTTGATGTTCAGCCTGGCACTGGTCGAGAAACTGAGCCCGGGCGATCTCGACGGCGGTTCTTTTATCGCCGGCACCGGCACCATCGATAAGAACGGCAAGGTCGGCGCGATCGGCGGTATCCAGTACAAGATGATGGCCGCCCGGGACGCGGGCGCGGAAACTTTCCTGGTGCCCGCGGGCAACTGCGCCGAGGCGATCCAGCGGGTTCCGGACGGCCTGCGCACCGTCCGGGTGGAGACGCTGGCCGGCGCGGTGCAGGCACTCGAAGATCTGTCGGCGGGCGGCCAGGCGCCGAGCTGCGGCTAGGCGTCAGTCCTCATCCGACTCTTCCAGCGTATGCCGCAGCGCTTCGACCAGATTCGGGGCCAGATTGGGGTAGGTGCGCAGGTCCAGGTCGCCTTCGGCGCCGGATTCGTCCTCGTCCTCGGGCCGTAATTGCAGCAGGCACAGGGTGTTTCCGGTACGCAGCGCGGCGGCGAACAGGCGGGCGTCGCGCCGGCCCGGATGGGCGTGGGCGGCGGCCCGGCCGGCCGCGTCGGCCGCGTCGGCGTCGGCCAGCAGCGGGGTGAGGGCATCGTCGAGATCTTCCTCGGCGTCCGGTGGCAGGACGACGATCTCCTGTACCAGGACACAGCCGGCCACTGCGGACGGCCAACTGGTGGTGGCCAGGAATTCATCCAGCGGCATCGTCCCGGCGGCCACTTCATCGGGCAGCGGATCCTGTGCGACCGGAGTCAGTTCGTTCGCGGTGTCGATCTCGTCGATGAGCGTGGGTTCGGCGACCACCAGATCGGCGGTTCGCACCAGAGCGAACATCTGCGGCGATCTGCCCCAGCCCTCGGCGTCGACGAACTCGGCGACCTCGTGGACGGAACGGGCAAGGACGATTTCGGCGTGCAGGTCGGGGCTCACCGGACCATCCTCGCATCCGGCGCCGCGACACCGCCGAACCCTGTGGTCGCGAAGATGTCCGTTTTCCGTAAAGTGGGCGCAGAAGGTCCGTAAGGACCCGACCGCAACAATTCGGACTGCGGCGCAGCGGCCGGTGGCGTCACCGGTTGGCCCGCCGCCGGACCCTGGAGAGTGGCATCGTGGGCATGCGCCCCCAAGCCGGTTTACCATCGCTGTCCCGGCGCAGCCGTTCGCTGCTGGTGGCGGCGGTGGTGCTGGCCGCACTGCTGTTGGTAGGGCCACGGCTCGTCGACACCTACACGAACTGGTTGTGGTTCGGGGAGGTCGATTTCCGCGACGTCTATACGACCGTGTTGCTGACCAGGTTCGCGATCTTCCTGGCGGTCGCTGTCCTGGTCGGCGCGATCGTCTGGCTGGCCCTGTTACTGGCCTACCGATCCCGGCCGGTATTCGCGCCCACCTCCGGCGCGGGCGATCCGATCGCCCGCTACCGCACCACGGTGCTGAGCAGACTGAAGTTGTTCGGTCTCGGGATCCCGGGTCTGCTCGGTGTGCTGTCGGGACTTGTGGCGCAGTCGAACTGGGTGACGGTGCAACTGTTCCTGCACGGTGGGTCGTTCGGGCAGACGGATCCGCAGTTCGGCCTGGATGTCGGTTTCTACGCGTTCGATCTGCCGTTCTACCGGATGGCGCTGAACTGGTTGTTCGTCGCCGTCGTGATCGCGTTCTTCGCGAATCTGGTGACGCACTACATTTTCGGTGGCCTGCGGCTGACCGGACGCGAGGGTGTGCTCACGACGCCCGCGCGGATTCAGCTCGCCGCACTCGCCGGCACTTTCGTGCTCCTCAAAGCCGTCGCCTACTGGTTCGACCGGTACCAGCTGCTGATGAGCAGTCGTAAGGAACCGACCTTCAACGGCGGCTCGTTCACCGATATCAACGCGGTGCTGCCGGCCAAGCTGATCCTGCTGTCCATCGCGGTCATCTGCGCGGTGGCCTTCTTCGCCGGCATCGTCCTGCGTGATCTGCGGGTGCCGGCGATGGCGGCGGCGCTGCTGGTGCTCTCCTCGGTGCTGGTGGGCGCGGTGTGGCCGCTGATGGTCGAGCAGTTCTCGGTGCGCCCGAACGCGGCGGAGAAGGAAAGCGAGTACATCGAACGCAATATCGATGCCACCCGGCAGGCGTACGGAATCACCGACGACAAGATCGAGTACGTCGACTACAAGGGCGAGAGCACCAAGAATCCGGTGAATGTGCCGGTGGATCACGCCACGATCGCCAATGCCCGGCTGCTCGACCCGAACATTCTGTCGCCGACGTTCACCCAGTTGCGGCAGCTGAAGAACTTCTACGGGTTCCCCGAGGCACTCGATATCGACCGGTACACGCTGAACGGTCAGATCCAGGACTACATCGTCGCGGCGCGTGAACTGTCCCCGGAGACCCTGAGCGGTAACCAGACCGACTGGATCAACAGGCACACGGTCTACACCCACGGCAACGGGTTCGTCGCCGCTCCGGCCAACCGGGTCAACCGGCCGCAATCCGAGGATCCCAATGTCGCGGGCGGCAGCAGCGACTCCGGATACCCGATCTTCCTGGTCAGTGACCTGTCCACGCCGAAGGACAAGCAGCAGATCCCGGTTGATCAGCCGCGGATCTACTACGGCGAACTGATTTCGCAATCCGATCCCGACTACGCCATCGTCGGGAACACAGACGGGGGAGACCCGCGCGAGTACGACACCGATACGGCGCGGTTCACCTATGACGGCGCCGGTGGGGTGTCGATCGGCAACTGGTTCAACCGGCTGGCGTTCGCGGCCAAATACGCCGAACGCAACATCCTGTTCTCCTCGGCGATCAGCGGCGATTCGAAGATCCTCTACAACCGTTCGCCCCGCGATCGGGTGCAGAAGGTAGCGCCGTGGCTGACCCCGGACGGTAACGCCTATCCGGCGGTCGTGGACGGTCGCATCAAATGGATCGTGGACGCCTACACGACCCTGGACAACTACCCGTACGCCCAGAACACGTCGTTGGAGGGCGCGGTCGAGGACAGTATCGATCAGCGCACCGGCCGGCTGCTGCCGCGCAAGGAAGTCAGCTATATACGCAACTCGGTGAAGGCCACCGTCGACGCCTATGACGGCTCCGTCGACCTCTACGAGACCGATCCCTCCGATCCGGTCCTGCAGGCCTGGCGCGGCGTGTTCCCGGATGCGGTGAAACCGGAGAGCGCGATCAGCCCCGAGCTGCGGGAACACTTCCGTTACCCGGAAGATCTGTTCAAGGTGCAGCGCGAGATGCTCACCAAGTATCACGTGGACGATCCGCGCGAGTTCTTCACCAACAACGCGTTCTGGTCGGTGCCCGCCGATCCGACGGTCGAGGGAGTGTCGGCCAGTCAGCCGCCGTATTACGTGCTGCTGGGCGATCCGGATACAGGTAAGCCCGCGTTCAACCTGACCAGCGCGATGGTCGGCTACAACAGACAGTTCTTGTCGTCGTATATCTCGGTGCGCTCCGATCCGGAGGGTTACGGCAAGTTCCGGATCCTGCAATTGCCGACCGATACCCAGACGCAGGGGCCACAGCAGACACAGAACACGATGACGACGGCGCCACAGGTCTCCCAGGAGAAGACCTTGCTGTCCAACTCGAACAAGATCAGATATGGCAACTTGCTCACCCTGCCGGTTGCCGACGGCGGGATTCTGTACGTCGAGCCGTTCTACAACGAGCGCAATACCGGGCAGAACACGGCGACGTTCCCGCAGCTGCTGCGAGTTCTGGTGAGTTACCGCGATCAGGCCGGCAGCGTGAAGGTCGGTTACGGCTCGACGCTGGCCGATGCGCTGAACCAGGTACTGCCGGGTTCCGGCGCGCTGGCGACGCCGTCGGGTGGTGATCCGGCCACTCGGCCCAGTCCCGGGGCCGCGCCCCCGCAGACCGAACCCGAGGGGCAACCCGAGAACCAGGGCACCGGTACCCCCGCGGGTACCGCCCCGCCGGCGGCTACGGGCTCCGCGGGTCAGGATGCGGCCGCCGCGGAGCTGAACCGCAAGATCGAGGCGGTACGCACCGCGATGCGCACCGGTAACTTCGAGGACTTCGGCCGGGCCCTCGACGAGCTCGATGCCGCGGTCAAGGCCTACCAGGATGCCGGTAGGTAACGGATCGGGCCGGTTCGTGGCCCACCGATAACGCGAAGAGGCTCTGTCATCCGGATGGATGACAGAGCCTCTTCGTTGTACGCGCGGGTTACCGGCGCTCGATTACGCGCCGGGCCGTATCACAGGTACGAACCGCACACCGGCCACGCGCCGGGTCCCTGGCTGTCGAGCACATTCTCCGCCACCGCGATCTGCTCCTCGCGGCTGGCGTCGGCCGCGCTACCGGTACCACCGTTGGCCTCCCAGGTGCTCTGGGTGAACTGCAGGCCGCCGTAGAAGCCGTTGCCGGTGTTGGTGGACCAGTCGCCGCTGCTCTCGCACTGGGCGACTGCGTCCCAGTTGCCGGAATCGGCGGAGGCGGTGGCCGTGGAAAGACCGAACGGTACGGCAACGAGAGCCCCGGCGATAGCGGTCATACCGAGGGCGCGGGTGCTGAACTTTCGGGTCTTGGTCATATGCGAATCCCTCCCTGTGCCCACCGGCAGCGCGTGGAAGCTGCGTGCCCCTGTCCCCAGGTGATGTGTCGGGGTTTGATCCGAACCGTGGGACAGGGTTGCCGGTGTTCTCCGGTTCGGCCGGCCCGTCCCGGTCTGGTCGGGGCCTGCAAATGACCGTAACGGAGAAATCTCGTCAGATCACGTATCGATAACTATCAATATGTGGATTGGCAAGAACCGGGAATATGTGGAAAACTGCTGGTCATAATCCGGATTTCCGCTACCCAGTCGGGTGCGTGATCACACCGAAATGTGACCGGGATCACCGAAAAATCGTAATTCGTGTCACGCATATCCAGACCGAGATCTGGGGCAATCGCTCCGTTAACGTTCTGACGCGCCGTTCGGAACGCCGTGTTGCGTGAGGTTGCGGGCTGATCCCTGGTTGGTCCGGGATCGAGCGCCGGTGGCGGGTCGGAATCGGGTGCTCTGGAGTGGGAAAGTTCGGTTGACCAGGCGATTTGTCATATTCGTGAGGCCGTGTGTAATGTTGTGTTCACCCAACGCGGGGTGGAGCAGCTCGGTAGCTCGCTGGGCTCATAACCCAGAGGTCGCAGGTTCAAATCCTGTCCCCGCTACTACCGGGAAGGCCCCGGAGAGGATGTCCTCTCCGGGGCCTTTTCTTATGTCTACCGGCTCAGGGTGTGGCCTTCTCTGCCTTCCTGCGTCGGTATGCGCCGTTCGTTGACGTGGTTCTCCCTCCTTTTGGCCGGGCCGGCCGGGATGTCGCGGGGCGGGCGGGGCGGGGATGACAGTCGCTCATGGTGGCCGTCCCGCGGTTGTGCGGTCCTGTGATCGGCGGACGGTGATCCGGTCATGTGTATGGAGATGCGGGGGTGTCCGGACTGCAGCTGCTGGTGTCGGACCTCTCCGTCTCTCGGAATCTCCGACCTGAATCGACTTGGGCAAATTGACAGCTAATCAACAGCCGGCCGAACGCGTCGTGTGGCGCCGGAGTCAATAGTTTTCGAAAACCGCCGTCGAGAAATAAAAGATATCAAGCGTTTTCGGGTGCGAAGGAAATGGCTTTCCGAATTGCATGCTTGTTATTTCGTCTCGCCGCGGCGCCGGCTTCCGCCCGGTGGCAAGGACGGTCACGAGCGTGGCCGCGAACGGCACACGGGGAGAACGGGTTCGACGATGCGGCACGTCGGCGGACCCCTCGGACCGCCGGCCGATTCGCGGCCCGGACATCGAGGGAGTGCCACGGTGCGCCGGGGCCGTTGCCGGACGGTGACCCGAGCTGGTTTGCTGGGACGCGCTGCCGTGGACCGGAGGATGAACTGCTATGCCGTCGAATTTCATGCTGAGGACCGTCAATACGGTGCATCGGGCGCTCCTGCGTATCAGCTTCGGGCGCCTGGGTACCGAGTACTTCGGGATGCCGGTCCTCGAGTTGACGACCATCGGCCGGAAAACCGGCCGGCCGCGATCGGTGATGTTGACAGCGCCTGTCGTCGACGGCGACGACTATATCGTCGTCGCCTCCAGGGTCGGTGACCCTACGAATCCCGCGTGGTACTGGAATCTCCGGGCCGACCCCGCGGTCGAGGTGTCGTTCCGAGACGGGCCCCGCAGGTCGATGACCGCATATGTGCTGTCGAGGGAACAGCGAGCACCGCTGTGGTCCCGGATCGTCGCCGACTACCCGGTCTACGGCGAATACGAGCAGCGGACGACTCGGGAGATCCCGCTCGTTCGCCTCACACCCGCCGGGAAGTCCGGTTAGCTCCACGCACGAGCGGAACGGGCCGGCTGCACAAACGCTGTTCGAGCCATTGCTGGAAAGGATGCCGGGCGCAGTCGGCGACCCGACTGCGCCCGGCCGGTGGCGTCAGGCGTTATGGGTGAGCGTCGGCGGGACCGCTTCCGGTTCGTCGGCCGGGCCCGCCGATCCGGGGTCGGTCATGATGTCCCGCCACCAGGAATCCAGCCTGCTGGGTTCGGGCCAGATCACGGGGGTGTGCTCGGCGGTCGTTTCCACGTCGTTCTCCTCGGGGCCGGTGTTGTCGGGCATCCTTGCCTCCTGTACGCGTGGTGAGCCGGCGGATCGCTGCGTATGGGCACGCGGCTTCGATTTCGGCCGCCCCCGAAACCGGTTCGCCGGAAATTCCCGCGACCGAGCAACGTTGTGACAGCAGATCGCCGGACCCGCCCGGTACCAATGTGCCGCAATTCTAGCCTTTTTCGATCCGGACGCACGTGGATTCGTTGCGTACAGATTTCTATGATTCCGGCCGGTGGCCCCTCGGCAGATGGTCGTGCGCATGGAAGATGCTGTGCTGGAACATGTTCGGCACTTCGTGGCAGCGGAAATTATGATCATGAACGACAAAACGACCGGTTTGTAGAATGTGCCGGGGGTATTACACGGTGAGGACGGGAAATCCGCCATTAATGTATGTGTAAATGTTCTTTCATTTGCCGGTGCACGGGCGTGTGGCAGATGAAATCGCAGTTAAGAAGTGCCTGCCGGAGGTAAGTGGCGATGTTTCTCGGTCGCCGACGACCGGCTGGGCGTGCTGGGTACACTGCCAGGCATGTCGGTGGCTTCACCGCGGTCGCGGACCCAGGGGGCGGTCAATGGCTATGAGGCGCGCTGGGAGCAGCACAACACCGAACGGCAGCGCGCGATTCTGCGGGCCGCCGTCGAACTGCTCGAGGAGAAGCCGCTCGGCGCCGATATTCCGGTGGTTCAGATCGCGAAGCGGGCCGGGGTGGCCAAGTCGGTGGTGTATCGGCAGTTCAGCGGTCGCGAAGATCTGGACCGGCGGATCCGGTCGTATCTGATCGACGATCTGGGGGCCGTTCTGGACGCGCAACTGGATGTGTCCGCGGGGTCGGTTCGCGAGATCATCACCCGTACCGTCCGGGCGGTGGCGGACTGGATGGGGGACCATCCCAACCTGACCGCCTTCGCGCGTTCCGGGCCACCGGCCGGCGGGCCGGAAACCGTCGACGCGATCAGCAGCCTCAAGACCCGGATATCGGAGCGCTCGCGCGAACTGATCGACGCGATCGGCCGGATCGTGGGTGTCGACTCGGCGGCACTGGAACCCGTGCCGTTCGCCGTGGTGACCATGGTCGAAGGGGTGCTCGCCGCCTGGGTCGCCGACCCGCGGCCGAATCGCACCCGCGCCGAGATGGTCGCCGATCTGGCCGATTACGCCTGGTACGTGCTCGACGGTGCCGCTCGAGCGGTAGGTATCGCAGTGGATCCCGACCGGGAGCTGTCCGAGGTCGTCGCCGGACTCGCCGGCGATCCGTGAGGGCCGGGCCGGACATCGTCGGCCGGCCCGGCGTACCGGGTCAGGCCACTGCGGACCGGACCCGGCGTTCTGGTTCGCTGCGGTAGCGCGACCGGTCGCCGTCGATACCCAGTGCCCGCCACAGCAGGCTGCTGACGGGGTTCATCAGCCCGAGCTCATGGGCGAGGGTGCGCATATCGCCGAAGTAGCCGGACAGGATCCCGCGGGCATGCGGGCTGCGCCAGAATGCCTCTTTGATGACCGTGCGCGGGATATCGAACCGCCGGGCGAATTCCGGCGGCGGCGCCATGATCTCCCCGGCCAGCCAGCGCAGCGCCAGCGGAAAGGAGATCCCGCACAGGGCGGTCGAGATCGGATCGAGTTTCGCGATATGCGCGCGCAGGAATTCGCCCGCGAAGGATATGTGCCGGGCCTCCTCGGCGATATGGATCTCCATCGCCCGCACCACCAGCGGAGGCAGATTCGCCCCGTTGCGGATCATCGCCTTCTGGTAGTGGTCGATCGGCTCCTCACCGCCCAGGATGCCGAGGAACAGGATGACGTGGGCGTAACCGCCGGCCACGCCGATGAACGGGGAGAGCGCCCGGAAGATGGGCCGCATTCCGGGGACGTCGTCGCCGATCCGGTTGACCAGTTCCTGGAACATCTGGATGTGATTGCACTCTTCGGTCATCTCGTGCAGGCAGTAGCGGAACTCCGGTGAACCGTTGGGCAGTTTCGCGATGTACTGCATCATGCCGCGGATCAGCACTGTTTCGAACGCCGCACCCACTTTGATGGCATTGGCGACCCGCCAGCGGCCGATCTCGATCTGTTTCTCGGCCGGCAGTTCCCGATACCAGCGGGTGGCGCCGAGCGGGTCGTACTCGGGGGAGAGGATCCACCGGGGGTCGTCGGGGTCGAGGGCGAGTTCGGGTGCGTCCCAATCGATATCGAGATAGGGGTCGAAGCGGCGGCGCACCGATCCCTCGGACAGCGTTTCCAGCATCTCGCGGTACCGGGTATCCAGCTTCGGAGCCCGCGGCAGAGTCGACGGCGTCATCGGTGCCTCCTCGTGCGTATGGCATGTATCTCTCTATGGAATTTACCGGGACTCGGGGTCTCAGTAAATACCCGGAGGTCGGACCGCGACGTAATCGTGCTCTGAGCACGGCGAATGGTGTGAGACTTACCGAGGGCCCGCCGGCGCGGCCGACTGCGCGAGCGCGGTTCCGTGCCGGGGTGCGGGTATGTGGAGTACGCCGGTTCGAGTCGAATCGGGCCCGGGGTCCGCCGGGTTGTCAGGACCCGGTGGACGCGTCGGATCCGGACCGGGCGACCGGATCACCCGATGGTGTCGGTGTAGACGCGTACGGTGTCGATTCGGGGCGCAATCGGGTCGAACTCGAGGATCACGAGGACGGGCCCGTCCGGCGTTTCTCCGCTGATCGTCACCGACCGGCCCGCCGCGAGAGTCTTTCCGCGGCGCAGGCCGCGCGCCCGCGCCGTCAGTTCGGCGGGCGTGACGGATTCCCCCGCCCACAGCCGCACGGTGTCGCGTTCGCCGGTCAGTTCGGTCACCGCTGTCGCATCGCCCGCGGCCGCCGCCGCGCAGAGTTGATCCGCGATTCGTTTACCGCTCTGTCCGATGCCCGTGCAGGCCCTGGCCATACCGGTCAGGCCGCCCAAGCCTTGATTGCGCAGCAGTAAGCCGCCGAGACGGGTTCCCGCGAGGAGGCCGCGGATCCCGGTTCCCATGAGTTGCCCGATCATCGGCAGCAGTTCCCAGTAGGCCGCCAGATGTTCGATGCGCAGGGCGCCGTCTTCCTCGGCGATCTCATAACGCAGATGCATCGGGACCCGAACCCGGGCGCCGGTGGACATGGTGATGGTGATGGTGAGATCGCGCAGTACGGTCGTGGGGCCGGCGAAATCGTGCGCCACATCGAAAGAGATGTCGTTGGGGGCGATGAAGGTGTCGTAGAACCGCGTGATCGCGTCGTGCCCGGTGTGGGCGGTGGAGCCGACCGGGTCGTTGACCACGGCATCACGGGTGAAAAGCCCTACCCAGGCGGCCCGGTCGTGTGCGGCCACCGCTCGAGGCGAGGCCAGCACGGTATCCCGCAACTCCGTGGCGGTCGGGTCCAACGGCACGATGCCTCCTCGAGGTCTCCGGATTGCGGCCATAGTAGAACACGTTCTATCCAGGTTGGAAGGTGTCACCCCCGCCTGCGTGTGAAGATGTCGGTGCGGTGCGGCATCATCTGTGCACGCAGCTATTCGACGAAACAGTGAGAGATTGCCCGGAGTGCGCCATGCCGTCGCGAACACCATCGAACGCGAAGCCGAAACCTCTGTCCGACAACGACCTCGAACAGATCACCAGCGAGATCGAGGCGGGCCGCCCGCCGATGGTGTGGTTCACCGCCGCGGCTGTGGGGGTCACCGAGGGGCGTTCCGGGAAGGTCGTCTCACTGGGTGATCCGGCCGACGGCGATTTCCTGCAGATCCGCCCGACCGGTTCCAAGGATGTGCTGTCCTTCGGGCCCACCGAGGTGACACTGACCAAACCACCGCGCGATCGGTCGTCGTCCCCGCCGAAAACCGCACCCGAGCAGAAGGAAGCGCCCGTGCCCTCCACCGCGTCCCAGCCCGCGCCCACCGCCGCGGACAAGAAACCGGCGCCCGGCTCCTCGGCCGCCACCGCGAACAAGGCCGAAGCCGAAGCGAAACCGGCTCCGGCGCCGCGGCCGGCCGCTCCGGCGAAGGCCGCCAAGGCGCCCGCCGCCCGCAAGACCAAGACCCCGGAGGTCATCGTCACCATCAGCGGCAGCTCCGAAGGGGAGTGGACCGTCGATGTGACCAACGGTAAGAAACGCACCGTGCGCGCCCTTCCGGTCGCGGGTCCGGCGGTGGCCCAGGCGGCGAAACTACTGCATCCCGAAGTCGCCGAGGTGGTGGAGGGTCTACTCGAGACGGTGCGCGGGGCGCAGGAAGCCAAGGTGCAGCAACTGCAGGCCGAATTGGAACAGGCCCGCAAACTGCTGGACGAACTCTCGGACTGAGCCGGCCCGGATCAGACGGCGGTTTCCCGCGGCTGCCAGCCGTGCTGGATCGGCTCCGCCGGCGTATGCCGCATGGCATCGTGGAACATATAGCCGAAGCCGCGGCGCTTGGCGAGGTACATGGCCGCGTCCGCGTCGCGGATGAGGTCGTAGACGGTGGCGTCGATTTCGCGAGGGCCCTCGCAGGCCAGCCCGATACTGGCGGTGAGCGGCACCTCGCCGATGCTGAGCTGGAACGGTTTCATGAAGGTACCCAGCAGGCGTTCGGCCATGGTGGTCGCCTCGTCGCGGTCCAGCGGTGCCAGCACGATGAATTCGTCGCCGCCGTAGCGGGCCACCACATCGTCGCGGCGGACGGCGGTGCGGATTCGCTTCGCGGCCTCGGCGATCAATTCGTCACCCACCGAATGGCCGTAGCTGTCGTTGATCGCCTTGAACTCGTCCAGATCGACGAACAGCAGGCACAGCGGGCGTTCGGCCCAGTCGCGGTGGTCGCGGTGCAGGACGCGCAGCAGCGCGGACCGGTTGAGCAGGCCGGTGAGCGGATCGTGGTCGGCCTGGTATCGGGCCCGCCGTTCGCTGCGCGTGCTGCGGCCGATGGCGCGCTCGCTGCGGATCAGCAGGCCGATGAGCAGCAGCGCCAGCACAACGGACACGATGACCTGGTCGAGTGGGTGCAGCGGCGCCCGCGCCACCGGAACAAGTGACGAAACCACCAGCGCCACCGCGATAACACTGGCCCGCTGGCGTGAATGGTGCAGCCGGATCGAACGCGGGGTACTCACCGCCGACATCGTCGGATGCAGCGCCGCCGCACCCAGTGCCACGTACGCGATGAGCAAGGGCAACAGCAGCAGATCCGGATCGACGGTCATCATGCCGGCGGCCGCCAGCCGGAAGCCGATATCGGTCAGCAAGGTACCCGCCACGCCGAGATGCAGCAGCCCCAGCGAGGTTTCCGAGCGGCTCGACGTGGCCAGAGAATGCGCGAGCAGGGTGAGCAGCAGCGCGTCGAAGACCGGAAAGACCACCGCGCTCAACGTATTCATGGAATCGCCGGAGTGCAGGACCGGGGCGATGAGGAAGATCCAGGAAGCGAGAAGCGCACCGAGGCCGATCAGCCCCGAATCCAGCAGAACATCCGGATGTGCGCGGGCCTGGCGGGGCCGCAACCACAGCACCGCCGCCAGCGCGGTAACGATATAGCCGGTGAGCGTGAATATCTCGTCGAGGGGGGTGGACGTGATGGAGGTCAGTTCGCGCAGGACGGTGCCGACTGCGAACGGGACGGCCGCCGCTGCCACCAGATACCAGGGATACGGTGCTGCCGGGCGATGCCGCCGGACGCCGACCCCGATGGACACCGCGGCGCCCGATGCGACAGATACGGCGACCAGCAACGACAACAGCCGGGACTCGGCAATCAGTGCGACCACGATGAGCAAACCCGCGGCCACCGAAACAACTGCCCGGCAGCCTATCCCGCGAAAACCGTACCGTCCTGCACGCTGTGGTTCGCTGATGATCATCAGCCCCCCTTATGGTCGCTCCATTCCCGGTGAAATCGAGCCGCGTTTCAGGTCGGAAAATCCTTGTCTGTCGTGCTCTACCTGCCCAACGAGCGGCGGCTGACGAACCGAGTCTTCCTGTACGAGGGGATGTCCGAGCCGAGCGCCAGGCGTTCGGCCACCAAACTGGACCATTGATCCGATGATGACACGCACTGCCGAATTTGTCGCTGTCTTGACGCAACAACGTCGTAACGGGTGTTCCTGTTCCCTGCGGCGTACCGGCCGGTCGCCGGTGCGGGCTCGTACGGTGGTCCGGTGACAGAACACGAGGAGAGGACCGTTACGAGCGGTACCTGGGCGGCACCCGGCCGGGTCAACCTGATCGGTGAGCACACCGACTACAACGACGGATTCGTGCTGCCCCTCGCTATACCCCTGGTCGTCACCTGCCTGGGCGCCCGGCACGCCGGCGAGCTGGTGCGGGTCGAGTCGCGGCAGCGCCCCGGCGAACCGGTGCGGCTGCCCGCCGCGGCCCTGACCGCCGAGCGCGAGCGGGTTCCGGGCTGGGCCCGGTATCCGCTCGGGGTCCTCGCCGAGTTCCGGCGCCGCGGGCACCGGATCGGGGGACTGGAACTGGAGTTCGACGGGGCGGTACCGGCCGGCGCCGGATTGTCCTCGTCGGCGGCGCTGTGCTGCGCCACAGCGGTGGCGGTGCGCGATCTGTGCGCGCCGGGGGTCGGCGACCGGGAACTGATCGATATCGCCCGGGCCGCCGAGAACGACTATGTGGGCGCGCCCACCGGGATCCTCGACCACTCCGCCTCGATCCTGTGCACCGCGGGCCATGCGCTCTTCCTGGATGTCCGGGCGTTCCAGGGCTCGGAAACCGGTGGTTTCGAACAGATCCCGTTCGACCTGGCGGCGGCCGGTCTGCGACTGCTGGTCATCGATACCGGTCAGACTCATGAGCACGCCGGTGGCGGGTACGGAGCCCGCCGGGCCGAATGCGCCGCCGCCGCTGCCGCCCTGGGCGTGGCCTCATTGCGCGATATCGGAAGTATCGACGAGCTGTCCGCCCTGTCCGATCCGGTGCTCTACCGGCGCGCGCACCATGTGGTGAGCGAGAACGACAGGGTGCGCGGCGTTGCCGGAATGCTGCGCGAGGGTGAGGATCCCCGGGCGATCGGGCCGCTGCTGAGCGAGGGGCATGCCTCGCTGCGGGATGATTTCGCCGTATCCACCGAGGTGCTCGACGCCGCAGTGGAAACGGCTCGGGAAGCGGGCGCGCACGGGGCGCGGATGGTCGGCGGTGGGTTCGGCGGCAGCATCATCGCGCTCGTCGACACCGCCGACGCCGAACGGGTCCAGGAATCGGTGCGACAACGTCTCGCCGATATCGGTTTTCGTTCCCGGGCCTTCGAGGCGATCGCCGCGCCGGGGGCCGGGCCGGTCGTATGAATATGGCGCCGGTGGTGCCGGGTCGCCGGCGGACACGGCACCGGGCCTCGTCCGTGGACGGAATGCGGTGCCGGGGCGGGGGAACGCAGGCCGGCCGGGTGCCGGGCCGGTCGCCTCGAACGGAAGCCGACCGGCCCGGCGTGGCGGTCCGGCTGGGGTCAGCCGGCCACGCGGAGACGCCGTACCTGGCCCAGGACGATATCCAGCACCAGGAAGGCGAGCAGGCTCAGGCCGAATACCGGCGCGAACCAGCCGATCAGCGCTGCTACCGCCAGCGTGGGCACAGCGAGCTTCATCGATCGGCGCAGGGTGCCGCGCCGCGGTGGCCTGCCCCCGGCGAACCGGGTACCGGCGCCGGGCGGCCGGCGGCGCCACCACATGAGATAGCCGCGCACGATCACCGTGATCAGGCCGACCATCGCCGCCAGTAGCAGCAGCTGGTTCAGCAGGCCGAACATCAGGCCCATATGCAACTGAATACCCCAGTTCGCCAGTTTGGCCATGAGTGTCCACTCGGAATAGGGCAGCCGGTCGGTGATCGCACCGCCGCCCCCGTCGACGGCGACCGCGTCGATGGTCAGAGTTCCCGGCCTCCGGCTTTCCTTCACCGTGAAGGCAGTCCCGTTATCGGCCGGGATCGTGATCTCAGCGGGCTGTGTCACACCGGCACCACGCGCGGTGGCCAGCACGGTGTCGAGTTGCTGGATGCGATCGGCGGAGACGGTGTGGGTGGCCGCGGGCCCGTCGTGATGGCCGGTATGGCCCGAATGCGCCGGGGGTGCGGAGTCCGGTAACGCTGGATCGACCTCCGGCGTGGTCCAGCTGAGGTTCTCGCGCAGCTGTTCGATATTGGCACCGGCGTAGGTCGACCAGGTCAGCCCGGTCGCCGACAGCAGGAGCAGGACCGGAAGAATCCATACGCCGACCACGCCGTGCCAGCTCAGCCGGCGCTTGCGCGTGTTCTCGCTGCGCTCGGGAACGAACAGCCGGCCCCACGAGTTGCGCTGCCTGCGCGCCCGTACCCGGCGCACCCACAGCACGAGCCCGGCGAGCGCGATCAGCCACAGCCACGACGCGGCGAGTTCGGAGTACAACCGGCCGGGCTCCCCCAGGTGCAGATGCCGGTGTGCCTGGGAGATCCAGGCACGCAGCGGCAGGGCCCCGGAACTGCCGTACACCACCGATTCGCCCACCGGCGCTGCGGTGACCGGATCGACGAAAACGGCACGGCGCTCGGATTCCCCGAGCCCGGGATCACTGAACAGCACGCGGGTCGTTTCGCCCGGTGCCGGGGCGGGGGCGACCGCGACCGGCGTGAGATCCGGGCGCGCGGTGACGCCCGCGGTCACCTGCTCGGACAAGGGGCGCTCCGGTCCCTGGGAGTCCGCGTACAGCAGATCGCGGTCGACGAAGGATTCGATGGTCGGCGAGACCGCGTAGAGCGCGCCGGTCACCGCCGCGATCAAGAGGAACGGCCCCACGAAGAGGCCGGCGTAGAAATGCAGCCGGAGCGCGAGTGCGCGGAACGCGCCGCTGCCCGGCCCGGATTTGTTCGTCGCCGGGGCAGCAGTCTCCTGCGCCGCGGCGACCTCGGTGATACTCAAGGTGCTACCTACGTCCTGTGGGTCGGCGCGGCACGACGGAGTTCGGCGTGCGCGCCTACCTCGGCATCCGCTGGCGGACTGCCGGGTCGAGTGGAATCCGGCGCGGAGTAGAGCGCGACCCCGCGTGAAGGCAAGGTGCGGCCCGCGGCCGGAAAGGATAGTCAGACCAGGACGGTGGCAGGCGGGGCTCGAGTGCCGCCGGGGCCGGCGACGGCGACGCGCGGGATCGCGCGGGCGCGGTACGCGAAACACGGAACGACGGGACCATGGGTCGCGGGCAGTCGCGGCAGCAGTAGTGGGATCACCCGGGACAGTGCGGCTACTCCCGCCCGGTAGGCGGTTTCGGCGCCACGAACGAGGAGGCCGGCCGCCCAGGCGGCCAGCAGGTGGGCTGCGATCATCGCCGGTGTCAGCTGCAGGTCACCGTGGTGAAGGTGGCCGGAACCCCAGCCCAGGCAGATATGGCCCACGATCTGACCGGCTGCCAGAGCAGCGGTGAGGCCGGCGGCACCGGTCCGGAGCGGGGGAAGTCCGGCGACGAGTGCGCCGAGGACCGCGGCGGTCGCGCCGAGCAGCATGAGCGAGGAGCTGTCGGGTACGGCGGTGGGAGCGGCCCAGCCGTGGGCGGCTACGGCGACGGTGCCCGAGATCAGGCCGGCTACGGCACCGCGGACGCGTGCGGCGTCGCGATGGTCCACCGGAGGGGTGGAGCCGAACCTGATGTGCACCGGGTGATGGTATCGGGGGCGGGGGTGGGTTGTCTGTAGAGGTGACCGGCGGGGGCGGTTAGTGAAGGCGAGGAGCGGAGCAGTCCGTGAAGGTGCTGTGTTTTTGGCGCCGCCTGCGGCGTCGCGGGTTCGGGGCCCCCTTGGTCTCGTTCTTCACTCCCGGCGCTCAGTCGCTGCGCTCCTTCGCTCT
>NZ_JBEYBT010000014.1:0-146241 GCF_040632335.1 Nocardia sp. NPDC019395
AGCGAAGGAGCGCAGCGACTGAGCGCCGGGAGTGAAGAACGAGACCAAGGGGGCCCCGAACCCGCGCCGCCGCAGGCGGCGCCAAAAACACAGCAACCTCCCAGGTTGGCTGGAGCCCGCCCCCAGCCCACCCCCCGACTCTGGTCCGTATGACCGAGACCGTGACCGTCGCCGGACCGGCGGAACTAGTCGACGGCCCATCGGCGCCTCCTGTGCTCGATGTCGTCGTCCCCGTATACAACGAAGAAACCGACCTCGGCGTCTGCGTGCGCCGGTTGCACGAGTATCTGGCCGGCGGATTCCCTTTCCCCGCCCGGATCACCATCGCCGATAACGCCAGCACCGATGCCACCTTGGCCGTGGCCGAACTGCTCGCCGCCGAACTGGACGACGTCCGCGTCGTACATCTCGACGCGAAAGGCCGCGGCCGGGCGCTGCGGACGGTGTGGCAGCATTCCGACGCCCAGGTCGTCGCCTATATGGACGTCGATCTGTCGACCGACCTCAACGCCCTGCTCCCGCTGGTCGCGCCGCTCGTCTCCGGTCATTCCGATCTGGCCATCGGTACCCGGCTGGGTGCCGGGTCGCGGGTAGTGCGCGGACCCAAACGTGAATTCATCTCCCGTTGCTACAACCTGTTGTTGAAGGCGTCGCTGCGGGCCCGTTTCTCCGACGCCCAGTGCGGTTTCAAAGCCATGCGCACCGATGTGGCCCGGCGGCTGCTGCCGCTGGTCGAGGACGGCGAATGGTTCTTCGATACCGAACTGCTGGTGATCGCCGAGCGCGCCGGTCTGCGAATCCACGAAGTACCGGTGGACTGGATCGACGATCCCGACAGCCGGGTCGATATCGTCGATACCGCGCGTAAGGATCTGCGGGGTATCTGGCGGCTGGGCCGGGCCCTGGGTACCGGATCGCTACCGCTGGCCGAACTGCGCCGCGCTGTAGGGCGGGAACCGCTGCTTCCCGGGGTGCCACTCGGGATGGTGGGGCAGTTGATCCGGTTCGCCCTGGTCGGGGTCGGTTCCACCCTCGCGTATGTGCTGCTCTACCTGCTGATACAGCCGATGACCGGAGCGCAGGTCGCGAACTTCGCCGCCCTGCTGATCACCGCCGTCGCCAATACCGCCGCCAACCGCGCGTTCACCTTCGGGGTGCGCGGTCGGGCCGGGATGGTGTCGGATCAGTTCCAGGGTCTGCTGATCTTCGGTTTCGGCCTGCTGGTCACCAGCGGTTCGTTGTTCGCCCTGCATCATTGGGCGCCCGGCGCGCCTGTTCAGCTGGAGCTGTTCGTACTGGTCGCGGCGAACCTGATCGCCACTCTGATGCGGTTCATCGGATTGCGCTGGGTGTTCCGCGAGACCGCCCGGCCCGCATTGCTCACCGAGGCGGGTGCACGATGACGATCACCGCCGCTGTTCCCGGTGCCGCGAAAACCGCGGCCACCGCGCACGTTTCCGGGCCGGGCCGCGCCAACCGCTGGGAGTTTCCGGCGCTGGCGGTTCTGCTGCTCGCCACCGGGCTCGCTTACCTGTACAACCTCAGCGCGAGCGGCTGGGCGAACTCCTTCTATTCGGCCGCGATACAGGCGGGTTCGGTGTCGTGGAAGGCGTTCTTCTTCGGCTCCTCCGATGCCGCGAACTCGATCACCGTGGACAAACCGCCGGCTTCGCTGTGGGTTATGGAGCTGTCGGTCCGCCTGTTCGGTTTGAACAGCTGGAGCATGCTCGTCCCGCAGGTGCTGCTGGGTCTGGCCACGGTGGCGCTGCTCTGGGCGACCGTCCGGCGTTCGTTCGGCCCCGCCGCGGGTTTGATCGCGGGTCTGGTCGTCGCGGTGACACCCGTTTTCGCGCTCATGTTCCGATTCAACAATCCCGACGCATTGCTGGTTTTCCTGATGGTCGCCGCGGTGTGGGCGATGACGCGCGCTGTCGACGACGGACGCTGGCGCTGGCTGGTGCTCACCGGAACGTGCATCGGTTTCGGCTTCCTCGCCAAACAGCTGCAGGTGATGCTGGTGGTGCCGGTGCTCGCGCTGGTGTACCTGTTCGCCGGACCACCGAAGCTCGGTAAACGGATAGCTCAGCTGTTCGCCGCGGGCGCGGCCATGGTGGTGGCGGCCGGCTGGTGGTTACTGGCCGTGGAGCTGTGGCCGGCCGATTCGCGACCGTATATCGGCGGCTCCCAGAACAATTCGATTATCGAACTGACTCTCGGTTACAACGGGCTCGGCCGGTTGAACGGCAACGAGGCCGGCAGCGTCGGCCCGGGCGGCGAACTGCCGCCGGGTGGTAACGGGATGTGGGGACAGACCGGGATCACCCGGATGTTCGATCAGATGCAGGGCGGGCAGATCGCCTGGTTGATCCCCGCGGCACTGGTCGCGCTGGTCGCCGGGCTGCTGCTGCGCGGCCGGGCCGCGCGTACCGACGCCGCCAGGGCCCAGATTCTGCTGTGGGGCGGCTGGTTGCTGGTCACCGGGCTGGTGTTCAGCTATATGGCAGGTATTTTCCATCAGTACTACACGGTGGCGCTGGCGCCCGCGATCGCCGCGCTCACCGGGATCGGCGGGGTACTGTTCTGGCGCAACAGGTCCCGCTGGTGGGTGCGGGTATCGGCCGCGGTGGCAGTCGGACCGACCACGGCCACCGCATGGATGTTGCTGTCGCGCAGTGCGGACTTCGTACCCTGGCTGCGCTGGATGATTCTGGTGGGCGGTATCGTCGCGACCCTCGCACTCCTGCTTCCGCTCCCCCGCCGCGCCGCGGTGGCGGCGGCACTGCTCGCCGGAGTGGTCGGACTTGCCGGTCCGGTCGCGTACACGGTGGACACGCTGAATTCGGCGCATGCCGGGTCGATTCCGAGCGCCGGCCCGAATACCGGAATGTTCGGCGGTATGCGTCCGCCCGGTATGCGCGGCGGGGACGGCGGGCCGGGTATGCCCGGCGGTGCTCCGAACGGAACGAACGGTATGGGCGGGATGCCGCCCGCCGGGATCGCTCAGGGCCCCGGTGGCTCAACCGGTGCCGGCGGCCGCGCGGACGGCGGTATGGGCCGCCCCGGCGGCGGACCCGGTGGTGGCGTGATGAGCGCCAGCGCCCCGGGCGACGCCCTGGTCGCGTTGCTTGAGGAGAACGCCGACGCCTACACCTGGGCGGGCGCGACCGTATCCGCCAACAGCGCGGCCGGATACCAGCTGGCCACCGAATTGCCGGTGATGCCGATCGGCGGTTTCAACGGCAGTGATCCGTCGCCCACGCTGGAGCAGTTCCAGCAGTATGTCGATTCCGGGCAGATCCACTACTTCCTCGGCGGTAGCGGCGGCGGGCCCGGCGGCCGCTCGGGCACCGGCTCGGAGATCACACAGTGGGTGCAGGAGCATTTCACCGCGACCGAAGTCGACGACGTCACCGTCTACGACCTCACCACACCGAAGTAGAAACACCGGCACCAACACCGAAGGCTCGGCCCCCTCCAGGTCCGAGCCTTCGGCCGTAGCCCCCACCTCCGAAACCGCCACCCCACCGGGCGGGGCCCGCCCGGTTCTGGAGCGACAGAGCGAAGGAGCGCAGCGACTGAGCGACAGAGCGAAGGAGCGCAGCGACTGAGCGCCGGAGTGAAGAACCGGGTTAACAGGGCCCCGCCCTCGAGCCGCGGAGCGGCTCCAAAATTACAGCCCGCCCCTTCACGGAAGGTCTACACCGAGAGCATCACGAATGGTCTACGCCGAGAGCGGGGTCAATAGGCCCGACCCCGCAACTCCGGAGGCGCCAAAGACTCAACCGGCGAAGACCTCGGTGAGATCACCGTAGAGCCGCTGCTCGGTGAACTTGTTGTCCGCGTCCACCGTCGCGTAGACCGCGCCCGGGATATCCACCTCCTTGCCGCTCTTCAACCAGTAGTGAATGCGGATCTCGAAAACGACCTCGGTGATGCCGTTCGTCGCCGGATGCGGTTCGATCCAGTGCACAACCTTGTGTTCGATCTTGGTGGTCTGGTCGAGTACATACTGGATCGAGGCGGTCGCCGCGTCCCGGCCGGTCACCGGTTCCGCGTTGGCGAAGGTCAGCTTCACATCCTCGGTCATCAACGCGGCCGCATCGGCGAGCTTGCCGGAGTCGATCAGCTCGTAGTAGTTCTCCACCAGTTTCCGGACCACCGTCATCAACTACTCCTTGTGAGATACCCAGGTAGGGAGGGCTTTTCGTAATGGGTGCCAAGGGTAGTCCAAGTTCGCGGCGGGTGTGCCCGAGAAGCGGAACTCGGTGTTCACCTCGGTTGCCGCAACCTCATTCGCAGGCTTGTCCCTCGGGCCGGCCCGCACGCTTCAGACCGGTTCTAGCCGGATACGGACTCTCCGGAAACGGCTCCGAGCAGGGGTTCGGCGGCGTCGATCGCCGCGGCCTCGTGGTCCAGCAGCACATCTCCGCCCTGCGTAGAGACGATCGGGGTGTAGGGGTCGGGTTCGAACGGTTCCCCGAGCAGTTCCCGGATCACCGCCAGACCGCAGAACGGCACATAATGTGGGCTGTACCCACCCTCCTGGACGAAGGCGATACGCCCGTCGCACAGATCGGCCGCGATATCGAGCATCCGCCGGGTGAGCCGGGCGAAACCGGCGCTGGTGACCATCTGCCGGGCCAGGGGATCCATCATGCTCGCGTCGAAACCCGATGCCACCAGGATCAGGTCCGGGCGGAATTCGCGCAGCGCGGGAATGACCAGCTGGTCCATCACCTGCAGATAGGCCGCGTCACCGCTGCCGGGTGGCAGGGGGATATTGATCGAATATCCCTCGCCCGCTCCGGTTCCCCGCTCCTCGCGGTAGCCCGAGCCCGGCGGGAAACAGAGATGCTGGTGGATCGAGATCGTCAGCACCGTCGGATCGCTGTACCAGATGTCCTGTGTGCCGTTGCCGTGGTGCACATCCCAATCCACTACCGCGACCCGCTCGAGGCCGAGGACATCTTTCGCGTAGGCGGCCGCGATCGACACATTGTTGAATACGCAGAATCCCATGCCTGTGGCCCGGGTCGCGTGATGACCCGGCGGGTTGACCAGGGCGTAGCCGTTGTCGACCCGGCCGGCGACCACCTGGTCGACGAGCTGGATCGCACCCCCGGCGGACAGCGCCGCGATCTCGTAACCGCCGCGCCCGAACGGCGAGGTGCCGTCACCGGCATCGCCGCCCTTCGGTTGCCGGCTTTCTTCCATGATCCTGGCCAGATGCTGGGGTGTGTGCACCCGCAGGATGTCCTCCTCGGTAGCCGCGACCGCCCGGATGGTGTGCAGCCGGTCCAAGAGCCCGGAAACAGCAATGAGTTCGTGGAAACGCCGTTTGGTGTCGGGGTGGGCGAGGTGGTGGCCTATGGGCTGGAGTCCGGTGGTCGCGTCGGAGGGGAAGAGGCTCCCCGAACCGGTGTCCGCCCATCCGTAGCGGGTGTTCCACACGTATCCGGTTGTCATGGTCGAGCTCCTAGATCTCGGCGGCCGCGGGGCGGGCACCGTAAAGCAAACAGTGCGCAATCGAATCGACCGCGCCTGCCAATCTGGCCATACACAGCACCGGCCCGCAACCGGAACAAGATCGGGTCGGCGGAGTCGGCGCGCTGATCGAATGCGGGCAACATCGGTATCGCATTGCCTCGGAGCCGGTTCCGGATCCTCCTCGGCCAGAAGAGTCGAGCGACGGCCGGCCGGAAATTCGCACCGTAGCGTCGCCTCGTGGCCGAACCGCGCTGCCTGGAGACCTATCGCCGCGCTCACAGCCCGGTCGCGCCCCCGGAAACGCTCCGGAACGCGCAGCGCGCCACGTGGGACGAAGGCCGCTACCTCACCACTGCCCGTCCTGGACCGGCTTACCGTCCAGGGGAACTATGGGCAGCGGGGTGTCGATAGCGGTATCGGGCCCGTCATCGGGGATCCAGTGGCCGGTGGGACGGACGGCGGAGAGTTCGTCGGCAGGTGGGAGATCGTCGGCGTCCGTGTCGTAGTAATCGAACCACGGGAGTCCGTGCATGGCATAGGTCTTGGCTGTCACCGGGGTCGGTGGGGCCGGCTCACCGGTGATCTGCTGCCATTCGGCGGCCGAGGCGAGGTGGACGAATACCCGGCCGTCCGGTTCCGGCCGGTAGTCCCCGATGGGCCGCGAATCGGCGTAGACCTCCTGGCGCATGGTTCCCCCGGCGCCGAGTCCCATCGCACGGCCGCCGGGTGAGCGCGGCGCCGCGCCGGGGGCCGGTGGAGCCCCGGAGGCCGGCAGCGCTCCCGGGGCGGGCGGCGCCCCGGACAGTCCCCCGTAGCCGGCTACCGCGACCGTCTCCGCGCCGGCGCCGAGCCATTCCGGTGTTATCCGCTGGGCCTGCCAGGCCGTGCGTGCCGCTTCGGTGAGCCCGTGCACCGCCAGTTGCACCCCACCCCATTGCTCGGTACCGGTGACCTGCCCTTCCACCGTCGCACCGAGCCCCAGTGGCATGGCGACGAACTGGCGGACGGTGCCCTTCCCGGAGTTGATACCGTCCAGCCACGGCTGTTGCGGCAGCGGCACATAGTTCTGTGGTTTCCGGACCAGAGTGGTGGTCCACGATTCCCCGGATACCGCGCACACTTTCCCGACCCCGACTTTCAACGCGGCGGGTTCCAGCGCCGAGAATTTCAACCACATCGCCTCGCGCTGGTAGACCGGCAGCATCACGCCCCCGCGGCGCCGCCATTCTTCCGGGACGGTATCCGGATAGTCGGCCACCCGGCGTAGCGGGAACTGGCCGAGGCCGGGTGGCAGCGGATAGGTGCCGTTCTCGGGCAGCCGCAGGGTCCGGATGAAACTCACCAGGACACCGCCGGGAAGTTCCAGCGAATCACCTGCCAGCCGTACGTCTGTCGGCACGATTCCCACCTATCTCGATCGTTTCCGCGGCGGGGCAGGGTTCGACCCATCGGCTTGATCCCGCGATCCCCCCGGGGGCGTGCCTATATCGAGCTGCCGCGCCAGAGTCATCGTGCACCGGCGACCGGGCTCCGCGCAACAGCTCCGGTCACCGGGGCGCGGAAGCGCGCCGCGGTGCCCGCGCGGCCCGGTATCGGATGAGCGGGTCGCTCGTTGCGGTACGGGCGGACCATCGGCGAGGCACCATCGGCTCCTCGCGGCAACGGAATTCGATGTGGTTCACCGACCGATCACGGTGCGACCGAGGCGCGCATGACCTTCACCGCCATCCAGACTCCTGACCCCCTTCACCACACCGGCGCTCGACACCGGCCGGACCACCGGAAAGCTGCCGGGCCGCAAACGCCGGCCGTGCGCGCGTGCGAAAACGTAGCCAGTGGATCGCGATGGGTCCGGTCACGGCCGCCGCTTTAACCGCCTGGGCATTGGCGGGTGCGGGTTCCCATTCCATGGTGCCGAGATGACCCAGGGCTGTTCGTTGTTCCGGCGACTTCTGGAAATGGGGGTGGATTTCGAGCCCCTGGGGCGCGGACCCGCTACTGGCCGTAACGGGCTGCACGTGTTGCCACCAGGGCTGATCGGCATGCGGGGTCGCATCGGGCGGCTCCGGAGACATCGTTGCGCACCAGCTCGATTTTCAAATACCTGTTGTATGTGCCGTTATCTAGCGGTACGGTAATCAATGTATCGATAAGCGCTCCCGACAGCGCTACCGCCCCAGAGGCACAAGGGGCGCGACGAGTGAGGACTCCACCGATGAACCGAAACCCTGAACAGCGCACCCGCCGTATCGCCGCCCGTATCGCCGCGATCGCGGTCATCGCCCTCGCACCCCTGGCCGTCACCACCGGGACCGCTCTCGCCGATCCGGTCAGCGCGACCCCGGTCAGCGATTCCCACGATTCCCACGATTCCGGCGGCTCCGGCAACGGCGACAGCCACGGCTTCGGCGATAACAAGCTCGGCGACAGCAAGCCCGGCGACTACGGCGTCGGCGATAACGGCTACGGCTGGGACGATAACGGCAACTACGGGTATCGCGACCACAACCAGCAGAATTACGACGGCTGGAACGATCAGTTCAACAGCGGCCACCGGGATCGCGATTCACACGCCGGGTACAGCGACAACCGCGGCCACGATTACGACGCGCCGGCCAACCACACCCCCGGGCACAACGGCGGCAACCAGACCTGGAACATGCCCAACCCCTACATCCCGCCGGCCCCGCCCGCCCTGCTGCCGGCGATCCCCGCGCTGCACCTGCCGTCACTGCTGCCCCATCTGCCCCTGCCGATGGCCGCCCTTCCGGGCCTGCCGGGTACCGGCAGCGCGTTCTGAAGCGGTGATTTATGTACCGCTATCGAGCGGTACATAAATTGGTGACTCGCCGGTCACGGAAGTAGGGGCCGGACGCGACCGAAGGAAGTGCCCGGCCGGTACCGGAGCCCGCGCATTCAGCCCGACCGGGCTCGCTACCGCCGCGACGGAGCCTTATCACTCGCAGCGGGCCGGCGGACGGCCGTATCGAACGCGGTGAACACCGCCGCGACCAGGATCATGATCGCCGAAACCAGCAGCGCGACATCCAGTCCGTGATGGAACGCGACCTTTCCGGTTTCGATCACCTCGTTCAACTTCCCCAGATACGGGAAATAGGGGGTGATATTCATACCCGGTGGGATACCGCCACGTTCGACAGCCTCCACCGCGCCGGGTTGTAGTTCGGGCGGTAGACCCAGTTCGGACATCCGCTGCCGCAGATCCGCGGTGAGCAACGAGTTCACCAGCGCCCCGAGTACCGCCACCCCGAACGCCGCGCCGACCTGGCGCATCGTATTGGTCACCGCGCCGGCCATACCGGAATGCTCACTCGGTACCCCGGACATCACGGCCGAGGTCAACGGCACCACCGCGATCCCGAATCCGGCACCCGCCACCGCCATCGCACAAGCCAGCGGAAGATCCTGTATCGGCCCTTCGAGAGCGAGGCGGGTCAGCAGGATCCCGCCCGCACCGACCGCACAACCGGCGATCATGGGAATCCGCGCACCGTGGCGCGCGACCCAGTAACCCGCGAGCAGCGATCCGATAATTATCGTGGCGGCCATCGGCGCGAAAACCGTGGCCGTACGCGCACCCGAATACGAGTGCATCACCTGCAGATACAGGGCGGTGAAGAAGAAGATCGAGAAGATGCCGAAGTAGACGGCGAACGCCACCACCAGCGCGCTGCGCACCGTCGGCAGACGCAGATACCGGAAGTCGAGGATAGGCGCACGCGCCCGGCGTTCCACGGCGACGAAGCCGATGAGGGCGATTCCCCCGACGACGAACAGTGCGATCACCGAAGGAGCGGCGTAACCCACTTCCTCACCACTGGTCGCGGCGTAGATCACCGCCCCGAGGAAACCGGCGCCGAGCAGGGCTCCGGACCAGTCGATCGGTTCGTCGCGCGGGTCGGCGCTTTCCGGGACCGACCACAGCGCCGCCACGAGTGCCACCGCACCGATCACCAGGTTGAACCAGAAGATCGACCGCCACCCGTACGCGTGCACCAGCACGCCGCCCAGTACCGGCCCGGCCGCCAGCGCCAGCCCGGAGGACGCGGCCCATACCCCGAGCGCCTTCGCGCGCGCCTTCTCCTCCGGGAAGATATGCCGCAGCACCGAAAGGGTTCCCGGCTCCGAAGCGGCCGCACCCACCCCCATGATCATGCGGCCGGCGATGAGCGCCGGCACACTGGCCGCCAGCGCCGACACCACCGACCCCGCGCAGAAGATCACCAATCCGGCGATCATGACCCGTTTGCGACCCCAGCGGTCACCGAGCGATCCGCCCGCCAGCATGAGGCACGCGAACACCAAGGTGTAGCCGTTGACAACCCACTGCAGGGAGGTCACATCGGTTTTCAGATCACTCCGGATATCACCGAGCGCGACACTGACGACCGTGGTGTCCAGGAAGGTTACGAACACTACGGCGGTGACCGCGGCCAGCGCCACGCCCGGGCGTTTCGTCGTGCCCGGCAAGTTTTCCCTCGACCCCACCGGCACAGGCTACCCGCCGCGATCACCGGGCACCCACCGATACTCGGCGCCGGGTCACTCGACCGGCGGTGCCGTATGAGCGTCGGCGCGGAAACGAGAAGTATCAGCTGTTCCAGTCGGCCCAGATGGGAGCCGGGCCGATGAAGAACACGCCGTAGTCTTCCAAGACGCCAGTGTGCTCGTCGTCGTGGCGAGCGTCCGCCGCGCCGACTCCGGTGAAGTAGCCTTCCAACTTGCCCGGGGTGTTCCCGATGAGGACCTCCGCGGTTTCGGTGATCGTCTGGAAGGTGTGCGGGACGTTGCGCGGCCCGAAGACGAAGGCCCCGGGTTCGGCTTCCTGCACCGCACAGGTCTCGAGGGTGGAACCGCCGAGCCAGAAACGCACCCGTCCCGACACCACCGTCCAGAATTCGTCCTCGCGGGTGTGGAAATGCAGCGGCGGAGCGGACTCCTTGTTGATGGTCATCCGCATCATGGTCAGCTGACCTGCGGTGTCCTGCTCGGTGAGTGATTGCTCGAAACGACTGTTGTAGTAACCGTAGGTCGGTTGCGTCCACGGATTGCGCACGCCACCGCGACCGATCGCGGTCATGTTCAGTCCTCTTTCCTGTTGCCACACCGGCACTTTCGCTGAATCCCGTCGACTGTAGCCGGGACCTGCGAAACCGGCAGGCGAACGTGCGCGAACGGCCGGGAGCCGGATTCGGAAAGTTCCCGAGCCGGGCTGTTGCCGCACTGCTGGGCCGGGCGGCACAACTTCACCGTGTCCGACGCCGCGTGCCGGGCGACGCTATGGTCTGGGGATGAGTTCCCCGCACTGGACGGCCGACGCCATGCCCGCGCTCGACGGCCGCACCGTCGTGGTGACGGGCGCCAACAGCGGCGTCGGATTCGGTACCGCCGCCGCTTTCGCCCGGGCCGGAGCGCACGTGGTACTCGCCGTCCGCAACCCCGACCGCGGC
The DNA here is from genome assembly GCF_040632335.1 of Nocardia sp. NPDC019395. Taxonomy (NCBI): domain Bacteria; kingdom Bacillati; phylum Actinomycetota; class Actinomycetes; order Mycobacteriales; family Nocardiaceae; genus Nocardia; species Nocardia sp. NPDC019395. The sequence goes on from NZ_JBEYBT010000014.1 coordinate 10,959, forward strand.
GCCGAGGCCGCCCGCCGTATCGGTGGAAGCAACGAGATTCGCCGGCTCGATCTCGCCGACTCCGCGTCCATCCGCGACTTCGCCGAATCCTGGTCGGGCGATATCTCGATTCTGGTGAACAACGCGGGTGTCGCGATGGTGCCCGAATCCCGGACGCGGGACGGTTTCGAAATGCAGTTCGGCACTAACCATCTCGGCCATTTCGCGCTGACCAACCGGCTGCTGCCACATATCACCGACCGCGTGGTGACCCTCGCCTCCGGCGCACATCGCGTGGGCCGTATCGATTTCGACGACCTCGACCTCCACAAGAGCGGCTACCACCCGATCAAGGCCTACGGCCGGTCCAAACTCGCGAACCTGCTGTTCACTCTGGAGCTCGAGCGCCGGCTCCGGCAGGCCGGATCGGATATTCGCTCGACGGCCGCGCATCCGGGATATGCCGCCACCGAACTCGGCACCGCGGGCCGGAACAAGTACCTGGTGGGCCTGGTCCATCTGGCGGGCCGATACCTGGCCCAGCCCCCGGAAAAGGCAGCGCTGCCGACCTTGTTCGCCGCGACACAGGACCTGCCCGGCGCGAGCTACGTCGGTCCGGACGGCCGCAACGAACTGCACGGCTACCCGACTCTCGTCGGCCGGTCCGCGCGCGCCAGCGATGTCGAAACGGCACGCCGGCTCTGGGATGTGTCCGAAGAGCTCACCGGTGTCCGGTTCGGCCTGTCCTGAACCGGGAGCATGCGGCGGTTCGATCCGCCGACGACCGCACAGCGCGGACACCCCGCGGCCGCCACTCGCGGTACACCTCGCTGTATCAGGTATTTTCGTTACCGTACTGATATACCCATCGAGCGCGGCTGTCGCGTACCGACCGAGTCACCTCGTGCGCAGCTGAGGGGATGATGATCGAACTCGGGCCCGGCGTAGTGTTCGCCGGATACACAATCGAACGCCGGCTGGGCGCAGGCGGCTGGGGAACCGTCTACCTGGCCCGCGACCCGCGGCTGCCCCGGTCGGTCGCCCTGAAACTGCTGGACCCGGCGAGAGCGAGCGAAGAAGCCCGGCTCCGGTTCGAGCGGGAGGCCGACCTCACGGCGGGCCTCGAACATCCCAATATCGTCACCATCTACGACCGCGGCGTCGACGGCGAGACTCCGTGGATCGCCATGCAATACGTCCCCGGAACAGATGCTTCGGTACTGCGGAATATCGAACCGATGCATGCCCTGCGGATCGGCAGCCGGGTCGCCGACGCCCTGGACTACGCCCACGGCGCGGGTGTCCTGCACCGTGACGTGAAACCGTCCAATATCCTGATCGCCGACGCCGAACCGGGCCGGCCGGAACAGATACTGCTGAGCGATTTCGGGATCGCCCGGCTTCGTGATTCGGCGAGCCGGCTGACCGAAACCGGTTCTGTCACCGGCACAGCGGCCTACGTATCCCCCGAACAGATCTCCGGCGGCCCGGTCGATCACCGTTCCGACCAGTATTCACTGGCCTGCAGCCTGTTCGTACTGCTGACCGGGCGGCCGCCGTTTCCGGTCACCGATTCGCTCGCGCTCATGCACGCCCACGTGTACACACCGCCCGTGCTGCCGGGCGATATCGATCCGGATCTGGCCGCACTCGACGCGGTTTTCGGCAGAGCTCTGGCCAAACAACCCGACGACCGTTTCGGTACCTGCGCCGAATTCACCGCCGCGGCCCATGACGCGCTGGCGACCTCCACACCGACCAGAACAGCGTCCACACCGACACCGCCCGCGCCGTCCAGGCCCGCACAGCCCGTCCACCGGTCCGCGCGCCGGACCCCCGTGCTGGTGGCGGCAGCCGCGGCGCTGATAGCGGTGGTCGCCGTGGCCGGCTGGGCTGTCGCCGCCCTCGAACCGTTCTCGACCGCGGAGACCACGGACGAACCCACGCCCGCCGCGGGCGCCGCGTTCGGGTGGGACGCGCGCCACGCCCCCGCGGCCCATGCTTTCCCCGGGCTCGTCGGCGAGAAGAATGCCAACAACGGCTGGAACGGCGCGACCTGCACCGAAAACGATCCCGGAACACTGGAGAACATCGCCTACCGGGACAGCGCCCGTATCTCGTGCACGGTCCCGATGAACGGCGACGCCGATAAGCTGACCTTCGATATCCACGACCGGACCGGCACCCCGACCGAAGGACTCGGGGTAGACGGACTGATCACCGAACTGTTCGACGGTTGCGAGCCGCGGACTCAGGGGATACAGCATCCGGGCGGAGCGACCCTCCCCGTGGCCACCTGCGAGGGGGTGGACTATTCACGCGAGATCGACACCTCCGACCACCGGATCTACGTGTGGACGTTCTTCCCGGACAAACCCCGTTCGCAGTACCTCATCGTCGCGCGCTGGCCCGGTCATACGGTGAACGATCTCATCGAGGACTGGTGGAAAAAGATACCGATCGGCGGCTGAGCTTTTCGGATCATCCCGGGTGATCGCGTCCGGGACGGCCTATGGCCGGGCGGCCAGAGCCTCGTGCAGGGTGACCGACCACTGGTGGACGATCTGTTTGCGGCGGGCCGAATCGTCGGTGAGGACATCGGCCAGACCGAGGCCGCGGGCCAGGTCGAGGGTCGCTTGGACCAGGTGGTGGGTGACCGGATCGGAATCGTCGACGCCGAGGGCCCGGACGGCGCGGCGGTGGGCGCCGCGGCCGAACCGGGCCTCCAGGGGGACTATTCGTTCGCGGAGGGCGGGGTCGGCGGCGGCATGGGTCCACACCTGGAGGGCCGCTTTGAACAGGGGGCTGGTGTAGGACTCGACCAGGCCGGCGACCACCGCTTCGGTGCGGGCGAGGCCGGATTCGGTGACCGCTGCCGTCATCGCCTGGTCGGTGCGGGTGTCGAACATGAAGGTGAGGGCGGCGGTGATCAGGTCTTCCCGGGTCGGGAAATGATGTTGGGCGGCACCGCGCGACACTCCGGCCCGTTCGGCGACCACGGATACAGTTGCCGCTGCCCAGCCCTTTTCGGCCAGACAGTCGATGGTCGCCTCGAGGAGGCGCTGCCGGGTGGCCCGGCTGCGGTCCTGTTTGGGTTCGTGCGGTGTCGCCATAAGTGTCTATTCTGCCGAGCGTGTTTCCGTGGAGCGTCCGGGTGAGGCGGCAGGCTCGGCCCACCGGGGAGGACGGCGTTGCAGGAAGGCCGTCATCCCTTCGATCACCTCGGGGGTGCCGAAGAAACGGCCGGAGCGTTCGGCCAATTCGTCGGCGCTGCGGTCGAATTCGGCCAGCAGGGCGGCCGTTGTGAGGCGTTTGCTCTCGGCCAGGCCCTGGGGTGAACCCTGCCGGAGTTCGGTCAGCAGATCGGCTGTTGCCGCCGCGGGATCGTCCGCGGCGACGGTGATCAGGCCGATACGTTCGGCGGTATCGGCGTCGAACTTCTCACCGGTCAGGAAGTAGCGGCCGGCGGCGCGGCCCGTCAGCTTGGGTAGCAGGGTCAGCGAGATGACGAACGGGGCCAGGCCGAGCCGTGCCTCGGTGAGGGCGAAACTACTGGTGCGGCCCGCGACAGCGATATCGCAGGCCGCGAGCAGACCCATACCGCCGGCCCGGACATTGCCCTCGACCCGCGCGACCACCGGTTTCGGCAGTTCCAGGATGGTGCGCAGTACCCGGACCATCCACTGGGTGCGGATATCGGCGGCGGCGGCCGGGTCGGCGTCGACAGCTTCCTTCAGGTCGGCGCCGGCGCAGAAGGTGTTGCCGGTATGCGTGAGCACGACACCGCGCACCGCGGGGTCGGCGGCGGCCCGATCGAACCCCTCCAATAGCTGGGTCACCAGCGCGGACGAGATGGCGTTGCGGTTGTGCGGGGAGTCGAGGGTGAGGGTGGCGAACCCGTCCTCGACGGCATAACCCACCACGCGGTCGGCGGTATCTGCTCCGGTCACGGCAACCTGCCTTTGCGTTCGCTCAGTAGGACTTCGGCAGACCCAGCGAATGCTGGGCGACGAAGTTGAGGATCATTTCCCGGCTCACCGGGGCGACCCGCGCGATACGGGCGGCCCCGAGCATGGCACTCAGGCCGTATTCCGCGGTGAGGCCCGAACCGCCGTGGGTCTGGATGGCCTGGTCGAGGGATTTGATACTGGCTTCGGCGGCCGCGTATTTCGCCATATTGGCGGCCTCGGCGGCGCCCATCTCGTCTCCCGCGTCGTACAGGGTGGCGGCTTTGAGCATCATCAGCCGGGCGAGCTCGAGCTCGATCTTGACCTGCGCCAGCGGATGCGAAATACCTTGGTGCGCACCGATCGGGGACTTCCATACCGTGCGTTCCTTGGCGTATTCGACGGCCCGGTCCAGGGCGTAGCGTCCGATCCCGACGGCCATCGCGGCGCCCATGATGCGTTCCGGGTTGAGGCCCGCGAACAGCTGCATGAGCGCGGCGTCCTCCGTACCGACCAGCGCGGTGGAGGGGAGCCGGACATCGTCGAGGAACAGCGTGAACTGGTGATCCGGTTCGATGATGTCCATTTCCTGCGGGGTCTTCTCGAACCCGGGCGCATCGGTGGGGACGATGAACAGGGCGGGCTTGAGTTTCCCGGTCTTATGGTCTTCGGTGCGGGCCACGATCAGCACGGCCTCGGCCTGGTCCACACCGGAGATGAAGATCTTGCGGCCGGTGAGCAGCCAATCGTCACCGTCGCGACGGGCGGTGGTGGTGATCTGGTGCGAATTGGACCCGGCATCGGGTTCGGTGATCCCGAAAACCATTTTGGCCGAGCCGTCGGCCAGCTTCGGTAGCCATTCGGACTTCTGCGCGTCGGTGCCGTACTTGGTGATGATGGTTCCGCAGATCGCGGGCGACACCACCATGAGCAGCAACCCGGCGCCTTCGGCGGACAGTTCCTCCATCACCAGTGCCAGCTCGTACATTCCGGCGCCGCCGCCACCGTATTCCTCCGGCAGATTCACCCCGAGGAAACCGAGCCCGCCCGCTTCGTCCCATAGTTCGTCCAGCGGCCGGCCGGCGCGGGCCTTCGGCAGCACGTAATCGCGGTAGCTGTATTTGGCGGCCAGCGCGGCGACCGCGGCACGCAACTCTTTGCGTTCGTCGGATTCGATGAAGCTCATTGCTACTCCTGGTTCTCGGTGCTACTCATGGCCTTCAGCGGCGGCGGGATCCACCACGGCGAGCACGGTGCCGACATCGACCTGCCGGCCGACCTCGACATTCACGGCGCTGAGCACGCCGTCGGCCGGCGCGGTGATGGTGTGCTCCATCTTCATGGCCTCCAGCCACAGAATCGGCTGCCCGGCGGTGACGGTGCTGCCGACTTCGGCGCCCAGGCGGATCACACTGCCCGGCATGGGAGCCAGCAGCGAACCGGTGACGATCTGGTCGGCGGGATCGGTGAACCTGGGCAGCCGCCGCACGGCTACCGGACCGAGCGCGGAATCCACACAGACGAGATCGCTGTAACGGGCGATGGCGAACGAGCGCCGCACCGGGCCTTTCGATCCTTGCCCGCCGGGAACCGCCAGCACCACTTCTTCCGGTGTAGCCGTGATCAATTCGAGCTCCGCGAAACCCTCCACCTCCACACCGGAACGGGTGAATCGGTAGTCGATCTCGTGGATACCGGTCGTCCGGCTCTCATAGGACTTGCGCTGCGACTGCGCGGGCAGGTTGCGCCAGCCACTGGGCGACCCGGCGACCACTGTGGCCCGCGCGCGGTTGGCGGCGGCCTCGGCGAGCGCGGCAGCGACGATGGACAGCTTTTCGTCGTCCGGGCTCACCAGTGGCGCGGCCAGCGTGTCCAGGCCGTGGGTGGCGAAGAAGGCGGTATCGGTATCGCCGGCCAGGAACGCCCGGTGGCGCAGAACCCGGACCAGCAGGTCGCGGTTGGTGACCAGGCCGTGGATCCGGCCCCGTTGCAAGGCTCCGGCCAGCAGCCGGGCCGCTTCGTCGCGGGTGCGTCCGTAGGAGATGACCTTCGCGAGCATGGGGTCGTAGTGGACGCCGACCACCGATCCGCCGGTAACGCCCGAGTCGAGCCGGACGCCGGGCCGGGTGAGCAGATCGAATTCGGTCGATACCGAGGGGATTTCGATACGGTGCACGGTTCCGCTCTGCGGCTGCCATTCCTGTGCGGGGTCCTCGGCATAGAGCCGGACCTCGATCGAATGGCCGCGCATCGCGGGAGGTTCGGGATCGAGCCGCCCGCCCTGGGCGATCTCGAGCTGGAGCTGCACCAGATCGATTCCGGTGGTGCATTCGGTGACCGGATGCTCCACCTGCAGGCGGGTGTTCATCTCCAGAAAGAAGAACTCGCCGGTCTCGTCCGCGAGGAATTCGACGGTACCGGCTCCGGTGTAGCCGATAGCGGCGGCCGCCTGCCGGGCCGCGGTGAACAGCCGGTCCCGCATACCACCGCTACGCGGCATATCCGGCGCCACGCCACTGCCGGAAGCGTTACGGCCAGGCCCGGAGTCCGTGGCGTCGATCCGCTCGACCAGGGGTGAGGGCGCCTCCTCGACAACCTTTTGATGCCGGCGCTGGATCGAGCATTCCCGTTCGCCGACCGCCCAGATCGTTCCGTGGATATCGGCCATGACCTGGACTTCGATATGGCGGCCGGTTTCGAGATAACGCTCGCAGAACACGGTCGGATCACCGAACGCCGATTCGGCTTCCCGCCGGGCGCCGGCGAGCTGCTCGGGGAGTTCGGACAGGGTCCGCACCACCCGCATCCCGCGACCGCCACCACCGGCCGACGCCTTGATCAGGACCGGCAACTGATCTTCGGTCACCTCGTCCGGATCCAGTTCGGCCAATACCGGCACACCGGCGGCGTCCATCATCTTCTTGGCCGCGACCTTGGAACCCATCTCCTCGATGGCGGTGACCGGCGGCCCGACCCAGACCAGCCCCGCGGCCTCGACCGCCCGCGCGAATTCGGCGTTCTCGGAGAGGAAACCGTAACCGGGATGAACGGCGTCGGCGCCCGCGGCAAGAGCCGCGTCGATGATCAGATCGGCGCGCAGGTAGGTATCGGCCGGGCTGTTACCGGGCAGCCGGACTCCAGCGTCGGCCTCGGCCACATGCGGTGCATCCGCGTCGGCGTCGGAGTACACGGCGACGGTGCCGAGCCCCATCCGACGGCAGGTCGCGAATACCCGGCGGGCGACCTCACCGCGGTTGGCCACCAGAACATTGGTGATGAGCTGTGTATCTGACACGACCGGCCTCACATTCGGAAGACGCCGAAGCCCTCGGCGCCCTGGACAGGAGCGGTGTGGATGGCCGACAGGGCCATACCTAGCACCGTTCGGGTGTCGCGGGGATCGATGACACCGTCGTCGTAGAGGCGCCCGGACATGAACATCGCCAGCGATTCGGCCTCGATCTGCGCTTCCACCGCGGCCCGCATCCCGGCGTCCGCTTCCTCGTCGAACGCCTGCCCGCGCGCTTCGGCGGCGGCCCGGCCGACGATCGAGACGACCCCGGCCAGTTGCGCCCCGCCCATCACCGCGGATTTCGCGCTCGGCCAGGCGAATACGAAACGCGGATCGTAGGCGCGACCGCACATCCCGTAATGCCCGGCGCCGTAGGAGGAGCCCATGAGCAGCGAGATATGCGGCACCTTCGAATTGGATACCGCGTTGATCATCTGGGCACCGTGTTTGATGATGCCCTTCTGCTCGTATTCCTTGCCGACCATATAGCCGGTGGTGTTGTGCAGGAACAGCAGCGGTGTATTCGTCTTGTTGGCAAGCTGGATGAACTGCGTGGCCTTCTGCGATTCCTCGGAGAACAGCACGCCCCGGGCGTTGGCGAGAATCCCGACCGGATACCCGTGCAGTTCGGCCCAGCCGGTGACCAGACTGGAACCGTAGAGCGGTTTGAATTCGTCGAAATCGGAATCGTCGACGATACGGGCGATCACCTCACGCGGATCGAACGGGATCTTCAGATCCGGTGGAACGATCCCCAGCAATTCTTCCGGGTCGTAGTGCGGTTCGAGCACGGCCGGACGCGGCGCCGGACCCTGTTTCTTCCAGTTGAGCCGTTTGACGATACGGCGGCCGATCCGGATCGCGTCCTGTTCGTCGAGCGCGAAGTAATCGGCCAGGCCCGATACCCGGGCGTGCATATCCGCGCCACCCAGGGATTCGTCGTCGGATTCCTCGCCGGTGGCCATTTTCACCAGCGGCGGCCCGCCCAGGAAGACCTTGGAACGTTCCTTGATCATCACCACGTGGTCGGACATCCCCGGGATATAGGCGCCACCTGCGGTGGAATTACCGAAAACCAGTGCGATGGTGGGGATACCGGCCGCGGAGGCCTGGGTGAGGTCGCGGAACATCCGGCCGCCCGGAACGAAGACCTCTTTCTGGGTGGGCAGGTCGGCCCCGCCGGATTCCACCAGCGAGATCACCGGCAGCCGGTTCTCCCGGATTATGTCGTTGACCCGCAAGGTTTTCCGCAGTGTCCAGGGATTGGAAGTGCCGCCGCGCACGGTCGGGTCGGGTGCGACGATCATGCATTCCACACCCTCGACGACGCCGATACCGGCGACGGTGCTCGCCCCCACCTGGAATTCACTACCCCAGGCCGCGAGCGGGCACAGTTCGAGGAACGGTGAATCCTCGTCGATGAGCAGTTCGATCCGCTCCCGGGCGGTCAGCTTGCCGCGTTTACGGTGCCGGGCCAGCTTGTCCGGACCGCCGCCGGCGATCACTTTCTCGAATTCCGCTTCGATCTCACCCAGTTTGGCGGTCATTGCCTCCGCCGCCGCGGTGTATTCACCGGTGCCGGTATCGAGGGTGCTGCGCAGTGTGGTCATGCCTGATACCCCAATCGTTTCGCGGCCAGTCCGGTGAGGATTTCGGTGGTTCCGCCGCCGATCCCGAGGATCCGCATATCGCGGTACTGGCGCTCGACCTCGGATTCCCGCATGTATCCCAGGCCGCCGAACAATTGGACAGCCTGATTCGCCACCCATTCTCCGGCTTCGACCGCGGTGTTCTTGGCGAAACAGACTTCGGCGATCAGATCGGTTTCCCCGGCGGCCGCGCGAGACGCCACATCCCGGGTGTACACGCGGGCGACGTCGACGCGGCGGGCCATATCGGTGACCGTGTTCTGCACGGCCTGCCGGCTGATCAGCGGGCGGCCGAAGGTCTCCCGATTACGCACCCAGTCCAGTGTCAGGTCCAGGCAGCGCTGGGCGCTCGAGTACGCCTGGACGGCCAAGCCCACCCGCTCGCTGACGAAAGCGGCCGCGATCTGCAGGAATCCCGAATTCTCCGGACCCACCAGATTCGTCACCGGTACCCGCACATCCTGATACGACAGTTCCGCGGTATCGGAAGCGCGCCAGCCCATCTTGTCCAGTTTCCGGCTGACCGTGAATCCGGGGGTGTCCTTCTCCACCACCAGCAGCGATACACCGGATGATCCGGGGCCACCGGTGCGGACCGCGGTGACCACGAAATCGGCGCGGCAACCGGAGGTGATGTAGGTTTTGGCGCCGTTGACGATGTAGTGGTCGCCGTCGCGGCGGGCCGTCGTGGTCAGATGGCCGACATCGGAGCCGCCGCCGGGTTCGGTGATGGCCAGCGAACCGATCTTCTCCCCGGCCAGCGTGGGTTTCGCCCAGCGCGCGATCTGCTCGGCGTCACCGGCGGCGATGATATGCGGAACCGCGATACCGCAGGTGAACAGGGAGGCGAAGAGCCCGCCCGAAACTCCCGCGTAGTGCAGCTCCTCGCAGAGGATCGCGCCGTCGATCCCGTCGCCGCCGGATCCGCCCGCGGATTCCGGAAACTGGATACCCAGCAGGCCCAGCTCACCGGCCTTCTTGTGCAACTCCCGCGGAATCTCGCCGTCGCGCTCCCACTCGTCGAGGTAGGGCAGGATCTCGCGTTCGGCGAAAACCCGTACGGTGGCGCGCAATTCGCGGCGCTCCGGGGTATTCCAGACAGTGCTCACGGCAACAGCTCCAACGGTATGTCGAGATGGCGGGACCGCAGCCATTCGCCGAGTCCCTTGGCCTGCGGATCGAACCGGGCCTGATAGGCCACGCCTTCGCCGAGCAGACCGGAGATCAGAAAGTTGAGCGCGCGCAGATTCGGCAATACATGCCGGGTGATTTCCAGCGACGCGGTTTCGGGCAGCAGTTCGCGCAACCGGTCGACGGTGAGCGTATGCACCAGCCAGCGCCACTGCGCATCGGATCTGACCCACACACCGATATTGGCGTCACCGCCCTTGTCGCCGCTACGGGCCAGGGCGATCGTGCCGAGCGGGACACGTTTCGTGGGCGCGGCCGGAAGCGGTTCGGGGAGTTCGGGTTCGGCGACCTCGGCAAGCTTCTGGCTTTCCGACGGCGCGCCCACCAGAACCCGGCAGCCGGCCGGGCGGACGGACGTATGCGAAACCTCAGCGGCGTCGACGAAACCCGGGCGGTAGACCCCGTAGGGCGAACCGTTACCGGGGGGCGCGGTGAAACTGCAGCCCGGATAGCTGGCCAATGCGAGTTCCACGGCGACGCTGGAGAAGGCGCGGCCCACCTTGTTCGGGTCGGGGTCGCGGACCACGCAGCGCAGCAGGGCACTCGCCCGCTCCTCGGTATCGGCGTCGGGGCGGTCCAGGCGGGCCAGCGTCCATTCGAGTTCGGCGGGTCGCTCGGGCAGCCAGGATTCCAGCTGCCGCTGGGCCAGCGCGGCTTTCGCCTCGATATCGAGTCCGGTGAGGATGAACTCCATCTCGTTACGGAAACCGCCCAGGGTGTTCAGCGAAACCTTCAACTGCGGCGGTGGCGGCTCACCCCGGACACCGCTGATCAGCACCCGATCCGCCCCGTCGGCCGCCAGTTCCACGGTGTCCAGGCGGGCGGTGACGTCCGGTCCGGCGTAGCGCGCGCCCTGGATCTCGTACATGAGCTGCGCCGCCACCGTGTCCAGGGTGACCGCGCCGCCGGATCCGGCATGTTTGGTGATAACGCTGCTACCGTCCGCGCGGACCTCGGCGATCGGGAATCCGGGCCGGCCGAGATCGGCGAGTTCGGTGAAGAACGCGAAATTACCGCCCGTGGCCTGGGTGCCGCATTCGATCACGTGCCCGGCGACCACGGCACCGGCGAGCCTGTCGTAATCCCTACGATCCCAGCCGAAATGGGCGGCCGCCGGGCCGACCACCACGGAAGCGTCGGTGACCCGGCCGGTGACCACGACATCGGCACCCGCCTCCAGGCAGTCGACGATGCCCCAGGCACCCAGGTAGGCGTTGGCGGTCAGTGGCGATCCGAGCCCGAGCTCGGCCGCGCGGCCGGTGAGGTCGTCGCCCTCGACATGTCCGACGCGCACCTCCAGCCCGAGCCGCTCGGCCAGTTCCCGCACCTTCCGCGCGAGGGCGGCCGGGTTCACACCGCCGGCGTTGGTGACGATCTGGACGTTACGTTCCAGGGCGAGTCCGAGGCATTCCTCGAGCTGGCGCAGGAAGGTCTTCGCGTAGCCGAGGCCGGAATCCTTCATCCGGTCGCGGCCCAGGATCAGCATGGTCAGTTCGGCGAGATAGTCCCCGGTGAGCACATCGAGTTGCCCGCCCTCGAGCATCTCGCGCATGGCGCTGAACCGGTCGCCGTAGAACCCCGAACAATTACCGATCCGGATCACGTCCGGATCGGCGGCCAGACCACTCATCAGCGGTTACGCCTCCTACTGGGCACCGGGCGGGGACAGAGATGACGCCCGTGGCTGTCCACGTACCGCTCAAGCATCACAGCCCCTCCGGAAAAAAGCAAGCACGCGTGCTTGTTAATCCGGATCGGGAGATATCGGGCACAAATCAGCCGCCGAAGTGTCGGTTCTCAGTTGATCTGGCGCGATTCTCATTCATGTGGCGCGGCGTTGGCGCGGCTTCTCATTCGGGTGGCGCATGATGCGTCGGTGCTGGGAGAAATTGCGCAGTTGAGCTGTGCCGACGAGTTCGAGGCAGTGTTCGTGACCAGGGCGGGGTTGGAGCGCCGGGTGCCATGGGGGTGGTTACCGGAGGTGGTCGAGGAGTTGGAGCGGCCGGTGCGGTCATTTCCGTCGTATCGGGGGCAGCGGAACTATCCCGGCTGGTACTGGGCGTGCACGCTGGGCCGTTTGATCGGGTTCGAGTCGTGGGTGGAGCGCGATCACCTGGTTGCGCTGGATTTCGATGCGTCGGTGGTCGGGATCGTGTCGCAGCCGTTCTGGCTGGTGTGGACACCGGAGCGGGGTAAACCGCGCCGTCATGCCCCGGATCTACTGGTGCGTTCGGCCGACGGGACGGTGGCGGTGATGGACTCAAGGCCGCTGCACCTGGTCCGGGAACGTGACCGCGCGCAACCGCCATGCACATGGCGCCCGGCACGCCGCCGGGGCTGCTGGTGCTGCCCGAAGCGGTCACCATCACCGAAGTGCTCTGCGACCTCGAATGGCGCCGGCACATCGCCATGGCCCACAGCAACGTCGACCTGCTCCAGTTCTACGAACTCATCGCCCGCCGGCTCGGGCAATCCCGGGAATTCGGCCGCCGGCTCGCCTGGTCCTACCACGTCGACCCGATCAAAGGCTGGGTCATCGACCAGCGCAAACGCCACCGGCCCACCAGGCACGAGTACTGGCGCCGCGTCCACAGCCACCGCCCCTACAACCCGCACTACCAGACCGCCATCCTGCCAGCAATCCACCACTTCAAATGAGAATTGATGACGTGGCCAGGGCGACAGCCTGCGCATCACCGCCCCGCGAACAACGGATGGATGTCGGTCTGTCCAGATAACGGAGCCGGTTCGCGCACGGCCGGAGCACTATAGCTGCAGGTCAGAGGACGGATACTAGCGTCTGACACGGGACTTGCTGTGCATGGACCCTCAGGATCTGCCGTAGCGGTACCGAAGCATGAAGTTGTAGCGCATCGAGTGGGAGTCGGCAACGAATGGTGGCACATCGTGCCAGACTGCGGGTCCCAGGAACCGAAGCTGGCCGGCGATGTCCTCCTTCACTTCCATCAAGCGTGAGTTTTCGTCGAGTATCCGGATGCACGAGCGACATTCGTGTGGGATTGGGATCTGCACGTTGATCCGATTGCCGGTCTGTTTGTCGTCGTGGGCGGATATGTAGTCGCCGGGTCGATATGCCAGGAAGTAGCAGCGGCAGAACTCGGCGTGGTCACCGAGCACTGCGCCGACGACAGGTGTCAGTGCAGTTGCGATCCGTTCGCCGAGCTTGGCCAGATTGGATTGGTTCAACAGTTCGAGCTGGATCTCGCGTTGCGCGGGGTCTGCTTGTGGGTGGCCTGGATCGAATCGAAGATACCGGCTTCCGCCAGTGATTTCGCGGGAGTTCTCGGCTGCCTGGTGTCCGACAACGATTTGTTCGGACTCGTCGACGAGCTGCGACATCGTCTCGGTCAGCTCTCGTATGTGGGGATCGCCGATCATGTGCGGTATCTGGGTGAAGCGGGTTCGGTGGTACTCATCGACGTACTGAGACAGAGTGGATTCTGTCAGTACACGGGTAGCGAAGCTCATGCCCGAGTGCCGCCCTTTGCGTGTGAGATCGACTCTTCGACAGATATCTCGGTCACGCTCAATCCGTGTACGAACAGTTGTTCGTAGATGTGCACGCCGAGTTCCAGCATGGGCTGGGCATCGTGCGGGTCCTCGGATAGTTCGCTCTGGAGTTTCCGCCAGTGGGTGGCAGCAGAAGACGGGAGCCCTCGTTTGGTCCGTGTGGCTATTCGACGTAACTCTGAGCTGGGGAGCAGTTGCGCGGCTCCGGCCTGGAGAATCTTGTAGCCTGGCCCGCCGAGTTCGCCGGTCGGGTGCTGCGCGTGGCCGGCGTCGAGCAGGCTTGGCCAGCTGGTCGACATTGCAGCCGATGCCAGGGGAAGATAGCCGTAGGGGCAGGTGGCATCGGCGCCGACGGTCGCGCTGGCCTGTTCCAGAATCGCTATGTCTCGTGGGATCTGAGTGCGCAGCGCTGCAGTTCGGACAGCCTCACGAGCTCTATCGTTCACGGCGGTCACCTGGGTGCGAAGCCCGCCGAGCAGTGCGTCGGCGGGCTCGCCGCCGATGACGGTCCGATACTTGCCGGGCCCGATCGTGGACAGGCAGTCCAGCAGACCGGATGCGAAGAACAGGTCCGGTCGTGGGTCACTGAAGGCCGCCACAGCACGTGGCAGTCCAGATATGAATGCGTTGTAGTCGAACTCGTGCACGGAGAAAGGCAGGCCCAATTCGGTAGCGAGGGCGGTGGCGTAGTCGACATCATCGGCGTTGTGCCCGTCGAAAATGCAGATGGCGTCGAAATCTATTCCGCGGTCGGCCATCACGACCGCCAGCACAGCGCTGTCGAGGCCGCCTGAGAGGAACAGAAGTGGCGATTGCGGCATCTGGGCATGCTGGAGCGCGGCGGTCAGGTGCTCGATGAGCGAGGTTGGTGTCAGTGACGGACTTGTAGTCCATTCGTGGCGGTGGGATTCGACACGGTATTCGGGGTCACCGTCCGTGAAGTGGTAGGTCGAGTTCGCGTCGAGCACGTGAACGTCACGGATGAAGGAGGTGAGCCCGTCAGGCCATGAGGACATCGGTGCGGAACGCAGCTCAGCTATTCGTTCGGCGTCGATGACCGGGTCCGCATGCCCGACCGTGATGTCTGCGAGCGACTGTGAGATGTGCCAGCCGTTGGCGTCGTGGTGGTGGGCGTAGAAGGGCTGTCCGCCCAGCACGCTGGTCTGCACGGTGGTCGTGGCTGCGGTTCGACGTATGACGGGGGCGCCCGGCAGTGAATACTTGGGACGGTTCATCGATGTGCCTCCTGCATGGTGTGGACAGGTTCCAGTGGTTTGCGTGCTGCCATGAACACGGCGCAGCCGGCGGCGGCGGTGGCGCCAATGACGCCCATCGCGACAGTGGAGATGCTTGCGAGCACACCGCCGAGGGCGCTGCCAGCCGGGCGGAGGCTACCGAGTATCGAATTTGCCAGGGAGAAGACGCGGCCCTGCATTTCCTCGGGCACGCTGACCAGGAACTTGGTGTCGGCGAACAGCGAGGTCGCGCTGAGGCCCGCACCGACCGCGAATACCGAGGCGCCGAGCACCCACAGATTGTCGGCAAGAACGGCGGTGATGAAACCTGCCGAGAAAACTGCCAGCGAACAGGCGACTGCGAGGGAGTCCCGCCCAGCTGGAAGCCGGGAACTTCTCTCGCTGCTCAGTGTTACCGCGAGCAGCAGCATACCCCCCTGGTAGATGGAGTACAGAACGCCGTAGCTCACCCCGGATCCGTCGGTTCGTGCGGCCAGCACCGGCAGCAGGATGGCGAACCCGGAGGTCAGCATGTTCACCGTCGCGCCGACCACGAGCACCCAGCGGACGATTCTGTTACTGATCATGAAGCGCAGGCTGTCGGCGAAGCTGACCTGTTTTCGGCTCGGGTTCCGGCGCAGATGTTCGCGGGCGGAAGGACGCAGGTAGATGACGGTGAGGATGATTCCCGATACCAGGAATGTCGCGGCGTCGAAGGCGAGGAGTCCGCGTTGCCCTGCGAACGAGACGACTGCGCCGCCGAGGAGAGGGCCGAGTATGAGCCCGATGCGGCTTGCCGAGTGCAGCTTGGCGTTCGCGTTTCGGCGGCGGTCGGCCGGGATGAAACGTCCTATCAGCATCTGTAAGCCCGGGCCGTATGCGAGCCCGCCGACGGCGGTGGCCAGCATCGCGATCCATAGGGCGGTCAGCGAGGAGCCGTCGCCGAACAGTACGAGCGCGCTGAGAACGGCACAGGCGCCGTAGTCGGCTGCCAGAATCATTCGTATTCCGCCTGGGCGGTCCAGCAGTGCTCCGGCCGCGGGTGACAACAGCACCGTTGTCGCGCCGCAGACCGCCATCATGAACCCTGCTGTCCGGGCGTCTCCGTGGCCGTTTACGAGAATCCATACGACACCGGTGAACAGCGCGGTGTTACCCAATGCGGAGGTGCCGTTGGCGGCAGCGATGAGCCATATGGTCAGCTTGCCCATCAGTGCACCGGGACCAGTCCCGGCAGGCCCGCGAGCGAGGCCGCCAGTTTGTCGACGTAGTCGGGGCCTTTGGTGGCGCGCAGGAATTCGGTGCTGCGGTAGTGAAGGTATATGGTTCGGCGCTGCTGGGGCGTTCGGTTGCGGGGTGACCCGTGGAGAATTCCTCGCTCGTGCAGGCCGATTGTGCCGCGGGGGCAATTCAGCTCGACGGCGCCGGCGGGTAGGTTGTGGCTGGAGATCTGCGGTTGATTCCGTAGCCAGGCCTGCCGCTGCGCGAGGCTCCATCGATGTGAACCGGATACGACTTGCACAGCACCGTTATCGGTGGTTGAGGTGTCCAGATAGATTGCGAGGACGTAGTCTTCGCTCGGCCGGGGGTGTTCGGCGATGTCTGGATCGAAATGCCAGTCCAGGGAGTTGTTTTCGTGAGCTCCTTTGATTACCAGCTGGGCGTTGACCGGCATGATCGTAGTGCCGATCGCCGATTCGGCGATGCTCACGATGGGTTCGAAGACGAGCAGTGAGGCGAAGGCCGGGTCGTGCTTCCACAGCTTTTCGATCCGGCGGACGTAGGCCGCGCCGTCCTGGGCGAGTCCGAGTCGGTTGGTGTGTTCGGAGCGAGAGGAGGCCTGGGCGTTGCGCACCGCAGCGTCACTGGCTGTGTGGAGCAGCTCGAGCGTTTCGGGTTGTATCCGTGTCGGCGATACGAAGTAGCCCGCTTGTCTGAGTGTCACAGCAGCAGTCACGTTCGTCCTCTCTGGTAGTGGTGCGTCCCGGGCGTGGCGTATGGCCACGTCCCGGGACGCATCGGTCGCGGGTATTACCCGCCGTGGACGATCTGGTCGCAGATCCCGCCGTCCGCTTCCATTTCGATGCCGAACTCGACATCGCTGATTGCCTCCAGCTTGTTCATGTGTGCCACCTCCCTTCTATGAAGTCAATTGTTCGGTTCGTCACGCACGCGACTCATCGGTCGCGCGGTGCTTGACTGTGATAGTCAAGTCCGGATTCCGCCGGAGAATGATTTCCCCGTCCTTGGCGGGCATTTTCACGACAATTGGCTCTCCGGAGTCTTCCGCGTATACGAGCAGCGACAGCTGAGTGTCGACGGCGACGCGCCAGTGCTCATCCGGATCGACGAGGTCGGCGATGAGCGTTGTTGCTGCAGCAGCCTTGTCGGCAACCGTGGCGTATTGCGCGCACACATTTTCGATTGATTGCCAATTCGCGAGTATTTCAGGCTCGGCCACTTTCCATGAGAGCGGGAAATTCTTTCGTATCGTCGAGCAGGTTCTTGCTTTCCGTGAATTTTCGAACGCGTCGTCGGCACCGGCGGAACCGGTGCCCGAATTCGGTTCGTGCGAATCGGCGGACTTGCGCCGTGGAATCGTCGACTGCGGTGCGCTGGTCCATGGTCGGTGCGCCGTTTTCTCGGCGATGCGGATGGCGGTCTCGAGGTCGGCAGCGATATCGTCCTGCCGTGCGCTGGTTCCATCCCGCTCGAGCGTTGTCGCGGTGGGACCGATCCGGGCCAGAACTTCTGCCAGCAGAGCCCAGACGACATCGGGCACGCTGGCGTCATGTGAGTCGAAGTAGAATCCGTTGTTGAACTCACCGCCGGCGATGTGTATCTGTTCGACTCGATCCAGCGGCAGTTCGGCGAGAAGTGCGAAGGGGTCGAAGTCGAAGTTGATCGAGTTCGCGTACACGTTGTGCAGATCGAGAAGAAGCCCGCAATTGCATGCACGGATCACGGAGTTGATGAATTCGACCTCGGACAACGTTCCGCCGGGATCGAAAGAGTGGGCGATGTATTCCAGCACTACGGGAATCCCGATGGCGCGACGGAAGGCCTCTGCTCGCTGTGCGAGCGCCGTCGCCATCTGAGCGGACCGCTCGACCGGAAGCAGTTGCCGGGAATCGAGCCCACCGACCAGTGAGGTCGAGAGGTGGTCACCCGCCCAGGCCGGTCGCAGCAACTCGACGGCTCGGCGGGTGATTCGGGTGGAGTCGGCCCGGGGAGGAAACGCCGCCGATCCGAATGACTGACTGACGCCATGGAGTATCACCGGATAGATCCGTGCCAAGCGGATCGCCGCCGCACTTGCGCTGCCATAGCCCATGATGTGCTCGACCGGCATTTCCAGGTGGCCGATCAGACGACGCCCCTCGTCGGAAAAGCAGAAGTCGCGGAAGTTCGGCCGATAGGAAAGTCCGACATTCATGGGACGCGTATCAGCCATGTGACGGCTCGATTCTCGACAGTGAGGGCACCTCGTTCTTCGACGGCAGCAGGTCGGCGTCGCACACCGCGATCAATCCACGGGACATCAGCCCGTGCAGTAGCGTGATGTCGTCCGGATCGAGTTCGGCGCGCTTTGGAGATCCGTCGGCTGCCTCTAACAGTGCCATCGCCGACTGCGCGACGATGTGCTCGTGTGGATGGCTCCCGGCCGATTGCGCGATGATGTGGAACTGTTGCTCGGGGAGCTCGAGGTACCGCATCGGCACTCGCCGTACGATTCGAGCGTCGGCCCCCGAGTCGATGTGGTGCAGCGACGCCGTACTGGGGCGGTATGCCTGGCGACGTTCACGCAGAATTTCCTGCGTATCCGCCCCTTTCGGGATGTGAGCCTTCAGCAGCCTGGTCACTCTGTCGGCGACGACTCTGTCGTCGGCGGGCTCGTCAGGAGCCGACAGCACACGCTCGACGCGGTCGGCATAGGTCTCGAATGGCACCAGGCCGATTACGCCCGATGCCAATTGCTCTTGCAGCCAATCGAAACACGCTTGCCCGAGTCCTATCAGCTCCCTGCGCGCATCTTGCGCACCGAGAAGCTTCATCATCTCGGTGTGCGAAGTGGGTAATCCGAGCTTCGTCATGTGGAAGTTGGCTGCGTCGCTCGGGTGCAGCGCGACCGCCCGGCCCATCGCTGCCGCCTCGACAGGTGTCAACCCGTGGTGGTGCTGCACCTCTGCGTTGCCGCTGCTGCGCAGCGCTGCTACCAGACCAGATTCCGAGATGAGGCCGGGTATTTTCCAGGGCCAGACGAAAGGGGAGGTCGGCAATGTGGTCGCATCATCTGTGCTGTTGGACGCGGGCCAGGCGATATGTCCGATGACCTCGGTTCGGACACCGATGTGTGCGCAGTCCTCGATAACGTGGCGGATATAGCTGTCGTCGGTCGGAAGCTTGCCGTACATCAGCACCGTCGGCGGCCCATCGTGTGGTGCAGCGGGTGCATTGGGTGCCCAGGCCGGCGCGGGAACCGGTAGCGCGTGCAATTTCCGAGCTGGCACGCCCATGAGGGCGAGGTATGCCGAATGCCGCGGTGTGGTGAGAACAGCGGAGGAGTCGAGAAATACCTGGCGGTAGAGGAACTGGCTGTCGCGTGCACGCATCAAACGTCCGATGTCGCTTCCCGCGTGGGTTGCGACAAGGGGGGTGGCAGTGACCTTGCTGACGAGGTATGCAGCGATACCGTATGGTTCCATGAACGACCCAAAAATGACATCGGGCCTGTGTTCGTCAGTGACGGACAATGCCAGCGAGGCGAGCTGAGAAACCGCGGGCCGGCCTCCGGGATGGCGACGGTAGAAGATATGTTCGTCCGTCTCCGCGAAATGAATTGTCACCTTGTGGTCGACGTAATCGAAAAGTTCTCGCAGTGGGGCCGCGTTTACTCGCTCGTGGCTGGCAGCGGCGAGTGGATCGGAGAAAATGTGCACCTCGTGTCCTCGCCGCCCCAGCTCCAGTGCGGTGAACAGCCCACGGGCGCTCATGCCGCCTTGAAGCGGCGGAAATTTCGTGAAGTAGAATACGCGCACGCAATCCCCCCAAGTTACTGTTGCACTTTCGACCGAGTCCCCCTGATCGCCGATTCCTTCGGCTGCCCGGGTCGTTGGTTCCCATTTCACAGCCCAAAGTGGCTGCGATCAAGAGCTACTTACTTATCTCAGCGATCACCTCCGCTTACCGGCTCCAGCCGAGACTCGGCCAGTATCTGGCGTGCGCAGTCGACGAACGCTGCTGCCGCAGTATGGATATCGCGTGTTGACCAGATAAGACCGCTTCGGCTCGGTGACGGATCCAGCAGCGGCACAGTCGTGACCCTCGGGTGGCGGTGGTAGAGGCTGAGGGAGGCTACGGTGGGATGGACCACTTCGCCTCGGGCTACCCTGAGCAGGAGTTCGGCAAAGCTGCGCACTTCGGGACCGCGGCGGATCGCGATGCCGGACGGCGAGTACTCCGGCACGAGATGTCGATATGCTTCGATCGGGAAGGCCGGAACCGCAGCTACCAGATACTCGGCCACCGCATCCCAACTGACGGCATTGTATTCGGCGAGAGGATGGTCGATGCAGACCGCCAAGACTCGGTTTTCGCTGGAGACGACCGGACCCACGGTCAACCCGTCCCTGTTGATAGGCAGCCTGATAGCCAGAAGGTCGATTTCTTTGCGGTGCAGGCACGCAAGCGGGTCCTGGTTCAAACCAACATCGATTTCTTCGACAGTTGATTCAGGATGTCTTTGGCGAAACTCCCGCACGATATCCACCATGAACGGTCCTGCCGCAGCCGGCGTGACGAACCCGAGGCGCACCGGCTCGGACAGAGCGCGTGCAGGCCCTGCCGCGTGCGTCAAGGCAGCACGTAAATCCTGCAGCGGGGCTTGAAGCTCGGCCTTCAATCGTGCTCCGCGGCTGGTGAGCTCGACTCGCCGGCTCGACCGGAGGAAGAGCGGACAGCCGATATTTCGTTCGAGTTGGAGGATGATTTGGCTTACACGAGCCTGCGAATAGCCGAGGTGTTGCGCTGCTCGTCTGAAGTGTAGTGAATCAGCGACCTCCAGGAAAACGCGAAGGTCCCTGAACTCGACATTGTCCCCAAGTCCCACAGTCACGCCCCTGCCGCTTCAAGCCGAAAAAATCCGGACCTGCCAACAACTCGTCAGCTCCAGCTCTCCGGGCGGTCCGCCCAGAGCTGTTCTCACACACACAAGACTTGGACGTGCCCTTCATTCGTTCGGTTCCCTTGACAGTCAAAAAGTCGCGGTCAGGGACACCTGCGCTGCGTTGGGAACCCCAGGGCTGTGGCCCACTTCGATGCGGTCCCAAGCCCGCGGCCACCTCGAACCGAACCGTGATCTGCGACTCGGTCACGCTGCCGACGCGGACCTGGGAGCAGTGCGGGAACAGCAACTGAAGCAGAACGTCCGCGACGCCATCGACGTCCACGGACAGGATCTATAGCCCGTCCGAAGTGGCGGAAATGGCCCCGCGCCGCCAGGTCAGTGCACCTTGGACAGACGGAATCAGAGCGGATCAACCGATAATCCGCCACTTTGGATGAGAAGAAACCGATGCCCGCATGACTGATGCAAGTGGCGCATCGCAGCTCAGACGAGGTGCGGTGCGCCAGGTGCCCTGAGAACCGACAGCCGGAGCGCCGGAACCGAGGCCGCGCGATATCCCACCCGGCCACCGGCACCCGAGGCGACCAGGCAAAATAGGGTCCCGTGTCCACCGATCTCGCTGCTGTCCTGTTGTTCACTCTCGCCGGATTCCTGATCGGCGGTGCCTACACGACCTGGAAGAACTCGCGCCCACTGGCGATCAGCCTGGGTGTCTGCGCGGTTCTCGCGGCAGCGGGAGCGGTGCTCTGGCTGTTGTGATCGGTGGTTTCCGGCGCCGTAGGACTGGGCAATCCCCGAACGGCGGACAGGTCCACGGGCCGGTCGCCGGATCGAATACCGCGCCGGCCCTACCCCTCTGCGCCGGGCAGGGCCAGCGCGGACCCTAGATCCAGCCCAGCCTTTCCGCGGCGCGGACCGCCTCCGCGCGGGTTCTGGTCGAGGTCTTGCCGATCGCCGAGGAGAGATGGTTGCGCACCGTGCCTTCGGACAGGTGCAGGCGCTGAGCGATCACCGCGGCCTTCGCCCCATCCGCCGCGGCGACGAGGACTTCGCGCTCCCGGGCGGTCAGCGGTGAGGTACCCGCCGTCAGCGTCTCGGTGGCCAGTGCCGGATCCACGACCCGCAGACCCATATGGACGCGCCGCACGGCATCGGCGAGTTCGCGGGCGGGCGTGTCCTTGACCACGAACCCGCCGGCGCCCGCGTCGATCGCCCGGCGCAGATAACCCGGCCGGCCGAACGTCGTCACGATGAGCACCCGCACCTCGGGATATCTCGCGCGGAGCAGACCGGCGACCTCGACTCCGTCCAGTCCCGGCATTTCGACATCGAGCAGCACCACATCGGGTTTCGTGCGGGCGACCGCATCGAGGACCTCGTCGCCGCGGCCCACCTCGGCGACGACCTCGAGATCGGATTCCAGCCCGAGCAGGGCGGCGAGCGCCCCGCGCACCAATGCCTGATCGTCGGCGAGCAACAGGCGGATCATGCCCGGTCCCTTCGTGACGCGAACCCGCCGGTCCGGCACACGGCGCGCCCCGGCTCAGCCGGGAACGGTGACGGCAACACGCACTCCTCCTCCTGCCGGTTCCGATATCGTCAACTTTCCACCGGCGGCCGCGGTCCGTTCACGCAACCCGGCCAATCCCGACCCGGCCGCGGCGGCACGGAGCCCGCGGCCGTCGTCGGTCACCTCGATACTCGTCGGCGTCACGGTGACGGCGCAGTGCCGGGCGGCACTGTGGCGGACCACATTCGTGACCGCCTCGCGCAGTACCCAGCCGAACAGTTCGTGGTTTCCGGCGGGCAGTCGTGCCGGGTCGGGCAGGTCGGCCGCGATATCGGCGGCCGCGAGGGCGCTGCGCGCATTGGCGAGTTCCCCGCGCAATGTCACCTCGCGGAGACCGCCGACGGTATCGCGAACTCCGGTCAGCGCATCCCTGGCGAGCTGTTCGACATCAGCCATCTCCGCCTTGGCACGTTCGATATCTATATCTATAAGCCGTTGCGCCAGTTCCGTTTTCACGGTGATCACGGTGAGCGAATGGCCCAGTATATCGTGCACGTCCCGGGCGACCCGGTTACGTTCCTCGGCGACGGCGAGCTCGGACCGCTGGCGGCGGGCCAGCTCGGTCAGCCGGGCACCGCGCTGTCCGATCTGCCGTACCACCCAGATGAACACGGGCAGAAGCGCGATGTACACCGGCACACCGGACAGCCTCGGCACGATGAGCACGCACAGCAATACCGCGAGCACGACCGCCACACAGACCAAGCCGGATCCACGGGCGGGGAGACGGAGAACGGCGACTATGGCGATATAGAGAACGGTGGGCACCGCCGCGGGGCCGAGGACCACCACCAGCACGCCGACGCAGGGCACCATGGCCGCGAGAACCGGCCACACCCGGTGGTCCGCCACGAGTGGCGAGGCCGGGTCACGCGGGTCGGTGCCGCGCAGTCCGGCCAACGCCACGACGGTCAGTGCCGCGTACGCGGCCAGCGCTACCGTCGCCGCCGCCGCGGACGGCTGGTCGTGTTGCCGCCAGCGCTGCAGAATCGGCGTCACGAGGTACGCGAGCCAGAGCACCGCCAGCAGCGCGCCGAACCAGCCGCGGCGACCGCCGCCCGCGAAGACGTCGGCGCGGGCCAGCCGGTCGAGGAGACCGGACACCCGGTCCGGCGGTGGCGATACGGTTGGGAAACTCATGCTCGACCCCTGGGAACTCGAAGCACACCTGCTGTAACGGGGTACCGACGGCCCGCGCGGTGGTCGATCACGAGAACCGACCGTACCGAAGTCCGAGGCGACCCGGGCGGCGGCATCTCCCGCTCAGCGCGCGGTGTCACGACGGAACATCATCGCGGCACCGCCGACGAATACGGCCGTCCAGATCGCGACGTTCACGACCGCCAGCGCGATGGAGGTATCGCTGGTATCGCCGAACGGCATCCGGACAAGGGTCGCCACACCGTGCGTGGGGAAGAACGCCGAAAGGGTCCCCAGCCAGCCGTGCAACGGTATGAACAACCCACCACCGAACGACAGCGCCGCCAGGGCGGGGCCGAGGATTTGCATCACGTTCTCCGAGGGCAGCAGATATCCGAGGAACAATCCGAAGGCCGCGAACACCAACGAGCACACCCAGGCCAGCAGAAAACAGAACACCCAGGCCGAGGGTGTGAGCCGCGCCCCGCAGATCGCGCCGACGGCGAAAACCACAGTGACCGATGCCAGGCCCAGCACCATCGCGACGGCCACCTTCGTCGCGATATAGGCGACCGGCCGCAACGGGGTCAGCCGGAGCTGACGGCTCCAGCCCTGGGCGCGTTCGATCGCGACCATGGCACCACCGCTGGTGGTGGCCACCATCGCACCGTAGACGGCCAGCGACACCATGACGTAGCCGGTGACATTGCCCGAACCGAACGGTTGTGTGCGGTAATCGGATTGCAGCCCGAACAGGGCGAAGAACAGCGGCGGCATAACCAGTGTGATCAGCAAGGTACGCCGGTTGCGGAGCATCCGGATCAGTTCCATGCGCAGGAAGGCGACCCGGAATCCACCGAGAACGCGGTGCGCGACCGGCAGCGATCGAGGGACGGTAGTGGTCATTTCAGTGGCCTCCGGTGGTGAGCGCGAGGAACGCCGATTCGAGGTTGTGCGAGGTGATCTCCAGATCCGCCGCCGCGGTCTCGGTGAGCAGATGGCGGGCGAGGGTATCGGAATCGCTGGTGTGCACGACGATTCGATCTCCGGAGATCTCGACATCGTCGACACCGGGAACCGCCAGCAACCGCGCGGGATCGGCACCGGGCAACCGCGCGCTGACACTGCGGCCGGCCGCGAGGTTCTTGATCTCGGCGGCGGTACCGTCGGCGACCACCCGCCCGCCGCGCACCAGCACGATGCGGTCGGCGTAGGCGTCCGCTTCGTCCAGGTAGTGGGTCGCGAAAACCACCGTGCGGCCGCGCCGGGAATCTGCGCGCATCGCGTTCCAGAACTCCCGGCGACCCTCGACGTCCATTCCGGTGGTCGGTTCGTCCAGCACGATCAGATCGGGGTCGGGCAGCAGTGCCAGCGCGAACCGCAGCCGCTGCCGCTGACCGCCGGAGCATTTACCCACCCGGCGCGCGCCGATATCGAGAATTCCCGCGCGGGTGAGCACCTCGTCGACCGGCCGTGGCCGCGGGTACAGGGCCGCCACGAGTCGCACGGTTTCGGCCACGGTCAGATCGGGCAGCAGCCCGCCCGATTGCAGAACCGCCGAAATACGCCCGGCGGCCACGGCCTGTTCCGGCGGTCCGCCGAAAATTCGCGCTGTGCCGGAATCCGGGGTCACCAACCCGAGCACCATATCGATGGTCGTCGACTTACCCGCGCCGTTGGGGCCCAGGAAGGCCACGATCTCCCCCGGTTCGATCACCAGGTCGAGTCCGTCGACAGCCCGGACCTCACTTCCCGGAACTCGGAAACTCTTACACAGATCGCGCAATTCGATCGCGGCCGGTTCGCTCCCGCCGGCACGGCCCGCCGCCGGTCCCGCGACCGGCGGTGTCGCTGTTGTTGTCATGAATCCACAGTCCCGCGTGCACGCGGCCGATACCTCGCACGTGTGTCATCGATCGGCCATGACGATTGTCATGCCGCCTTCGCACTACGGCATCGGGCCGACGCCCACCGGTCGTGCCGGAACACAGGTCGCCGCAATGCCCGCGAACGGGTGGATCAGCCGGCCGCGAGCAACGCGGCTTTCAGATCGCGGCTGCGGATTCAGGTCCGTGAACTCGGTGATCGCACGCAACAGCACGCGCTCCACACCCGCCGCTACCAGTCAGGAGGGTACGACGTGAAGCTGGGACAGCACGCGCGACGGGTCACTGAGGTAGGCGTAGTCCTCCTCGCCTTCCTCCACGATCTCCAACATTGCCAGCAGTCCGGCCAGAATGTCGCGCTCCGGCAGGGTGACCGGGATCTGTCGCCGCACCAGGCGCGCACAGAGCGCGTCGAGCAGTACACCCCACTCCCCCGCATCGCTGTCGGACCGGTAGTCGGCGAGTCGGTCCGGAGGAAGCCGGTCGGCAAGCCGCTCCAACAGGTCTCGCGAGTCGTTGTGCAGCTTGACGAGGTCCACGGTGCTCATTGTCCTATCCGAGCTCATTGTCCTATTCGACAGGGTGCGGGTTGCCGTACTGGTCGTTACGCATCACGCCCGTACCGCGAAGAGGGTGTCCAGTCACAATTACGCCGTTCTCGGCCACAACGACTTTGATGTCGATTTCGCCGACAATATCGCTGCCGTCCTGGTCCTTGATTTCGACCTCGCGCTTGCCCCAGCACACCCATCGGCGTTCTTCCCATTCGCTGCCGTCCCTCCGGACGCGGGTGATGTCCTCACCGATGGGGGGTCTGTCCGGATTCCTGGCTACGCTCTCGACGAGGGCGATGATCTTGGGGTGGCTCACTCCTACGGGGAACTCGGTCTTGAACGGTAGTCCGGTACCGGGCGCATGCCCACCGGTCAGACCATTTCTGCTGCCGAACAGAATGTGCTCTCGGCTGCGCATGGACATGCGAATGTTCTGTGGTGTCGGCGCCTTGTCCCGTCGCTGGAGGGTGCCGTCCGACGATTCAACTCCCCAATGACCAAGTGGCTGATCAGTGGGAGCCTTCGGTGTTGATATCGCGCCGGACATCCTCTTCGGGGGCGCGGGGACCGGCCTCTTCCCTCCAGGGAGATCAGGTGTCCTGTTTCCGCCCCGGG
Source organism: Nocardia sp. NPDC019395 (assembly GCF_040632335.1). NCBI lineage: Bacteria > Bacillati > Actinomycetota > Actinomycetes > Mycobacteriales > Nocardiaceae > Nocardia > Nocardia sp. NPDC019395. The sequence goes on from NZ_JBEYBT010000014.1 coordinate 37,675, forward strand.
GACCGGGGATCGGCGCCGCCCCCGGCCCCTGCGACCCACGATTGTCGGCCGAGTCCTGCCGCGGAATACCAGGTAGGTTGCCCGTGTCCGCCCGCACCTGTTGAAGGTCGTTGAGCTGACCAGCGACCCCACGGGCCGGCCTTGCCACAGCTTCTTCGGCCCCATCGCGGGCTAACCCGACCGTGCGCTGGGCTATCATTCTCATAGCTGCCGCGGCATCGGTGGGGTCAGGCTTGTTGACCATCAGTCGCCTCGGCGCTCGGCAGCCCGGCATCGGCCGGTCGCCCCCCGGCGTGCGGAGCTCGACTCCGCGCTGCCGAAAAGGCAGGCCGCGACCCGTATTCGACGCGCGTCAAAGCCGCGGACGCCGCAACTTCCACGCATCGCACATTGCCGACCTACGTGCCACACCGGTCCTCCACCCGGTTGAAGACCTCCAGAGTCGATGACGGTGCAAATGACACGTCGGAATCCGGTTTCTCGAGAATGCGATTATCGCATGTCCGCTCGCCGGATTTGCCGTCCCAGAAAGGCATTTGCCCTGCACAACCGGGAAATACATCCCATGTCCAGTCGATAACGCCGCGATTCCACTGTTCACCGTCGCCGTATTGCTGATCGGCGGTGCAGTGCAACCCGGATTGACTCCCCACCACTGGCGAGCAGCCCCGGCCTGCACGCTCCTGGTGGCCACGGGCGGCACTTCTCCGACTGCGGTAGATCGCGCGACGCCATGGGCACTCCGGCGGTTGCGCCCGCCCGGAGGCCGCGCCCGGACGATCCGGAGTACGAGGGTCCCCGCGTTACGGGGCGGGTGATCAGTCGGCCGCGAGCAGCGCGGCTTTCAGGTCGCGGGCGGCGGATTCCGGATCCGCGGATTCGGTGATCGCGCGCACCACCACCACGCGCTCGGCGCCCGCCGCGATCACCTCGGGGAGCGTCGCGGCGTCGATACCGCCGATGGCGAACCAGGGCCGCGTCGGCGCGGCCTCGGCGGTGGCCCGCACCAATTCCAGGCCGGCCGGTTGCCGGCCGGGCTTCGTGGGGGTCGCCCAGACCGGCCCGGTGCAGAAGTAGTCGAGGTTCTCGTCGGCCGCGGCCAGGCGGGCCTGCTCGCGGTCGTTGGTGGAACGTCCGATCACCACGTCCGGCCCGAGAATGCGCCGGGCGTACCACGGAGGCAGATCCTGCTGGCCCAGATGCAGCACATCGGCGGCGGCGGCCAGCGCGATATCCGCACGATCGTTCACCGCCAGCAGCGCACCGTGCCGGCGGGTGGCCGCCTTCAGTTCGGCGAGCGCCGCGAGTTCGCCCTTGACCTCCAGCGGACCGAACCGCTGCTCCCCGGGCGATCCCTTGTCACGGAGCTGGATGATATCGACTCCACCGGCCAGCGCCGCGTCCGCGAACGCGGCCAGATCGCCCTTGTCGCGCCGGGCGTCGGTGCACAGGTACAGCCGGGCGGTCGCGAGACGATCGCGCGGCGGAAGTTGTCTGCGAGCGGAGGACGGTTGCACAACTGCCACGGTAACCGCGCTAACGTGGATATGTTGCAGGAGGTAGAACGTGGTGCGAACATCCGCGCTCACCACGCGGGCGACGAACCGGGCGCAACCGGCGCCGCGAGATCCCGCCCGAGGACGGGAGCCGCGTGGTTCGCACGGTCCCGGCGTCACTCCTGACGCGATATCGGACGTACGAAAACCCAGGAGGTGGCGCGGATGACCATGCCGGAAACCGCTCCCGGGCCGACCGTCGCCGTCGTCGGTGGCGGTGTGATCGGTCTCGCGGTGGCATGGCGGGCCGCGGAAGCCGGCTGGGCTGTCACCCTCTTCGATCCGGAACCCGGCAGCGGCGCGTCGTGGGTGGCCGGCGGGATGCTCGCGCCGCTCTCCGAAGGCTGGCCCGGTGAGGACGAGGTCCTCGCTTTCGGCGCCGCGGCGCTGGCGCGCTGGCCCGGTTTCGCCGGCCGGCTCGAGGCCGTCACCGGGGTGGATGTATTCGTGGCCGGCGAAACCCTCACTGTCGCCCAGGACAGCGCCGATGCCGCCGACCTGCGCACTGTCGCCGACTGGGTGAGCGATCGCGGACACGATCTGCGGCTGCTGGACCGCGCCGGGGTGCGGGCATTGGAACCGGCGTTGGCGCGCACCGTACGAGCCGGGCTGCTGGCCGCGGCCGAACCCGCCATCGACAACCGGCAGCTGGTCACCGCGTTGCGCAAAGCCGCCGCCGAAGCCGGGGTGGTCGTGCGCCCCGTCCAGGTCCGGGATCTCGCCGAACTCGAGCACAGCCGGATCGTCCTCGCCGCGGGCGCCGCCTCCGCCGCGCTCTGGCCGGGGCTGCCGGTGCGGCCGGTGAAGGGCGAGATCCTGCGGCTGCGGCAGCGCCCCGGCACGCAACCGCCCCCCACCCGGGTGGTGCGCGCCCGCGTCCACGGCCGGCCCGTGTACTTCGTGCCCCGCGCCGACGGCGTGGTGGTCGGCGCGACCCAGTACGAGGCCGGTTTCGATACCGCGGTCACCGTCGCCGGGGTCCGTGACCTCATCAGCGACGCCGAGGTCGTACTGCCCGGGATCGGTGAATACGAACTGGTCGAGGCGAGCGCCGGATCACGGCCGGGTTCCCCGGACAATCTCCCGTTGATCGGCCGCCTGTCCGACCGCGTGATCGCCGCCACCGGCCACGGCCGCAATGGCATGCTGACCAGTGCGCTCACCGCCGACGCGGTGCTCGCCGAACTGGACGGGCAACCGCTGGCCGAGGCCGCGGCGGCCCGTCCGCGGCGGTTCGCGGCGTCCACACTCTCAGGAGGTAGTCGATAACAATGTCATCAGCATCAGGGGCACCGGTATCGCCGGTCCCCATCGGGGTCACTGTGAACGGGGCCGAGCACGAATTCGGCGAACCACTCACCGTGCGGGAACTGCTGGAACGGCTGGAACTGCCGTGCCAGGGCGTGGCGCTGGCCGTCGACGGTGCGGTATTCCCCAAATCGCGCTGGGACGAACCGGTCGGCCGCGGCTGGGAGATCGATGTGCTGACGGCGGTCCAGGGTGGCTGACGAACCGCTGCGCATCGCCGGCCGCACCTTCGGCTCCCGGCTGATCATGGGCACCGGCGGGGCGGAGAACCTGACCGTCCTGGAGGAGGCGCTGCTCGCCTCCGGCACCGAGCTGACCACCGTCGCCATGCGCCGGGTCGACTCGGCCGGCGGGACGGGTGTGCTCGATCTGCTGAAACGGCTCGATATCGCACCGCTGCCCAATACCGCGGGCTGCCGGACCGCCGCCGAGGCGGTACTCACGGCGCAGTTGGCGGCCGAAGCGCTGGACACCACCTGGGTCAAACTCGAGGTGATCGCCGACGAGCGCACCCTGCTGCCCGATCCCATCGAACTTCTCGACGCGGCCGAACAGCTGGTCGACGCCGGTTTCACGGTGCTGCCCTACACCAACGACGATCCGGCCCTCGCCAAACGACTCGAAGACGCGGGCTGCGCGGCGGTGATGCCGCTCGGCGCCCCGATCGGCACCGGGCTCGGGATCGGCAATCCGCACAATATCGAGATGATCGTGGGCCGCGCGGGGGTTCCGGTCATCCTCGACGCCGGGATCGGCACCGCCAGCGACGCCGCACTCGCCATGGAACTCGGCTGCTCGGCGGTCCTGCTCGCGACCGCTGTCACCCGGGCCCGGCAGCCGGCACTGATGGCCGCCGCCATGGCGGACGCGGTCCGGGCCGGGCACCGGGCGCGCGCGGCGGGCCGGATACCCAAGCGCTTCTGGGCTCAGGCGTCGTCGCCGGAGTTGTAAGGGGTAGGCCGGGGTTTTCGCCGATGCGGGTCATCCTCCAGGATGACCGCGGGTCACGACCAGCGGGCGACGCACGGACCCTTCGCATAGGGCATGCTGGTCCCCATGATCGAAGTCCGGGGCTTGACCAAGCATTACGGGCAGACCGTCGCGGTCCAGGACCTGACCTTCACAGTGCGACCAGGTCAGGTCACCGGTTTTCTCGGACCGAACGGCGCCGGTAAATCCACCACAATGCGGATGATCCTGGGCCTCGACCGGCCCACCGCGGGCACCGCGTTGATCAACGGCAAACCGTATGCCCAGATCCGCCACCCGCTGCGCGAGGTGGGCGCCCTGCTCGACGCGAAATGGGTGCACCCGAACCGCTCCGCGCGCGCCCATCTGGAATGGATGGCCGCATCCAACGATCTGCCGAAAGCGCGGGTCGAGGAAGTACTGCGGCTGGTGGGCCTCTCCGAGGTCGCCGGGAAATCGGCGGGTGGATTCTCGCTCGGTATGTCGCAGCGGCTGGGGCTGGCGGGGGCGCTGCTGGGCGACCCGAACGTCCTGCTGTTCGACGAACCGGTCAACGGCCTGGACCCGGAGGGCATCCTGTGGATCCGCCGCTTCATGCAGCGGCTGGCCGCCGAGGGCCGCACCGTTCTGGTGTCGAGCCATCTGCTCTCGGAGATGTCGCAGACCGCCGATCACCTGGTGGTGATCGGCCGGGGCCGGCTCATCTCCGATTCCACCACCTCGGAATTCATCGAACGCGCGTCGGAGGCGTCGGTGCGGGTGCGCAGCCCGCAACTCGACGAGCTGCGCAGCCTGCTCACCTCGCAGGGGATGACGGTCAAACAGAACGACGACAACGCCGAGGGCGCGGCACTGGTCGTGAACGGGGTGACCAGCGACGCTGTCGGCGCGCTGGCCGGGGAGCACAACATCACCCTCTACGAGCTCGCGCCGCAGCGCGGTTCACTGGAGGAAGCATTCATGCGGATGACCGGCGGGGATGTCCAATATCACGGCGAGATCGGCTCCGCGGGTGATGCCGCGGTGCTCGCGGCGGATTCGCCGGCGCCGCAACAGCCGAAGGTCCTGGGAGGTGCGCAGTAATGGGTGTGATCGCCGCGGAGCGGATCAAACTCACCTCCACCCGCTCGCCGTGGTGGTGCTCGGCGATCGTGGTGGCTCTGGCTGTCGGTTTCGCCGCGCTGTTCGGTCTCATCGGGCGGATCGCCGCCGATGATCCGCAGTCCTCCGGCGCCCCCGCCCTCACGGTCGATACCGCCTTCCTCGGTATCACCGGGTTCGGGGTCATGGTGCTGGCCATCATGGCCACCCTGACCGTGACCAGTGAATACCGGTTCGGCATCATCCGCACGACGTTCCAGGCGGTACCCAACCGGACGCTCGTCATCGGTGCGAAGACGGTACTGGTGGGCCTCTACGCGGCGGTCCTCACCACTGTGCTGGCCTTCGCCGCCTATGCGGTGGCCAAAGCGGTCGCGGGTGACGCGGGGGCCACGCTGATGCTCGACGGCAACTGGCGGGCGCTGTACGCGGTACCGATCCTGGCCTTCCTCAATGTGGTGCTGGCGATCGCGGTCGGCGTGCTGGTACGGCAATCCGCCGCGGCGATTTCCTTGATCGTTTTGTGGCAGCTGATCATCGAACCGCTGGTCGGAGCGCTCGGTAAAGTGGGACGTGAGATCAGCGCGTTCTTGCCGTTCCAGAACGCGAGCCGCTTCGCGACGATGGACGAGACACTGTCCTCGGCGAGCTGGCACTGGGGCGCGTGGGGTAGCCTCGCCTACTTCATCGCCTTCGTCGCCGTCGTCGCCGGTATCGCGTTACTGCTGGTCAACCGGCGAGACGCCTGACGCGAGCTACCCGAGCCGCTTCCCTCGCCGCTCGGGTAACGGGTGCGCGACCTTGTCGGGAGGATTTCGCGTACCCCGCGCTTCGGCGGCCACTGCCCGGTCGCCGGGGTGCACTTACCACCGGTCCGGCGCACCGAGCGCCGGACCGGTGGTCGTAATCACATCCTGGACATTTGTCCTGATCATCGATTCGCGGCGGCCGGGCCGCATCGCGAACGCCGGCTATCAGTAACCGAGCGTTCACCTCCGGCCCCGCGGCCCTCGCTACCATCGAGTTCAGGCAAGGCACCACACGTTTTCCATCGGCGGACCCAACGGCGTGCCGCACTCCTCCGATAGAGAGGTGACAGGTGACGATCCTCAGCACTCCACCCACGTCCAACCCCCTGAGATACCCTCGGGGCGTGAACGACAAACCCTCCGGCAGCCCCGCACCGGAGCCGGAGGCCGATAGCGGCGCCGAGGGCCCGACAATCGAGCTGACCCCCGTCCCGGGGAACGGTGATCCGGCGACCGTACGGTCCCCGCAGTCCCGGAACCGGCAGCGCCGCGTAACCGCGGACGGCCCCGCACCCACCGTGGCAGAAGGCCCCGCGTCCACCACCGAAAGCACCCGCGGCACCACCCGCCCCCGGATCGGCCCGCTCTCCGCGTTCATGAACGCCGCCAACCAGCGTCCGGACGTGATCGAGGTCCTCCGGAAGGCGCGCACCCAACTTCCCGGCGATCCGGCCTTCGGCGATCCACTCTCGGTCACCGGCCCCGGCGGCGCCCGTGCCGTCGCCCGCGCCGCGGACCGGCTCGTAGGAGACAGCCCCAGCGCCGCCCGCGAAATCGGCTTCGGCGCCCTGCAGGTGTGGCAGGCGGCACTCGAACGCCTCGGCCGCGGTAAGGGCACCCAGGAGATAACGGTGATGTTCACCGACCTGGTCTCGTTCTCGTCGTGGTCGCTGACCGCCGGTGACGAAGCCACCCTCGATCTGCTGCGCAAGGTCGCCCGCGCGATCGAACCGCCCATCGCCGAACGGGGTGGACAGGTCGTCAAACGGATGGGCGACGGAGTGATGGCCGTGTTCCCATCCGCCGACGGCGCGGTCGAGGCCGCGATCGCGGCCCGGCGCAACCTCGCCGATATCGCGGTGGGCAGCTACCGGCCCCGGATGCGTATCGGCCTGCATACGGGCTCACCGCGCGAGATCGGCGGCGATTGGCTGGGCGTGGACGTGACCATCGCGGCCCGGGTGATGGAAGCGGCGGGCAACGGCCGCATGATGATCTCCGAATCCACCCTCGCCGCCATGGAACCGGAAACTCTCGACGAGCTCGGGCACACCGCCCGCCCCTACCGCCGCAGTTTCTTCGCCGCGCCGCTCAGCGGCGTCCCGGAGGATCTACGGATCTACCGGGTCAGCACGGCCTGATGGATGCTCGGTGTTCAGGTGGGAGAACCAGTACCTGAACACCGACCGCCACCTGAAAGCGCTGTTCCGGCCGGCCTGAGCTGCGGCTCAGGACAGGTCGAGGTGGCGGTTCATCGCCATCGCGGCGTCGGCCAGTTCAGGTAGTTCCAGCACCCGCACCCCGTGCTGTTCGAGCTTCTCCACGCCCACACAGTTGACGACGAAAGTCGCGGGTTCGCGCCAGGCGATGACCACGGCCGGGATTCCCGCGGCGATCACCCGGTCCGTACACGGCAGCCTGCTCTTGGTGGCACGTTCCGAACACGGCTCCAAGGTGCTGTACAGCGTGGCGTGGCGCAACCGTGGATCGGCCGGGTCGAGTTTGGCCAGCGCGGCCTCCTCGGCATGGTTCTTGGGGTCGGCTTCGCGCGAGTAGCCGGTGGCGAGCTCGGTACCGTCGGCCACGATCACCGCCCCCACCGAGAAAGCGCCCGGAGCCGGTGGACTGCGCCGCGCCAGCTCGATCGCCCGGTTCATCCAGTAGTGGTGGTCGGGTTCGGGCATCGGGTCTCCTGGGGTCGGTACCGCAACACTGCCACATCCCCGAGCTGGGAGACTTCGAGCAGTTCCATGCGGTGAGTAGATCCACCCGGGAATCGGGCGGGGTGCAGGAAGCGCGGTGCCCGCGGATCCCCCACCAGGGCGGGTCCGAGGGCGAGGTGGAGTTCATCGGCCAGCCCACCGGCCAGGAAAGCAGTGTGGATCCGGCCACCGCCCTCGACCATCAAACGTGCGATCCCGCGTGCGTCGAGGTCGTCGAGGAGGGCGCCGAATTCGAGCTCGGCGCCCAGCGCGACGATCTCGGCGGGCGCGCTCAGCCGCTCGACCAGCCGCCGGGCGCCGGTTTCGGTGGTGTAGACGAGCGGAGGGTTCTCCTCGGTGCCGTGATGCCAGAAACGGGCATCCGGATCCAGGTTCCCGGCGGCGGTCACGGTGACTTTCCGGGGATGCTCGGGTTTCCCGGCGGCGGCCCGGGCCCGGCGGCGCTGCGCGCTCTTGACCAGCAACCGCGGGTTGTCGCGGCGCACCGTCTCCGCGCCGACCAGAATCGCGTCCGACCAGGCCCGCAATCCGTCCACCCGGTCGAAATCGGCTTCGTTCGACAGCAGCAGACGGTCGGGGGCCGTGTCATCGATATATCCGTCGACACTCACCGCGACCGACAGCAGGACAAAAGGCCGGCCGCCACCCCCGTCGCCCATCAGGCCTCCGGCCCCAGGACCCGGCCCCGCGGGATCCCCAGCACCCTGGCCTCCACGGGAACGGTCTCGCCGGGCCCGGCGGCGGGATCACCGGCCGCCGCCACCGCGGCGGCCGCATCCGAGGACTCCCCGCCATCGGATTCCTCGGCCGGATACGGCGGATCCAGCAGGACCGCCAGTTCGCCCGGGCCCTCGGGGTCGGCGTGCAGCCAGACGAATTCCGCGCCCAGATCGATCGTGCGGGGCAGGGTCACGGCCAACTCGGCCGCGTCGGCCCGCGCGCACTCGCTCGTATCCATCCGGGCGAAGGTCGCCCGCAGCCCCGGCCAGGCGTCCGCGAAGCCGGCATGCAGCGGAAAGCGGTCCACTTCGTCCTCGGGAACCCAGGCCAGTTCGACGCTCTCCTTGTTGGGCCGGACGGGCAAGCGCTTACCGGCGTCGGCGATCACCGTGGTGTAGGTCCAGCCGCTGGGCGCGACGGCGGTCACCCGTTCGGCACGCACCTGGATATCGGCGACCTTGATCCCGGCTTCCTCATCCGCCTCCCGCACCGCGGTGTGCACAGCCGTCTCGTCACTGTCCCTGGCCCCGCCGGGCAGCGACCAGGTTCCGCCCTGATGACTCCACAGCGCCCGATGCTGCAGCAATACGGCCGCGCCGCCGCTGCCGATCGGCGCCCGCAGCAACAACCCGGCCGCGCCGAACTTCCCCCAGTGCCGCACCCCACCGGGGCTCAAAGCCCACCCGTCTCCATCTCCGCGCATCTCGCACCGTCCTCGTCGACCGTCCCTCCATCCTGCCGTACCGGGTCGTATCGATGGTCGTTGTGGCCGTCAGAGCGCGAGCGTGCACAATACCGAATACGCTCATGACAGCGGTGTGAGCGATATCGCCCACATACGGCAGAGTGATACAGCGCGCACGGCGCCCAGAGTTGGAGGGTGGACATGACTCGGTCGGCGGTGGATCGGGTGGTCTCCGAACCCGAACCGGCCCAGCCGGAACCGGTGCCCGCTCCCGGGTGGAGCGACTCGGTGCGGCCCAGGGTCGAAATGGCCTGGAAGTGGGTGGATCCGGCGCGCGTACGCCTGTTCGCGCAATCCTCACCGGGACGACTGATCGGTATCGGGCTGCTACTTGTCGTGCTGTGCCTGGGATCCGGCGCGATCACCGCGGCAACCGTGCACGACCGGCAGAGCGACCTCGATATCCTGCTCGCCGACACCGAGCCCGACGCCAATGCCGCGCACCGCCTCTACACATCGCTCTCGGTCGCGGACGCCGCCGCGGCGACGGCGTTCATATCGGGCGGTCTGGAACCCGAGCAGGTACGCGACCGCTACAGCCAAGCCCTGGGCGAGGCCGGCGCCGAACTGGTGACGCTGTCCAGCGACGGCGAGGAGGACGATCGGCAGCGCAACCGCATCGGCTCCGGGCTACCGGTCTACTCGGGTCTGGTGGAGACGGCGCGAGCGAACAATCGAGAGGGAAACCCGGTCGGCGCCGCGTATCTGAGCGAGGCGTCACACGAGATGCAGATGCAGCTGCTGCCGGTGGCCGAGCAGCTCTACGACCGGCGCGCGGACGCCGTGGACAGCGCGCAGGACCGGCATGTCCGGCCACCGTGGCCCGCGATTCTCCTGCTCGTAGCGGCGCTGGGCGGACTGGTCTGGGCGCAGCGCCTGCTGGCGCAGCGCTGGCACCGGACGTTCAACCCCGGTCTGCTCCTGGCTTCGGGCGCGGTACTGATCCTGCTGCTGTGGACGGTGATCGCCGGATCCGTATCGGCCGCGGCGATGTCCACCGGCCGCTCCGACGGTACGGTTCCGGCCGCCCGGCTCACCGAGGGCCGGATCCTGGCGCAGCAGGCGCGTTCCGCGGAAACCCTGAAACTGGTGCGGCGTGATACCACCGGCGATTACGACCACGCGTTCGACGCGAACATCACCCGGCTCAACGAACTGCTCGCCGGACATACCGACCACGCGACCACCGAGGCACGCGCCGCGTTACTGCACTGGCTGGCGGCACACCAGCGGATGAACGACACACTGAACCGCGGCGAGTTCGCCCGCGCCGCTACGATCGCCACCGGGCCCGGTGCCGAGAACGCGACCGTCCACGTGGAAGCATTGGACAACGCCCTGGGTGCCGGTATCACCGAAACTCGGGAAACCCTGCGCAGCAATATTTTCCACAGCGCACGGGTACTCGACTATCTGGCGCCCGGCGCGGTGATCCTCGGTATCGCGGCCGCGGCGTATATCGCCTTCGGAATTTGGCCGAGACTGCGGGAGTATCGATGAGACCTGCGCGCAACCCGCTCCGGCCGGCGGCCCCGCGCCGATCGGCCGCGACGCGAACCGGATCGCGGCGAACGGGCCGTTCCTGGCCGCTACGGGCCGGGATCGCCTGCACCGCGCTGCTCCTGGCCGGCTGCGCCACCGGACCGGGTCCGCACAGTGAGACACCGCACGGCGACTACGCCGAGCCGCCCCTGCCCGCGCAGGCGACCGCGATAGCGGCGGACGGTCCCGTGCAGGTGCCCGACGATCCGAATTGCGGTGATCCGACCGCGAGCCTGCGCCCCGCCGGACCGGCAGCCACGGGGGCCGCGCTGGACCGTATCCGTGCCCGTGGCCGGCTGGTCGTCGGATTGGACACCGGCAGTAACCTGTTCAGTTTCCGCGACCCCAACAGCGGTGTGATCGTCGGATTCGACGCCGATATCGCGCGTGAGGTGGCCCGCGACCTGTTCGGCGATCCCGACCGCATCGAATACCGCAGCCTCGGCTCGGAGGAGCGGGAGGCTGCGCTGGTGGACCGCCGGGTCGATATGGTCGTGAAAACGATGACGGTCACCTGTGCCCGGTTGCAGCGGGTGGCGTTCTCGACGACGTACCTGCAGGCCCACCAGCGAGTTCTGGCCGTCCAGAATTCCGGGATCAACAGCCTGAAAGATCTCGCGGGCAAACGGGTGTGCACGATCCGCGGCACCACTTCGCTCGAGCACATCAGCCGGATCCAGCCCGACGCGTCCATTCTCACCGTGCCCACCTGGGCCGACTGCCTGGTGGTTCTACAGCAGCGCCAGGTGGACGCGGTGAGTACCGATGACGCGATCCTGGCCGGGCTCGCGGAACAGGACCCGCATACCGAACTGGTGGGCCCGAGTATCAGCGAGGAGCCCTACGGGATCGGTATCCCCAAGGACGACCAGGATCTCGTACGGTTCGTCAACGGCACGCTGGACCGGATCCGTGCCGACGGAACCTGGAGCCGGCTCTACACCCAGTGGCTCAGGGTCCTGGGACCGACGCCCGCACCTCCGCAGCCGGTCTATCGGGACTGATCACCGTGACAACGGACGAGTCCGGCAACCGGCGCGGGTCCGCTGACGACCCGGAACCGCCGGAAACCAGCGCACTCGACGTCACCCGGCAGCCCGGGGAGTCCGGCACCGGGGAAAACCCCGGTACCGAGGCGATCCCCGGCACCGCGGCTGTGGCGGCCGGGGAGCCGTGGGCCGCGACCAGTCTCGGTTCGGGCCGGGTCAGCGGCGGCCAGGTCCGGACCGGACGCAGTACCCGGACCGCACGTTCCCGGCCTGTCGTGCGCACGCTTGTCGCCGGTCTGGTCGAGATCCCGCCCATCGAACCCGCCGACCCCACCCAGGCCGTGCTGGCCGATCCGGTGGTGGCGGAAGGGAAACGATTCTGCTGGCGGTGCGGAAAACCCGTCGGCCGGACGAGCGCGAGCGGGCCGGGAACCACCCGCGGCACTTGCGCGAATTGCGGGGCGGCCTATGACTTCCGCCCGACCCTGCGGCCCGGCGATATGGTCGCCGGCCAGTACGAAATCCAGGGTTGTCTCGCGCACGGCGGGCTGGGCTGGATCTATCTGGCCATCGACCGGAATGTCAGCGACCGCTGGGTGGTGCTCAAGGGTCTGCTGCACGCGGAGGATATCGAGGCCCAGGCCGTGGCCGTGGCCGAACGCGAGTTCCTCGCCGAGGTCGCGCATCCGGGTATCGTCAAGATCCACAATTTCGTCGAACACCTACCGCCCGGCGGCGAGCCGATCGGGTTCATCGTCATGGAGTACGTGGGCGGCCGTTCGCTGCGCAGTATGCTCGACGATCATCCCCGCCCCGAACGGATTCCGGTGGCGCAGGCGATCGCCTATGTGCTCGAGGTTCTGCCCGCTCTCGACTACCTGCACGCCACCGAGCTCACCTACAACGACCTCAAGCCCGACAACATCATGGTCACCGAGGATCAGGTGAAGCTGCTGGATCTCGGTGCTGTCGCCCCGATCGAGGCCTACGGAAATCTGTACGGCACGAGAGGTTTCCAGGCTCCGGAAATCGCCCGGACCGGTCCCACCGTCGCCTCCGATATCTACACCGTGGGCCGGACGCTGGCCGTGCTGACCCTGGATATTCCCACCGAGAACGGCGCTTACCGCGACGGTCTGCCGACGCCGGAGGACGAACCGATCCTGGCGCAGTACGAATCGTTCCATCGCCTGCTGCTGTGCGCCACCGACCCGGAACCCGACCGCCGATTCCCTTCGGCCGGCGCGATGGCCGATCAGCTGTCCGGAGTTTTGCGCGAGATCCTCGCGCTCGACACCGGAACCGAACATCCGCACCGTTCGGTGGTGTTCGGTAAACAGCGCACCGCGTTCGGCACCGAACAATTGATCGGCCAGACCGATGCCTACGCCGACGGCGTCGGCCACGACACCGCGCTCGACGCCGCCGATATCGCGGCCGCGCTGCCGATCCCCCTCCCGTCACCCGCCGACCCCGTCGCTCGCCGGCTGTCGGACTCCCTACAGGCAGATCCGGATCAGGCATTGGCGGCACTGCACGAAGCGCGCGAGCAACTGGCCCAGGATCCGGCGGCGGCACCGGAGAGCCTGGAACTGGAGTTGCGACTGGCCGAAGCCCGGATCCTGCTGGACCTGGACCGGATCCACGACGCCACCGAACTGCTCGACGCGATCCCGCGGGCGAACCGGCGCGATTGGCGGATCGACTGGTACACGGGTCTGGCCGGGTTGCGTGAGAACGATTACGAGAAAGCCTATTCCGCCTTCGACGCCGTCCTGCGCGTGCTGCCGGGTGAGCTGCCGCCCAAACTGGCCCTGGCCGCCACCGCCGAACTCGTACTCCAGCACTGGCATCCGGACGAGACCAAGGCCTGGCGCGCCTACGCCGAGAACTTCTACGCCACCGCCTGGCGCACCGACCACGGCCTGGTGAGCGCCGCGTTCGGCCTCGCCCGCCTGCTCTCGGCCACCGGACGCTACGCGGAGGCGGTCGCCGCGCTGGACGAAGTGCCCGCCTCCTCACGCTATTTCACCACCGCCCGGATGACCGCCGTCCTGCTCCTGCTGACCAGCGCGCCCGTCGGGGAGTTGTCCGAACGAACCCTCCGCAAGGCCGGCGCCCGGGTAGAGGCACTCCCCCAGGATGAACGCCGGGCGGTACAGCTGCGGGTCATCGCCCTCGGCAGCGCACTGGCCTGGCTGCAAGCCGGCAACACCCCGGAACAACCTCGCCCACCGTTCACTGGTGTCGCGTTCACCGAGAACGCGCTACGTGACGGCGCGGAAAGGGGTCTGCGCACCCTGGCCCGGCTGGCCCCCGGCCGCCGCCACCGCTACGCCCTCGTAGACCTGGCGAACTACCTCCGCCCCACCACCTGGTTCTGAACGAATCTCCGGAAGCACCGACGCAATGGATGAGTCCGGTTCACCAACTGTCTTCGAAGAAGCGGCCTATGGCGCCGCCCTCCTCCTCGGACTCTGCCCGAGCGTGCCGCTCGGCCTCCAGCCGAGCGGTATTCGCCTCGGCGAAGAACTGCACCGATTGCACCTGCGGGTCGGCAGACAGCTCCCGCATCGCCGCGACCACCTGCGGCTCCTTATCCGCCAACGCGGCCCGGTAGGCGGCGTGGATCGCTGTGCCGTTGGGCGCGTGGACGGCGAGCAGGCGGTTCTCGGCGTCGACTACGACGGTGACCCCGCGTACGGTGCCGACACCGCGAATCCGTTCCAGCTCATATTGTGCCCGTTGCACTTTCAGCCCGAGTTCGTCGTAGGGTCCCGTCATACTCAACCGCCCGTCGAGGCTTGCAGGACCAGCACCGGCCGGTCCCGATGGAGGTAGCCGGTCGCACCGCCGCCCCACGCTTCGGACCTGCGCAGAGCGATATCGAGATCGTGGCCGGACAGGTAGGTGCCCGCGGGGATCTCGGACTGCAACGGCCCCTCGAGCGGGGGCCGATCCACCGGCTGGGTGGGCACGTGGGTTTCGCGCAGCTCCGCCGCGGTATCCGGCGCGAGTTCCACGACCGCATCGATCCAGTAGATGCTCGGCCCCGGTGCCCGGCCCGACTCGTTGTCCCGCTCGACCCAGGAGACCGCGACCGGCGCGCCGATGGCCGGGAAATATTTCACCAGCGGCTCGGCGTCGTGCCGGACGACCACGTCTGGCGGCTTGTCGCCGCAGCCGAGCGGCGCCGACAGAGCCAGGGTGAGGGCAGCGGCCGCGCACAGTCGTAACGTCGGTTTCATTTCGGACGCGTGCCCCCTGTGTCTCGGTTGTTGTCCGGGGCGCGTTTGCCGTCACCGGAATCCCGGTTGTCGGTGCGATCCTCCCGGCCGGCGTTCCGTTCCGGATCCGAGGTTCCCCCGCTGTCCGCATGGGCGGGCGGGTTACCCATCTCCCAGGAGATGGTCCGTGTCAAGCTGCCGTGCGATTCGAACGGTCTGGCCCAGCCGACCTCGGCGAACCGGCCGTTTTCCTGGTCCGAGGCTCCGGTGGCCATATCCGATTTTCCCTTGTCGAAGTTGTAGTAGTCATCGGCGTTGACCGTGACGTCCATGGTGACGCGGTTGCCCTCGACTCGGACGTTCGAGCTGCTCCACTGCTGGTATCCGCCGACCGCTTTCTGCCAGTTCTCGGTTTCCGGATACGCGGTGTCCTTCCCGATGGAGGTGGGCTTGCCGGTCATCCGGAATTCCTTGTTGCCCGCCCGGGCGAACATATCGGCCGCGGCGGCCGATCGGCGGATTTCGTCGTCGACCGCGTCCTTGATGGCACCGTCCTCACGGTAGGCCTCGCTGAAATCGAATCCGATGGGCTTGCCGTCGTTGTCCCAGTAGTGGGCGTACATCGCGGTCGCGTCGTCGAGGTCCGACCGGATCATCTCGCCGCCGAGCAGCTTGCCCTGCCAGGACACCTTGCTCAACCAGTCGTCGAATGTGCCTTCCTTCGTGTTGTAGAGAAAGGTGTCGTCGTGTTCGAGGCCGGGCCGTTCGGGCGCACCGAGCTTGTAGCGCCCGTCCGCCGAGTACATCGGCGTCGTCGGCGCCTTCTGCAGGATCTTCAGGAAGCCGACACCCTGCTGGAGCATATCGGCGGCCTGCTTTTCGTCGTCGCCGAACGATTTCAGCAGGCCCTTGATCTCGGCCTCGAAGTCCGCGGCCTGCTGGACGAGCCGTGACTGCATGATCTGGCCGACCAGGGTCCCGCTCTGCGGATACTGCGGCGCAGTCACCGAACCGTCGTCGGCCACTGCCATACCCGCACCCGCCGCCTCTTTGTCGACAACGTTCAGCAGAGTGGTTCTCGTTCCGTCCAGCTGTTTGCCGTAGCTGTCGAACAGGACTACCAGGGCCGCGGCGACCTCATCGATATTGGTGGCCGCCATCCGCTCGCCGAGCGCGCGGGCCGAAGCCGCCGTCGCGCCCGCACCGCGCCAGTGCTGGACCACGTCGGCGACATCACGGCCCATCTGGTCGACGTGCTCGATGAAATCGGCATTCCGGGCATGCAGTTCGGATCCGAAGGTCCCCATCGAGGTGGGTACGCACCCTCGGACATGGGCGATGGTCGTCACGAGGGCAGCTCGCCCCGCAGCCGCTCGAAGTGATCGCTGAACCGCCGCTCGAGCTCTTCGTACGATTTCGCCCCCGCGGTGGCCGCATGCGACATCTGGGCTATGTTCCGACTGAGAGCTCGGAACGCCGCGAGCGCTGCCTCGCCGACGTCGACCGCGACAGCCTGCACCGGCGACCCCGGCATCGTGACAGTCTTTTCCAGCTTCAGCTCGTCGATAACGTCGGCGTGGCCGGACAGATCCTTGCCGAGACCACGCAGAGCATCGGTATCGGCCTGCACGATATCCGTCATGGCCCCGTCCCTCGAATTCCGTACTCGCACTGAGATCTCCACCGTACGAATCGGAGGGAACAGCCGCTGAAACCGCGACCTCGCGGTGGTGACGGTTGAGTGAACGGTCCATATGGCCGCCGGGGAGCGCGACAGGTCACGTGCCGCCGTAACTCCGGCAGGTCACCCGGTGAGGTGCGCGAGCGTCGTGATGACGCGGTCGGCGATATCCGGTGGCCAGGGGAACGACGGGGAGACCATGCGCTGGTGAGCGAGTCCGTGCAGGCCGAGCCATAGCGCGACCGTATCCGCCAGGACATCGGTACTGGTCGCGCAGCCGGCGGTGACACAGTCCCCGAAGGCTCCGGCGAACAACCGCAGGCTCTCCTGACCGAGCGTGGCCATATCGTCGCGGGTCACCGAGCCCTGGGACAGATCGGGTATCCAGACCCCGGCGAACATGGCCCGGTAGCGCCCGGGCCGGGTCGCGGCGAACTCCAGATAACTGCGGCTCACGGCCAGCAGCCGCTCCCGGGGTGAGTCGGCGGCGGTCAGCGCGGTGCGCAACTGTTCGTCCAGCTCGTCGAAGGCATTGCGCACCACGGCCAGCATGATGGCGGGCTGGTCGGGGAAGTGGCGATAGATCGAGGGCGCGGCGATCCCGGCGCGGCGGGCGACGGAGCGCAGGGTTATGGCGCTTTCCTCGCCGGTCTCGTCCAGCAGTTCGACCGCCGCGGCCACGATCTCGTCGCGCAACCGGCCCCCCTCCCCTCGACGGTTGCGAGTACGGATAGGTGTCGCTGTTTTTTCCTCTCGCATACCGTCACCTTACAGAACAAAACTTACAGGTGTTAGCTCTTGCGTAAATTCACCTAACAGCCGTAACCTTACGAGCGTTATCGCAACCCAGAGGATCGGACACCACCATGGACAGCAACACTGTCACCAGCCGAATCACCGAGATCGTCCTGCCGGGCAAGGTCGAACCGGACGGCCTCCAGGTCACCACTCGCGAACTCCCCGCGCCCGCCGCCGGCCAGGTCGTGTTGCGCCTCGACGCGACCGGTGTCTCGTTCGCCGAACAGCAGATGCGCCGCGGCAAGTACTTCGACCAGCCGCCGTTCCCGTTCGTGCCCGGGTACGACGTGGTGGGCACGGTGACCGCCACCGGCCCCGGGGTGGATACCGGCCTGATCGGTCGCCGGTTCGCCGCGGTCACCAAAGTCGGCGCCTGGGCCAGTTCACTGCTCCTGGATGCTGCCGACCTGGTGGCGGTACCGGACGGCGTGACTGCGGCCGCCGCCGAAACCGTAGTGGTCAACGGCGTCACGGCCTGGCAGATGCTGCACCGCACCGCCGGGGTGCGTTCCGGTGGCACGATCGTGGTGCTGGGTGCCAACGGTGGTGTCGGATCGACGCTCGTACAGCTGGCCCGGCACCACGGGATCACGGTGATCGGCACAGCCTCCCCGCGCCACCACACGGCGGTGCGCGAACTGGGCGCGATCCCGGTCGACTACCGCGATCCGCAGATGTATCAGCGCATCTCCGAGATCGCGCCCGACGGTGTCGACGCGGTATTCGATCACGTCGGCGGTGCCGCGATAGCGGAGTCGTGGAAGTTGCTGCGCCGGGGCGGAACACTGGTTTCCTACGGCACCGCGGCGACAAAGGACACCGAGGGCAATTCGCAACTGCCCGTACTGAAACTGTTCGCGCAACTGGCACTCTGGAACTACCTGCCCAACGGCAAGAGCGCACGCTTCTACAACTTCTGGGCCGGCAAACGCCGCCTCGATTCCTTCCGCAGCCGTCTGCGTGCGGACCTCACACAGGTCCTGCGACTGCTGGCCGACGGCGTGCTCACCGCACAGATCGCCGCGGAATTCCCACTGTCCGAGGCAGGTTCGGCGCTGAGCCTCGCCGAATCACGCACGGTCACCGGGAAAGTTGTCCTCGTCCCCGACGCGTGACCACTGCCGGTTTCTCCCACCCACGAATCTCACATCCGCCGAACCGCATCTCGAACCCGGAGACGAACTGCCATGAGCACCGCCACCGCCACCACCCGCATCGCGCCCGCCGCCCGCCCCGGCGATGTCGACAACCGCGCCACTTACATCAGCTTCGGACTCGCCTACGTCGTCGGACACGGATCCGCCGCGCTCTCCAAGGGCCCCAGCCCTGTACTGATTCTGCCCGAGTGGCTACCGATAACCCTGCTCGGAATCGGTCTCGCGATCGGCACGGTATGCGCCACCCTCGCCGCCCTGCGCGCCCAGCTCGGCGCCGCCGAATCCGAAGCCCACACCGGCAAACTCCTCGGCCTGTCCTGGATCATCGGTTTCGCCGCCCTGGCCGTCGCCATCACCGGCCTCACATCCGCCCTGAATCTTCCCGATCTGCAGAACATTCTCTGGCCCGCCGGATCCAGTCTTATCGTCGGCCTGATCTACCTCAGCGAAGGCGCCGCACGCCGCAACACCCTGCACTACAGCGTCGGCGCCTGGCTCGCCCTGGTCGCCGCCGTCGCACTCTGCTTCAGCACACCCGGCCCCTTCTGGGTCCTCACTATCGCCGGAGGTATCGGCTACGCGGTCGCCACCGTCCTCGAATTCCGCCGCCTCACCGGTACCTCTCTCCCACACAGTGATTGACCGGAATTGAGCATTCGGGACGCACACGGCACGACCGTACGCGTCCCGAATTGCCGACGGCCCAACGGAACCCGCCACCGTCGCCCCCGACCTCACACGCACCCGTGAACAGCTCGGCACTACGCCCACCATCGGACTACACGCGGGCCTGCACCACACCCTCGACTGGATGCGCACAATCCTGACACCCGCGGACAGAATCGGCTGATCTGCACCGAACCTCGAAGGTGGTGGTGGAGGACGAAGGGTGGTGCGCGAGCGTCGTGCGACCGCATCTTTCGGTCGGCTACCGGAACACCGACCGTCCATGCACCAACAGATGTTACTAACATAATTGTTAGTAACATCTGCGGTAGTAACTCGCGGTCGGTCCACGGGTTGTCAGCCGGCAGGAGCAGGTGGATCCGCCGGGGATGACGAGCGTGGTGAGCAGAGATCGAGATCGATCTCGCCTTCGGCGACCATCTCGCGCGTACGTGCGATGGCAACGACCCGGCGGTGCCGGTCGGCTGCCTCGGGAAGCGCGGCGTTTACGTGTCTTTTCAGTCCGTCCAGACCGAATCGATCGATGTCGGCTCGGTCGGGGGTGGGGTCGGGGTGCCGCTGGGGGTGCGGGAGAAGCGCGGGGCCGGGGCGTGCTGAGTGACCTTCTCCAGTTCGATCAGCGAACCGCGGGCGGCGATATGGTCGTTCTCGGTCGCTTCCTCGAAGGTGAGCACCGGGGTGACGCAGGCGTCGGTTCCGGTGAAGATTTCGGCCCATTCGTCGCGGGTCTTGCTGCGGAACTTCTCGGTGAAGAGTTTCTTCAGCTCGTCTTGACCGGCGGGATCCATCTGGAACGGCAGTCCCTCGGGGTCGATACCGAGACCGGACAGCAGCTCGGCGTAGAACTGCGGTTCGATCGCGCCGACCGCCATGTATTTGCCGTCGGAGGTTTCGTAGGTGTCGTAGAACGACATACCGGTATCGAGGAGGTTGGTGCCGCGCTCGGAACTCCACGCGCCCATTCCGCGGAAGGCCCAGATCATCTGCGACAGGGCCAGGGTGCCGTCGATCATGGCGGCGTCGATAACCTGACCCTTACCGGAATTCTGGCGTTCCACCAGGGCAGCGAGCACACCGAAGACCAGGAACATCGAACCGCCACCGAAATCGCCGACCATGTTCAGCGGCGGTACCGGGCGTTCGCCCTTGCGGCCGATGGCGTGCAGGACACCGGTAAGACTGATGTAGTTGATGTCGTGTCCGGCGCGGTCGGCCAGCGGACCGAACTGACCCCAGCCCGTCATCCGCCCATAGACCAGGCGCGGATTACGTTCCAGGGCGGCGTCGGGCCCCAGTCCCATCCGCTCGGTGACGCCCGGACGGAACCCTTCGAGCAGCACATCCGCCCGCTCCACCAGGCCCAGCACCTTCTCGATATCCGCCGGATCCTTCAGGTTCGCCTCCACGACGGTGCGGCCGCGCAGCGTGGGACGGTCGGCACCGCCAGGGAGCTGACCGGCCCGCTGGATCCGCACCACATCGGCGCCGAGGTCGGCGAGCAGCAATGCGGCATGCGGCCCCGGACCGATCCCGGCCAGTTCGATCACGCGAATGCCCGCCAGCGGGCCCTGCTTGGTGGCGGTGGATGGTGTACTCACGCCTTACCTCGGTTCGTCGTCGATCCAGTGTCCGCCCGCGGCCGCCCGCGGACATATTGACAGTATGACAACAGGGGCGCAACGTCACGGTCTCGGTTCGGACAATCCTGTTTCCGCAGCTGTCGGTGGGTGCGGGCAGACTGTCGATATGCCCGGCCCCACGCTCGCCCCGCTCGACGCGACGGATTTCGATACCGCGATCGGCCGCTGCGCCATCGCCTGGCGCGACGACGCGGTGGCCCGGTTCCACCTCCCCGGCCACAACCCGCTGACCACCCCGGCACGGCTCATGGGCGACGACGCCCGCTGGCTCCCCGCCCCCACCACAGGCTCCCGCGCGGACGTGCTCACCCGGATCCGCGCCCACCTCGACGGCGACCTCGACGACCTCCGCTGGATCCAGCTCGACCTCACCGGTCTGCCGGATTTCCACCGCGCCGTCTACACCGTCACCCGCGCCATCGACCCGGGCCGCACACTCAGCTACGGCGAGGTCGCCGACCGGATCGGCGCCCCGGGCGCCGCCCAAGCCGTCGGCCAGGCGCTCGGCCGCAACCCGATCCCGCTGATCATCCCCTGCCACCGCGTCCTGGCGGCCGACCACGCACTGCACGGTTTCTCCGCACCCGGCGGTATCGAAACCAAACAGCGTCTGCTCGCCATCGAACGGACCACGGGCTTCGGCGAACCGACGCTCTTCTGATCGAGACGAGAATGCGCTGGAGGGGTGGGGCGGACTTTGCGAGAGTAGGCCCATGCCGTTGTTCACGAACGTGCCGCCCACGACCTTCGCGTCGTTCGACGGGACCATGATCTGCTACCACCGGGCCGGTACCGGCTCGCCGGTGATCATGATTCACGGTTCCGGCGGCGGGCTGCATTCCTGGCAGCCGGTGGCCGAATACCTCCCGGACCGGTTCGATCTCTGGTTACCGGCCCGCCGCGGGTACGCACCGAGCGGGCCGGGACACGCCCCGAAATCCTTCGCCGACGAGGTGCGTGATCTGGAAGCGATCATCGGCATGATCGGCCGGCCCGCCCATCTGGTCGGCATGTCGTACGGCGCGATCGTGGCCCTGCACGCGGCCGCGTCCGGGCTCCCGGTCCGCTCACTGGCCCTCTGGGAGCCGCCGCTGTACGCGGCCGGTGCGGAACTCGCCCCCGTACTGTCCCGGTTCGAGCGATTGGCGGCGAGCGGCGACCGCAAACAGTCCGATCGGCTACTGGCCGAGAAGGTGGCCCGCATTCCGTCGGCGATGCTCGACGGGCTGGAAGAGGCCGCCGGCGCGGACGAGGACACCCACGACGACTCCTACGGCTGGAGCCGGGACCTCGAGTCGCTGGTCGCGGACACCCTCTACCTGGATCGCTGGTCCTCGGTGACAGTGCCGACGCTGCTGATGCGGGGTTCGGATACCTGGGAACCGATGCCGGAAACCGTCGAACGGCTCGCGGCCGTGATGCCCCGGGCCACCATCGAAACATTTCCGGATCAAATGCATTTCGCGCCGACGACTGTTCCCGAGGCCGTGGCGGGCGTGCTCGCGGATTTCCTGTACTGACCACCCCGAACCCTCTCGGGCACCCGCACCCTTCCGGCGGGCGTACCGTGATCGGACCGCGTGCCCGCCCACCCGATCAGGCCGTTTCGGTGCCCGAACCCAGCCGGGGGAAAGGTTCGGTGGAGAACACGACCTCCACCGCCACCTCGAAGTACGCGGAGATCCGCAACGCCAGATGCAGGCTGGGGCTGTATTCGCCGCGTTCGAGGTAACCCACCGTCTGGTAGTGGACGCCCAGCGCCTCGGCCAGCTGCCGCCGCGAGATACCGCGCTCGGCGCGCAGCATCGCGATGCGGTTGTAGATGACCTCAGAAGGCACGCTGCATCGCCTTCTCCCGCCGGGCGGCCATACTCGACCCTGATTCGTGACGCGCCATGCGTCGCAACACTACCGGCGCGATCAGCAGGCCCACGACGGCCCATACCCCCAGTACGGCCGCTGTTTCGAGATGCCGCCAGGATCGGCCGATCTCGATGGCCACCGCGTCCGGCGGCAGCAGGGCCGAGCGCATACCGAGACCCGCCCAGTACATCGGGAACACCTGGGCCACGGCCTGCAACCAGCCCGGCAGCGCCGTGACCGGGTAGAAGATGCCGGAGATCGCGATAAGACCCATGAGCGGCATCGTCAGCAGGAAGGTCGCGCGGGGCCCCTCGAGGACGCCGCCCAGGATCGCGCCGGACGGCAGTGTGGCGAGCAGACCGAGCAGTACGACCCAGGCGAAAGTCAGCCACGCGCCCACCCCGTCGAGCGACGAGCCGCCGATGATCAGCATGCCGGCGGCCAGCACGACGAGAACCTGTACGAGAACCGATCCGGCGGCGGCGGCGATCTTGCCGACGAAATAGCCGGCCATACCGTTGGGTATCGCCTTGGCCCGCAGCAGGGTGCCGTCCTCGCGGTCGAGCACCAGCACGTTGGTGATCGCGAACAGGCCGTTGAAGGCGATGATGCTGCCGATCAAACCGGGTAGCGCGAGCTCGGCGATCGACAGTTCACTGCCCGCGTACTCCCGGTTGCGCAACAGGTACAGCGCCGCGAGCGAAATAGCGGGGGTCAGGAATTGGCCGATCAGATCGGGGGCGCTGAGGTACATCTGCCGGAGCTCGATCCAGCCGCGGGCGAACCCGGCCCGGACGGCGGTGGCGGTGGGATTCATCGGGTGACCTCCGCGAGAGTGTGGACCGCTTCCCCGGGCTCACCGGATTCGTGGCGTCGGACCAGCGTCATATATGTGTCCTCGAGCGATGCCCGGCGGACCTCGAGTTCGCCGATCCGGTCGCCGTGTTGTTTGAACAGTTCGTGCACGTATTTCGTGGACTCCGTGGTGGTGTGCACGAAACGCTGATCCCCGACGGTCCAGCGCACCTCGGCTTCGCCGGTGATACTGCGGGACAGTTCGTCGGCCGAACCGTCGGCGATGATCCGCCCACCGGCCAGGATCAGGATCCGGTCGGCGAGCTTCTCCGCTTCGTCGAGGTCATGGGTCGTGAGCAGCACTGTGGTGTCCTCGAGGTCGGCCAGGCGGTGCACGAGGTCATGGAAATCGCGGCGGGCCGCGGGGTCGAAACCGGCGGTGGGTTCGTCCATGAACAGCACTTCCGGCCGGCCGACGATGCCGATCGCCACATCCAGCCGGCGACGCTGACCGCCGGACAATGTGGAGATCTTGGCGCCCGCGTGCTCGGTGAGCCCGACGAGTTCGAGGAGTTCGCCGGTGTCCCAAGGCTTTCGGGCACGATCATCGGAGTACGGCCGGTAGTAGGTGCCGAGGTGGTCGAGCAGTTCGCGCACCCGCCATTTGGCGTGGTCGCGCCAGGATTGCAGCACCACACCGATGCGGGCGCGCCAGCTTTCGTCACCGGCCGCCGGGTCCACACCCAGCACGGTGACATCTCCCGCCGACCGCGTGCGAAACCCCTCCAGAATCTCGATGGTGGTGGTCTTGCCGGCACCGTTCGGGCCGAGCATCACCAACACCTCCCCCCGCCGGGCCTGGAATGTCACATCGCGCAATACCTCGGTGGTGTCGTAGCGCATTCGCAGCGCCGCGATATCGAGTACTACGCCGTCACCCGAAGCCATGAGACCTCCCAATCGCCCACCTTCGATGATTTGTAGCATACGTACTACATATCGATGGGGCAATACTCCGAGCACAAAGGCATACTGAACGGTATAGGCAAACTCACCGCACGTCGCTGACGTACCGTCGCGCAGCTACTACCCGGGAGGATGTTCGATTTGTTCGAGGTACCGGAGAAGTTCGCTCACCGGCTGATCGCGGACACCGGCGAACCCGGCCGAACCTGGCTCGCATCGCTGCCCGGCAGGCTCGGAGAACTGCTGAAACGCTGGCGGTGCCACCCAGACGGGCCGGTGCTCCACGGCCGGGTGGGCGTCGTGCTACCCGTGCGGCGCGCCGGTCTGCCGCCCGCGGTCGTCAAAGTGTCGTTTCCCGGTTACGCCGATCGCTACGAAGCGGACGCATACGCCGCCTGGGACGGCGCCGGCACGGTCCGGCTGTACGCACGCGATGACGAAAACCACGCCATGCTGCTGGAACGTGCGAGCACCCGCACGCTCGCAGATATCGACGACCCCGCGGAAGCTCTCGCCGTCCAGGGCCGGCTCTCGCGTCTCATGTCGATACCGGCGCCCGCGGGGCTGCCCAGGCTTTCCGATTCCATCGGAGACTGGGAACAGGAAATACGCACCGCTTCGGCATCTCTCGGCAATCCGTTGCCGAACCCGGTGCTCGATACGGCAATCGCGACGCTGCACGACCTCGGCCCCGACCAACCCGGCACGCTCGTGCACGGGGACCTGCACGATGCCAATATTCTGGCCGCCGATCGCGAACCCTGGCTCGCGATCGATCCGAAAGTCTATGTCGGCGATCCGGCATACGAGGCACTCAACGTCATTCTGAGCCCACGATTCGGCCCAGTCCTGGCCTCGGCCGACCCCGCGCCGATGCTCGACCGATACCTGGATATCTATTGCACGGCAGCCGGACTGAACAGGGACCGAGCGCGCCGCTGGACCCAGCTCGGAGCAGTCCGCGAGTCGCTACAGGGTCGCCGCGACGGTGAACCCGAATGGCTGATCCGAGCGTTCGACACGCTGGGCGCGGCGTTCGCGTAGACCCTCCGGGGAGCCGGCAGCCCGGCCCGGCGCGGTGGGATCGCCGCGGCTCGATCCGCGCGCGGCCAGGCGTAATCCGTACTCAGCCGATCTCCAGGTGGTCTCCGGTGCGCAGGGTGCCGCCCTGCGTCACCGATAGATAGAGCCCGACACACGGCAAGGCGCCGAGCCCCGGGATATCGACGTCGACCCGGTTCTCGGCCATCGGGCGGCGGACCGCCTGTGGCGAGCGCGGCAGGTCCCCGTGCTCCAGCGTCGGCACCGCACAGCGGGGAGTGGGGGTTATCGCCGTCGAGCGCACGCCGCCGAAGCTCAGTTCTCTTCCGGTCCAGTCGTTTTCGCCGAACGGCGGAAAACCCGCAGGAGTGGCGACAATCAGGTTCGGCCGGTAGCGCAGCGCCTCGATACCGAGATGGTCGAGGGTGGCGGTGGTGATCATGTGCAGCGCCGCGAAATCGACGAACGACACTCCCGGCGTACCGCCGGCGACGGGCAGGGTCGCGTAGTCCAGAGTCGCGTCGACCCCGTGTGCCAGAACATCTTCGGGGTCCGGGCGTTCCATTTCCGCGCCCTCGGGGCGACGGCCGGCCAGGCGCACCTCTCGTCCGAGCATTTCGGTCAACAGATCGTCCGCGGCGCCCCCGTCCGCTGTGGTAGTGCGCCCGTCCGGCAACGAGATACGGACCCTGCCCGGATCTCCTGTAGCCGAACATTGCAGCAACCGCCGCCACAGTCGCGGCTGTTTGGCGGTGGCCACACGCCCGGTGGCTACGTCGATCACCGCCAGCGCCCGGTCCCCGGTGGCACCGCTCTCCTCGACCGTCAGTTCCTGGACATCCTCGCCGAGCATGGACTTCACCGGATACCGGCGCAGTGCCGTGATCTGCACTAGCCATCCTTCCGTTGCGCGGCCTCCGTTCACCGGAACCCGCTCGTTTCGGACCATCGATGATATCGAGCACCCGGCCTCGCTTCGGCGTGGGACTCGGATCCGGGCTACTTTGGTTCCGTGAGCGTATGGGGTGAAATTCTGGTCGGCCTGGTGATTCTGGTCGGCTTGGTCGGCATCGTGGTGCCGATTCTGCCGGGGGTGATCCTGATCTTCGCGGCGGTCGCGGTGTGGGCATTCCTCACCGGCGGGGTTACGGCGTGGGCCGTGCTGGGGATCAGCACACTGCTGCTGGTGATCTCGGGAGTCGTGAAATACACCTGGCCCGGGCGAAATTTGAAGGAGGCGGGGATCCCCAACCGGACCCTGCTGCTGGGTGGGCTCGCGGGGATCGCCGGGTTCTTCGTGATCCCGGTGGTCGGGCTGTTCGTGGGTTTCGTTGTGGGGGTGTATCTCTCGGAGATGGCCCGGTTCCCCGACAACCGGCAGGCCTGGGTGTCGAGCAAGCACGCGATCAAAGGCGTGGGTCTGTCGATCCTGGTGGAACTGTTCGGCGCGCTACTGGCGAGCGGTGTCTGGGTGATCGGGGCCGTCACCGCCTGATTGCCGGGGCAGCACCCAGACCTTGTCCTCGTCAGTCCGTGCCCGGGGCCTGCCCCGGTCGTGGGTCGAGGGCCGGGAGAGGACGGGTGGTGCCGTCGGTGGCGGGACGTCGGTCGATATCCCGCAGGGGCGGGACGAACAGCGGCAGCGTGGGGGTGGGGTCCTCGGTGGCGCGGTCGACGGCGGGCAGGCCGTAGAACGCGCGGGCGTTGTCCTCGAGGACCGCGTTCATATCGGTGCCGACCACATCGGCGATCAGCTCCACATCGACTTCCCGGAACGGGCGGCCCGCCCGGGTGCCGGGTAGATCGCTGCCGAACATGAGCGCCTCGGGGTTCACCGCGTGGATCCGGCGCAGGGCGGTCGCGACGTTCATATCGACCCGCCCGAAACCGGTCGCCTTCACCCGGGCCCCGCGATCGACCAGGTCCAGCAGGTAGGACAGGCCCACCTGGGACATCCCCAGATGGTCGATGGAGACCTTCGGCAGTTTCAGGATCACCGGCTGCAGCGAGGCCAGCATCTGGCCGTCCACATAGATCTCCACATGCCAGCCGCACAGTTCGTGGGCGCGCAGCGCCTGGCGGGTCATCCCCGTGATATCGGCGGCGGCGCGTTTCAGGTTGAACCGCACCGCCCGCACGCCGGCCTCGTGCAGATCGAGAATCTCGGAATCGGAGGCGTCCAGATCGAGCCGGGTCACCCCGACCCAGCCCGGGCCGAGTTCGGCCAACGCGGCCCGCAGGTAGCTCTGATCGTTTCCCTGGAAAGACGCGCTGACCACCGCGCCACCGGAAGGCGCGAACCGGGCCATCCGGCGTCGGTAATCGTCGACCGTGTAGGGCTCCGGTAGGTAGCCCTCATTCTCGATCAGCGGAAAACGCGGATCGATGATGTGCACATGCGCATCGAACACGGATACAGAATGCCTGATGTGTGGGGGTGATGCCCGCTCCTCCCAGCTCTGGGTGGTCGGAGCGGGCTCGGATTACACCTTGTGGGGTTCGCTGGCGCGCAGCATATCCTCGCGCTCGACGACCTTGACCCGCTCCCGGCCCTCCGGCTCGCCCAGCGAACGCTCATGGGCGTCGAGCCGGTACCAGCCCGCCCAGGTGGTGAACGGGATACCGCGACTCTCGAGGAAATCGGTCACCGCGTCCGGCTCCGGGCTCTCGGCGACGGCGAAATCCTTGCTGTCGTCCAGCAGGCACGCCACCGTTTCGTTCGCATCGCCCTTGGTGTGGCCGATCAGCCCGACCGGACCGCGCTTGATCCAGCCGGTCACATAGGTGCCGGGCAGGTAGCGGGCGGCACCGTCGGCGTTCTCGTCGACCAGTACGCGACCGGCCTCGTTCGGGATCACACCGGCCTGATCGTCGAACGGCAGCTCGGAGATGTTCTGCGACAGGTAGCCCACGGCGCGGTAGATCGCCTGCACATCCCAGTCCCGGAAGTTCCCGGTGCCCTTCACGTTGCCGGTGCCGTCGAGCTGGGTGCGTTCGGTGCGCAGCCCCACGACCTTGCCGTCCTCGCCCATGATCTCGGCGGGGGATTCGAAGAAGTGCAGGTAGAGCTTGTGCGGCCGATCGCCCTGATCCCGGATCGCCCACTGCTCGAGGGTGTTGGCGACCATATCGACCTGCTTGGAATGGCGGCGCGCGGCCTCGGATCCCTCGTCGTAGTCGATGTCCTCCGGATCGACGATCACCTCGATCGTCGGCGAATGATCGAGTTCCCGCAGCTCCAGCGGGGTGAACTTGGCCTGCGCCGGCCCGCGGCGGCCGAATACGTGCACCTCGACGGCCTTGTTGGCCTTCAGGCCCTCGTAGACGTTCGGCGGGATCTCGGTCGGCAGCAGTTCGTCACCGGTTTTGGCGAGCACCCGCGCCACGTCGAGCGCGACATTGCCCACCCCGAGCACCGCCACCTTCTCCGCGTCCAGCGGCCAGGTGCGCGGCACATCCGGATGCCCGTCGTACCAGGAGACGAAATCGGCGGCACCGTAGGAACCGTCCAGATCGATACCCGGGACCGGCAACGCCCGGTCGGCGTTGGCGCCCGTGGAGAAGATCACCGCATCGTAGAAACGCCGCAGATCCGACAGGGTGATATCGGTGCCGTAATCGATATTGCCCAGCAGCCGCACCTGCTCCTTGTCCAGGACCTTGTGCAGCGCGGTCACGATCCCCTTGATCCGGGGGTGGTCCGGTGCGACGCCGTAGCGGATCAGACCGAACGGGGCCGGCATCCGCTCGAACAGGTCGATCGAAACCTCGGCATCCGACTTCATCAGCGCGTCAGCGGCGTAGATCCCCGCCGGACCAGCCCCCACGATCGCGATCCGAAGCGGGCGATTCGCTTCCTTCTGCTCGGTCATCTGTTTCGCGCACCCTTATCGGTCGAAAGAAATCACTGGCGTTGCACTTAGCTTAGGCTAAGTTGACGCGTGGCCCGTATGCGCCGTTGTCGCGCCGCCCCGGGGCAGCCGGTTCGCTGCACGTCTTCCCACGTCTCCGCGGCGACTGCTGTGCCGTCCACCCGCGGTCTACCGCAATTCTATCGGGGTGCGGGCGCACCATCGATGGCGGGACCAGGGATGATCATCGGTATGAGCGATTCCGGACCCGCTGACGAACCGTCGGCCGCCGACCCGGATGCCACCCCACCACGGCGCACGATCACGCCGTTCGCCGTGGCCGCGGTGATCGCGGCCGTGGTCCTCGGGGGCATCCTGCTCACCGGCCTGCTGGCGCCCGTTGAGAAAAATGTCACAGAATCCGACCGGATCGCGGGAGCGGTCCGCGACTTCGGCGATGTGAGCAGCCGCTACGGACCGGAACCACCGCGCGAGGCGGTCTGTCCCGGCTTCGTTCCCGCCCGGTCCCCGTTCGCCGGACGGCTACAGCCCGGCGAGACCGGAAAAGATATCGAGATCACGAAATTGGGCCCGATCCAGATCAACGGCGAGACCGCGACCGTCGATGTGACCAGCCGGGTCGAGGGCGCGGAAGCAACCTCCACCTGGTGGCTGTTCCACACGGACGGCGAATGGCGGGTGTGCAACCAGCCGGTCGAATGATTCCGGCGAGCACCGTCAACCAGGGTTTGACAGCGGCCGGTCGGGCCGGGCAATCTCATGCATTAGGTCATGAGTGCCAGCGCCAAGCCCCGGCTCGCTGGTCGGCAACCCTCCTCCGCGGTGGGGTGCTCCGGGTGACGACCTGGCACGCATCGAACAGATGCGGCAAGTGCGGATTCGCAGGAGGTAACACGTATGAGTTACGCAGGTGATATCGGTCCACAGCAGGCCTGGGAACTGCTGGCCGAGAATCCCGACGCCGTCCTGGTGGACGTGCGGACCGAAGCCGAATGGAAGTTCGTCGGCGTACCCGACACCAGCCCCATCGCCAAGCCGACACTGCTGGTGGAGTGGGTCGATGGCACCGGGACACGCAACACCGGATTCCTCGACCAGCTGCGCTCGGCGCTGGGCGACCGCCCGGCCGACGCACCGGTGCTCTTCCTGTGCCGGTCCGGCCAGCGTTCGGCGCACGCCGCCGACGCCGCGACCGGTGCCGGTATCGCGCCCTCGTACAACATCTCCGAAGGATTCGAAGGCCCACTCGACGAGTTCGGGCACCGTGGCGGTTCCGGCTGGCGAGCCGACGGGCTTCCCTGGCGGCAGTCGTGATCGGCGGCGGTGCGTTCGAGCGGGTACTGCCCGAAGGTGTCGGACCGGCCACGCTGGGCGTGCGCGGCGGCCTGAACCGGTCGGGTTTCGAAGAGACCTCCGAAGCGCTCTACCTGAACTCGGGATTCGTCTACGCCAGCGCCGAAGCCGCCGAAGCGGCGTTCACGGGCGAAGCCCAGCATTACGTGTACTCCCGCTACGGGAACCCGACCGTGGCCACCTTCCAGGAACGGATGCGGCTGCTCGACGGCGCAGAAGCCTGTTTCGCGACCGCCAGCGGTATGGCGGCGGTATTCGTCGCGCTCGGCGCACTCCTGAAGGCGGGTGACCGGCTGGTCGCCGCGCGCAGCCTGTTCGGGTCGTGTTTCGTGGTGTGTAACGAGATCCTGCCGCGCTGGGGTATCGAAACGGTTTTCGTCGACGGCGAAGATCTGGACCAGTGGGAAGCGGCGCTCGCGGAACCGGCGGCGGCGGTGTTCTTCGAAACTCCCGCCAACCCGATGCAGACGCTGGTCGACGTGCGGCGGGTCTGCGAACTCGCGCATGCCGCGGGCGCGAAGGTTGTGCTGGACAATGTCTTCGCGACGCCGCTGTTGCAACGCGGGTTCGAACTGGGCGCGGACGTGATCGTGTATTCGGGCACCAAACATATCGACGGTCAGGGCCGGGTACTGGGCGGCGCGATCCTGGGGTCGGAGGAATACATCGAGGGCCCGGTCAAAACGCTTATGCGGCATACGGGGCCGGCGTTGAGCCCGTTCAACGCATGGACGCTGCTCAAGGGGCTCGAAACGATGCCGCTGCGGGTCCGGCAGTCGGCTGATTCGGCGCTCCGGATCGCGCGATACCTCGACGAGCATCCGGCGGTGAGCTGGGTGCGCTACCCGTTCCTGGAAACTCACCCGCAGTACAAGCTGGCCACCGACCAGATGAGCGGCGGTGGGACGGTGGTGACGTTCGAGCTGAAGGCCTCGGCGGATACGGCCAAGAAACGGGCGTTCGAGGTGCTCAACGGGTTGCGGATCATCGATATCTCCAACAACCTGGGTGACGCGAAATCGCTGATCACGCATCCGGCGACGACCACGCACCGGGCGATGGGGGCGGAAGGGCGCGCGGGGATCGGGCTGTCGGACGGGGTGGTGCGTCTGTCGGTCGGGCTCGAGGATATCGAGGATCTGCTCGGGGATATCGACCAGGCGTTGTAGTACCTCGGGGCAGACCGACCGTGAAGGGCGGGCTGTAATTTTGGAGCCGCTCCGCGGCTCGAGGGCGGGGCCCTGTTAACCCGGTTCTTCACTCCCGGCGCTCAGTCGCTGCGCTCCTTCGCTCTGGTCGCTCCAGAACCGGGTGGGCCCCGCCCGTGGATGCTGGGGGTGGTCAGGTGAAGGGGGTGCGGACGCGACCTACCAGGTCGGCGACAGAGCCGAGGACGGTGGTGGGGCGGTAGGGGTAGTGCTCGATCGACATCTTTGTCGAGATTCCGGTGGTTACCAGGATGGTGCGCATTCCGGCTTCCATCCCGGAGATGACGTCGGTGTCCATGCGGTCGCCGATCATCACGCTGCTCTGTGAGTGGGCGTCGATCCGTCGTAGGGCCGAGCGCATCATCAACGGGTTCGGTTTGCCCACGTAGTACGGGTCGCGGCCGGTGGCGCGGGTGATCAGGGCCGCTACCGAACCGGTCGCGGGGAGTACACCGTCGCGGGACGGGCCGGTGGGGTCGGGGTTGGTGGCGATGAAGCGGGCGCCCCGTTCGACCAGCCGGATCGCGGTGGTGATCGCCTCGAACGAGTAGGTGCGGGTCTCGCCCAGTACCACGTAGTCGGGGTCGACCTCGGTCAGCACGTAGCCGATCTCGTGGAGTGCGGTGGTGAGCCCGGACTCGCCGACCACATAGGCAGTGCCGCCGGGCCGCTGCTCTTTCAAGAAACTCGCCGTGGCCAGGGCCGATGTCCAGATCGAGTGTTCGGGGATCTCCAGCCCGGTCTGCCGCAACCGCGCCGCCAGATCGCGCGGTGTGCGGATGGAATTGTTCGTCAGTACCAGGAACGGGATCTCTTCCGCCCGTAGTTCGGCGAGGAATTCGTCGGCGCCGGGCACCATATGGTCCTCGTGCACCAGCACTCCGTCCATATCCGTGAGGTAGGACAGAATCGGTTCGTCAGCAATCACCCCGCCAATTCTGCGCTTACTCACGCGCGGGCGGGGTATGCCGCGCCCGGAAAGCAGGCGCACACCGGGTGAACCGGACCACCGGATACGCCCGCGCACCGCGCTGGTTATGGTCGAAGCCGGACCGGAAACGGTCCGACCACAAGGCGACAGGAGTGGCGCAACATGGGTGAGCTGAAGCTCGGGTACAAGGCGTCGGCGGAACAATTCGGACCCCGTGAATTGGTGGAGCTGGCGGTGCTGGCCGAGGAACACGGCCTCGACAGCGCCACGGTCAGCGATCATTTCCAGCCGTGGCGGCACAAGGGCGGTCACGCCCCGTTCTCACTGGCCTGGATGGCGGCCGCGGGTGAACGCACCGAGCGGATCATGCTCGGCACCTCGGTGCTCACCCCGACCTTCCGGTACAACCCGGCGGTGATCGCACAGGCGTTCGCGACCATGGGCTGCCTGTATCCAGGGCGGGTGATGCTGGGTGTGGGCACCGGTGAGGCGCTGAACGAGATCGCCACCGGGTACGCCGGGGAATGGCCGGAGTTCAAGGAACGGTTCGCCCGCCTGCGGGAGTCGGTTGACCTGATGCGTGCCCTGTGGACCGGCGCGCGCACGGATTACGACGGCACCTACTACAAGACTGTGGGCGCCTCGATCTACGACGTCCCCGAAGGCGGTATCCCGGTGTACGTCGCGGCCGGCGGACCGGTGGTGGCGCGGTACGCGGGACGCGCGGGCGACGGTTTCATCTGCACCTCCGGCAAAGGTATGGACCTCTACACCGAGAAACTGATGCCGGCGGTCGCCGAGGGCGCGGCGAAGGTGGACCGGGAGGTCTCCACGATCGACCGGATGATCGAAATCAAGATCTCCTATGACACCGATCCGGAGCTGGCGCTGGAGAACACGCGCTTCTGGGCCCCGCTGTCGCTGACTGCCGAACAGAAGCACAGCATCACCGACCCGATCGAGATGGAGGAAGCGGCCGACGCGCTGCCGATCGAACAGATCGCCAAACGCTGGATCGTCGCGAGCGACCCGGATCAAGCGGTCGAGCTGGTCAAACCGTACGTGGACGCGGGGCTGAATCACCTGGTGTTCCATGCTCCGGGCCACGACCAGAAACGGTTCCTGGACCTGTTCCAGCGTGATCTGGCGCCGCGTCTGCGCAAGCTCGGGTAGGGCGCCGGCATATTCGATAGACCGCGGGCCGAACCTCCGAACACCGCCGGGGCGTTCGGCCCGCGGCGTCGTGAGCGGCGGGGAGAACACCGTTAGGCTCTCTGCCATGGCCGAGGTTGCTGCGTCCAGCGTGTACATAGCGTCGCCGGAGGGCGATACCGGTAAATCGACCGTGGCGCTCGGGGTGCTGCAGATGCTGTGCGCGACCACCGCGCGGGTGGGGGTGTTCCGGCCCATCACCCGGTCGGCGACCGAATCCGATTACATTCTCGAACTGCTGCTCGAGCACAGCACCGTCGATATCGAATACCAGCAGGCGGTCGGGGTCAGTTACGAGCAGGTGCATGCCGATCCGGATGGCGCCATCTCCGAGATCGTCATGCGATACCACGATGTGGCCGCGGTCTGCGATGCCGTGGTGATCGTGGGCAGCGACTACACGGATGTGGCCAGCCCCAGCGAACTCCGGTTCAACGCGCGGATCGCGGTGAACCTGGGTGCGCCGGTACTGCTGGTGGTGCGCGGGTCGCAGCGGTCGCCGGGCGAGATCGAACATCTGGTGGACCTGTGCGCGGCCGAGTTGTCGAGTGAGCACGCGCAGCTCGCGGCGATCGTCGCCAATCGTTGTGCACCCGGAGAACTGGAGTCCGTACGGGAACAACTCGCCGTCTTCGGTGTGCCGTGCTGGAGCCTGCCCGAGGTGCCGCTGCTGATGGCACCCACCATGGCCGAACTGCGGGACGCGCTGGACGGCGAGATCTACAGCGGCGACCCCGAACTGCTGGACCGTGAGGCCCTGGGTGTGATGGTGGGCGGGATGACCGCCGAACATATTCTGGAGCGCCTGTTCGACGGTGCCGTCGTCATCGCTCCGGGTGACCGCTCCGATGTCCTGTTGAGCGTGGTGAACGCGCACGAGGCGGAGAGTTTCCCCTCGCTGGCCGGGATCGTGATGAACGGGGGCCTGCTCCCGCATCCCTCGATCGCTCGCCTGATCACCGGGCTGAAACCGCGATTACCCATCCTGACCACCGGCCTGGGCACATACGACACCGCCGGCGTCGCGCACCGCACCCGCGGCCGGATGTCCGCGGACAATCCACGCAAGGTCGATACCGCGCTGGCGCTGATGGAAACCCATGTGGACGCGGCGGAGTTCCTGCGCCGGCTCGAGGTGCCGCTCACCAGCGTGGTGACACCGCAGATGTTCGAATACCAGCTCATCGAGCGCGCGCGGGCCGACCGGAAGACCATCGTGCTGCCCGAGGGCGACGACGACCGGGTGCTGCGCGCGGCCGGGCGGGTACTGCAACGCAAGGTCGCCGATCTGATCATCCTCGGCGACGAGACCGGCGTCCGCGCGCGGGCCGCCGAACTCGGGGTGGATATCACCGATGCGCAGGTGCTCGACCCGCGCACCTCCGACCATCTCGACGATTTCGCCCGTGAATACGCCGAACTGCGCAAACACAAGGGAATCACCCTGGACCGGGCCCACGAAACGGTCACCGATATCTCGTATTTCGGCACCATGATGGTGCATCTCGGGCTCGCCGACGGGATGGTATCCGGCGCCGCGCACACCACCGCGCACACCATCCGGCCCTCGTTCGAGATCATCAAAACGGTACCGGGGGTTTCGACGGTATCGAGCGTATTCCTCATGTGCCTGGCCGATCGGGTCCTCGCGTACGGCGACTGCGCCGTGGTGCCCGATCCGACCTCCGAGCAGCTCGCCGATATCGCCGTTTCCTCGGCGGCCACCGCGGCCCGTTTCGGGATCGATGCCCGGGTGGCGATGCTGTCCTACTCGACGGGCGAATCCGGTAGCGGCGCGGATGTGGACAAGGTGCGGGTAGCGACCGCACTGGTCCGGGAGCGGGCGCCGGAACTTCTGGTGGAGGGACCCATCCAGTACGACGCGGCCGTCGAGCCGACGGTCGCCGACGCCAAACTCCCGGGTTCCGAAGTCGCGGGGCGGGCAACAGTTTTCATCTTCCCCGACCTGAACACCGGCAACAACACCTACAAGGCGGTGCAGCGCAGCGCGGGGGCGGTCGCGATCGGGCCGGTTCTGCAGGGCCTGCGCAAACCGGTGAACGATCTGTCCCGGGGCGCATTGGTCACCGATATCGTGAACACGGTGGCCATCACCGCCATTCAGGCACAGCAGCAGTGACGCGGATCGGCGAACAGGAGACTGCGGTGGAACCGGCACGGGTACTGGTGGTCAATTCGGGCTCGTCCTCGATCAAATATCAGCTGCTGGACCCGGATTCCGGCAAGGTCGCCGCATCGGGCCTGGTGGAGCGGATCGGCGAGGACGACGGCGCGATCGAGCACACGGCGGGCGAGCGAACCGTGTCCGAGCAGGTACACATCCCCGATCACACAGCGGGATTGCGCCTGGCCTTCGCGAAATTCGCGGAAACCGGCCTGGACCTGGCCGCGGCGGGGATCACCGCGGTGGGGCACCGGGTCGTCCACGGCGGCGAGGTCTTCTACCGGCCCACCCTCGTCGACGACCGAGTGCTGCGCACCATCACCGAACTGTCCGCGCTCGCACCACTGCACAATCCGGCCAATATCCGCGGGATCGAAGCCGTGCGCACCCTGCTACCGGAGGTGGCGCAGGTCGCGGTATTCGATACCGCGTTCTTCCACGGGCTGCCGGATGCCGCGAAAACCTACGCGATCGACCGGCAGGTAGCCGAAACGCACGGTATCCGCCGCTACGGCTTCCACGGCACATCGCACGAATACGTATCCGGCCGCGTCGCCGAATTCCTCGGACGTCCGCCCGGATCGCTGAAACAGATCGTCTTCCACCTGGGCAACGGCGCCTCGGTATCGGCCCTGGACGGCGGGCGCCCGGTCGACACCAGTATGGGCCTGACGCCGCTGGAGGGGCTTGTCATGGGCACCCGCTCCGGCGATCTGGACCCCGGGATCATTCTGCATCTCATGCGGACCGCGCATCTGGATATCAACGGGGTCGACCGGCTGCTCAACCGGGGTTCCGGGCTACGCGGTATGGCCGGTGTCAACGACTTCCGGGAACTGCGCCGACGGATCGACTCCGGTGATACCGCCGCGCGCTCGGCCTACGACGTCTACGTGCACCGCCTGCGTCACTATCTCGGCGCCTACCTGATCGAATTGGGCGGGGTGGACGCGATCACCTTCACGGCGGGCGTCGGCGAGAACAATCCCGATGTCCGCGCGGACGCGCTGGCCGGGCTGCACCGGTTCGGGATCGCGGTGGACCCGGAACTGAATACCGCGAAAGACCGTAACGCCCGCCGGATTTCCCCGGTCGGTGCCGAGGTTCAGGTGCTCGTGGTCCCGACCAACGAGGAGCTCGCGATCGCCCGCGCCGCCGTGGCGGTTACCGGAAAGAACTGAACCGCATGGTCGTTCAGTAGCAGGTGAGGGGTTGTAGCGGCTCGCCGGCCTGTGGCCCCAGGCCGGAGTATGCGGTCGCGATGGCCGTCACGGCCCTGCGGAGTTCGGGTTCGGGGTTCGTATAGGGCAGGCGCAGGAAACGTTCGAAAGCTCCCTGCACCCCGAACCGCGGACCCGCGGCGAGCAGGACTCCGTGATTGGGGGCGGTGGCGGCCAATGCGGTCGAGACCGGGGCGGGAAGCTGAGCCCACACCGACATACCACCTACACCGGGCAATACGTACCAGTCGGGCAGCTCCTCGGCCATTGCCGTCAGCAGCGCCTCGCGCTGTTCCCGCAGCAGTTTGCGGCGGTGCGCGAGGATCGGTTCGGCGCGCTCCAGCAGATGGACCGCCGCCAGCTGGTCCATGACCGGTGTGCCCAGGTCGACCGTGGCGCGGGTGGTCAGCAGCCGGGTGATCAACGATTCGGAGGTGCGGATCCAGCCGACCCGCAACCCGCCCCAGAACGATTTGGACGCCGAGCCGATCGTGATCACCTCGGAACCCTTCGCGAATGCGGCGACCGGCGCGGCCGGGGCGCTGTCGGTGAGCGACAGATCCGCCATGGATTCGTCGATGATCAGCATCATCCGGGTGTCCCGGGCGATCGCGGCCAGTTCGGCGCGGGCCGCCTCGTCCATCGAGAAACCGGTCGGGTTGTTGTGGTCGGGTACCAGGTAGGCGAGTGTCGCCGCGGTCTGCCGGGCGGCGCTGCGCAGACCGTCGAGATCCCAGGCGGCGGCCGGGTCCTCCAGACGCAACGGGACCGGCACCGGGCGCGCGCCGACATCGCGGATCGCCTCGATCGCATTGGGGTAGGTCGGATGGTCGATGAGCACCCGGGCGGCAGCGGGCGCCAGAACGTTCAGCAGCAGGCGCAGGCCGTGCTGGGCGCCGAGGGTCACCAGAATCTGATCGGCGCGAGTCGGCAGGCCGCGTTCGGTATAACGGCGGGCGAGCGCTTCACGCAGGGGCAGGATCCCGACCGGATCCATGCCGTGGGTGCTCAGATATGACGGAATGCCCCGTAGTGCGACGGAATAGGCCTCTTCCATCTCCGGGGGCGCGGTCATCGCGGCATACGTCAGATCCACCGCGGGCTGGGTGCCGGTGGACATGGTGGCCAGGATTCCGCGGGCGGCCCGGCCACCGTCGTGCGCGATGGCCGGCGGGAGCGCGACGGTGGAGCGGGAGCCCTGCCTGGTGATCAGGTAGCCGTGTTCGCGTAACAGCGCGTAGGTCGAAGTCACCGTGGTCCGGCTGACTCCGAGAGTCGCGGCCAGATCGCGTTCGCTGGGCAGTGCGATCCCGAGTGGAGCCCGGCCGTCGTGGATGAGCAACCGGATCCCCTCCGCCAGGGCCAGGTACGCGGGACGGCCGGGACGCCGGGCGGCACTTTCCGCGGTGGCCGGATCCGGCCCGCGCCACTGCCCCAGATCGCGAGCCAGGCCCGCGGCACCGATAACTCTCGTCGACATAAGGTCCAGTATCAGTCGATTGGCTCTTTATCGGCAAGTCCAGTAGCGCCATTCTGAAAACATGACACTCTTTGTGGCACTCGTGGGAGTGGGAACGTCCTGGTTTTTCGCCTACCGGTACCTGGTCAGCGAATCACGGCTACCCGAACTACTGGACAGGCACCGGCCGCTCGGCTCGATCATGGACGACTCCGTGACGCGGTACGACACCGAACGTGGCTACCGGGACCTGGACGCCGCGCGAACGCACCGGAATTCACT
This sequence comes from Nocardia sp. NPDC019395, assembly GCF_040632335.1. Lineage (NCBI taxonomy): Bacteria > Bacillati > Actinomycetota > Actinomycetes > Mycobacteriales > Nocardiaceae > Nocardia > Nocardia sp. NPDC019395. The sequence continues at coordinate 76,934 of NZ_JBEYBT010000014.1, forward strand.
CCGGGCGCGCCCGACCTGAACCCGGCGAGGCAGACCGGCCGGCGGCTACCCGGCCACAGGAAACCTCGGATGATCGGTCCAGTTTTCCAACTGGACCGATCCGACTATTTCAGTGGATGCTGCCGGTAGAACTCGCACGGGTCACCCGACAACAGGCCGTCCTCGCACGCGAAATAGGTCTGGATACAGGAATTGGTATCGCACCCCAGCTTGACGAGCTCGTCGTTGATCCGGCGACTGCGCTCCTGCGGAGTCTCGGCCGCGACCGGCGCCGCGGCCGAAGTGGCCGGAACAGCGTGGCCCCCGGCATCCTGCGCACAACCCGAGATCAGCGCGATACCGGCACACAACGACGCCGTCACCGCGATTCGGACAGCGGGCCTCGGAATCATGCGCACCTCCATATACCCAGGGTGTTCGACGAGCGGTCAGCGTAACCGATACCGCGGAGGAACGGTCCCGGCCGGTTCGGCAACCGGCCCCCGCGACCCCCGCCGCAGCGGATGATCGCAGGCAGAGCAGCAATCCGGACCTCAGCCGGCCGGCCCCCCGCGTAACAGCGCGGCCAGGGATTCCCGATCGGTGACGTCCAGTTTGGTGCAGGCCCGATACAGATGTCCCTCCACCGTCCGGACCGAGACAGTGAGCCGATCGGCGATCTGCCGATTGCTCAAACCGGCCGCCACCAGGTTCGCGATCTCCCGTTCCCGGGCGGTGAGCGGCAACGGCTGCGCGGCGTCCCGCAGCGCGGGGGTCGCCGCACCACCGCAGGCAGCCGCCAGACGATTGGCGTGCGCCGCCGATTCCAGCAACCGGCGCCGGTCCCCCGCCCGGTCGTGGGCAGCGGCGGCCTGGGCCGCCGCGTCGGCCGCGGAAAGGCCGGCGCCGAGCCTTTCGAAATCGGCCGCGACCGCGTCCAGACCGGCACCGTCGCGCCGGGACAGGGCAGTCGCGTGCCGGGCCTGTGCCCGGACCAGCGGACCGTCTACATCGTCGGCCAGATCGGACAGCCGTCGCGCCACCGAACCCGCGCCGAATCGGGCCGCGGTGTGCAGGGCGAGCGCCTCGATGGCGTGCTGGTCCGCCCGCGCCGCGGCGTCCGCCGCGCGCATCGCCCGTTCGACCGCGGTACTCACCGCGCCCTCCGCCGCGGCCAGACAGGCCCGCGCGATCTCGAGCTGCGGTTCATAGACCGCGCTGTGCCGGCCGCCACGGGCATCGGCCTCGGCAATCGATTCAGCGGCTTCGACCGTCCTGCCGAGTGCGGCATAGGCCTCGGCGAGCCGGATCCGGGCGGGAAACATCCAGGCGGCGGCACCCTCCGCGGTGAGCGCGGCCAACGCCTGCTCCAGATTGTCGATACCGGCACCGAACCGCCCACGCGCGACGTCGACGGTGCCCTGCAGGATCCTGGACATACCCCAGGCGAGGTATTGACCGGGCGCGGAATATCCGAAGTACTCGGTGGCACGATGCGCGGCCGCATCCAGATCACCGGTGAGCACAAGCGCCAGCACCTCGGCATGTGTCGACATGAACCGGTTCAGACCGTCGATATGCGGTTCCACGGCCCGGCCGCGATCCGCGTACTGCCGGGCGTCGCGCGCACGACCCATCAGCGCCGCCGCGAGCCCGCCTCCGAAAGCTGCCCACCACACCGCCCAGGGCGGCGCGTCCGCGGCCCGCATAACCTCTTCCGATTCGCGCAACGCGTCATCGAGGCGGTTCTCGCTCACCGCGCACGCCGCGGCCAGTCCGGTGGTGATCAGCGCGATCTTCGGCTGCGTGATCCGCGACCGGACCAGCGTCAACACCTCGTCGGCACGGTCGGCGTCGCCCATGGCCCACAGCAGATTCGACACCCGGGTACTGCCCCAGCGAGCCAGCTGGACCTCATCGAGTTCGTCGGCGGTGAAACTGGCCAGCGTACGTTCGGCCTCGATCCGGTGCCCCTGCCAGAGCAGGGCACGCGCCAGCAGATCCGCCGACTCCACACCGCCGCGACGTTCCACCGCCGCCCGCGCGAACCGTTCTCCCAGCGGGAGATTCGCCAGCCCGATCGCGTCTTCGGCGGCCGATTCGAAAAGTTCCAGATCGGCGGATTTATCGCTGTCCAAGGCGAGTTCGGCGAGACGGATGCGGTCGGCGGCGGAATTGATGCGGCGCTGTTTGAGCGCGGAATAGAGCCGGCCACGTAATCGGCGCGAGGTCGCGATACCGAGCCGGCGCCGGATGACCTCGCCGAACAGCGGATGGTTGTACCGGACGACGAGATCCGGCCCGTCCTCCACGACCCTGATAACGCCCCCGTTCTCCGCGGCCTCCACCGCCTCCTCACCCGCGAGCCCGGCCATCACTTCGAGCGCTACGGGCTCGCAGAAGGTAAGTAATTCCAGAACCCGCAGAACGGATTCGGGTAGCTGCTCGACCCGGTCCTCCAGCAGTGCGGCCAGTTCCGAGGTGACCACCGCCCGGCCGCGCAGCTGCCACACCCCGTTCACCTGTCGCAGCGACCCCGCCTCCAGTGCCCCCTCGACCAGATGCCGCAGGAACAGCGCGTTCCCACCCGAGGACTCCCACATGAGATTCGCGGTGAACCCTTCCAGCTGGCCGCCCAGCAAGGATTCCACCAGCGCCACGCTCTGCTGCTGGGTGAACGCCGGGAGATGAACCCGCAGCAGATGACCGTCCTTCCACAGCGTGGTCACCGCGTCCGGCACCTGGACACCGTCGCGCACGGTGGCGACGATCCGCGCCGCCTTGTCGATCGCCAACTGCAACAGCAGCGTCGCGGACAGCTGGTCGAGCAGATGCGCATCGTCGACACCGATGATCGCCGGCCCCTCGGCGAGCAAGGCCTCGCGCGCCGCGGCCATGAAGGTCACCGGGTCGTGCGCGGTGTATACGCCGACCATATGCGCGAACACGCCCAGCGGAATACTGCGTGCCGATTCGGTTCCCGCGACCCAGCGGATGGTCCCGCCCCCCGCCGCGGCGGCCCGCCGGGCCAGGGTGGTCTTCCCGACACCGGGCTCCCCGATGAGTACAGCACCGACATGATCGGGGCCGGTGAGCGTCGCGCGAATCGCTTCGAACTCGTTCGCCCGTTCGATCATCGGCCAGTTCCGAGCCATATGTCTACTGTAAAGCCCGCATTACCGGCCGGTACCGCGAACTCCCCACGGCGGCACCGGTACTGCGCGGTCGAACGGGAATCGGTTCAGCCTTCACCCACTTCGCAGGCCAGTCCGTCACCGTCCGCATCGAGCTGCCACGAGTAGCCCGGCTGCCCGCCGAACAGTGGCGTATCGGCCTCGCGCCGCGCGTGATCGCAGTTGATGTAGTAAGGGTGTTCGTTATCTTCGGCCCCGGGTTGCGCACGATCGGCGGGCAGCGGATGCGAATCATCGATCGTGTTCGACGAGCGCTGGGTGCCGGCGGCCGCCGGGGCGGCGGTGAGGACGGTCAGCGCACATCCGGCGACCACGAGGTGAGCCAGGGTTCGGCGAGCATTCATCACGGTAATCCTTGGTGCTGAGTGGTACTCCCATCCTCGCCGGTGCCCGGGGTAAGTGAAAGACCTTCGTTCCCCCGGTACACCGGCGCCCTCGCACGGCAGCTCCGGTTACTCGCTCGGCGGGTCGCACACCTTCCAGCCGCTATCGGTCTCCTGCAGATCGAAGGTGCGGGCGGTCTCCTCCGGGTCCGCGTCGGTCTGCACAGTGACCTGCGCGAGAGCCGTCCGGTCGGTGATCTGGACGGCGTCGACGCTGGTGACCTCCGGGATAGTGCCCCCGTCCACCGCCTGCTGATGCACGCCGGCGAACTGATCCTCGGACAGGCCCTGGTAGTAGTCGTGCAGCGAGCCGCAGGTGACCTCCCGCAGCGCGGGCAGATCACCGCTTTCCAGCGCACCCGTGTAATCGCCGATGGCCGTGCGGATTCGGGCCTGCGGGGAATCGTCACCGGCACCGACGCCCACCAGGATCGCGATCAACGCGATCACGAGTGCCACGGCAGCGCCACCCGCGATCAGCCACTTCTTATTCGTAGCCGGCATCGCCGCAGCAGGGGCCGGTTCCACCCGTTGCGGTTGGGCAATCTGCTGCGGCGCGGAATACTGCGGCGCCTGCGCGACCCGCTGCTCGGCCACCGTCGGTTTGAGATCGGCCGGTGAGGGCGCCGCGCCCGCTCGCTGCGGCACGGGTTGCGGGCGGCCGGTCTGCCGCTGCCCGGCCGGCGGAGCGCCGGGACGCTGCGGCGCGGGTTGATCGGGCCGCCCCGGCGCCTGCGGACCCGGCCGTTTCGGCCCGGTCTGCGGGCGGGGGGTGGACGGCGGTTTCGACAGGGCCGGTGCGCCCGGACCCACTCGATCGGTTCTGGCGGGCCCCTGCTGGCCACCGGAGGCCTGCCCCTCGCGGCCCGCCTTCCGCGCCTGGTTCATATCGATACGCGCGGTGGCGTCGGGGTCCGGTTTCTGCGCCGGCATGGAAACGGTCCGCGCCTCGTCGGGCCGGGGCTGCCGCGGAATCACGACCGTCCGCGCCTCACCACCTTCCGACTCCGGTTCGGAGATATCCCGCCCGTCTTCGGCTTCCGCGTCCTGCGCCTTCGCATCACCCGGCGCGGTTCCGCCTTCGTCCGCGGCGCCGTCGGCCTCTTCGGACCTGCCGGCGGCTTCCCGCTTCTCAGCCTCTGACTTCTCGGCGGCTTCGGGTTTCTCGGCCTCTCCGGGCTTCTCGGCGGCTTCGGCCGGTTCGGATCCGGCGGCGGCTTCCTCAGCATTGCCGGAACCGCCAGCGGCCGGCTCGCCCGCGCTGTCATCAGCAACATCGGCCGATTTCGCGGCGACGGCCGCACCGCCGGCCTCGGCCGCCCGGGATCCCGCGTCGGCCTCGAGGTCGTCGACGCTCTCGCCGGTCTTCTCGCCGGCGGCATCCGCGCTGCTCGCTGCTTCGGCTTCTCCGTCGGACGCGGTGACGGTGGACTTGTCCGCGGCGGAGTCGGGGACATCTCCTTCGGCGAGCTTCCCGGCAGCGCTTACGGCCGCTGCGGTTGTACTGCCGCCGGAAGCCGTCGCGTTCCCCGAAATATCGCTCCCAGCGGTTTCCACCGTGACGGACTCGGTCCCGGCCGTCTCCGTGTCGCCGGTTCCCGTCGCCGACGTGGCGGGTTCCGCCGTCTCGGCTCCGACCGTGACCGTATCGTCGGGCTCGTCCTCGGCTTGTGTATCGCCGGAATCGGCTTCCTCGGAAGCCGGGGTGGGTTCCTCGTCCCCGGCCGGGTCCTCGGACCGCTCGCTGTCCCCCGCTCCAGCCTCGGTTGTCTCCTCCGGAGATCCGGTTGTCTCGTCAGCGGCCGGCTTCTCCTCGGAGCCCGGTTGCTCCCCTTCGGATCCCCGCTGATCGGATACAGTTTCCGGCTCGCGCGCATCACTCGCGGCCACGGCCGGCTCATCGTCGCCGGGCTCCGGCTCGTCTCCGGACGTCTGCGCGGAGTTCGTCTCGTCCGCTGGACCCGTACCCGCCGCGGACGCACTGATCCGCTCGGTCGTATCACCGGACCCGTCGGTGCCGTTCCCCGTTTCGGGAGCGGCGCCGGCTTCCGGAGAGTCCGTGTCGTCGGAACTACCGGCAGCGGACGCACGTGGGATGGCTTCCGTAGGTGCGTTGCTCTCGCCGGGAGCGGGTGCGTCGTCGTGCGGTCCGGTATCGCGCCCGATCGCCCGACGGAACCGCGAGGTCACCGCATCGGCTGCCTGTGACAGCGTCGATCCGGTGTCCTGCGTGTCCGTCGCCTCGGCAGGCGAACCGGAGCCCGATTCGGAGTGCGTCGGTTTCTCGTCGTCGGTCGGGTGCGGCACCTAAACCCCTCGTTGCTGGGCGAACAGTATGTGACGTAGAAGGCCAGCCTATCGAGCATTCCCGTCGGCCGTGCACAATGAACCGCATGACCTCGTTCGGTGATCTGCTCGGACCGCAACCCGTACTCCTTCCTGAACTGCACGCGGCGGAAGACGCACTCGACGCGGGCACCGATCCGGTGCGTGTCGCGGCCGACAACCCGGCTGCCTCGATCGCCTGGGCGTCCCTGGCCGAAGCCGCCTTGGAACGGGCCGGCGACGCCGCGGACCCGGTGAACCACGACCTGGTCGCCGCCTACGCGTTCGCCCGCACCGGCTACCACCGCGGCTTGGACCTCCTGCGCCGCAACGGCTGGAAGGGTTTCGGCCCGGTGCCGTGGGAGCACGAACCCAACCGCGGGTTCCTGCGCAGTGTCGCGGTCCTGGCGAAGGCGGCGAAGGCGATCGGCGAAACCGATGAATACGCCCGCTGCCTCGACCTGCTCGAGGATTGTGATCCCCGGGCGGCCGGGGAACTCGGTCTGGGCTGAACGATATCGCGGCAGTGACCGACCCGAACTCACGAATGTCGCGGGCCCGGGTCCGCGGCGCCGAACGCCTGCGCCGTTCCTGGACCCGCCTGCGGCTCTCGGCTCTCCCGATTCTGCAATGCTCGCTGGCCGCCGCGCTGGCCTGGTTCCTGGCCAAAGATGTGGTCGGGCATGCGCTGCCGTTCTTCGCCCCGACGGCCGCCATCGTGTCGATCGGCACCGCGTTCGGTGCGCGGCTGCGCCGTTCGCTCGAACTGGTGGTCGGGGTGGCGGTCGGTATCGGCGTCGGCGATCTGTTCATCTCGCAGGTGGGGACCGGGGTCTGGCAGATCGCGCTGGTGGTGGCGGCGGCGATGTCGCTGGCCATCTTCCTCGACGGTGGCCCCATCATCGGAATCCAGGCCTCCGGGTCGGCCGTACTGGTGGCGACACTGATGCCGCCGGAAAGCGGAGCCGGCGCGTCCCGGATGGTCGACGCGCTGATCGGCGGCCTGGTGGGCGTGGTGGTTGTCGCCGCGCTGCCCCTGCATCCGGTGCGCCGCGCCCGGGAACAGGCCGCGGCGATCCTCGGAGTCGTGGGGAAATCTCTCACCGATTGCGCGCACGGCCTGCTGGAACAGGATCCGGGCAAGATCCACGACGCGCTCACCGCGGTCCGCGCCACCCAGCAGCAGCTGGATTCGCTGCGCAAAACGCTGGAGGGCGGGCGCGAGGTGAGCCGGATATCCCCGCTCTACTGGAATTCCCGCGGCCGGCTGAAGCGATTACGCGCGGCAACCGACCCGCTGGACAACGCGGTCCGCAACACGCGGGTGCTGCTGCGCCGCTCGCTGACGCTGGTGCGCGATGACGAAATCCTCAAACCCGGGCTGATCGAGGAAATGGAACGGCTGGCCACGGCGGTGGACGTGGTCCGGCGGATGGTGCTGGCCGATCCGGGCGAACAACCGGACCGAGCGGAGGCGGCCCGCGCACTGCGCACGGTGGCCAAACAGGCTCGGCCGGAGATCGTCGAGGGTGCCGGCTTGTCGGCACATGTGGTTTTCGCCCAGATCCGGTCCACCCTGGTGGACCTCATGCAGGTATGTGGGGTCCAGCGGATCTCGGCACTGGCCCTGCTACCGCCGACCGTGCCGCATCCGTATGTGACTCCCCAGAATTGAGACTCGGCACCACTGCTGGGCGCGTTCGATCGTGGCCGGGTCGGCGGGCTAGGCCCAGAAGCGGGTCAGGTAGCTGCCGTAGCGGGACCAGTCGTCGGAGACTCCGGACAGGTCGAAGAGTGCGTAGACCGCGTCGAAGAAGACCTGGTTGATCGCGGGGGTGAACAGCAGGGCGAACAGGATGAGCATGCCGAACGGTTTGAACTGATCCAGGCCGCGGCGGGTCTGGTAGCTCAGGGACGGTTCGATAACGCCGTAACCGTCCAGGCCGGGTATCGGGAGCAGGTTCAGCAGGGTCGCCGTCACCTGCAGGAAGGCCAGGAAGCTCAGTCCGAACCAGAATGCCGGGTTGTCCTGTGAACTGCCGAACAGCCGCACGATCAGCAACAGCACCACCGCGCAGAGGGCGTTCACCGCCGGACCGGCGGCACTGATCAGCCGTTGGGTTCGCGGCGCCACCTGGTGAGCGTGGATGTACACGGCGCCGCCGGGCAGTCCGATCCCGCCCAGCGCGATGAAGACCATAGGCAGCACGATCGACAGCAGCGGGTGGCTGTATTTGAGCGGATTCAAGGTCAGATATCCGCGCAGTTCCACCTCACGGTCACCGGCCCGCCAGGCCAGATAGGCGTGCGCGAATTCGTGCAGGCACAGGCTCACCACCCAGCCGAACACCACAAGCACGAAAACCCCGGCCTTCGCCCGCACCGAATCCAGCTCGGCAGTCCAGGCAAGCACACCGCCTGCCACCGCCAGCAGCAGGACCAGCAGGAATATCGGGCTGGGCCGCACCGCACCGCGCCGCAGCGCCCGGACCTCGCCGCTCATCTCACCAGTAGCCAGGGTTCGTGGTACCGGTAGAAACTCGACCGGGGCACCGTCCTGTCGCTCTGCACACCGTCCCGGTCGACCACCGCCGCCGGCGTGCCCAGCTGGGCGGCCCGTCCGGCGGTCCAGCGGCGGCGCCGGAACCGGCGCGGCACACTGGCCCGGACCCCCGGCAGCTCGAGGGTCGGGGTGACGAACATGGCCCGGACCTCCCCGGTGAACAACCGCGTGTCGTCGACATAGGCCTCGCCGGCCAGGTTCCCTCCACCCGGCCCGGTGATCTTGGCCCGGCCCACCAGAACTGTGCCGGTATCGTCCCGCACCAGCGGGACCTCCTCGACGGTCCCCTCGAGCGCGCGGCGCGCCGCGGAATTACCGGTGTCGAGCTGATAGGCCCGCGCCGCGTACGTGTGGTCGGGCGGCACGTACGCCACCTCCACATGCAGTCGTTCGGTGCGCATCAGATGGGTGAGCACGGCGGCCAGCGCGGCATCGGTACCGAGCACGATCAGCCGCGGCAGACTGTCCGCTGCCAGTACCGGCAACAGTTCGTCGATCAGCGCGGAATCCGGAACAGCCTCGGTCTGTGTCGTGGGCTGGGCGGCGAGCGCGATAGGTACCGGAGCATCGGCGCAGCGGAGAACATGGGTACTCAAACGCCCAACACCCTCCTCGGACCGGTCGTCCACGAGTGTAGAGGGTGCACCGCGGCGACTCGCACAACGGGCCTGGTACAGCGGGCGTACCCCGCGGCGTTCGGCGGCTCGAGTAGACTGTGCTCCCGGCTTCCTCCCCATTACGGCAGGTAGCTGCAGCACGAGGTGCGTGTTGCGCGTCGACCCGTAGGAGACACGACCATGCCGGCAATCGTCCTCATCGGCGCCCAGTGGGGCGACGAGGGCAAGGGCAAAGCCACCGATCTACTCGGCGGCCGGGTGCAGTGGGTAGTGCGGTACCAGGGCGGCAACAATGCCGGCCATACCGTGGTGCTGCCCAACGGGGACAACTTCGCGCTGCACCTGATCCCCTCGGGAATCCTGACGCCCGGAGTCCGCAACGTCATCGGCAACGGCGTGGTCGTCGACCCCGGCGTGCTGCTCGACGAAGTGGCGGGCTTGGAGGAGCGCGGTGTCGACACCTCGGGCCTGCTGCTCTCCGCGGACGCCCACCTGATCATGCCGTACCACGTGGCCATCGATAAGGTCACCGAACGCTTCCTCGGCAACAACAAGATCGGCACCACCGGCCGCGGTATCGGCCCCTGCTACCAGGACAAAGTGGCGCGGGTCGGGGTGCGCGTCGCCGATGTCCTGGACGAGAAGATCCTCACCCAGAAGGTGGAGGCGGCGCTCGAGTTCAAGAACCAGGTCCTGGTGAAGATCTACAACCGCCGGGCCCTGGAGCCGCAGCAGGTCGTGGACGAGGTGCTGACGCAGGCGGAGAAGTTCGCGCACCGGATCAGCGATACCCGCCTGGAACTGAACCTCGCGATCGAACGCGGCGAAACCGTCCTGCTGGAAGGGTCGCAGGGCACGCTGCTCGACGTCGACCACGGCACCTATCCGTACGTCACCTCGTCCAACCCGACCGCCGGCGGTGCCGCGGTGGGCGCCGGTATCGGGCCCAACCAGATCGGCACGGTGCTGGGCATCCTGAAGGCGTACACCACCCGGGTCGGCTCCGGACCTTTCCCGACCGAACTGTTCGACGAATCGGGCGCCTATCTGGCGAAGGCCGGCGGCGAGGTCGGGGTGACCACCGGTCGCGCCCGGCGCTGCGGCTGGTTCGACGCGGTGATCGCCCGCTACGCCACCCGGGTCAACGGAATCACCGACTACTTCCTCACCAAACTTGACGTACTGTCCAGCCTGGACCGGGTCCCGATCTGCGTGGCCTACGAGGTGGACGGGGAGCGGGTCGAGCAGATGCCGACCACCCAGACCGGGTTCCACCACGCCAAACCGATCTTCGAGGAGATGCCGGGCTGGTGGGAGGATATTTCCGGGGCCCGCACCTTCGAGGAACTCCCGGTCAACGCTCAGGCCTACGTCCGCCGGCTGGAGGAACTCTCCGGTGCGCGGATCTCCTGCATCGGTGTGGGCCCGGGCCGCGAGCAGACGATCGTCCGCCACGACATTCTGGGATAGGGTCGCGGCGGGGGACACCGGGATCGCGAGAAGAAACCGGTTGACCGGAGTTCGTGGGAGTCCGGGGCTCGTAAATACTGGGGTCAGGATCTCTCAGTGAGCCATCCGTGAAGGGGCGGGCTGTGTAATTGGAGCCGCTCCGCGGCTCGAGGGTGGGGCCCCGGGTAGCCCGGTTCTTCACTCCCGCCGGGCGGTCGCTGCGCTCCCTTCCTCTGGTCGCTCCAGAACCGGGCGGGCCCCACCCATGTGGAGGGTGGGGTACTCGGCCGGGGTGTTCGGGGGTCAGCGTACGGCTTGGAAGACCAGGACGGTTGTTCCGATGCGGATCGCGTCGCCGTCCGCGAGCAGTGCGGAATCGGTCGGCTCGTCGTTGACGTAGACCCCGTTCGCCGAACCCAGATCCTCCAACAGCAGCCCGGCCCGGCCCAGTTTGATCTGGGCGTGGTATCGGCTGGCCTTCGGATCGTCGAGAACCAGATCGTTATCGGTCATCCGGCCGATCCGGAAACCACCGTGCCCCACCATCACCAGACGTCCGTCCGGTAACCGCAACTGCCCGCTGCGCACCGTACGCGGCACCTCGGTGACCGTATCCGTCATCGCGGCGGCCATCCGCTCGGCCGTTTTGAATTCGACCGTGCTCAGCGGCTCCTGACGCAACACCCGGCTCTCCAGCTCGACCAGGGCGGGGCCCGGGTCGATCCCGAGTTCCTCGGCCAGGACCGTCCGCACCCGGCGGCACGCCTCCAGCGCGTCGGCATGCCGTTCGGACAGGTACAGCGCGGTGATGAGCTGGCCCCACAGCGGTTCCCGCAGTGGATACTCATTGGTCAGCGCGACCAGTTCACCGATCACCGCGGTGGCCCGCCCGCAGGCGATCTCCGCGTCGAACCGCGCCGAAACCGCCAGCAGCCGTTCTTCTTCCATCGCGGTCGCGAAACTGTCCGCGAATCCCAGACCGGCCAGGTCCGAGAGCGCGCGTCCGTTCCACTCGCGCAGAGCGGTGGTGAACAGGCGCGACGCCGATGCGTGGTCCCCGGCGCCCGTGGCGCGGTTCCCGGCATCGCGGGCGGCCTCGAACCGGCCGAGATCGCAGGCTTCGTCGGCGATCTCGAGCCGGTATCCGGCGGATTCCGTGCGCAGCAGCCCCACCGGGTCCACCCCCGAATTCCGCAATGCCTTGCGGATATTGGAGACGAAGACCTGGAGGCTGGCGGCGTAGGCGTCCGGCGGGGCCTCGTTCCAGACCATATCGGCCAGCGTCGACGAGGCCACGGCACGGCGCCGGTTCACCGCGAGCGCGGCCAGCAGCGCTCGCGGTTTGGGCCCGCCGACGGGGACCGGCTCACCGCCGATCGTCAGTTGTACGGGCCCCAGCACACGGAGGTCGAGGGTCATCTCGCGGTGGACACGGTAGCTGGGTCAGGCACTGACGGAGCGTCCCGCGGACCGCAGTGCCTCGCACGCCTCCACTACCCGCTGCGCCATCGAGAGCTCGGCCTTCTTCAGGTAGCTGCGCGGATCGTAGGTCTTCTTGTTGCCGACCTCGCCGTCGATCTTGAGCACACCGTCGTAGTTACCGAACATATGCGCGGCGATCGGCCGGGTGAAGGCGTACTGGGTGTCGGTGTCGACGTTCATCTTCACCACGCCGTAGCGCAGCGAATCGTCGATCTCCGATTTCAGCGACCCCGACCCGCCGTGGAATACGAAATCGAACGGCTGCGCGTCGTCGCTCAGGCCCAGTTTGGCCACGGCGACCCGCTGCCCCTCGGCCAGCACCTCGGGCTTGAGCACCACATTGCCCGGCTTGTACACACCGTGCACATTGCCGAAGGTGGCGGCGAGCAGGTATTTGCCCTTCTCACCGGTACCCAGCGCGTCGATGGTTTTCTCGAAATCCGCGGGCGAGGTGTAGAGCTTATCGTTGATCTCGGCCTCGACACCGTCCTCTTCACCGCCGACCACACCGATCTCGACCTCGAGGATGATCTTGGCTGCTTCCGCGGCGGAGAGCAGCTCCTGGGCGATCGACAGATTCTCGTCGATCGGGACCGCCGAACCGTCCCACATATGCGACTGGAACAGCGGGTTGCGCCCGGCGTTCACCCGCTCCTGCGAGATGGCCAGCAGCGGGCGGACGAATCCGTCCAGCTTGTCCTTGGGGCAGTGATCGGTGTGCAGCGCGATCGTGACGCCGTACTTTTCGGCCACGATATGCGCGAACTCGGCCAGCGCGACAGCGCCGGTGACCATATCCTTCACACCCTGACCGGAACCGAATTCCGCGCCGCCGGTGGAGAACTGGATGATCCCGTCACTGCCGGCCTCGGCGAAACCCTTGATCGCCGCGTTGATCGTCTCCGACGATGTGCAGTTGATGGCCGGGAAGGCGAAGGAGTTCGCCTTGGCCTGGCCGAGCATCTCGGCGTAGACCTCCGGAGTCGCGATCGGCACTGTGAAGACCTCCGTGTTGTGCGGCAGACGGGGATTGTCTGTTTCTGCACATACCCTAAGGCAGGCGGGATTCGTCCGGTATAAGGGGATTGTTTGCGCCGCCGCACCCTGCGGGGCCGGATGTAACCGGTACTGTGGGCCGGGTGATTGCGCTGGCAGCTACCGACGCGGTGACGAGCAATCTGGCTCTGACCGAACTGCTCGACCCGATGCACCTGTTGACCGAGACCTGGTTGAAGAACGCGGTGCTACCGGCGATTCTGGTGATCGTCTTCATCGAGACCGGCCTGCTGTTCCCCCTGCTCCCCGGCGATTCGCTGCTGTTCACGGGCGGTCTGCTGTCGGCTCAGGAGAACCCTCCGATATCCATCTGGGTGTTGCTGCCGGCGGTCGTATTCATCGCTTTCGCCGGTGATCAATGCGGTTACTGGATCGGCCGGGCCATCGGACCCGCACTCTTCAACAAAGAGGACACCCGCTTCTTCAAGAAGAGCTATGTGACCGAAACGCACGAGTTCTTCGAGAAACACGGCCCCAAAACGATCATCCTTGCCCGATTCGTCCCGATCGTCCGGACCTTCATGCCCGTGCTCGCCGGTGTGTCGAAGATGAGCTATCGGCGCTATGTGGCCTTCGATATCGTCGGCGCGGTCGCCTGGGGCGGCGGGGTCACCGTTCTCGGATACTTCCTGGGCAACGTGGCCTTCATCCGCGACCATGTCGAGGCGATATTCCTGCTCATCGTGTTCGTCTCGATCCTGCCGGGTATCAGCGCGGTGGCCAAGAAACTGCTGAACCGCAAGGCCGAGCCCGAGCCCGGGCACGCGCTGGTCTCCACCGCCGAAATGCCGGCCGTGGATATGCCGGAAAAGGTCACCAGCACCATGCCGCTGCCGGTGGTGCCGGGCAACACAGCGGCCGCCCCGAACGAGACCCCAGCACGGTAGTCGATGGTGTCCGTCTCGGCCATGCCCCATGCGATGGGTAACTTCGACCCACTGATCTCCGCCGGTCCGGCGCTGGTCTGGACAGTGGTCCTGACCTTCGTCTTCCTGGAATGCGCGTTCATCCTCGGCCTGTTCCTGCCCGGCGATTCGATGTTGCTCACCGCGGGCGTCGTGATGGCCTCGCACGCCAGCGGGGAAACCCAGGTGTGGCTGCTGTCGGTAGGTGCGATGCTCGCGGCGATCGCCGGGAACCAAGTCGGCTACGTTGTCGGGCGCCGCACCGGGCACAAGATGGTCGCCCGGAAGAACGGGCGATATATCAACACCCAGAATCTGTCACGGGTAGCCGAACTGCTGCGCCGGCACGGATTCGTCGCGGTGCTGATCGCGCGGTGGATCCCGTGGGTGCGCACCTTGTGCCCGATGGTGGCGGGCGCAGCCGAAATGGACCATCGCCGCTACACCATCGCCAGTACCATCGGCGCCGTCATCTGGGCCCCGGTACTGCTGCTGCTGGGCTACTACGCGGGGAGCTTCATCCAGCAGTTCGCCTGGTTGACGCCGATCGTGATCGGCTCGCTGGTGCTCTGTCTCATCGTGGGCACCGTTATCGGTATCCGGCAGTACCGCCACGAGATGGCTCAGCCGGCCGAGGATTTCGAACTGGACTCCACCACCGCCGAGACCACCCCGGGGGTCAACGGCCGCGACCCGGAGCCGCGGGAGGGCGACCGCGCGCCGTACGAACTACAACCCGGCCGCGGTGACCGTATGGGCGGCTTCCATGAGCATCCAACCCGCGAGCTGTACCGATAGATCGCGTTCGGGCACCCGCGAGGAAGTCACCGCGCCGTTCGGGTTGAGGCCCCCCGCACCCGCGGTACCGCCCGGCAACTGGGCCGAACGCGTCCAATCGTGGCCGAACAGCGGTTCGCCCTCGACATCGAGCCGGTTCCCCCAGGCCGCCGTCGCCGATTCCTTGACGATCCGGGCCGCGATCCGCCGGTCGGCGAGTTGTTCGTGTTCGGATCCGGGCAACATGAGCGCCACCAGCGCGAGGTTGCGGATGAGGATGCCGTTGAACAGCCCCCCGTCGCCGCCGGAGCCGCCGCGGACGACGGCGTCGGTGGTGAGGTTGTCCTCGACCGCGTCCAGCAGGCGATGCACCCGGTCGAGATGTACCGGATCGCCGGTGTGCACCGCGAGCTCGGTTTCCAGCCCGAGTACCACACCCTGGCAGTAGCTGTAGATCGTGCGTTCGATCGTGCCGGAAGGCAGGTGGATCCCGTCGAAGATCAGCCCGGTTTCCGGATCGCGCAGGGTGCCCTCGATCCAGTTCGCCGTATCGGCGGCGCGCTCGTAGCGGCCGAGACGCGACAGCGCGATACCGGCCGGGCCGTTGGCGGGGGTGTTGTAGAAATCCGCGCCGACCCGCCACGGGATCCCGCCGCCGACCGCCGGATCCCACGCACCGTAGAGTTTCTGCTCCAGCGGCCCGAGACCACCGCGCGCTTCGTCGTTGTCCTGGACCCGGGCGGCACGTTCCAGGGCGATGGCCAGCCAGGCCATATCGTCGTAATAGCGGTTGGTCCAGCCGGTGATGTTCCGCAGCCGATGCGTGCGGACCAGGGCGCGGATCCGTTTACGCCGTTCGATGGTCGGCGCGCGGTTGGCGGCGTCGACAGCACAGTCGATGAGATGGGCCTGCCACCAGTAGTGCCAGGTCAGGAAGAAACGCTCGCGCCGAGTCGGGGGCCAGCCCACCGCGCCGAGCACGGTGCCGGGTAGCAGCCACAGCGGTTTCAGATGCCGCGATACGACAGCGGCCTCGGCCATATCGGCACGGTGGGACCAAAGTGTCGCGGGGACGCCCTGCGGCCTGCGCTGTTGCCCGCCCGCGCGCCGGGAAACGTCGAGATCGTCGCTGGGCGAGGTCATGCACCCATATTGCCAGGAAAACCGGAATTCCCGCCGCTCAATTGTTATCGAGTCGAGGCGGAACCGTTCGGCTTTCCGTCTCCTGTGTCGGATTCGGAGTGAATCACTGCCGGACAGAGCGGGGAGCAATGTCCTATTGCTATGTCAAGCCGGGTTAACAAATCGGAGCCGCTCCGCGCGTGCCTTCGGCCCGAATTCATGGCCGGGCAGAGATTCGCATCGGCACAGGCACTTTCGAGCGGACCGGACCGAACGGCGACCGTGACCCGGCCCCGCACTACGATCGTGCCGTGACGAACGCACGGCCATCCGCCGACTCCGACCCCTCCCGGCGCCCGGAGCGGGCATCCGGAGCGACCGCGGCGGTTGCGCCGGCACCGGAGCCGAACGCAGGGCACCACGGCGACACCGACGGCGAACACGCCGGGAACGCCACCGGCACCGGCCCGGGCCCCACCGAATGGGGCGAACACCCGAACGGAGTCGGTCCGTGGGCCGCGGAACACGCCGAACCGCCGCCGGAGGACGACCGGCTCGACCCGGACCTGCTCGCGGACGGAGATCGCCGCAATGTGGTGGACGCCTACCGCTACTGGACCCGGGAAGCGATCGTCGCCGATATCGACCGGCGCCGGCACCCATTCCACATAGCGATCGAGAACTTCGGTCACGACGCGAATATCGGCACCGTGGTTCGGACGGCCAACGCATTCGCCGCAGGCAGGGTCCATATCGTCGGCCGCCGCCGCTGGAATCGCCGCGGCGCCATGGTCACCGACCGGTACCAGCACATCACTCATCACCCCGATATCGAGGCGCTGCTGGAATTCACCACCGCCGAGGACCTGAGTGTGGTCGCGGTGGACAACGTACCGGGCTCGGTTCCGCTGGAAACAGTGCGATTACCGCGGAACTGCCTGCTGCTGTTCGGTCAGGAGGGGCCCGGGGTGAGCGACGGCGCCCGCGACGCCGCGGTACTCACCGTATCCATCGCCCAGTTCGGTTCCACTCGCAGTATCAACGCCGGGGTGGCGGCGGGTATCGCCATGCACACCTGGATCCGGCAGCACGCGGATCTGACCACGGCCTGGTGAGCACCCGCGGCCCCGGCCACTCCCGACCGGGACCGACCGATATCAGGCCGATGCGCCGACCACCGCGATGACGATGAAGAAGATCAGCGCGATCACGTAGAGGATCATCAGGACCGAAGTGATGATGCCGAGCACATAACCGACCATCACATTGCTGCGGCCGCCGACCGCACCGCCGGAGGCGTCGATCTCGTTGAGCGCCTTCTTACCCATGACCCAAGCGAACGGCCCACACAGCGCACAGAACAGCGAGACGATCCCGAGGACCAGAATCGTGGTGGCTTGCGGATGGTCCTGCGGCGGACCGTAGCCGGGATAGCCGTACCCGGGCGGCGGCGTGGGGTAGCTCATGCGTGGATAGTAACCTCCGCGGGCGAATCCGCACGAACGGAAATCCGGGCGAACCGACTCAACGTCCGGCGTGCGCCCCCGGATCGGCGAGCAGGAACTGCGCGCCACCGTAGGTCGCCAGAATGATCGCCTCGATCACCTGTCGTGACCGCTGCCCGCGGGCGAACAGGCGCCGGGCCACGATGAGCCCATCGGAAACTGTGAACAACAACGCGCCGATACCGAGCCTGCTGTACGGATCCGCGTTCGGAAGATTCAGTCCCGCAAGACTTTCCGCGTCGGGAGCCAGCGCCGGATCGGAGGCCAGCACGGCCGCCCCACCCAGCGTCGCGCCGTAGGCGCCCAACGGTACGGCCAGCGCGGGTGCCTTCGCGCGCAGTAACGCCACGGCGCCCGCCCAGGCCAGCACCCGCGGAACGGCGGCACCCGCGCGCGGCCGCGCACCCTGACGCCACCACAGCGCCGCGTATCCGGTCTGCATCACCGCGAACGACGAGGCGCCCGCGACGAGCCGGCGATCGTCGTCGGGCTCGATCAGGAGCACATCACCGATAGTGGCGGCGCCGAGCGAACCCAGCAGCAGCGTCCGGTCCAGCGGTGCGATATCCGCTGGGCTGGTTGCGATATCCGCCGCCAGCAAGGGCATCATCAGCGGTTTCGCTGCCCATTGCAGCCGCTGCCGGCCGGTCAGCGCGCCCAGCACGGTGACCGCCGTCGCGGCCAGGAACCCCGCGCGGAAAGGGCGCATCGCTACAGACTCGCCTCGGCGGGCGCGGGCGGCAGAGTCACTACCTGGCCGGCGTAACTGAGCCCGGCGCCGAATCCGAGCAGCAGCGCCAACTGGCCGCCCTTGGCTTTACCGGTCGCCAGCATTTCCTCCATCGCCAGCGGAATCGATGCCGCGGAGGTGTTTCCGGTGTTCTCGATATCGCCCGCCATCGGGATATCTTCGGCCAGACCGAGATTCTTCTTCATCAGCTCGTTGATCCGGGCGTTGGCCTGGTGCGGGATGAAGACCTCGATATCGTCCTTCGACACCCCGGCCACATCCAGCGCCGTGGACAACGCCCGCGGCAGCGTAACGGCGGCCCAGCGGAAAACCCGGGGGCCCTCCATCCGCAACGCCATCCGGCCCACCGGCTCCACCTCGGGATCGGTGCCCTGCAGATCCTGCGCTCGCTGCATATAGTCGATGAAGTTGACGTCCTGTTTGATCGCGGCGGCATTCTCGCCGTCGCTGCCCCAGACCGTCGGCGAGATACCGTTCTCCTCGCTCGGTCCGAGCACCACCGCACCGGCACCGTCACCGAAGATGAACGCCGTACCCCGATCGGTGGGATCGATCCCGATGGTCATCGTCTCGGCACCGATGAGCAGCACATATTCCGCGGAACCGGCCCGGATCATATCGGCGGCGACACCGAGTCCGTACCCGAATCCACCACAGCCGGAGGTCAGATCGAAGGCGGGGATACCGTTCATCCCGAGGTCGCTGGCGACGATGGGGGCACCGTGCGGGGTCAGCATCGGCCAGCTGGAGGTGGCGAGGATGAGTGCGCCGATTTTCGACGGATCCACCCCGCTGTTACGCAACGCCCGCCCACCCGCGGCCACCGAGATCGACCGCAGTGATTCGTCGCCGCTGATCCAGCGCCGGTTACGGATACCGCTGCGTTCGAAGATCCACTCGTCCGAGGAGTCCAGCACCTGGCACACCTCGTCGTTGCTGACCACGCGCTGCGGCCGGTAGGCACCGATCCCGAGCATCGCGACATTGTCGTGCCCTTTTTTACCGGCGATGCTCACCACGACGCTCACGACCCTTCATTCACAGTTCTGACGGATTCACAGGCTAACGGAGCCCGGCAGACCGTTGAACAGCCCGTCGTCGTTCAGCTCAGCGCCAGATCCTTCAGACCGAGTATGGAGCGGTACGGCAGCCCTTCGTCGGCGATCACGCGATCCGCTCCGGTTTCCCGGTCGACCACGGTGGCCACCCCGACCACCGTCGCGCCCACATCGCGCAGCGCGCGGACCGCGGTCAGCGGGGAGTTGCCGGTAGTGGTGGTGTCCTCGACGACGAGTACCCGTTTGCCCACCACATCGGGGCCCTCGATCTGCCGCTGCATGCCGTGCGTTTTCGCGGCCTTGCGCACCACGAAGGCATCGATCGGACGGCCCGGCGCGTGCATCACGGCCAGCGCGACCGGATCGGCACCCATGGTGAGCCCGCCGACCGCGTCGAATTCCCAATCCGCGACCAGTTCCCGCAGCAGTTTGCCGATCAGCGGTCCGGCCAGGTGATGCAGGGTCGCGCGCCGCAGGTCGACGTAATAGTCGGCCTCCTTGCCCGAGGACAGTGTCACCTGGCCGTGCACGACTGCTAAATCGCGCACCAGCCCGGCCAAGGTATCCCGGTCGGTCGCTGCCTGGTCGATCATCGGTGTCCTTCCGCCCGTGGAGGCGAGTCGCGGCAAGTAGGTTCCGGCGCACGCTGCGGCGCCCTCCGAGCAGGATACGGCGACGCCTCCACGGCGGTTACCGCAGGTCGGACCTGGTGCGCGGACCTACTGCGGGACGGGGCCCTGATAAGGGCGGAAACCCGGGTGGAAGGGCCCGCCGGGCAGACGCGGCGCCTGCTCGTCGTCGGCGGTGGATTCGCGGCGATCCGGGCGGGCGCCGGTATCGCGCTCCATTTCCCCGCCCGATCGGGTGCCCGCAGGTTCGGGTCGCGGAGAACGATTCATCGGCCGGGCATCGGGCACCACGGCCAGGCTCGGGCGGCGCGGCGGGACGTCGTCGCCGGGATCCCGTTCGTCCGGAACATCGCGGTAGCGGACATTCGGCCCGGGGTGACCGTAGGCACCGTCGCTGTCGTCGTCGTAGTCGTCGAATTCGCCGTAGCCGTCGTCCGGGTCGTCCCGATCGTCCTCGTCGTATTCCGCCGAACGGATCCGCGCGCGCGGATGCGTACCACCGGGATCGGGTTCGTCGTTACGGGTTTCGCTCACCGGCGGGAGGACATGCAGCAGACCGGACAACCGCAGCACGGCGTCGATACCGGTCTCCCAATCCTTGGCGGTCGTACCGACCGGCAGCATGCCGAGGGTCCAATTACCCTCGCTCCACAGCATCTGCACCGTATCGGCCAGGGATTCGATGAACGCGACCATCCGCTGATCGACGGCATGCCGCGCGATCTCCGGGTTGGTCGCGAACACGACCCGGTCCCCGATGGCGCCGAGTAGTTCCAGATCGGCGTCTTTGGGCGGATTCATCGTCTTGACCCGCATATCGACGTCGATATCCGACCCGATCTGGCGGCGCACCGCGACCAGGGTCGCGGAATCCTCCAGATCGAGCAGGACGAACTTCTCGCCCTTGCGGATACCGGTGACCACATCGACCGCGGTGAGGTACCCGAGCTTGGCCAGCGCACCGCGCCGCCAGGTCGAAGCGAGCGCCGGTTCCACCGACACATAGGTGTATCCCTGGGCTTTCGCCCACACCTGGCGCGCGTGACCGGTCCGCTGTCGCTGGCGCCGGTCGAAGTAGAGCAGCACTATCGCACCCGCGAGGGTGATTGCCGCCAGCCCGAACCACATTGCCGTCATCGTCGCCTAGCCTATCCACCCGCCCGGCGGAATGCCGGGCACCCACACTGCGCGCCGCGGTTTTCTCATCGCCCGCCTCCGTCGAGGGCGGTACTGATGATCACGTCGGCCTGGATGGATTTGTCCGGAGCCTGCTGCCCCTGCACGATCACCAGATCCCCGGCCGGCAGCGCGTCGACCGTGGTCCCGGACAGCGAGATCACCTGGGTGGACGGGGTGGTGTGCACCGTGACCTGCTCACCCGTGAGGGTGCTGAGGGTCAGTGTCCCAGCCGTATTGGAGCTGATGGTGCCCATGGTGGTGCCGCCCGCGTTCGGGTCGTCCGGGCTGCCCGAATCGGGCATCCCCGGGAGACTCGGCAGCGCCGGAGCCGATTCCTCTGGTTCCATGGGGATTTCGCGGCCGAGAGGGCGACTGGTGGTCGCACTGTCGCCGGCGGTGTTCTGCGAGTCACCTCCGCCGCCGAACATCATTCCGGCCCCCACGGCCGCCAGGGCGATCAGCACGATCGCGGCCAGCCCGACCCCCAGCCAGATACCGTTCTTGTTAGACGGCCGCCGCGGCGGTTCCCCGGGTGGCCCCGGCGGGAGCGCGCCACCGGCCCGACCGTACGGGTCCTGCGGGCCCGGTCCGGGCATACCGCCCTGGGCGCCGTAGGCGTAACTGTCGTAGGTCGGCATTTCCCGGGTGGGGTTCGGACCCGGCCCCCACCCGCCGTAGGGATCTGTTCCCGGGTAGGCCGTCGTCGGCTCCACATACCCGGGCATATCGCCGCTGGGTATTTTCTCGGTCGCCGATTCTCCCGGCTGACCCAGGCGCTGGGTCGGATCATCGTCCGGCCGCCTTGCCCAGGGATCGTTCGGGTTGGTCATAACACCCAGACTAACCTCCGCCATCTCCGCGGCCCGGCGCGTCGACATGCAGACCCGGCACCCACGACACCAGCGGGCCCGGGCCTCGGCGGCACCGGTCGCACCCCGGAACCGCCGAGCCGGATCCCTACGACACCTGCCCGTCCGCGGTCGCGGCGTCGCGCAGGCTCCGTCCCACGATGAGACCGTCACCATCAGGGCTCACGCCCACCGCGACGGTATCGCCGTCGGTGATCTTGCCGGCCAGTAGTTCCTTGGCGAGCGTATCGCCGATCGACTGCTGGATGAGCCGGCGCAGCGGACGCGCGCCGTACACCGGGTCGTATCCGCGTACGGCCAGCCAGAAACGCGCCGAATCGCTGACCTCGAGCTCGAGCCGCCGCTGCGCGAGCCGCCGCTGCAGCTGGTCGAGCTGGATATCCACGACATAGGCGAGCTGGTCTTCGTCCAGCGCCCGGAACATCACCACATCGTCGAGCCGGTTGAGGAATTCCGGTTTGAACGCCGAGCGCACCGTGTTCATCACGAATTCCTGGTCACCGCCGGCCCCGAGGTTCGAGGTGAGGATCAAGATGGTGTTGCGGAAGTCCACCGTGCGTCCCTGGCCGTCGGTGAGGCGGCCCTCGTCGAGCACCGCGAGCAAGATATCGAAAACATCCGGATGCGCTTTCTCGATCTCGTCGAACAGCACCACCGTGTAGGGCCTGCGCCGCACCGCCTCGGTGAGCTGGCCGCCCTGGTCGTAGCCGACGTATCCGGGCGGCGCACCCACCAGCCGGGCCACCGCGTGTTTCTCGCTGTATTCGCTCATATCGATGCGGACCATGGCGCGTTCGTCGTCGAACAGGAAGTCGGCGAGCGCCTTGGCCAGCTCGGTCTTACCCACGCCGGTGGGTCCCACGAACATGAACGAGCCGGTGGGCCGGTTGGGATCCGCGACCCCGGCGCGTGCCCGCCGCACCGCGTCGGATACGGCCTCGACCGCGTCGGTCTGCCCGACCACCCGCCGCCCGAGCTCGGACTCCATCCGCAGCAGCTTCTCGGTCTCGCCTTCGAGTAGGCGGCCGACCGGAATACCGGTCCACGCCGAGATCACCTCGGCGATATCGTCCGGCCCGACCTCTTCCTTGAGCATGACCTCACCGTCGGATGCCGCCCCGGACGCCACTTCGGCGTCCGCGAGCTGCTTCTCCAGCTCCGGAATCCGGCCGTACCGCAGCTCGGCGGCCTTGCCCAGATCACCGTCGCGTTCCGCGCGTTCGGATTCACCGCGCAGTCCTTCGAGCTGTTCCTTCAGCACCCGGACCTGGTCGATCGCTGTTTTCTCGTTCTGCCAGCGGGTGGTGAGCTGATTGAGCTTCTCCCTGCCGTCGGCCAGTTCGGCGCGCAGTTTCTCCAGCCGCTGTTTGGACGCTTCGTCGGTCTCCTTGGCCAGCGCGACCTCTTCGATCTCGAGCCGGCGCACCGCGCGTTCCACTTCGTCTATCTCCACCGGCCGCGAATCGATCTCCATGCGCAACCGCGAGGCCGATTCGTCGACGAGGTCGATCGCCTTGTCGGGCAGGAACCTGGAGGTGATGTAGCGGTCGGACAGCGTGGCCGCGGCAACCAGCGCGGAATCGGTGATGCGCACACCGTGGTGCACCTCGTAGCGTTCCTTGATCCCGCGCAGGATGCCCACCGTGTCACCCACCGTGGGTTCACCGACCAGCACCTGCTGGAAACGACGTTCCAGCGCCGCGTCCTTCTCGATGTGCTGCCGGTATTCCTCGAGCGTGGTGGCGCCGACGAGCCGCAGTTCGCCACGAGCCAGCATCGGCTTGATCATATTGCCGGCGTCCATCGCCGATTCGCCGGTCGCTCCGGCGCCCACGATGGTGTGCAGTTCGTCGATGAAAGTGATGATCTGCCCGGCGCTGGACTTGATCTCCTCGAGGACCGCCTTGAGCCGCTCCTCGAATTCGCCGCGATATTTCGCGCCCGCGACCATCGCGCCCAGATCGAGTGAGACCACGGATTTCCCGCGCAGCGATTCCGGTACGTCACCGGCGATGATGCGCTGGGCCAGTCCTTCGACGATGGCGGTTTTGCCGACGCCCGGTTCACCGATGAGAACCGGATTGTTCTTGGTGCGCCGGGACAGCACCTGCACCACCCGGCGGATCTCGGTATCGCGGCCGATCACCGGATCGAGCTTGCCGGAGCGCGCGGCATCGGTGAGATCGGTGGAGTACTTCTCCAGCGCCTGATAGCTACCCTCCGGGTCGGGGCTGCTGACCCGGGTGTTTCCCCGCACGGTGGTGAAGGCTTCACGCAGCGCTGCCGCTGTCGCGCCGTACTTCTCGAGCAGCATGGTCACATCGGTATCGCCGCCCGCCAGTCCGACCATCACGTGTTCGGTGGAGACGTATTCGTCGCCGAGTTCGGTGGCCAGCTGCTGGGCCGAGGTGATCGCGGCGAGCGCTTCCCGGCCGAGCTGCGGAGCGGTGGTGGCACCGGTGGCCCGTGGCAGCCGATCGACTATGTCCTGGGCTTCGCGGCGCACGGTCGCGGGATCGGTGCCGACCGCCTTCAGCAGCGGCCCGGCGATCCCGTCGGTCTGGTCCAGCAAGGCCACCAGCAGATGCGCCGGACGGATCTCCGGGTTACCGGCCGTGGACGCTGCCTGCAATGCGGCGGTCAAGGCGGCCTGGGTCTTGGTGGTGGGGTTGAACGAGTCCACGAAGCACCTTCCTGCTAGTCGTTATCTGCTCCGGCAGCCGCACCCGATCCGGGGACTCGTGCCGTCCTGCTGAGTTCAACGTCCGAAAGGTTGAGTCTGTTCCGCTCAAGTTTGGATATTTTCCCGGCAGGCCTCCTACCGGAGGGTTGCCGGAAAAGTGCTGGCACCGAGCTCACACCGCCGCGTCGTTACCCGCGAACAAGATCGGTCAAACCCCGTATTCGTATTTCACATACACCATCATCACGATTTTCGGGGATACTGGTCGGACGAAGGACCGCCGGTAACGGCTATGTCCGGGGCAGACATCAGCGAAAGGAAGCTCCACACCGTGGATGCGCGTTCGGCAGCACTGGTCCGCGCCAATTTCCAGTCGGTGCTGGACGCACCGCACGGAATCGAGCGGTTGGTCAGCGCCTTTTATGGTCACCTGTTCGCCGAGAATCCGCGGCTGCGGGAGTTGTTCCCGCCTGCCATGGATATGCAGCCGAAACGGATCGCCACCGCGATCCAGTACATGCTGGATCACCTCGAGGACTGGGACCGCGCGCAGAAGTTCCTCGAACAACTCGCGCGCGACCATCGCAAATACGGGGTCGAGGCCGAGCACTACGACCAAGCCGGTCCCGCGTTGTACGCCGCCTTCGGAACCTACAACGGCCCGAACTGGACCAGGGAACTCGCCGAAGGATGGCGCGATGTCTGCCTGCTCATATCCGCCGCCATGGCGATAGGCGCCAACTCCGACGATTCCCCGCCCTACTGGGAAGCCACCGTTGTCGGGCACCGCCACGTCCTCGACGACCTCGCTATCGTCCGTTTGCAGTCCGATGACCCGATCCCCTACGTAGCCGGCCAATACGTACCCGTATCGGTGCCGCAGCGGCCACGGATGTGGCGCTATCTCTCCCCGGCCATCCCGTCCAACCCCTACGGCGAGATCGAATTCCACGTCCGCAAGGTCCACAGCGGCTGGGTGAGCCCCGCGATCGTCAACGAGACGAAGGTCGGGGACCGCTGGCTCATCGGCGGACCGCTCGGCGGCCTGCAGGTGGACCCGGAAAGCGGCCGCGATGTACTGATGATCGGCTCGGGCACGGGTGTCGCGCCGCTGCGTGCCCAGCTGATCGAAATGGGCCGCCGCGGGATCAACCCGCGGGTGCACTTCTTCATCGGCGGGGTCTACCCGTGCGATCTCTACGACGTCGACAATATGTGGCAGCTCTCGCAGAGCAACCCGTGGCTCACCATCGTCCCGGTCTGCGAACACAAGACCAACCCCTGGTGGTACCCGCATCCCACCGAGGACGCGCCCTACGGCATGCATCGCCGCCTGGTCGGAAACCTCGGCGCCGTGGTGGCGAGTTTCGGCGCGTGGGAAGATCGGCAGATCCAGATCGCCGGCTCGGCGAAGATGATCGCCGACACCCGGCGCGCACTACTCGCGGTCGGCACCCCGGAGGAGATCATCAGCACCGATCCGGTCTGATCCGGTAGACACCCCATTGCGCACCGGGCGGCGAAAACCCGGCCCGGCCTGTCAGATTCGAGAGGTATGACCAGCGACCCCCGCATCTCCCGGGACCATTCCGCCCGCCCCGAACAGTGGCGAGCGAACGTTGTCGAACACCACCGTCTACGCCACGATCTGGCGGTGGTCCGGCTGATCGGCGAATATGTGCCGTTCACGGCGGGACAATCGGTGGAGGTCGAGGTCCCGCAGTTCCCGGGAATGCGGCGCCGCTTCTCCCCGGCACTGCCGCCCTCCCTGGACGGGAAACTGGAGTTCCATATCCGCACGGTGGCCGGCGGCTGGTGCAGTGCCGGGATCGTGGCCGACACCGTCGCCGGTGATCAATGGAAACTGGCTGCCCCGCAAGGCATGTTCAGCGTGGATCCCGACGGCGACGAAGTGGTGATGATCGCCGGTGGTACGGGACTCGCTCCGCTGCGGTCACAGATCCTGGAACTCGCGCGGCACGAATACCCGCCGACGACCTACCTTTTCTTCGGGGGGTTCTCGCCACGGGACCTGTATGCGGCGGACATGCTGGTTCTACTGGCGGCGGACCTGCCGTGGCTCACGGTGGTGCCGGTGGTGGAGCGTCTCGACGATCCGTCCTGGCCGGACAAGTGGCACGAAAGCCACCGGGTGGATATAGGTTTCGACGAGGAAGACCTGATCGAGGGCACTCTCGCCGAAGTGGTGGGGTCCTACGGATCGTTCGACCGGCACCAGGTGCTGGTATGCGGGTCACCGGCGATGACGCGGTCCACGGTGGAACGGTTGCTGGATGCGGGGACGCCGGCGGAACGGATCCAGTTCGAAGGGGCGTGAGGCGCACTCAGCGGCGGCGGTGGCGGGGTTGCCAGACGACCAGGGCGGTATTGCGTTGTGCGGGGAGCAGTTCCGGTCGGTAGTCCGGCCGGGACCGCTGTCGTTCCAGCTCCGCGGTCAGTTCCATAACGCGCTGGTGGAGTTCGGTGACCTGGTTGGTGAGTTCGATGATCCGTTTGATACCGGCCAGGTTGACGCCCTCGTCCTGGGACAGCCGCTGCACTTCGCGCAGCAGCTCGACGTCCCGTTCCGAATAGCGCCGGCCGCCGCC
Source organism: Nocardia sp. NPDC019395 (assembly GCF_040632335.1). NCBI lineage: Bacteria > Bacillati > Actinomycetota > Actinomycetes > Mycobacteriales > Nocardiaceae > Nocardia > Nocardia sp. NPDC019395. Next base: position 104,069 of record NZ_JBEYBT010000014.1, read on the forward strand.
CGAGGTGCGCTGGGGAGTCACCAGGCCCAGCCGGTCGTAGGTGCGCAGGGTCTGCGCGTGCATACCGGCCAGCTGGGCGGCTACCGAGATCACGAAATATTCGGTGCTCGATTGGCGACCTTCACGGGGCCCTGCGTGGTTACGCTCCGCTGCCGCGTCCGGGCCCATCGGTCGGGACGCCGGACGCGCCGAACCACCCTCGGGTGTCCGTTTCGGATCAGCGGACATCACGCACCTGCCCATCCAGCTCTCGGATCGAAGCCGCTGGCCTTCTCCGCCTCCTGCAGCGCGCGCAGCGCGGCCACGGCATCGTCGTCCAGCTTCGGCGGCACGGCGACCTTCACGGTGACCAGCAGATCACCGGCTCCGCCACCACGTTTGGGAACCCCGCGACCGCGCACCCGCAGGGTGCGGCCGTCCGCGGTGCCCGGTGGCACCTTCACGCCGACCCGGCCCTCCAAAGTGGGCACCGATACGGTCGTGCCGAGCACCAGTTCACTGTAACTGACCGGTAGGGCCAGGGTGAGGTCATCGCCGGCCCGGCCGAAGACCTTGTCCTGACTCACCCGCACCGTGACGAACAGGTCGCCCGAGGGCGCACCCCGCAGCCCGGCCTCGCCCTGACCGGCCAGCCTGATCCGCTGACCGTCCGCGATACCCGGCGGGATCCGGACGTTGATGGAGCGGGTGCGATTCTGGACACCGCTGCCGTGACAGTCCACGCACGGATCGTCGATGATCGAACCGGTCCCGCGGCAGTCGTCGCACGGCTCGCTGAATCCGAACGCGCCCTGATTCCGGCTCACCACACCGCTGCCGTTACAGATCGGGCACACCCGAGGGCTGGTGCCCGGTTTCGCGCCGCTGCCGTGGCAGGTGGTGCACGGCGACGGGCTGGTCAGATGCAGCGGCACCGTGACACCGCGGGCGGCCTCACGGAACCCGAGAGTCGTCTCCGCCTCCACATCCGAACCGCGACGGGGCCGGCTGGTGCGGGTGCCGCCACCGCCGCGGTTGAACAGGCCACCGAACAGATCGCCCAGGCCACCGTCGGCGGCGCCCGCCTGGCCGAAGATATCGCCCATATCGAAACCCTGGGTGAATCCACCGCCGGCGCCCGGGGTGAAACCGCCGCCCCGGCCGTACCCGCCGCCCGCGAAGAGGCGGCGGGTCTCGTCGTATTCGGCGCGTTTGGCCGGATCCGACAGCACGGTATGGGCCTCACTGACGGCCTTGAACCGTTCCTCGGCCTTGGCGTCGCCCGGATTGGCGTCCGGGTGCAGATCACGGGCGAGTTTGCGATACGCCTTCTTGATCTCGTCGGTGGAGGCGCCGGAGGAGACACCCAGCTCCTTGTAGAAGTCCTTTTCGATCCACTCCCGCTGGCTCACCGGGCATCTCCTCCTCTCTCCATTTTTTCGCGACGCCGCGCTGTGGAATCTATTACGCGTCGCCGCGCGATGGAATCGCTAATTCTTCGATCCGGCATCCACATCCGATGCCTCCGCTGCAGCGGTATCCGCCGCGGCAGCGGCATCCGGACCGGAGGCGGTATCGCCCACGCCGTCGGTTACCCCGACCAGCGCATGCCGCAGCACCCGCTCACCGAACCGGTAACCCTTGCGCATCACCACGCCGATCACCGGATCGTGCCCGGCGCCTTCGTGCTGAACCGCCTCGTGCAGATTCGGGTCGAAAGGTTCGCCCTCGGACCCGAATTCCTCGAGCCCCTGTTTGCGTAATGCCTCGATCAGCTTGTCGGCCACCGAACGCAACGGCCCGGATTCCAGATCACCATGTGCCCGGGCGCGGTCCAGATCGTCCAGCACGCCCAGGAGTTCGGTGACGACCCCGGCCTTCGCGGTGTCGATGGCGGTCTTGCGATCGCGTTCGACCCGGCGCCGGTAGTTGGTGTACTCCGCCGTCAGCCGTTGCAGATCGGCGGTGCGCTCGGCGAGTTCGGCCGCGGCGTCGGGTACCACCGCGGCTTCGGCGGCCGCTGTGTCCGCACCCGCACCGTCCTGGCCGGACTGTGGTGCACCCGGGGCCACCGGCTCACCGGATTCCGTGAGAGTCTCGGCCCCGGCCGGAGCGGCATCATCTGCCGCTCCGGCCGGCTCGCGAACTTCGCCGGTCTCCGGATCGATCTTGCGCTTGTCGACGAAGCTGATCGGTTCCTCGGAATTGTTGTCGGCGTTCGTCACTTCTTCTCCGTGTCGACCGGCTCGTCCACGACCTCGGCGTCGACGACCTGGTCGTCGTCGCCGGCACCGCCCGCGGCACCGTCACCCGCGGCCGCACCCTCGGACGCCTGAGACGACTCGTAGATCGCCTGACCCAGCGCCTGCGATTCGGTGGCCAGCTTCTCCACCGCGGCCTTCACCGCGGCGGTATCGGTGCCCTTGAGCGCCTCGTTGGCCTCCGCGATGGCGGCCTCGACCTTGGACTTCACATCCGCCGGGACCTTGTCCTCGTTGTCGGCGATGAACTTCTCGGTCTGGTGAACCAGCGATTCGGCCTGGTTGCGGGTCTCCGCCTCCTCGCGACGCGCCTTGTCCTCGGCGGCATGCGCCTCGGCGTCCTTGACCATCCGGTCGATCTCTTCCTTGGACAGGCCGGAGCCGTCCTGGATCTTGATCGTGTTCTCTTTACCGGTGCCCTTGTCCTTCGCGGTCACGTGGACGATGCCGTTGGCGTCGATATCGAAGGTGACCTCGATCTGTGGCACACCGCGCGGCGCCGGCGGGATACCGGTCAGCTCGAAGGAGCCGAGCAGTTTGTTGTGCGCGGCGATCTCGCGCTCACCCTGGAACACCTGGATCTGCACCGACGGCTGGTTGTCGTTGGCCGTGGTGAAGGTTTCCGAACGCTTGGTCGGGATGGTGGTGTTGCGCTCGATGAGGTTGGTCATCACGCCGCCCTTGGTCTCGATACCCAGCGACAGCGGGGTCACATCGAGCAGCAGGACGTCCTTGACCTCGCCCTTGAGCACACCGGCCTGCAGGGCGGCGCCGACGGCGACGACCTCGTCCGGGTTGACGCCCTTGTTGGGCTCCTTACCACCGGTCAGTTCCTTGACCAGCTCGGAGACCGCGGGCATACGGGTGGAGCCACCGACGAGTACGACATGGTCGATATCGGCGACCTTGATCCCGGCGTCCTTGACCACGGACTGGAACGGCGCGCGAGTGCGGTCGAGCAGGTCCGAGGTGATCTTCTGGAATTCCGAACGGGTCAGCTGCTCATCGAGGAACAGCGGGTTCTTCTCCGAGTCGACGGTGATGTAGGGCAGGTTGATCGAGGTGCTCTGCGAGGAGCTCAGCTCGATCTTGGCCTTCTCGGCGGCCTCACGCAGCCGCTGCATGGCCATCTTGTCCTTGGTCAGGTCGATACCCGAACTGGCCTTGAACTTGTCGACCAGCCAGGTCACCACGCGCTCGTCCCAGTCGTCACCACCGAGGTGGTTGTCACCGGAGGTGGCGCGGACCTCGACGACGCCCTCGCCGATTTCCAGCAGCGAGACGTCGAAGGTGCCGCCACCGAGGTCGAAGACCAGGATGGTCTGTTCCTTGTCGCCCTTGTCCAGGCCGTAGGCCAGGGCCGCGGCGGTGGGCTCGTTGACGATGCGCAGCACATTGAGGCCGGCGATCTGCCCGGCTTCCTTGGTGGCCTGCCGCTGGGCGTCCTCGAAGTAGGCGGGAACGGTGATCACCGCGTCGGTGATGTCCTCGCCCAGGTAGGACTCGGCGTCACGCTTCAGCTTCATCAGCGTGCGCGCGCTGATCTCCTGCGAGGTGTACTTCTTGTCGTCGAGCTCCACGGTCCAGTCGGTGCCGATATGGCGTTTGACCGAGCGGATCGTACGGTCGACGTTGGTGACCGCCTGGTTCTTGGCCGGCTGGCCGACCAGAACCTCGCCGTTCTTCGCGAACGCGACGACGGAGGGCGTGGTGCGCGAACCCTCGGAGTTGGCGACGACGACCGGTTCACCACCTTCGAGAACGGCGACGACCGAGTTCGTGGTCCCGAGGTCGATTCCGACCGCACGAGCCATTTGTGTTTCCTCCTCATTTTCGACTGCTTGTGTCCACGGGCTGTTGCCCACTGCGCCGCAGGCGCAACCGATACGGCTGCGCCGGAGGCGCCACGGACCAGCCCCGGACACGACATGGAGCACGGTCCCAGCAATACTGAGCGTGGTCGGCTCAATCCTGCCTGCCCCCGGACGGGGCGTCAAGTCAAACTTGAGTCGATACCGCTCAACATTGTCGAACAGCTCAACCACCGGCCCCGGCGAACTATTCCCGCTCGTACGCCGATCCCCGCTGCCATCCTTCCCCGGAGCCATCCCGGGAAACGCGAGCGGTACGACATCGTGACCCGGCCGTACCGCACCCGGCACCCGCTACCCGGCCGCGCCCGGATCCACATCGGCCCTCGATCGGAGCTATTGTCAATGCTCCGCCCACAGTCACCGTGCGCGCCGCGCCGGGTGCGGCCGTGAGCGAACCCGTAGCGTGGATGAGGTAGTCGAAGCGAGGATCCGAGGATGGCCACTGGGGTGGGCCTGCACATCGCCGAGGACGCGTGCACCGCGGCGATCGTCAGCGATGACGGGGATCCGCATTTCGTCATCCGCGAGCCGATTCTGCATATGTCCGAGGACGGCGACGCGGCGCTCGGCGGACTCTCGGCCCCACCCGGCTACCGCCATACGATCACCGGTTTCGTCTCGGCCGTAGGCGATCCGGCCGGTGTGCCGGTGGACGACGGCGAGGCCTACCGCGGTGAAGACCTACTCGCCACCGCGATGTTCTGCCTGATCAACCTGACCGCCGAACATCTCAACGGACCCGCCGAGTTCTACGCCACCCACCCCGGTCACTGGCCGGCCGCGCAGGTCTTCGCACTCCGTGGCGCACTCGACTACCTGGGTCTCGGCTCGGTCGCCCTGATCGGTGAGAACGAACTGCCACCGCGCGGCGGCCACAGCGCGGAAGAGATCGGCCGATATTTCGCCGAATGCGCCGGTCGCGCCGCCCTGGACGTCGTACTGGAGACCCCCGCCGGTGCCACCCCACCCGACCCCACCACCGCCGAGAACTCCTTCCTCGACACCATCGTCATGCCGAAACCGGTCACGGGTGATACCCCGGCCAAGGCGTATTCCGCGGTCACCCCCGCCGCTACACACCCCGCACCGGCCACCGCCGAGGCGTACTCCGAGGCAGATCCCGCCGCCGACCCCGAGGCCACCTACGGTGGCCCGAGCCTGGGTGTACTGGCCGCCGGATTAGGGGGTAGCGCGGCAGCGGGCCTCCTACCGGCAGCCGAGCCGCGCACCCCGGATACGAGTCCGCCCGTCACCGGCACCACCGCGGCAGCAACAGGCGGAGCCCCCCGCACCCCGGCCCCGGCGTCGGAGCCGAAAGGCTCCCGGCGAACGGCCACGCTGGTCGCCACAGCCGCGCTGGTGGGTCTCGTGATCGGCGCACTGGGGGTTACCGCGTTCCTGCGCACCGGCGCCGCCGAACCGGGCCCGGTGCCGTCCACCACCGCGGTGACCGAGACCCCCGTGGCCCCACCGCCGCCCGTACCGCCGCAGCCGATCGCTCCGCCTCCCGCCGAGCCGACCTACGCCCCCGAACCGACCTACGAGCCGGAGCCCACTCCTACCCCGGAGCCTTCCGTCGTAGCCCCGCCCCCGGTTACCACCACGACCCAATCGGTGCCGCCCACGGACTCGGCTCCCACCAGCACCGAACCGAGCGGACCGACGCTCACCGAACCCACCACGACCGAGCAAACCACGACAACTCGGGCACGGCCCGGATTCGAGTTCTTTCCGTTCCCGGTGCCGTTCCGCACGGAAGATCCGGAGCTTCCGGACACCGGCTCCAAAGAAGGCGCTCAAGAAGAAGCCAGATAGCGTTTTGTGCCTTAGAGTGTTCGCCTGACCGGTGTTTTCCCGGCCACCCCGGCAGCCCGGTCAGCTCGACCAAACTTGTGCGCCAACGGATTCAATCCCGTGGCCACGGATTATCCGGCACCCAGTGCCGACGAAGGGACTCCATGCGCAAGTCGGTGGCGCGTCGCGCCGCGGTAAAAGCTGCCATCATCAGCTCTGCCGTTCTCCTGACTCCCCTGTTCGGCGCGGTTCCGGCGACCGCGGCGCCCGCCCCGGAACAGCTCAGAGCCGAGGATCTGCCGCCCGAACTCGTTCAAGCGCTGTCCCGCGATCTGCATATGACCCCGGCCGAATATCTGGACCGGTCGGCCCGCGCCCAGGAGTTACAGGGCTACGCCGCCGAATTCCGCGCGCAACGTCCCGATGTTTTCGCCGGTGCGTGGATGACCCCCGAGGGGAAGCCGATGGTCGCGGTGACCTCACCCGACGCGGCCCAGGCGGCCGGCGCCGACGGATACCAGACCCGGCTGGCGCCGGTTTCGGCCGCCGCCCTGGAAACTTCTCTGACACAACTGAATCAATGGGTCGCCGGGCAGCCCCGGGATATCTCCCAGGTGATCAATTCGATCGCCATCGACTTCCTCAACAGCCAGCTCGTCGTGAATGTCGCGAATACGCCGCTGGCGCATGTGCTCAATCTGCCGACCCTGCTCGCCAACATCAAAGTCGTGCTCGCACCGGACGGTGGCGGCCCCGTCGAACACCGGCCCATGGGCGGCGATACCTATATCAGCGCCCCCGGCCCGCTCGACGACGCCGAACTGCGCAGCGTCGATGTCTGCTCGTTCGGCTTCAACAGTGTCGATTCCGCCGGAAACGCCCTCAATATCAGTGCCGGTCATTGCAATCCGAATCTCGACAAAGGCGATGAGCGGGCCGGCGTATACGGCCCGAATGTCCGGAATATCCCGGCGAGCCCGCAGCTCGGCACCTTCGTGAAATCGGAATTGGGCGGCGCCGGAACGCTCGATTATTCGGTGATCCAATTGAACGAGCGCGCCGTCAGCTCCGGTATGGATCAGCCGTCGGTGCGCGGCGCCAACGGCACCACCCTGACCGTCACCGGCACCGCCGATCCGGTGGTCGGCGCGCCCGTATGCAAATCCGGCCAGTCATCCACCTTCACCTGTGGATTCGTCGTCGCCGACCGGGTGGAGACCCAGCTGTTCACCACCGAGGGCACAGCCAAGACCATCCGCGGATTCGCCAGTACCGCCTGCACCCTGGGCGGTGACAGCGGCGGCGCCATCGTCACCGGCACCCTGGCGCTCGGGATCACCAGCGGCTCGAATGCCGCCGAGGCCCCCGACTGCGGCGAGGCCAATATCGCCCTGGCCCAATACGGCGGCACCGCCACCCTGGGTATCCCGATCCGGCCGATCCTCGACGATATAAACGCGACCTCCGGCGGCGGCCTCGGCAGCGGTATCAACGTACGAACCAGGCCGATTGCCGGATGAGCCCGATATAGTCTCTGCATGCTCATGCCACGCATAGGTAAACGGCGAACGGCGCCGTCCAGAACCCGCACCTACCGGGCCGCGGTGGCCGCCTCGGCCGCGGTGCTCTTGTTCGGTCCCACCGCGGTCTCCTCGGCCGCCCCCGACCCCGGTATCGGCCTGCCCGCCGACCTCGTCGCGGCCCTGAACCGCGATCTGCACATCTCCCCCGAGCAGTATCTGCAGCGCGCCGATACGGCGCAGCAGGTGGCCGCCTTCGCCACCACCGCGCAGCGGCAGTTCCCGCAGGTGTTCGCGGGCGCCTGGCTCGACGAACAGGGCAAGGGTGTGGTCGCTCTGGCTCCCGGGCCCGGCACCGAGGAAGCCCGTGGGGCCGCGGAGTCGACAGGTTTCGTCGTCCACAATGTCGCGAAGAGCGAGCAGACCCTGCGGGGCGAGAAGAGTGCCTTCGAGCGCTGGCTCGACGGCCAGCCGGCTGCCGTCTCCGCGCTCGTCCGCGGTGTCGTCATCGATACCGTCAACAACAGCATCGCGGTGCGCGTCGACCAGGCCGGCCTACCGATGCCGAACTTCATCGACCCGGCCCGGGTCATCGTCATGGCGCCGCCGGTCGCCGCGGAGACCCAGCCCGCCGCGGATATCGCCGAAGGTGACGCCGCAGCTCCCGTGGGTGGCGGCGACGGTTTCGCCTCCGTGGCCGGTGACGGCTCGCTGCGCTGCTCCTTCGGTTTCAACGGTATCGGCCCGGGCGGTAACACCGTGAACGTCACTGCCGGACACTGCAATCCGGACCTGGACAATATCGGCGCCGCCACCGTGCACGAATCCCTCGGCGGTAACCGGGTGGGCCCGAAGATCGCCACCTTCCAGAAATCGGTGCTCGGCAACCAGGACTACTCGATCCTCGATATCGAGGACGGCGCCGCGGGCCGCTTCGAGAACAACCAGGTCAAGGTTCCCTCGGCCGCTCCGGTTCCGATCGAAGGTGTGGCCACCCCGGTGGTCGGCGCGCCCGTCTGCAAGTCGGGTTCGCGAACCGGATTCAGCTGCGGTGTGGTGAATGCCGTCGATCAGACGGTCCAGGTCGGCGATCGCCAGCTCACCCAGAGCTTCTCCGCCAATATCTGCGCCCTGCCGGGTGACAGCGGCGGCCCGATCGTCACCGGACGCCTGGCCCTGGGTATCTCCAGCGCTTCCTCGGTGGCCGACTACCCGATCTGCGAAATCCCGAACATCCTGGGCGTGCTCACCGGTAACGCCCCGCAGTTGTTCGCCCAGCCGGTGAGCGTGGTGCTCTCCGACAACCCGGGCTTGCGTATCCGCACGAGCTAGGACCGTGCCGGATCCGGCACAGGGCAGGAGCGCGACGAGGCCGACAGCAGAAATGCTGTCGGCCTCGTCGTATATCGGCGACCGGATTACTCCCGCCGGAACTACTGACCACGAAGTCCCACCTGCGAACCGCCGCTACCGTGCCGCACGCCCCGCATGCATGGGCGGCACCGGGCAGCGCCCCCACTCGGCGCAGCAAAGTCGCGGGGAGCATCCGAACGGACATAGAGCATGCGAAGGGCCGGCAGCGTAATGCTGCCGGCCCTTCGTCTACGGGTTGTTGTTACTTCTCCCCCGGCGGTTTACCGCCGTTGGCCCATTTGCTCTGGCCGGGAGCGGCTTGCAGGGTCTGGACCAGGTCCATGGCCGCGATGCCGACCGCCGGGCCACCCACGGCGATCGTCCCGAGGATCCCGCCGATTCCCGCACCGGCGATAGCGGCCGGAATGCAGCCGACAGCCAGCAGCGGGAGTCCGAGGATGCATCCGACGACACCGCCGACCACGACACCGGCGGCCGTGCCGACGAAGCCGCCGACAGCGGTCGCGATGGAGAACTGTGTGGAGAACTCGTTCATCGCCATCTGGTTCTCGATCGGCGAGGCGATGGGCTTGGCGGTCAGGTTCACCGCCTGAACCGGCTGCGCTGTCCGAACGTCGGTCTTCTCCGGGGTCAGCTCCAGCACCGTGTCGTCGTGCTTCAGCACCGGCTTGACCGGAATCTCGGTGCCCTCCACACCGAGAGCGACCGGCCAGGACATAACGACTGCGCCGCTCTTGTCCTTGACCTGGACGAACTGCTCTTTTTCAGGTACCGCGCCCGGCTCGGCCGAGATTGGTGCCACCTCTTCCTCCGCAATGGCGAAGGTGCCCCCCTGCAGTGTGGTGACGACCGTCTTCTCCAAGAGCTGAACGGAGTAGTTGATCGGGGTCGGTGCTTCGGCTGCCGGGTCGGCGTGTGCCGTACCGAAACCCATGGCGAGTGAACCTGTGACCAGTGCTGCGACCACAGTAGATCTAGGGAGATTCATCCAATTCCAATCGGGTGTGGGGCGTGACGACTCTCCGCGAGGGGGCCGATGTAGACCGGACCCGTTTTCCTCCCCGAGCGTTGTGAGATGTCACGCTTCCTGATAGATCGCGCTGAGCGTAATCGAATGTGTTGGCAAAAGGCGAGATTCGTGTCCCAAACGTAAGAATCGGACCGAGTAAGCCTGGCCTTAGCGTGGTGGCCGACAGCAGGCCCTTTACGGTGTTCATCAGCCCGAACAGTTATGGGCAGCCAACTGAATGCAGTGACATTGATCACGGCCCGATTTATGCGGGAAAGCCCAGGCAGATGGGCCGGCAGCGCGCCGGCGATCGTACACTGGACACCGGTAGTTACCGGCGAGTAACTTACTGGCGGTTACGATACGACCCGGACGAGGTTACTCATCGTTCCTCGCACCTCGTGTTGCCTCGAAAGAAAGGTCGCGACATGAATGCCCTGACAGTGACGCTGGGCACTTTGGGAGCGGCGCTCAGCCTGCTGTGTTGGGCGTCGTTCTTCGGCGGCGTCCGCAATATCGTGCGCGCCATCATGGTCGGCCAGCCCGCACCCGACCGCTGGAAGCCCTTCTTCCCGCGGTTGAAGCAGATGCTGGTGGAGTTCCTCGCGCATACGCGGATGAACAAGTTCCGCACTGTCGGCTGGGCCCACTGGCTGGTGATGATCGGCTTCCTGGCCGGCATGATCCTGTTCTTCGAGGCATACGGCCAGACCTTCGATCCGGAGTTCCACTGGCCGATCATCGGCAATCTCGCCGTGTACCACCTGCTGGACGAGCTCCTGGGTATCGGCACGGTGGTCGGCATCGTCACGCTGATCGTGATCCGGCAGCTCAACCACCCGCGGGTGCCCGAGCGTCTTTCCCGATTCAGTGGCTCCGCGTTCGCGCCGGCCTACGTCATCGAGGCCATCGTGCTCATCGAGGGTCTCGGCATGGTGCTGGTGAAGGCGGGCAAGATCGCGACCTACGGGCACGCGAACGCGGCCACGGACTTCTTCACCATGCAGATCGCGAAGCTACTCCCGGTGAGCCCGGTGCTGGTCTCGATCTTCGCTTTCTTCAAGCTGATGTCCGGCAGCCTGTTCCTGTACCTGGTCGGCCGCAATCTCAACTGGGGTGTGGCCTGGCACCGGTTCTCCGCCTTCTTCAACATCTATTTCAAGCGTGAGGACGACGGCGGAGTCGCCCTGGGCGCCGCCAAGCCGATGATGTCCAAGGGCCGCGCCCTGGATATGGAGAACGTCGACCCCGATACCGACACTCTGGGTGCCGGCCGGATCGAGGACTTCTCCTGGAAGGGCTGGCTGGACTTCACCACCTGCACCGAATGCGGTCGCTGCCAGTCGCAGTGCCCGGCCTGGAACACCGGTAAACCGCTGTCGCCGAAACTGCTGATCATGTCGCTGCGCGACCACGGCTACGCCAAGGCGCCGTATCTGCTGGCCGGTGGCAGCACGGATGCCGGTGGCGACGAGATCGGCCTGGTCGACGCCGACGGTAAACCCGACGAGACGAAACTGGCCGCGATCTCCGAGGCCGCCCGCGCGGAAGCCGAGCGGCCGCTGGTCGGCGACGCCGAGGCGAACGGCATCATCGATCCCGAGGTGCTGTGGAGCTGCACCTCGTGCGGTGCCTGTGTCGAGCAGTGCCCGGTCGATATCGAACATGTCGACCACATCATCGATATGCGGCGCTATCAGGTGCTGATCGAATCGGAGTTCCCGTCCGAGCTCGCCGGGCTGTTCAAGAACCTGGAGAACAAGGGCAACCCGTGGGGCCAGAACGCCAAGGACCGGCTCAACTGGATCAACGAACTGGACTTCGATATCCCGGTGTTCGGTAAGGACGCCGACAGCTTCGACGGCTACGAATACCTGTTCTGGGTGGGCTGCGCCGGCGCCTACGAGGACCGCGCCAAGAAGACCACCAAGGCCGTCGCCGAACTCCTCGCGACCGCGGGCGTGAAGTACATGGTTCTCGGCCAGGAGGAAACCTGCACCGGCGATTCGGCCCGGCGCGCGGGTAACGAATTCCTGTTCCAGCAGCTCGCGATGCAGAACATCGAAACCCTGAATTCGGTATTCGACGGCGTGGAGCAGAAAAAGAAGAAGATCGTCGTCACCTGCGCGCACTGCTTCAACGCGCTCAACAACGAATACCCCCAGGTCGGCGGCAACTATGAGGTGGTGCACCACACTCAGCTGCTGAACCGGCTGGTGCGCGGTAAGCAGCTCGTTCCGGTGGCCTCGGTGTCGCAGAACGTCACCTACCACGACCCTTGCTTCCTGGGCCGGCACAACAAGGTCTACAACGCACCGCGTGAGCTGATGGCCGCCTCCGGGTCGAATCTGGTGGAAATGCCCCGCCACGGCGAACGTTCCATGTGCTGTGGCGCCGGCGGTGCCCGGATGTGGATGGAAGAGCAGCTGGGCAAGCGCATCAATATCGACCGCGTGGACGAGGCGCTCACCACCTCACCCGCCAAGATCGCCACCGGCTGCCCGTTCTGCCGCGTGATGCTCACCGACGGTGTCACCGCGCGCCAGGAGTCCGGTCAGGGCGAAGGTGTGGAGGTCGTCGACGTCGCGCAGCTGATGCTCGACTCGATCGAACGGGTCGACTCGGAGAAGCTCACCGCGAACCTCACGGTCATCCAGGAGCCCAAGGCCGAACCGGAACCGGAGCCTGAGCCCGAACCGGTCGCCGAAGCCGCGGCCCCGGCGGCCGAGAAGGCGGCCCCGAAGGGCGGCGGCCTGGCCATGAAGGGTCCGGCGAAGGCACCCGGTAAGGGACTCGGCATGAAGGGCGCCGCGAAGGCACCCGGGGCCAAAGCACCCGCCACCGAGGAAAGCACCGGCGAGACCGCCCCGGCCGCGCCTGCGACCAAGGGACTGGGGATGAAGGGCGCCGCCAAGGCACCCGGCGGCAAAGGTCTCGCAATGAAGGGCGCTGCCAAAGCTCCCGGCGCCAAGGCCGAATCCGCTCCGGCCGCCGAGAAGGACGAGGCTCCCGCCGCGCCTCCGGTGAAGGGCCTGGGCATGAAGGGCGCCGCCAAGGCACCCGGCGGCAAAGGTCTCGCCATGAAGGGCGCCGCGAAGGCCCCGGGCGCGAAAGCACCCGCCGCGCAGCCGGGGGCCGCGGCCGAAACCACCGAGACGGATTCCACCGCGGATTCGGCACCGACGGAGACCAAACCCACGGTCGCCGCGAAAGGCCTCGCGATGAAATCCGGGTTCAAACGCCCCGGCCCGAAGCCCCCGGGCGCCGAGACCTCTGCTCCGGCACCGGAATCGGCACCGGCAGCCGAAACTGCTCCGGCGGAGCCCGCCGCACCGGCCGAGGACCGAGCCACGGAAACCGAGCAGCCCACCGCGGCTGCACCGGCCGAGAGCAAACCGTCGAAACCGGCCAAGGGCCTGGCGATGAAGTCCGGGTTCAAGCGCCCGGGCCCGAAAGCGCCCGGCGCGCCTGCTGCCGACAAGCCGACACCCGCCGAAACGGCACCGGCCACCGAAACGGAGGAAGCGGCACCGGCCGCATCCGCTGCCGAGCCGGCCACCGAGGCCTCCGGATCGTCGGCCAACAGCACCGCGGGTAACGGGTCGGACGCGACGCCTCCGGCGGCCAAGCCGGGTGCCCTCGGATTCAAATCCGGCGCGAAGGCACCGGGCCGAAAGGGCTGACACCGAACACAACAGAACACATCGACGGGTCCGGCGAATGCCGGACCCGTCGCTATTTCCGCACATCCCGCACGGTGTCCGGTGGCGCGGCTATCGGCCCGTCCGGACGAATCCGTGTCGGTATGACAGGCCCCGAACATCGGCGAGTCCCCGGTCTGGCCAGGAGTGATCCGCACGAGTTCGGCTGTGCTCGCCGAATTTCCCGATTCTGCAGTGCCCGGAGGCACTGAGCGCTACCTTTCGTGGCGCCCGAACTGTCCTTTCCGGGCCCGATACCGCGACGAGTGGCGCAACCGGGACGCACTACTGCGTTCGCAGGGCATAGTTCGCAAGGTTTGTGTAGTGTCTCTGCAATCTGAAACAGTCATGAACAAGATAGAGGCGCAGTGATCGGTATCGATGGATGTCTGGAACGCATCATGGGCATCCCGGGGGCGCGCAGTGTGACTTTGGTCGACGGAGCGAGTGGACTGGCGATCGCCGGGGCCGGGCGTCATGACCTGGTCGACCAGCACGAGGACGCGGCCACCACAACCGATGTCGTGCGCGCCGTACTCGGCTGTCCGGCGCTCGCGACCGGCGCGGACGATGACGACATCACCGAGATCATCGTCTGCGGCAACGGGGGATACCACCTGATCGACCTGGTGCGTGGCGATTTCGAGGGCCGCCTGTTCGTGCACGCGCTGTTCGACGAGGATTCCGGCAACCTCGCGATGGCCCGGTTCCGGTTACGCGGCATCCTCGCGGACCTGACCGGAAGCGGCGATGAAGCGGCACCGGCCGGGGGCCGTCATGCGGTGGAACCGGCCGAGGACAGTCATGGGAACTGAGCTCGCGGACGAGCTGCGGCGCCTGGAAGACGAGGGGAGCACCGGCGTGCTGCACGCGGGCGACGGCGCCTTCCATCTCGCGGACGGCGCCATCGCCTCCGCCGAATGCCGCCGTACCACCGGGCTCGATCGGCTGGCCGCGGCGGCCGGAGTCGCCGGTGTCGAGGATTGGCAACGCGCTGTGGAGGGCGATCCCGGCCCTGTCCTGCGCCGGCCGTTGCTCGAGACTTTGGCGCTGCTTTCGGCTTTCGACGCCGCCTATTTCCTGCTGTCCACCTCGGACGTCGCCGAATTCCGGCCCGCGCCGCCGCATTGGCTGGCCCCGGTCTGCCGTATCCGGCCGCGATTACTGGTACGCGAATGCGCGCGGCGCGGCGACCCGGATTCCGGGCCGTGGCCGGCGCAGCTCGTGGATCGGGCGCCCGTGGTGCCGGTGCGCCGGGTACGACGGAGCCGGGTCGTACTCACCGGGGGTCAAGCCGAAGTGCTGGCCGCGGCGGATAACCGCCGCAGTATCACCGTTATCGCCCGCGACCTCGGGCGCACCGCGTACGGCTGCCTGGAGGCGGTCCGCGATCTCACCGCCGCGGGGTTGATCCAGCCGCCGGGGGACCGGCGTCCGCCGGCAACGCCACGGCCGGGCGCCGAGCCGGTCCTGCGCCGACGGGTGCCGCAGCCCGTGCCGGTACCCGATGACAGCGATTGGGAGCCGGTGGATCAGGCACTGCTCCTGCGGTTGCGCTCGGCGCTGGAGGAACTCGCGTGACGGCGCGCAGGAAACTGCTCGGCGATCTGAGGGGGAGGTTGACGAAGGTGCCGATACCCGAATCCGATCCGAATCCGGCGGTACACGCGGAGCTCACGGGGCTCCGAGATCGTGTGCCCGGACTGATCGGGACACTGGTGGCCTCCAGCGACGGCCTGCTGGTCACCCACGATCTACCCGGGCATATAGAACCCACCGGAATGGCGGCGCTCGCGGCGGCGCAACTGTCGCTATCGGACCGGCTGGCGGGTGTCGCGCACGGCGGCGGATTCCAGGAGGTCGTAGTGGACGGGACGCGTGGGCACGTCGTCATCTACGGCGCGGGCTGGGCATCGCTGACCGTCCTCGCGGAGCCGGACGTGAACATCGGCCGGTTGCATCTCGAATCACGTCCGGTGGCGCGCAATATCGCCGAACATCTGGCGGGCGCCGCCCGCGAACCCGGCAGTACCAACGGAAGACCCGGATAACCCATCGAAAGGAAACGCCTGTGTCCGATATGGATTCGGCTCTGAAGGAAATGATGTCGATCGACGGCGCCGTCGGCGCGGCCGTTGTCGACTACAACAGCGGTATGGCGCTGGGGATGCTCGGCAGCTCGAAAGATCTCGACCTCCACGTCGCCGCCGCCGGCAACACCGAGGTGGTCCGCGCGAAACTACGGACCATCGAACAGCTCGGCCTGCAGGAGGATATCGAGGACATCCTGATCACGCTGAGCTCCCAGTACCATCTCATCCGCCCGATGACCGGCCGGAAGTCGAAGGGCTTGTTCCTCTACCTCGCACTCGACCGCGGACGTGCGAATCTGGCTCTGGCCCGGCACAAGCTGCGCGGGATCGAAGAAGACCTCGAGGTGTGATCCGTCGAGTCCGCTGCCACTCGATGCACAACGGACCCGCTGCGCGCCCGGTGCTGGACCGAATCTCAGCTCTCCGGATGCCCCCGGGGTCAGCGCAGGATTGCTCCGTACACGTGCTGGACCGACAGCTTCATCAGCACTCGGCGGTCGGAGACCATGACCGATCGGTACTCGTCCCAGTCCGGATGCGCACCGGCCGCCTTGCGGTAGTAGTCGACGAGCGCCTCGACCTCGGGGCCATGCGGATCGGTACCCGGACCGGTCAACGTGACCGTGCCCTCGGCGGTGGCCCAGGCCCAGCCGTCGGCGCGGGTCACCTCCAGGGCAGCGCGCGGGTCGCGGCGCAGGTTGACAGTTTTGGCCCGGCCTTCGGTCATCGAGACGTAGATGACGTCGGCGTCGCGGTCGTAGTAGGGAGTCACCGGCGAGAGCTGGGGCAGGCCGTCCGACTTGATCGTGGCCAGAATGCCCAACCGGCTTTCGGCGAGCAGGGTGCGTGGATCGAACGAGGGGTTCGTCATACCCGAATCCAAGTCACCGGCCACGCCCGCTATTCCAGGCAGAACCGGGGAGGCGAAGAGGTGAATCGGGCTGCAGGCGAACCGGTAGGCCGTGCCGCGACGAGGCTCCCTCCGGGGTCGACACGAGTTTTCCGGGCACGGAGTCCGGCCCGACCGACTATCTCCGCCGGCGGATCAATGGTCCGGTCCACGAGCACCCACGCCCTGTGACCGCCGGATGCGCACAGGGCAGAGCAACGGCACCGATACGGCACCGAGCCGGGCATACTATTGCGCTATGTTCCTGCCGAACACCGGTCGCCCCGATCTCCCGGAGTACATGACCTGGGAAGAGCTCGAGCAGCTACCCGAGGAGATCGCCGAGAATATCGAGCTCTGGGACGGCCGGGTCATCTGGCTCAGGCGCGGGCCCAGCGAACATCAAACGTTTTCCCGCCGCCTGGCGAACGCATTCGAGCGCTGTACACGTAAGACAATGTCAGATGCACCCGAACAGTGCTGGCGGGTCGAGACCGAAACCGATGTCTTCCTCGGGAAAAACGGCAAATCAGATTTCCTGACACCCGACTTCTTGGTCTTCCGCTGCCTTGAAACTCCCTTCCAGGCTATTCGCGCCTCCGACACGCTCCTCGTAGGTGAAGTACTCTCGCCCTCCAACACGCAAACCGACATCGAAGCGAAGAAAGCGCGCTACGCGAGCGCAGGCATTCCCTGGTATTGGGAGGTGAGCCTGGCACAGGCGGCCAGCGCCATAGCCACGATCCGCTCCTACGGTCTGGAAACCGAGCCTGGGAAGTTGCCCGACGGAGTACGCCCATTGCGGCCGGCCAATTACCTGCTGACAGGTGAATGGACCGTCGCCGACGAAGACGGTGTCCGAATCGATTTCCCGTTCCCGATCACCATTCCGTGGACCGAGCTCGAGTACTGACCGCACCGGGCCGCGCGGTGATCCCCCTCTGGCGAGCCACCGCACGGCCCGGCACGGGTTTCCGCACCCCACTCGGGCACAGGTTGAGTGGGTGCGGTCCGATCAGGAACTCGTCAACGCGATATAGCGGGCGAGATGATCGGAGCTGGAACCGAATTCGTATTCGATGGCGGTGAGCCGTTTGAAATAATGGCCGATGGCCAATTCCTCGGTCATCCCCATCGCGCCGTGCAACTGCACCGAATTCTGGCCGATGAAACGGGTCGCGCGGCCGATCGTGACCTTCGCCGCCGATATGGCGCGCGCACGTTCGGCGGGTTCGGCGTCGAGCGCGTAGGCCGCCAGATAGGCGGCGGCGACGCTTTGCTCGAGTTCGATCAGCATATCGACCATGCGGTGTTGCAGCGCTTGGAAACTGCTGATCGGCACACCGAACTGCTGCCGCTGTTTGGTGTATTCGACCGTATCGTCGACGACCTTGCGCATCAGCCCGACCGCTTCCGAGGCCACCGCAGCGATGGCGGCGTCGACGGTGGCGTCGATGATCGGCCACGCCTGCCCCTCGGCACCGAGAAGCGCGTCGGCAGGGACGCAGAACCCGCTGAAGGTGATATCGGCGGCGACCCGGTCGTCGATGGTGCGGTACTGATGCGTTTCGATCCCGGCCGGCGGCGCCGACGGATCGAATTCCAGCAAGAACAGCGAAATTCCGTCCTGATCGCGGCGTTCTCCGGAAGTGCGCGCGGAGACGATCAGGTGGTTCGCGATCGGCAGGCTGGTGACCACGATCTTGGCGCCGTCCAGTACCCAGCTGTCACCGTCGCGGCGGGCGGTGACCGTCACGTCATGGCGCACCTCACCCGATTCCGGTTCGAGCGCGGCGAAGGCGATCCGTGCATTACCCTCGGCGATCCGCGCGAGCAGTGCCCGGGCCGGTTCACCGCCGGCGCGGCGCAACAGTCCGCCGCCGATCACCACGGTGTCGACGTAGGGTTCCACGACCAGGGCCCGGCCCAGTTCCTCGGCGATGATCATGGACTCGACGGGACCGCCGCCGGATCCGCCGGTCTCCTCGGGCAGGGTCAGGCCGAGAACGTCCAATTCGGCCAGACCGCGCCAGATCTCGGGCTGCCAGCCGAGCCCGGTTTTGACCGCGCCGCGGCTTTTTTCGAGGTCGTATCGGGCGGCGAGAAAACCGGCGACAGCGTCGCGCAGCATCTGCTGCTCATCGGTGAAGGTGAAGTCCATCAGAGCCCCAATGCTGCCTTGGCGAGGATATTTCGCTGGATTTCGTTACTGCCCGCGTAGATGGTTCCGGCGCGGTCGTTGAAGTAGCGCAGCGGTGCGACGGCCTGCCAGTCCTGGCCGCTGAGGTAACCGTCGGCCGGTGGGCTGTATTCGGCGATCGGGCCGCCGGGCGCGGTGGCGTGCGGCTGATAGACCCGGCCGCGCGGACCGGCCGCGGTGAGCGCGAGCTCGGTGAGCTGCTGACTGAGTTCGGTGGACAGAATCTTCAGCATCGACGACGAAGTCCCCAGATCCTTGCCCTGGGCCATGGCCGCGAGGGTCCGGAATTCGAAGACCTCGAGCACTTCGGTTCGAATCCGGGCGTCGGCGAGCTGGGCCGCGAAATGCGGATCGGCGCTCAGCGGCTTACCGTCGCGGCCCGGCTGGGTGGCCGCCGCCGTGGCGATGTTCTCGGCCATGGCCTGCAGAGCGGGCGCCATCGCGCCACCACCACGCTCATGGACCAGCAGGTACTTCGCGACGGTCCACCCGTCGTCGATCCGGCCGAGCACATTGCTCTTGGGAACCCGCACATTGTCGAAGAAGATCTGGTTCTGCACCTGCTCGCCGGAGCTCATGACCAGCGGCCGGATCTCGATACCGGGGGTGGTCATATCCATGAGCAGGAAGGTGATGCCCTGCTGTTTCTTGCCCTCACGGGAGGTGCGGACCAGGCAGAAGATCCAGTTCGCCTCGGTCGCGTGGGTGGTCCAGATCTTGCTGCCGGAGCAGAGGAAATCGTCGCCGTCGTCGACCGCGGCCATGGTGAGCGCGGCCAGGTCCGATCCGGCTTCCGGTTCGGAGTAGCCCTGGCAGAAGAACACCTCGCCGGTGAGGATGCGGGGCAGGAAGTAGTTCTTCTGCTCGTCGGTGCCGAACGCGATCAGCGCCGGGGCGACCATCCGGATACCCATCGGCGAGAGCGCGGGCGCGCCGGCCAGGGTGAGTTCACGGCTGAAGATGTAGTGCTGGGTCAGCGACCAGTCGCAGCCGCCGTACTCGACCGGCCACTGCGGCGCCGCCCAGCCCCGCTCGTGCAGGATGCGCTGCCATTCCAGGCTGGCTTCGTGGTCGGAGTAGACACTCGTCATCAACCGGCCCGCGGTGCTGATCTCGGGCGTCAGCTTCTCGGCCAGGAACGTCCGTACCTCGTCTCGGAAGGCCTTATCGGCCTCCGACCAGTCGTAATCCATACACGCTCCCGAAGGCTTCATGCGTCGTCGCAGCAGGTCCGGCGACTACCGGTGCTAGAGGGAATGTAGCCAGTTCTCTCTCATCGCGTCAAACTGAAGGCACATGCCCTCACAGTTTCGGAAAGATTCCGGTCCGCTATCCGCAGTCCTCGAAAACCGCCTTCGCGTACCCCGCCGATTGGTACACGTAGTCGTAGGCCCAGCGCGGCAGCGCGAGGTCCGGGCGCGTGTCCACGAACAGGGTCTGCCCCTCCCAGCATTTGCCGAGGACGTAACGCGCCCGCGAGATATGCGGGGTGAACGTGACCACGATGACCCGATCCCAGCCGTGCTCGCGGGCCTGATCTGCCAGGTACCGGCCCTCACCCCGGGTGGTCCGCGGCGACGGATCGAAACACACCACATCGAAGCTGTAGCCGCCGTGACAGATCCGATTGATCAGCGGACTGTCCTGGTAGGGGTTGGAGATCAGCACCCGCGGCGCGTAACCCGCACGCGCCAGCTGCAGCCCCAGCGCCTCCCGGCCGTCGTGCGCCCCGCCGAGCACCAGGATCGCGTCGGCGGGCGCGGGATCCTCACGTTGCGGCCGGACGTAGACCGGCCACAGCGCCAGCACGAGCGCCACAACGACCACCATCCCGGCGGCGAGGGTCAGTGGGCGGCGCACCGCCGCGATACTAATGGGCGCGACCGGGTCCGGGCAGCGGCCGAGCCGCCGGAGCCGAAACTTTCGGCGCAGCGTCTTCGCCCAGGTCGGCGACCCATGTCGTCCGGTGTACACCTGCTGTTGCCCGGCACCTCGCCCCAGTTTTCCGGTGGGGCCACCGGTGCGGATTACCAATCGATTATGCGATGCACAGTCTTCGGAACCGGGTACCTGGGGGCCACGCACGCGGCGTGCATGGCCGAGCTCGGCCACGATGTACTCGGAGTCGATACCGACCCGGGCAAGGTCGCGAAACTATCCGACGGAGTCACACCCTTCTACGAACCGGGCCTCGAGGCGGTACTGCGCCGCAATCTGGACTCGGGCCGGCTCAGGTTCACCACGTCCTACGCCGAGGCCGCCGACCATGCCGATATGCATTTTCTCGGCGTGGGCACCCCGCAGAAAAAGGGTGAGTACGCCGCGGATCTCAAATATGTCCACGCCGTGGTGGATACGCTCGCCCCCCTGGTCACCCGCCCCTGTGTGATCATCGGCAAATCGACGGTTCCGGTAGGTACCGCCGCCGCTCTCGGCGAGCGTGCCCGCGCCCTGAGCTCGGTGGATATCGAGGTGGCCTGGAACCCCGAGTTCCTGCGCGAAGGTTACGCGGTGCGCGATACTCTGCGCCCGGACCGCCTGGTGCTGGGTGTGGACGACACCCGGCCGCGGTCGGTGTGGGTCCGCGAACTGGTCGAGGAGCTCTACGCCGATCTGCTCGCCGCCGAGGTCCCGTTCCTGCGTACCGATCTCGCCACCGCGGAGCTGGTCAAGGTATCGGCGAACGCTTTCCTGGCGACGAAGATCTCGTTCATCAACGCCGTCTCCGAGGTATGCGAAGCCACCGGAGCGGATGTCACCGTGCTGGCCGACGCGCTCGGATACGACGCGCGCATCGGCCGGCGGTTCCTCAATGCGGGCGTCGGCTTCGGCGGTGGCTGCCTGCCCAAGGACATCCGGGCATTCATGGCGCGGGCGGGCGAATTGGGCGCCGACCACGCCCTGGCATTCCTCCGCGAAGTCGACAACATCAATATGCGCCGCCGCGCCAAGATCGTGGATATGGCGGCCCGCGCCTGCGGTGGATCACTACTCGGCGCGAATATCGCCGTGCTCGGCGCGGCATTCAAACCCGAATCCGACGATGTCCGGGATTCCCCCGCGCTCAATGTGGCCGGAATGATCCAGCTACACGGTGCCGTTGTCACCGTCTACGATCCGAAAGCCCTGGAGAATTCCCGCCGGGTATTTCCCACCCTGAGTTACGCGACCTCGATACAGGAAGCCTGCGAACGCGCCGACGTGGTACTGGTATTGACCGAATGGAAAGAATTCATCGAGCTCCGTCCGCAGGACCTGGAATCAGTTGTCCGAGCCCGTTCTGTCATCGACGGCCGTAATTGTCTCGACAAGGCCGCCTGGCGGAGTGCCGGATGGGTGTACGCGGGGCTGGGCACCCCGTAGAGTCGGACGGGCGAGCCCGGCGTGCGGCATCGGTTCCTGCCTCCCGCAACGACAGGACCGGGCGGTACTGTCGAAGGAGCCGCCTGATTCGGGGGATGAACCGTCACCATCGACAGGCCGGCGCTCGCATCTTGTAAGCGGGAAGTATGGATGGGCTGCCGATGAGTTCAGCACTGGGAGTGTCGGTGGGGGCCGGCGCGATCCGCCTGGCGCGCCCACCGGCGGGCGCGGCGCCCTGCGTCGAACCCGAATCGTTCGAATTGCGCACCTTCGTGGTGCCGCCGGAAACGCCGAGCGCGCAGCGTGCCGCGCTCTCGGTCGCGGCAGCTCTGAACTCCGACCCCGCCATCACCGGCACCGTCCTGGCCTGCCGGGACGAACAGCAGGCCCGGGCCCTGCACGCCGCACTGACCGAGCACGGGCTGCACAATTGCGAGCTCGTGCCCGATATCGACGCCGTGCTCGAATTCGCCGTGACCTCCGGCGCACTCAAAGACGTGAACACGCTCGCGATCTACGACCTCGGCGCCTCCGGCCTCTCGGTGACCGTGGTCGATGTGCCGAGCCGCAAGGTCCGGCACACCGAACGCACCGGCGATATCAGCGGCGAATACTTCGACTCACTGATCCGCGAACAGCAGATCAACTCCGGCCGGATCGCCCATCCGCCCGATCCGGGCGGTCTGGTCGAACTGGACGCGCTGTGCCGGGCAGCCAAGGAACGGCTCTCCGGTAGCAACGCGGTCGCCCTGCCCAGCAGCTACGGTCCGGTACTGCTCACCCAGGAGAACTTCACCGCCCTGATCGCCCGGGCAGTCGAGACCTCGGCGCGCGCGACCCGCGATGTCATCGGACGTTCGGGCCGGCCGGTGCAGGCGGTGCTCGCGGTAGGCGGGGGCGCGCGTATCCCGCTGGTCAGCCAGTCGCTCCGAGACGCCCTGGAAATGCCCGTTCTGGTACCGCCGGAGCCGGAAACCGCGACCGCGCGCGGCGCCGCGCTGCTGGCCCGCAAGGTGCCCGCGCCGCGGGTCGCCGAGGAGCCCGCGCCGGCAACGGATCCGGCCCCACGAACCGTGCCACACCAGCAGGTTCCCGCAACCCCCGCCACCGGCCCTGTTCCGGCGCACCCCGGCCCAACCGCCACGCAGCCCGGCACGTCCTCCACGGAAACCAGGTATTCCGAACCGATTCCCACGCACCCGGGCAAGCCCGCTACAAGCCCCACGCAGCCCGGGGCGGGTCCCGCACACCCCGGCACGAACACCGGATACACCACACATCCCGGTTCTTTTTCCTCACCTCCCCAAGCTTCCTCACCTCCCCAAGCGCCCACGGCCTACCCGGGCACGGCGGCCGCGCAACCAGGCCCGAGCGGCTCAGCGGAGACCGCGGCCGGCGGGCAGCAGAACACCGTCCATTCGCGACCCGATCTTCCGATGCCGCAACCGGGTATCTTCGGCCCGCCGACCGGCACGGAGCCCCCGCCCCCGAGGCCCGGGCCCACCGGACCGGGGCGCGCGGCCGCGAATTCGGCGCCCGATCGAACGAGCTCGGGCGCCGTCCGCGATCCGAACAACCCGGCCGAATCGTCGCCCGCGCTACCGCGCCCGATCAGCACCCCGGTACCGCGACTCACCCCGGAGGAGGATCCACCGACCGTCGCACTGCGGATACCGGCCAAACTATTACCGCGACGCTCGTTCGGCGAACCGCCGCAACGCCGCAACCGCGAGATCAACGCGGCGGTGGTCGCGGTGAGTGCCCTGGTGGTGGTTGCCGCGATCGGAATCGGCCTCGGCTACGGCCAGCAGATATTCAGTAAGGACTCGGCCGCCGTCGAGAGCACATCCAAACCACCCCCCACCGCGACGAGCACACCTACCGCTGCCCCCGGTACCGCGGGAGCGACGGCCACGACAGCACCGGAGCACGCATCGCTGGCCGAACCGCCGCCGGTGGTCGTCGAGCCCGAGCCCGATACGCCACCGCCGACCACCATCGGGCCGAATACTCTTCAGGTTCCGGGCCTGCCACCGATCGTTGTACCGACCCTCCCGGCGCCGGCGCTGCTTTTTCCCGATCCGGCCCACTGACCGGTCAACGGTCTCCGTAGCCCGGCTCGGATCGCCTGCCCGGAATCGGACCGCCGAGCCGCTGCTGCGGGTTCCACGGCCGCTGCGGTCCGGGTTGCTGAGTTCTGGGCTGCTGAGGTCCGGGTTGTTGCGGCCCGGACCGCGGCGACCCGGGTTGTCGTGGGCTCGAACCTGTTCGAGGGCCCGGCCGCTGATCACCGGGACCGGGGCGGCGGACCCTGGGCTGCTCCCCGGTTGTCGGCCACGGCTCGCGGTCACGGCCCGCCCGGGCACGAGCACCGGCACCGCTTTCCGACCGCGCCACCGATCGGTGACTACCCGTATCCGCGTGCCGGCCGGCCCCCGGACGGCGCACGGGCGCAACCGGTTTCGGTGAACCGAACGGCCGCGCGAGCATAACCGCGATCCCCGTGGTCAGCGGGACCGAGAGCGCCAGGCAGATACCGCCGACCGCCGACCGCGCGATTTCGATCGCCACCGCGTCGCCCACCAGCACATCGCGGATCGGCCGGCCGGCCACACTGAACAGCAGCAGCAGCGGCAGCGCACCGCCCGCGTACGCGAGCACCAGTGTGTACACCGTGCTGGCGATATGGTCGCGCCCGACCCGCATCGCCGCCGCGAAAATCTCCCCCCGCGAAGCGTCCTTGTCCAATTCGGCCAGTTCGAAAGCGGCCGACGCCTGGGTGATGGTCACATCGTTGAGTACACCCAGCGAACCGATGATGAAGCCGGCGAGCAGCAATCCGGTGATGCTGACGTGTTCGATATAGGTGGCCACATTGGTGTTCTGCTCCTCGGACAGTCCGGTGAGCGTCGTCGCGTCGATGACCAGCCAGGACAGCACCGCCGCGACGACCATCGATGTCAGTGTCCCCAGCAAGGCGGAACTGGTCCGCAGGTTCACCCCGTGGGCCAGATACAGCACCGAATACAAGATCAGCGAACCGGCCACCATCGCAACCGGTATCGCCGGTTTGCCGTCCAGCAACGCCGGTAACAGGAAGACCACCAGGACCGCGAAAGCGAAAACCAGCCCGATCAGCGCCCGGAGACCGCGCCAGCGGGCGATAGCGACGATCACCACCACGAAGACCAGCACGATGACACTGAGCGGGAACCCGCGGGAGTAGTCGTCGAACGAGTACAGCGGCGTACCGTCCGGGCCGGCCTGCCGGACGATGCGCACTTCGTCGCCGGCGGCCAGATCGGGTTGCCCGGGCCCCGGTGCGATCTCCAGCAGGGTGTGTTTTCCCGCGTGCGGCCCGGACTCGATGGCGATCAAACTGCGCTGGCAGTCGTATACCTGCGCTGGCGGCGGGGTGGGTTCGCCGTCGAAAACCCGGCCGATGGACGAGCTCCCACACGCCCCGAGGTCCTGCCGGATCACGGTGCCGGCCTCGGTGACCACCGCCGACCCATCCGCATTCTGCATCGGCAACGGAATATCGATCTGCTGCCGGTCGGGCCACAGCGCGATCGTGGCGATGACCACGGCGATACCGATCGCGACCAGGAGTCCGACCACGACACGGGCGGCGGAGGCGCCGATGGCGATCGGCCGAGAGTGATCGTGGTGGTGATGGTGGTCGCTCACCCGGCACAGCCTAGAGGATTCGCATAGCGGCGCTACGGCCCGATGACAGGCTCCACGCTGGGAATTCGGTGATTTGCCGGGAACTCGGGAAGGGGCGGCGGAGAGCAGGGGGATGTCTCCGCCGCCCGGGGGCAGGCGCCCAGGGGGGGTAGGCGGCCTAACCCGAGGACCAGGTTGCCCAGGGGGGGTAGACAACCTGGCCGGGCACTCGAAGTGCCGACGCCCACTGTACACACACGATCCTCTTTTGTGCCAGTGGGTTCAGAAAATTGCCCGGAATCCGGACGAAAGGTCTGTTTTAACCCAGAGTTGGCCGCCCCGCTACTGACGGTAGCCCGCCAGGAAGTTGCCGAAACGCTCGATGGCAACCGCCAGATCGCGGGCCCAGGGCAGGGTTACGATGCGGAGATGATCATGATCGGGCCAGTTGAAACCGGTGCCCTGCACCATCAGGATCTTCTCCTGTAGCAGCAGGTCCTGAACCAGTTTCTCGTCGTCGTGGATTTCGTGGACTTCGGGGTCCAGCCTAGGGAACGCATACAGTGCCCCTTTGGGTTTCACACACGACACGCCGGGGATCGCATTCAACCGCTCCCACGCAACATCCCGCTGCTCGAGCAACCGCCCACCCGGCAGGATCAGATCATCGATGCTCTGATACCCACCCAACGCGACCTGGATGGCATGCTGCGCGGGCACATTCGGGCACAGTCGCGAGGATGCGAGCAGATCGATCCCCTCGAGGAACCCCGCCGCGTGCTCCTTCGGACCCGTTATCGCCAGCCACCCCGACCGATAGCCCGCTACCCGGTACGCCTTGGACAGACCGTTGAACGTGAGACACAACAGATCGGGGGCGAGGGTCGCCAGTGAAATATGTTTGGCGTCGTCGTAGAGGATCTTGTCGTAGATCTCGTCGGCGAGCAGCAGCAGCCGATGCTTACGAGCCAGGTCCACCAGCTGCTGCAGAACCTCCGCCGAATACACGGCACCGGTCGGATTGTTGGGGTTGATCACCAGCAGGGCCTTGGTCCGGTCGGTGATCTTCGCCTCGATATCGGCGATATCGGGCTGCCAGCCGATGGTCTCGTCGCAGAGGTAGTGCACCGGGGTGCCGCCGGCCAGGCTGGTCATGGCGGTCCAGAGCGGATAGTCCGGCGCCGGGATCAGTACCTCGTCGCCGTTGTCGAGCAGCGCCTGCATGGTGATGGTGATCAGCTCGGAGACGCCGTTGCCCAGGTAGACCGAATCGACGTCCAGCTCCGGGAACCCCGGTACCAGCTCGTAGCGGGTGGCGATCGCCCGCCGCGCGGACAGTATCCCCTTCGACTCGGAATACCCCTGCGCTGTCGGCAGGGCGGCGATCATATCCCGCATGATCACATCGGGGGCCTCGAACCCGAACGGCGCGGGATTGCCGATATTGAGCTTCAGGATCCGGTGACCTTCTGCCTCCAGCCGTGCCGCATGTGCGTGTACCGGTCCACGGATCTCGTAGACGACGTTCTGCAGCTTCTTCGACTGCTCCAGAATCCGGGGCGTGGGATGCGAATGGCCAGTACTCACCCGGTCCATGGTGCCACCAGGGGCAAGCGGATATCCGGCCCGGCCCCGGGGCGTGCTTGTACCGTTACCCCTCAACCGAGGCAGCTCCGGAGCCGGGGGTGCGCCTGATCGGCGCAGCCCGCGCACGGCCGGAGCGGAGGCGGAGGTACGCCCTATTCGATGCCCGGCGGGAGGCTGCGGGTGGCTGTCGACCCGCAGAATTCCTCGATCCGCTCGTCCAGGGCCCTCGCCTGGGCCACCCCCTGGAAGGCCGGGGCGCAGATCCGCCGGCGCACGCCGGTGAGCCGCTCCTCCAATTGCGCGATGCGCTTGTCCTCGGCCAGTTCGAGCACCGGTGACAGCGCCGCGGCGGCGCCGTCGAGGCTGCCGTTTATCAGGTGCGCGGCCGCCGAATCGACCCGCGCCAGCGCTTCGGCACCGTACGAGCGCTGCCGCGCGGGGCCCGTCCGATACAGCTCGATGGTGCGTTCCGTAGCGGCCAGGGCCGGTACCGCCAATCCGAGATGGATATATGTCGCGCCCGAGTAGTAGCTGGCCTTGGCCTCGGAGAAACCGAACACCCCGCCGACTTCGTCGTGCAGGCTGTCTGTGGCGGCACGTTCGCTCGCGTCGGCGGCGGCGCGAATACAACGTTCGGTATCGGCGGCGCTGCCGATCTTCGACCAGATCCGCGCCTCGATATTGTGCAACCGGACCGCGGCGGTGGCCGACTCCGCGTACTGCTGTCCGCTCTGCGCCAGCGCCAGCGCGCGATGCGGCCGTTCCGACCAGTATTCGATCAGCGCGTGCATCCCCCGCGCCCACGCTCGCAACCCGTTGTGACCGGATATCTCCCCATACGCCCACGCCGCCCGGATCTGCTCGGCGGCGGCGTCCAGGTAGCCCAGGTCGGTACTCGCATTGGCGAGCAACCCCGACAGCGAGCCCGCCAGCAGATATAGGTGACTGGTATCGGACGGTCGCTGATGCCCCTCCAGCAGCCGGTAGACCCGGCGCCGCACCCGCAGCATCTCCACCATCATCGGCATCGGCGGGGTGTGCACATAGTCGTTCGCGATCCGGGTGACGTCCGCATCGAGCTGGTCCAGCGTGCTGGGACCGATATTCGTACCTTCGGCCCGGCCGGCGTGATCGCTCGCCTCGTGTGCTGCCGCCATGATCAGATCCCTCTCCGAAATCGCCGCCGCCCCGTCCCCACGGACCGCACCGCTGTCTATCAGGGCCAGGAGTTCGGCGTCATTGGAATAACTGCCGTGCACCGTGGAATGCCCAGCGGTCGCGTCGGGGGAAACAACAGGGTCGGGGGCGGTCAGAGCGGCGAAGCGGCCCCGCTCGACGTCATCGGATCGGGCCAGACAGGTATCGAGGGCAGCCTGGTTCACCGGACGCGGATGTACCCGGTCGCCCCCGGCCTCCCATTTGGACACCAGTCGTTCGTGCACACCCAGATATGCCGCGAACTCCCGGATGCTCATCCGTTTGGCCTCGCGAAGCGCCCGAGCCTCCTTTCCAGACCACTGGCCGACCACGTTGTCACCCTTTCCGAACGATTTCCTCCCCAGAGTACGAGCCGAATGTGACTGCAACCACAAAGAAATCGTCCAGCGGGCCGAATGGCAGCGCAAGGGCAGTGGAGGGTGAGCGTGTAGGCGGTTCCGGCACGCGGGCGCACGCGGGATCCTGGAACGACAGGTCAGCGCGACCGCCACCGGCCGTGGCTCGGCACGCCAGGAGGCTCGGTATGCCAGGGAGGCAAGGGGATTCACCGTGAACGTAGAGAAGCTCAGAACGGTCGACGACTGGGCCGCCTACTATCGTCACGAATTCGGTCTACCGGCCACCGAACGCGGCGGGTTCGTCATGCTGCCGATCACCAGCCGCGCCTGCGTTATTCACCTCCCCACCGAACGCGCTCGCGCTGTACGGGAGCTGCTGGAGTCACGGGATATCCGGGTCCCCGTGCTGGCCCGTCAGATCCGCTGGAGTTTCGTGGCCTATCCGGACCGCCGGACAGATCCGGAAATAGTCGAGATGCTGCAGCGGATCGATATCGATATCCCGGGCGTGGGCAGCGCGGTCATGCTGCCGACCGGTATGGGCCGCTGGAACCGGGAGGGCTGCAACTGGGTGGTCCCGCCCGAACGGGACGGCCTGCTCCCGCCACTGTCCTCGGTTATCAATGCCGCCCTCCTGGCGGGCGGCGACCGGGAATGACCGGGGATGGGACTACGTCCGGCAGCTCACAAGGCATGCCGGACGTAGTCCGCCCGGAGTTACACCGATGATCACGCGGGCAGCCGCGTACGCCTAGTTCGGCAGGGGGAAGTTCAGGTATGCCCGTGACGGTGTCGGCCCCCGCTGCCCCTGGTACTTGGACCCGGTGCCCGCGCTGCCGTACGGGTTCTCCGCCGGACTGGTCAGCCGGAAGAGGCAGAGTTGCCCGATCTTCATTCCCGGCCACAGCGTGATGGGCAGATTCGCCACATTCGACAGCTCCAAGGTGATGTGGCCACTGAAACCGGGGTCGATGAATCCGGCCGTCGAATGCGTGAGCAGCCCCAACCGGCCCAGACTCGACTTACCCTCCAGGCGCCCCGCGAGGTCGTCGGGCAGGCTGCACACCTCCAGCGTGGAGCCGAGCACGAACTCTCCGGGATGCAGGACGAACGGCTCGCCGGGGTCCGGCTCCACCAGGCTCGTCAGCTCGTCCTGGCGCTGCGCCGGGTCGATATGGGTGTACCGGGTGTTGTTGAAGACCCGGAAGAGCCCGTCGAGCCGCACGTCGATACTCGACGGCTGGACCAGGTTGTCCTCGTAGGGTTCGAGCCCGAGCCGCCCGGCGGCGAACTCCGCCCGGATATCACGATCGGAAAGCAGCACGCGACGAGAGTAGCGACCGCTCCCCGGCACGGTATGGCCCGGTCCGGCCCGGCGCGCTGTTTCCTGTCACCCGCCGCGGGCATACTCCACCCGACAGGCGCGGCCGGCCGTATCCTCATCCGCCGGCTGCGCACGGCCGGCGCGATGCAGGAGGTACGCCCATGTCCGAGACCAGTGCGCACACCCACCACGGCATCGACTACATCGAACTCACGGTCACCGACCTCGACACCGCCAAACGCTTCTACCGCTCGGCCTTCGGCTGGGAGTTCAACGACTACGGCCCCGACTACGCCGGTATCCGCCGCTTCGACGGCAGCCCCGGCGAGGCGGGCGGCCTGGCCCCCGGCACCGAGGTCCGCCGCGGCGGCCCACTCGTACTCCTGTACTCCGACGACCTCGACACCACCCTCCGCGCTGTCGGCGCCGCGGGCGGAGCGGTCACCGAAGGCCCCTTCGACTTCCCCGGCGGCCGTCGCTTCCACTTCACCGACCCGAGCGGCAACGAACTCGGGGTCTGGTCGGAAAGCTGATCCGAGCGGCGCGTCCCTCGAGATCGGGATCGACGAAAGATTTCGGTCTCGGCCCGGCGCTCTGCTAAGCTCGCCTTCGCGCCGATAGGCGTGCCGCCGGTGTAGTTCAATGGTAGAACTTCTGCTTCCCAAGCAGACGGCGCGGGTTCGATTCCCGTCACCGGCTCTCATTGCAGGTCAGGAGAATATTCAGACCCGCTTGGCAAGATGGTTCACCCACCCCGAACTTTCCGATCACTTATTCGGCAGAGTTCCAGCGGCTTCCCGGACATTCTCGGCTTCCCGAGCCGAGTCAGTGCACGCAGAATTCATTGCCCTCGATATCGGCCATGGTCACGAAGTACTGATCCCGCTCCCGGCCGGTCCGCAGTGCGGTACCCCCGAGGCCACGGAGTTCGGCCACCAGGGCGTCGACCCGTTCGATCTTGTGCGCCAACGAGTCATCCGGAAAAGTTGCCTGAATGTCCAGGTGCAGGCGGTTCTTAACGGACTTGGATTCCGGCACCGCAAGGAAACAGAGCCGCTCCGGCCCTTGTGGGTTGCGCACAGTAGCGAATCGAACCCGCTCGTTCTCCGGGAATCCCTGGCCGACCTGGTATTCCATCCACCCGTCATAGCCCGCCGGAGCTGGATCGACCTGGTACCCCTGCGCCGCAGACCAGAATGCGGCCATTCCATCCGGATCGTGGCAATCGATGACAACCTGAAACTGTCGGGGCATGCCGAGGAGGATGCCAGCCGACCTGTCGCCGGTAAAGCGAACCTTCCTGGCGCCCCGGTTCTGCACAGCCGTAGATAGTGGGTCATCGCCTCTGATCGGGCAGGCTCGCGGGCCCAGCCGTTCCAGCACACGAGATCGCTCGTGTTGTGACCCCGGAAGGGCTACGGGCAGAGATACGGTGGCGAAATGCTGAGCGGATTGCATGCGATCGTGTTCACGCCGGAGGCCGAGAAGGTGCGGGCGTTCCTGCGGGATGTGCTCGAATTGGATTCGATCGATGCCGGTGGCGGCTGGCCTATTTACGCGATGCCACCCGCCGAGCTGGCCGTACATCCGGCGGAGACCACGAGTCACGGGCTGTATCTGATGTGCGAGGACATCGAGCGGACCCTGGGCGAATTGCGGGCCAAGGGGGTCGAGGTATCCGAGCAAGTCAGCGATGAGGGTTGGGGGCTGCTGGCCGCGATTCGGATGCCGGACGGGAGTGAGCTTCCGATCTATCAGCCGCGTCACCCTTCGCCGCCCCCGGTGATCTGAGGACGACCGGACGAAGGAGATCAGCGGTTTCGACGGGCGCTCCGCATGCCGAGCCCCGCTTCGGACCGTGCTTACCGGTCAGCCGGCGCGGAGGAGGCGGAACCGGGAACCGTGGAATACCAGGGGGTCACGGCTGGGATGGATGGCCAGGCGGTGGATGCGCAGGATCACGACTGTGTGGTCACCGGCGGGGACGTGTGCTTCGGGGGTGCCTTCGATCCAGACCGAGGCGCCGTCGATGAATATCGCTTCACCGGTGCCGTCGTGCACGTCCAGGCCGTGGAAGCGGTCACCGTTACGGGAGCTGAGGGAGCGGGCCGCGTCCTGCTGATCGGTGCCGAGCAGGCTGAGGCCCAGATGACCCGCATGGACCAGGCGGGGCCAGGTGGACGAGGAGTTCTGGATGCAGAACGACACCAGCGGCGGGTCCAGTGAGACCGGGACGAAAGTGCTCACCGCGAGACCGTGCGGTTTGCCATCGATCCGGGCGCAGACCGCCACCACGCCGCTGGGGAAGTTGGCGAAGGCCCGGCGCAGGCCCGTGCCGTCCGCGGGAGTTTCGAAGAGTTCGTTCATGATTCGACCTTCACTGCGAGTGGGGTACCGCTGTCGACAGAGCGTGCGCGACCGGCCGCCAGCGTTCGGCATAGGCGGCGAGAACGCCGTCCTCGCCGAAAGTCCGGTCGGAGAGGTAGAGCCCGGGCAGTGCGGTGGTCGCGCCCAGCTCCACCAGGACAGGTTTGAGCAGCAGATCCGGTGCGAGGGCATGCGCGGGGCCCGCGCCCAGCATCAGGGGGACGGCCAGGACCCCGGCCAGTCCGGTGCCGCCCTCGAACTGTTCCAGGAACAGTTTCAGCAGACCGGTGTAGGTGGCTTTGAAGGTCGGGCTCGCGAAGACGACGAGCTCCGAATCGGCGACGGTCCGCGCGGCCGCGGCGACAGCGGGATCGCCCCAGCCGAGCAGGCCGGCACCGAAATCGACCAGGTCGAAAACCGTGGGTTCGGCATCCGGGCGCACCGCCTTCGCGAGTGTGACGGCTGCGGACAATGTGCGCGATGCCGGTTTCGGGTTACCGACCACCACTGTCACGGTCACGCCGGCGCCTCCTGCCCCCGGCACAAGCCGGGCTCGATCGGTGCTGTGTGCTCATTTCAGCATCCGGGCCCGCCCGGCGGCCAGGGTTGCGATCGGTGCGATCGGAACGAACGTCGCGGCAGTTATCCGATCAGGTCCCGGTGGCCGGGGCCCCGGCCATTACACCGGTGACCCCACCCACGATCCGCGGACGAGCGATCTACTACTTCGGCTGCGCGAGGCATTCACCGACGATTTTGTTGGTCGCCGCGCGCACCTTGTCGGCGTCCTCGGGGCTCATCCCGAGTGTTTCCGGATCGGCCAGCCGGGTGTCGAATTCGTCGCTGACCATCGTCTGGAGAGCGTCCTGCGAAACACCTTCCGCGATATAGACCTTGGCGGCGCAGTCGGTGAATGCCGGGTCCTGGAGACCCTTCTTCTGCAGCGCCGCGGACAGATCCGCTTCGGTGAGCGCGGGCGCGGATTCGGTATCACTACCGCAGGCCGCCAACAGCGGCAGAATTACTAGGGTCGCGGCAAAAAGCGTCTTCCGCACCGGATTCCTCTCTCAGATGTATCACGTGGACGCCGCGGTTGCCGTGGGTCGGTGCGCACGGTCGCCACCGTGACGTCCACGCATGTGTGTAGTCGCAGTCACATACGGGCCGCAACTCGGGGGCGAATAATTCGACGTGGCTCACACCGGATGTCGGCGCAGGTCGGACCGGGGTATCCGCACCTGTTGCCGCACCGTGTTCGGTACGCGCGGGAGGAACCAGCTGCACATAAGCGACATATCGAGGATTGCGTACCTTAAACGAGTCGGCACCCGAGCCCGCGGCGATCGCGTCAGGCCCGCTTACGCCCGAGCTGCCGCACGCACGGCGAACACCACCCGAAACAAACTGATGGCCCCCGCCTGCTGTTAGTCTGATCAGGCAGTTCGTGTCGCGATCGGAGAGTTGGATATGACGACCCTCAACCATCATCGTGAAGGCCACGGTGAACCCTTGGTCCTGGTACACGGGGTCGGCAGCCGGTGGCAGGTCTGGGAACCGATCATCGGCACCCTCGCCGAACATTTCGATGTGATCGCGGTGGACCTCCCCGGTTTCGGCGATTCCGCCCCGCTGCCCCGCACCACCGTGGACACGCTGACCGACGCCCTCGCCGGCTTTCTCGCCACCCAAGGTCTCGACCGGCCTCACCTGGCCGGCAATTCGATGGGTGGCGGGATCTCGTTGAACCTGGGCGCCCGCGGGCTGGCCCGTTCGGTAACCGCGTTCTCCCCGATCTTCTTCTGGGACAGAGGCGGCCGGATCTGGTGCCAGAAGTCGCTGGGCCAGGCGAAAACACTCGGCCGCCTGCTCGGCCCGGCGATGCCGAAAGTGCTCGCGACACCGCTCGGGCGGACGCTGTTCCTGGGCCTGGTCTTCGGCAAGCCGTGGACCGTCGGCCCGCAGATCGCCCTGGACACTGCCAACGGCGCCATCAACTCCCTGGGGTTCTCCCCGGCGCTGGAATCGTTCACCGACGCGAAACTCACGGACCCGACCGCGCTGGCGGACCTGCCGGTGACGATCGCCTGGGGCAGCCGCGACATCCTGCTCACCTACAAAACCCAGAGCCGGCGCGCCCGCGAGATACTTCCCCGCGCCCGCCACATCACGCTCGAAGGCAGCGGCCACACTCCGTTCTACGACGACCCCGCCGCCTGCGCCCGGGTGATTCTCGACCGATTGCCCACGTAGCGGCGTCTCGGCCGGGCGCGGACGCCCGGCCACCCGATACGGCCGGCCGACTCAGCGACCCCGCCACACCGGGTCGCGTTTCTCCGCGAAAGCGAGGGCGCCCTCGGCCGCGTCTTTGGAAACCAGGGCGGGCAGGGCGATCTCCCCTTGTTTGGCGAAACCCTCGTCCGCGTTCCAATCCGGAGTCTCGTCGATGATCCGCTTGCTCGCCGCCACCGCCAGCGGAGCAGCGGCGGCGATCTCACCCGCCAGCTCCAACGCGACCTCCAGCGCCTCACCGGGTTCGGTGATCCGATTGACCAGACCCAGCTGATACAGCCGCTCCGCGCTGATCCGGCCACCGGTCAGGGCCAGTTCGGCCGCGATACTGCGGGGCAGGCGCTGGGTCAGCCGCATCACGCCGCCCGCCGCCGCGACGAGACCGCGTTTCACCTCGGGGATACCGAATTTCGCGTCCCGCGCGGCGACGATGAGATCACCGGCGAGAGCGAGTTCGAATCCGCCGGCCAGGGCGAAACCCTCGACCGCCGAGATCATCGGTTTCGCCGGCGGTTTCGCGGCGATACCCAGCGGCCCCCGGCGTTCGGTCATCGGCACCTCGCCACGCGACATGGCGATGAGATCCATTCCGGCGCTGAAGGTTCCGTCGGCACCGGTCAGTACCAGCACCCGAGCCGTCTCGTCGGCCTCGAATTCGTCGAGCGCGGCCTCGATCGCCTTCGCGGTAGCCAGATCGACGGCATTACGCGCCGCGGGCCGGTTGACGGTGAGCACGGTTATCGCGTCACACCGGTCCAGGAGCACGGTGTCGGTCATCAAGCTGTCCTCTCGCTGCGCAGGGTGAAACGGTCGGCGGCGGTGATATCGATGGCCGCGCCCAGCCGGTCTCCGGTGGCGCAGGCCGCGATGGTTTCGCTGTCGGTCGCTCGGACAAGTATGCGGGCACCGGCCGGATTCAGAGCGCTGACCACCACGGCTTCCGCCTCGTCACCCGAAGCGCCCTTGCGGTGCGGCACCGTATAGGCCTCGATAACCGCCGGGCCGGTGTAGCCCGGGGCGGTATCGCGCCGGGCCACCGGAACCTCGGCTTCCACCGGCCGGAACGGCCGGGCCGGCGGTTTCGCCGAATACACACCTACCCCATGTTTGGTGATGTACCAGCCGAGAGCGGTGGTCAGCCCGTAGTCATCTGGGTTGCGGCGCAGGATTCCGGCCATGGTGGCGATCCCATGGGTGCTGTAGTTGTTGCCCGGTCCACCGCCGAAGGTCAGACCGCCCGTGACGGTGAGCGGACGCGCCGGATCGTCGATCGGCAGGCCCAGAGCGGCCGCGGCCACTTGGACGGCGACCGGGAAGCACGAGTACAGGTCGATATGCGCGATCTCGTCGATGCCGACACCCGCTCCCGCCAGCGCGGCCCGGCCGGCGGCGGCGATCGCGGGAGACGCGGCGATATCCGTACGTTCGGAGACGTACCAGGTTTCGGTAGCGGTGGCACCACCGTGCGGGAAGATCCACAGGTCGCGGGGAACACCGGCCGCGTCGGCCGCCGCGGCGCTGCACAGGATGAGCCCCGCACCCTGATCCACCGTCAGGTTCGCCATCAGCAGTTTCGGGTACGGGCTGGACACCATCCGGTTGTCGGGTCCGGTGGTGACGAGCTCGGCGACGGTGCGTTCGCCCGGCAGCCAGGCATAGGGGTTGCGCGCGGCGACCTCGGAGAAACGGGACCAGAGTCCGCCGATCCGGGCCAGATGGGACTCCGAGTCGAGCCCGAGCCGATTGCGCATCGCGGACTCCATCAGCGCGTACACATAGATCGGACCCCACAGTCCGGCCGCGATCTCCATATCGGTGCTGGGCCCGTCATCGGCACCGATGACCTCATCCGGTGCGACGTTCTCGTCCTGCGCCGGCCAGTCCGGCGCCACACCGGCGCGTTTGGCGGCGGTCCACGAGGCGACCGATTCCGCCCCGCAGATCAGCGCGATATCGGCGCGTCCTTCGGCGATCTGCCGGCTCAGCAGGTTGAGCAGACGCTGTGGCGCATCACCGCCGTAGGGGGCGGATTGCAGGGTCCGCTTGGGTGTGGCACCGATTTCGGCCGCCACCAGAGCGGCCAGGTCGGGATAGGGGCGGGTGACCGTAGCCACCGAAGCGATCACATCCGCCGACCGCAACAGCGCGTCACCGGTTCCGCTGTCCGCGCCGGCCCGCCGCAGCGATTCCGCCGCCAGTTCGACCGGTCCCGGCAGACCTGGTTCACCGGGCCGGTGCACGATCTGACCCGCCCCGACGAGCACCGGTGTGCGCGGGTCCATTCCGGCTGGCAGCATACGTCCTCCGCTTCCTCACTGAAGTAACCGTCGGAAATGCACGGTTAACTTCTCGATTAGACCATGGAGTACCCTATGTCGCCCGTGGACCGCTTTACCGCCCGCTGCGTTACTGGTGACAAATCAGCAACAGTGCCGACCCTGGCTGTGACACCAGCACAGAAGTGCCGTTCATTGCCTCTGATCAGGCCATATTCACTGCTAACATAACCGCGATCTGCGAGCCACTCGAAATGTGCCCAGCATCCGATCCCGAGATTCCCCGCATATAGCGGCGGCGATTTCGGCAGAACCCGGAGGTCCGACGGATTTGAAGAGAACCGGATCAATACTGATGTCTTTGCTGGCGGGTGCATCGGCCGCACTGCTGGCGGCCACCGCACCGGCCACGGCGAATCCCAACGCCATCAACCCCATTCCGGTGCTGAACGGCACCGCCGGTCTTCCGCAGTTGAACGGCGCGACCCGCGCTGTTTTCCAGGTGACCGGTATGGCAAGCCCGAACAGTACTCAGAACTACAACATGCTGGGCACCGATCTCGGCATCATGTGGGATAACGGTCAGGGCGAAATGCTCACCGCCTTCGGCGATACCGCAGGCGTCGGATTCCCCAACCTGCTGTCCGGCAGTATGTGGGCGTGGCGCAGCAATGTGCTGGTCCGGAGCCATACCCAAGACCCCCGGCACGGCATCTTCTTCGACAGTGTGGTTCGCGACGTCTTCGGTCAGGCTCGGGATCTCATCCCCAGTCCCAAGATTCCGTTCCTCGAGATCAGCCGTATCCCGACCGCCGGTATCGCGGTCAACGGCGTGCAGTACATGAGCATGATGTCGGTGAAAACCTGGGACGCCCCCGGAGAATGGACCACCAATTACTCCGGCCTGGCCGCATCCGCGGACAATGGCGAAACCTGGGCCGACCTGACACCGACACGCCGGCCGAACGAGGGCGGGAACCGCAATTTCCAGATGAATTCCTTCGTGAAGGACGGCGGCTATGTCTACGTTTACGGCACAGCCTCGGGCCGCGATAATGCCGCCTACGTCTCGCGCGTCCGCGAGCCCGATTTCCAGAACCTGGGGGCCTACGAATACTGGGACGGCGGCGGCTGGAAACGCGGTGATGTGAATGCCGCACAGCCGATCATGCACGGGGTCAGCGAATTATCGGTTATGTGGAACGACCATCTGGGCCAATTCGTATCCCTGACCACCGACCCGTTCAATTCGGTGGTAATGCGTACCGCCCCCGCCCCGGTCGGACCGTGGAGCCCGCCGCGAACCCTGATCGACACCCGGGAATTGCCGACCGCCTACGCCCCTTCGATTTTCCCGTACCAGACCGGCAACGACCTGTACTTCCTCACCACCGTCCACAACCAGTACAACGTCGTTCTCATGCGCTCGCGCCTCTGAGCGCACCCCCGGAGGGCGGTTCGCCGGCCGACTCGAACCGGGATCGCGGCCGCGTCCATACACTGGCCGGTATGGACGCGGCCGAATGGGATGCGCGATATGTGCAGAGCGAACTGGTGTGGGGCGCACCGCCGAACAACACGGTGGTGGAGTTCGTCCACGGATTGGACCGGCGCGTACCGCGCCTGCCCGGTCCGGACGGCGAGGTCCCCGAACTCCCGCGGGCACTGGACCTGGCCTGCGGAGAGGGCCGCAACGCGCTGTGGCTGGGCACCCACGGGTGGCAGGTACGCGCGGTGGATTTCTCCCAGGTAGGAATCGATAAGGGGCGCACCGTGGCGACCCGGCTGTCGCGGTCGATCCGCGAGCGGATCACCTGGCAGTGCGCCGATGTCACCGAAGCAGACGTCGATCTCGGTGGCCCCTATGAGCTGGTTCTGATGGTTTTCCTGCATCTGCTGCCCGCGGAGCGCCGGCAGATGGTCCGGCGCGCGGCGGCGATGCTCACGCCCGGCGGCATGCTGCTGGTGCTGGGGCACGACAGTTCGAATCCGGAACGGGGGCACGGCGGCCCGCAGGATTCCGCGATTCTGTTCACCCCGCAGGACGTGGTCGCCGATCTCGGCGACGATTCCGGAATCGAGGTCGATACCGCCCGTCAGATATTGCGCCCGACCGAGAGCGGGGACGCGATCGACGCGCTGGTCGTGGCCACCAAACCGGCTCCGTAACCGCCGTCCGGCAGGTCGTTCACTCGCCCCAGCGCCGGAACCAGGGTGTGAGCGTTTCCGCGATCGTGTCGAAACCCTTCCGGAAGGAATGCGGCTGACCGGGGATCACCCGGACCTCGGCCGCGTCGGCGGGGTCGGGGATCCCGAACGGATCACTACCGCCGTTGATCACCACCACGTCCGCGGGCCCGGCCACCAGCAGTTCGTCCCGCCGCGTCTTCTCCGGCTTTCCCGGGGGATGCAGCGGAAAGGACAGCGCCACCACCCCGCGCGCACCGAGTTCGCCGGCCGTCCGGCACGCCACCCGCGCACCGTTGCTGCGGCCGCCCTGAACCAGCGGAAGGCCTGGCCCGAAATCGGCCTGTAGTGCGGTCACCAGTTCCGTCCAGGCCTTGTCCTGCGGTTCCGGTTTACCCGGCGCGCGGCGGCCCGCCACCCGATACGGCTGCAGTACCCGCGCTACTACCCCACCCTCCGCGAGCGCGGTATCGCGCACGGTCAGGATGTCCCGGCTGGTGACCCCGCCGCCTGCTCCATGAGTGAAGACCAGGAGGAACGCGGGTTCCTCGGGGTGGTCGATCTCGGCCTCGGCAGGCCCGGAGCTCGTCTCGATCCGCACGCCTTCACGGTAATGGGCGCAGCTCGGCGAAGCTCATCGACAGACCGCGCGCGGCCGCGGCGCCGGGGATATGCCCGGCGAGTTCAGTACGTCACATTGCCGCTCGACGCTTTGCCGACCGCCTTACCCGCCGGTAATATAAGATTTAAGTTACCCGCGAGTAGCCTGTCGCTTTCTGGTGGCTACCCGGTGGCAACAACGGGCGGGAACGGCTATCGACACCGACCGCACCCGACTCAACGGAGAGTGAGTATCACAATGGGTCATTACAAGAGCAACGTCCGCGACCTGGAGTTCAACCTCTTCGAGGTCCTCGGACTGGGCAGCATCCTGGAATCCGGCGCCTACGGCGATCTGGACACCGACACCGTCAAGGAGATGCTGAACGAGGTACGCCGTCTGGCCGAGGGCCCGCTGGGTGAATCCTTCGCCGACGCCGACCGCAACCCCCCGGTCTTCGACCCGGAAACCCATACGGTCTCCCTCCCCGAGTCGTTCAAGAAGAGCTACCGGACACTGCAGGAAGGCGGCTGGGACTCCTACTCCGTCGACCCCGAACTCGGTGGTATCGATATCCCGCGTGCCGCCTACTGGGCCATCGCCGAACTGGTCCTCGGCGCGCAGCCCGCGGCGTTCATGTACGCCGCCGGTCCCGGCTTCGCCAATATCTTCTACAACAACGCCACCGACGAGCAGAAGAAGTGGGCCAAGATCGCCGTCGAGCAGGGCTGGGGCGCCACCATGGTGCTCACCGAGCCCGATGCCGGCTCCGATGTGGGTGCGGGCCGCACCAAGGCGGTCCAGCAGGAGGACGGCTCCTGGCATATCGAGGGTGTGAAGCGCTTCATCACCTCGGCCGACTCCGATGACCTCTTCCCGAACATCATGCATCTGGTGCTCGCCCGCCCCGAGGGCGCGGGCCCCGGCACCAAGGGCCTGTCGCTGTTCTTCGTACCGAAGTTCCACTTCGACCACGAAACCGGCGAACTGGGCGACCGTAACGGTGTTTTCGTCACCAATGTCGAGCACAAGATGGGCCTGAAGGTCTCGGCCACCTGTGAGGTCACCTTCGGCGGGCACGGTGTACCCGCCCAGGGCTGGCTCGTGGGCGAAGTGCACCAGGGCATCGCGCAGATGTTCGAAGTTATCGAGCACGCGCGGATGATGGTCGGCACCAAGGCGATCGCCACCCTGTCCACCGGCTACCTGAACGCACTCGACTACGCCAAGCAGCGGGTCCAGGGCGCCGACCTGACCCAGATGACCGATAAGGCCGCGCCGCGGGTCACCATCACCCACCACCCGGATGTCCGGCGCAGCCTGGCCACGCAGAAGGCGTACGCGGAAGGCCTGCGCGCGGTGTACCTCTACACCGCCGCGCACCAGGACGCCGATATGGCCGAGGCCGTCTCCGGCGCCGATGCCGATACCGCGGCCCGGGTCAACGATCTGCTGCTGCCGATCGTGAAGGGTGTGGGTTCCGAGCGGGCCTACCAGTACCTGACCGAATCGCTGCAGACCCTCGGTGGCTCCGGATTCCTGCAGGACTACCCGATCGAGCAGTACATCCGCGACGCCAAGATCGACTCGCTGTACGAGGGCACCACCGCAATCCAGGCGCAGGACTTCTTCTTCCGCAAGATCGCCCGCGACCGCGGCGTGGCGCTGGCCCACGTAGCGGGCCAGATCCAGAAGTTCATCGAC
The DNA here is from genome assembly GCF_040632335.1 of Nocardia sp. NPDC019395. Lineage (NCBI taxonomy): Bacteria > Bacillati > Actinomycetota > Actinomycetes > Mycobacteriales > Nocardiaceae > Nocardia > Nocardia sp. NPDC019395. The sequence continues at coordinate 145,686 of NZ_JBEYBT010000014.1, forward strand.
TCGGAGGCGGGCAACGGCCGGCTCAAGGCCGAACGCAAACTGCTCGCGACCGCGCTCGAGGATGTGCAGGCCATGGCCGCCACCCTCACCGGCCATCTGATGGGCGCCCAGGAACAGACCGACGAGCTGTACAAGGTCGGCCTGGGTTCGGTCCGCTTCCTGCTGTCGGTCGGCGATCTGCTGATCGGCTGGCAGCTGCTGCGCCACGCCGAGATCGCGGGTGCCGCGCTGGACGCGGGCGCGGAAGGTGCGGACAAGGCCTTCTACCAGGGCAAGGTGGGCGTCGCGCAGTTCTTCGCCCGCAATATCCTGCCGGAACTGACCGCGACCCGCACCATCCTGTCGAACCTCGACAACGACATCATGGAACTGGACGAAGCGGCCTTCTGAGGTTTGGGGCCCGTCGCGGAGGTGGGATGTCGAACATTTCGTGAAGGTTCTGTGTTTTTTGGCGCCGCCTGCGGCGTCGCGGGTTCGGGGCCCCCTTGGTCTCGTTCTTCACTCCGGCGCTCCTCCGCTTCGCTCCCCCGCTCTGTCGCTCCAGAACGAGACGGGC
>NZ_JBEYBT010000015.1:0-136784 GCF_040632335.1 Nocardia sp. NPDC019395
GCGGACGGGCCGGCGGTAGGTGAAACAAACGCGCCCGGGGCGGCGGGGAAACGGGGGTGGGGTCGCATGCGGACAGGGGCTGGCGGTAGGGGGATTAAACGCGCCGGGGGCGACGGCGGGAGTGGGGTGGGGGGTTGCATGTGGACCGGCTGGCGGTAAGGGGATCAAGCGCGCCTGACGGCGGCGGCGGGTTCGGCCAGGTGGTGAGGGTTGGGGTCGAGGCTGCTCTGCTGTCGACAAGTCGCCGGCCGGGACTACGCAGGATCCTCAGCGGGCGCGTGTGTGCGGATATCGACTTCTATATCGGCATGCACTTCGATTCGGGTACCCCGGGGAATGAGTAATAGCAATTCGGGAGGGGTTGTGATTACCGACACGGTCGCCGAATAATGGGAATCATGATGGCGAACGTCGGAGACCGGTTGCACGTGCACGGGCACACCGTCGGGGAAAGTGATCATGAAGGGGAGATCGTCGAAGTGCGCGGCCCGGAGGGATCGCCGCCGTATATCGTGCGTTTCGACGACGGCCACGAGTCGCTGGTCTTCCCCGGCTCGGATGCGACTGTCGAACAGCCGCACTGAGTCCGCCCCGATACCCATCCCGAGCACCAGCAAACGTCCGTAAGTTATTTGCGGACCGCATACCCGTGGGGCGGACACCTTAGTGTCGGCGGCCGGCGTGTTGACGATCACGTGGCGACCGAGCGACAATCGTGGCCGATTCGTAATAACCCGGGGGCATGAGGGACCAGATGCGTACGAAGACCGATATCAGATTCGACGTCCGAACAGATCCGTCGCAGGTCATGGACGCATTGATGGCGGTCGAAATGTTCTCCGAATGGTCTCCCGATTTCGAGGATGCCCGGGTGGCCACCCGCGACGACGAAGGCCGGCCGCGGCGGGTTTTCCTCACGGTATCGGTCGGCAACAGCCCCGATCTGCAGGTATGGGAGTTCACCTGGTCGGACAACCGGATGTCGTGGGAGGTGTCCGACAGCACCCGGGGAATCAGGGGTGGCGGGTTCTTCGAGGTCACCGGCGATACCGACGGCAGTCGGGTATTACTGCACGTGGAGCAGTACACGCCGACGCCGCTCCCCGGGTTCCTGGGCAAACGGTCGGTCCGCAAGTCCTACGAAACTCTGGTGGAGAACTTCGCCGGCTACGCCGAACAGTTCCCCGAACCCGAGACCTACGGCGTCGTCTGATTCCGCTGCCCGTTGAGATGGCGGGCCGTGAGGTGATGCGGCGTCGGGCCGTACGCCGACGGCGGTACCTTGACCCCGGATTGCACGGAATCCCGGATCTGATCCACGTTCTCCCGGATCATGTCCGACACCAACTCGTCCGTGCGCGGGTCGGCCAGCACCTGGAACAGGATGCGGAAAACGGTATCGGCGACCAACCGGATGATCTCGTCGTGGAACGGGATGTAGCGGACCCGTCCGGTCTGCGGATCGTTCTTGATCATCTCGACGATCATCTCGTCGAGTTCGCCGCGGTTCTCTTCCAGCGCGGTCGCGATATTGCGGGTGTAGTGGCCCGTGCGCAGTACCGCGGTGACCTCCTCCATGATCGCGATCGTCATCGGTCGCTTGATGACCTCGACGATCGTGCCCACGGAGTGGTTGATCACCGCCGCGGTGACCCGGTCACCGAAGACCCGATCGGCCACCCGCGCCAGGCGTACGAGTATCACCACGATCCGCAGCAGCCGGAATGCCCGGAAGAACGGGCTGGTCACCGGGATCATGCCGAGGATCTCGTACCAGTAGATGAACGGGTAGCTCCACGACCAACCGGCCCGGCGCCACCGCCACAGGAATTCGACCGCGAAGATCGCGCAGATCGTGTAATCGGCGATGACGATATAGCGGTAGATATCCGGTGCGACCTCGAAGAAGGTGATCCAGCACACCAGTGCCACCGAGATGACCGCCAGCGCCAACATGACGAAATCGGTCCATAGAGCGGGCGGTTTCCTGGGAAATTCGTCCGGCTCGGCCGTATCGGCGACGGGCAGCGGGCCGGGCCCCGTGGACGGCGGTGTTGACACCTACATTCCCTTCGACGCCGAAAGATCGCGTTCAAGTATTACCCGCGAACAGCACACCCGGCCCGCGGTTCACGCCGCGACGTGGGCCGGGCATCACTGAGCGGGACACTGCCGCGCCGCGGAAGTCTCCGCGGCGGTGGCCGCCACCGGCGGATCAGCGCCGCAGGTCAGCGACCCTCGCGAATGATTTTCTCTATATTGCGCTCCGCCAGTGCGGTGATGGTCAGCGAAGGGTTCGCCGTTGCCGTACTGCCGGGAATCGCCGCGCCGTCCATGACGTACAGACCGGGGTATCCGTGCACCCGGCCGTACGCATCGGTCGCCTTACCCAGGACCGCACCGCCCAGGGGGTGCGCGGTGAACAGGGCATTGGCTTCGTAACCGAGCGCGCTGTACTCGGCCAGGGCTCCCGCCTTGTCCGCAATACGCCGGTCCACGTCCCGTGCGGCCGCGGTCACCTCGTCCTGCGCCTGCCGCGGCCAGGAAATCCCGACGCCACCCGACGCCGGGTCGAAGCCGAAGCGGGCCCGGGTGGGATCCAGGACCACAGCGAGCGAGGCGAGCGCTCCGGTCTCGAACGGAATCCCCGGGATGTACCAGTTCTCCAGGGTGAGCGGCGTACCGCTGTTGTCGAAGATCCGGCTGGCACTGGGCGCGCCCTGGCCGAAACCGGCCACCGAACTGGCACCCCGGGCCAGCACCACATCACCGTTGGTGCCCCACCCGTCGCCGATATGCTCGTTCAGCTGGGGCAGCGCGCCTGTCTCCCGGGCCCGGACCAGCAGTTCGGAGGTCCCGATCGAACCGGCGCCGAGGAACAGCTTGTCGCAGGTGAGTGTGCGGGTCCCGAGTACCACGCCGGTGGGGTGGAGCTTGCTCACCGTGACCGCGAAACGGCCGCCCGGTTCCACGGCGATGGTGTCCACCCGGTGACCCGGAAAGATCCGTGCCCTGCCGGTGGCCTCGGCATCCTTGAGATAGTTCTGGTTGAGGTCGAATTTGGCGCCGTTGGAGTTGCCCAGGTTACTGCGCCCCGCCGTCGCCGAGGGCCGGGTGGAACCGTTCAGTTCGCCGCGCAGGACATCCCAGGTGAAGATGGAATCGTTCTGGATGGGCTGGTAGCCCGCCTTGCGAACCTGGTCGTCCCAGGCGCGTGAATGGCTGAACGGCGCGGACTGATAGATATCGCCCGGCATCGGATCCAGCCGCAGCATGGCCCGGACCCGCGGGTAGTAGACACGTTCCAGTTCCCCATATTCGACCAGGCCACCGAAGACGTGGTCGAACAGCGAGCGCGGCGGCGCGATCATCGCCCCGGTGAACACCACCGAGCCGCCGCCCACCGCGGCCCCGCGCCATACGTCGATACCGGGGTATCGAGTGCAGTCGAGCACACCGCCGAATTCGGCGAACTGCATAGGCACCTTCGTCACGCCGGTGAAGCTGGTGGCGTGCCAGAAACCGCGGCCGTCGGGCAGATCGTCGCCGGTGAAGATTTCCCGCCAGGGGTCGTTGGGCCAGCGGGAACCGCGTTCGAGCACCGTGGTGGCGACACCGGCCTGCGCCAGGCGCAACGCGGATACGGCCGCACCGAAACCGGAGCCGATGACGATGGCCTCCGAATGCTGCGGTGCATCGGGCACCGGCGCGAATATCTCCGGGACCCATCGGGCGAACAATTCGTTCCAGATGGGCTGGGCCGCGGCTCGGGGCAGCACGGGACCGGGTTTCGGAACCGCCGACCCCACCGCGCCGATCAGAGCAGCCGCCCCCGCGGCCTTGAGAAGGGCACGCCTATCCACCCCGATACCTCTTTCGTAACGCAACAAGCGCACGGATGGTACCGAGATTCACCGGTATTGAACAGTCGAGGCCGCGAACAACAGTGCCCCCGAGGGGGATTCGAACTGGTCAGCCGAACAACAGGCGCACCACGGCGACCGTGCCGACCACAACGATCACCGCGCGCAGCACATTCGGTGACAGTTTGCGGCCCACCCGCGCGCCGATCTGGCCACCGATGATCGACCCGGCCGCGATCAGCCCGACAACTCGCCAGTCGATCTCGGCGACAACAATGAAAATCGCCGCGGACAGCGCGTTCACCAGCAATGCGAGCACATTCTTCACCGCGTTGAGCCGCTGCAGTTCGTCGTGGACGAAAACCCCGAGCAGCCCGACCAGCAGCACCCCCTGGGCCGCGCCGAAGTACCCCCCGTAGATCCCGGTGGCGAAAATAGCGACCAGCAGGATCGGACCGCCGTGTGCGGGCGCCGCGTCCGCCGCGCGCTGTCGCTCACGGACCCAGGCCGCAAGCCGCGGCTGCACGACCACCAGCACCAGGGCGGTGATGATGAGAACCGGCACGATCGCGGCGAACGCCCCCTCGGGCAGGGTGAGCAGCAGTACCGCGCCGACCGCCGCGCCCAGCAGCGACGCCGTGCCGAACCGCAGGAGCCGGGCCCGCTGCCCGGAAAGTTCGCGGCGATAGCCGATGACCCCGCTGAGTGAGCCGGGGACCAGTCCGACAGTGTTGGAGACATTCGCGGTCACCGGCGGCAAACCGACGGCGAGCAGCACCGGGAAGGTGATCAGCGTGCCGGACCCCACAACAGCGTTGATCCCGCCCGCGGCGATCCCCGCGACGAAAACGGCCAGCATCTCCAGCCAACTCATGCTCGACCCCTCGACCTCGGCGGACCACGTCCGATCACTCACAACATGTCCAGCGACGCTAACCGCTGGGCCACCGGCAGCCGCGGCAGGCCCGGAGCCGAACCTCCGCACCGCCTTGTCAGAGCAGCTGGAACAGGGGGTAGACTCGCACGAGTCATGCAGCGGGCACTTCTTCTCAGCCGCCGCGACGGGGTCTGATCGGACCGGCGCCCGTCGCGGGGTTCCGCCGCGCTGGTCGACCCAATTCGGGAAACAATCTCACCCACGGAGAAATCGCATGTCACCCGCTGACGCCTTCGTATCGAGCACGCGCACCATCACCGCGCCTGCCAAGCCCGCGCCCGCCGACCAGCCCGCGTGGAACCAGCAGAAGACCTCGTCCATGCCGGTCTTCCGCTACAAACCGTTCGCCGAGGAAGTCGAGCCCGTCACGGTGCCCGACCGGACCTGGCCGGACAAAGTGATCGACCGCGCACCCGCCTGGTGCGCCGTCGACCTGCGAGACGGTAACCAGGCACTGATCGACCCGATGAGCCCCGCCCGTAAACGCCGGATGTTCGATCTGCTGGTGCGGATGGGTTACAAGGAGATCGAGGTCGGTTTCCCGTCGGCCAGCCAGACCGATTTCGATTTCGTCCGCGAGATCATCGAGGACGGCGCGATCCCCGACGATGTCACCATCCAGGTGCTCACCCAATGCCGGCCCGAACTGATCGAACGCACCTTCGAGGCCTGCGCCGGCGCCGCGAACGTGATCGTGCACTTCTACAACTCGACCTCCATCCTGCAGCGGCGGGTCGTGTTCCGGGCCGATCGCGAAGCGGTCCGCAAAATCGCCACCGATGCCGCGCGGCTGTGCCTGGAGGTCCAGCAGCGCTATCCGGATACGAATTGGCGCTACGAGTACAGCCCGGAGTCCTATACCGGCACCGAGCTGGAATACGCCAAGGACGTCTGTGACGCGGTTTCCGAGATCATCGCCCCGACCCCGGAAAAACCGCTGATCCTCAATCTGCCCGCGACCGTGGAGATGGCCACCCCCAACGTGTACGCCGACTCCATCGAATGGATGCACCGCAACCTGGCGCGGCGGGATTCGATCGTGCTGTCGCTGCATCCGCACAACGACCGTGGCACCGCCGTCGCCGCCGCCGAACTGGGATACCAGGCCGGAGCCGACCGGATCGAGGGCTGCCTGTTCGGTAACGGCGAGCGCACCGGCAACGTCTGCCTGGTGACCCTGGGTATGAACATGTTCTCCCAGGGTGTGGACCCGCAGATCAACTTCGCCGATATCGACGAGATCCGCCGGACGGTGGAGTACTGCAACCAGCTGCCGGTACACGAGCGCCACCCGTACGGCGGCGACCTGGTGTACACGGCCTTCTCCGGCAGTCATCAGGACGCCATCAACAAGGGTCTGGACGCTATGAAGACCGCCGCGGACGCCGCCGAGACCGATGTGGACGATATGTCCTGGGAGGTGCCGTACCTGCCGATCGACCCGAAGGACGTCGGCCGGACCTACGAAGCGGTCATCCGGGTCAACTCACAGTCCGGTAAGGGCGGTGTGGCCTACATCATGAAAACCGATCACGGCCTGGCCCTGCCGCGCCGGCTGCAGATCGAGTTCTCGCAGGCCATCCAGCAGATCACCGACGGCGACGGCGGTGAGATCACCCCCAAGGAGATGTGGGACGCCTTCGCCGACGAATACCTGACCCCGATCCTGCCGCTGGAACGGATGCGGCAGAAGGTCACGGCATCGGAGACCGACGGCGGCACCGACAGCATCACCGCGGTGGTGAAGGTGGACGGGGTCGAACAGGAGGTCTCCGGTAGCGGTAACGGTCCGCTCGCGGCCTTCGTCGACGCCATCGCGGCGGTCGGGTACCAGGTGGAGGTGCTCGACTACTCCGAGCACGCACTGTCGGCGGGTGACGATGCGCAGGCCGCGGCCTACGTGGAATGCGCGATCGGCGACCGGATCGTCTGGGGGGTCGGTGTCGCGACATCGATCACCACCGCCTCGCTGCGCGCGGTGGTTTCGGCGGTGAACCGGGCCGCCCGGCAATAGCTCTGACACTCCTCGGCCGCCGTACCCGTTCCGAACGGGTACGGCGGCCGAGGTCGCGCAACCACGCGGCGTGCGGTATGCCCAGCACCTGCTAGCGTTGGTCCCGACTCCACGCCGCCGAGCTCTCTGCTCGAAAATCCCGAGCAGATGGGGGAACTGTGACTACTGACGAACACAACCCGACTTCCCAGCCCTGGCTCCCGAGTCAACCGGCGGATACCGCCGGGAGCGGCGGCGAGTCGGACAGCACACCACCGGCCGATACGGTGCCGGGACCACAGTCGGATACCGACGCTGATCCTCCCGTTCCCGGTGCCGGCGATCCGGACGCCTCGGGCAACGAGAACGCCGATACGAGCGACGCGGAACCACCGGCCGCGGCCGATCCCGGGTACTCGGCTCCGGAAAGCGGTGCCCCAGGGACACCGTGGCTCGCCGATCCGGCCGCCGGACCCTGGGGTGGCGACAACGGATTCGCGCCGCCGTCGCCCGGCGCGTTCACTGCTCCTGCCGCCGAATCCTTCGCACACGGCAGCGGCCAATTCCAGCAGCCGGATCCGAACCAGTACCAGCCCACCGACACCGGGTACACCAGCGGACAGTTCACCCAGCCGGACCCCGATCAGTTGCAGTCCGCGAATTCCGCGTACGGCAGCGGGCAATTCGCCCAACCGGACCCGAGCCAGGCCGGGAACTCCACGCCGGGCGGCCAGTTCGACCAGCCGTATCCGAACCAGTACCAGACCCCCGGGTCAGGCCAGTTCGATCAGCAGTCCGGCGGGTTCCAGGCTCCCGGCCCCGAAGCCGGGGGCCCTCATGGCAGCGGACAATTCGCGCAACCGGACCCCAATATGTATCCGGGGCAGTACAGCCCGGAGCAGCCGCCCTACCCCGGTTCGAGTGCACCGGGACCGGAGGGCGCCGGTCAGGCCCCGGGCGGATACGCACCGGGCGGCTCGCCGGATCCCGGCCCGGCACCCGCCCCCGAGGGCGAGGCTCCCGGCGGACCGATCTACGGCTGGGCCCCACCGCCGGCACCGGCCGCGCCACCCGTACAACAGCCGCCTTTCCAGCAGGCGCCGCCACCGATGGGTAATCCGCAGGCCGGCCAGTTCCAGACGCAGGACTGGGGCGCGAACCCGGGGCAGCCCGCCCCCCAGCAACCACCGCAGCAGCAGTACCGGCAGCCGGGACAACCGCAGCCGGGTCAGTTCCAGCCCCGGCATCTGACCGAACCCGGTCAGCCGGGCCATTCGGTGAACGATCTGAATCTCCTCAAGCGTGCCCGCAAGGCGCCGCGCGGCGGCTGGCGGCGCGCGGTGCACAAGGTTTCGCGCGGCGTTATCAATCCCGGCGAATCGGCTTCCGATGTCGTGCACCGCGATCTGGTGGGCCGGGTGAACGCACCGGTCCACGGTGATTTCCGGATCGCGATCCTCTCGCTCAAGGGCGGGGTCGGCAAAACCACCACGACGGTCGGCCTGGGTGCCACCTTCGCCTCGTTGCGTGGCGACCGCGTTATCGCGATCGACGCCAACCCCGACCTGGGCACCCTGGCGCACCGGGTGCCGCGGCAGACCCGCTCCACGGTGCGTAATTTGCTGGAAGACCGGAACATCACCCGCTACTCGGATGTGCGGGCGCATACTTCGCAATCGCCGAGCCGACTCGAAGTACTTGCCAGCGAACAGGATCCGGCCGTATCGGAAGCGTTCAGCGAGGCCGATTACCGCCGGGCGATCGGCATCCTGCAATCGTTCTACAACATCATCCTCACCGACTGCGGTACCGGACTGATGCATTCGGCCATGTCCGGCGTGCTCGATATGGCGAGCTCACTGGTCCTGGTGACCTCCCCCGCGATCGACGGCGCCCGCAGCGCTTCGGCGACGCTGGACTGGCTCGATTACCACGGTTATTCGCATCTGGTGCGGCAGACGGTGGTGGTGGTCAACGCCTCGCGGCGCGGATCCACCTCGGTCAACCTGGATCATCTGCGCCGGCTGTTCCTGGACCGGACCCGTGCGGTGCAGGTGGTCCCGTTCGACGACCACCTCGCCGAAGGCGCCGAAATCGACCTGGAGCTGGTGAGCAAACCGACCCGGCAGGCGCTGCTGGAACTGGCCGCGATGGTCGCCGACGATTTCGCCAATGTGGACGGATACCCGTACGACAACCGCTACTGATCGAGTAACGCGGGCGGCGGTTCCGCGGTGGTCCGGCGGGCCGCCGTGACGAACGAGTCCAGCACCGCCGCGATGGCGGGCCGGGAGTCGGCACGCGGCCGGGTGACCAGGTCGTAGAGGCGCGCGGCACGAACCCCGGACAGTCTCAGCTGGGACAGTCCGGGGTGGGTGACGACGTAGCGCGGCATCAGCGCGACCCCGTATCCGGCGGCCACCAAGGTTTCGATCATCCGGAAATCGTTGAGGCGCTGGACGATACGCGGTTCCACGCCGGTGACGGTGGCAATCGAGCGCAGTACGTCGTCCACCGGGAAACCGCCGCGCACGCTCAGGAACGCCTCCTCGGCGAGTTCCTCGGGCGTGACCGCGGGCTTGCCCGCCAGCGGATGGTCCGGTGGTACGAGCACGTCGATGGGTTCCCGCATGAGGACCCGCGAGCTGATCCGTGGCCCGGACATCGGGGCGGCGCGTTCATCGCGATGGGTGAGCACGATGTCGTAGTCGGCGAGCAGACGCGGTGTCTCGTTCGGCGGGACGTCCTCGTCGCCGGCCACGATCTCCACCCCGCTGCCCGCCATCGCCGGCAGCACGTACGGCAGCAGCAGTGCCCCGCCCGAGGGAAATACCGCCACCCGGACCTGGCCGCGGGGCGAGCCGCGGTAATGGGCCATCTCGGCGACCGCCCGGTCGAGCGCGGCGAGTACCTCGTCGGCCCGGACCACGAGCGCGTGCCCGGCGTCGGTGAGCCGCACCCGTCGCCCGCTGGGCTCGAGCAGCGTGACGCCCGCCTCCCTGGTCAGCACCTTCAATTGCTGTGATACTGCCGACGGTGTCATGGACAGGGCCCGGGCCACGGCGCCGATGGTGCCGCGATCGGCGAATTCCCGCAGGATGCGCAGGCGTTCCACGGAAAGTGCGGAACCAGCGGAAACCATTAAGCGATTCTAAATCATTAGTCCATAACAATTCGGTTGTGCTCACGGTTCCAAACATCCCACGATTAATCGGTGACCTCCCGCGACCGTCTGCTCGCCCTGACCGTCATCCTGCTGTGGGGCCTGAACTTTCTGGCCATCCGCGTGGGACTCGACCATCTACCGCCGTTCTTCTTCGCCGCCCTGCGATTCGCGGTGATCGCGGTACCCGCCCTGCTGTTCATTCCGCGGCCTCCGGTGCGGATGCGCTGGATACTGCTCTACGGCACCGGTTTCGGCATACTGCAGTTCGCGTTCCTGTTCACCGCCATGCGAATCGGTATGCCCACCGGGCTGGCATCGCTGGTGTTGCAATCCTCGGCACCGTTCACAGTGATCCTCGGCGCGCTGCTGTTGCGCGAACGGCTGCGGCCGGTTCAGATCGCCGGGCTCTGTGTGGCGGTCGCGGGGATGGCGCTGATCGGCTGGAATCAGTTCGCCCACGCCAGCCTGCTACCGGTCCTGCTCACACTGGCCGGCGGGTTCGGCTGGGCGCTGGGCAATATCGGCACCCGTCAGGCGACCGTGGAAACCCCCTCGGTCAATCCGCTGCACCTGACACTGTGGATCACGACGGTACCGGTTCTACCGCTGCTGGCGATCTCGTTCATCTGGGAGGGTCCCGCTACCGGAGTAGGCGCGCTGGCGAATACCTTCACGGCGGACGGCTGGCCGGCGCTGGCGGCCCTGGCCTATACCGCGCTGATCGCGACGGTGATCGGATCCGGCCTGTGGACCTACCTCATGAGCCGGTACTCGGCAGGTAGCGTCGCACCGCTGTCGCTGCTGGTGCCGGTGGTCGGCTTCACCGCCGCATGGATCTTCCTCGGCGAGACGCCGGCGCCGGCCAGTTTGCTCGGCGGTGCGGTGGTCATCGCGGGCGCGTTCGCGGCTACGGCCGGAGCCCGCAAGGCCCCCGCGGCGCGCATTACCGTCGAACCGGTGACCGCCGCGGATATCCCGCGACCACTCCAGCCCGCCGTCCGGTGAGCTCTGCCGACCATTCGGCCGGTGCGGCACGAACGACGAATCGCGTTAAAGTATGGCCTGATCGAGACAGCTACGCGGATTAGGCAGTAATCAACACAATGGCAGAGCATCGGTGGCCCGCCACGGGCACCGCCACGGTTTCTGAAAAGCGGTCCACCGGTACCGGGGCATTTTCCCGGCGCACCGTGCTACGCGCGACCGCCGCCGCGGGAATCGGCGCAGCCGCGATATGGCCGGGCGGGGTGGCCCGAGCCACTGCGAAGGGCCGCGTCGCCGTGCTGGGCGGTGGTGTCGCCGGGCTGACCGCGGCACACGAACTCGCCGAACGCGGTTTCGAGGTCACGGTCTACGAACGCCGGGCCCTGGGCGGTAAGGCCCGCAGCGTCGGTGTCCCGGGAACAGGCGCCGGCGGCCGGCCCGACCTCCCCGGCGAGCACGGCTTCCGCTTCTTCCCGGGTTTCTACCAGCACGTACCCGATACCATGCGACGGATCCCGTTCGCCGCCAACACCAACGGCGTGTGGGACAACCTGGTCTCGGCACCCGACGTTCGCGCTGCCCGCGCCGGTGGCGACGATATCCGCACCCCACTGGGCTTGGGAAACCTGGCCGCCGCGACCCCGGAGGGCATCCGGGAAAGTCTCGCCTCGATGATCTCCACCCTGCTGAAGATGCCACCCGAGGAAGGGCTGTTCTTCGCCAACCGGCTGCTGGTGTTCAACACCAGTTGCGATGCCCGCCGCCTGGGGCAGTGGGAACGGACCTCCTGGCGGGATTTCGTGGGCGCGCACCAGCGATCGCACGAGTTCCGGGCGCTGATCTCGCGAACGCTGACGAGCCTGCTGGTCGCGGCGAAAGACGATATCGCCAGCGTCCGGACCATCGGCACGATGGGTGAGCAGTTCCTCGGCAACCCCCTGCAGATCGGATTCGACGGCGATCTGGACCGGGTGCTCAACGGTCCGACGAACACCGCGTGGATCGACCCCTGGGTGGCACTGCTGCGCAACCTCGGCGTGCGGTTCGAGGTCGGCGCCGAAGTCCGCGGACTGGAGGTCACTGACCGGCGGGTCACCGGTGCCCGGATCGTCACCGCCGCCGGCACCACGGAAACCGTGACCGCGGATCACTTCGTGGTCGCGCTCCCCGCCGAACGCGCCCGCGACCTGTGGAACGCCGATATCCTCAACGCCTGGCCGGAGCTTGCCAAGATGAGCGGGCTGTACACGGACTGGATGACCGGAATCCAGTTCTACCTGCGCCGCAGCCCCGAGATCGGGGCAGGTCACAGCGCCTATATCGATTCCCCCTGGTCGCTCACCTCGATCGCCCAGAACGCGCTGTGGGCCCGCAAACTGCCCGAATACGGCGACGGCACGGTCCAGGACTGCCTCTCGGTGGATATCTCCGACTGGAACACCCCCGGCATCCTGTTCGGCAAAACCGCCAAGGAATGCACCCCCGGGGAAATCGCGAAAGAAACGTGGGCGCAGATCCTCGCCCACCTCAACGACCGCGACGAGATACTGCGCGAATCCGATCTGCACTCCTGGTTCCTCGACCCCGGTATCACCTGGCAGGCCGACCGCGGCACGAACAGCAACGCCGACCCGCTGCTGATCAATACCGTGGGCTCCTGGGACGCGCGGCCGGAACCGCACGGCGGAGTCGAGAACCTCTACCTGGCCGGCGACTACGTGCGGACGAATATAGACCTCGCGACCATGGAAGGCGCCAACGAATCCGCCCGGGCGGCGGTGAACAAGCTGCTCGAGGTCACCGGGTCGACCGCGCCGCGCTGCCGCACCTACAGCCTCTATCGTCCGGTCGAATTCGAACCGCTGCGCGCGGCCGACGCCGACGACTACGCAGCCGGCCGGCCCAACAGGTTCGATATCCAGCTCTGATCCCCAGTACTCGGACCGCCCACAGCCGGGAACGACGACAGACCTGAAACGCTGATGTCCCGATAACATCGGACGCGAACCACCGAGTTCGTCACCGAGAACAACCGAGGGCGGCGGGCAGTCACGCCGGACCTACCGGAGAGCGGCAGCTGACTATCCATGACCTCTGGGGCGCTGGCGCTGATTTACCGGCAGGTCTCGGGTGAACTCGCCTCGATCTTCAAAATCGAGTCGCAGGGATATCGGCACCACACCAACGCAGTATCCAACTGTCTGCGCAACGTGCCCGCGAAGCTGGACGAAGTCGGTATCCCATGGACCCGGGATCTGCTGGCAGCCGACAAACCCGGATCGGTTGCGATTCCCAGCGATCGGGCTCACGAACTCTTCGAGCGGATGCGATCGTTTCGCCGGAGCCGTGGGGCGGCGGTGTACTGGCATTCGCTCGATGACTCACTCTCCCCGCAAGACCTGGAGACGCTCAGACTTCTGACCGCGATCAATCGCAAGCTGGACGCTATCGCCACGGAACGCGGCAGCTCTCCAGCGCTGCTGCGCGCCGAGATCACCGCACGACTGCGCCGGCTCGTGAATGCTAAGCCCGTGGTGATCCGAGTCAACCCCGCCACCTTGGCAGCAGTGCTGCGCGACGGCCGGTTCAAAACCAAGTTCGAGACCGGAAAATCCGCCGGAGGCGCGGGGTTGGAAGGCCGGGCCTGGCTGGAACGCGTCTGGTTCGGCCACGACCCCGATACCTTCCCGGATCGCGAGCGCCCGGTATACGGATCCGTGCAGTTGAACGGCGACTACGCGGCAGCGACGGGGCCGCATGGTATCGGCTGGTTCGAACGACTCGGCGACTCCGAGTGGAAACAGGGTATCGGCGATGCCGACACCCTCAGCGCATACGGGGAGATCCAGGTGATCCTGAAGCCGGATGTTCTGGACCGGACCACATTCACCGTCGGCGACAGCTTCAACGATCGGGCGGCAACCTTTCCCTCGCATATCTCGAATCCGCAACCCGAATCGTTCTATGCCTACGACAACTCGACGGACGGGTCCGCTTATAAGAGCCCGGCGACGAACGCGCTCGGTTCGTTCGATCGGCAATACGACCTGCCCTCGGTCACCAACTGGACATACGTGGAGGCACAGGTCCACGGCGGGGTGAGGGTGAACGATATCGACCATGTGCTGCTGCCCCACGATCCCGCACCCGAACTGCGGCAGGCACTCGATGACAACAATGTTCCGTGGCGGGTGTTCAACAACGAAACCATCGCGCGCGAAGGTACCCCGGCCGAACGCACGGCGGCGCGGGAACGGGTCGAGCGGCACCTGAGCTGGCTCGACAGCCAGATCGAGCAGCACAGGCAAAAGGCCGTGGCAGAGGTAGCCGATACTCCGGCGAACCCCGGAATCCGCGCGGAAGCAGAGCGGCACGACCCTACCGAAGGTGCGGGACCGAACCCGGGCGTCGATCCGGATCTGGAAACTGCCTATAAGCGACGCGAGACCCTCGAACGGGAACTCGAAATGCTCTCCCGGCCGCGCGGCGATACTGGCACGGCGCCGACAGCATGACCGTCCGCACCCTTGTCGCCGTCGGCGGAACGGAGCTGTAGCGGCGGCTCGCCGGGCCTACAGCCCGGGCAATTCCCGAAGCCGGGACAGGAACCATGTCACCGGAGTGTGAACTGGCCCGCGCCCTGTGAGAGCGATGCGGCCGGGTCATTAGACTGCGCGGCGTGGCAGATATCTCGCTTCGAGGGCGCACGGCCCTCAAGGTGGCCGGCGCGGCAGCCTGGGCGTCCCGCAGAGCGGGCCGTGGCAACGGCTCGATGATCGGCGGCCTGCTCGCCCTGCGCATCGACCCCGGGATCATGAAACAGCTCGGCCGCGGGCGGCGCAGCGTGCTGATCACCGGAACCAACGGTAAATCCACCACCACGCGCATGACCGCCGCCGCGCTGAGCCTCCTCGGTGAGGTGGCCACCCAGGCCGACGGCGCGAATATGGACGCCGGGATCGTTTCGGCGCTCAACGTGCACCGCGACGCACCGCTGGCCGCGATCGAGGTGGACGAACTGCATCTGCCGCACGTCACCGACGCTTTGCGACCCGAAGCGGTGGTGCTGTTGAATCTGAGCCGCGATCAGCTGGACCGGGTCGGCGAGATCAATATGATCGAGCGCCGGCTGCGCTCCGGCCTGGCCCGGCATCCGGATACCGTCGTCATCGCAAACTGCGACGATGTACTGGTCACCTCGATCGCCTACGACCACCCCAATGTCGTATGGGTCGCGGCGGGCAGTGGCTGGGCGATGGATGCCACCAGCTGCCCGCGCAGCGGTGAACCGATTCTCTGGGAGGGTTCACACTGGCACAGCACGGGCGCCGATTTCGCCCGCCCGCAACCGGATTGGTGGCTGGATGGGGACAAGCTCTGCGGGCCGGAAGGTGTCCGGCTCCCGCTGCGGCTGGCTCTGCCCGGCCGGGCCAACCGAGGTAACGCCGCACAGGCCGTCGCCGCCGCGGTGACCCTGGGCGCCGACGTCGAGCAGGCCTGCGCGGCCACGGGCACCGTTCAGGAGATCGCGGGCCGATACCGGACCGTGCAGGTCGGCGAGCACGCCGCCCGGCTGCTACTCGCCAAGAACCCGGCCGGCTGGCAGGAGGCGCTGTCGATGATCGACCACAGCGCGTCGGGCCTGGTGATCGCGGTGAACGGGCAGGTACCCGACGGCGAGGACCTGTCCTGGCTGTGGGATGTGCGATTCGAGCATTTCGAGGATGTGCAGGTCGTCGCCGCCGGCGAACGTGCCACCGACCTCGCCGTACGCCTGACCTACGCCGGGGTCGCGCACACCACCGTCCCGGACCCGGTGCGCGCGATCGCGTCCTGCCCGGCCGGACAGGTCGAGGTGCTGGCCAACTACACGGCGTTCCGCGATCTGAACCGCGACCTCCGGGAGCGCACACAATGAGTGAATCGACCGTCCGGATCGGGCTGGTGCTGCCCGATGTGATGGGTACCTACGGCGACGGCGGCAACGCCCTGGTGCTGCGGCAGCGGCTGCGGCTGCGCGATATCGACGCCGAGATCGTGGAGATCACCCTCCCCGACCCGGTACCGGACTCGCTGGACATCTACACGCTCGGTGGCGCCGAGGATTCCGCCCAGCGCCTGGCGACCCGCCACCTGCTGCGTTATCCGGGCCTGCAGACCGCGGCCGGACGCGGTGTACCGGTCCTGGCGATCTGCGCGGCCATCCAGGTACTGGGCCGGTGGTACGAGACTTCCAGCGGCGAACGCGTCGAAGGGGTCGGGCTGCTGGACGCGACCACATCCCCGCAGCCCACCCGCGCGATCGGTGAGGTCACCACTACCCCGCGACTGCCCGGACTGTCGGCACCGCTGACCGGCTTCGAGAACCATCGCGGCGGCACGACGATCGGCCCCGACGCGGCCGGGCTGGCCCGGGTGACCCGCGGCGTCGGCAACGGTGTCGGCGATGGTCTGGAAGGTGTGGTGCAGGGGACGGTCCTGGGCACCTATATGCACGGCCCCGTACTGGCCCGCAACCCCGAACTCGCCGACTACCTCCTGTGCCGCGCGCTGGGCGTGGACTCGCTGCCTCCCCTGGAGCTACCCGAGGTAGACCAGCTGCGCCGGGAGCGCCTGCGTAGTGCTTGATCGCCACACCGTCTGCGGGTGAGGGGTGCTTTCGGCGCGTGCCGGCACACCGTAAACACTGTGGGGGTGAGCTATGACCTTTTGCTGATCCCGTCAGGCGTCGCCTCCGACCCCACCGAGGTGGAGGCGTATCTCGCGAGTCAGGAGGGGCGGGACGAGGCCGCCGAGGCTGCCGAGATAGCGGCCGAGTTGAATGCGCGCAATGCCGAACTACCGGAAGAGGAAAGCTTCCTGAGTGTCGCCCCGATCGGCGGCACACCGTACGGAACCGTATTGCATATCCCCAGCCCGTACGATGCCATCGGCTTCGTACGGAACCTGGTGTTCGAACTGGCCACACCGCGCGATTACGCGATCTTCGACCCCCAGCTGAACTGGTTGATCGACCCCGCCGGGCATATCCCGGTCACCGTCACCCACGGGGGTGCCGGCGAATTCCCCTATCTGACCGAAACACTCGCGGGCTTATGGGTGCGGGAGCTGGGCGAACCGTCCCCGTATCTGATCGTGGAGCGGGAACCCCAGTTCTATATCCAGACCTACCGGAACGCCGGCGAGGATTTCACGCTCGAATATCGCGACGGTGGCCCGGACCGGCATTTCGGCACGCAGGTCAGCGGCGCGGCCGCGGTCGCGGACCTGATCTGGGACTGGACCCGGCAGGAGCGCGCCCGGCTGGACGAGCTGTCGTGGGAACAACTGGAGATGTGAGCGGGGCCGTCACAGGGCGCGGCGGCCGGAGAATGCCCGGCCCAGGGTCAGCTCGTCGGCGAACTCCAGATCACCGCCCATGGGTAGGCCGGAGGCGAGCCGGGTGACGCTGAGCCCGGGGAAATCGCGCAGCATTCGCACCAGATAGGTCGCGGTCGCTTCGCCCTCGGTGTTCGGATCTGTCGCGATGATCACCTCCGTGACGTCCACCCCGTCGTCCTGATTACCGATGCGGGTCAGCAATTCCCGGATCCGTAATTGCTCGGGGCCGATCCCGCTCAACGGATCCAGCGCCCCGCCCAGAACGTGGTAGCGGCCGCGGAACTCGCGGGTGCGTTCGATCGCCGGAACATCCTTGGGTTCCTCGACCACGCAGATCATGCTGCGGTCCCGGCGTGGATCCGCGCAGATCCGGCACAGCTCACCGTCGGCGACCGTGCCACATTGCGCGCAGAAGCGCACGCCGTCGCGGATCTTCTGCAGCACCGCTTGCAGCCGGTCGATCTCCGGCGGTTCCACCTGTAACAGGTGGAACGCGATCCGCTGGGCGCTCTTGGGGCCGACGCCCGGTAGTTTGCCCAGTTCGTCGATGAGATCCTGAACCGGACCTTCGTACACCGCGATACCCCGGTACGGCTCAGAAGCCGGGCAGGCCCGGCGCGCCACCGCCGCCTGCCAGCGGGCCCAGCCGCTCGGCGGCCAGCTCCTGGGCGGTGGCCATGGCCTGGTTGATCGCCCCGATCACCAGATCCTGCAGGGTCTCGACATCCTCGGGGTCCACAGCCTTCGGGTCGATGGTGAGCGACAGGATCTCGCCGGTGGCTTTGATCGTCACCTTGACCAGGCCGTTGCCCGCTTGCCCTTCCACTTCGGCAGCGGCGATCTCGGCTTGCGCCGCCATCACCTGCTCCTGCATCTGCTGGGCCTGCTGGAGCAACTGCTGCATATCGAACTGACCATCGGGCTGCACGGCATTCCTCTCTACGGACGAGTCACAATTCAGCCTAGTCCGCCGCGCCTCCGGATCCCGCCCGCACCTGCCGCTTAAGTTTGCGTCCGCCGACGTACTCGAGCTCGCCGCGGAACCGAACCTCCCGGAGACGACAATGTCCAAGGCTCTGTCAGTGGGTGCGATGATCCTGGCGCTCGGTATGTGGCCGGTCGCCACCGGCCACGCCGAGCCCGGCCCGGTTGCCGATTACGGCAACGGTTGTGTCATCGACCCGGGCAATACGCAAGTCACCATCGATTCGCTGCGGTGGCGCTGCGCCGCCGCGAGTACCGAGATCTATGCCTCCGCACAGGCGGGCGCGATACCGGCCGGGGTGAAGAACGGCTGGGTCACCTCGTCGTCGGCCATCGAGCCGGTAGCGCCGGCGCTCTGGAGCGGCAAAACCTTCTACACCGGCCCGGACGGTGGCCGGCTGATGAACCGGGTGACCGGAGCCGGATTCGAGGCCTGGCCTGCCGATATCGCGCGCGGCCGCTCCCGGATCGACGGCGAGACCACCTGGGCACTGGATTACGCACCGTCACCGACACCGCAGGTCTACGACGAGATCCGCGAAATCGTCCCGGGTGTGTGGCTGGGCTGGTCCTGGTGGCCGGGCGCTGGGCAGTCCCCGGTGCTGTCCTTCGTCCTCGCCTGAGGCGAGCACTCCGTGCGGCAGGCTGCGCTGCCCAGCCGCACGGAGACCGTGCGAATACCTCCGCGAAAGCGGTCCGATCCGGACCACCTCACGGATTCAGGCGAGTTCGGCCTTCAGATTGGCCAGTACTTCTCCCTGGATCTTGCGCATACCGATCGGGGCGAAAATACCCTCGAAAATGCCGGAGATTCCGCCGGCGCCCTGCCAGGTGGTCTCCAGTGTCACCGTCGAACCGGAACCGGACGGGGCGACGGTCCAGGTGTTGACCAGGGTGGAGTTGGCGTCCTTCTCGGTGACGACGGTGCCGGCGACCGATACCTGGGCACGGATATTGCGTACGCGCTTCTCGGTGGCCTGCAGTGTCCACTCGGCGACGGTGCCGTCACCCTGACCGCCTTCCACCACTTTGTAGTCGCGGTAGTTCGCGGAGTGAATCCTCGGCCGCACCTCCGCGTAGTCGGCGATCGCCGCCAGTGCGCGCTGCGGATCTGCGGAGACCTCGATCGAACTGCCGGCCTTGACCTGTCCCACGTGTAACACTCCTTATCTTCGGCGCGCTGGCGCGCGCGGGGTTCAGCCCCCTGGGTCCATGGTCTCAGGAGGATGTCCGGCGGCGCTCGGCGAGCATGACGACGACCACCACGGACAAGACCGCGCAGACAGCCGCGCTGCCCCACAGGAGAATCTGCCAGGACGCGGTGAAATCCTGTGCCACGATGTCGAAGAGCGCCGACCGCGCGGTCCCGGGCGGGACGGCGGCCAGGGCGCCGGTGAGGTCTCCGGCGTTGACGCTGTCGGCCAGCGTGTCCGAGGCGCCGAGGTCGCCGGGGATATGGCCGGCACGCTCGCTCAGCTTCCCCTGGAAGAGGTTGACCAGAGCCGAGCCGGCCGCCGCGATCACGATGGCTTCGCTGCCGAGCCGGAGGGTGTTGAGGAAGCCCGCGGCAGTGCCGGTGGTTTCGGGAGGTACGACGGTCAGGACGGCGCCGTCGACGAGGCCGAAGTTGAGTCCGAGGCCGACGCCGAGCGTGATCAGGGGGCCGGCCAGTTCCGCGGCGGTGACGCCCGGATGAAGGATCAGTGCGAGCCAGGCGACTCCGAGCGTCATCAGAGTCAGGCTGGCCGCGATGACGGCCCGCAGCGACAAGCCCCATCGGATCAGCTTCCCGGCCAGGATCGGGGTGGGAAGGATGGGCAAGGTCATGAGCAGCATCGTGGCGCCCGCGGTCCGGCTGCTCGCCTGGTTCACGATCAGGAGGTAGTTGGGCAGCAGCGGCAACAGGATCACGAACGCGAAAGTGGCCACCACCGGGACCAGGCACAGCGCCATGAACCGGGGGTTGCGCAGCAGCGCGAGGTCGAGCATGGGCTGTCGCTGCCGCCGTTCCACCACGACGAAGACGGCCATCAGCAGGGCGGCCCCGGCCAGCAGGCCGAGAACCGGCGCACTGGACCAGCCCCAGTGCGGGCCCTCGACCACGCCGAGCATGAGCAGGAACAGCCCCGCCACCAACGTGCCGGTGCCCGCCCAATCGATACGGGCTGCCGAGGAGTCGCGGGATTCCCGCATGAACGGGACGGCCAGCAGTACCAGTGCCATCACCACGGCATGGGCACCGAAGAACGAGCGCCAGCCCCAGGCGTCGGCGAGCACCCCCGCTGCCATGGCACCCAGCGCCAGGCCGGCACCCGTGACGATGCCGACGGCGGCGAACGCCCGGGTGCGGGCGGCCCCGTCGAACGTCGCCGCCAGGAGCGAACTGCCGCTGGTGAGCAGCGCGGCGGCGCCGATGCCCGCCGCGGCGCGGGCCAGGTCGAGCACGTAGATATCGCTCACCACCGCGCTCACCAGCGAGGCGAGCGCGAACAGAATCCCACCGGTGAGGAACATCCGCCGGCGCCCGAATATGTCGGCCAGCGAGCCGCAAGCGAGCATGAAGCTGGCGAAGGTGAGGTTGTAGCCGTGCACCACCCACTGCAGGGCGGCCAGCGGAGCGTGGGTGTCGCGTCCGATATGCGGCAGCGCCACTCCGGAGCCGGTGACCGCGGTCGGGAGGATCACGAGGGTGAGGAGCACGGCAGCCAGGGTCAGGGCTGGGTGCGGGCGTCGGGCACTCCCGGTCGTCCGAGTGTGTGCCGCACCGGCCGACGTTGTCGAAGCCATACGTCTCACGCTCCCGGCAAGGAGCCGACGAGGCCGCCGTCGACGACGAGATCCTGACCGGTGATGTACGAGGCATCGTCGGAGAGCAGGAAAGCCACAGCTGCCGCGACCTCGTCGGGATGGCCGAGCGAGCCGAGGGGGACTTCCGCGGCGTTGAGCGCCTCGGCGCCTGGGTCGGGGTTGGCCGCCCGGTACATCTCCGTGTCGATATACCCGGGGCTGACGGAGTTGACCCGGATCCCGCGCGGGGCCAGGTCGGCGCCGAGTGTACGTGCGAGGTTGTGCGCGGCCGCCTTGGTGGCGGAATAGACCGACGCGACGCGCATTCCGCGGTGCAGAGTCCAGGAGGCATTGATGACGACGGAGCCGCCGTCCCGCATCAGCGGCAGTGCCTTGTGGATGGTGAAGAACACGCCCTTGAAGTTGGTGTCGACGGTGCGGTCGAAATCGTCCTCGGTGAGCTCGGTGCTGGGCTTGAAGATCCCGACCCCGGCGTTGGCGAAGACAGCGTCCAGTCCCCCGCGCCAGGTCTCGATCTGCCGCGCCAGATGGTCGAGCTCGGTGGGAGCGGTGACATCCGCGCGCACCGCGAGGATCCGCCCGCCGGCGTCGAGGCGGGCCCGCGCGCTCTCCAGGCGTACCTCGTCACGCCCGGTTATGACGACGTAGGCGCCCTCGTCCAGAACTCGGCGCGCGGTAGCGAACCCCATACCACTGGCGCCACCGGTGATCAGGACCGTCTTGTTCGTAAAGCGTTGCATGCCGATGATCGTCGGCCGGTCGGCGCGCATGTGGCAGTGCTGGACCGACCTGGGTCTGTCACCACCACCCTTCGCCCACCGCGGCTCACACGACGCCGGACTGCGGCTCCCTGACGAGCCCGTCGAGCAGCATGCGCAGCCGCACGTCGGTGTCGGTGTGTGCCGCCGGGGTGTGCAGCAGCAGACGGTGACCCGGTAGGTCCGGTACCGGCAGAGAGGTGTACTCGAATACCAGCTCACCGGCCAGCGGGTGGTCGAGAACCTTGACTCCCTGAGTTGCCGAGCCGACCGGGTGCTCCGCCCAGATATCGGCGAAGGCGGGGCTGGCGGCGCACATATCGCCGGCCAGGCGGCTGAACTCCGGGTCGTCCGGGTAGCGCGCGGCATCCGCACGGAACTGACCGACGATCGCCCGCGCGGCGTCCTCCCACCGGCAGATCGCAGCCCGGTAGCGGGCGTTGGTGAAGAAACTCACCAGGCAGTTGTGGTCGCCGGCGGTGTACCCGAACACCTCACACGCGGAACGATTGACCGCGGCCAGGTTCCAGTGCCGGTCGATGACGTAGGCGGGGCGTGGAAGCCAGCTGTCGATCAATCGCTGGAAACCGTCGGGCACCTCCCGGTCGCCCGCGGGCGCACCGGGGGCGTTCAGCCCGGCGAGCAGGTACAGGTGTTCCCGTTCGGCGGTGTCGAGGCGCAGGACCCGAGCGATAGCGTCGAGTACCTCGGCCGACACGTTGATCTCACGGCCCTGTTCCAGCCAGGTGTACCAGGAGACGCCCACACCGGCGAGCACGGCGACTTCCTCGCGGCGCAGCCCTGGGGTGCGCCGGCCGCCGCTCGCGGGCATGCCCACGTCCTCGGGGGTCAGCCGCGAACGCCGCGAACGCAGGAACTCGCGGATCTCGGCAGTGCGCCGTTGCCGAGCGTCTGCGGGGAGGTCGGAGATCGCCATTCGGCCATTTTAGGAGCGCGGCTGCTGCGTCAGCCGGGTCGGGCGGGCGGGGCGGTGGTCACGGATCTTGCGGGCCAAAGTTGGCTCACTGCGGGTTGGGGTGTGTTTTGGCGCGCGCGGGATCGGGGGAAATGGGTGAAGTCGGATGTGGGCAGAAATGGTGACATTACGGTCAAATAGGGTGAATGGTTTGTCGAACGTGGTGCAACAGATATGTGACATTTCGGCCCGAATGATCCCCCCGCGCTGGCAGAGCAAGACCATGTAGGACTAGCGTCTAGACGTGGCAATGAGTCTGTTGGGGAAGGCCGGCCACGGTCCGGCCGCAAATGAATCCGGGTTCGCCGCATATCGGGCAGGTGTCGATCGCCTGCTCGCGAGCTACCGCGCCATCCCAGCGGACGCCGATGTGCGATTGGCCAAGAAGACCTCGAATCTTTTCCGGGCCCGGGCGAAGAACACCGCGCCCGGACTGGACGTATCGGGGCTGAACCGGGTGATCGAGGTCGATCCGCGGGCGAAGACCGCCGAGGTCGCCGGGATGACCACCTATGAAGACCTGGTGGCCGCGACCCTGCCCTACGGGCTGGCCCCACTGGTGGTACCGCAGCTCAAGACCATCACGCTCGGTGGCGCGGTGACCGGGCTCGGTATCGAATCGAGCTCGTTCCGCAGCGGTCTACCGCACGAATCGGTGCTGGAGATGGAGGTACTCACCGGGTCCGGCGATATCGTCACCATCACCCCGGACGGCCCGGATGCCGAACTGTTCCGCGGTTTCCCGAACTCCTACGGCACCCTGGGCTACACCACCCGGCTGAAGATCGAACTGGAAACCGTGCAGCCCTATGTGGCACTACGGCATTTGCGGTTCCACGACCTGCGCGAACTCGAATCCACCCTGAGCCGGATCGTGCTGGAAGGCAGCTACGACGGGGAGACTGTCGACTACCTCGACGGTGTGGTGTTCAGCGCCGGCGAGAGCTACCTGACGCTGGGACGGCAAACCGACGAACCCGGCCCGGTCAGCGATTACACCGGAATGGATATCTATTACCGGTCCATTCAGCACGACGGAGCCGAGCCGAAACGGGACAGGCTCACCATCCACGATTATCTGTGGCGCTGGGATACCGACTGGTTCTGGTGCTCACGCGCCTTCGGCACGCAGAATCCGAAGATCCGCCGATTCTGGCCGAAACGCTACCGCCGCAGCAGTTTCTACTGGAAGCTGATCGCTCTGGATCACCGTTACAACATCGGTGACAAGCTGCAGGCCCGCCAGGGCAATCCGCCGCAGGAGCGAGTGGTCCAGGATATCGAGGTCCCGGTGGAACGCACCGCCGACTTCGTGGAATGGTTCCTGCGCGAAATTCCTATCGAACCCCTGTGGCTGTGCCCGCTGCGACTGCGCGATACCGGCGCCGCGGCCGGTACTCAGCCGTGGCCGCTCTACCCGCTGCGGACGGATCGTACGTACGTCAACATAGGCTTCTGGTCGGCGGTGCCGAAATCGCCCGGCCAGATAGATGGCGCGGCAAATCGCGCCATCGAGAAAACCGTCACCGAATTCGACGGACATAAATCCCTGTACTCGGATTCCTTTTACGGACCCGAGGAATTCAACGCCCTTTACGGCGGCGAAAGCTACAAAGAATTGAAAAAACGCTACGATCCCGGCCAGCGCCTGCTGGATCTGTATTCGAAGGCGGTGCAACGCAAATGACGACATTCAAGGACAGATCCGACGCATTCGCGGATCTGGGGACCCGGCTCAGTATCGCCGAAGTGGTCGAAGCCTTGGTCGACGGCGATGTTCCCATCAAGCTGACCGCCTACGACGGCAGCACCACCGGGCCGGTGGACTCCGAGTTCGCGCTCGAGATCCGCACTCCCCGTGGAATCAACTACCTCGCCAACGCACCGGGCGATCTCGGCCTGGCCCGGGCCTATATTTCCGGGGATATGGATGCCGCGGGTATCCATCCCGGTGACCCGTACGAGATACTCGCGGCGATGACGGACCTGAAGTTCAAGCGTCCGTCGGCGTTGTCGCTGGTGGCCATCGCCCGGTCGCTCGGCTGGGAACGGCTGCGCCCGGTACCGCCGCCGCCGCAGGAAACCCTGCCGCGCTGGCGCCGGATCGCCCTGGAAGGCCTGCGGCATTCCAAGACCCGCGATGCCGAGGCCATCCATCACCACTACGACGTCTCCAACACCTTCTACGAGTATGTGCTGGGCCCGTCCATGACCTACACCTGCGCGTGTTACGGCGAGCGGGAGTGGACACTGGAGCAGGCACAGGAGAACAAGTACCGGCTGATCTTCGAGAAGCTGCGGTTGAAGGAGGGCGATCGACTCCTCGATATCGGCTGCGGCTGGGGCGGAATGGTCCGGTACGCCGCGAAACGCGGTGTCAAGGTCATCGGCGCGACCCTGTCGGCCGAACAGGCCGCATGGGCGCAGAAGAAGATCGCCGAAGACGGTCTGAGCGACCTCGCCGAGGTGCGGCATTCCGACTACCGCGATATCCCGGAGGGCCAATTCGACGCAGTCTCCTCCATCGGACTGACCGAACATATCGGGGTGCAGAACTACCCCTACTATTTCCGGTTCATCCAGAGCAAACTGCGCGACGGCGGGCTGTTCCTCAACCACTGCATCACCCGGCCGGACAACACCCGCGCCACCAAGGCGGGCGATTTCATCGACCGCTACGTTTTCCCGGACGGTGAGCTCATCGGCTCGGGGCGCATCATCAGCGAGATCCAGAACGTCGGGCTCGAGGTTCTGCACGAGGAGAATCTGCGCGAACACTATGCGCTGACGCTC
The DNA here is from genome assembly GCF_040632335.1 of Nocardia sp. NPDC019395. Classification (NCBI taxonomy): domain Bacteria; kingdom Bacillati; phylum Actinomycetota; class Actinomycetes; order Mycobacteriales; family Nocardiaceae; genus Nocardia; species Nocardia sp. NPDC019395. The sequence goes on from NZ_JBEYBT010000015.1 coordinate 25,644, forward strand.
GCCGAATGGTGCAAGAACCTGGTGGCCAACTGGGACGCCTGCGTGGCCGAGGCCGGAATAGGCACCGCGAAAGTGTGGGGCCTGTACATGGCGGGCAGCCGGTTGGGCTTCGAACGCAATGTGGTGCAGCTGCATCAGGTACTCGGGGTGAAACTGGGTAGCTCCGGACTCCCCGAGGTTCCGCTGCGGCCCTGGTGGCAGCCCTAGCAGAACCCTGCCGATCAGCTCAGCAGTTCGTCCAGGAAACGGATCGGAACGCGGATCTCGCCCAGTGTGCGAACCGCGTCCGTTCCGTCCGGGGCGGTCACCGGCAGATCGTCGCGCAGTACGCGCATGATCTCGAGCACGGCCGGGCCCGCGTCCAGCAGCGGCCGGGTCCAGCCGAGTTCGGCGCAGGTGGAGACAATCGGCGCCAGCAGGGCGGCCGATTCGCCGACCCAGCCCGCGGCGGCCAGACATTCGGCGAGCAGTAGCGATATATCCAGTTCGGCGCGGGGCCGGCCCTGGTCACGGGTGCGGCTGTGCAGCGCCCGCGCATGACGGGCCGCGCGTTCGTGCTCATGCCGGACCCCACCGGCGAGCAGCGCCCGGATAGTGGCTATCTCGCCGGCCTCCGCATCCAGCGCGGTCGGTGCTTCGGGTGTCTCCGGCGCGTGGCGGGCGACAAGGGCGTTCCCGGCGCCTCCGGCGGTGCTTTCCGGGCCGCGGTCGGGTGCTACTACGCCCAGCCGGTACTGCTCGGCCCGGATCTGTGCGGCAAGCCGGGTCATCTGGTGATCCGAGGCGATCCGCGCCCCTTCGGCGAGCCGGACCGCGGCCGCCGGCAGGTCGCCGCGGAGCGCCTTCACGCGAGCGCCGATCACGATGGTCGAGATCAGGGATTCGATCGGGCCCACCCGGGCCACCAGCTGGAAGCTCTCGTCCAGTAGTTCCTCGGCGGCGGCCAGGTCACCGCGCCGGTATTCGAGTTCGCCGAGGAGCCCCGCGACGGCCCGGACCCCGTGGGACCGTGGGCCCGCCCGCAGCTGTGCGGTCTGGTACGCCTGCTTATAGGCATTCGACGCGACCGGGATATCGAGCTGTTCGTAGGCGATGAGGCCCCGGCCGCACCAGGCGAAGATCTCACCGAGCGGCTCCCGGGACCGCTCCTGATAGGGCCGTGCCCACTCCAGCATTTCGCTCGCGGCGGCATAGTCGAATTCGCAGATTCTGACGTAGGCGTGGATATTGGCCGCCGTCGCGACCGTCCAGGCCGGCAGTTCGTCCGGATGCCGCAGTGATTCGGCCACCTGATCGAGCACACCCGCGGAGCGATCGTGTGAGATCTCGTCGGCCGCGGCGAGCACATCGGCCTGGCAGCGCTGTTCGCGTACTTCGCCGTCGTCCTCCGGGCTCCGCGACAACGCGTTCGACAGCCGGTTCAGCGCCGACCGCGCGGCCGTGGACTGCTGCAGATTGACATTCGCCCGTGCGACGGCCATCAGCAGTTTCGACCGCGAAGCCACCTGCTGGACCGGGAGTTTGGAGACCGACCCGAGCAGCGTCGCGACCCGCGAACCGTCGATCAGATCCATACCACCGTTTTCGAGCAGGTCCAGCGCGGTCTTGAAATCGGTGCCGGCCAGCGAATGGTCGACCGCCCGGCGCAGCAGCTGGTGTTCGGCGTACCACCGCGCGGCCCGCCGGTGCAGGGTTTTCACCCGGCCCGGATCGGTGCGGTCCAGGCGCGCCCGCAGATATTCGGCGAACAGCGGCTGCATCCGGAACCATTCGGGATCGTCATCGGTACGCCGCAGGAAAAGCTCGCGCCGCTCGGCCTCTTCGAGCAGCCGCGGCGCCTCGGTATTCCCGGTGAGCGCGATGGCCAGCGACCCGTCCACCTGTTCGGCTACCGCGATCACCGACAGGAAATCGAGCATTGTCGGTTCGAGAGTGTCCAATACGTTCTCGGCCAGATACTCGCGGATACCGTGCCCGCCTTCGGACAACCGTTCCACCAGGCTCGTGGGGTCGGGATCGTCGCGCAGCGCGAGGCTGATCAACTGGACCGCGGCGGGCCAGCCGTCGGTCGCCGAATGCAGACGGTCCAATTGTTCGTCGTCGAGCGCGAAACCGTTGCGGCGCACCAGGATTTCACCGGTCTCGGCGCGGGTCAGGCGCAACTGCGCGGAATCGAGTTGGACCAGTTCGTCGTTCATCCGCATCCGGCCGACCGGCAGTTCGGAGGGATCGCGGCTGGTCACCACGAAACGGAGGTGGTGGCAGCCGCTGTCCAGCAGGCTGGTCAGCACCCGCTGTGCGCCGGGGTCGGTGAGCCGGTGCCAGTCGTCGATGATCACCACCACGGCTTCCCCGCTGGTGTGCAGTTCATCGATCAGGCTGGACACCGCGAATGTGACCGTATCCGCGGGCCGCTCCTCGAGCATCTGCCCCAGTCCGGCACCGATATCGGGACGTACGCGATGGATGGATTCGATCAGGTGCGCCAGGAACCACACCTCGTTGTCGTCGCCGCTGTCGATTCCGATCCAGGCGACCGGCAGCCCCAGCAGCGCCAGCTCGTCACGCCATTGCGCGGCCAGCACACTCTTACCGAAACCGGCCGGGGCGTGGATCACCGTGAGCCGGCATTCCACACCCGTGCGCAGGATATCCAGCAGTCGCGGCCGGCGCACCGGCTCACGCGGCGGGGTCGGCGGACGGAACTTCGTGGCCGGACTGGGCGGCAGAGTAGCCGGGGACCGCGGGTGCCCACCGGCCGCCGGCTCCATCCGGCCCGAATCGCCGGCCTCACCGGCAGCCGCGGCGCGACCCGTACCGGCCGCCCCCATCCGCCACCGCGATGCTGTCGGTGGCAGCAACGGCCAGCCACGCCGCGCGGTCACCCCGGGCGCCGAACGCTCATGTGCCGGCCCGGCGTTTTCCACCGCGGTGACATCGGGGTCCAGCAGCGCCATCTCATCCGGGACCTGCCCGTGGGCGGCCTGCACCGCTCGCAACATCTCACCGAACTCGTAGGCGGAATCGGGCCTGTCCTTCGGGTCCTGCGCCATGGCCTGTTCGATCGCGGCAGCGAGATCGGGAGGAATGTCCTGTTCGCGAAGATCGGGGACGGGCTGGGTGGTGATCCGCAGGAACTGCGCCACCACCCGCTCCCCCGCCTGCCGTTCGAAGGCGGCATGGCCGGTGAGCAGCGCGAACAGAGTCGCACCCAATCCGTACACATCGGAACGCACGGTGGGTTCGGCGCCCTTGAGCACCTCGGGCGCGGTGAAGGCCGGTGAGCCGGTTATCTGGCTGTCCGAGGTCCGGAAACCCCCCGGCACCCGGGCGATCCCGAAATCGGTGAGCTGCGGTTCGCCGTACGAACTCAGCAGCACATTGGCCGGTTTCACATCACGGTGCAGGATCCGGGTCCGATGCGCGCTCTCGATCGCGCCGGCCAGTTTCACCCCGGCACGTAGAGTATCCGACCAGCTCAACGGGCCCAGATCGTGAACAAGACGTTCCAGCGAACCATGTGTCGCGAACGGCATCACGATGAACGGCAGCCCGCCGGCAGTCACGTCCACCTGCAGGATGTCGACGATATTCGGATGCCCCGACAGCCGCCCCATCGCGTGTTCTTCCCGCAGGAACCGCTCCCGGCTCTCCGAATCCAGATCCGACGAGAGCACCTTCACCGCGACCACCCGGTCCAGCGCCCGCTGAACACAGCGATACACCACCCCGAAGCCGCCGCGCCCGATCTCCTGCGCCTCGGTGAGCCCCAGGGTCGCCAGATCGTCGACAATGCGCTCCGGTTCGCCACTCACAGTTTCCGGACCGTGCCCCGGCACAGCCATAGTGGGTTCCGGCCCAGCCTTTTCCGGTTCGTGGGCGGTAGCGTAGGAGTCCTCCGATTCGCGGCCCTGTGGGCCCGAACGCGTTCGTGGATTCATCTCACCACCTCGCACTCGTACGAACCGGCTGCGGTGGAGTACGCCGCCGCGGCGCCGTTCCGGTGTCCACTTCCAACGTAGCGCGCGGTATACCCCTATGGGCGCGATTGAACCTCCCGCCGCGTGTCTGTGCTTATTTGCGGCGCCGCAGGCGGCGCCAAAAAACACAGCCCGCCCCACACCAGGTGGGACGGGCTGTGTCGCCTGCCGGTCCGGACAGTTGCCGTCCGGGACCGGAACCTACTTGCGCAGCGAGGCCGGCACCTCGAAGCGCTTACCGTACTTCTCGGCCAGTTCGTCGGCCCGAGCCACGAAGCCGGCCTGTCCGCCGGGGTATCCGACGATGAACTGGTGCACACCACCGGTCCAGGCCGGGAACCCGATGCCGAAGATCGAGCCGATGTTCGCGTCCGCGGTCGATTCGAGCACGCCCTCGTCGAAACACTTCTGCGTTTCGATCGCCTCGGCGAACAGCATGCGGTCGATCAGGTCCTGCAGCGGCACATTGAAACCACTGGTGGTCTTGAAATGCTCACGCAGCTGCGGCCAGATGTTGAGGCGTTTGCCGTTCTCGTCGTACTCGTAGAACCCCGCCTTCTCCAGGCGGCCCGGGCGGCCCTGTTCGACCATGTACTCGACCACGTCGATGGCCGGGTGCCGTTCGGTACCCATGGCGGCGTCGCCGGCCTTGGCGGCCTCTTCGGTCTCCTTGGCGATCTTCTGCATGAGCTTCATGTTCAGCTCGTCGGTCAGCTGCAGCGGCGGGGCCGGGTAGCCCGCCTGCGAACCGGCCTGCTCGATGGTGGCGGGCTCGATACCCTCGCCGAGCATGGCGATCGCTTCGTTGACGAAGGTGCCGATCACGCGGGAGGTGAAGAAGCCGCGGCTGTCGTTGACCACGATCGGGGTCTTCTTGATGGCGAGGGTGTAGTCGAACACCCGGGCCAGGGCCTCGTCGGAGGTCCGCTCACCCTTGATGATCTCCACCAGCGGCATCTTGTCGACCGGCGAGAAGAAGTGGATACCGATGAAGTCTTCCTGGCGCTTCACACCTTCGGCCAGCCCGGTGATGGGCAGGGTGGAGGTGTTGGAGCCGAGCAGCGCGTCGGGGGTGACGATGTCCTCGATCTCCTGGAACACCTTGTGCTTCAGCTCGGTGCTCTCGAAAACCGCTTCGATCACGAAGTCGACACCGTCGAAATCGGCGACATCGGCGGACGGCTTGATCCGGTCGAGCAGCGCCTTGGACTTCTCCTCGGTGGTCTTACCGCGGGAGAGCGCCTTGGCCTCGATCTTCTCCGAGTAGCCCTTGCCTCGTTCGGCCGCCTCGATGGTGACGTCCTTGAGGACGACCTCGTAGCCGGCCTTGGCGGAGACGTAGGCGATACCGGCGCCCATCATGCCCGCGCCGAGCACGCCGACCTTCTTGATCTCCTTCTTGGGCACATCGTTCGGCCGCGAACCACCGTTGTTGATGGTCTGCAGGTCGAAGAAGAACGCCTGGATCATATTCTTCGCGACCGGCCCGGTGAGCAGGTGCACGAAATAGCGGGACTCGATCAGCGACGCATCGTCGATACCGACCTGCGAGCCCTCGACCGCCGCGGCCATGATGGCCCGCGGTGCCGGCATATTGGCGCCCTTGAGCTGCTTGCGCAGGTTCGCCGGGAACGCGGGCAGGTTCGCCGCGAACGCCGGGCTGGCCGGGGTGCCGCCGGGGATCTTGAAGCCCTTCTTGTCCCAGGGCTGCACCGAGGCTTCGGGGTTGGCCTTGATCCACGCCTTGGCGGCCGGAACCAGTTCGTCGATCGAACCGACCAGCTCGTCGACCAGGCCGATCTCCTTGGCCTTGGCCGGCTTGTTGCGCTGCCCCTGCAGCAGCACGCTCATGAGGGCGGTCTGCAGACCGAGCATGCGCACGGTACGGATGATGCCGCCACCGGCGGGCAGCAGGCCGAGGGTCGCCTCGGGCAGGCCGATCGCGGAGCCGGGGACGTCGGCCGCGATCCGGTGGTGGGTCGCCAGCGCGATCTCCAGGCCGCCGCCGAGCGCGGCGCCGTTGATGGCCGCCACAACGGGCTTGCCGAGGGTCTCCAGCCGGCGCAGCGCCGACTTGATCTCGGTCAGTTCTTCCATCAGTTCCGGACCGTTGTCCGGCCCGACGTTCATCATGTTCTTCAGGTCGCCGCCGGCGAAGAAGGTCTTCTTCGCGGAGGTCAGCACGACGCCGGTGATGTCGTCCTTCTCGGCTTCGAGCCGGTCGACGGTCGCCTTCATCGACGTCTTGTAGAGCTCGTTCATCGTGTTGGCGCCCTGGTTCGGGTCGTCCATCGTCAGTACGACGATGCCGTCCGAATCCTTCTCCCAACCGATCATGTTGGCTTCGCTCACGGTTTTTCTATCTCCTTGTGAATCCGAGTCGGTTGGGAAGTCAGACGCGCTCGATGATGGTGGCCACACCCATACCGCCGCCGATGCACAGCGTGATCAGGGCGCGACGGGCGCCGCGGCGCTCCAGTTCGTCGACCATGGTGCCGGTGATCATGGCGCCGGTGGCGCCCAGCGGATGGCCCATGGCGATGGCGCCGCCGTTGACGTTGAGCTTCTCGTCCGGGATCTGCAGATCCTTCTGGAACTTCAGCACCACCGAGGCGAAGGCTTCGTTGATCTCGAACAGGTCGATATCGTCCATGGTCAGACCGGCCTTGGCCAGCACCTTCTTGGCCGCCGGGGTGGGCCCGGTGAGCATGATGGTGCTGTCGGCGCCGCTGGTGGCGGTCGCGACGACGCGGGCGCGCGGGGTCAGGCCCGAGGCCTTTCCGGCCTCTTCGCTGCCGATGAGCACCAGCGCGGCACCGTCGACGATGCCGGAGCTGTTACCGCCGTGGTGGACGTGATTGATCTTCTCGACGAAGTGGTACTTCTGCAGCGCCACCGCGTCGAAACCGCCCATTTCGCCGACACCCGCGAAGGACGGGTTCAGCTTGGCGAGGTCTTCCAGGGTGGTGCCGGGGCGCATGTGCTCGTCGCGGTCCAGCACGGTCAGGCCGTTGATGTCCTTGACCGGGACGATGGACTTGGCGAAGTAGCCGCCGGTGGTCGCCTTGGCGGCCAGATCCTGCGAACGCACGGCGTAGGCGTCGACGTCTTCCCGGGAGAAGCCCTCGATGCTGGCGATCAGGTCGGCGCTGACACCCTGCGGTACGACGTAGGTGTCGTAGTTGGTGGCCGGGTCGAGCATCCAGGCGCCGCCATCGGAGCCCATCGGCACGCGCGACATGGATTCGACGCCGCCGGCGATGACCAGGTCGTCGAAGCCGGAGCGGACCTTCTGGGCACCCAGGTTCACGGCTTCCAGGCCGGAGGCGCAGAAGCGGTTGAGCTGGAAACCACCGACGGTTTCGGGCAGGCCGGCGGTGAGCACGGTGGTGCGGGCGATATCGGAGCCCTGGTCACCGACCGGGGAGACGACACCGAGGATCAGGTCCGAGATCCGATCCTCGTCGAGGTTCGGGAAGCGGTTGCGCAGCTCCTGCACCAGACCAGTGGTGAGATCGATCGGCTTGACCGAATGCAGCGACCCCTTTTTGTTGCGGCCGCGCGGGGTGCGGATGGCCTCGTAAATGTAGGCCTCTGTGGTCATATCGGAGTGTCCCTTCCTAGGAATACGCCCACGCCGCACCGAGCGGAGCAGACGCGAGTTACCTCGCCGACCGGCCGTTCGACCGACCGTCCGTATTCAGTTGGCAGCGCTGACGGGCCGGAAACCCGCGCGGGCATACGCTGTACAAACCACGGCACGAACCAGCGGACGGGTATCCGGCGGCCCGCTCGTCACGGCCCACCATAGAACCTTGTCGCGCGGAAGTCCGCAGCCACCCGCCCATAGTACCGCCGGATGCGAACTCCGGTTAACTTAACGTGGTCGAGCCGGTGCTTGTCAACTGTTCAACGGAGTGGCGCCGAGCTCACTGGCCAGCAACTCCAGGGCGACCTCGTCCGGGTCCCGCCGCTCCCCGGGAGCGGCCGGGCGCGCCGCGTCGTCGAGCATCTCCTGCTCTTCCTCCGGGGTCGCCGCCGGGACAGCGCCCGCTCCATAACCGTAGTCCTCCGGGCCCGGATCGTCCGGAAGGTCCGGATAGTCGGGAGGCGGGATGTCGTCATAGGGGTTTCCGGAGGCCACGGCGTTACCGCGGGCCTGGCTCGGCCGTGAGAACCGGGGCGCGGCGGTGCGCCGCGGAGCGCCACCGGCCGCGCGGCTCGATTCGGAATCTCCGCCACCGGCCCCGGGCCGGCCGGTGGGATCCGGGCCGCCGCCTTCCGTGCCGACGGCCGTGTGAGTGGCCTCCTCCTGCCCCGTTCCGCCGTCAGCGGTTACCGCCTCGCCCCCGGGGCGCCCGGTCCAGGTCCGCCGCGGACCACCTCGGCGACCCCCCTCGGAATCACCCGAATCGGCATCGCCGGACCTGCGGCCACCCCGCTCCCGCCCGCCGGGGCCACGCGAAACCTGCGCTCCGGCGACAACCCAGCGCACCGGATGCTCACGTCCGAGCACCGCGGCGACCGCCGATCGCACCGCCGCCAGCGGCTGCGGTTGCGATAACCGCTGCACCAGCGCCGCGTGGTGCGCAAGGACGATCTCGCCCTGCTCGACCGCCGTTACCGAAGCGCCCGAGGTGAGCATCGCACCGATGGTGGGCCCGAATTCCCGGACCTTCACCTTGATCTCCGACCAGGCCGCTTCCACGGCGGCCAGCAATTCCGGGTCGGTCTCCGGGCCGTTCGGCTCGCCGGGAGGGGCGGATTCGGTTTCCGCGGCGACCGCATCCTCTCGACCTGGAGCCGGCGAGCCTGCTCCCGCGGCCGGTACCGCCTCGGTAACCGCATCTCCCGCATCGGCCGCCGTCGGCGCGGACTCCCCCTGTGGTTGCCGGGCCGGGCGGGTCTCCGCAGCTTCCGGACGTATCCGATCAGCGGGCCGCGGGGGCCCGGCGGACGGTCCGTCGACTGGCTGTTTTCTGTCTTCGCCCCCGGCCTCTGGACCGGCCTGCCGCGGCGCCTCCGCCACCTCTGGCGCCCCTGTAGCGGAAGTGGAAGTGCCGGTTTCCGGAGGCGGACCTTGTACTGCCGCTGGAGGCCGCGGCGCGGGCCCCGCAGCGCGGTCTCCTGGCAGCGCATCGGCCGCGGGGCCGTCCGGTGCCACCTTGGACTCCCGCAGCGCCGCCAGCGCTTCGGCGCCCCGGCGCCGGGACGGATCGGCTGCCGGCCGGGCGGGTGCCGGGCCTTCGCTATCGGCCCCCAGCACCGGCTCCGCACCGTTTCCGGCCGGCACCACACCGGTTGCGACCCGCCGCTCCAACTGTTCGAGCCGCTGCAGGGTCGCGCCTTCCGATACATCGGCCGCGGGCAGCAACATCCGCGAGCAGACGACCTCGAGCAGCAGCCGGGGCGCGGTGGCGCCGCGCATCTCCCCCAGGCCGGCGTGCAGGAGCTCGGCACAGCGGGTGAGCGTCGCGGGCCCGAGGCGAGACGCTTGATCACGCATCCGGTCCAGCAGATCTCCGGGCGCCGCGACCAGACCACGCTCGGTGGCATCGGGCACGGCCTGCATCAGAATCAGATCGCGCAGGCGTTCCAGCAGGTCCACCGCGAAACGCCGCGGATCGTGACCGGCCTCCATCACCCGATCGACGGTGCCGAACAGCGCCGCGCCGTCGCCGCCCGCCAGCGCGTCGATCGCATCGTCGATCAGTGCCACATCGGTCACCCCCAGGAGCGCGACGGCGCGCGCATAGGTGACGCCGTCGGTCCCGGCGCCCGCGAGCAACTGGTCGAGAACGCTCAAACTGTCCCGCGGAGAACCGCCGCCCGCACGGATCACCAGCGGGTATACCGCCTCCTCCACGGGCACCTGTTCCTGCTCACAGATCTCCCCGAGCAGACTCCGCATCGTGGCCGGTGGCAGCAACCGGAACGGGTAATGATGGGTGCGCGAGCGGATGGTGGGCAGCACCTTCTCCGGCTCGGTGGTGGCGAAAACGAAGATCAGATGGGCCGGCGGTTCCTCGACGATTTTCAGCAGCGCGTTGAACCCGGCGGTGGTCACCATATGCGCCTCGTCCACGATGAACACCCGGTAGCGGGACTCGGCAGGCGCGTAGAAAGCCCGGTCACGCAGTTCTCGGGTGTCGTCCACCCCGCCGTGACTGGCCGCGTCCAACTCGATCACATCGAGATTCCCGCCGCCCCCGGGAGCCAGCGAAACGCACGAAGCGCAGGTCCCGCACGGGGTCGAGGTGGGCCCCTGCGCACAGTTCAGCGATCTGGCCAGAATCCGGGCCGACGAGGTCTTCCCGCAACCACGCGGACCGGAGAACAAATAGGCATGACTGATCCGCCCGGTATCGAGCGCGGTACACAGCGGGTCCGTGACATGCTCCTGACCCACCACCTCAGCGAACGTTGCCGGTCGGTACTTCCGGTACAGAGCCACAACGGGAGTCTATTGGCTGTGTTTTTTGGCGCCGCCTGCGGCGTCGCGGGTTCGGGGCCCCCTTGGTCTCGTTCTTCACTCCCGGCGGTCGGTCGCTGCGCTCCCTTCCTCTGGTCGCTCCAGAACGAGACGGGCCCCGAACCACCAAGGGCCTCATAAGGCTCGGTGCCGCCGGATAAGGCTCGGTGCCGCCTGCGGGCACGCTTCATCTGGGTCACGCGGAGTTCTCGGATATCGCTGAACTGGATATCGGCGCCGAGGGCGCGTCCGGCCTCTTCCATCTCTGGGTTAACAGCGTTACGCTAACGCCACTAACCTAACGACTTCCGGGGGCACCGCAATGCTGATCCGTATAGCGCAATTCGTTACGAGATTCCCGCGGGCGATACTCGCCGGCACGCTGGTCGTCGCACTGCTGTGCGGGGCCTTCGGCGCCGGCGCCGCATCGGGTTTGAAATCGGGCGGATTCGTCTCCTCGGACGCCGAATCCACTCGGGCCACCGAACTGCTCGCGGACAACTTCGAGGGCGCCGCACCCAACTACACTTTGCTGGTCGAATCGCCGGACGGGGTGGACGGGGAGGCGGTCCGCGCCCGGGCCCTGCAGATCGTCGATACGATCCGGGCGCACGAGGACGCCAGAGAAGTCCAGTCCTATTGGACCGCGCCTTCTCCCGCGGTGGCCTCGGCGTTGCGCAGCACCGACGGGAAATCCGCGCTCATCGCCGTACATCTGGACGGCGACGAAACACAGATGCAGGAGGTCGCGGGTGAGCTCAACCCCCAGGTGACCGGAACGGCCGACGGTATCACCGTGCGCGCGGGCGGAGTGGCCGCGACCTTCAACGAGGTCAACGGGCAGATCACTCATGATCTGGCGGTCGCCGAAGCCGCCGCGATCCCACTGACCCTGGTCGTGTTGATACTGGTGTTCGGCAGTCTGATCGCCGCCTCGCTGCCGCTGCTGGTCGGGTTGTTCGCGATCGCCGCCACCTTGGCGATTCTGCGGCTGTTCACCCTGTTCACCGATGTGTCGATCTACGCGATGAACCTCACGACCGCGCTCGGCCTGGCGCTGGCCATCGACTACAGCCTGTTCATCGTCAGCCGGTTCCGCGAAGAACTCGCGGCCGGCCTGGACCCCCGCGCGGCCACCGTGCGCGCCCTGCAGACCGCGGGGCGGACCGTACTGTTCTCCGCGCTCACCGTGGCGCTCTCACTTTCGGCGATGCTCGTCTTCGACCTGTACTTCCTGCGTTCCTTCGCCTACTCCGGGGTGGCGGTTGTGGTTGCCGCCGCGGCGGCCTCGGTCGTCGTATTGCCCGCGGCGCTGGTACTGCTGGGACACCGGGTCAATTCGCTGGACCTGCGCGCGCCGCTGCTCCGGCTGTTCGGTCGCGAACCCGCCCCGCTGGGCGCCATGGTTCCCGAACGGACGGGCTGGTACCGGCTGGTTCTGCGGGTCATGCGCTTCGCGGTCCCGGTATCCCTGGTGATCGTGGCGCTGCTGCTGGCGCTGGGTTCACCGTTCCTCGGCGTGAAATTCGGCTACCCCGACGAACGGGTGCTCCCGACCTCGGCCGACAGCCGTTACGTGGGTGACGAGATCCGCGCCGAATTCCCAAGGGCCGACCCCGGCGGCAACACCACGATCGTGCTCGACGGCTACCACGACGAAAATGCCGTCGCCGGATACGCGGCCCGGTTGTCCGAGGTCGGTGACGTCACCGGCGTGCTGTCCAGCGCGGGCGTTTATGTCTCCGGTAACCGGCTCGCCTCCTCACCTCCGGGGATGGCGAACGATACCGGCACCTATCTCACCGTGAACAGCTCGCTCGACCCCTTCTCCCCCGCCGGGGGCGACCAATTGGAGAACCTGCGGTCCGTGCCGGCCCCGTCCCACACGGTGTTCGCCGGGGCCGCGGCGACGAACGACGATTCGCTCGACGCGCTGGCCGCGCGGCTCCCCCTGGCCGCACTGCTGATCGTGCTGACCACGTTCGTTGTGCTGTTCCTGTTCACCGGCAGCCTCATCCTGCCGCTGAAAGCTCTGCTGCTGAACACCCTCTCGCTGAGTGCGGCGTTCGGCGCGATGGTGTGGATATTCCAGGAGGGCCATCTGGAGGGCCTGCTCGGTTTCACCGCTGTCGGGTATCTGGTGCCGACGATGCCGATCCTGATGTTCTGCCTGGCGTTCGGTCTGTCCATGGACTACGAGGTGTTCCTGCTGTCACGGGTCCGCGAGGAATGGCTGCGCCGCCGGGCCGGGCGAACCGGTAACGAATTCGCCGCCGAGGACAACACCCAATCCGTCGCCATCGGGGTGGCGCGCACCGGCCGGATCTTCACCGCCGCGGCAGTCCTGATGGCCATCGTGATCGGCGCACTCACCACGTCCAAGGTCTCGTTCATCCAGATGATGGGTCTGGGGCTGACTCTGACGGTGCTCGTCGACGCCACGATCATCCGGGCCCTGCTGGTCCCGGCGCTGATGCGGTTACTCGGCCCGCTCAACTGGTGGGCGCCGAAATCGCTGGCCCGGCTACACGCTCGCTTCGGTCTCAGTGAGGAAACCGAACAGCGGCCGGCCGCGGCCGAACCTCCGGTGCGGGTATGAGCGCGCGACCGCGGTCACCGCGCGGCACCGGGGGCCGGTTGCGGACCGAGATCATCACCGCCACCCGGGAACTGCTCGAACGCACGGGCAATGTCGACGCCGTATCGATCCGCGCGGTCGCGGGCAGGGTCGGGGTCAGCGCGCCCTCGATCTACCGCCACTTCGCCGATAAGGACGCACTGATCGAAGCAGCTGTCGCGGAAGTGTTCGAAGCGTTGAACACCGCGATGCAAGCCGCGGTCGACCCCGATGACCCACCGGCGCTGCGGCTCCGGCGGCTCGGGCTGGCCTATATCCGCTTCGCGCTCGACCATCCCGAACAGTATCGGCTGGCCACCATCCCCACCCACACCAGCGGGGCCGTCGATCTGGTGCTGACCAGTGGTGCCTTCCGGTACTTCGCGGCCACGATCGAGGAGGCCATGGCGGACGGCCTGGTCGACAGCGGTGACCCGACGCCGCTCGTGCTCGAATTATGGGCCGCCGCGCACGGTATCGCCTCGCTGCTGGTGGCGAAACCGTACCTGCCGTGGGGAGATCCGATGGCCGTGGCCGAACGGGTACTCGACGCGGCCTGTGCGGGGCATGTCCTCACCGAACTGATCGGTCCCGAAGCCACACCGGCGGAAATGACTCAGTGGCTGACGGAATTACGGAACCAGGTGCGCGGAACCGGGAGCGCGCCGGACTGATTCAGCCCACGGCATCATCCGGAGCGGTGAACGTATTGCATTGGACAGCCTGGTTGTGTTCCACACCCAGGCCGAACCAGCGCCCACCGTTCGCCGGAGTGCCGTGATCGCGCATATCGCCGCTCTGATCGCCGCGGTTGTCGGCATCGGTGCGGGCCTGCGTCATCTGTTCTTCGGTCAGCGCGCCGCCGTCGGACGAGGACACCAGGAACATCCCGTCGAAACAGTTGGCCTGCAGTTCGACCCGGCGCGACAGTTCCAGACCGTCCGGGCTCTGCGCGCCCGCATCGATCCGTTCATGGTTGGCCGCGAGCAGAATGCCGGACAGATTCTGGATGTGATGTCCGTACTCGTGCGCGAACACCGACAGATAGACGACCCAGTTGTCCTCGTAGTAGTCGGTTTGCAACTGACTGATCGGCATATAGACCGTGCGATCGGCCGGACAGTAGAAGGCGGCGAAATCACTGGTCGAGCCGGTACACGGAGTGGTGATGCCGTCGGTGGTCGCCGAAACGTGCACGTTCGGTGGTTCGAACGGCAACCCCGCGGCCTCGAGTACCGGCTGCCACGCCGCCTCCAGGCATTTCGCGGCACTGGCGAAAAAAGCCCGGGCCGTATCCTCATCGGTCGACCACTCCGCGTACGGGCAGTTCGCCGGAACGAGTGTGGCGTTCGGGTCGGTCAGCAGCGGGTTGGTTCCGGTTTCGGCGGGTCCGGTGACTCCGGTTTCGTAACTGTGGTCGGGCTGCGGCCCGAGCGCGTTCAAACTGCCGGCACCCAGTGCACCGCGGATCAGCGCGGCCACCACGACCAAGGTGATCGTGAGCAGAACCCAGAACACCCGGGCGCCGCGCCGGGGCCGGGGCTGCCGCCCGCGCGGTGGCCGCTGCGGAACGGGTGGCGGCATGGGTGGGGCGACGATCGGGCGATAGCCGGGAATAGGACCACGCTGCGGCGGCGGGTATCCGGGCCGCTGCCCCGGATACCCCGGAGCGGCGGCGGGATATCCCGGTGGGTGACCGTGCTGCGGCGGCCGGTACTGCGGCCCCGGCGGACCGTAGGGCGGTCGGCCGTACGGCGGAATCTGCTGTCTACCAGGGGGAACGGGTCCATGTCCGTAAGGTGGTCGATTCACTCCCCCGGACCCCCTCGCACTTTCCGATCACCAACAGCCGCTGACGCAGGATAGCAAGCTGTCTAAGGTTACGAGTCATGCTCACATTTCGGGGGGGCGCACCGGCGCTACTGCTCGCACTGATCGGCCTGTTCACTCTGCTGGTACCGGGCGCGCCGGCAGCCCGGGCACAACAACCTGCCGGTGCGATCGTAAATCTCGAAATGACACTCACCCGCGAGGGTGTGCTCGAAGTGAACGAAAAGGTGACGGTCCCGCCCGGTGAACGGTTCACCATGTCACTGCCGTTGCGGGTACAGATCAGTGAGGATTCCGAACGCAGGTTCGCGGTCACCGATATCGAAACCACTGGTCCGGGCACCGCGGAGGTCGCCGACGACTTGTTCAAGGTCGACGCGGGTCCGGGAGAGTCGACATTCCGGTACTCGGTGCAGAACACCGTGAGCGATGCCGAGGGCAGCCAGGTGTTCCGCTGGTTCGGCGTGCTCAACGTCGATATCGCCGAAATCCACGCCTCCCTGATCAGCCCGAGTTTCGAAATGGGCATCGTGGAATGCCTGCTGGGCCCGATCGGTAACACCCGGCCCTGCGCGCAGGTACGGATCGAGCCGGACGGGGTGCTGTACCTGGACCAGACGAATCTCCACAAAGGCGAATCGGTGGATCTGACCCTGCAGATCCCGCCCGGCACCGTACCGTCGAACGCCGATATCAGTGGCCCGGGGAGCTCGCCGTTCGCGGTCACCGGGCCGGTTCTCATCGCCTTCGCGCTGCTGCTGGCCGCACTGGCGGCGCTGGCCGCCTACATTCTCTGGACGCGCCGGGAAACCGGCGCCGGCGAACCCACCCAACCACTGGTCCGGACAGACGGACGCACCCAGTTCGCCTCCCCCGAGGGCATCCTGCCCGGTGCGGCAGGCGTCCTGCTGGACGGTCACGCCGACCCGACCGATATCGCTGCCACCGTAGTCGATCTGGCGGTTCGCAACTATCTGTGGATCGGACGCACAGGCGAAACCCAGTGGCGGATAGTCCGGGTCAACCCAGCCGACGATCTGCTGCGGCCCTACGAACGAGCCGTCTACGACGCGTTGCTACCCGCCGGTGCCGGCGAAATCACGGTCGCCGAACTCACTGCGCCGGGCAGGCTGCCGGCCGAACCGCTGCGCCGGGCGATGCTCGCCGACGCTGTCGAACACGGCGCTTTCGTCGACCCGTCCCGCCGTCGTATTCCGTTGTGGCTGGGTGGCGGGCTGGTCGTGCTCGGCGCCGTTGTCACCGTCCTGGCCGCGATACTGGGTGGTCACGCCCTGGTGGGTGTGGCGATCGCGCTCGCGGGTGGCGGATTGCTCGCGGCCCAGAAATTCCTGCCGATCCGCACGGCGTTCGGACGATCGCTCACCGGCCGCATCCGCGGGCTGCAACTCGGCCTGGAACAGGTCACGAGCGCGCAGATCCCTTCCGGCGACAAGGAACTCGTGTTCTCCCGCGGCCTCCCCTACATGGTTGTCTGGAGCCGGGCGGACAACTGGGTGCGCACGTTCCGCGATCTCGACCCGTCCGCCGACGACGTTCCGGGCCTGTACTGGTTCGGTGGATTCGAGCGTGACCGGGACCTGCACCGATTCGCGGGGCATTTCCCGTACTTCATCACCGCGATCGAAGGGCTCTTCCCCTCGGCCTGACCTTCGGGCCGATAACGGTCGGCGGTGTGTTTGCGGAGATCGCCGCCGCGGACGGGTCGGCTATCCGAACAGGGCCCGGCGTTGCCAGAACCGCTGTTCGACGGATTTCAGGGGCCCCGCGCCCGCTTCTTCGACTCGGCCGGCGATACGGCCGAGTGCGTGAAGTCCGCGCCGCGCGGGGCTCAGGCCTGGAGGCGGCGCAGCGCTGCGAGCGGGTCCGCGTACAGGGCACTCAGCGAGGTGACGACGGCCGCGAACTCCTGCACCTTCGATGCGTAGCCGGTTACCCGGATATCCGTGGGCGGCAGCATCGTCGCCTCGTTGAACGAACGCGCCACATGGGCAAGCCCGGGGCGGTAGGTGGTGAAAGCCTGTCCACCGAGCACCACGCGGTCCGGGTTGAGCATATCCCGCACCAGGGCGACCGTACGGCCGAGTACCGTGGCGCGCTCTGCGAGCAACTCGCGGGCCGGTTCCGAACCGCGCACCGCGGCGCGGTAGAGATCGCCGATATTGGAACTGGCTTTCCCGTTGTGCGCGGGGATGATTCCGCGTCCCACGGCCCGGGCATGCAGCGCGCGGTCACCGACGGTGGCCTCCAGGCAGCCGCGGCGGCCGCACTGGCAATCCACATCCGAACCCGTCGGGAGATGGGCGATCGAACCCGGTCCGTTGTTCGGCGTATGTACGCGGCCGTCCAATGTCACCGAGATTCCCGCGGTTTCACGGACATAGAAGTAGAGGCTGCTGCCGTGCAGCGCGCTCGCCTGGTCGGGGGCGCCGGCCGATTCATGACCCACGCCGGGCAGCAGCAACTCCGCGGCGGCCATCGCCTCGACGTGCGGCGCCACCGAGATCGGCAAGCCGAGTACTTCGCTGAAGACCGCCCCTACGGGCGCTCCGTGCCAATCCAGTTTCGGATGATCGACAACGCCGGTATTCGGGTCGACCCGGCCGCCGATGGCCACCCCGACCCACAGCGGTGTACGCCGGTACCACCGCTGCAGGAAGGATTTCGCACTGTGCGCCACGGTCTTGACCGCGAACTCCTGCCCGGTCTGGGGAGTAGCGATGGTGAGGCCGCCGAGGATCCGGCCACGCAGATCCGCGACGACGATCCGGGTGGTCGCGGCACCGATATGCACGCCGAGCGTGCCGGCGGTGTCGATATCCACCTCGAAGGGCACCCGGGGCCGGCCGACCGCGCCGGAGACGGTGAGATCGGCGCGTTCCCGGAGCAACCCGGCGCTGAGCAACGCGGAGACCTGGCGATTGACGGTGGCGATACTCAACCCGGTGACGCGGGCGGTCTTATCGCGGAATACCGGCCCGGTGGTGGCGGAGCGCAGCACCGCCGCGGCCGGATTATCGGAGAGTCGCAGGTCCGGGGGGACAACCGGACGGGGGACACGAGTGCGAGTGGTGGGAGCCTGCGACGCGATGCGTTCGGCGGTGCGGACAGCCATATGATTTCCTCGATTTATTTCCCGTACGCCGGGATATGCCTACATGTAGTGCAACGAGGCGGCGAGTAGATCGGAATCGCTCAACCGCGGCGGCGGGAGCAACACAACTCGCGGGTGAGGGGCAGCCGCAGACCGAGCGCGGCGGTCACATATGTGACCGGCTTCGGCTTGGTGGGGCTGGTAGACATAACAAATAAATTAACATCCCTTGCGGCAACACACCAAGGGGTTCGTTCGATCCGTAACCCCGGATCGGGTGTTTCACCAGGTCGAGCCTATTTTCTCGGCGAGCCTCTCGGTGCGCGGGACGGTATCGGCATCCAGAATGGGTCGGAGCATAATTCCTTCGGCAGACCGCGATGTCCGGAGTGATATTTGCTGTTTTCCCGATTCCCGCAAACACGTCGTCAACCACATAACCACCGAGGAGTTGTTCTCCGGAAGTTCACGGAGAATATTTCCCGCGATACCGTGGAGAATATTGTCCGGCATTTCGCGGAGAATATTTCCCTCGTACCGACGGAGAATATGTTCGCACAGGCCCGCCGATGCGCCCGCGCGCACGGATCGGTCTCGATCCGGCCGGATCGACCCTGGTCCGAGACCTTTCCCGCTGCTAGGCTCCGATCGGGAGGCGGGGAGTCCGAAGGGGGAAAACGATGTCTGTACCGGATCTGGGCCAGCAGGCGGGGATCGAGTTGTACCAGGCGGCCGAGGCCGGCGAATTCCGGATGTCGGAGGAGGTCGCCCGCGGCCTCGCGGACTCCTGTGATCGGCTCGTGGAACGGGTGCGGGAGGCCAGAACCGACGCCGCGGACCTCTCCCAGGTGCGCGGGTTCCCGGATCTACCTTCCGGCCACGCACTCACCCGGGGATTCGAAGCGAAGGGCCGGGAATACCTCGATGTGCTCACGGCCTTCGAACAGGCCGCGCTCCGCCACAAGGCGGCCTACCTGGCGGCCGCCGCGCTCTTCCAGGAGGCCGACGCCGCGAACGGCGCCGCTCTCGCCGCAACGCTGGCGGATACCGGCGGCGTTACGGCATCATAGCGAATTACACAGGGGCACAATAGAAGTGAAACCATTCGGTCCGGTGCTCATCTCCGGATAGCCGCCGACCGAACGACAAGGGGGCCGATCGTGGCGCACCAGGGGCAGAACAGCAGAACGAGCGCCGGCACCGATCCGGCCTATGTGCCGGACCGAGAGGTTTTCGACGCGTACACCCATCAACAGATCTGGGACCAGGCGCATGAGGAACTGGCACCGGCCGAACTGCGCCGCCTCGCCGACGTGTGGGGTCTCGCCGCGAGCGCACTGGAGTCGGCATTCGACGATCACTCGCGCGATATCACCCGGCTCTCCGGCGAGTGGTCGGGTATCGCGGCAGCCGCCGCCGCCCGCGCCGCGACCGCCCTCATCCGGGCCGGTGACGAGTCCGTCGCGGTCTGCCGGGTCCTCGAACAGCTCATGGCAGCGAATTCCGGTGCCGCCGAATCGGTCCGGGCGGCCATCCCACCGCCGCCGGAACCTTACCTGCCGGAGCCGGATCCGGCGGTCGAGGCCGCCACCGGAGCCCAACGCCGGACCGCCTACAACACCGCGGCGGCCGCGGCCGCCGCGACCGCCCAGGACGCGATGACCTTCGGCTACAACCCGGTAATCCCGGCAAGCGGAGACAGCGTCCCCCGCTTTCCCACCACGATCGCCGAGGTGGACGGCGGGGAAGCCGCCGGTGTATCGGGAGTTGCGGGTCCACGCGCCGTTCCGACGGCACCGGAAACCGAGCCCCCGCAGGGACCGGGGATATCTCCCGGACAGGGCGAAACCGCACCGGCGGAGCCCGGTACCGAGCCGACCGCGCGGGGCACGACACCCGGCACCGCACCCGGCCTGCCCGGTGAACATCCACACCCGCTGATCGATACCGACTCGACGCCACAACCGGTCCCGCTCGGAGAAGGGTCACCACCGGCCGGGCCATCCCCCGATGCGCCGCCCGGGGCAGGCACACCCGCGGACGAGGCCGGCACGCCGGGAACCACACCACCGGATACCAGCCCGGACTCCGGATCACCACTCCCGGAAGACGCCGCACCTGCCGATACGACGCCCGCCGGCACGAACCCCGCACCGGATACGCACCCATCCGGTGCGGATCCTGCCGCCCGCGCGGCTTCTTCGTCCCCGATCGAACGCGGCGCCACACTCGCCGGCGGTCCGGGCACCGCCGAACCGCAACCTCGCCCCTCGACCGGGCCGACTCCGGTAGCGATCGGCGGTCCCGCCCCGGCCGGCGCGGGACCGGCGAATCCGGCCTCACCAGTTCCGCCGACGCCGGCGAGCACTCCGGGCGCTGTCGTACCCGGGCAGAGCGGTCCGGCCGGTGCGCTGCCGGGGCAAGGTCCCACCACGACCGGATACCGGCCCGGCTCGGCTGTCACGCCCCTCGGCACCGGAGTCCCGGGAGTATCGGCTCCGGGGTCAGGAGCCCCGACCAACACCGGCACGGGCCCCGCAGGTCCGCCGCCTCCATCCCCCACCCCCGATTCCATCTCCCGAGCCCCGGCCGGCGTCGCCGAACAGGTGACCCGTCAGCCCGCCCCAGGACCCACCGGCGCCGGTTACCGTGAACCACTGAGGCCGGCGGGCACCGAATCCGATACTTCGCCGAGCCCGGCGAACACCGAGCATTCGGGTACCCGGCCGTTACGTCTGGTACCGGCCGGAATACCACTCGCTCCCCACACCGGTTCGCCGCCGGCACGCGCTGCCGATCACGAGCGGCCCAGCCCCGATTATCTGCACGCCCCCAACGAGGATCTGACCGCGACCCAGCCCGCGATTCCGCCCGTACTCGGCGAGTACACCGAAGCGGAGCAGGCCGAACGCGCGGATCCGGGTGGCGGGAGCCACTGATGGAGTGGGTGTTCACGCCGGACGAGTTCAGCTACATCTGGCAGATCGAAACAGGACTCGACCGGCGCCCCCACCCCATCGATCTCGCTCCCCGTGCCACCGCCGCCACCGAGAGCGACCGGTCCGCGCTGCGGCTCGAACACCGGTTCCCACCCAACGGTGACCCCGACCTCACCGGCACCTTGCGCTTCCTCGCCCGAACCGATGTCACCCGGGTCACCGTTTTCGGCGACGATTTCGACAGCGCGGGCCGGCGCCGCGACCCCGTTCTCGCTGTCGCCGTAGGTTTCGGCAATTGGGGCGCGCTCGTGAGTGCGCGGTCCGGGGAGGTCACCGTTATCGCCTGCCATGCGCGGACTGTCGGCAAACACCTGGTGAGCACACTCGGGCCGGCCCGGGCGGGGCGGTTACCCGCCATGCGCGAACCGCGCTCCGCCGTGCTCTGCCCCGACCAGGGCAGGCAGTCGAACGGGGCCGCCGCGATTCGGGCGCGGCGGCTCCGGGCCGCCCTGCACCGGCCGATCGATGCCCGCGGTTTCTTCACCATCGCGGTCGCCCCCGACAACCCGATGTCGCCGCCACCGATATACCGCACCTGGCTGGATTTCACCGACGACGGGCGCTATCTGCTGGCCGCCGGCACCGATCTGTCCCTGACCCCGATCGGAGATTCCGGTCTGGCCACCGAGCTCTCCCGGCTCGCCCGCTTCCGCTGAGTAGCTGTCCGGCGGCGGCGAAACCTACTTCTGCTTCGCCGCTGCCTTCATCTGCTTCTTGAAAGCACGGACCTCGAGCAACGTCTCACCGTCGACGATATCGGCCGCCGAACGCCGCGATCCCGGCTCGGCGTAATCACCAGCCGCTTGCTCCCAGCCCGGTGGGCGGATATCGAGTTGCTTACCCAGCAGTGCGAGGAAGATCCGGGCCTTCTGGTCGCCGTACCCGGGCAGTGCCTTCAATCGTCTGAGCACTTCTTTTCCGTCCGGATCCCCGGCGGTCCAGATCGCGGTCACATCGCCGTCGTAGTGTTCGAGCACATAGCGCGCCAGGTCCTGGATGCGCCGTGCCATCGACCGGCCGTACCGGTGGATGGCGGGCGGTGTGGCGGCCATTTCCTCGAATTCGGCCTGATCCGCCGCGGCGATGGCGTGGATATCCAGCCCGCCCATCCGGTCGGCGATCTTCTTCGGACCCCGGAAGGCATGTTCGAGCGGATACTGCTGGTCCAGGAGCATCCCGACCAGCAGCGCCAGCGAGCTCTCCGATAACAAGCGGTCCGCCTCGGGTTCCTGGGCGAGACACAACTCGGCCATAGCCTGCTCCTCACTTCGGACTACCAGCGATGATCCCACGGCATCGCCGCACCTACTAGGCTCGCCCCATGCCAGACACGGCGATACACCCACCCACCACACTGGATGGACACGGACCCATGGACAGTTTCGGGTTACGCCCCGACCGCTTCGACGCCGCCGGCCAGGACCAGCTGGTCGATATCCGCGATCTACAGGCCACGCTCCCCGGACTCACCAGATTGCGGGAATGGGCGCACGACGCGCTCGCACTGCGACCGGGCGAGAAGGCCGTCGATATCGGATCCGGTACCGGATCCCAAGTGATCACCTTCGCGGAAGCGGTGGGACCCACCGGTATCGCCGCCGGTGTCGAACCCGACCCCAACCTGCTGGCCGCGGCCGAAAAACGCGCCGCCGAACTGCATTCACCCGCGACCTTCCACTCCGGTGATGCCTACGGTGTGCCCTTCGGGGCCGATACCTTCGACGCCGTGCTGTGCGAACGGGTTTTCCAGCACCTCACCGCGCCCTCGCGCGCGGCCCGCGAAATCGCCCGTGTCCTGCGCCCCGGCGGCCGGACCGTGGTGATGGACGCCGACTGGGGTTCGGCGATCGTGCACCCGGGAGATCGCCGCGTGGTGCGGGAGGTCGTCGACACCCTCATCTCGGCAACCACCAACGCCTATTCGGGCCGCCGTTTGCAGGGACTGCTCACCGCCGCGGGCCTCGAGGTGGCGAGTACCGGCTCACACGCTCTGGTCCAGGATCGTTCGGTCGGCGCCGGGGCGCTGGTGAGCAGGGTCTCGGCCATGGCGGTGGCGCGCCGGTTGATCACCGAAGCGGAACGGGAACAGTTGCTCGCCGAGCTGGCCGCGGGCGCGGCCGACGGGGATATCCACCTCTCGGTGACCATGTTCGCCGTACACGCCCGCAAACCGGCCTGACCCGGCCCCGCTACTTCTGCAGTTTCTCGGTCGCTGCCAGCAGGACGCAGGTCGCCAATCCGTCCATGGCCTGCTCCAGCTCCGGCAGCGCCGGGAAGCTCGGGGCGATCCGGATGTTCTTGTCCTCCGGATCGTTTTTGTACGGGAACGCCGACCCGGCGGCGGTCAACGCGATACCGGCCTTCTTCGCCAGCTCGATCACCCGCGCGGCCGTCCCCTCGAGCACATCGAGACTGACGAAATAGCCACCCTTGGGTTCGGTCCAGGACGCCACCTTGGACGGACCCAGGCGTTCCTCGAGGATCCGCAGGACCAGCGCGAACTTCGGCTCCAGAATCGCGCGGTGCTTCTGCATATGGGCCCGCACCCCGGCCGCATCGCTGAAGAAACGCAGATGCCGCAGCTGGTTGATCTTGTCCGGGCCGATGCTCTTCTTCCCCGCATGCCCCAGGTACCAGTTCAGGTTCTCGGTCGAGGCACCGAAGAAGCTGACCCCGGAACCGGCGAAAGTGATCTTCGAGGTGGAGGCGAACACCAAGGGGCGATGTGGGTTTCCCGCCGCCGTGGCGAGCCCGAGTACATCCACGACGGGAGCGGCGGTATCGGTGAGCGGGTGCACAGCGTAGGCATTGTCCCAGAACAGCCGGAAGTCCGGTGCCGCGGCGGGCATCGAAACCAATTCCCGGACAACATCTTCGGAGAAGACAACGCCGGTCGGATTGGAATAGTTCGGGACGGCCCACAAGCCCTTGATCTGCGGGTCGGCGGCCAGCAGTTCGGCGATGGCCCGGGTGTCGGGTCCGTTGTGCAGCATCGGCACCGGGATCATCTCGAAGCCCAGGGATTCGGTGATCGCGAAATGGCGGTCGTAGCCGGGGCTGGGGCACAGGAATTTCACAACGGGCTCATCCGCCCACCGCCGCGGCGAATCGTGCAGGCCGTGCAGCGTGGCGAAGACGATGGTGTCGTGCATCAACTCCAGGCTGGCGTTGTTCCCGGCGATCAGGTTGTCGGTACCGATGCCGAGTAGCTCACCGAAAATGGCACGTAGCTCCGGAAGCCCGTGCAGACCACCGTAGTTACGGCAATCGGTACCGGTGCCGTCACGGAAATCGCCGTCGCCGGGCAGCGACAGCAGTGCCGAGGACAGGGCGAGTTGTTCCGGCGACGGCTTGCCCCGGGTCAGATCGAGGGTGAGCTGAGCGGCCTGCAGTGTCGCGTAGTTCGCGGACTGGAGTTCGTGCTCGGCGGCGAGTTCCTCGGGACTCATCAAACCGATCTGCGTTTGCCGGGGCATCCTGGACAGCCTTTCCAACTACCTGGTGGGGTGAACGTGCTCACAAGCGACCGTTTGGGCGGTCGCCCCGAGCCACGTTACCCGGCCGGTCGCCGACGCTGGGAGGTGTTGGGATTCTCGGCGAATCATCGCCGGACATACGGTTCACCACGACCGCGAAGCGGCGGCCCGGAATACCGGAACTCGTGTGGTCCGAATTAAGGGGACCCCGCGCACCCGGCAGAGCCCGTTGACCCTTGCTGCCTTCCGGCCCTGGGGGAGTTCACAGGATGCGCGCCGCGCGGGATCCGTGGGCCAGTGTAGCCGCTACCCGCGACCACTCGCGTCGGGGGGCGCGACCGCCCCGTCCCCGGAGATCACGGGGGTTCGGTGCTCGGATCGGCCCCGGCTCGCAAACTGCCCTCTTCGGCGATTCGCAGAATCGACCGCACAGCACAAAGGCCCCGCCGGTGAGATATCCACCGGCGGGGCCGACTGCGGAGGATGCGGGATTCGAACCCGCGAGGGCTGTTAACCCAACCCGCGTTCCAGGCGAGCGCCATAGGCCACTAGGCGAATCCTCCGCCGAGCAGCATACCTGCCACCCCATCGCATCGTGAAAACACCCGCTCATCCCTCCCGCCGGGGGCAGTTCCCACGACCCCGGCCCCCGGCGGACATAGCACGAATCACGTTATCCGGCAAGATATCCAATGGTTCACCCCCGCTGAGCACCTAATTGTGACGGCCGTCGCGCCCGCCCGGGCCGACGGTGCCATGATGGGCGCCGTGGATCCCCAGGTGATCGATATCGTTCAGAGTTCCCCGGCCTGGTGGCAGTCGTGGCTGCCGCTGCTCGGTTCGCTCGCGCTCGGTGGTGCGGCGGTGGTCGCCGTACTGGTCAACAACCGGACGAACCGGGATGCGATCGCCGCCGCCGACGAACGGGCCCAGCGGACCCTGTCCGTCGCGGCCCAGCACCAGACCGACAGCGTCGCACGTCAGGCCGATTCCACCCGGCTCCAGCTCGACGCCGCCCACCACCAGGTGGAGTCGGCGCATGCCGTGGCGCTGGTCCAGGCCGGCGAGCACTGGCGCCGGAATACCGTCGCCGCGGCCGTCGCCGATTCCCTGGGCATGTCCGGCCGCATCTGCCAGGCACTACGCCGGGACGAGGAATGGACCGATGAACTGATCGGCGATCTGATCCATGAGCTCGAAGCCGGCTCGGACCGGGCCAATGTGCTGCGCCTGGCCGGCTCGGATCCGCACTACAAACAGTGGCGCCGGCTGGCCGACACCCTCTCCGACGTCCTGCTCTCCGCCCTCACCCTGCAGCGCAAGAAACTGCAGGACGCCCCGCCGGAAGAGATCCGCGCCGCCCGCGACCACAAGACACAGCTACTGGGCGAGGTGCGGGTCGCCGAACGCGAACTCATCGTCGCCACCCGCGAAGAACTGGGTATCGATCCGGGCTGACGAGCCCGAGCGGAAGCCCCGCGGCTCAGCCGGCCGCGTGGGACATCTCACGCACCGCTTCCCGCAGGTAGCCGGCGTAGGTATCCGGATCGGGTACGGCGGCAGGGTCGGCGTGCAGGGACAATGTGACGGTCTCCCCCAGCCCGTGGATACCGTGTGTGAGATGCATCACCGCACCCAGGGCGGGGAATCCGCCGGTGAACCGTACAGGCGCGCCACCGAAGGTCAGGTCGGCGGGTCCACGATTCACGCTGGAGACCACGGTATGCCCGGTGATCTGCTCGGGGACCGCGTGAATCGGGTAATCGCGGACATCCCGGCGTAACAGCAGGGGCGGCACCACCGCGTCGACGGCATCCTGCGCATCCAGCAGCGGATGCCGGGCACGCTCCCGGCGAGCCGCCAACTCCGCCGCGATCGTCGCGGCCCGGCGGCGTGGATCGCATTTCCCGGCACCCAGGTCCACGCCGAGGCTGCGGTAGTTGTTGCGCACGCCGGGCCGCGGCGGTAGCGCCATCGGCACCTGCGCACCCAGCCGGGTGACGTCGGCTCCGCGGTCCCGCAGGTACCGCTCGATCGCGATCGATACCGCCGTAAGCCCCACCACGGTGACACTGAGACCGGGCACGCGGAACTCGTCCGCCGGGCACACCAGCATCCGTACAGCGTGGCCCGCGACTTCGACGGGTCCGTTCAGAGGCCCGGGCGGGTAGCCGGACCCGGGCGGTGGCACCCGGCCGGCCGCGGTGAGCGCGTCGAGTTCGCCGCGCGCCCGCGCGGCGCCGATACCGCGCCGCAGGGTGCGCGCCATCCCGACGGGCAGCAGGGCGGCGGCGCGCAACGAACGGACGAGGGATGTGCCGCGCGCTCCGGGGCCGAGTCTCGCGATGCGGGCGGTCGCGGCGGATAGCGCGGCCCCACCGGCGAGAGGCTCGGGCCCGCCGGCCCGACTCGCGGGTTCATCGGCGGCGCGCAGCGGTCCGCGGGTGGAGAGCGCGGGTTCGGTGAACAAGGCGCGGGCGATCCGGGACGCCCCGCGACCGTCGACCAGCGCATGCGATATCTGCAGAACTACGACCGTCACCCGCTGATCGGATACCGGGCTGTCGCGAATGCCCCGGAAAATATGCAGCAACCACGGATACTTCGTGGCATCGACGCCGGTTCCGGCCAGCCGGCCGAGGGCGGCGAGCAGTTCCGGCCAGCAGGGTCCGGTGAGCCGGTGTCGCAGAATCTGCGCGGATTCCGGCTCGGCGGCTGTCCACATCGGATACGCGAGCCCCGTGGGATCGTCGTACAACCGCACCCGCAGTTCGGGGATTGCCGCGCAGCGGTCCAGAATTTCGGCGCGCAGTTCGGCGTCTTCGCGAGCGGATTCCGCGAAACAATAGAGGAGGAACTGGTCGTTGCGGGTGCGCCGCGACAGCCAGTACAGGGTCGCGTCCGGTGCTGCCAGCGAGGTCACCGGCCGACCATAACGCCATATGGGGCGGATCCAGCGACCGGCAGGCAAAGGCCCCGGGCCACCCGGGCCCGGGGCCGTACTGCCTGATATCGGGACAACCTCAGGCGCCGCGGAAATCTCCTGCCGACACTCCGGACAGGAACTCGGCCCATTCGCCGGGCGCGAAGGCCAGCACCGGCCCGTTTCCGCGGTCCTTCGTATCGCGGACCGCCACGTTGCCGCCTACGAGAAATGCCACCTCCACGCAGTTCCCGTCCGGGCCGCTGTATGAACTCTTCCGCCACACAGCACCCGTCATATCCACCTTCACGGCACTGCACTCCTTCGCTGCGTCGATAACGATATTCGATTCCTGCATAGTTCCTGACTAGCTGGTATCCGGCGGATGACACCGAATACTCGATGCACGCGCAGATAGCGAGCAAATATCCGGTTTGCCAGGATCGGACTCGCACTGTCCGCGAACACATCTGACGCGGTGGCTCAAACCCCTTGTGAGCGGCCCCGCACCCCGAACACTAGCAGGTTCGTCCCGGAGTTGCCGATGTCTTGCCAACTGCGCCAATACCGTTGCCAATCCCGCTGAGTCGACCCATTGCTGCACAATTGCGGACTTATAAGGATGACTTTGCTCGAAAATGTCCGAAATTCATGAGAAAGGTCCAATGTGATTATTACGTGATCAGTAGTTCACCCATTGTCAATCCCCCTGGCGCAAGCTCCACCAGGGCCGAGCGCGATGATGGCCTCATGCCCGAACGCGACCGCGACGATCAGGGACGCGCCACCAATGCCAGACCCCGCGACCGGCTGGGCCGTCCGCTGCCACCGGGTTCACCCGGTGTCCCACGGATCCCCGACGATCTGGAACTCGAACCACGCGAAGCCCTCGCCTTCGCTCAGCAGCTCCTGGACCAGGGGCTGGCCTTCAACGCGCACGAAGTACTGGAATCCGTCTGGAAGAACGGACCGGAAAGCGAACGCATGCTGTGGCAGGGGCTCGCCCAGTACGCGGTGGGCCTGACCCATATCCAGCGTGGTAACCGAAAAGGGGCCCGCACGCTGCTACAACGCGCGATCGAGCGGATACAGGCCTTCGACCCGGCCGACGCCGGCCATCCCCCTGGGCGGCTCCCCTACGGCCTCGACGGCCCCGGCCTGATCGCCCACGCCGAGTCCTTACTGGCCGAACTCGGCGAAACATCCGCGGAGCCCGACGGCGGCGTCCAGATGGAACCATCGGCACCCCTCGCCGAACCGGCCGGGCTCATGCCCCGGCTCACCGCCGACCTACCATGACGGTGATGCCCACAGACTCCGCGTCCGTCCCGCCCACAGCCGGGGCCGGCCGGTACGCCCCGAGCCCGTCGGGCGATCTGCACCTGGGAAATCTGCGCACCGCCCTGCTCGCGTGGCTGTTCGCCCGCAGCACCGGCCGCCGCTTCGTACTCCGGATCGACGATCTGGACCGGGTACGTCCCGGCGCGGAACAACGTCAGCTCAGCGATCTCGCCGCCCTCGGCCTCGACTGGGACGGCCCGGTACTGCACCAGTCCGACCGGCTGCACCGATACGACGAGGCCGTCGATCGGCTCACCGCGGCCGGCCTGACCTACGAATGCTTCTGCACCAGACGGGAGATCCAGCAGGCCGCCACCGCCCCCCACGGACCTCAGGGCGCCTACCCGGGGACCTGTCGCGATCTCACCCCCGCCGAACGCGAGGAACGCCGGGCCGCCGGGCGCCCGGGCGCGCTGCGGCTACGGTCGGCCCGTACGGATTTCGAGATCACCGACCGCCTGCACGGAAAGTACCGCGGCCCGGTCGACGATCTCGTCCTGCGGCGCGGCGACGGTCTTCCCGCCTACAACCTCACGGTCGTGATCGATGACGCCGAACACGGTGTGGACCAGGTGGTCCGCGGAGACGATCTGCTGCCCTCCACACCGCGGCAGGCCTATCTGGCCACCCTGCTCGACCTGCCGGTCCCCGAATACGCACACGTCCCACTGGTGCTCAACACGGCGGGACAGCGCCTGGCCAAACGCGACGGCGCCGTAACCCTCGCCGACCGGCGCGACCGCGGCGATACCGTGCGCGACGTTGTCGGTATGTTGGCTGCCTCACTGGGATCATCGGGCGGGCGCGCGGACGAACTGCTCACCGGATTCGATCCCGACCGGCTTCCTCGATCTCCCTGGATACTGACGCCCGACAGCTTGGTGTCCACAGCCGGCGGTCCGTAACCTGACCTGCGACCGGGTCTTTACGATTTTCGAGTTCAGGCAGGCGAGATGACCAGTGGCGGGTACGACCCCAGCAACCACCCCCAGGCGGGGCAACCGTACGGGCAGCCGCCCCAGTACGGCGCTCCCGGGCCGTACGCACCACCGCCGGGACCGCCCGGACAGCCACAGCCCTACGGACAGCAGCCCCCGCCGCCTCCCCCGCCACAGCCGCAGCCCCCGTATCAGCAGACGATTCATCCCCAGGCCCAATACGGTGGAAATCAGTACGGGCAGTTCCAGCCCGCCTTCGGTATTCCGGGCAAGGTGTGGCCCCGCTTCGCGGCGCGACTCATCGACAATCTCATCGTCGCGCTCCCGCTGGCGATTCTGCTGAATTTCGTAATCATGCCGAATATGTCCGGCTTATCCGGTATGTCGCTCAGCTACGCGATCGTTTTCGCGGCCACGCTGGTGTACTTCGTGCTGATGGAGAGCCGGACGGGCGCGACACTGGGCAAGAAGATCATGGGCCTCAAGGTCGTGGCACCGAACGGCGCACCGGCCGTGCCGCCGCTGGTGTCCTTGAAACGCAATGTCTACCTGGCCGTATCGATCATCCCGTGTCTGGGCTGGGTCGCCGGACTCGCCCTGATGGTCTATATGGCCGCCACCCTGGACAAGGATCCGAACAAACAGGGCTGGCACGACAAGCTCGCAGGCGGTACCCAGGTCCTCGAAGCCTGACCGGTGGGCCGGCTACGAGGACGTGGTGAACATCAGCACCACCCAGACCACCTGGATCAGGATCACGCCGACGCCGGCCCAGATCCCGCCCAACGCCAGAGCACGGCCGTCCTGGCCGCTGTCCCGGATCTGGCCGAGCGCGATCACGCCCATGATGATCCCGGCGATGGCGCCGATCCCGCATCCGCAACCCACCAGCGAGCTGATCAGCGAGGCAATCGCCAACCCGTTGGTGCCCCTGCTGCCCGGATAGCCGTACGGCTGATATCCCATCGGGTAACCGCCCCCTTGGGGCGCGGCCGGATAGGGCTGCGCGGCCGGATAGGGCTGCGCGGCCTGGTACGGCCCGGGCGATGGCGGAACGGGCTGAGACGGAGTCGCGGGCGGCGGAACGGAATACGACGGATTCGCGGGTGGCGGGGTGGCCGGCGGCATCGGGGACGGGGACGGGGCCGGAGCCGAGGGGTACGACGGGTAGTTGGAAGGTTCACCCGCGGACGGTTGCGCGTTCGCGGGATCCGACGATACGCCCGACCCCCCGTACTGCTTCCACCATTCGTCGGACTGGCCGGGGTTCGTCATGTCTACACCCTATTCGAGAGTTTGATTGGATAGCCGGGTGGAAGAATCGAACAAGCCCCCGTCACCCGGCAAGTCTGGACACCCCGCGCCCGTTCACGCGGCCTTCGCCCAGGTGGCGCGGGGGTACTACACACCGATCGTCGTGCTGTTCACGGCGACACTGCTCATCTCCAATATCTGCGCGACCAAGGGGGTGCAGTTCTTCTCCGGCAGTTCACTGAACCTCGGCCCACTGGAGATACTGCCCATCACCACCGACGCCGCGTTCTTCTTGTTCCCCCTGGCCTATGTCCTGGGTGATGTGCTCAGCGAAGTCTACGGTTTCCGTGCGACACGGCACGCCGTGTTCTACGGGTTCACCGCACTGCTGGTCATGGTCGCCTGTTTCGCCATCGCGATCCAGCTGCCTCCCGCCGTTTTCTACGAGAACCAGGAGGCGTTCCGCAGCGTTATCGGCACCACCCCGCAGCTGGTAGCAGCCGGGCTGGCGGGCTATGTCGTCGGCCAGCTACTCAACTCCGCGACCCTCGTGCTGATCAAGGAACGGACCCGCGAAAAGCACCTGTGGGCACGTTTGATCGGCTCGACGGTAGTCGGCGAACTCGCCGACACTCTCATCTTCTGCTCGATCGCCGCGACCGCCATCGGTATCGACAGCTGGAGCCAATTCGTCAACTACGTAATCGTCGGTTTCCTCTGGAAAACCCTGGTCGAGGTCGTCATGCTCCCCGTCACCTACCAGGTCATCGGCCTCCTCAAAAAACACGAACCGACCTACGCCCCCACCGAAGCCACCCCCCTACGCTCCTGACACGGTCCGGTGTCGCAGCGAACACGCGGCACATTCCCGAGTGCCGGGCCCACCAGGTACGCATCCCCCCAAAGTCGTGCCCGGATGGATCACCTTTGCGGGCGGGGCCCGCCCGGTTCTGGAGCGACCAGAGGGAGGGAGCGCAGCGACCGACCGCCGGGAGTGAAGAACCGGGTTAATAGGGCCCCGCCCTCGAGGCGCGGAGCGCCTCCAAAAATACAGCCCGCCCCTTCACGGACGGTCAGCTCCGGTTACACATTCAACAGAGCCTCAACCAGGTAAGCCGGTGCACCGAGAACTACAGCCTCGCCCCTTCACGGATGCCCCGACAACAACGATGACAGGCCTGCCCCGACCCCGAAACACATCTCACGGCGCCGTGATCCGCCCCTTCCAACGCCCCAGCGCCTCAGCCCGGAATTCCTCGAAATACCCACCGTCGATACTCGCCCGGATCCGGTCGACCAGCCGGATCGTGAACCGCTCGTTGTGAATGGTGCACAGCGTCGAGGCCAGCATCTCCTTGGCCTTGAACAGGTGGTGGATATAGGCACGCGTGTAATTCCCGCAGGTGTAGCAATCACACGTTTCGTCGATCGGCGTGAAATCCCGTTTGAACCGCAGCGTATCGATATTGAAGCGACCCCCCTCCACATAGATCCCACCGTTGCGACCCACCCGGGACGGGTTGACGCAGTCGAAAGTGTCCGCGCCCGCCTCGATCGCGGCGAACATATCCTCAGGCTCGCTGATACCCAGCATATGGCGCGGTTTGTCCTCGGGCAGTTCGTCGCAGCACCAGCCGACGATCGTGCCCAGGTTGTGTTTCTCCAGCGCACCGCCGATCCCGTATCCGTCGAATCCGCTTCCCTCGGCGCCGCGTATCTCGGCGAGCTCGCGTGATGCCTTGCGTCGAAGGTCTTCGTACTGCGCACCCTGAACCACCGCGAACAGCGCCTGATACGGCCGGTGTGTGCGGGTGGCCGTGAGAAGTTCGTGCTCGTCGATACACCGCTGCGCCCACTGATGCGTGCGCTGCACCGATTTCTCCTGGTAGCCACGGGTGTTCATCAGTGTCGTGAGCTCATCGAAAGCGAACATGATGTCCGCCCCGAGCTGATGCTGGATCCCCATGGACACCTCGGGGGTGAACCGGTGCTTCGACCCGTTCAGATGCGACCGGAAGGTGACCCCTTCGTCGTCGACGGTGGCCAGTCGTTCCTTACCTTTGGCGATCACATCGTCGTTCTGTATGTCGACGGTTTCCATCGCCAGCACCTTCTTGAACCCGACGCCCAGCGACATCACCTGGAAACCACCGCTGTCGGTGAAGGTGGGTCCGGGCCAGTTCATGAAAGCGGCCAGGCCACCGGCCTCGTCGACGATATCCGGGCCCGGCTGCAGGTACAGGTGGTAGGCGTTGGCGAGCAGCGCCTGGGCCCCGAGATCGCCCATCGCTTCGGGGAGCACCGCCTTCACCGTGGCCTTGGTTCCCACCGGGATGAACGCGGGCGTGGCGACCGTACCGTGCGGAGTCCGGATCACCCCCGTCCGCCCGTGCCGCCCATCCAGGCGGGTACCGATGCTGAACGAGAAACCGGCGCTGTCGGACACGCCCGCCATCCTTGCAGGTGGCGGGTCAGGCTGTATCCATGGGGCCTGACTCGCTCAGGCCTCGACCGCGGCCGCCGCGAACTGCGAACTGTAGAGCCGGTAGTACGCCGCCTGCCGTTCCAGCAGCCCCTCGTGGGTGCCCTGTTCGACGATATGGCCGTCCTCCATCACCACGATGAGGTCGGCGTCGCGGATGGTGGAGAGCCGGTGGGCGATCACGAAACTGGTCCGGTCCCGGCGCAGTTCCGCGGTGGCGTGCTGCACCAGCAGTTCCGTCCGGGTATCCACCGAACTGGTGGCCTCGTCCAATACCAGGATCGTGGGTTTGGCGAGGAATGCGCGCGCGATGGTGATCAACTGTTTCTCCCCGGCGCTGACACCGGTGCCCTCTTCGTCGATCACGGTGTCGTACCCGGCGGGCAGCGAGTGGACGAACCGGTCCACATAGGCGGCCCGGGCCGCTGCCAGGATCTCGTCCTCGCTCGCCTCCGGGTCGCCGTAGGCGATGTTCTCCCGGATCGTGCCCTTGAACAGCCAGGTGTCCTGTAGGACCATTCCGATCCGGGAGCGCAACTGGTCCCGGCTGAGATCGGTGGTATCGATCCCGTCGATACTGATCGTGCCGGAATCCAGTTCGTAGAACCGCAGCAGCAGGTTGACCAGCGTGGTTTTTCCGGCGCCCGTGGGCCCGACTATCGCCACCACATGCCCCGGCTCGGCGATCAGCGAGAGGTCGTCGATTACCGGTTGCTCCGGTTTGTACCGGAACGAGACGCCGGCGAATTCGACCCGTCCGCGCTCGGGCGGCCGGGTGATCTCCTGCGCCGGGTCCGGGCTCTGTTCATCGGCATCGAGGATCTCGAAGATCCGTTCCGCCGACGCCACCCCCGATTGCAGCAGATTCGCCATGGCACCGATCTGGGTCAGCGGCTGGCTGAACTGGCGCGAGTACTGGATGAACGCCTGCACCTCGCCCAGTGACAGCTGTCCGGAGGCCACGCGCAGGCCACCGATCAAGGCGACCAGCACGTAGTTCAGGTTCCCCAGGAACATCGAGGAGGGCATGATCAGCCCCGAGATGAACTGCGCCTTGAAACTGGACTGGTACAGGTGCTCGTTGCGCTCGTCGAATTCGGCACCCACCTGGCGGCTGCGACCGAACGCCGTGACCACCTCATGCCCCGTGTAGGCCTCCTCCACCTGGGCGTTGACCAGGCCGGTGTACTTCCACTGGTCCCCGAAATGCGGTTTGGACCGTTTGGCGATCTGCGCCGTCACCACGATCACCGCGGGCACGGTGAGCAGGGCGATCAGCGCGAGCAGCCACGAAATCCAGAACATCATCCCGAGAATGCCGAGCACGGTGAGCACGGAGATCAACAGCTGACTCATCGTCTGCTGCAGGCTCTGCGAGATATTGTCCACATCGTTGGTGACCCGGCTGAGCACATCACCGCGCGGTGCGGAATCGAAGTAGCTCAGCGGCAGCCGGTGGATCTTGTCCTCCACCTCGGCGCGCAACCGTTTGATGGTCCGGTTGATCAGATCGTTGAGCAGGTAGGCCTGTAACCAGCCGAACAGCGCCGCGCCCGCGTAGAGCACGAGAACCAGGATGAGCACCCGGCCGACGGCCGTGAAGTCGATCCCGACGCCCGGCACGACATCCATCCCGGACAGCATGTCGGCGAAGGTGTCCTGCCCCTGCGCCCGCAATCCCGCGATGGCGTCGTCTTTGCTCACCCCGGCGGGCAGTTGCCGTCCGACCACACCGTCGAAGATCAGGTTGGTGGCCTTGCCGAGCAGGTACGGCCCGGCGATATTGAGCACCACCGAGACGACACCGAGCGCGACGACCACCGTCACCCGCACCCGTTCGGGCGCGAGCCGGCCGGCCAGCCGCTTCATCGACGATTTGAACGATCTGGGTTTCGCGTCAGGAGCACCCGGCATCCCTGGTCTCATCGAGCCTCCTCGGGAGCGAATACCCGCGGTCCGCGGACGCCGCAGCAACTACGCATCATCGCGCTTCCTCCACACTCAGCTGGGATTCGACGATCTCGCGGTATTCCGCGCAGTCGCGAACCAGCTGGTCATGTGTTCCGATACCGACCATCGCACCGTCCTCCAGCACCACGATCTGGTCGGCATCGCGGATGGTGGCGATCCGCTGCGCCACGATGATCACCGCGGCGTTCGCGATCTCCGGGCGCAACGCTTCGCGCAGCCGCGCGTCGGTGGCGACGTCGAGTGCGGAGAACGAGTCGTCGAACAGATACACCCGGGGCGACCGCACCAGGGCCCGGGCGATGGCCAGCCGCTGCCGCTGCCCGCCCGATACGGTGGTGCCGCCCTGCGCGACCGGTGTGTCCAGCCCCTGCGGCATGGCACGGACGAAATCCGCGGCCTGGGCGATCTCCAGGCAACGCCACAATTCCTCGTCGGTGGCCTCCGGGTCGCCGTAGCGCAGATTGCTCGCCACGGTGCCGGAGAACAGGTATCCCTTCTGCGGTACCAGACCGATCCGGGAGCGCAGTTCGTTCAGGTCGAGCTCGCGCACATCGGTACCGCCGAGCAGCACCGCGCCTTCGGTGGCGTCCATGAGCCGCGGGATCAGGTTCAGCAGGGTTGTCTTCCCCGCGCCTGTCGACCCCACGATCGCGGTGGTCTGCCCCGGTTCCACCCGGAAGTCGATACCGCGCAGCACCGGCTGATCCGCGCCCGGGTAGCTGAACCCGGCGTCCCGCACCCACACCTGGGCCGGGTCGCCCTGGAACGGCTGTGGTTTCTCCGGTGAACGCACCGACGATTCGGTATCCAGCACCTCCGCGATCCGGTCCCCCGAGACCGCCGCCCGTGGCGCCATCATGGCCAGGAACGAGGCCATCATGACCGCCATCAGGATCTGCATGATGTAGGAGAGCAGCGCGGTCAGCGATCCGATCTGCATATCGCCGGCGTCGATCGCTTTCCCGCCGAACCAGATCACGGCGACCGAGGTCACGTTGCTGATCAACATGACTGTCGGGAACATCAGCGCCATCAGCCGGCCCACCCGGACCGAGATATCGGTGAGTTCGGTGTTGGCCACTCCGAAGCGCCAGACCTCGAGCCGCTCACGGACGAAGGCGCGGACCACCCGGATACCGGTGATCTGCTCGCGCAATACCCGGTTGACCTCGTCGAGGCGGGTCTGCATCAGGCGGAACGCGGGCACCATCCGGGCGATGATCAGCCCCATGCTCAACGCCAGGGCCGGCACCGCGATCAGCAGCAACCAGGAAAGCCCGAGGTCTTCGCGCAAAGCCATGAAGATGCCGCCGACGCACATGATCGGGGCCATCACCGCCACGGTGGAAGCCATCACGACGAGCAACTGCACCTGCTGCACATCGTTGGTATTGCGGGTGATCAGCGAGGGTGCGCCGAACACCCCGACCTCCCGGGCCGAGAAGGTGTTCACCCGGTGCAGCAGCGCCGCACGCAGGTCCCGGCCGGTGCCCATCGCGGCCTGCGCGGCCAGCAGCACCGAGGACGCGGACGCGACGATCTGGACACCCGATACCGCCAGCATGCGCAGCCCGGCGGTCCAGATGTAGCCGATATCACCCTTGGTGATGCCTTCGTCGATCAGGTCGGCATTGAGGCTCGGCAGATACAGCATGGCTATCACCGAGATCAGCTGCAGCGCCACGATCCCGGCCAGCTGTTTCCGGTACGGGACGAGAAATGTACGGAGCAGTCGGATCAGCATGATGACCGCACGCTACCGTCTGGACCTGCGGATCGCCCCATAATTTCCGGTGGGTCCGGTGGAGTATCACCGCCGGGTTCCCGGCGGGCCCAGGCGCCCGGGTCGGCGGTCAGGTTTCCGACGAATTCCGGCAGTCCGCCGGAGGCGATATCGGCCAGGGTGACATTCTCCAGAACCGCGCGGATATTCACGCGTAATGCGATCCACACTTGCTGCAACGGTTCGGCGGCACCCGGATACCGCACCTCCTCGGGCCGCAGCCCACGCACCGAAGCGAGGGGCCCCTCGATCGCGCGGATGATATCGGCGATCGAGATATCGCCGGCCGGGCGAGCCAGCCGGTATCCCCCGTCGGGGCCGCGCCGGCTCGTCACCAGGGCGGCGCGACGCAGATCGGCGAGCACGCTCTCCAGAACTTTGGGCGCGATCTGCTGGGCGGCCGCGATCGCTTCCGCTTTCACTGCCACGGCCTGATCGGCTGCCGTGATCTCGAGCAGTGTGCGCACGGCATGATCCACCTTCGCGGTGATGTGCACGACGAACCTGACCTTTCCGCTGTGCTATCGCACGTCCGGTTGCAGAGCCGCGATCGCCGCGTCCAGCAGCGTCGACTCCACCACATCATCCCCCGCCTCCGGTGCTACTTCGTTCGAAACCAGCGCGACGGTCAGAATCTCCATGGCCGCACTCGCCCGCAACAGCCGCACCGGTGTGGGCTCGGGCCCGGCCAGCCAGTTCCGCAGGACCTTGTTGGCATCGACGATCACGGGGTACTGGTCGGCGACGGCATTGACGATGGCCACCGCGTTGCGCACCAGCATCTCCCCGGCGGACCGGTGCCGGATCATGGCCCGGATATAGGTGCGCAGCACCGTCCGGCGGCCTTCCGCGTCGGGTGCCGCCATCGCCTCGACCTCGTCGGCCAGCGCGCGCAGATCGTCCAGCAGTGGATTGATCACGGCGACCAGCAGGTCGAGTTTCGAGGAATAGTGATAGTAGAGAGACGGCTTTGTGATTCCCACCGCATCCGCGATCTCGCGCAGGCTGGTCTGTTCGAAACCTTTACTGACGAACAGTTGCACAGCAGCATCGAGGATGGCCTGCTTGGTGTCTCGACCTGCGGTAACGTGGTCGTCAGCTCTCCGATTCGCCATGCTCGGTCCTCTCGTTCTCCCGGCGTCGCGCCCGGTCGGCCGCCGGAAGTCGAGTTTGTTCCTCCGTTTAACCTGCCGGTAGTCTACCTACCGTACGGTAGATACAGATGGCGTCCACCGTGTAGGCGGGTCCAGCCGATTTCGCGCATCGAGGCAACGATCTCATCCGCGGAATCCGGTCCGCGAAAGCGACGCCGGCCGTCAGTTCGTCACAGCACATACGACCAAACCGTCTCGGCCTGGCCTAGGAGAAATCCCTCGTGTCCGTATTCCTGTACAGATGGGGAAAGTTCGCTTTCCGCCGGAAGTGGATAGTGCTGCCCATATGGGCGCTGATACTGGTCTTGCTCGGCGGCGCGGCGGCCTCTCTGGCCAAGCCGTTCCAGGACAGCTTCGAAATGCCGGGGCTGCCCTCCGAGCGGGCCACCGCCATCCTCGAGGAACATATGCCGCAGATGGCCTCGATGTTCAGCATCGACGCCGTCAACGGTCAATATGTGATCGCCGCACAGAACGGCACGCTGGCCGACGAACCCAATATGACCGCACTGGACGCGCTGGTCCAGCGGCTGAACGAAATGGATATCGTCGATCACGCCGAACCGGTCGTCAATCCGGTCACCGCGACCTCGATGATGCCCGCGAGCCAGGAGGCCGCCAAGGAGCAGGCTCAGGCAGCGGCGAACCTCGCGCCCGGTGAGACACCGCCGGCGCCGGAGCCGAACTGCCTCGACGGGCAGAGCTCCCCCGAGTTCAAGAGTTTGTGCGGCGGCGCCCCGCTGAACGTATTGAACGAGCAGAACCCGCAGACGGTCGCCGTGGTCGACGTGAAGTTCACGATGCCGTCCTTCTCCGATATCACCGAGGAGAACCGGCAGGCGGCCGAAGCCATCGCCCAGGAGGGCCGCAACGCCGGCCTCACCGTCGAGATGACGGGTGCCATCGCGCAGACCCAGCCCGAATCCGGCCAGTCCGAGATGATCGGTATCGGGGTCGCGCTGATCGTCATGATCATCGCTTTCGGCGCCGTCGTCGCTGCCTTCGTTCCGATCATCACCGGAATCGTCGGCGTCGCCTGTGCCGGTGCCCTGCTCCTGACCGGAACCTCCCTGACCGAGGTCCCGACGTTCACGCCGATCCTGGCTTCGATGATCGGCCTGGCACTGTCCATCGACTACGCCCTGTTCATCGTGTCCAGGTACAAACACGAACTGGTCGTCCAGGACTCGCCGGAAGAGGCCGCGGGTGTCGCGGTGGGCACCGCCGGATCGGCGGTTGTCTTCGCCGGCCTCACCGTGGTGATAGCCCTGCTCGGCCTGTCCGTCGTGGGTATCGGCTTCCTCACCGCGATGGGTATCGGTGGCGCCATCGCTGCCGGATTCGCCGTGCTCGCGGCCATCACCCTGATGCCGGCCCTGCTCGGAGCGCTCGGCAAGGCACTGTTCAAGCCGAAGATCCCGCTGGTGGCCAAACACGATCCCGAAGACGACAACTCGGTCACCAACGGGATGCGTTTCGCCCGGATCATCGCCCGGGTCCCGGTGCTGACGCTGATCGCCAGCGCGATCGTGCTGGGTGCGCTCGCCGCCCCGGCCACCCAGCTGAACCTGGGACTGCCCGGCGGCGACAGCATGCCGGAGGATTCCTCGGTCCGTAAGGCCTACGAACTGCAGACCGAGGGCTTCGGCGAAGGTAAGAACGGCGCCCTGATGGTGGCAGTCGATCTGTCCGGAACCCCGGAGGATCAGCGCGCCGCCGCGCTGTCCACCCTGCGCGACCAGCTGGCCGGCTACGAGGGTGTCGACTACCTGAGCGTCGCGCAGCCCAGCCAGGACGGTCGGGCAGCGCTGTTCCAGGTGGTGCCCGAATCCGGTCCGAACAGTGCCGAGACCCAGGACCTGGTCGAACACGCCCGCGATGCCGAAGCCGCGCTGAAATCGCAGTACGGCATGGAGTACGGCATCACCGGCCAGACCGCCATCTACGCGGATGTGAACAGCGTCCTGCTGACCAGCATCATCCCGTACCTGGCCATTGTCGCGGCGGCCGCGTTCGTCCTGCTGCTGCTGGTGTTCCGGTCCATCCTGGTACCGCTCACCGCCGCACTCGGCTTCCTGCTGTCGATGGCCGCGACCTTCGGTGTCACGGTGCTGATCTTCCAGGAGGGCGCCTTCGGCCTGGTGAAGGACACCCATCCGATCATCAGCTTCCTGCCCATCGTGCTGATCGGACTGGTGTTCGGTCTGGCGATGGACTACCAGGTGTTCCTGGTGACCCGGATGCGCGAGGAATACGTGCACGGCAAGAATCCGAAGGAGGCGATGATCAGCGGCTACCACCACGGAGCGCGCGTGGTCACCGCGGCCGCCATCATCATGATCTCGGTCTTCGGCGGTTTCATGCTCTCGCCCGATATCACCTCCAAGTCCATGGGCTTCGCCCTGGCGGCGGGCGTTTTCTTCGACGCCTTCCTGGTCCGGATGGTGCTGATCCCGTCACTGCTGGTGCTGCTGGGCAAATGGGCCTGGTGGATGCCGGCTTGGCTGGACCGGATCCTGCCGGATATCGACGTCGAGGGTGCGAAACTGCGTGAGTTGCAGGAGCGCGAGAAGCCCGCGGCTGTCGAAGCGGAACACGCCGGGGTCTGATCCACGAGAAGAACAACCGGCCGGCGCTTTACAGGCGCCGGCCGGTTTTCTCTTATCCGAGCGGAGTCAGCGCCAAGCGGGCAGCTCGGGCAGATCCTCGGGAAGAGTCTCGTCCGCACCGCGACCGAGCAGCCAGGCCAGCAGTGACGCGGCCGGCGCCGCCACTGTCCGGTCCGGATCACCGGTACCGACGACCGCGCCGAAACCGGTATCGGTCGCGCTGATTTCGAAGGGCCGCTCGAGCTCGCGACCACCCAGATCGGTGGCGACCTCGGCGAGCAGTTCCGTCACGAAATCCGCCGGCCATCGGGCAGGTGTGTAGCCCGCGCCCAGATCCACGTGGTGGATCCGCAACTCCTGCAACCGCATCCAGGGAATCCGGTCCGCGGTGAGCGGCCGCCCCTGCCTGGTCCGGACCTCGGTCTGCCATTGTTCCGCGGTCAGCACCTGAACCATCCCCGTCAACCGGTCCGCGGACTCCACAAGGTCCGTGCGCTGTTCGGCGAGCGGGCGCGGCGCACCCAACTCGATATCGGCATCCCGCAGCGCCGTACTCGCGTACTGCGGCGTCTCCACCCCGGTATGCGCCCACAACAGCAGATTGACCAGACTGTCGGCGTTACGGGAAATATGCGCGAGCACATGACCCCGAGTCCAGCCCGGTAACGCGGACGCGGCCGCGAGCGCCGAATCGTCCAGGGTGTCGACGGTCGCGAGTAGATCTCCGGTCGCCTCCACGACCGCTTCCATACGCCTGGTGAGAATTTCGATGAAATCGCTGGGCACGCCACCGAGACTAATGGGCGCGGTAACACGGCGAGCGGGTCAACGGTCCAGCGCCGCCTGCACCTTGTCGGCCGCGCACACCGGGTCCTCGTGTTCCCAGACCCGGATCACCTGCCAGCCCGCCGCGACCAGAGCCGCGTCCGTCGCCCGGTCCCGCGCGACATTGCCGGCCAGTTTCTCCGCCCACCAGTCCGCGTTGTTCTTCGGGTCGGTCGCGTGATCCGGACAGCGATGCCAGAAACATCCGTCGACGTACACCGCGACCCGGCGCCGCGGAAACACCAGATCCGCCCGCCGCCGTTGACCGCGAATCGGCGCGCGATCCACGAAGTACCGGATCCCGCGCCGGTGCAGTTCACGCCGCAGCGCCAGCTCCGGTTCGGTATGCGCCCGCCGCTGCCGCGACATCCGCGCGCTGGTCACCGGATCGGTGGCCGGACGCCGGCTGCCGCGGCCCGGATCACCGGTCATGCCGCCCAACCACCCATCCGGTCCAGATGTGTCTGGACATCGTCTAGGAAACCGGCCGGGAACCGCAGCTTCCCCATCCCGGTGCGCCGCAGGAAACCTGCCGTGGCCCGCGCGGAGAGCAACCGGGTGTCGGTGAGGAAGAACCGCAGATCCTCATAGGGCTCGTGCACGGGCCACGGCGAGACCGGCACCTCGAACACCTGGCCGGAATGCCCCCAGGCCGCACCGGGCCACGGACTCCCGGGCGGCAGCGGAATATGCCCCGGAATCGGATCCCCTGGCTCCCGCAATCGCGACCCCACCCAGGACGCCATCCGCACACTCACCGCATTACCCACCAGCTTCCAGCGTTGCCCGGGCCGGAATCCGGGCACCGCCAGGGCCGGTTCGGTCCAGCCGGGGGCGAATCCCTGGAGCCGCTCCCCGTCGGTGATACCCGGGGTGACGATCTCCCCGGACGGCAGCAACACCGCGGGCGCGCTCGGAATACCCAGCCCGGACCCACCCTTGAGCGTGGGAACCGCGTTGACCACCCAGCCCAGACCGCGCACCCCCTCGGTCCAGTAGAAACCGCACGGATCGCTGTCGACCGCCCCCAGCAGCCGCGGACCGGCGTCGTCCGCGAACAGTACGGTGCGCGGATCCTCGGTCCGCGAAGCCAGCATGAGCACCCGGTTGCGCCGCTGCGGCAAACCGAACGCCCGGGCATCCACCACCCGGTACGCCCAGGTATAGCCCAGATCGTCGAGCGCGGCGGTGATATGCCGCATCGCCGCCCCGCGGCCGAGTTGCAGCATGAACGGCACATTCTCGATCAGCAACCAGCGCGGCCCGCGGCGCCGGCGCACCAGGCGGAACACGTGATCGACCAGGCTGGACCGGGTCCCGGTGATACCGGCCGTCCGGCCTGCCTGCGACAGGTCCTGGCACGGGAAACCAGCGGCCACCAGTTCGGTTTCCGCGGGTAGCGCTCGCAATCGAGTGATATCGGCGTGCAGTGCGGCGTCGGGAAAACGCGCCGCCAGTACCGCCTGCGCACCGGGGTCGATCTC
This sequence comes from Nocardia sp. NPDC019395, assembly GCF_040632335.1. Lineage (NCBI taxonomy): Bacteria > Bacillati > Actinomycetota > Actinomycetes > Mycobacteriales > Nocardiaceae > Nocardia > Nocardia sp. NPDC019395. The sequence continues at coordinate 68,894 of NZ_JBEYBT010000015.1, forward strand.
ACACAGCGCGGTGCTGTGCCAGCCGTGCGCCGCCAGCCCGAGCTCCAGGCCCCCGATCCCGGCGAAAAGCCCCACCATCCGCGCGCCCGTCACGAGGTCCTCTCTCCATCCGGTCCGGCTCCCGAAGCGAGATTACTCTGCGTATCGCGCACGCCCGCCGCGTCCGGGTGGACCCCGGGGCCGCAGCCGCCCGACCTGCCCGGACTGGATGGATCACGTCGGCGAGTCGATCATCACAGCACGAGATCCATTCCGCGCCAAGACCATCGAAACCGCTGGTCAGAGCGGTTGAACCGGTCTCGTTCGGTCCGCTTCGCCTGCCCTCCGGTCTGGCAGTATGGGCGCCATGAGGTATCGCGCCGGACTCGCCGCCGTCGTATCGGGCGCCGTCGCCCTGTGCGGCGCGATCGCGCCCGGAGCGGCGCAGGCCGGTCCGGACGGACTGCATGCCGCGCCCGCACGCCCCGGCACCGGTTCCGCCGAGGACCCCGGTCCGGTCGAACCCGCCGAACCGGTACCGGCGCCGCAGGCCGCCATCGTGGGAGTCGAACCGGTGCACGAACGTCTGATGCGCGTTTTCGTCGACTCCCCCGCCATGCACCGCACGGTCCAGGTACTCGTCCTGCTCCCGGCCGATCGCACCGCACCCCGCCCCACCGTGTACATGCTCGACGGCCGCAGCACCCAGCCCGACAGCAACAACTGGCTCGACCGCGGCAATGCCGCACAGTTCTACGCCGACAAACCGGTGAACGTGGTCTTCACCGTCGGCGGCCCGGCCAGCTTCTACACCGACTGGCAACGCCCCGACCCGGTGCTGGGCGTAAACAAATGGGAAACCTTCCTCACCGAGGAACTACCGCCGCTGCTCGACGCCCGATTCTCCGGGAACGGCCGCAACGCGGTGCTCGGGACGTCCATGGGCGCCGAAGCGGCCATGATGCTGGCCATCCGGAAACCGGAACTCTATTCGGCCGTCGGCGCGTACAGCGGATGCTTCTCGACCGGCACCGACCTCGGCCAAGCACAGGCCCGCATGGTCATCTCGACCTACAAAGGCGACCCCGAGAACATGTTCGGCACCCCCGACGACCCCGCGTGGCTGGCCCACGATGTGACCCTGCACGCGGCGGCATTGCGCGGTAAGAAGCTGTATCTGTCCGCCGGCAGCGGGCACCCGGGGGTCCACGATGTGCTGACCAACCCGGAGACACCCGTCAGCGTGTTGATGGGCGGCCCGCTGGAGGCCGCCACCGAGTTCTGCACGCGCCGGTTGGCCCAGCGCCTCGACACCCTCGGTGTCGACTACACCGCCCACTTCCGCCCGCAGGGCACCCATTCATGGCCGTACTGGGCAGACGAGTTGGTCGCGTCCTGGCCCACCGTCTCCGACGGGCTCGGCCTAGGCTGAACCGCCCCGCTGAGCACCCGCGAAACGCGCGGCCGTTTCCGCGGCGGTGGCGAACCCCAAGAACAGGTCGTTCTCGTGGGGGTCACCGGCAGTGACCCGCACCCCCTCCCCCGCGAACGGACGGATCAGCACCCCCGCTTCGGCACTCGCCTCAGCGAATTCCATCGTCACCGCACCCAGGTCGAGCCAGACGAAATTCGATTCGCTCGACGGCACCCGGTACCCCGCGGCCAGCAGTGCGTCGCGCATCCGCTCCCGTTCGGCGATCACCGCCTCGGTACGGTCCAGCAGTTCGTGCCGGGATTGCAGTGAGGCGATCGCCGCGGCCTGCGCCACCCGGCTCACGCTGAACGGGATATGCACCTTCAGCAGCGCCGTGATCACCTCCGGGGCGCCGACCGCATACCCGACCCGCAGCCCGGCCAGTCCGTACGCCTTCGAGAAGGTGCGCAGCACAACCACATTCGGCCGGGACCGGCCGAGCTCCACACCGTCCGGATGATCCTCCGGCAGCCGCAGATACTCGTAGTACGCCTCGTCCAGGGCCACCAGGACATCGGCGGGCACCCGGTCCAGGAACCGTTCCAGCTCGGCCCTGCCCACCGCGGTTCCGGTCGGGTTGTTCGGATTGCAGACGAACACCAGCCGGGTCCGTTCGGTGATCGCCGCGGCCAGCGCGTCCAGATCGTGCACGTGATCGGTGAGCGGTACGGTCACCGCGGTCGCGTTACCGACCTGGGTGATGATCGGATACGCCTCGAAGGAACGCCAGGCGTACAGCACCTCGTCGGCCGGGCCGGCGCAGGTGATCTGCACCAGCTCCTGGCACAACGCGACACTTCCGCAGCCGATCGCGATATTCGCGGTCTGGACGCCGAGGAACTCCGCCAGTGCTGCTCGCAGTTCGCCGGACTGATTGTCCGGATAGCGGTTGGCCAGCTCCACCGCCTCGGCGACGGCTTTGCTCGCGGCGGGCAACGGACCGATCGTGGTCTCGTTGCTCGCCAGTTTGACCGCGCCGGGATGGCTGCGGCCGGGAACGTACGCCGGAATGGAATCGAGGTCCGGCCGGATGTGCGCGGTCACGTAATGAGCTTAGTTCCGATCTCGATCGCGCCACGTTCGGGCTGTTCACCTGCCAGTTCTTCCCGCTCCGGGGATATCGCCCTACGCTGGGAACATGTCGGGCACTTATGACGATATTGCGCCGTTGCGGCGTCACGAACCGGAAGCCACCGGAAGCGACCAGGAACCGACACCGGCCACCACCAGGCCCGAAACCGGCGGACACGTCCCCATCACGGTGATCGAACCGGAGGGTTACGCACGCGGCGGGATCGTGCTGCTGCACGAATCCCGGGAGTTCACCGGAACGTTGCTGGAACTGATGCGCGCCCTCGCCGGCGAGGGCTGGCTGGTGATCGCGCCGAACCTTTTCCACCGGGCCCCCGCCTCCTCGGCCGGGGTGTTCGGCGACGAACTGTTCGAGGATTTCGATGCCTGCTTCGATTGGCTCACTCATCGCGGGGTCTTCCCCGACTGCATCGGCGCCCTCGGTTTCGATACGGCCGGCACCGCGGCTTTCCTGGTCGCGACCAACCGCCCGATCGGCGCCGCGGTCAGCGTCGCCGCCCCCGGTATCACCGCCCCGCTGACCGACCAGGCCGAAGCCCTGGTCACCGCGGCCCCCCGCCTGCAAGCCCCGTGGCTGGGCCTGTTCGGCGCGGAACCCACCACCCCCGCCGACGAGGTCGAGCAACTCCGCGATGCCTCGGCCCGCGCGGCGGTCGCGAGTCTCGTCGTGAGCTATCCCCGCCTCCTGCACCGGGCCGACCAACCGGGCAACGACGATGAGGACGCCGACGAACTGATCGATTCACAAACCCGCATTTTCGACTGGTTCGACAGCCACCTTCGCTGATCAACCAGCCGTTTTGCAGTTTCACACCAAGCTCGGGTAGCCTTTCTGCTCGGCGGTTCGAAAGGACCGGTGCCCTCGAAGAGAAGGCTCCAGGAGGCGTGCCAGAGCGGCCGAATGGGACTCACTGCTAATGAGTTGTCCCTTCACGGGGACCGGAGGTTCAAATCCTCTCGCCTCCGCCACGCCCGGTTATCCGGGCGACAACTGAATACGAGCATGCGCCCGTAGCTCAACGGATAGAGCATCTGACTACGGATCAGAAGGTTAGGGGTTCGAATCCCTTCGGGCGCACAAAGATCGGCCCCGACCTGCGAAAGCGGGTCGGGGCCGATCAGCTTTTCCGATGTGAGGACCGTAATCCCGTAAGTTGCCTGCACAAACGGGTCCCACGTTCCCCGACATACCGGCCGAGCGCGCTTCTGGCCCCCGGGCTCCGAGCCTGCTGCCGCAAGCGGTGCTGTCAATCGACAACAACCTTCATCCGCGCCGCCGGTAGGACCCGCGTCGCGGCCCGTAGATCAAGGCCTCGCCGGGCCATCCCGCCCCACCACTCACGCCTCCCCAGCACTGGAGGTTGACGCATCAACACATCCGGAGGGATCATGTACCGGTAAATAATGTGCACTTATTTACCGGCAAATAATCCAATCAAGGGAGTGCACCGTGACAGAGAGCGCAACCGCACCGTCCGAAGATCCGCGCCGCGAGCGTGTGACGATCGAGCTCCGACGCCTCGACAAGAAAGAAACCACCGAGGCTTCGGCCGGCGGCGGGAACTAGGCCATCCGCGTAGGGACAGCGCTTCCCGAGGCGGCAGGGCAGGCCGGCGACAACACCGCCCCGCCGCCCGGCAGAAGCACGATCGGTTTCCCGCCAGAGATACGCAATCGCTCCCTGCCAGGTACCCAACCCGCGATCACGAGTAGGTAGGTCATGAAAAAAACCATCGAACAAACCACAAAACCGGCGCCCGAGCCCGTAAGCATCGAACTCCGGCGCCTCGACAAGAAAGAAACCACCGGGTGGTCATCCGCCGCCGGGACTTAGGCCGTCCACGTAGGGACAGCGATACCGAGGTGGCAGGGCGGGCGGGTGACAACACCGCCCTGCCACCTGGCAGAAGCACGATCGGTCTCATGCCGGGTACCCAACCTACGATCACGAGTAGGTAGGTCGCGCCGACTGCGTAACCGCCCCTGCCGGCCCGGCTCGGTATGCGCGCCGGGCCGGCAGCCGTTCCGCTCGGCAAGGGCGGCAGATCGCTATGACGATCGGTGCCGCCGACGCGGTGTCGGCGCCACCGGACAAGGATTTCCTGTGGATATCGCGAAGATGGTGCGGCCGCGGATCAAACCGGCGCACGTCCCGTACCGGACGACCGACGGGCATGTACGGATCGGCGTGACCGTACCTGGAATCGGAGCCGAGATCCTCGACCCCGACGGCTGGGTCTGGGCTTTGGTCACCGCGATGGGTACGGCCAGATCGCCCGCCGAGATCGTTACCGAAGTAACCTCCGCGCACCCCGTCACCGACAGCGACGTCCTGGGTGCGATGCAGGTGCTGCTGGACGCCGGCTTCGTCGAAGACGCCGGCGTACCCGCACCGCCCGCGCTCGGACCCGGGCAATTGGAGCGGTACTCACGGAGTATGGCGTTCTTCGACTGGATCGATACGACGCCGAGGCCGAGTCCGTGGGATATCCAGCTGCGGTTGGCTCGGTCCAGGGTGCTGCTGGTCGGCGTCGGCGGCGTCGGCACAACCGCCGCGCAGGCACTCGTGGCCTCCGGAGTAGGGCACCTGCACTGTGTCGACTCCGATGTCGTCGAGCTGTCCAACCTCAGCCGCCAGGTCCTCTACCGGGAAGACGATATCGGCAAGCCCAAGGTCGATACGGCGGTCGCGCATTTGCGGGACTTGAACTCCGAGGTCGAAATCACCGGGGAGCAGCGGCATATCCACGGTCAGGACGATCTGGCCGAGTTACTCGCACCCGGCTACGACCTGCTCGCGTTCTGCGCCGATAAACCGCGCGCTGTCCGGCACTGGGCCAATCGTGCGTGCGCGGCGGCGGAGCTGGCGTGGGTCACCGGCGGTTACCACGGTCCGATCGCGTCGGCCCAGGTTCATATCCCCGGACAGGGCGCCTGCTGGGACTGCCTGCACGAACACCAGATCCAGAACAGCGATGACCGACGCCCGGCCGATATGCCTCCGGAACACCTTGCCCCGCAGCTTCCCTGGCATCCGGTACACGCGGTATCGGCCGCCCTGACCGGTAACCTCCTGGCCCACCTGGCCCTCGCCGTGCTGACCGGCGCACCGCGTATCGAGCCCGGTTTCCGGTACGGGCTGAACCTCGCCGTCCTCGAAGAACCCGAATTCGACCGCTGCCCGCCCCGCCCGGACTGTCCAGTGTGCGGATCGTGATATGGCCGAATCTCCGCCCACCGGCCGGCTCACCGCAACGAGCCGGATCCGGTTGCACGATATACAGTCCCGCCCCGATCGCGATGAATGGATCGTCGGCCGGCTGGAGACCCGGACGTTCGTTGCGCTGCCGGCGGTGGGTGTGGAGGCCATCGAGATGCTCGGTGGCGGGTCGAGTATCGAACAGACCGAAAAACAGATGGCCGAACGGCACGGTATCGAGTTCGATGTGCGGGCGTTCGTCGCGGATCTGACCGCGCTCGGCTACGTATCCGAAATCGACGGTTGCCCGGTACCTTCCCCTCCGGTCCCACCGGCGACCTTTCCCTGGTTGCGGCCTGAGCTGGTCCGTTTCACCCTGCATCCGATCCTTCCGTTCCTGCTGGCCGGGCTGGTGGCGGCCGCCGCGATGGTTCTTGTCAGCAGGCCGGACCTGTGGCCCAGTTTTCGCGATCTGCTGTGGAGTCCGCACAGCGGACTCGTGCTGGTCGTATCCTTCGTCTTCGGCTGGTCACTGGTCGCCATGCACGAGATGGCGCATTTCGCCGCCGCCCGGGCGACCGGTGTCCACGCCCGGATCCAACTCGGCACCCGGCTGCAGTTCCTGGTTGCCGAAACCGATATCAGCGGTATCGAACTCGCGCCCCGGAGGCACCGCATCACCGCCTACCTCGCCGGTATCGGGGTGAATCTGGCGGTCGCGGCGATCGCGGTGCTGCTGGGGGCGGCCACCGCGGAGCACAGCCTCGCGCATCGGCTGCTGGGCGCGGTAGTTGTCCTCGCATCGGTACCGCTGACGTTCCAGTGCATGGTGTTCATGCGGACCGACCTGTATTTCGTGCTGCAGGAGTTCACGGCCTGCCGCGACCTGTTCGGCGACGGCCGCGCCTATGCGCGCTATCTCGGTACACGGGCAAAACACGTGGTGACCGGAAAGGGGCACACCCCGGATGATCCGAGCCGCGCACTGCCGCGGCACGAACAGCGCGCCGTCCGCGTCTACAGCCTGGTGCTGGTCGTCGGAACGGTGCTGTGCCTCGCCGCGGCGGCGCTGTTCACCCTGCCCGCCGATTTCGCACTCGCCGCCGGTGCCGTGCGGGGACTCGCCCCCGAACGGTCGACCGCGGCCCTGCTGGACAGCATCCTCGCACTGGCGATACTCGGTTTCGGGCATACGCTCTGGGCGGTGACCTGGTGGCGTCGCCACCGGGTCCGGCGACGCGACAGTCGTTACACAGCCTGAGAATGCTCGCCACGGCCGGCGTCGCTCCCCGCAGCCACGACTCGGCCATCCGGACCGGACGGCCGAGCACTGGCACCGGCCAGACCGGTGAACGAATTCAAAGGAATCAGCCCAGGCAGGTCTTGTCCGCGGACAAAATGGAAGTTACTCTCAAAAAATAGTAACTTCCAATGAAGAGAGACTGTCATGTCAGCTCTGCTCTATCGGATCGGGCGGTTCAGTTTTCGAGCTCGACGACTCGTTCTCCTGTCCTGGGTGCTCCTCATGGTGGTCCTGGGAATCGGTGCCGCCTGCCTGGCCGCTCCTTCCGCGACGACCTTCAACCTGCCCGGCACAGAATCCCAGGAAGCTTTCGACCTCCTCGAAGAGCGGTTCTCCGAGGTGCCCCTCGACGGCGGCTCCGCTCAGATCGTGTTCACCGCCGAGAACGGCACAGTGAACGATCCCGCGCAGCGCCGGAAGATCACCGACGTCGTACAGGCGGCTGCCGGGGCATCCGAGGTCGCGGCCGTGACGGGACCGTTCGACAACGGGTTGATCTCGCCGGATCAGCGGATCGCCGTCGCCGAGGTGACCTATGCGGTCTCCTTCGAAACCGTGCGTGATTCGAGCCGGCAAGAACTGATGGACCTGGTCGAAAGGAGCGGTTCGGCGGAACTGCGCGTCGCCGTGGGCGGGGACGTGATGGAGCTGATGCCGGACGTGAGCAAGGAACTCATCGGATTGCTCATCGCCGCCGTAGTGCTCGTGATAACCCTGGGTTCCCTGGCCGCCGCGGGGATGTCGTTGATCGCCGGGGTCACCGGCGTCATGGCCGGACTGCTGGGAATCCTGACGGCCACGGCATTCATGGACCTCGGAGTCACCACCCCGATCCTCGCGCTCATGCTGGGGCTCGCCGTCGGTATCGATTACGCGCTGTTCATCGTCTCCCGCTACACCCATGAGCTGTCCCGGAATCCGGACCCCGAGGACGCCATCGGCCGCGCCGTGGCGACAGCCGGATCCGCGGTGCTCTTCGCCGGGATGACCGTGGTGATCGCGCTCGCCGGACTCAGCGTGGTCGGTATCGGGCTGCTCACCGAAATGGGTCTCGCCGCGGCGGTGACCGTAGCCATCGCCGTGCTGGTGGCGATCACACTGCTACCGGCACTCCTCGGATTCGCCGGACGCCGAGTACTGCGGCGCGGTCTGCGACGGCAGCCGGCCGAGGGTGTCACGGGAGCCACGCCCGGCCGGTTCACCCTGGCACCCCGCTGGGCGGCGCTGACCACGCGGCGACCGGTGACGACCCTGATCGTCGCGCTGATCGGGCTCGGCATCCTGGCCCTTCCCGCTCTGGACCTGCGGCTCGGCGTCCCGGACCAGGGCACCTACCCCGAACACACCACCCAGCGCCAGGCCTACGACGCGATCTCCGCGGGTTTCGGTCCGGGCTTCAACGGCCCCCTGCTGGTTGTCGTCGACCTGGCCGGCGCGCAGCAGCCGGCGGATACCGCGCGGCGGGTACATACGGAATTGGCCGGGACCGAAGGGGTCGTCATGGCCGCGCCACCGGAATTCAACCCCGCCGGGGATACGGCGATCATCGGACTCGTCCCGCGCGGCGGCCCCGACAGCGAGGAGACCGAGCAGCTGGTGCAACTGCTGCGCGGCAGCGTCGCCGACACGGTCGGCCAGTTCGGCGCCCGGATCGCCGTCACCGGAACCGCGGCCGTCATCATCGATTTCAGCGACCGGATGGCCGAGGCGTTGTGGACCTACCTCCTGGTGGTGATCGGCCTGTCGTTCCTGCTGCTGATGGCCGTGTTCCGCTCTCTCGTCGTCCCGCTCAAGGCGACAGCGGGCTTCCTGCTCAGCCTGGGCGCGACCTTCGGCGTCATGGTGGCCACCTTCCAGTGGGGCTGGCTGGAATGGCTGGGAATTCACACCACCGATGTGGTGGTGAGCATGCTGCCGATTTTCATCATCGGTGTGGTGTTCGGGCTGGCGATGGATTACGAGGTGTTCCTCGTGACCCGGATGCGGGAGGAGTACGTGCACGGCGCGTCGGCGACCTCGGCGATCCGGACCGGTTTCGGTCACGGGGCACGCGTGGTCGCCGCGGCCGCGATCATCATGGTGAGTGTGTTCGCCGGGTTCGCCTCCGGTGACGCCAGCGATATCGTGCAGATCGGTGTGGCGCTGGCCGCCGCGGTCGCCGTCGATGCGTTCGTGGTCCGGATGACCGTCGTCCCGGCGGTTCTCGCACTGGTCGGGGACAAAGCGTGGTGGCTGCCGAAGTGGCTGGACCGGATACTGCCGGACCTCGATGTCGAAGGCCGGAACATCCAGGGGCAGCCGGCGCCGGACACTGCCGCCGGCGAAGTCTCCGGTTCGTTTGTCCGGTCGGTCGAGGGTTCGGCAAGATAATGCTATGAGTACCGGCGGCCTGCGAGAACTCAAGAAGAAGCGCACCCGCGAAGCCATCCAGGATCACGCTTTGCGCCTCTACCGGGAGCAGGGGTACGCCAAAACCACGCTGGAGGAAGTAGCCGCCGCCGCCGAGGTGTCGCCGAGCACACTGTTCCGCTACTTCCCCACCAAGCCGGATACGGTGCTGTTCGACCGGGTGGACCCCCTATTCCTCGAGAAGTTCCTCGCAGAGCCCGCCGGCCTCCCACCGCTCCAGGCCGCACGCAACGCCCTGCTCGCCGTACTGAACAGCACAGACGTAGACATCGCCACGGTGGAAACCACCCGGATGAGACTCATCGCCACCGTGCCGGAACTCCGCGCGGCCGTCCTGCAGAAACTGGAGACGGACCTACCGCCGTTCATGGAAGCCTTCGCTCGACGCGTCGGCCGGGAACCGGACGATCCACGCGTCCGCTACTGGACCGGCGCGGTGGCGGGCGTAGCGCTGATGGCCTACTTGCGGGCGATCGACAACGGTGACGACATCTACACCGTCGTCGACGAGGCGCTGGAATTCCTGGAGAACGGAATGCCCCTCTGAGGGTTGATCATCCACAGCGCGGAAATGCCGCGGCGCCGACGCACCCGGCTCTCAGCCGGTGACCATGGGGACCACGTAGGTGCGGGCGAACTCGTCCAGTTGCTCTTCGGAGTCCAGGGGAACGAGGCCCGAGGGGCAGAGGATGAACGAATGAACAAGCCGGCAAACCAATTCCGCCCGGGTGAGCAGGTCGGCGGGTTCGGCGAAGAGGCCGGAGTCCGCGGCGCGGCACAGGGCGGTGTGGGCGGCGGCGACCGACATGGCGAACACCGGGCCGCCCTCGGTCGTGAGCTTCTCCAGGAGACGCTCCGGCTCCACGACGAGCATGCGGTTGACCAGGGTGTGTTCGCGCCAGCGGGTGATCACCGTGACGAAGATGTCGGCGATGAGGTCGTCGAGGCGCTTGTGGCGGGTTGATATCGCGTCGACCTCGGTGAGTACCGCGGCGACTTCGCGGCTCACCACCGCCTGCACGACGTCGTCGCGTGAGCCGACGCGACGGTATATGGTGACGCGGTCGACACCGGCTTGGCGGGCGATGTCTTCGATGGTGGTCTTCTTGACACCGAACTCGCCGAATCTGATCAACGCCGCGTCCAGAATGCGGGCCTCGATACCATCCTGCAGCCCTGGGGACGACGTGTACGCGGCGGACATGAGATAACGCTAGCAAGTGCTCGGTCGGCACAAACACCTATCGGCCGGTCCCGAACAGCTATCGACCGGTCGCGAACACCATCTGGCAGTCGCAATATTGCAACATTGCCATTAATTATGTTGCCGTGTACATTCGCCAAATGGTGCAGACCAGCCAAGCAGCCGCTTGTTTTCATCTGGCACGGCGTCCGGTGGACCGACTACTACCCGGGCAGAGCTGATGGGCACCCAGGTGCCGGCTCGCGGCTTCCAGATGATCGGTGCGGCGGTGGACGTCTGCCGTTCGATATTCGTGGCGCGCCGGCCGGCCTCGACACTGCCGCGGTCGAATATGCCCGGGCACAGTGGTTTCAATCGCCGGCTCGTGGTCGCCGCGATCCAGCGGGAAGCGGTCGACGTGGTCGGGGTGGTCCTGGTCGATCCGGAAGGCGATGCGCTACCGGCCTGGCTACCGGGTGCGCATCTCGACGTATTCCTACCCTCCGGGCGGCACCGGCAGTACTCGCTCTGCGGGGATCCGCGGGACAGGTCGGCCTACCGGATCGCTGTCCGCCTCATGCCACACGGTAACGGCGGATCGATCGAAATCCATGAGGACCTGCGCAGCGGGGATACCCTCCGAGTCCACGGCCCCCGGCACACATATCCCTTCGTCGACGCCGACGAATACCTTTTCGTCGCAGGCGGTATGGGAATCACCCCGATCCTGCCCATGGCACAGGCCGCGGGCCGCCGCGGCACCCTGATCTACACCGGGCGCTCCGCGGATTCGATGCCATTTCTCGATCGGATACCTCAGGCCGTCATCCGCCCCGACGATGAATTCGGCAGCCCGGATATGACGGATCTACTCGCCCACGCGACACCCGGCGCCGCGGTCTACGTATGCGGGCCCCCACCGATGCTGGAGGCCGCGATCCGCGCGCTGCCCCGGGTCAACCCCACCTGCTCGCTACACCTCGAACGTAGCCCGGGCGCCCGTGCCACAGCCTCTTCCGCGATTCCCACGCGCCCGCATCCGACATTCTGACCTGGATCGCAGGATCGCCCGGCTTGTCCCGTCCCGCTCAGGCGCGTGACCGGACGGCGGCCCGGTCGGAAAACGCTGCCCGGCCGCGGTACCGGTGGCGCCTCTCGAGTGAACACCCGCGCAGCGACTCTCCGACCCAACACTTGCCGGGGCAGCGGTCACGACTTCGGTGGCTTGCGAACCAGCAGCTGGCCCTGTTGGCCCCGTTCGCCCTCGTACGGCTCACGAAGCATACGGCCGACCTCGACGAACCCGGCCGAGGCCAGCAGTTCCGCGAGACTGCCGGGCGACCATCGATAGGCCGGCGCGACCTTGTGGTCGAACTCTTGCGGTTGTGGATCGGTATCAGCGAAGAACCCGAGCAACAGGTAGCCACCTGGGGCCAGCACTCTTTCGAACTCGGCGAACGCCACCGGCAGCTGCTCCGGTGGCATGTGGATTGTCGAGTAGAAAGCGAGGATGCCGCCGAGCCCCGCATCGGGGAGGTTCAGAGCGGTCATCGATCCCTGTTCGAACCGCAGATCCGGATACGCCTGGCGGGCCAAGGCGACCATCGCGGGGGAAAGGTCGATGCCGAACGCACTCGATCCGAGTGCGTGCAGATGCGCTGTGACCTGACCGGGGCCGCATCCGATATCGGCGACCGGTCCGCCGCTGTTCGCCTGCACGAGTTCAGCGAACGCGGCAAGCAGTGCACGCTCCAGCGGTATGGCGTCGAGCATGTCGCTGAAAAGCTCGGCATAGAGGGAGGCGACGGCGTCGTAGGCCGCCCCGGTGTCGGGCAAGGCAGAGGCTTCGGTCACGACGAAACCGTACCGTCTCGGTAGCCGGGGATCGGACGCTGGAGTGATTCATCCTCGGCTTGCCGGCCCGCGCTTCCTCTCGAGGCGCCGCCGCCGCGGAAACGGCATGAAAAAGCCCCTCACCTGGCGTTTCAGGTGAGGGGCCGGAGCGGTGGCGGAGGGATTTGAACCCTCGGAGGGGGGTTACCCCTCACACGCTTTCGAGGCGTGCTCCTTAGGCCGCTCGGACACGCCACCGCCCGACACATTACCGGACGACCCGCCGATCGCTAAATCGGGTTTCGACCTGCACCTCCGTGGCAGCTGGGCGTCGCTCAGCGCTGGGTGCGGAAGAAATCGTCGAGGATCGCCGCGCACTCGTGTTCCAGAATCCCGCCGCGAACCTGGGGGCGATGATTGAGCCGGCGGTCGCGGACCACATCCCACAGCGAGCCGACCGCGCCCGTCTTCGGCTCCCACGCGCCGAACAGCAAACGGTCCACCCGGGCCGCGACCAGGGCGCCGGCGCACATCGTGCACGGCTCGAGGGTCACCGCCAGGGTGGTTCCGGTGAGGCGCCAGCCGTCACCGTGCACCTCGGCCGCGCGGCGCAGGGCGAGTACCTCGGCGTGTGCCGTTGGGTCGCCGGTGGCTTCGCGCGCATTGGCGGCGCGGGCGAGTTCCCGGCCTTCGCGGTCGAAGATCACGGCGCCTACCGGGACATCACGCGAGTCGGCGGTGCCGGCGGCGGCCAGCGCCGCCCGCACCATCTCGGTATCGGAGAGCGGACCGCTCACCTCAGCGTTGCAGTTTGTCGAGCACCGCGGAGAACTCCGAGGCGAAACCGAGCCGCTCGGCGATCATCGCCAGCTGCTCGTCGGGGTAGAGGTCGGTTTCGGCGAGGATCACACTGAACACCGGTTCGGGCAGGCCCAGATCGGCCAGGAGGCCGAGGTCACCCTCCTCCCACGGCTCCGTATCGTCCAGATCGTCCGGGTCGATATCGGGGATCTCGATATGCAGTTCTTCCAGGACATCGGCCGCGATGTCGTAGTCGATCGCCGCGGTCGCGTCCGATACCAGTAGCCGGGTGCCGCTGGGGGCGGGCCGGACCACGATGAAGAACTCGTCGTCGACGTCCAGGAGTCCGAAAACCGCTCCGGCGGAACGAAGTGCCTTGAGCTCGTTCTCCGCGGCGGACAGTGTGGTGAGCGCGGCCGTGGTCAGCGGACTGCATTTCCATGTACCGTCTTCCCGGACAACGGCCACCGCGAACCCTTCGACGTCGTCGTAATCGTCCGACGTCGCCCTGTTCGTGCCCGAGCGCTGTGCTGCCATGGGCGCAACGGTAGTCGGCCCGGGGCCGTTAGATGAACTCGTATGCGAATCTGTTCCGGTGACGGCTGACGACCATAAGGCGCTCTGTGTTCTCGGGACAGGTTTGATCGGCGGATCGCTGCTGCGTGCCGCGACCGCGGCAGGCTACACCGGCTGGGGATACAACCGGTCCGCGCCGGGCGTGGCGGCGGCCCGCGCAACCGGCTTCGATGTGACCGGCGACCTCCCGGCGGCATTGCGCCGAGCCGCCGATACGGATGCGCTGATCGTCGTGGCGGTTCCGATGCCGGCAGTCAACCCGATGCTGGACGCGATCGCGCAATACGCGCCGCAATGCCCGTTGACCGATGTGGTGAGTGTGAAATCACCGGTGGCTGCCGCGGTGCGCCGGTACGGCCTGGAAGAACGCTATGTGGGCGGGCATCCGATGGCGGGTACCGCGGAATCGGGTTGGCAGGCGACTGTTCCGGACCTGTTCCGCGATGCCGCCTGGGCGGTGGGGGTAGATCCGGGAACCGACCCGGGCACCTGGACACGGGTCACCCGGCTGGCCCTGGACTGCGGGGCGGTGGCGGTACCGGTGATCGCCTCGGAACACGATCGGGCCGTGGCACGGATCTCCCATCTACCGCATGTGCTGGCCGAAGCGCTGGCGGTGGCCGGGGCGCGGGGCGGGGATCTCGCGCTCGGGCTGGCCGCGGGTTCCTTCCGCGACGGGACCCGCGTCGCGGCGACCTCGCCCGATCTGGTGCGGGCGATCTGCGAACCGAATTCCGATGCCCTGCTGGCGGTACTGGACGAAACACTCGCGGCGCTGACCGAGGCCCGGGAATCGCTGAGCGAGCACACCTCCCTCGACGAGCTCACCGCCACCGGGCACGCGGCGCGGCAGCGTTACGAATCCGCGCGGCGCTGGGAGATCACCGATATCGACCCCGGGGCGCCCGGGTGGCTGGAGAAATTGCAGGAAGCCGGGCGGGCGGGCGGTGTCATCACCCGCCTCGATACCCGGCCGGAACCGGACTGAACCGCGGCGGCTCCGGTCAGATCCGCTGGGCCAGGCCCGGGTAGTCGAGCACGAAACCGTCCCGGTCGACGGTGAGCGTCGCACTGGACACCGGGGAGAGCACGCTGATCCCGTCGCCGGCGCTGCTGTAGGTGAGGTCGGCTTCCTGCACCGTCAGGTCGGGCAGGCCGACGTAGACCACGGGGACCTGCACATCCTCCATCGCGTGCTGCAGACCGAAACGGCGGATGGGCAGCGTGTTGAAGAACGGGCTGAGCACCACATCGGCGTCCAGCGCACCGCCGAACGTCGAGCGGACATTGGCCCCCGTGGCGTCGATCAGCCAGTAGTTCTCCTCGTCCCGGGCGATCGAGGCGTGGCGTTCCCCGGCCGCAGTGGTACTCCGCAGCGATAACCGGGTGGTCGCCCCGTTCTCGTCGGTGACCAGGTCGTAGGAGGCGCTGAAGGCCGGATGCTCCCCGCAACCGCCGCCGATGATCCGCCCGCTGGCCCGGACCCGGTTCCCGTTGAGCGTGACGCGAACCGATTCCATCCGGGTGCCGTCGTGGGAGCGCCAGGTGAGCACCGCGGGCCACCGAGCCGGCGCGGGCGCGGTGGCCGGACCAGGGGTTTCGTCGCTCGTTTCTGTCACGTGTCCACCGTACGCAACCCCCGGCCGACGCAGTTGACACTCATGGCCGTGCCGGGCGGTTTCACGTAGTTCCGATTCCGTCCACGAAGACCGGCGGATAGTGGGAAAACCGGGGCACCCGCGCCGGACCGCCGAGGGCGAAGGAGTGCCATCGTCGAGGCCCGCCCCTACACGGCGAGGACATTCAGCAGCGGACCGAGCCCCTTGAAATCGTCAGGGTTCCGGGTGTAGAGCGGCAGAGCGTGTTGTACCGCGGTGGCAGCGATCTGAAGATCGGCGACCCGTCCCCGGGGCTTACGCCCGATTTGCTCGACGAGCAAGGCCAGTGACCCGTACACCAGAGCCGTCTCACTGTCGAACGCCAGGGGCGCGAACGATCGCACGACCCACTGGAGTTGAAGTTGGCGTTGCGCTTTCCGCACCGGGTCCCTGGTTGCGTGCACACCCGCGGCGAGCTCGGCGAGGCTGATGGCACTGATCGCGGCCTCCGCATCCTCGGGTAGCGCCTGATGCACCTCGGGGTAGTCGATGAGCACCGAAGTGTCGAGGAGTATGTGGCGTGGTGCGGCGAGTTCACTCACCCTCGGGGATCTTCTGGTCGATCAGCGAATCCATATCCGCGCGCCACTCGTTGTAGTCGATCCGTGGCAGGTGGGCGCTGGTGCGGGCGAGTTCAGCGATCGGCACGAAGGTGCGCTGGGTCAGCGGCTTCAGTTCGGCGACCGGTTTGCCGTTTCGGGTGATCGTGAAGCTCTCGCCGCCCTCGACCGCAGCGAGGACTTTGCCACTGTCGTTGCGGAGGTCCCGTTGCTGGATCGTTCTCATGTACTCAGGCTACCCTTCTGCTACACCGTGTACATATTGCTACAGGAACGCGGGCGCGCTCGACAAGAGTTGAATGTAGCGATGTGAGGGCACGGCGACCCCGGCCGAATATCTTCCCGGGCCGGGGCAGAAGCGGAGACGGAGGGATTTGAACCCCCGGTCGCTCTCACGACTCTCGCTTTCAAGGCGAGTGCATTCGGCCGCTCTGCCACGTCTCCAGGGCCTCGATGGTAACCGATACACCCACTGACGACCGAAATCCGGGCGGCGGTCGCGCAGTAGGGCTTCGGCGGGTCAGCGCGGGAGGGCGAGCAGGTCGCGGGTGACTCCCGCGAGATCGGCACAGCCGGAAAGGCCCATGGCGGAATCGAAATCGGCGAGCAGTAGCCGCAGGGCGTGCCGGACGCCGGGAGCCCCGGCGATTCCGAGTGCGTAGGCCCAGGGCCGGCCGTAACAGACGGCCTTGGCGCCGAGGGCGAGCGCGACCAGGATGTCGGACCCGGTGCGGATACCGGAGTCGAACAGCACATCGGCGCGGTCGCCGACCGCCGAGACGATCGGGCCCAGCGCGTCGAGGGCGGCGATCGAGTTGTCGATCTGGCGGCCGCCGTGGTTGCTCACCAGCAGCCCTTCGGCGCCGGCGTCCACTACCAGGCGAGCGTCGTCGGGGTGCAGGATGCCCTTCACCGCGATCGGGAGGTCGGTCCATTCCCGGAGTTTGGCCAGGTCGGCGGGGCGCAGGGTGTGGTTGCCGAAGAGGCCGACCCAGGTGAGGATCGCCACCTGCATGGCCTCCGCGCTCTCTTCCGGGGCAGCCGGCAGTTTGGCGCGGAAGACCGGGTCGGAGAGATAGTTCGCGATTCCCTTGCCCAGCAGGAAGGGCAGATGGGCGAGTTCCAGGTCGCGGGGGCGCCAGCCCAGCGACGGGGTATCGACGGTGACGACGACAGCTTTCGCGCCCGCCCGCTCCGCGCGCCGGACGAACGATTCCGCGAGCTCGTCATCGGCCGGCCAGTACAGCTGATACCACCAGTCACCGGCCACCTCGCCGACTTCCTCGATGGTGGACGACGAGGCGGTGGACAGGATGCTGCCGATACCCAGATCCCCGGCCACCCCGGCCACCGCTACCTCGCCTTTTTCGTGCAGTAACTCCAGCACCCCGACCGGCGCCGTGAGCACGGGGGCGGCGAATCTCGTCCCCAGCACCTCGACCGAGGTATCGCGTGCGCCCGGCCCGCTGGTACCGCGGAGCATGCGCGGCACCAGACGATGCCGCTCGAACGCCGCCCGGTTGGCCTCGGCGGTACGTCCGCTGGAGGCGCTACCGGCCACGTACGCGAAGGCGCGCGCGTCGAGCAGCTCCCGGGCCCGGTCTTCGAAACCGTCCGCGGTCATCGGCAGTTCGGGTACCGCACCGCCCATACCTTGGAGGTAGATCTCGTTCTGGAAGTCGATGAAGCTGCTCACAGCGCTCACGCTAGCCGTGTCGCGCCGCCCGTGGGGCAGATGGGCGAGGGCGCTGTGTGCCGATGTCTCGCCGGCCTGAATCGCTCGTAGGACGCGGCAGGCGCCGACTCGGGAAACTTGTGTTGCACTATGGGTCGATGCGCGCGATCAACTTGAACGGTTTCGGTGGCCCCGAGGTGATGGAGTGGTCGGAGGCTCCCGACCCGGCGCCGGGCCACGGCGAGGTACTGATCGAGGTGGCGGCGGCCGGGGTGAACCGGGCCGATCTGCTGCAGCGACGTGGGTTGTACGCCCCGCCCGCCGGGGCGACGCCCGTCCCCGGGCTGGAGTGTTCCGGGGTCGTCGCGCAGCTCGGCGAGGGGGTGCGCGGCTGGTCGGTGGGCGACCGCGTATGCGCGCTGCTCTCCGGCGGTGGCTATGCCGAGCGGGTGGTGGTCCCGGCCGGGCAGTTGCTGCCGGTGCCCGAAGGCTTGGACCTGGCGGCCGCGGCGGGATTGCCCGAGGTCGCCGCGACGGTCTGGTCGAATCTGGTGATGACCGGCGGCCTGCATTCCGGACAGCTGCTGCTGATCCACGGCGGGGGCAGCGGTATCGGCACGCACGCGATCCAGGTGGCCCGGCAGCTGGATGCCCGGGTCGCGGTGACCGCGGGGTCGGCGGCCAAACTCGACCGCTGCGCCGAGCTCGGGGCGAACGTGCTGATCAACTACCGGGAACACGATTTCGTGGAGCTCATCCGTGCTGAACAGGGGCTGGGCGGACCGGGCGCGGATATCATCCTCGACAATATGGGCGCCGCCTACCTGGGCCGCAATATCGACGCGCTGGCGCCGGACGGCCAGGTGCTGGTGATCGGCATGCAGGGCGGGATCAACGCCGAATTGAACCTGGGCGCGCTGATGGCCAAACGCGGTACGGTCCGCGCGATCAAACTGCGCGACCGCCCGGCCACCGGACGCGGCAGCAAGGCCGACATCATCGCCGAGGTGCGCACACATCTGTGGCCGCTACTGGAAAAGGGCGCGATCGTGCCGGTGATCCACGCCGAGGTGCCGGTGGCCGACGCGGGCCGGGCACACGAGATGCTCGACGAGCACGAGACCTTCGGCAAGGTGATCCTGCGGATCGGGGACTACTGACCCGGCTCAGCCGAGCGCCGATAATGCCCGGCCGAACATATCGATCTCGCGCCGAGTCGTGTACGGCGCGAGACCGATGGTCACCGCGCCGCCTTCATCGTTGACCCCCAGTGCGTCCAGTAACCGGCTGCCACCGTGCGACCCGGCCAGTACGGTGATCCGCTTATCGGCCAATTCCGCCGCGATCTTCTCCGCCTGCATACCGTCGATGGTGAAGCTGACCGTCGGGATACGGGTGGACGCCCGGCCGATCACGGTCAGACCGGTGATCTTGTCCAGGGTGTTCATCAGATGCTCGAACAGCTGGTCGTGGTAGTCCTGCAGGGAGGTCACCGAAACTTCCAGCCGTTCGCGCCGGGTGCCGGTGGCTCGTTCGTCGAGACCGGCCAGATAGTCGATCGAGGTGGTCAGGCCGGCCAGCAGCGCGTACTGGTGACCACCCACTTCCAGCCGTTCGGGCCCCTTGGCGTACGGGTTCAACGCCATGGACGGAATCCGGTCCAGGAACGCCGGGTCCCGGAAAACCAGCGCACCGACCTGCGGACCACCCCAGCTCGGTGCGCTCAGTGCGACCACATCGGCGTTGAGATCCTCGATATCGATCATCGCGTACGGTGCGGCGCCGACCGCGTCGGCGACCAGGAGTCCGCCCACTTCGTGCACCCGTTCGGCCGCGACCCGCACCGAGGGTGCCGAACCCACGATCGGGGAGGCCGCGGTGAGCGCGACCAGCCGCGCGGTGGGTCCGATCAGCTCCTCGAACTGCCAGCCCGGCATCTCGCAGGTCTCGATCTCCACCTCGGCCCAGCGCACATGCGCGCCGTACCGGTTCGCGATCCGCAGCCACGGCGCCACATTCGCCTCGTCGTCCAGCCGGGACAGCACGATGCCGGTGCCCAGCCCGAGCCGCGAGCTCAGTGATTCCGAAAGCCAGGACAGCAGCACCGCACGGTCGGGTCCCAGTACGACACCGCTCGGGTCGGCGCCGACCAGGTCCGCGACGGCCACCCGTGCGTCGTGCAGGATATCGGCGCTTCGTTTGGCGGCACCGTGGCGGCCGATATGGGTGAACGACGACGTGCGGAATCCGATCGACACCGCGCGCGAGACAGAATCCGGAACCAGCATCCCCGCCTGCGGAGCCAGGTTGATCCAGCCGTCGGCCAGGGAGGGGATCAGGCCCCGTACCCGCGCGACGTCGTAAGTCATGCTGGTCACTTTAAGGCCAGTGGCCGCGACTCGGTAACCCTGGTCCAGCCCAGTGCGGGGGCTATCACCCGCTCGACCACCACCAGCTTTAGCGCGTTCGCGGCGAACACGACATGATGGGGACCATGACGCAATCGGATGACGCATCGGATCCCGTTGTCGTGATCGGCCCCGAGGGCCGCCCCCTGGTGCTGCCCGCCGGCGCCACATCGGGCGCGTCGTACCCGGGCCGGGAAGGTGAGCAGACCGGCGCCGACGGCAGCGAGAACTCCGAATCACTGGCCGATATGGTCGAGCAACCGGCCAAAGTGATGCGAATCGGCACCATGATCAAACAGCTGCTGGAGGAGGTGCGGGCGGCCCCGCTGGACGACGCCAGCCGCACCCGTCTCGCCGAGATCCACAAATCGTCCATCCGGGAGCTGGAACAGGGACTGGCGCCGGAACTGCGCGACGAGCTGGAACGGCTGGCGCTGCCGTTCGGCGAGGACGCCGTCCCGTCCGATGCGGAACTGCGGGTGGCCCAGGCGCAGCTGGTGGGCTGGCTGGAGGGGTTGTTCCACGGTATCCAGACCGCGCTGTTCGCCCAGCAGATGGCGGCGCGGGCGCAGCTCGAGCAGATGCGCCAGGGCGCGTTGCCGCCGGGTGTCCACGCCGGCGAGGGCCGCGGCGGTCAGCCCGGGCATTCGATCGGCGGCACGGGGCAATACCTCTGAACGAGGCGGTGTATACGGCCAGCCGGTACCGGGACGCGTTGCCGGGGTAGTGTCGTGCACCGTGCCTGCAGCTTCCGCTCGCTCCGACCTGGAAAACACCGAAATCCCGGAGCGCACCGACGAGGGCTCGGTGCGCACCGACCACACTCCCGCCGCAGATGAGACGCCCGTGAGTTCCGAGCAGACCCCGGTAGCCGATACCGATATCACCGAGGTGACGGCCCCGGCTCCCATCGAGCCCGATTCGCAGTCCTGGGCCCGTGCCTGGCGCGATATGCGCGAGGGCTTCGGGCAGCGCGAACTATGGCTCTCACTCGGCTGGCAGGACATCAAGCAGCGCTACCGGCGTTCGGTGATCGGCCCGTTCTGGATCACCATCGCCACCGGTGTACAGGCCGCCGCCATCGGCATCCTGTACGCGGCGCTGCTCGGTCAGCCGCTGCACGAATATCTGCCGTACGTCGCCGTGGGCTTGATCGTGTGGAATGTCATCAACGCCTCGATCCTCGAGGGCGCGGACGTTTTCATCGCGAACGAGGGCCTGATCAAACAGCTGCCGTCGGCGTTGAGCGTGCACGTGTACCGGCTGGTCTGGCGGCAGATGCTGTTCTTCGCCCACAATCTGCTGATCTATGTGGTGGTACTCGGGGCGTTCGGTGTCTGGAAGGACCTGCACTGGACCGCGATCTTCGCGCTACCGGCGCTGGCGCTGTTGTTCCTGAACGCCATGTGGGTATCGGTGCTTTTCGGCATCATCAGCACCCGCTACCGCGATATCGCGCCGATTCTCGGCAGTATGACGCTGATGCTGTTCGTGCTGACCCCGGTGATGTGGAGCACCAAGAGTCTGCAGGCCCAGGGCGGTGAGGTCGCCGAACGGGCCCGGATCGCCGAGGTGGTGCCCACGTACCACTATCTGGAGATCGTGCGCGCCCCGCTGCTCGGCGACGACCAGAAGCTGTACCACTGGGCGATCGTGGGCGGGATCACCGTGGTGGGCTGGCTGGCCGCGGCGGTCGCCCTGAAGAAGTACCGTTCGCGCGTGCCCTACTGGGTTTAGGAGTCTGCCTGTCATGACCGATCAGGTGAGTATCGAAACCCGCGACGCGTGGGTGGAGTTCCCGATCTTCGACGCGAAATCGCGTTCCCTGAAAAAAGCCTTCCTGGGCAAGGCGGGCGGTTCGATCGGCCGCAACCAGTCCGATGTGGTGGTCGTGGAGGCGCTGCGTGACATCACCCTGTCGCTGAAGGAAGGCGACCGAGTGGGCCTGGTGGGCCACAACGGCGCCGGTAAGTCCACGCTGCTGCGGCTGCTGTCGGGAATCTACGAACCCTCGCGCGGCAGTGCGCGGATCCGCGGGCGGGTGGCGCCGGTATTCGATCTGGGCGTGGGGATGGACCCGGAGATCTCGGGCTACGAGAACATCATCATCCGCGGGCTGTTCCTCGGGCAGACCCGCAAGCAGATGATGGCCAAGATCGACGAGATCGCCGATTTCACCGAGCTCGGCGAATATCTCGCCATGCCGTTGCGCACCTACTCGACCGGTATGCGGGTGCGCTTGGCGATGGGTGTGGTCACCTCCATCGACCCGGAGATCCTGCTGCTGGACGAAGGTATCGGAGCGGTCGACGCGGAGTTCATGAAGAAGGCGCGGATCCGGTTGCAGGAGCTGGTCGCCCGCTCGGGCCTACTGGTGTTCGCCAGCCATTCCAACGAATTCCTGGCGCAACTCTGCGATACCGCGATGTGGATCGACCACGGCCAGATCCGGTTGCAGGGCGGGATCGAAGAGGTGGTCCGGGCCTACGAGGGCCCCGACGCCGGTAATCACGTAGCGACGGTGTTGCGCGAACTGGAGGCCGAGAAGGCCGGGAAGCCCGCGGCCGGAACCGGCGAGCCGGCAGGGCAGCCGGCCGACGGCGAACGAGAACTGGAGAAGAACCAGGTATGAGCGAGTCAGGCCCGGAGGCGGCAGCGGAGCGTAACCACGAAGGGCCCTCGCTCAAACCCAGTGGAGACAGCATGAGCGAGTCAGGCCCGGAGGCGGCAGCGGAGCGTAACCACGAAGGGCCCTCGCTCAAACCCGATGGAAACAGCATGAGCGAGTCGGGCCCGGAGGCGGCCGTTCTCCCGGAGGTCGAGTACGGCGCGGACGCCACCATCGTCGCCGTGGTCGTGACCCACAAACGGCGTGAACTGCTCGCCGAATCACTGAAAGTCGTGGCCACCCAATCGCGTCCGGTCGATCATCTGATCGTGGTCGACAACGGCAACGAGACCGAGGTGGCCGAACTGGTCGACGACCAGCCACTGCCCACCACGTATCTCGGTTCCGCGCACAATCTGGGCGGAGCCGGTGGTTTCGCGCTGGGGATCCTGCATGCGCTGAGCCTGGGCGCCGACTGGGTGTGGCTGGCCGACGACGACGGCCGGCCCGAGGGCCCGGAAGTGCTGGCCACCCTGTTCGATTGCGCCCGCCGCCATGAACTGGTGGAGGTTTCACCGGTCGTCTGCGATATCGACGAACCGGACCGGCTGGCGTTCCCGCTGCGCCGCGGCGTGGTGTGGCGACGGTTGCGTTCCGAGCTCGGCGCCGAGGATCTCCTGCCCGGAATCGCTTCCCTCTTCAACGGTGCGCTGATCTCGGCGCAGGCGGTGGATGTGATCGGCGTACCGGATCTGCGGCTGTTCGTCCGCGGTGACGAGGTGGAGGTCCATCGCCGTCTCGTGCGCTCCGGATTACCCTTCGGCACCTGCCTCCAAACGGCGTATCTGCACCCCAACGGCGCCGCCGAGTTCAAGCCGATCCTCGGCGGCCGGATGCACACCCAGTATCCGGACGATCCGGTGAAGCGGTATTTCACCTATCGCAATCGCGGCTATCTGATGTCCCAGCCGGGTATGCGAAAACTGCTGCCGCAGGAATGGATTCGTTTCTCCTGGTTCTTCCTGGTGACCCGCCGCGATCCCGCCGGATTGCGCGAGTGGTTCCGGCTGCGCAGCCTCGGCCGCAACGAGCAGTTCCAGAAACCGGACTAGTCCGGTAACGCCCATATAGCGTATACCGGTCACCGAATTTTTAACGGGGCTTGACGGCCGATGCGAGAGTTTCCTCCCGGCCGGGTAAGTTCGGCTGGCAATCAGCTTGATTCGGGAGGAGATCGATGAGTTACCCCGGCGGTCAACCGCCACAGGGCATGCCCGCACCCGGCCAGTACCCGGCGCCGCAGCCGCAATTCGCGCCACCGGCACCGCATCCAGGTGGGCAGCCACCACAACCAGGGGGACCACAGGGGCAGCAGCAGTGGGGCGCGCCGCCGGGACAGCCGCCACAGGGCGGGTTCGGCCAGCCCCCCGGGCAACCGCAGTTCCAGAGCGGTCCGTACCCCCAGCCGACCGCGCAACCGCAGTACCAGAGCGGTCCGTATGCCCAGCCCACCGGTCAACCCCCGGCGCAGTTCGGACCGGGTGGTCAGCCGGGGCCCTACGGTCAGCAGCCCGGGCAACCGGCACCGAACGATCCCCCGGGGATCACGGTGGACTGTTCGTACACACCGATGGCATTCATCCTCGCCCTCACCAAACCGAAGATCCTGGTGAACGGTCAGCAGGTGCCGAACACCCGATGGGGCGCGAATCATATCCCGGTCGGGGCCGGTAATTACCATCTGCGGGTGAGCACGCCGTGGCTCATCGATATGGGTCCGGCGGATGTCGCCGTACCGATGCAGCCCGGCCAGGCGGTCCGGTACTACTACCGCACACCCGCGTTCTTCTTCCTGAAGGGCGCGATCGGCCCGGTACCGCAGAAGACGCCGGGTATGGTCGCGATGTTCGTGATCTGGGGCATTTCAGGGGTTTTCATCCTGCTCATGGTGCTGATGATGATCATCCTCATGGCGAGCGCCTCCACAGTCTGAGACCGGATGCTCGGTGGACCCTGCCGCACGGGGTCCACCGAGCCTCGGCACTGCCCCGCCGCGGGGAACACCCCGGTACCCGCGGACCTGTGACCCCGCGCCCCTCACCACCTGTCCCTGAGCGCCGCCGCACCCTTGTGACCAGCGACGATCGCGCGCCCTCTGGGCAACACACAGCCCGTTGCCTACCCTCGAATCGCATGCGTCGACCGCGCGGTGACCGCGTGGCGGCGGCCGCGACAACAGAAGGGCAGGCTATGACGGCACCCGGAGACAAGCCGCTGAGCGGGCGGACGATGATCATGTCCGGCGGCAGCCGTGGCATCGGCCTGGAAATCGCCAAGCGGGCCGGCGCCGACGGCGCGAACGTCACGCTGATCGCCAAAACCGATCAGCCACATCCCAAACTGCCCGGCACCATCCACACCGCCGCGGCGGAGATCGAAGCCGCCGGCGGGACAGTGCTGCCGTTTGTCGGCGATATCCGACTGGACGATTCGGTGGCCGAGGCCGTCCGGCAGACCATCGAACGCTTCGGCGGTATCGATATCGTGGTGAACAACGCCTCCGCCATCGATCTGTCCCCCACCGACGCGCTGGCGATGAAGAAATACGATCTGATGCAGGACATCAACTGCCGCGGCAGTTTCCTGCTGTCCAAGCTCTGCATACCGGCGCTGCGCGATTCCGCCACGGCCGGCCGCAATCCCCATATCCTGACCCTGTCACCGCCGCTGAACCTGGACCCGAAATGGGCCGGTTCGTCGCTGGGCTACACCATCGCCAAGTACGGAATGTCGCTGACCACACTGGGTTTGGCCGAGGAACTGAAAGACGACCGGATCGGCGTGAATTCGCTCTGGCCGCGAACCACCATCGCCACCGCCGCGGTGCGAAATCTGCTCGGCGGCGAGGAGATGGTGAGCAGCTCGCGGACCCCGGATATCTACGCCGACGCCGCGTATCTGGTGCTCACTTCGACGGCCGCCGACAACACCGGCAATTTCTTCCTCGACGACGAGGTACTGGCCGCGCACGGCATAACGGATCTGGACAAGTACCGGGTGACGCCGGGTGACGGCCCCCTCACCACCGACCTGTTCCTCTAGCGGCCGGGCAGGTGGCGGGACCGTCCGGTCCCACCACCTGTCTGCCGGTCAGAGCGACTTCGGGTCGATCCCGTACAGGCGCTCCCAGTTCTCGCGACTGGTGAGTTCGGCGTGGGCGCCGCGGTAACGCTCCTGCAGGGCGGGCAGTTCCTTGTACAACCGGCGCAGCGTGCGCAGGGTGCGCAGCAGCAGGGCCCGTCCGGTCGCTTTATCCCGTTTACGTACCCGGACACCGGACTGGGAGGCGTCGGTGACGACCACATGGTCGAACAGCGAGACATGCCACCAGTGCGCGTCCTCGCGGGTCACCCCGACCAGCCCGGGCTGCACCCGGCCGGTCCACTGCTGGATAGCCCGTTTGATCAGCACCAAGAGCAACCGGCTCGGTTCACCACCCGCCCGGCGCACCCGGATATCCGTGGCCGGAACGGGCGGGGTGGCGGCGGGATGTTTCACCGTTTCCGGATAGTCGGCGCGGCTGGTGCGGGCCCGGCGCAGCACCTCGGTACCGCCGTCGCGCAGGATCTGCGGCCCGGCCAGGAAATCCTCGATTCCCTGCAGTGTGGTGTGCGCGAGACCGTATTGCATCCCGACCAGGTACTCCGAGATATTGCGGAACAGCTGCCGGGTCACAGTGCTCGGATCGAGATCGGTGTGCATGGCACTGACGATCAGCGAATTGCGGGTGCTGAAGTACCGCGCCCAGTCGTCGAAATCCTTCCAGTAGAAGTCCGCGTGCCAGACCGCCGCGTTCGGCAGCGTGACCGTGACGAACCCGTGCTCGCGGGCCCGGACCCCGTACTCGACGTCGTCCCACTGGAAGAAGATCGGCAACGGCAATCCGATCTTCTTGACAACCTCCGCCGGGATGAGGCAGGTCCACCAGGCGTTGTAGCCGGCGTCGACGCGGCGCTCCTGGTTCTTCTTCAGCATGCTGGTGTTACGCAGCGCCTTGGGCACCTTCTGGCCGTGCATCAGCTTGTCCAGGTGCACATCCTCGGCCCCGACGTTCAGGTAATCGGGGTTGAGCAGGAAGAGCATCTGCGCGCCGACCAGAGTCGGTTCCACGGTGAGGTTGGCGAAGGCCTGCAACCGCAGCACGGTTTCGGGTTCGCAGAGAATATCGTCGTCCATCAGGATGACGTCGGCGTGTTCGTTGGCCGCGGATACCTCGTACAGTCCGCGGGTGAAGCCGCCCGCGCCGCCGAGGTTGGGCTGGCGGATATAGCGCAGCTTATCGCCGAGACCGGGCCGGATGCGCTGGAACAGCGGCCGGTCCTCCACCAGGTCGGTGCCCTGGTCCACCACGTATACCGCGTCGATCGCGCCGAGCACGGTCGGATCCGAGGCGAGCGCCGCGACCGTCTCGGCGCAGTCCTGGGCGCGGTTGAAGGTGCAGATGGCGATGGCGACCGGACGCACGGTCTCGGGCGCCGCCGCGGTCCAGGTCAGTTCGGAGATGGCGAGGTCGCCGCCGACGGCGTCGAACTCCAGCCACAGGGCGCCGCCGTCGACGAACTGGTCCAGCGGCGCGGTCAGGGTCAGCGGACCGCTGGCGGTGACCTCGGCCGTGCCGACGATCCGGCGGTGGCCGGCGATATCGGAGGCCACGATCCGGACACCGGCCCGTTTGCCGACGTGCAGCGTCATGGTCGCCTGCACCTCGGTGACGACGGTCCAGCGCTGCCAGTAGCTGGCGGAGAGCCGGCCGAAGTAGGTGTTGGTATGCGCGGTGCCGCCCTTTTCCAGGTGCAGGCTCAGCCGATCGCGCGTGGCACGGCCCTTCACCACCACGTACAGCTCATCGCTGATCTTCGCCGACGGCCCGGTGAAGATTCCCCGAGCCAGCACCAGCCGATCCGGTGCCCGGTGATTCTCGGCGCGCAGCGATTCGGGTGCGACCGCAGAGTGTTCGTTTGTCTCGGTAACGGCCTGCATAGCCGACTGATCCATGAAGTCCTCGAAATCTCATCGTGCCGACGGGACCGACATGTCCCTGAATACGGTTCGCGACCGGCCCGAGGATATCAATCAGCCACGCCGGTCGCCCGTTCGGTCGTTTCCCTATCGGGCTCGCCGGTAAACACAAACTTGTCATAAGCCCAGTACCGGAAGATCACCGCAACCATCTGACCTATGAGTGTTCCGGAAATATTGTCCGCCAGCGGAGTGGACAGATCCAGCACATAGCGGGAGAAACCCAGACAACCCAGCTGCAGGCCGATCGCGATCACATTGATCACCGCGTACAGCAGATACTCCCGCGCCGGGCTACCGGATTGCTTATGTGAGAACGTCCACCATTTGTTGCCGAAATAGGTCACCACGGTGGCCACCGCGATGGCGATGATCTTGGCCGGCAACGGGATGTCGTACATCAGCCCTTCGCCGCCCCACGCACCCAGGTTGAACACCAGCAGGTTGTAGGTTCCGGCGTCGACCAGGAATCCGACCACGCCGACAACCAGGAACGCCGCACTCTGCCGCAGCCCGGCGCGTACCCGTTCGGTCAGCGAACGGGGGGGCTGTGCGCCGGTGTCGACCACGGCCGACGACTCACCAGATGACACGCGCTGACGGTACCGCAGTGACCTGAGGCACCGGTTCCGGTACAGACCCGGTACTCTCCCGGTGTTCCCATATCCGTCGATTCCGAGGATTTTGACCAGGTGGACTCCACCGATTTCCGCATGGGCGAGTCAGGCCCGGAGGCGGCAGCGCAGGGTAACCACGCAGGGCCCTCGGCCATGCGCGATGGTTACCGGATTGCCGCAGTGGTCCCGTGCCACAACGAAGAAGCGTCGGTCGCCAAGGTCGTCACCGACCTCAAGGCCGCGGTACCCGGGATTGTCGTGTACGTCTACGACAATCTCAGTACCGACGCCACCGTCGAGAAGGCCCGCGCCGCTGGGGCGATCGTTCGTAAGGAACTCGCCAAAGGCAAGGGCAATGTCGTGCGTCGCGCCTTCGCCGATATCGAGGCCGATGTGTACCTCATGATCGACGGCGACGACACCTACGAGGCATCCGCCGCACCGGAAATGATCGAAGCCCTGCTCTCCGGCCCGTACGACCATGTACTCGGCGTCCGTAAACAGGATATCGGCGGATCGGCCTACCGCGCCGGACACGAAACCGGTAACAAGGTGCTCAACGGCGTGGTCGGCAAGGTTTTCGGCGAGAACGTCGAGGATATGCTGAGCGGATTCCGGGTTTTCTCCCGCCGCTTCGTCAAGAGTTTCCCCGCGGTGTCCCGGGAATTCGAGATCGAAACCGAACTCACCGTGCACTCATTGCACCTGCGGGTCCCGCGGACAGCGGTAGCGGTCGGATTCCGGGACCGCCCGGCCGGCAGCGAAAGCAAACTGCGCACCTACCACGACGGATTCAAAATTCTCGCGCTGATCTTCGGCCTGGCCCGGCACGAGCGACCGGTGGCGTTCTACGGGCTGTTCGGCACCCTGAGCTGGATCGTCTCGGTGGTCCTGACCATCCCGATCATCGCCCAGTACTACGAATCGCATACCGTGCCACGCTTCCCCACCCTCTTCCTCGCGTGCACCTTGCTGCTGGTCGGCTTCCTGGCCTGGACAGCGGGCCTGATCCTGGACGGTATCCGTCGCTCCCGGCACGAAGCCGCGCGCCTGATCTATCTGCGCTACGAAGCGCCGGAAGCCGCGCCCCACCCGGCCGCGCCGATCCGCGAAACCCAGCCGGATCCTGTGGCCGGGGATATCCGTTGACCGCCGATACCGAGACCCGCCCCGCCGGAACCGAGCGGGCCGCGGGCCGCACGCGGCTGTCCGGAACCGCCCGCGCCGGCCGGGCCGTGGTTCACCGGGCCGGCCCCGCGACGGTCGCCTTCGTACTGCTGGCCGGAATCTTCGGCCTGGTATTCGCGGTGATCAGCCCGCCTTTCTGGGGTCACGACGAGTTGACCCAATTCGGCCGCGCCTACCAGGTCTCGCAGGGCGGGCTGACTCCGACCGAGATCGAGGACAGCCGCGGTGTCGCCTACGGCGGCGAAGTTCCGGCGAGCGTCGACGCCCTCATGGGTTTCGCGTTCGACGACTACACCCACAACCCGGGTGAACCCTTTCCCGACGTCGCCGAGCCCAGCACCTACAAGCGGCTGAGCGACGCGCCGATCACCGACGACCGGAAAACCATCTGGTTCACCAACACTGCCGCCTATTCGGCAGTCCCCTACGTGCCGAACGCGATCGGCATCTGGTTCGCCGAAGTGATCAACGCCGATACCGGCACGATGG
This sequence comes from Nocardia sp. NPDC019395, assembly GCF_040632335.1. Taxonomy (NCBI): domain Bacteria; kingdom Bacillati; phylum Actinomycetota; class Actinomycetes; order Mycobacteriales; family Nocardiaceae; genus Nocardia; species Nocardia sp. NPDC019395. Next base: position 99,025 of record NZ_JBEYBT010000015.1, read on the forward strand.
TGCGCCTCACCCGGCTGGCCGGATTGGCCTCCTACCTGCTGGTGGTCGGTTTCGCACTGTGGTCGCTGCGTGCGCATCGCATCCAATGGCTGGCATTCACCGTGGCCGTCCTGCCGATCGCGGTGTTCCAGGCCGGTACCGTCACCGCCGATACGCTCACCAACGCACTCGCCCTGCTGGTTTCGGCGCTGGTGGTGAAGGCGGTGTTCCTCGGCGACCGGCTGGGTCGCGCCGAAACGTTCGCGGTCATGGCCACCGCGATCCTGCTACCGCTGTGCAAACCGACCTACGTCCTGCTGGCCATGCTGGTGGTCCTGATCCCGGCGAAGCGGATGGGCCTGACCGGATGGCGGCGCTGGATCACCTGGGCCTGCGCCGCGCTGGGTGCCATCGGGTTCGCGGTGTGGATGAAGATCGCGGCGCCGACCGGTGAGGGTACGAGCCTCATGCGGCCACGCCACCAGTGGTACACGGTCGATACCGGGGAACAGCTGACCGGAATACTGACCGACCCGTTCGGCTTCCTGCGCACCTTCTGGGAGAGCATCCTGCGGCGCGACCAGGAATGGTTCACCGAATTCTTCGGCGAACTGGGCTTCGCGTACATCAATGTGCCGGCCACCGCGATCGTGGCCTGCCTGCTCGCGTTCGCCGTGAGTATCGGGATGGCCGAACGTTTCGCCGACCCGGACTTCCGGCGGACCCTGGTGGTCGCCCTGACGATGGCCGCGAGTGTCGCGATGATCTATGTGACGCTCTACATGTCGTTCACGCCCGTCGGCTACTACATCATCGACGGTGTTCAGGGCCGGTATTTCATCCCGCTGGCGATCTTGGCGTTCGCGGTGCTGCTGCGCTGGATGCCCTTCCGGCTCCGCGGTCCCGGTGATCGCGAACCCGGTCGTGGAGCCGCGCTGACGGTCGTGGGGGCGGCGGCGATCGCCCTGATCACCACGGTCGCGAAGTATCACATGTACGTCTGGGCCTGATCGAAAGCAGCTGCCGTACGAATATCGCGCCCCGCAACTCGGTTGTGGGGCGCGATCGGTTCAGCGGGCGCCGGGCTCACGGGACGGCGATCGTCCGTTCCCCCGCCTCGGCATAAGCGCGTTCGGTCGCGGCTTTGACCGGGCGCCACCAGGATTCGTGCTCCCGGTACCAGGCGATCGTCGCGGCCAGCCCGGCCCGGAAGTCCGCGTAGCGGGGTGTCCAGCCGAGTTCGTCACGCAGCACGCTCGCATCGATCGCATAGCGCTGATCGTGTCCGGCACGGTCGGTGACATGGTCGAAATCGCCCGGATCGCGACCGAATTCGGTGAGCAGCAGTTCGACGACGGTGCGGTTGTCGAGTTCACCGTCCGCGCCGATCAGATAGGTCCGCCCGATCCGGCCGCGCTCCAGCACGTCCCATACCGCCCGGTTGTGGTCGTCCACATGAATCCAATCGCGGATCTGGTGGCCGCCGCCGTACAGGCGTGGCCGCACCCCGTCGATGAGATTGGTGATCTGGCGCGGGATGAATTTCTCGACGTGCTGGTACGGCCCGTAATTGTTCGAGCAATTCGAGAGCGTGGCACGAATTCCGAAAGACCGGACCCAGGCGCGAACCAACATATCGCTGGCGGCCTTGGACGCCGAATAGGGGCTCGACGGGTTGTAAGGGGTGCGTTCGGTGAACGCTGGATCGCCGGTTTCGAGATCGCCGTAGACCTCGTCGGTGGACACATGGTGGTACCGCACATCGTGGCGGCGCACCGCCTGCAGCAGTGAGTAGGTGCCGACGATATTGGTCTGCACGAACGGCCACGGTTCGGCGAGCGAATTGTCGTTATGCGATTCGGCCGCGAAATGGACCACGGCGTCGACCCCGCTGACCAGTTCGTCGACGAGGTCCAGGTCCGCGATATCGCCGTGCACGAAGTCGATCCGATCGGCGACCGGGTCCAGCGAGGCGCGGTTACCGGCGTAGGTGAGGGCGTCGAGCACGGTGACCGTCACCTCCGGGCGTTCGGTGACGGTCGACTGGACGAAGTTGGCTCCGATGAACCCGGCTCCGCCGGTCACGAGAAGACGCACGCGTCCACTCTACGTCCCGGCCGCCACCGCCCGACCGAGTTCGCCCGGGCCGTCGTGCCGCGGGTTATGCGGGCAGCCGGTCGGCACCCCAGCTGCGGTGGACATAGCCCACCACCCGATCCAGTTCCTCGCGATCGACCGAGGCCAGCTCGCCCGGTTCCAGGGGGTCGAAATGGAATATGTAGAGCCGCGAGGCGAACTGCTCGAACGGGAGGGAGGCCTCGCCGAACCGTTCACCATGACCCGCGGTACCGACCACGACGCCGTCACCCCAGTCCTGGCCGCTGTCGTTGTTCGGATTGTAGAAGTAGACCCGCATCCGGTCCTGGGGATCGAGCGCGACCCGCAGGATCGTGATCGCGTGCCACCCGACGAACCGGGCCGCACTGTCGGTGACCGCGACCCCGGCCGGCTGCGGATGGATCAGCGGCTGGTTGCCGTTGTGGAACGGGTGGTAACTGGCGTAGAAGTGGCGCAGGAATTCGTCCAGCTCGGTCAGCTGCCCCGTGGCCACCTCGACATTGATCCGGAAACCGCGACCGGACCACCAGCCGTGGAATTCCGGATTCACCCATCGATGCGGGTCGCCTTCGCGATCGGCGCAGATCCGGCCCATCTCCGCGTAGATCCGATCCAGATGCGGCACCACCAGCAGCGATACCGGGTCCAGGTCTACGGGCAGTTTGGTGGCGACACCGGAGGCGCTCTCCCGCGAGGAGATCGGCCGGCCCTCGAAATGCATGACGATCTCGTCGTCGCGTGCCGCCCACGCCAGCGTCTGCAGTAGATAGTCGGGGTCGTTGTAGGCCCACATCGACAGGGCGCGCGCCGACTGGCAGGTCGGGTTGTCGCCCTGCCCGATACCGAGCGGCAGGCCCAGTATCGACAACATGCCCGCGAGCAGCCGGGCACGCGGATCCGGGTCCGGTCCGAAAGCCTGTGTCAGGCGCTCCCGCGAATACGGCGACAACTGCAGCGCCAGCTGCCGCCACAAGGAGGGGGCGACCGGCGGCTGATAGAGGATCCCGCGTTCCAGCAGCAACGCGATCCCGTAGATGCACTGAGCCGTCTCGACGTGCACGGCCTCGGCGATGAGGCGGCGAACCAGTTCGTGATAGCACAGCAGGCATTCACGACCGGTGCTGGACAGGCCCAGCGCCTCCCCGAGCAGATACTCGCCCTTTGTCAGCAGGAAGCGCAGCAGCACCGCGTGATAAGGCGAAACCAGGCCGGTGTCGTGCATGGACCGGGCGAACCCCGCGGTCTCGTACTGCAGCGCACTGTCGTCCATCGACTCCAGGCGCGTGCGATAGACCTCGACACCCGGGTCCTCCCGGCACGCCTCGGTGGTGCCGTAGAGGCTGCTGATCAGCCGGTCCGCGCCGAGGCCGGCGGCCCCCAGGTCGATATCGGGGTTGGTCCGGGCGACGGCGATCTGGGTGATCATCTGCTTGACCGGCTCGACCTGGATCGGCCGCTGACGCAGGATGCGCCAGATCTCGTCGACGAGGTTCTCCAGTACCTTCTCGTACCCGACCTCCTCGACGAGATGGCGCAGCAGTTCCCGCGAAACCTGGGCCATCCGGCCCTGCTGCGCACGCTCGGCCTCGGTCGGGGGCGTGAACAGCAGGGTCAGATTCATCGCCAGCACCTGCGACAGATGATGATTCGCGTGCTCGGCGGAGACCAGCGGGTGCACGTACTCACCCTTGGCCACCGCCAGCAGCCGCAGATTGCTCACCGTCTCCAGGACCACGGTGTCGGCGTTGGCACTGCGCAACGAACCGGTGCTGAGCGACGGGAGCAGGATCTGCGGTTGCGCCCAATCCGTGCCGATGAACAGCCCGGCCGCGTCCAGCCGCGCCGCCCGCGACCGCACCGCCGCACAACCGCCGGGCAGCAGCAGGACACGACGCAGCGCCGCCAGTACTCTCGACAGTTTGAGGTGCTTGCCGAAATCACTGGCGTCGGAGAGCAGCTGCGTCGCGTCGTCCAACGTGGCCAGACGTTTGTCCAGGGCCACCCCGTCGCCGCTGAGTGGGGTCAAATGAGGATCCTCCCCGTGATCAGTTACTGCCGAGCGGATCAGACGTAGAAATCGAGCTCTTCCTGTCGTTTCAGCAGATCCCGCAGAGTGTACGGGTCGTCGCCGAAGAAGTACAAGAGCCCCCAATGGTTTCCGAACGCGGTGCGTTTGGTCACTTTTTCCGTCAATGGCTCGGTGAGCTCGTGCGATTCGAAATAGTCATGGTCCTCCGTCTCCTCGGGCACCGACAACTGGCTGACAACCCGCCGTCGCGGATATACCCCGAAGCAGCCGGCGTGACCTTTCGCGTCCACAACTTCCCGCGGGAAGAAATCTTCGATCTCCTCGGCTGTCGTCTTCGGATCGAAGGCCAGGACGAGCGCATGGTAGGCATTGAACCCGTACGACCGCTCCAGCAACTCGAAGACCTTGAAGCCCGGCGGCCGGTAGGCGACCTCACCGAAGTACATCTCCCCGTCGCTGGTGACGAAGTATTCCGGATGCACGAATCCGAACTCGATATCGAATGTTTTGATCAGCCGTTCCACCTGGCGAATTATCTCGGGGCGGTATTTTTCCAGCTCCGGCGTGGCGGGCACGAACACCGAATATCCGAGGGTGACATATTCGGAAATATTGAGGAAGCAGATCTTCCCGTTGTGGATCCACGCTTCGACTGCGAATTCCCATCCATCCAGATGCGATTCCATCAGGACCGGGAACTCGTCGTCGGGAATGGTGTCGATCTCGTCGGGTGTACGGATCACCCGATGCCCGAGGCAGCCCGCTTTGTCGAAGGCCTTGACATGGATGGGGTCGTTGGGGTCGCCGTCCAGTTTGAGCAGTGTCTGGTTCACCCGCTTCAGGAAGCGGATAACGTCATCGCGCTCGTGGGCCTCCTCGAAGATACCGACACGAATGCCACCCAGTTGCGCGCGCCTCTTCATCAACGCCTTATCGCGGAGCAACATGGCCTGGCCGAAAAGTCGCGGATTGTCCATCAGCACGGAGTTGATCGCGCCCGCCCACTCCACCGTCTCCTCGAAAATGGGTATGGCGACGTCCACCCCCATATCCTGGAGCGTCTCGGCGATTTCCATCGATCGATCGTTCAGTCGTTCGAAATTCCAGGGGATATAGGGAATATTATTATCGGCGCAATAATCCGCCACCCACTCCGGTGCCACAACGACGTAGCGCCTGTCGAAACGGTCCACCGCTTCGACGGCGTTCAAACTCCAGCCCAGGAGCGCAACATACCCTTTTTCCGGATTACGATTTCTAGATTCTGATGTCGAAATCGACAAAACCTCTCCCCTCTCAACCTCTTATCGAGCTCGTTGAATCACGAGGGCGTCGGTTCACATAAGAGTTGTCCGACGTCGACGTCGGCACAGATATCGGGCCGCTACCGTATCCGCGTCGTACTCTCGAAATTGCTGTGGACCGGATCGTGTAACACCCTCATTTCCTTCGGGTACCCAAAGTCACCTGTACGAAACGCTGCCACCGGCAGGCGTCACCGCGACCGCACCCTACACGGCCACCGGGATATCCGGGATCGAGCACCGCTACATCCCCGGCGGTGCCGCGTGGGAGCCGGCACCGTCCTGCTGGCAGACTGATCGAACATGCGCGGAATCATTCTGGCGGGCGGCACCGGGTCGCGGCTGCACCCGATCACGCGCGGGGTGAGCAAACAGCTGGTCCCGGTCTACGACAAGCCGATGATCTATTACCCGCTGTCCACCCTGATGCTGGCGGGAATCCGGGACATCCTGGTGATCACCACCCCCGAGGACGCCGGATCGTTCACCCGGCTGCTCGGCGACGGGTCCCAGTTCGGCATCGCGATCACCTATGTGGTGCAACCGGTCCCCGACGGTATCGCCCGGGCGTTCGTGCTCGGCGCCGACCATATCGGTAGCGATTCCGCCGCCTTGGTGCTGGGCGACAACATCTTCCACGGCCCCGGCCTGGGGACCAGCCTGAGCCGGTTCTCCGATATCGAGGGCGGCGCCATCTTCGCCTACCGCGTCTCCGACCCGACTGCCTACGGTGTCGTCGAATTCGTCGATGGAAAGGCCATTTCCATCCAGGAGAAGCCGAAGGTTCCGCGCTCGAACTACGCGGTCCCCGGGCTGTACTTCTACGACAACGACGTGGTGGAGATCGCCCGCGGCCTCACCCCGTCGGCCCGCGGCGAATACGAGATCAGCGATATCAACCGGGCCTACCTGGACGCGGGCCGGCTCGGCGTCGATGTGCTCGCTCGCGGCACCGCCTGGCTGGACACCGGTACCTTCGACTCCCTGCTGGACGCGGCCAATTACGTCCGCACCATCGAGCAGCGCCAGGGTTTGAAGATCGGGGTGCCGGAGGAGGTCGCGTGGCGGATGGGCTATATCGACGACGACCGGCTGTGCCGGCTCGCCGACCCGCTCACCCGATCCGGTTACGGTAACTATCTGCTCGATCTGCTCGAGCACGGACGAAGTTGGTGAGTGTGTAGATGCGGATCAGTGAGATGTCGGTCCCCGGCGCCTGGGTCTTCAGCCCGAAAATCCACGGCGACGACCGCGGTACCTTCGCCGAGACCTTCCGCGCTTCGGAATTCGAGAAGGCCACCGGGCGGACGTTCGATCTACTGCAGGTCAACACTTCGATTTCGGCGGCCGGGGTGCTGCGCGGTATCCACTACACCGATAACCCGCCCGGCCAGGCGAAATACGTCACCTGCATCCGCGGCGCGTTCCTGGACGTGGTGGTCGATCTGCGGCCCGGATCCCCCACCTTCGGCCGGTGGGACAGCGTGCTGCTCGACGATATCGACCGGCGGTCGGTCTTCCTGTCCGAAGGTCTCGGGCACGCGGTCCTGTCCCTGGCCGACGATTCCACCCTCACCTATCTGTGCTCCCTCGAGTACAGCCCCGAATTCGACCACGACCTGGACGCCTTCGATCCGGATCTGGCGATCGACTGGCCGGCCACGGGTCGCGACGGGCAGCCGCTCACCTATCTCCGGTCACCGAAAGACGCGGCGGCACCGCGGCTGCGCGATCGCTGACCACCCGTTCCGCTATTTGCGTGATCCCCGGCGGAAGCGCCAGAACTGAACCGCCCGTACGTCCTCGGACAGTTGATTCATCGGTTCCGCCACCTCCCCCAGCACCTGGAACAGATCGTCGGCCATATCGCTGATGTGCTCCACTCGTGTGGCCAGCCGCGACGCGTTCACCAGGAACTCCAGGAGCAAGCGCACCGCGGCCGCGATCGTCACGGCCAGCGGTACAGCCAGGACTGCCGCGACCACTCCCAGCAGCGCGGAAAATCGCCAGGCGGCAACGGTGGCAACGATCGGCGCGGCGACCGCGAACGCCAGCCCGAGCAGATAGACCAGGGGCAGCAGAGTCCGGGTCGCGGGCCGGCGGAACTGCAGGTCTACCAACCCGCGCACAGCGTCGCCGGCCCATTCGCGGAAGTTCCCCGCCTCGCCCGCCGGAGGGTCTCCGGATTCGTCGGCGGCGGCCGCGGCCGTGAAACGCTGGGCGGCGGCAGCCTTCCCGGTCAGTTTCCGCCGGATTCGCCGAGTAGCCGGTTCGGCGGTAATGTCCTCGCCCGGCGGTTCTGTCGCTGAACCGTAACTCGGTGGGGGAACCTCCGGCCCAGGTGCCCCTGCTGCCACCGGGCCGGTTCTCGGGGACTCGTCCGCTGACTCACTGGCCATACGGGGATCCTCCTCGGATTCCCGCCGGGAAGCCAACCGTGATCACGGGTAACGGCTTGTACCACTGCCCAAACCCCGGCGCCAGAAGTGAGAGGAACTCGACAGTTGAAAAAATTCGCTGGAAGAGCGTAACGCCGCGGGGACCTACCACCGATACGAACCATGAAAGCCGGAGCTGATCAATACCGGGGAATGGAGATGACAGTGCGTACGACGTTTTCGACTTCCGTCTCGGCGGGCGCCAAGTCCGCGGCCGCGCGGGACTACGTCCAGCGTGGCTGGACGGTCGCCGAAACGACCAACGGCCTGTGCTTGATCACCGATGCCGACCTGTCCGCCGTCGAGGTCACCGGGGAGTTGGCCGCGTCGGTACGCCGGTACCTGCGCGCCAACAATATGACCGGGCCGGTCATCGAGATCCCGGGCGCCGAGCGCCGCGAGATCCATCTGGTCACCGGAATGCGCAAGGCCCAGCGTGCCGTCGAGGCGCTGCGGGAGGCCGGTGCGGTCGTGCACACCGACGGTGCGGGAATCCCGCTGCCGCCCACCCACCTCTCGGCCGGTTCGGCCAGTTGGGGTGTATCGCCGGACGAGGCCCGCTGGGTTCCGCCGGTGGTCGCGGTCGGCGCCGCGGTGCGCACCGCGCTGGCCCGGCGCCCGCGGCAGCTGACCAGCGTCGCCTGCTGAACAGGCACAACAGAACCCGACAGTAAGAGCCCCGGTCGTCTCGCACGACCGGGGCGTCTTGCTGCGCGTTTCAGCGGATGCGGAAGATGACCAGGCGCTGCACCACGAAGTTGATAACAGTGGCCGTCCCCTGGGCGATCACGTACGCCAGCGGAACCCGCCACCACAGTCCCTCGTCGAAGGCCTCGTAGAACACCCAGTTGATACCGACCTGCACGCAGAAGGTCAGGGCATAGAGCACGACCACGGCAACGAACCGGGCCCGGCTGGGCGGCGCGTTGAAGGTCCACCGGCGGTTGATCAGATATGCGGTCGTGGTGCCGGCGATGAACCCGATCGCCTTCGCGAGGTTCACCGGCAGATCCGCCACCTCGAGCAGCAGCCAGTACAACCCGAAGTCGACCACCGCCGAGAGTGCACCCGTCGCCGCGAACCGCACCAACTGAGTCTTCAGCCCGATCTGCGGGCTCTCAGCGGCAGGCGCGAGCCCAGCGGTCACCTGCTCCCCGGAAGATAGGGAGGTATCCCCGGCGTCCCCCGGCGCTACCCGAGGTCCCCGGCTCACTGCATTGCTTTCAGGGGCCACCGCCGGAAATCTACTTGCCCACCCCCACCCACAGGCCCCCTGGGTACCCAACACCCACATTTCCCGCCTCCCCGCCCGCCCGGAAATGCCGGCCATCCGCGGAATGGTGTGGAAAGACTGCGCTCAGTCGGTGCAGGCCCAGCGAACGTGGCCGCCACGACCGGAACGGTCGGGCCGAATGCGAGTAGCACCGACCGGCGAGAAGTGAAGAACGGCGGTTGAGCCCGCCTCCCCCATCCTTCGAGGTTGGTCCACCTTTGCGGGCGGGGCCCGCCCCGCTTCTGCAGCGACAGAGCGAGGGAGCGCAGCGACCGAGCGCCGGAGTGAAGAAGCGGGGTTAACAGGGCCCCGCCTCGAGCCGCGGAGCGGCTCCAAAATTACAGCCCGCCCCTTCACAGACGCCCCCGCCGAAACCAGACTCAACAGGCCCCGACCCCACCGCCCCGGAACGCCTCCAAAACACAACCCAGCCCTTCTCAGAAAGCCACATCAAGCCCCAGGGGAGAAACGGCCCTCCCCGGTTTGCCGACACCCGTGGTCGGGGTCGATAGGGCCCCGCCCCCGCGACGCCGCAGGCGTCGCAATGTTGCAGTAGCCTCTATGCCGATGTCCACGAAAGCTCCGACCTCGACTCCGTCGTCCGGTACCGAGACCCCCGCGGCCGGCGAACCAGATACCGCCGGTTCCGGGCCCACGCTACCCACCCGCACCCGCACACTCACCGGATGGGCTCGTACCGCGGCGACCACCGCCGAGGTGGTCTCCACCAGCGACCCCGAACTCATCGCCCGAGCGGTCGCCATGGTCGCCGAGGACAACGACGGCAAACCCGCGCACCTACGGCGCGGTGTCATCGCCCGCGGCCTCGGCCGTTCCTACGGCGATAACGCGCAGAACGCCGGTGGCCTGGTCATCGATATGACCGCGCTGAACAAGATCCACCGTATCGATCAGGACACCAGGCTGGTGGACGTCGACGCGGGCGTGAATCTCGATCAGTTGATGAAGGCCGCGCTGCCGTTCGGTTTGTGGGTCCCCGTGCTTCCCGGTACCCGGCAGGTGACCGTCGGTGGCGCGATCGGCTCCGATATCCACGGTAAGAACCATCACAGCGCCGGCAGCTTCGGTAACCATGTGCGCTCGATCCAGCTGCTCACCGCGGATGGCCAGGTGCAGACCATCGGCCCGAAGAAGAACGCGAAACTGTTCTGGGCGACCGTCGGCGGCTGCGGTCTGACCGGCATAATCCTGCGCGCCACCATCGAGATGACTCCGACCGAGACCGCGTACTTCATCGCCGACGGTGATGTGACCGCGGGCCTCGACGAAACCATCGCCTTCCACAGCGACGGGTCGGAGGACGACTACGAGTACAGCTCGGCCTGGTTCGACGCGCTCAGCCCCATGCCCAAGCTGGGCCGGGCGGTGATCTCGCGCGGTTCGCTGGCCAAACTGGATCAGCTGCCGAAGAAGTTGCAGAAGAACCCGCTGGGTTTCACCGGGAAGACCTTCCTGACCTTCCCCGATGTTTTCCCCAACGGCCTGCTGAACAACAAGACTTTCACCCTCGCGACCGAGATCTGGTACCGCAAGGGTGCGACATACCGGCAGAAGCCGCAGGATCTGACTGCCTTCTATCACCCGCTGGATATGCTCGGTGAGTGGAATCGTGCCTACGGTTCCCGGGGTTTCCTGCAGTACCAGTTCGTGGTGCCGCCGGAGGCTGTCGCGGAGTTCAAGCAGATCCTCATCGATATCCAGGCCAGTGGGCACTATTCGTTCCTGAATGTGTTCAAGTATTTCGGCGAGGGCAATCAGGCGCCGTTGAGTTTCCCGATGCCGGGCTGGAATGTCTGCCTGGACTTCCCGATCGCGCCGGGTCTCAACGATTTCGTCACCGAGCTCGACCGGCGCGTGCTGGAGTTCGGCGGCCGTCTCTATACCGGGAAGGATTCGCGCACTACCGCCGAAGCCTTCCACCAGATGTATCCCCGGATCGACGAGTGGATCAAGGTGCGCCGCAGCGTCGACCCGACAGGCGTATTCATGTCCGATATGGCGAGAAGGCTGGAGCTTCAGTGATCAACGCGGTAGGCAATCCGCAGTCCATTCTGCTGTTCGGCGGGACCTCGGAAATCGGCCTCGCGATCTGTGCGGAGTACCTGAAGAAGGGTCCGGCGCGGGTTGTGCTGGCCGCGCTGCCCGGCGATCCGCTACGCGATACCGCCGTCGCGCAGATGAAGGCCGCCGGCGCGAGCCAGGTCGAGGTGGTCGATTTCGACGCGCTCGATACCGGCAGCCACGGTGAGGTCGTCGAGAAGGCCTGGGCCGAGGGCGATATCGATGTCGCGATTGTCGCGTTCGGGCTGCTCGGTAATGCCGAGGAATTGTGGCAGGACCAGCGTAAAGCGGTGCAGATCGCGCAGATCAACTACACCGCCGCGGTATCGGTGGGTGTGCTGATCGGCGAGAAGATGAAGGCGCAGGGTTTCGGCCGGATCATCGCCATGTCCTCGGCCGCCGGCGAACGCGTCCGCCGCTCCAATTTCGTATACGGCTCCACCAAGGCCGGTTTGGACGGGTTCTACCTGGGGCTGGGCGAGGCGCTGCGGCCGTTCGGCCCGCGGGTGCTGGTGATCCGGCCCGGCCAGGTGCGCACCACGACCACGATCGAACACTGGAAGGCCACCGGCGCCAAAGAGGCTCCCTTCACGGTGGACAAAGAGGATGTGGCCGCCATGGCGGTCGAGGCCTCGGAGAAGGGCAAGGAACTCATCTGGGCGCCGGGCGTGTTCCGGTTCGTGATGATGATCCTGCGCCATATTCCGCGCCCGATCTTCCGCAAACTTCCCGTGTAGTCCCCGCTCACCAGGGCCGTTGAGCCGTTCGGTGAGAAAGTTCGAGGGCCGTCGCGACCGGATCTGTTCCGGTGCGCGACGGCCCTCGTCTCGTATTCGGTTCGCCCGGCGTACGGTTGCCCGTGGCCGCGCTCGCTGTCACACGCGTGTCATCCGCTGGCCCAGTTCCCGGCGCAGCACCTCCTGAGACGGCAGGCGCCCGAGGACGCGTAAGACCGTGGGTCGTAGTTCTCGCTGCTCCTCATCGGTGAGCAAGCCGACGAGATCGCGCAGTTCCATATCATCGAAGGCCGAGTTCATGTGAACCAGCGTACGACGTGTGCCCGCATTCGTCATCCGTTCGGCAATTCCCTCAGCTGGAAATAAACCAAGATGTGAGGCAACACACATGATTGACGAGTTTCGATGTAGCGCAAGCCAGTTCACTTCACCCGGATGGGATCGTCGGTCGCCAGACCGCTGCGAGTCTCCTGTGTGACCTCGAGTTCCGCCGGTCGCGCATCGGGCCGGTACGGGGTGAAGCGCTCGAGCGAACCCCAATCCCGGGCCCAGTTGTCGGAGAGATAGGTAGCCACCGAATCCGCCTGCAGCAGTAGTTCCGTCCAGCCCAGCGGGCCGCCGCCGATATGGTCCTGCCAGGCGTTGGAAGCGTCGGAACCGACCCGGTCGGGCAGGATCCGCCAGCGCGGGACCTCCGCGACGCCGTCGCTGTGGTCGAACGGCCGCTGACAACCGAAGGCCAGCCCGACATGCCAGTCCAGCAGCACCGGATCGGTATGTCCGACAACGGAATCCAGGGTCGCCAGGCGCGGCAGCCGGGGCGGGGTGACGGCCAGCCACTGCCGGCTGGTGATGTCGTTGTCCACCGCGACCAGCCGGACCGCGTTCACCTCGCGGGGCAGCTGATCCAGCGGGACCCGCAGATTGCGCCACGACGGGTTGGGGCCGATATCCAGCGGTGCCACCGATCCCAGCACCCGCATCGAGCCGTCCTCGGCGCGGGTTCCGTATTCGACGGTCAGGTCCTGGCCGTAGGTGAGAACACCGTCGGCGTCCACAGATTTGATGCGCCCCGCGGCGGTGAGGGCCAGCACCCGGTAGGCCGGGTCGGCGCGCATCTCGTCGGTCAGGTCCAGGCGGTACCACTGCGAGGTCAGGCTCGCCTGCTGCTGGTCGCCGGACTGATAGCTACCCAGCACCGGAGTGCGGGCGGGGTCGAGGCCGAACGGCAGGGTCACGGTGGAGCCGTTGATACCGGGCTGTTCCTCGGTACCACCGCCGGTACCGGCACCGGTGGTGTCGGTGGTTTTGTTCTCGGTATCCGATTCGACAGTGTTGGCGCCGCCGGAGGTGGTTTCCTCGGCGTCGGCGGTCAGATCGTCCGCGACTCCGTCCGGGGTGAAACCGGTTGTCTCCGTTTGCGGATCGGTGGATACCAAACCGTTCGCCGGATCGCCCTCGTACGGTTGCAGCAGCGAATCGGCGGTATCGGTCTCCACGAGCACATCGTCGGCCAGACCGCACGGATCACCGGCCAGGGCGCGGAAATTCGACTTCGCGATGGAATACGCGGGGTACTGGCCGACGGCGGCCTTGGTCAGGGACGCGATCTCGAAAAGCACCAGCAGTGCCGCGGCGATGGTCAGCGGAGCGGACGCGAAGCGGGCAGACCGCGACGGCGGGCCGCTGCGATACGGGGCCCGGTAGTGCAACCAGAGCGCGGTCAGCAGAGCGAGCACGCTGAGCCCGAGGAACAGCGTGGACAAACCCTTACCCGCGATCAGCGGCGCCTTGTCCCACCACGGGACACCGTAACTGGACACATACCACCAGCCGTTCGAACCGGTGAAAGTGATGGCCAGCAGGAACAGGACAGCGGCGGCGAACAACGCCCGGTTGCGGGGTGCGCGAATACCGTTGGTTCCCACGGCGACCGCGGCCAGCGCGGCCAGTGAACCCGCCAGGCCCGCGTAGACGCCGAAATGGTGGGTCCACTTGGTGGGGGTGAACATCATCAGCAGCAGCGAGGCGAACACGATGCCGAGAATGCGTACCGACGGGCCCCGCGAGGTACCCGGGATACGGCTTTTGCGCAGCACCTGCAGTACGCAGACCAACAGGCAGAGCAGCATCAGCAGCACACCGAAACGCCGGGACAGGGAGCCGTCCGGCGAGAGCATGAGCAGCGAATCCCAGCGGGTGCGCTCGTCGAACCACGCGACATTCGGCCCGACCGCGGTGCGCACCCTGGTGGCTTCCAGCACAGTCGAGAGGGTCTGATCGGCGAAGATCACCACCATGACCAGCGTTCCGGCAGCCAGACCGGGCGCGAGCAGACTCGCGTAACGCCACACCGCGCCCGCGCCGGAGGCACCCCGGGCCCGTTTGATGATGATCTGCAGAACCGGACGCGAACCCGCGATCAACGCGGCGATACAGATGAGACCCGTCGGGCCGGCGGCCAGCGAGAACGCGGCGATGAGAACGGCTACCGCGGCGGGCAGCAACCGCGCGGTGGCGATCGCGCGTTCGATCGAACACCAGGTGAGCAGCGCTCCGGCGGCGATCAGGGGTTCCGGGCGCAGGCCGTTGTCGTAGGGCAGCCAGAACGCGAGGAACACCAGGCCGGCGGTCCACAGCGCGACCTGGTTACCGCGCACCCGGGCACCGAGGCGGGGCAGCACCTCCCGGCTGATCACCAGCCAGCAGATGATCCCGGCGAGCAGGGTCGGCAGCCGCATCCACACACTGGACTCGGAGATGCGCGTCATCCAGGCCAGCACCTCGTACGACCAGCCGAACGGCGCCTCCGGCACCCCGAACCAGCGGTAATAGTTCGCCAGGTATCCGGCGTTCCCCGAGACCCGGGCCATGTTCAGGATGTAGCCGTCGTCGGAGGTGTTCGCGCCGATCACATGCCAGCCCACGAGCGTGCCGAGCACCGCGCCGTCCACGAGCCGGAACCGCCACCAGTGCGCGGGCAGGAAACGACGGGCACGCCGGCCGTCGGTGGTGTCGAGCATATGCAGGGCGATCAGCGCGAGGGCGGTGAACACGACGGCGCCGATGATCGCGGCGATCTTCAGGACGCTCGGTGACGAGGTGAACCGGGAGTCGATATCGGCGTGCAACCGGATACCACCCAATTGTTCCTGGCCGAGGTCGGTGAACACACCGACGACCTGCGGGCGGATATCCCGATCGACCTGCGCACGCAACGGTGTCCCGTCCGGACGCGCGGCCCCGGTGAGTTCCGCCGTGGTCGCGCCCGCGGTCGAGACGACCGACAGGGATTCACAGCCGCCCAACTCCGCACGGTCGGCCGATACCAGCGGTACATCCCGCAGCACCACCGAGAGCGTGTCCCCGGAAACAGTGACTCGCAGGCCCCTGGCCGAGGACTGACCCGATTCGTCCGGCACCGTCTCCACCACGGCACCCTGGGCCGCGCTCAGCGCCTGGCACGGCACGGTCAACTCCAGCCGCAACGGCTGATAACTGACCAGCGGGGCCTCGACATCGGTGGCACCCGCCTGCGGCCATTCCAGGGCCGTACTGTCCTGCCGGACCGGCAGGACAGGGGCCAGAATCGCCAGCACGAACCCGAGTAGCCCGGAAACGAGGGCCAGCAGGCGGATACGGTTCAACGCTCGAGGAGATCGCTGCGGTCGCACGGGGCTCGACTCTAATGGGTGCGGCCGGGCGAACGGGCAACGGCAGACCGCGCACGGCCACGACGCACGCGGGCGGACGCGGAACGCCGGCGACCGGAGGCGAATACGGAGCCGGGCTCGGGGTTACCGTGCGGCGGCGCAGGAACCGCTCAGCGTTTCACCACGACCAGCGTGAACGGTCCGATATCGGTGGTGGTGAACCGGGCGTCGTCGAACAGCGCCGCCGGGAAGGTGACGGTGTAGCGGCGGACATTGGGATCGTTCGGATAGGTGTCCGCGGCCAGCCGCAGGGTGTAGTCGTCACCGCTACGGCGGAACAGGAACGCGTCCGGCGCGCGCCACGGCGCGTCGGCCATCGCGTCGAGAAGTTCCTGCGGGGTCTCCACTTCGCTCCAGGCCTCGATGGTCGCGGACCGGTCCGCGTAGTCGGCCAGCGGATTCGCGTAATGCGAGGTCAGCCCCTGGAAACCGAAGTACGGGTAGTAGGCGAGGAAAGTGGTGTCGCCGGTGAGCACGACATTGCCCGAAGGTTCGCGGCCGGTCTGCGCCCGCAGCGCGTCGTCGATGTGGTGATAGTGCCGGATCGCGGCGGGGTCGCGTTGGTCGGCGCGGAAACCGTCGCCGTCGGTATCGGTGTAGGCGGTGGTGATCTCCGGGGCGAGCACATGCGGAATGTTCTGGCAGAAGGCCAGGGCTCCGACGGTCGCGAGGACTATGGCCACCCAGCGGAACCGTGCCGGTTCGTTCAGCGCCTGGTATACGGCGCGGGCGCCTTCGACGAACCCGAAACCGCCCGCCGCGGCGAGCAGCACCAGCAGTACGGGTTCCAACCGGAAGGACAGCAGGGTCGTGCCCGCCACCGTGGCCAGCATCGACAACAGCGACCAGAGATAGACCGCGACAACCCCGATCCCCAGCGACTGCGCCCGCCGCGAGGAACTCGCGCGCACCACCAGCCAGATCACACCGATCAGGCACAGACCGCCGAGCATCGAGAACTCCGCCATCGGCAGCGGCAGTTCGGACCCCGCCTCGGGCAGGTAGTGGAACGCACCACCCGATTCGAGCTTCGGCCTGTCCAGCATCCGCAGCAGGAAGGGCAGGAATACCGGCAGGGCCACCAAAGCGGTGACCAGACCCATCACGACCAGGCGCAGCAGCGGCGTACCGATCGCCCGCCCGATACCGTGTACCGGTTCTCGCTCCGCACCGGACCGCGCCGCGATCCGGCGTGGTGTCCGGGCGGCGTAACGCATCCGGACACCCGCCCCGGCCGCGACGATCGCCATGAGTACGACCGTGAACACCGCGAACGCGAAATAGAGCGTGTAGAAGGTGGCCGCGAGACCGAGGAACAGTCCGGTCCCCAGTACAGCGGCCCAGCCGCCCGCCGTCGGTGTACCGGTGGCCGGCTCGGCCGGGCGGTACAGAGCGCCCCAGGCCAGCACCAGAACCGGCGGGATCATGATCGCGATCACCGCGCCGTACGCCTCGGGAGCGGCGTAGGTGACCGCGACCGCGGTCGTCGCCGCGGCGACCCCCACCGCCCAGTCCGCGCGGATCAGCCGGGACCACAGCACGAGCGCGACGACCGCCGCCACCGCGATCGAGCCGATCGCGTACGGCTTGAACACCTCCCAACCGTCCATCCCGAGCACATTCGCGACCCGCCCGCCGAACCAGAACCAACCCGCCGGATAGAACGGCGGCAGATCGGCGTAGGTCATATCCCGCAGCGCGGCGCTATCGGTGAGCCGGGTCAGGTATTCGGTGCGGAACTCCTGGTCCACCGAGACACCGAACAGATACAGCTTCGTCGCCGCCAGCGGCAGCCCCAGGGTGACCGTGACGAACGCCGAGATACCGGTCCAGGACAGCAGTTTCGCCCACCGCCGGGCCCGCCGCATACGCAGCAGTGCGATCGAAACCGCCAGCAGCACCGCCGACGCCACCTGCCCCACCGTGGTCAGCGATCGGAGCACATTGGAGGAGTTGAACGCCGGCCAGTTCACCAGCGAAAACGCGACCAGACCCACCGCGACCACCAGCACAGCGACCACTGTCGCGAGTACCGCTTCGCCGACTCCGGCCCCGACCTGACGCACCAACCGCGCGCCGCGACTCGTCGTCATCGGCGTAACTACCTCCGGCTCCTGTACACGAACTGGCCGTCGGTCAGCCTAGTGGAGGGCTGCCCCGTGCCCCCTGGAGCCGAACCGAACGCGCACTGTACTCATATCTCGACTGGCTCGGGCCGTCCCGGGAGGCGACCCGGACATCGGCGGATCCGAGTCCGAGTGGACGGATCGTCGCGGCGATCGCGCGCCACGACGATCCGATGCTCAGTAGACCCGTAGCATCCCCGGATCCCACAACCCGGACCTGGTCGCGGTGCCCGTCTGCAGCTGCGCGGGAACAGCGTCGTAGTACTGGTCGTAGCGTTCCAGCGTGCCCCAGTCCCGGCCCCAGTCGTTCTTCAGATAGGTCGGGATCGTGGTGGAATTCGCCAGCATCTGGGAGAACCCGAGCGGCCCGCCGAATTCCTGGGCCTGCCAGGTGTTCGTGGAGCTGACCGCCAGCGGGCGGTCCGGCATAACGCGGAACTTCGGCACCTCGGCCACACCGTTCTCGTGCCGGAACGGACGCTGGCACGGGAACTGCAGGCCGACCGCCCAGTCGAGCAGGATCGGCTGCTCCGAACCCAGGTAGTTGTTGGCCGTTTCCAGTTTCGGGACGCGGGGCGGTGTGAAGGCCAGCCACTGGTCGCCGATGAGGATGGGGTCGTTGGCGACGATCCGCACCGAGTCGGCTTCGGGGGCGATCTCGTCCAGCGGGACCCGCAGGTTGCGCCAGGACGGGAAGGGGCCGATATCGCGCGGCAGATAGGTCCCGAGCTGGGTGACCGAGCCGTCCGGCTGACGTTTGCCGTAGTCGACGGTGAGCGACTGGCCGTACTGCATGGCACCGGTGTCGTCGTAGGACAGGATGCGCCCGGCCGCGGTGATCACCACCAGCGGATGGTCCGGGGACCGCTCCGGCAGTTCGTACCAGCTCGAGGTGACCAGCGCGGGCTGCTGCACACCCTCCTGGTAACTGCCCAGGATCGGCGTATTCGCGGGATCCAGTCCGAAGGGCAGCGCCACCGTGGAACCGTTCACGCCCTGCGCGCCCTGGCCACCGCCGGTACCGGCGTTCTGCCCTTCGGCGAAGTTCGCGCCGACCGACTGGCTGGAAGTGTTGCCGGTACCGGGCTTCACCTCGACGGCGTCCGCGGACAGATCGTCGGGGACACCGTTGGGGTCGAATCCGACCGGATCGACACCCGCCAGCGGGTCGCCGGGGTTGGTGGGCGGATTCGCCGGATCCGCGATCGGGTTCAACCGGCCGGCGTTCGCGTTCGCCTCCACCAAAACGTCGTTGGCCAGGCCGCAGGTATCGCCGGCGAGGGCATCGATATTGCCGCGGCCCAGCGAATACCCCGGGTACTGCGAGTACGCGCCCTTGGCCAGCGAGAGTACCTCGAACAGGACCATCGCCGCGGCCACCAGCGTGAGCGGGACGGCGGCGAACTTCCGGACCCGCCTACCGCGGACCGTCCGGGTGGAATTCGGTGGTTTGACATAGCCCTCACGCAGCGCGTGCCAGCCCACCAGGAGCAGGGCCAGCCCGAACAGCAGCAGGATGACCGTGTTCGACGAGACCCCGAACAGCGTGACCCGTTTGTCGAACCACGGCACGCCGTAACTGGACACGTACCAGTAGCCGTTGGTGCCGGAGAAGGCGAGCGCGAGGGTGAACAGCAACCCGGCCAGGAAGATCGCCCGATTCTTCCGCGCGCGCAGCGCCGAGGCCGAAACCGCGACCGCCGTCACCGCGGCCAGCGAACCCGCGATCCCGGCGTAGGCGCCGAAGTGGTGGGTCCACTTGGTCGGGTTGAACATCATGAAGAAGATCGTCCCGAACACCACACCCATCAACCGCCAGGTCGGGCCGGCGGCGATACCGGGAACCCGGCGGCGGCGCAGTAGCACCAGCGTGGTGGTGAACAGGCACAGCAGCATGGCCAGGAAGGCGAACCGGCGGGCCAGCGACCCGTCGACGGTTTCGACGAACAGGTAGTAGTAGCGCAGGTAGTCCTCGTACCAGGCCAGGTTCGGGCCGGCCAGCTGCCGGACGCGGTTGGCCTCCTGGATACCGGAGAAGGTCTGATCGCTGTAGACCACCGTGAGCACCAGGAACCCGGCGGCGGCCAGCGGCGACAGCAGCGCCAGGGTCCCGTGCACGCGGTGCCGTTTCACGATGATCCGGGTGATGGGCCGGATACCGGCCAGCAGCGCGGCCACACACATCAGGCCGGTCGGGGCCGCGGCGAGGGTGAACGCCGCGACCAGGACCGCGACAGCGGCGGGCAGCAGGCGCGCGGTGGCGATGGCCCGTTCGATGGACACCCAGGTGAGCAGTGCGCCGAGCGCGACGATGGGCTCCGAACGCAGACCGTTGTCGTAGGGCAGCCAGAACGCCAGGAACACCAGTCCGCCGGTCCACAGCGGCACACTGCCGAACCAGGCCCGGGCGCGCAGACCGCGCAGGCCGTTACCCAGCCGCGGTACCACCTCGCGACTGATCACCATCCAGCACAGGATCCCGCAGCCCAGGGCGGGCAGCCGGACCCACGGGCTGGCCGTGGAGACCTCCGAGAACAGCTGGATCACGTAGTAGTACCAGCCGAACGGCGCCTCGGGTACGCCGTACCAGCGGAAATAGTTGGCCATATAGCCGGCGTCCGGCGCCACCCGGACCATGTTGAGGATGTAGCCGTCGTCGGAGGTGTTGGCGCCGAGGAAATGCCACACCAGCAGGGTGCCGATCACGCCGCCGTCGGCGAGGGTCGGTTTCAGCCAGTGCGCGGGCAGGAACCGCCGGTGCCCGCGGCCGTCGCTGGTGTCCAGCCGGGCCAGCGCCACCAGCGACAGCAGGGTGCACAGCACCGCGGCGATCATCGCGGCGAGTTTGATCCAGGTGGGGTTCGAGGTGAACCGGGTGTCGATGGTGGAGTCCAGGGTCAGCCCGGCCGGGACACCACCGGTCATATCGGTGAACACGCCGACTATCTGCGGCCGCAGATCGCCGACCAACTGCCCCGAGTTGGGGGTTCCGGTCTCGGTGACCAGCCCCTCGAACGCGGCACTGGTGCGCTGATTATCGGAGCTGATGGTGATGGCCGAACAGTTCGCCATCTCGGCACGATCGGCCGTGGCCACCACCGCATTGCGGTCCACCACATCGACCGAGGTGTCCGATACGCGCACGAACAGCGCCTCGAGCGAGGCCCGGTCGCCCTGCGGGGGCGCGGTGGCCAGCAGCATCCCGCCCTCCGGCGGCAGCTGGTTCACCGCCGAACACGGAATACTCGCGGTCAGATCGATCGGCACCTGCGACATCAGCGGCGCCTGCACATTGGCCAGGCTGTCGTTCTGCGGCCAGGACAGAGTCGCCGTGGTCTGGGTCACCGGCAGGAACGGCGTCGCTATCGCGAACAGCGCACCGAGCACCCCGGTAACGATCGCGACGAGACGCGCGACTCGGAAATCCCTCGGCGCGACCTTCGGATCCGGATCCGGTGGCGTCTTCGTCAAAACTGCGGTGGCGACTTCTGGCACGCTGGCATGCTACTTGGGCGGAAGGCGCACAGCCCGCTGGTGTCCCGGCGCGTACCCACCCGGAACAAAAACACTCCCGGCGAACTGGGCATAAAAACCATCGGAACGGGGTAAAGAGGGGCGGCTGGCACAATCGGCCCGGAAACACCCCCTTATGAGCGGGGTATAGCGGCGGTAATGGAAAGGTAGGGGCATGACCAAGGTGAATCTCGAGACGAACTACGGAACCATCGGCCTCCAACTGGACGAGGCGAAGGCGCCGGACACCGTCCGTAACTTCGTCGAATACGTCGAGTCCGGACACTACAACGGCACGATCTTCCATCGCGTGATCCCGAATTTCATGGTTCAGGGCGGCGGCTTCGACGCCCAGATGCAGCAGAAGCCGACCAAGGCGCCCATCCAGAACGAGGCCGCCAACGGCCTGAAGAACAACAAGTACACGGTCGCCATGGCGCGCACCAACGACCCGCATTCGGCGACGGCGCAGTTCTTCATCAATGTCGCCGACAACGAATTCCTCAACCACACCCAGCCGGCGGGCCAGGGCTGGGGTTACGCCGTTTTCGGCGAGGTCACCGACGGCACCGAGATCGTCGACAAGATCGCCGCGGTATCCACCTCGTCGCAGGGTATGCACCAGGACGTACCGGTGGACAATGTGGTGATCGAATCCGCGTCGATCAGCTGAAAAGGATCTTCCGGCGGTTCGGGTTGTTCCGGTAGGTAAATAACCCCCGGAACAACCCGAACCGAACGCCTACAGCGGCAGCAGATGGTGTTTACGCGGGTTGCGGATCACCGTCTTGTCCCGCAGCAGCCGCAGCGCGCGGCGCAGCTCCAGCCGGGTATGCGACGGCTCGATCACCGCGTCGATGAATCCGCGTTCGGCCGCCACCCACGGGGTTGCCACAGTCGCGTTGTAGAAGTCGACCAGCTGCTGGCGGACGGCTTCTTTCTGATCCTCCGGCGCGGCGGCGATCTGCGCGGCACCGATCAGGCTCACCGCGCTCTCCGCGCCCATCACCGCGATACGGGCGGTCGGCCAGGCCAGGTTCACATCGGCACCGCACTGTTTGGAGCCCATCACGGCGTAGCCGCCGCCATAGGCCTTACGCACCACCACGGTCACCTTCGGCACCGTGGCCTCGACGAAGGCGAACAAGAACCGGCCGCCACGTTTGATGACGCCGATCTTCTCCTGTTCCACACCGGGCATGAATCCGGGAGTATCGACCACGAGTACCAGCGGAATCTCGTAGGCATCGCAGAGCCGGATGAAATGTGACGCCTTGTCCGAGGCGCGGGCGTCGAGAGCACCCGCGTACACCATCGGCTGATTGGCCACCACACCCACGCTGTGACCGTCCACCCGGGCGAAACCGGTGATGATGTTCTTCCCGGCTTCGGCACCGTATTCGTGGAATCCGCCGTCGTCGAATATCCGCAGCAGGACATCGTGCATGTCGTAGCCGGCATTGTCGGAGTCCGGGACGAGGGAATCCAGCTCCCGGTCGGAATCGGTGATCTCCGGTTCCAGCCCGGGATTGATCACCGGCGGGAGTTCCTGGCAGCTGGTCGGCATATACGACAGGTACTCACGCACCCAGGCGAAGGCCGCGGTCTCGTCCTTGGCGATGTGGTGGATATTGCCGTACTGGGCCTGCGCGTGCGCACCACCGAGTTCTTCGAGGCTCACGTCTTCGCCGGTGACCTCGCGGATCACCTTGGGCCCGGTGACGAACATATGCGCGGATTCGACGGCCACCACGACATCGGTGTTGATCGGCGAGTACACAGCGCCACCGGCGCAGTTGCCGAGCATCAGCGATATCGTCGGCACCATCCCCGACAGCGGTTCCTGCCGGGTGCTCAGCTCGGCGTACCAGGCCAGCGAGGACACCGCCTCCTGCACCCGGGCACCACCGGAATCGTTGATCCCGATCATCGGGCAGCCGACCTTGGCCGCGTACTCCATGATCGCGGCGACCTTACGGCCGAACATCTCGCCCACCGAACCGCCGTACACGGTCTGATCGTGGGAGAACACCGCTACCGGGCGACCGTCGACCAGACCGTGCCCGGTCACCACACCGTCCCCGTACAGCGAGGACTCGTCACCGGGGCGGCGCACCAGCGCGCCGATCTCCGTGAAGGTCCCCGGGTCGAGCAGCATATTGATCCGGTCACGAGCGCTGGGAATGCCCTTGCGCGCCCGTTTCGCCACGCCGGCTTCGCCCGCCGGTTCCTGTGCGAGCTCCAGTCGCTTCCGCAGGTCGGCGAGTTTTTCGGCGGTAGTGCTCACTTGCTCCCTTTCACGCCCGATAAATCGATCTGGGCGAGTTTAGCGGTGAGGTCTTCGCCGATCTTTCCGATCCTGGGTTCATCGATGATCTGCAGGTGATCGCCGGGGATGCGGATAACTTCCAGGTTCGGCAGGTACTCGTCCCAGCCGCCGTTGGGGCGACGGTCCGCGTAACGCGGCTCGAGCTCGATCGCACCGTCGTGGTAGCGGTCGGCCAGATAGAGAACCACATCGCCGTCGTAGTTCGCGGGCTGAACCTGCTGGAGTGCGCGGTTCTCGATCCACGAAGTCTTCTGATGCTCGAGTACCCCGCCCGGGATCTTCGCACCGGTCATCTTGATCAGATCGCTGATCATCTTGAACTGTTCCTCATCAGAGGAGTCCGCCAGCTCGCGCAGCTGGTCGTCGTCGAGCTCACCGTCGATGTTGAAGGTTTTCCTGGCGAAGACCTGGTAGCGCTGGATCCGCCGAAAACGCTCCTCGGGACTGTTGTCCTCCAGCTCCACGGGGATGGCGAGATCGATCAGACCCACGAGCCGCACATCGGCGCCTTCGGCACGAAGGATATGGGCGACGGCCATAGCCAGGACAGCGCCCAGCGACCAGCCGTAGAGGACATACGGGCCGTCGCTCTGCAGTTTGCGCAGTTCCGGAACGTACTCGCGGGCACGCTCCTCGATCGACCCCTCGGCCCTTTCGAGACCGTACATCGGAGTATCCGCGGGAAGCTTTTTCAGCAGCGGTTCGTAGACCAGCGTGTTCCCGCCCGCCGGATGGAACACGAAAACCGGCACCGCATCGGACCCCTCCGCGCGCGCCCGCAGCGGACGAACGTACCCATCGACATCGGCCCCGCTGTCCTGCAGAGTGCGCACGATTTCGGCCAGCTGCTCGATGGTTTCGCAATCGAGCACATCATCGACGGTGATCTCGGCGCCCACCCGGTCGGTGAGCCGGGCCGCAAGTTTTTCGGCCGAATCCTCGTCGAGGATCGGCAGGGTGTTGAAGATCCCGCCGGCGGATTCACCGGTGACCATGGCCCAGGACGCGTAGGTGAGCCGCTCGGCCGCGTCACGTGGCGGAACGTTCTCCTCATCCGCCGCGGCGGTCGCACCACCGAACACCGCGGGCCCCGCGGCCGGTTCCGCTCCGGCTCCGATCGGATCCTGGGCAGTCGGTGCGGTGGCCCCGGCACCCGCTTCCGCAGTGGCCGTAGCGGATTCGGTTGCGGACGGACCGCGTCCGGCTTCACCGGTGAGCGTGCCGGACTCCGATTCCGTTGCGGTACTTCCGGTCTGCGCGGCCGCGGACCCCTGGTTCAGGGCGGCGACCGGATCCTCGCCCGACTCCATGGCCGCCTTCGCCGCGGCGACGAAATTATCGTCCACGTTCAGCGCACCGGATTCCCCGGCGGCCTGCTTCTCGGCCATTTCCCGCACCTCGTCGCGATGTTCGATCGCGTAGTGCAGCACCTTGCCGACCTCGTGCAGGCTGGCATCGCGCACCGCCGAAACCTGCAGCTGCGGTATATCGAATTCGTATTCGACCCGGTTCTTGATCCGCATCGCCATCAGCGAATCCAGCCCGAGTTCCATGAGCGGGATCTCCATCGGCAGATCCTCGACCGCGTAACCCATCGATTCGGCGACGATCAGCGCCAGCCGCTCCTCGACGGTCTGGCCGCTGTCCGGGCTCCACCGCTCCCCGAAGCCCGCGGTGTCCACCGCGTCGAGAACCTCGGGTTCCGGGGTCACCGCCGGGGCGGCCGCGGCCGGTTCGGTCGGAACGGGCAGCGCGGCACCGGAGGTGATCACCGCGTCGAACAGCAGCCGGAACTGCGCGCCTTCCCGCGCGTGCACCTGTACGGAGGCACCGCCCGGATGCGGGGTGAGAGTTGTGGTCAGCGTTCCGGTCGCGGGCAACGGTGCGTGGGCGACACTCGCGCCCAGATTCACCTCGGCCAGTACCTGCGCCGCCGCCGATTGCACCAGGGCGGGCAGACCGTCCACGGCGGAGGCCTGCACCTCCCATACGTGCCGCCCGTCCGGCAGAGCGACGGAAGCACCCGGCACCCGGGAGCTGCCGCCGGTCGAGAACGCACTCACCTTGGGCCAGTAGTGCTTGCGCACGAAAGCGGTACGCGGAATATCGGCGTACGGTCCGGCCGGCAGCAGCGAACTGAGGTCCACCGTGTGTCCGTGCACGTAGAGCTGGGCCAGGGCCGCAACGACCGCGGCCGACTCGTCTTCTTTGCGCTTGAGAGTGGGGATCAGCTGTGCGTCGTGCACACCGGCGGCGAAAGTGGTGCCCAGTACCTGCATGAGCGCCACCGAATTCGGGGCCAGTTCGAGGAACGTCGTGATCCCGGCGTCGACCGCGCGGCGCACCGCGTTGGTGAAGTACACGCTCTCGCGCATATTCCGCACCCAGTAGGTTTCGGTGTGCACCGGGTCGTGACCGGGCGCGTAGTACTGCTCCTTGTCGACCGTGGAGTACAGCCCGACCTTGGGTTTCGTCGGTTCGATCCCGGCCAGTTCGGCGGCGAGTTCGCCGAGCAGCGGATCCATCTGGGACGTATGCCCGGCGCCCTTGGTCTGCAGGATCCGGCAGAATTTCCCGGCTTCCTCGACCCGCGCGACGATCGCCGCGACCTGATCCACCGGACCACCGATCACCGTATTGGTCGGCGCGGCGTACACGGCCACCTCGACATCGGGGAATTCCGGCAGCATGGCGGCGATATCGTCGGCGCTCAATTCCACCAGCGCCATATTCCGGACATCGGCGTCGGTGAGCATCTGCTCGCCCTCGCGCATCAGCCGGGAGCGTGCGCAGATCACCCGGACCGCGTCCTCCAGCGGCAGCCCGCCGCTGATATACGCGCCGGCCACCTCGCCCTGGGAGTGCCCGACCACCGCGGTGGGTTCGGCCCCGTGCGCCCTCAGTACCGCGGCGAGCCCGAGCTGAATGGTGAAGGTCCCGACCTGGGACGTGCCGATATCCCAGTCCTGGGCGTCGTCCAGCATCAGCTCACGCACCGAGTAACCGGCCTCGTCCTCGACGAGTTCGTCGACTTCGTCGACGGTGCGCCGGAAGATCGCGTTCTCGTGATAGAGCTGTTTGCCCATCTTCCGGTGCTGGGCACCGAATCCGGCCATCACCCACATCGGCCCCTGCGCGGCGGGGGCGTCGGCGGTGAAAACACCCTGCCCCGGCTTGCCAGCGGCGATCGCCCGCAGACCGGCGACAGCTTCGGCGTGATCCTTGGCCAGTACGACACCGCGTGACCGCCAGTGACTGCGCTTGGCCAGGGCACGAGCGACATCATCGAGCGGAGTCCGCTGTCCCGCTTCGCTTTCCAGCCAATCGGCCAGGTCCGCGGCGGCGCGGCGGCGGCGGGAGGGCAGATAAGCGGAAACGGCGAGGATCACCGGCAGCGGTTCGTCCCGCTCGGCCGACCATTCCGGTTCGGGGGCGGCATCCGCGGTCACGGACTCGGCTTCGGCGACCACATCGGTGCTCTCCACCTCGAGCGAACCGGTGTCCGCCTCGTCGTCGGCCTGCTCCGGGGTCGCGGAGGTGGGTGGCACGTATTCCTGCACGACCACATGCGCGTTGGTTCCACCGAACCCGAAACCGGAGATACCGACGGTCGCGGTCCCGCTGTAGCGCGGGAACGGGGTCGCTTCGTCGACGACCTTCAGTCGCGCCTGCTCGAACGGGATATACGGGTTCGGCCCGGCGTAGTTGATATTGGCCGGCAGCACATCGTTCTGGAACGCCAGGATGACTTTGGCCAGGCTCGCCGCGCCCGCACCCGATTCCAGATGCCCGAAATTGGATTTCACCGAACCCAGCAGAGCGGGAGCGTCGGCGGCACGACCTGCACCGACGACCTGACCCAGCGCCTGTGCCTCGATCGGATCACCGATCAGGGTGCCGGTGCCGTGCGCCTCGATGTAGTCGACAGTGGAGGGCACGATCCCGGCGTCGCGGTAGGCGCGGCGCAGCACATCGGCCTGGGCATCGGGGTTGGGAGCGAGGAGTCCGTTGGACCGGCCGTCGCTGTTGACCGCCGAACCCTTGACCACCGCGAGAATATTGTCACCGTCGCGTTCGGCGTCGGCGAGCCGTTTGAGCACCACCAGCCCGGCTCCCTCGGAACGCACCATCCCGTCCGCGTCCGAGGAGAACGCCTTGATGTGGCCGTCCTTGGCAACCGCGCCGTTCTTGTCGAATCCGAGCGTGGTCATCGGGATCAGCAGCATGTTCACGCCACCGGCCAACGCCACGTCGGTGTCGCCCGCGCGCAGCGCCTGCACGGCCTGGTGCACGGCGACCAGGGTCGACGAACAGGCAGTGTCCACCGCGACGGACGGACCCCGGAAATCGTAGAAATAGGAGACCCGGTTCGCGATGATGCTGCTGGCGCTGCCCATGATCTTGTAGGCCTCGGCCGATGCCGGAACATTCGGATCGGTTTCGCCCAGGCCCATCGCGGCGATCAGCTGGAAATCACTGGTCGACGTACCGATGTACACACCGACCGATTCGCCGCGCAGATCACTTGCCGGAATATGCGCGTGCTCCAGGGCCTCCCAGGTCAGCTCCATCATGAGCCGCTGCTGCGGGTCGATCCGTTCGACCTCGATCGGCGACATGGCGAAGAATTCGGCGTCGAAATCGGTGACGACGTTCTGGTCCAGGTAGCCACCCCGGGTATTGCCCTCGGCTACGGCTTGCGCCAGCTGCGGCTCACCGAGGAACTCCGCCCAACGACCTTCGGGGAGCTCGCGGATGGCGTCGCCGCCGTTGATGAGGAATTCCCAGGTCGATTCCGGGGTGTCACCCGCGCCGGGCAGCCGGGTCGACAGACCCACGATGGCGATATCGTGCGCCTCGCCCGGGGCGTATCCGGCGGTATAGAACTGGTCGTCGGACGTCTCGAGAATGGCCTCCGGAGGCCCGTAGACAATTACCTCGGCCAGCGAGGCGATAGTCGGATGCTGGTAAACGACGGTGGGGTTCAGCAGGATCCCGGTGAGATCCTCGATCTCACCGCCGAGCGCCAGGGCATCGCGAGAAGCGAGCCCGAACTCCTCCATCGGCCGGTCGACGGTGATCTGCTCGACCGGCTGGCCGGTTGCCTCGGCGACCCAGCGCTGCAGCCAGTCCCGTAGTTCGGCGACCGACATCTCGGTGTTCGCGGCGCCCTCCCCCGCGGCACCACCCTCCCGCGCGGCAGGAAGGTTCTCGGTCGGTTCCGGCGACGTGCCCTCGTTATCAGCCATCAGTCCTCAAGCTACCTGTCTGTACGCGGTGCCGGGCAACAGCCTGCATCGCAGGGATGGGTGGCCGGCAACCAGGTATCGCCCGCGCCTGGGTGGCCACGCTGCGTACCTCCTCCGGCACCTCGCTCAGCCGCCTATTTTCCCGGACGCCGCACCGAAGCCGCGACCGGGTTCATTCCTCAGGTGCATCGGGGAACGCCTGCTGCGTATAACCGCCGCGCAGCGTGCCCTCGACATAAGCGGACTTGCACGCGCGGCGCGCGATCTTTCCGCTGGACGTACGCGGAATCGAACCCGCGGGCACCAGGAGCAGATCGCGGACCGTCACACCGTGCCGCTGCGAGATCGCCGCCCGTACCGCGTCCGCGATCGGCAACGGATCGGCCTTACCGGCGCCCGGGCCCCGCTCGGCGACGACGACCAGCTGTTCGGAGGCGTCGTCGGCATCGAATTTCAGGCCCGAATGGCTGCCCTGGACGAACACCTCGGCCGGCAGCTGATTGGCCGGAACCGAGAACGCCGCGACGAACCCGGGCCGCAGCGCGGTGCTGGCTTCCTGGGCGGAGAATTCGAGGTCCTGCGGGTAGTGATTGCGGCCGTCGACGATCACCAGGTCCTTCACCCGGCCGGTGATGTAGAGCTCGCCGTCGTAATACACGCCGTAATCGCCGGTGCGCATCCAGTTCGCGTCGGCGGCCGCACCCTCGGCATGGCTGCCGTCGGCGAGCCGCTCGACGATCTTGTTCTGGAAGGTCGCCCGGGTCTCGTCGTCCCGGCCCCAGTACCCGATGCCCATATTGTTGCCGTGCAACCAGATCTCGCCCACGTGGCCGTCGGGCTGTTCACGCGGGGCGTCGTCGATCGACTCCGGATCGACGATCGCGGCCCATTGCGAGCGAGCGACATAACCGCAGCTCACCTGGGCAATCGCATTATCGGCACCCGGTTCGACCTTGACCATCCGGCCGGCATTGAGCTCGTTGCGGTCGACGTAGGTGACCTTGGCCTCGTCCTCGGATTTGGTCGCCG
Organism: Nocardia sp. NPDC019395; assembly: GCF_040632335.1. NCBI lineage: Bacteria > Bacillati > Actinomycetota > Actinomycetes > Mycobacteriales > Nocardiaceae > Nocardia > Nocardia sp. NPDC019395. The sequence continues at coordinate 128,944 of NZ_JBEYBT010000015.1, forward strand.
ATACGAACAGCGTCGCCTCGGCCATGCCGTAGCACGGTTTGATGGCGGTCTTCGGCAGCCCGTACGGGGCGAAAGCCTCGTTGAACTTCTTCATCGACGAGGTGGTCACCGGTTCGCTGCCGTTGATCAGGCCGATCACATTGGACAGGTCCAGCGATTCGCCGTTCTTCGGCAGACCGCGCACGGCGGCATGCTCGAACGCGAAGTTCGGGGCCGCGGCGAAGGTCCCCGCCCCGTCGGAGGCGGCGGCCAGCTCCTTGATCCAGCGGTACGGCCGCCGGACGAACGAGGCCGGCGACATGATGGTGATGAACTTGCCGCCCACGGCGGGCAGGATCACCGTCAGCAGGCCCATATCGTGGAACAGCGGCAGCCAGGTGACGCCGCGCGAGTTCCAGTCCAGGTTGATGGCGTCGACCATCTGCAGCAGGTTCGTGCCGACACCGCGATGGGTGATCTCCACACCGGCGGGGGTCCGGGTGGAACCCGAGGTGTACTGCAGGTAGGCGATATCGTCCACCGCGATATCCGGGCGCACCCAGCTCTCCCCGACACTGTCGGGAATGGCGTCCACGGCGATGATGCGCGGCCGCTGCGCGGCGGGCAGCGCGCGGAAGAACTGGCGCACCCCGGCCGCCGACGAACTGGCGGTGAGGATGGCCGACGGTTTGCAGTCGCCGAGCACCGCGTGCAGCCGGTCGGTATGACCGGGCTCTTCGGGGTCGAACAGCGGCACCGCGATCGCGCCCGCGTAGATGGCGGCGAAGAAGGAGATCACATAGTCGAGCCCCTGCGGTGCGAGCACCGCCACGCGATCACCCGGTTGGGTGACCTGCTGGAGTCGACCGGCCACCGCGCGCAGCCGGACACCGAATTGTTGCCACGTCAGCTCGTGTGCCTCGCCGTCGCGCTCGCGCGAGTAGTCGATGTAGCGGTACGCCAAGGTGTTCGCGTCGTTGCGGGTGTGCTTCTCGACGTGGTCGACCAGGGTGCGATCATCGGGAATTGTGATGTTCCCGTTCTCGTCCAGGTAGTCGTCGAAAGTCTCGTCCATTCCTTCTCCTCCGAGGCGCACGCGGCAACGGCACGATAACCGTTATTTACTGTGTGGGCCCCGACTCGCTTTCGCCGCGGTGCTCTCCATCCGAGAACGTTTTTCCGCGGGTTGGGGTGCGGTCTGCGCGGTGACCGCTATCGGCTAGATGTTCTCAAACCAGAGACATGTTACAGAGATGAGCCTCTCACTCCTCTCGGAGCAAGGGAATCACCGGTGCGAACGCATCCATCTGGGTGGGATAGATCCCGATATAGGACATTCCCGTGAGTTGACGCACCCGCCGCATCTGCTCGGCGATTTCCTCGAACGTACCGATGGCCACATACGGGGAATTCAAGATCTGCTCGACAGTGAGCTGGACATCGACCTCGAGGTCGGGAAGCTGACCGCGATCCAGCGCGGCAAGCGCCATTTCCGCCATCTTCTCCCGGTCGTCGGTGACGACGATCGCGGTAACCGCCCAGTTCAGCTCGATCTGGGAGAACCGCTCCCCGGCGGCTTCCTTGATCAGATTCACCTTCTCGATCGTCTTCTCGAGAGTGATGCTGGACAGCAGGCCCTTACCGTTCGGCGTGGTGACCGGCACAACCGAGATGATGTCGGCGTGCTTCGCGGCCAGTTTCAGCATCCGCGGCCCGCCGCCGCCGGTACACAGGGGTGGACGCGGGCCCTGCCGCGGGCGTGGGGTCCCCTTGACACCGTGCACCTGGTAGTACTTGCCCTCGAAGGTGCATTCCTGCCCGCGCAACAGCACATCGAGAATGGTCAGCGTCTCGTCGAGTTTGGCCAGCCGGATCCCCGGGCGGTCGTAGTCCAACCCGGCGGCGGCGAATTCGTCGGCCTTCCAGCCGGCCCCGATGCCCACTTCGAGCCGGCCCTTGGACAGCACGTCGATGGTGGCCAGATCCTTGGCCAGCACCACCGGATGCCGAAACCCGTTGGCCAGCACCGAGGTCCCGAGCCGGATCTTATCGGTGGCCTGGGACAGCGCGCCGAGAGCGGCGATCGGACCGATCTGATCACCGAGATGATCCGGCACCACGAAGGTGTCGTAGCCGTACTCCTCGGCCTGCTGCGCCGTCTGGATGAACTTGCGGGCGCCGCCTTCCTGCTTGTTCCCTTCGCCCGCGGCCGCGAATCGGAACTTTCGCAGCGGAGTGCCCAGCGCGCTCAACTCATCCACCGATGCGGCGGCTTCTGTCATGAACTCATGCTCCTGGATATCGGAAGTCCCTGCGTATCCCGGCCGGCGCAGGGTCGGGATACGCGATCACCAGCGCACTTTACAGCGTGCCGCGGGTGAGGGAGCACGCTGCGTGCGGTGAATTGTCACAACACGCCGCCGGTGCCCGGCCACAGCACCGAGGTGCGGCGCCACCAGGTACGACGGCGCCGCGCACACGCCACCCGGCCGGTCACCGGTGTCTGGGCCGGTACCGGACCGCGAGCGGCGAGTCCCGTCACGAATGCGGCGGAACCGGCGCGCTGTCGACCAGCCCGACCGCCCAGTTCGCGGCCCACTGAGTGGCCGTCGTGCCATCGGAATCCACCACGAACCCGTTGTAGAGACTGTGTACCGGATTACCGACGGCCTGTACGAGCGTGCCCAGACTGCCGAAGATGTTCGAGGGACTCAGGGCCTGACGCGGTGCGTCGCAGATCAGGTCGCCGGGCGCGCAGATGGTGTACACCCGGTCGGCGATCTCGCCGAAACCTTCTTCGCGAGGCCCCGTCATCGTGATCCCGGGCACGTTCACACCGGCCAGCGCGACCTCGGCACCGATCCCCGGCGGCGGCGACCCCACCTGGATCGGCTGTCCCGGCCCCGGCTCACCGGACCGGCGGCCGTCGGCGATCAGAGACACCCCGAGCACGCGGTCCGCGGGCACCGGGCCGTTGCCCTTACCGATCTGCTCCGCGATATCCCCCGCGATCACCGCACCCTGCGAGAACCCGGCCAGCACATACGTAGTGAGCGGGCACTCTTTGTGACGCTCGGTCAGGAAATCGAACGTACGCCGCATACCCTCGCTACGCGAGACGTTGTAAGAGGCCTGACCGTCCGGCGGGAATGCCACCGGATTCGAGAACTGGGCCACATACGGGACGGTGTACACGTCCACCCGCTCGTCCGGGAACTGCTCGCGCACCGGATTGCTGATGTTCAGCATGAGCGAAGCCGGATTGGCCGTCGGGTTGTAGGGGTCGTCGTCACTGCTCGACTCCCAGGTACCGGGCACCGACACCATCTGCACATCCGGGCAACTCGCCGGCTGGCTGGTCGGCTCCTCCGGGCCCGGTCCCGGACCGGGCGGCGTCGGTGGCTCCCGCAGACACCCGGCCAGCAGATACCAGAGCAGCACCACGATGACGAGCCCGGCGACCCCCAGCGCCAGCAGCGTCAGACAGCCCGCCGGCCGCGACCGACGGGATCCACTACGTCCCCTACTCACCGGCAGCCACTAGCAGTAGTGCGCTTTCGCGGTATCGATATAGATGCGGCCCGCCTGCTCGACCGGCATCTTCGCGGGATCGAACGTCGCGTCCGATCCGGCCATCGCGGTCACCCAGGTGAACAGTTCCGGATCGCTGATACCTTGAGCCACGCCGCGGCATACGTAGGAACCGATACTCAACGCGATATCCGGGCTGGACGGGGTCACACCCTGTTTCGCCAGTTCGTCGATATAGGCCTGATCCTTGGGATCGAGCTCCGCGGCCTCGGTTTCCTGCGGCGGCACGGGCGCGGGCCGCTCGGCCTCGGCGGGCGCCTCCTCCTCGGCGCTCTCCTCGGGCGCGGGAGCAGTGGTCTGCTCCCCGGGCGCCGGAGCAGGCGCCGAACTCGCGGACGGTGCGGCGGCCGGGGTCGACAGCGTGGGGGTGCTGGTCGCGGTCGATTCCTCGTCACCGCAGCCGGCGAGCAGTCCGGCAGCCGCAGCGACCGCCACCACACCGAGCATCGTGCCTCGGGTCCGATACATACATTCCATCCTGTGTTCCGGCGCGCGGTTGCGCGCGGGTCCACGGCCACCCACCTGGGAGCCGCCGAACCATTTGGTTTGACCGTCGGGTTGCGTCCAGGCCCGGCAGGTTCCCCGCGGGCCGCGATCACCGAGGGTAATACCAGAACCCCGGGTTGCGCTGCGCGGTGTTGTCCGGGGCACCGGGGTGTGGGCGAAAACGCCTCTCAGTGGACCTCGGCACGGTTGTCTCGGACAGTGACGAACCCGTGCTGAAAATTCTGTTGTGATCCGCCGGGGATGGCGAATTCATCACTGATCGGAAAGCCCAGGCGGCCGTTCTCGAATCCCGCGTCACGCCAGGCGTCCATGATCGGGCCGTTGCGTACCGCCCAGGCACCCGACAGCGGACTCCAGTAGATATTGCCGCCTTCGAACCTGCTGAACCGGCCGAAATCCTTCAGCGGGAGTTCGGGGGCGGCCGGGAATCCCAGCCAGCTGTTCTCGAAGCCGAGTTCGGAGTATTTGCCCAGGATCAGGCCCTCGACTCGGTGTGCGCCCGTGGCCGGGCTGAAATAGAACGGGCCACCTTCGAAGGATTGCACCGCGCCGTCGCGGTTCGGTGTTTTCACCTCCGGCCCTACCGGATACCTCGCCGGGCCGCCTTCGAATCCCTGGCCGCCCCATTCCGCCAGGATCGCGCCGCGCACCATTTGCGCGCCGGTCTCCGGAGTCCAGTACAGCGCCCCCTGCTGGAACTGCTGGAAGCGACCTCGGCCGTCCGGCAGGGGCGTTTCGTCGCCGACCGGCAGTCCGAGACCGCTCTGCGGGCCGCCCGCCGCCTGATATCCGCCGCCGATGCGGCCGGCCACCGCATGCGCTCCGCCCTCCGGGGTGTGGAAAACGCGGCCGTGCCGGAAATCCTGGGCGACGCCGCCGGGTACCCGGTATTCGCCGGTGAGACAGTCCCCGAGCCAGCCGTTGCCCGCGGCGACCGCGCCGATATCTCCGCCGGTCGCACAGTTGAGTTTCCCCGCGGCCACGCCGAGCGCGCTCGCTGCCTGCGGCCAGGACTGGCGCATTTCGAAATCCCAGTAGGGCCAGGTGTGCGTACCCGCGGACCGATAGTTGACGGTGGCGGGTATGCGCAGTTCGTCCAGCTTCGCGATGAAATTCTGGGAGGTGATCAGGGACAGCGTCTCCAGACCTGTCCCGAACATATTCGTGCTGACACCCGGTATCTCGGAACCTTCGTCGTGTTTACCGGAGGCGCCGGTTCCGCTGGAAATATAGAGGGATTTACCTTTCAGGCGATCGGCCAGAGACACCGGATCGTGTTCCTCCCACTGCGGGCTACCCGGTGGACCCCACATCGCGGCGGCGTCGAAACCGCCGGCGTCGGCCATTGCGAGCTTGATCGCCTGCGGCATACCGGTACTGGTGGTGGTGAGGAAACCGGAGTAGGAGGCTGCGTACTTCGCGAAGTCGGTGTTGCGGGCGGCCAGGAACATCGCGGCGGTGCCGCCCATCGACAGTCCGGCGATACCGCGGGTCGTCGTGGCCCGCCATTGGCTTTCCAGAAGCGGCGGAAGTTCCTTGGTGAGGAAGGTCTCCCATTTGTAGTTCTTGCCGTTGTTGGGTTCCAGCCAGTCCGAATAGAAGCTGGCCTGCCCGCCGACCGGCAGTACCGCGGTGACGTTCTTGTCGGCGAGGAAATCGACGGCGCCGGTTTCCTTGATCCAGCCGCTGTCGTCGTCGGTGGCGCGGAGGCCGTCGAGCATGTACAGCACCGGGAATTTCGCGTTCGGCTGGGTGTTCCAGTCACGCGCCAGTAGCAATCGGACCTGTATCGGGGCGCCCATGGCGGGCGAATTCACCCATACCTCGACGTGGCGATCGGAATGCCAGACGACATTGCGGATCGTCGCGGGTGCGGCGGCCGCGGTCGGCTGAGCGGGCGCCGGGGCCTGGGCGGCGGCGAACGGCAGCACCAACGCGGCCGCGAACACGGCGAGACTGCGCCGGGTGCGTCTGCCGGACCGGCCGGTTGTCCCCCTTCGTGCGCGATTCTTCCCTGCCACACACTGTTTGTACCGCCGCCGGGGCCCATTACCCGGTAGACGCGCTGACAGCAAATCAGTTGATCACCGTGGCAAGCCGGGAACAGCAACGGCGCCACCTGCTTCGATACGAAGCAGGTGGCGCCGTTGTGCGTTGGCTATCGGTTCAGCGGCAACCGATCAGCATGAGCGAGTCAGGCCCGGAGGCGGCAGCGAAGCGTAACCACGCAGGGCCCTCGCTCATGCTCGATGGATACAGCGTGTCGATCACCAGCCGTTGGTGGAATCCAGGAACATCTTGCGCGAGGCGAAGAGCTGGCCTTCCCAGTACTTCCAGGAGTGGGTACCCACACTCGGGAAGTCGAAGTAGGCGTCGACTCCCAGCGAACGCAGCCGCGCCTGGAAGGCCCGGGTGTTCACCAGCGACAGGGCTTCCAGTCCCATGGCGGTACTGGTGTTGAACGCCCCGATGGCGGAGTTCGGGTGATCGTGCGGGCCGGGCAGACCACTGGCGGCCGAAATGTACATCGGCAGGCCACGCAGCTGGGGCGCGAACACGAACGGATCCATCCGCAGCCACTGCGGGCTCCACGGGGCGGCCATCGAGTCGGCGTTGAAGCGGCCGGCGTCCAGCATGGCGATCCGCATCGCTTCCCGCATACCCGGCGCGGAGATGTTCAGGTAGCCGGAGTAGGCGGCAGCCGACTTGAACTGGTCGCGGTGGTACGCGGCCAGCGACAGCGCGGCGCTGCCACCCATGGACAGGCCCGCGACCGCGTTGTTGGTACGCGAGACGCCGTGGCCTTCGAGGAAGGCGGGAAGTTCCTGGGTGAGGAAGGTCTCCCACTTGTAGGTGAACTTCTGGCCGTTGGTGTTGCTGGGGGCATACCAGTCGGCGTAGAAGCTCGACTGCCCGCCGACCGGCATGATCAGCGAGATGTTGTCGTTCGCGAACTGCTCGGTCGCGTTGGTCTCGAACGACCAGGCGTTGCGATCCTCGCGAGCGCGCAGACCGTCGAGGAGGTAGAGCCCGGCGTTACCGCCGCGCGCCGCCCACTGCACCTGAACCTTGATCGGGCCCATACTGGACGGAACCATCAGTTCCTCCAGGCCGGCGCGATGCACCGGGGTCGCGGGTGAGGCCAGCGCGGTGGTCGGAGCCGCGATACCCGCAGCGACCGGTAGCGCGAATGCCGCCGCACCGATAGCCAGAATCCGGTTACGCCAACCGCGAGGTGCCCGTGACCGCCCAATACTTCTCTTCGGGCCGGCTGCCCTGCCGAAACGCATGAATTCTGCTCTCTTTCTGCTGTTGTGGTGTTGTTCGCCACCGCTGCGCGGACAACACCCCGTTTTCTTCGGCGGCGCCGGCGTCCGGTCCCGACCAACCAATGGCCAGCGCTACAACGATCTGGTCACAGATGTGCTCGATGGACCTTATTCGACCTCATCCGGCCCAAGCAAGGCCGTGCTGATCGGATGGCCGAAATCCGCCGCGAGAACGCTGTGATCGTCCCGTGACGATACCTTGCCGACGCGTTGATGTCTCGGCGGGCCGGGATATTCGTCCGTTATCGAAATCGGGCCTCGACCGGGGGATGTGTAACGGAATACGAACGGCGGACGAATGCCTATCGACAGCAGTGTGCCCGCCCCGGACGGCGTCCGGGGCGGGGCCCCAGGGGTGGGGGGGGGGGGGGGGCGGCGGCGCCCCCCCCCCCCCCGCGGTTAAAAAAATATCGGGGAAAAAAACAAAAAAAAAGG
>NZ_JBEYBT010000016.1:0-131342 GCF_040632335.1 Nocardia sp. NPDC019395
GCGACAGAGCGGGGGAGCGAAGCGGAGGAGCGGCGGAGTGAAGAACGAGACCAAGGGGGCCCCGAACCCCGCGACGCCGGAGGCGGCGCCAAAAACACAGAACCTTGGCGAATTGCCCGCCTTCTCACCTTCGCGAACCAGCCCGCAAAATCACAGCCCAACCATGGTCAGCGCACCATGACCCACGCAACCCGAGACAATGCCCCCGGCCCCCGGGCTCCCGAGACCCCAGCTACCGCCGCTGCCGGACCGGCTGAGGCTGCCGCGCCGGCGCGGGCCGACCCTGAGGGGCCGGTTGCCGAGTGCGGGGCTCCCCGATGTACGTGTGTTCCCGCGGAATCGACACCAGGTTGAGCGGTATCTGAGTAGTCGCCGTACGCAGCACCACCCGGTTGCCGATCGCCCCCGGCTGCTGGATCGACAGATCCGGTTTGGTGGCCGGCCACCCCATCGGGTCGCCGGTTACGTAGATCGTGGTGATACCCGCGTGCGGCGCCGGTGCCAGTACCCCGTCCACCACCGTCGCCGTGAACCCGGCATCCGACTGGTGGGTTTCCACCGCCAGCATCAGGCGTTCCGCGTTCCCGATCGTCTCGATCAGCTGGTACCAGGCCTGCGGCCGGTCCGTGCGCACCAGGATGCGCTCACCGACAGCCAGAGCCCGGAAAACCAGCTGCTGAGCCAGATACAGTTCGCCGGCCACATAGACCGCGGAGATACCGGCGCCGACGATGCGCAGCGCCACCCCGTTGCCCTCGTCGTCCGATCCGATCAACTGCCCGCAGCCCGACGACGGCAGCGCCAGCGCGTCCAGCACTTCGATCGGATATTCGGCCGTCGGCACCACATCCTCCCGGTCCGGGATACCGATCGGCAGGTGGGCCAGCAGGCTGTCGCGGTGCCGGCCGTTCACCGACACCATATTCTTCGTTTTCGTCTTCTCCGGTAGTTCCCGCAGCGTCGATCGCCAGGCCGCCCCGATGTGCACGGTTTCCGCGGTGGTTCCGGGACGCAGCCGGACCGCCACCGTGGTCCCCCGGGATTCCGCCACCCACAGCTGCGAGAGGATCTCCGACCCCAGCTGTTTCGGGTCGATCGCCGCCCCGATGTTGACGCTGTTGCCGAGTTCGGCGTACCGCCACCGATGGGTGAGTTCGCGCGCGTCGGCGCCGTGGATGACCTGGCGGACGGCCGAGCGGATCTCCGAGGCGGTCAGCACGCGGGAGAGGCAGCCCGCGTCCTCCAGCGTGCGCACGATCCGCTGGGTCGCGATGGTCACCGATCGCGCGGCTCCCTCGTCCCCGCCGCCGCGCCGGGCCGCCGCGCCGGGGCAGTTGACCATATCGAAGCCGATCGCCAGCCATACGGTGCGATGCGCCGTCGCCGGTAGCGGGCCCAGCAGTGATTCGTAGATGGCGCCGGCCGGTGTACCGGACCGGCTGCGGTGACCGTGGCTGATGATATCGATACCGCTGAGCAGGATGTCGTGCTGAGCGAGGCAGGTCGCCAGTTCGGCCATCGGCAGCAGATGCGAGGCGTGCACCGCGGTGGTGTCGATCCGGGTGAGCCCGCCGCGCGGCGGCAGCACCTCGACCACCGCGACGACCCGGCTCTCGTCCCAGTACAAACCGAGTGAGCGATCGTCGGGGCCGCGGAAATCGTCGCTGTCGCCGATCCGGTACGCGCGGTGCGCCCGGTAGTTCCACCAGGTGGCGATCCAGTCCAGCAGTACGCGCCGGCCGATCGGGATCAGCGGGATCAGCCCGACCACGATCGCGACTCCCAGCGCGATCAACGGATTCAGCCCGACGACCAGAACCACCGTCGCTGCGACGAGCGCGAGTACCTGTGCGATGAGCAGGTTGGGCATCGAGATACGCCCGAACAGCAGGTTCCGCCTGCTTCCCGTTGTGGCTGGAACGGCCATAATGAGTCCCCCAGGTACCCGGTGTCGGCCGATTATCAGCGGCCGAGCTGAACTACGTCCCCGGGAACTGTACTGTGTTCCGCGAGCCAGAGCACAGTTCGGGGGAATACGATGCCTTCAAAGCCCACTACCCGGTGGCAGATCAGCGGCTACAACTTTTTGGTCCGCCGTATGGAGCATGCGCTTGTGCGGCGGGACGTGCGGATGCTGCACGATCCCATGCGTTCCCAGGTGCGCGCGTATGTGGTCGGCCTGGTTCTCGCCATCGTCGTGCTGGCGGGCTGCGGTGTGCTTGCTCTGCTGCGTCCGCAGGACAAGGTCGGTGACAACAAGATCCTCATCGGCAAGGAATCCGGTTCTGTCTACGTGGTTCTCAACGATGTCGTGCATCCGGCGCTGAATCTGGCGTCGGCCCGGCTGGCCGCCGGTGACGCGCCGAAAGCGGCGATCGTCAAAGAGTCGGAGGTCGGCAAGAAGCCGCGCGGTCCGCTGATCGGTATTCCGGGGGCGCCCAGCGCGATCCATTACGACTCCGAGGGCACGGGGCGCCCGTGGACCGTCTGTGACGTGTTGAAGAACGACGGCAGCCAGGATCGGACGACTTCGGTACTGGCCGGCGGTCTCGAACTCGGCGTGAAGGCCTCGGCTGTCGCTCCCGGTAAGGCGCTGCTGGTGCAGGGGGAGAAGCACACCTACCTCGTCTACGACAACAAACGTGCCCGCGTCGATATGAGCGACCGGCCGGTCACCGACGCCCTGGGTATCACCGGCGCGACACCGCGGCCGGTGAGCGAGGGCCTGATCAACGCGATTCCCGAGGTGCTGCCGATCATCGCCCCGCCGATCGCCGATCCCGGCGGTGTCCCCGATTACGAGATCGGTGATCACCGGATCGGCGAGGTCGTGCAGGTGGGCACATCGCAGGAGTTCTACGCGGTGCTCGCCGACGGTCTGCAGCCGATCTCCCCGCTGACCGCGGATATCGTTCGCAACGCGAACCCGCAGACCTCCAGCGATTACACCATCGACCAGGCTCAGCGCAGCCGGGTGAACATGTCCTCGGCCCTCCAGGTGCAGACCTACCCGGTGGCAGCGCCGAGCGTCCTCGAAGCCATGGACCAGCCGGTGAGTTGCCTGTCGTGGAAACCGATCCCGGCGGCGGGCGAGAACACGGGCACTCGCGCCGAACTGCAGGTGATCACCGGAGTGAGCCTGCCGATGCCGGACAAGGCGAAACTCGTCCCGCTCGCCCAGGCCGACGGCTCGGGCCAGAACGTCGACTCGACCTATATCGCCCCGGGCACCGGCGCCTATGTGCAGACCACCGGTATCGAGCCGGACAGCAGACGCAAGGACAGCGTCTTCTATATCGCCGACACCGGCGTGCGTTTCGGAATCAAGAACGGTGACGCGGTGAAGGCGCTGGGGATGCCGGAGAAAGCCGAACCCGCACCGTGGCCGATCGTCGGACTCCTGGCTTCCGGGCCGACGCTGGGCCGGGAAGAGGCCATGGTCGCCCACGACGGTGTCGCACCGGACCCGTCGCCGGCGGATCAGCCGGTCGCTTCGCCGAAGTAGTTCGCGCCGCCCGAGCACAAGAGTAAGGACGGCTCGAATGGTTTCCGGCTGAGCCGGTTCGGCCCGGCTCGGGTAATCCGGTCCCCGGCGCGCGGCGGAGTCACATTTCGGGCTGCGCACTCCGCAGTCGAAGCAGGTGCGGGTGGTTCGTTTCGTCGAGCGCGAGTGCGGCGGTCCACAGGGAGGCGTCGAGCGTGCCGGGTAGCCGCCATCGGTCCGGCCGCACCGCGGGAATGTGGACGCGGACGGGGTCCAGTTCGGTGAGGTACCGGTCGGCGACGGCCCACCACTGCCGCCCGGCCGCGTCCATCACGACGGCGACGATCAGATCGTCCGCACCAGGCAGTTGCCGGGCCGCCACCCGGACCTGTTCTGGGATGTGCCGGTTCTCCGGCCGGTCGTCGAGCTGATCGGCGAACACCAGGAATACGAACCCGAATCCGAACATTCCGGGGCCGAGGGCGGTGCGCAGGTACGCGGCCCGCAGGTGGATCGGGTTGGGTTCGTATTCGCCGCGGTCACCGGCGAGGTCGACGGCAGCGCATTCGGCGTCGATAGCCTCGCCGTCGAACCGGAATCCGTACAGCATCGGCATCAGACTGGTGGGCGTGGACAGCAGATAGTGGGCGGTGATCTCGTCGATGGATTCGGGGTCGGGGTAGCGGATCGGGCTCATCGGATCGCGTCCTGCGACGCCTGCGCCCAGAACTGATGCCGGATCACATCCCATAGTCCGGACAGTTCCGGAAACCGTTCCCGCATATCGGCGAGATCGGGCGCGGTATCCGGGTCCGTGACCGCCAGCAATGTCCGGTCGCCGGAGATATGGCGTACCCGGATGATCCGGATCCGCTGCTGGTCCCGCCGCCAGACGGCGCGCCATTCACCCAGCACGGCGTCCCGTGTCCCGCCGGTCGGCCCGGCCGGGGAGTCGTGCTGGGTTCGACTCGGAGGAGCGCCTGTCGGGGACTTGATCCGGGCGGTGTCGGGTGGGGAGTGTTCCACCAGGGAACTGCCGCCGTGGAGCTGCCGTAGTCGCCTGGTCAGGGGGCTTCCGTGTGGTTCGGCCATATGGTTATGTTGCTCGCGGCAGGCCGTATTCGAACGGCTCAGCGGGACAGTCCGATTCAAATAGGCCGACACTCCAGAGACCGGAACGTTCCGCCCATCACGAAGGTACGAATCGGACCGGATCCTGGGCCGTTTCGTACCGATAGGGGAAGGGGATTTCGTGGCCAGAGACGATCAGCCCGGTTCAACGCTGCCGCGCCGGCAACTGGGTCGCGCGCTACGCGAAGCCCGGCAGGGTGTGGGGTTCACGCTGGAGCAAGCGGCACGGGAAATGGAGATGAGCAAAACCTCGGTCATCCGAATCGAGAAGGGGCACAACGATAAAGTCAAACTGCGAGACGTGGACGAGTTCGGGCGACTGTACGAACTCGACGACGAGCAGATCGATGATCTCAAAAACCTTGCGCAGCAATCCTCTACGAAATCGTGGTGGGCCGGTACACATCTGATCAAGGCGGGATTCGCTGCCTATCTGGAGCTCGAGTCTGCCGCCTCGGAACTGCACATCTACCACTCCTCGATCGTGCCCGGCCTGCTGCAGAGCCTGGAGTATGCGCGGCACGTGGTGCGGCCCTTCTTTCCGATCGATACTCCGGAAGACGTCGAACAACGGGTGGCTCTGCGGATGCGAAGGGCGGCAATTCTTACCAGGCAGCACCGCCCGATACACGCAGAGTTCCTGATACACGAGAGTGTCCTGCACATCCGAGTGGGATCGGCCGGAACCATGAGCCGCCAACTACGGCATATCGCCGATATGAGCACTCGCCCGAACATCAGCGTGCGCATACTGCCGTTCGCCGCAGGGATCCCCGGAACCTGGTGCCCGGTTCTGCCCTACATCATCCTCGACTTCCCCACCGGCAGCCGGGAGTTCGGCAACGAGCCGCCGGTGGTGCATACCGAAACGACGATGGGAACAATGTTCTTCGAGAGTGACGAGGACTTGAAGATCTACCGCGGCATCCATGAGTCCGTCCGGGAGGCCACACTGGGGGAGTGCCAATCGAGGGATCTGCTGAGGCAGGTAGCAAGGAGATACGAGCAATGACTGCTGGCCTGACCGACACCCGATGGTTCAAATCCTCTCGCAGCGATTCGACCGGAGAATGCGTTGAGGTGGCCTGGCTGAACGATACGAGCGTCGGCGTACGGGATTCGAAGAATCCAGCTGGTCCTGCTTTGACCTTCACTCTCACCGACTGGGCGGCGTTCACGGCCGGACTCCGGAACAGTGGGTCCGCTTCCGCCTGATTCCGCGGCCCATCTCTCAGGGCTCGAAAATCGTGTCCGCCGGGATCACGGGTGGGAGCCGGTGGCGAGTGCGCACCATCCCGTTGCCGTATCTGGCAGGATCGCGAGACTGTATCGTGAGGGCTGATTCGTGTGGATCGTTCACACGCAGGGCAGGAGGGGCATGCGCGCCGCGAGTAAAAAGTACGCAGGGGTCGTGGGGAAAGCCGTGGTCACGACGGCGGCAGTCGGGCTGGTGGCCGGATGTGGCCCAGCCGGTGAGGAACCGGCGGCGGAGGGGGCGAGTACCACCAGCCGGGAACAGCACGTCGAATGGAATCCGTGCTCGGAACTCCCGGATGAAGCCTTGAGAGCCACTGGAGCGGATCCGGCCAGTAAGGACACCGACTTCGATGCGCCCGGAGATAAAGCCGTGTGGCGCATGTGCGCTTGGGACTCAATTGATGGGCCCTACTACATCGGGGTCGGAGCAACCACCTACTCACAGGATGACGTCCGCCAGAACACCACGGTCGAGGGGTTCGAACCGGTTCAGATCAACGACCGCTCCGGTCTGACCTTCTATCCCAGCGGTCAGGCAGACCCTATCCGCCGCTGTTACGTCAGTCTCCCTATGGAAATGGGCATGCTGACCGTGTACGTCGATTGGCGTTACAGCCAGCGTGATTCGCTACCTGAATCGCCACCCTGCGGATTGGCTGTTGAGCACGCGCAGACACTGGCGCCGTTCCTGCCGAAGTGAGCTAGTCGGTGAGCTGGAAATCGAGTCGACTTCATAGGTGCGAAATCAGGGGGGATCTGGGCCATGAGTGAGAACGAACAGCCTGTCCCGCAGGCAACCATGCTGCAACAATGGCAGACATTCAAGACCCAGGCAGAGAATGGCGAGCTTCGTATGGAAGAAGGCATCGGTGGTCAGCTCGTCGCCCGCTGCGATACCTTTCTCGATCGGCTCGACGGTATGCTTCGACGGACCGACAGCCTGAGTTTCGTATCCGGTTTCGGCACACTTCGATCAGCAGAGGCCCTGCGCGGCAAGTTCGCCCGCAAGGCTGTTGAGGATCCAGACTCTGCCGCGAACCGTTTGCAGATGGCAATCGATATCGTGACCCTGATGAAGGAAACGTTCGAGCTGGCCTGCCGCAAGATAGAAGAAACAGATCAGTCGACGTCCAGCGCTTTGGGTAATGCGGGGGTTTGATCATGGTTTGGTGGCGATCCGATGAGGCGGAAAAGAACAAAGCAACCGACCAGCAGGTAATCAACGATCAACACACCAAATGGGAGCAGGATCGGCAGATTGTCGATGGAGAATGGGCGGGGCTGACCAGCGAATTCGGTGGGCAATTCGGACCACCTGCCATCCTGGAGGAAGACGGTTTCCCGGCCATGACGCACCAGCAGATCTGGGACGCGCTTCAAGGGGTGGATGCGGCCCTCATCAACGACAAGGCCGATGCATGGCGGGGTTTGACAACAGAAGCGCGCGAAGCCAACAAGGAATTTCTCGACGGTGTGAACGCAGATCTCGAGGCCGGGTGGAACGGGCAGTCCGGCGCCGCCGCTGTCAGTGGGGTTCGGGAGTTCAGTACCTCGTTCACCTCGCTGGCCGCGGGTTTCCAGATCGTCGCGCACGGCCTCGACCTGATCGAAGGGTATCTCGCCCAGGCCAAGGCGTCGGTGGGTAAACCGGACAATGAGACCTGGCAGGACAGTGTCACCAACTGGCTGCCCACCGATATGTTCAAGACCCCCGAGTACCGGGCCAACGAAGCTCAGGAAACCGCTCGCACGGTGATGACCCAGTATTACGTGCCCGGCGCCAGAGAAGTGGACCGCCAGACCCCGATCCTGCCCGAGCCGGTGAAACCCGTCGACGACGGCAGCAAACCCCCGGGCACCGACTATCCCAAGGGTCCGAACACCAACGGGACCGATACCGATAACGGCACCAGCACCGATACAGGTACGAACCCGGAAGACCCGGGTCAGCAGCCCACGGGTGAGACCCCCACCGAACCGCAGAGCACCAACCCGCAGTCGACAACACCACAGTCGACCACCCCGCAGTCGACCACGCCGACGACACCGTCCACCACCACGGGCACCCCGACCACACCCGGGACACCCCCTGGCACCCCGGCGGGTACACCCGCCGGTACCCCGCAGACCACCGCCCCGCTCATACCCGGGCAGACCGTGCCGGGCGGCCCCGGTAAACCGGCGGCCGGAACACCGGCCACCACCGCCGCCAGTACGAGTAACCGTGCCGGGCGCACCGGAATGCCCGGCATGATGTCGCCCGGCGCGCGCGGCGGCAGGGGTGACGACGATGACGAGCACGAGATCCCCGACTACCTGATCTACGACCGGGGCAGTGAACTGCTCGGCACCCAGCCACCGGCGCTACCACCGGGTGGGGTGATCGGCGGGTGAACGGCCTGCGGTGGCGCCTGGAGGGCGCGACATTCATTCAGGCCGTGGAATCTTTCGAACGCGACAGATTGCCGTATCCGATCCGGGTGTTGCCGCTGGGGCCCACCGAAACACCGCCGACCGCCGAGGAATACGAGCGGGTCCGGGCGGCGGCGGAACAGCGGCTCGAAGCGATCGCGGACGAGGGGCTGTACCTGGCGTTGCGCACCCTGCTGGAACCGCAGGTCCGGATCGAAGTGCACGGGTTCTACGACCGCGGTTTCGAACGCGTGGTGCGGATGCATGCCGGTATCGCCGGTGAGCACGCCACGCTCGCCTTCCAAAATCCCGGCCCCACAAAGGAATACGGCGCCGATATCGACCTGCAAACCCTTGCCCCGCAGGAACTGGCCGCCCGGATCGTCTCGTATCTTCCGCGATGCGCACCGGGCAGGTATCCGGCGGTCCGCGGCGCCCGCGCCGATATCGGAAAGGTCGAATACGCGCAGCATCCGACCAGGGTGTCCCGTACCGAGGCGATCAACCGGATCATGCGCCGCCCACGCTCCGGCGTAGGCGAGATCGGGATATTCGCCGGCCCCGCCATCGATTCCCGCCCCACCGGCAACCCGCACGGCTTCCACTGGATGGATCTGCTCCCGCAGGACGGGCGATACCTGCTGGTCAAACACGGCGGTGAAGAATTCACCCTCGCCCCCGGCACGCCGGACGAGATCGTCCGGCGCCTGCAGCACGGTATCGGCACGGTCCGCCGGGCCGCACCGAAGGCGGCGCCCCGCCCGGAAATACGCCCGTTGTCACCGGGGCCCCGGCAGCAGGCCTCCCCGCCGGCCACCGCCCGGCGCGAGATCTCCCAGGACGATATCGACGCGGACGATCTCTACTTCCAGCAACGCAACCAGCAGGGCTGGCTGAGCTGATCTTGTCCGGAGAACCCGTCAGGCGTCGTCTTCGCCGACTCCGAAGCGGCGCCGAGTGGGGAACGACGCCAGATAGCCGATGATCAGGCTGCCGCCGATGATCCCGCTGCCGATGAGCGCCACGTTGCGTGCGGTGTGGTCCGGTGGCGTGGGTGGCGCGGGTATCGCGAGCTGTTTGTTCACCGCCGGGTTCGGCTTCTTCGGACGCAGCTCGCCGGGAACCTCGTTGGTGAGCGCCGCGACCGGGTCGATCGCGCCGTATCCCACGTACGGATTCCAGCCTTCGGCCGGGGCGTGCGCGGTGGCCTGAATCCGTTTCATAACCTCCACGGCGGACAGTTCGGGGAAACGGGAGCGAACCAGCGCGACAACGCCGGAAACGTAGGGGGCGGCGAAACTGGTGCCGGCGATGGTCTGGTTGCCCTGGGCGCCGACCGTGCCGTTGATGACACCGGTGCCGACTGCGTCGAGCGAAACGATGTTCTCGCCGGGCGCCGCGACACTCAACCAGGGCCCGGGAACAGTGAACTCGGACGGCGCGCCTTCGGCGTTGATGGAGCCCACCGACAGCACGAGATCGTCGTACCGGGAAGGAGTGACATTGACGGTCGTTTTGCTCCACGGATCCGCGGCGGGATCGAGGGGATCCACGATGCTGGTGTTGCCCTTGCAATTGTCATTGTCGGTATTGCCGGCCGACGTGACGACCACAGCATTCTTCGTATGGACCGCGTAGTTCAGTGCCGCGCCGAGTGAGCCGTCCGAGATCGGGCTGGAACTACAGGCGACCTCGGAGATATTGATAACCGTCGCACCCATATCCGCGGCCCGGCGGATGGCCTGGGCCATGGTCGAGACATTGCCGTAGCCCTCTTTGGAGAGGTCCTCCGGCGATTTCGTGGCGTTGCTACCGGCCTTCACGTACTTATCGCTGGTCTGCCGGATCGAGAGAATGGTCGAGGCCGGCGCCACACCGGAAAAGCCCTGACCGGGAACCTGGGTGGCCCCGATGATGCCCGCCACCAGGGTGCCGTGCGCATCGCAATCCTCGGTGCCGTCACCACTGTTGGATACGTAATCCCCACCGGCCCGCAGGCCCGGCAGCCGCGGATGCCGGGCGACACCGGTATCGATCACCGCGACCACCTGGCCCGCGCCTTGGGAGAACTGCCAGGCATGCGGTAGATCCAGTGCCGCCTGCGCGCCGGGTACGGTCGGGCCCTCGCCGCCGGATACCGTGCTGTTGCAGGGGGTATTGGCTTTCCGCTCCGTAGGTTCGGTCGGTTTCGCCGAATCGCCGGACGGCAGCTGGCCCGGGTCGACGGCCGGTGGCCGGTCGGCGAAGGCAGCCGGATGGCCGAACCCCAGCGATGCGCTCATCCCCAGCACCGCGGCGACGGCCGCGGTGCGGATCCCCCGGTTCACAGTCCGCGGACGAGGGAGTAGAAATCCGCCACCCAGAACACGAGCGGCAGCACGGCGGCCACGAACGCGTATTCGATCAGTTCGGCCGCGCGCCGCATCGGCGGGGTCGCCGACTGGTTGGGCACGATGATGCCCAGGATCAGTGCCGCGATCACCATCACCAGGGCCGCCCCGAACGCAGCCAGCGGCAGATCGGACACCAATGCCATAGCCCCCAGCATGACCAGCAGAATCGACGCTCCGGCCACGATCAGGATGACGGCCTGTTCCGCGCCGGCGTAGGTCCGGCTGCGGAACATGAGCACCGCCGCGCAGACGAGCGCGAGGGCGATGCCCTGCCAGTAGACGCCGCCGTAGTCCGGATCGGTGGCCGCCAGCGCGCCGACCACCGTGACCAGCGCCGTCGCCGTGACCAGACCGCTCAGGTAGGTGCGTGCCCGCGCCGATTTCGCATGCAGCGCGTCCAGTGTCGGCAGCGCGCGGTGATCGTCCGGGTCGTCCTCGGTGGGGTCGATCGGGGTGCCGGGGGAGGGCACCGGTGGCAGCGGCAGTTTCGCCAGCATCATGGAGATCCGCGGGGCCAGCGACAGCGCGCCCAGCCCGACGGCTGCCACCACGGCACCGACGGCTTCGAGCCGCTGCGAGGTGAGCAGCCCGACCAGCGCCGAGGGCACCGCGAAAATGGCGACCGTACCGGCGCCGATGAACAGTCCGAGCCCGACGCCAGTCACCCGCCAGGCCAGAATCGCCGTGGCCCCGAACAATGTGGCCCCGAGCAGCAGATTCGGCCAGCCGTAGTGGTCCGGCACGATGAGCATGCCGCCGGTGAAGGAAAGCGGGAGCGCGCAGCCGCCGAGCACCAGCGCGGTCTTCGGATCCCCGTAGACGCGGCTGAGGATCATCGCCGCCACCACCAGCAGCACCGTCACGCCCAGCGCGATCGCCCCGGTGATCCAGCCCGGCAGCGCGTCCGGCGCGGTCAGCAATCCGGTGCAGCCGGCCACCATGGCGAAGGCGGCCAGGACCGATCCGGTGATCCGCGCGGTGTTCGGATTCCAGCCGCGGAAATGTTCGGCGTCGGCGACCGCGACGTTGTACATGATGTCGTCGAACAGCGGCGTGGGCGCCGTATTCGCCGAGTTCTCCAGCATCAGCAACTCACCGTCGCGGATGCCCTGGTCGCCCAGGCTCAGCGAGTTCGACAGCGGCGGCTGGCCGATCCGGGCCAATACCCAATCGGCCGGTTCGAACCGTTCGCCCTGATTGTCGAATTCATTGGTGCGGCTGTGGGCGGCGACCATATCGACGACGCTGGGAATGACCAGAGCCACCGGCACATCGACCGGTATGGCCATATCGACCTGGGTGTGTTTGGCCAGAATGGTGACCCTGGTGAGATCCGGTGCGCGGACTATACCCCGCGAGGAATCTTCCTCCATATGGTCGAGTCGCGCATGCGTCACGCTTCCCCCAAGTTGGTTCGCTACCCTGCTGTTTCCCACATTCCACCGGCCGATCGCGCGGGTTGCGTGCCCACCCCATGGCCAGCAGAATGCAGGTCGAACTGTACGACATGTTCGCGCCTGCCTCTACACTGAGCCCGAACATCGCATTGCCACAAGGGGGATCTCGCTCGATGACCACGGTTCGGTTTCAGCGGCGCGCGCGCCGGGAAGTCCCGCGGACTCCAGGCGGTGAGGTGACGCTGCAGCCGCCGCCCGAAATCCCCCGGGTAACCCCCGGAAATCTGCTGGGCAAGCTCATGCCGGTGGTGATGATCATCGGCATGGTCGGGATGATGGCGCTGATGTTCACCCAGGGTGGCGGTATCGCCTCCAACCCGATGTCGCTGATGTTCCCGATGATGATGATGGTCTCGATGGTCGGCATGTTCGCCGGTCAGGGCAACGGTAAAGGCGCCAAGGCGGCCGAAGCCAATGAGGACCGCAAAGACTACCTGCGCTACCTCGACCAGGTCCGCAAGGATGTCGACGTCACCGCCACCGAGCAGCGCGCCGCGGTCGAATGGAGCCACCCGGAACCGGGCCTGATCTGGATGCTGGCGGGCACCTCGCGGATGTGGGAGCGCCGGCCCAGCGATAAGGACTTCTGTCATGTGCGCATCGGGATCGGCGGCCAGCGCTTGGCCACCCGCCTGGTCGCGCCGGAAACCGGTCCGGTGGAGGAGCTGGAACCGATCGCCGCGGTATCGCTGCGCCGGTTCGTCCGGGCCCACTCCACGGTTCCGGATCTGCCCACCGCTGTCGCGGTGAAGGGTTTCGCCACCATCGCGCTCGACGGCGACCGCGCCGAAGCCCGCGATATGGTGCGCGCGATGCTGGTCCAGCTGGCCATGTTCCACGGCCCCGACCAGGTGCTCCTCGCGGTGGTCTGCGGCCCCGACACCAGCGCGGAGTGGGAGTGGACAAAATGGCTGCCGCATACCCAGCACCCGGACGCGCAGGACGGTGTCGGCACCCAGCGGATGTACTTCGGTTCGATCCGGGAGGCGATGGCCGGGCTCGCGCCCATCCTCGCCAACCGGGTCCGCTACTCCCGCAATCAGCCCACCAACTCCGCCATGGTGCATGTGGTGATCGTCGTCGACGGCGGCCTGCTCGAGGCCGAGGAGGATCAGCTGCGCGAATCCGGATACGAGGGCGTCACCGTTATCGACCTCTGCGGCTACGCGCCCCGGCTGGCGGTCTCCCGCGGTATCGCGCTGACCATCCGCAACGGCGAATGCCTGGGCCGGGGTGCCACCGGTAACCAGGAACGTTTCGCGCTGATCGACCGGCTCAGCCGGGAGCAGGCCCAGCAGGTGGCCCGCCGCCTCGCTCCGTACCGTGCCGCGACACAGCGCAGCAGCGATATCGAGGTGACCGAGGGCGAGACCATCAACACCTGGGCCCAGCTGATGGGGCTGGGCGATCTCGGCTCCTTCAACCCCGAGAGCGCGTGGCGGCCCCGCTACGGCCGCGAGCGTCTCCGGGTGCCGTTCGGTGTCGGCGCCGATGGTTTGCCGGTGGTTCTCGATATCAAGGAAGCCGCCGAATCCGGTATGGGTCCGCACGGTCTGTGCATCGGCGCCACCGGTTCCGGTAAATCGGAGTTCCTGCGCACCCTGGTGCTCAGCCTGCTCGCCACCCATTCGCCGGATCAGCTCAATCTGGTCCTGGTGGACTTCAAGGGCGGCGCGACCTTCCTCGGGCTCGACGGGGTACCGCACGTCGCGGCCGTTATCACCAACCTCGAGGAAGAAGCCGACCTCGTCGACCGTATGCGGGACGCGCTGGCCGGTGAGATGAACCGCCGCCAGGAGGTCCTGCGCCAGGCCGGTAACTTCGCCAATGTCTCCGAGTACGAGAAAGCG
Organism: Nocardia sp. NPDC019395; assembly: GCF_040632335.1. Lineage (NCBI taxonomy): Bacteria > Bacillati > Actinomycetota > Actinomycetes > Mycobacteriales > Nocardiaceae > Nocardia > Nocardia sp. NPDC019395. The sequence goes on from NZ_JBEYBT010000016.1 coordinate 13,985, forward strand.
CGGGCCGCCGGCGCCGAGCTGGAGCCGTTGCCGGCACTGTTCGTGGTCCTGGACGAGTTCTCCGAGCTGCTCACCCAGCACCCCGATTTCGCGGAATTGTTCGTGATGATCGGCCGCCTGGGCCGCTCACTGCACGTGCATCTACTCCTCGCTTCACAGCGGCTGGAGGAAGGCAAACTCAAGGGCCTGGAATCGCACCTGTCGTACCGGATCGGCCTGAAAACCTTCTCCGCCAACGAATCACGGCAGGTTCTCGGCGTTCCCGACGCCTACAATCTGCCGGGCGTTCCCGGCGGCGGTTATCTGAAATCCGATTCGGGCGAAATCCAGCGCTTCCAGGCCTCCTATGTGTCGGGGCCGTATGTGGGCAGCGGGCCACAGCGCGATATCTCGGTAGCCACCAGCGCCGGTGAAATCGATATCACCGCACGGCCGTTCCTGGCCAAACACGTCGAATTCCGTGCCGCCGACCGGCTTCCGCTCGCCCCCGAGCCGATCGACGAGCCGGAACCCCTGGCCGAGGACGGCGAGCAGATCTCCAACCTGGGCATGATCGCCGCCCGGATCCGAGGGCACGGCCGTCCCGCCCACGCGATCTGGCTGCCGCCGCTGGATGCCGCCCCGCCGCTGGACGAACTCGTCCCGCGTTCGATCCTCACCGGCGAATACAGCGCGGTCGCCAGTCTGCGCGCACCGATCGGTATCGTCGACCGCCCCTACGACCAGCGGCGCGACCCGCTGGTGGTGGACCTGTCCGGCGCCCGCGGCAACGTCGCCGTGGTCGGTGGCCCGCAGTCGGGTAAATCGACCATGCTGCGCTCGCTGATCATGGCGATGTCGCTCACCCACACTGCCGAACAGGTGCAGTTCTACTGCCTGGACTTCGGCGGCGGTACCCTCGCCAGCCTCGAGGGTCTCCCGCATGTCGGCGCGGTGGCCGGCCGCTTGGACCAGGACAAGGTCCGCCGCACGATCGCGGAGATGACCTCCATCGTCCGCACCCGCGAACTGCGGTTCCGCCAGCTCGGCATCGAATCGATGACCGAATTCCGCCGGATGCGGGCCAGCGACCCGGCGAGCAGCCAGGCCGCCGCGGGAGCCCACGAGGACCCGTTCGGCGACGCCTTCCTGGTGATCGACGGTTTCGGCTCCATCCGCCAGGATTTCGAACCGCTCGAACAAGCGATCATGAACCTCGCGGTGCAGGGCCTCTCCTACGGTGTGCACGTGGTGATCGCCCTGTCCCGCTGGATGGAGGCCCGCCCCCAGCTCAAGGACCAGATCGGCACCCGCCTCGAACTGCGCCTCGGCGATCCGGCCGACTCCGAGTTCGGCCGCAAGGTCGCCGCTCTGGTGCCGCAGGGTCGCCCGGGTCGCGGTATGACACCGGAGAGCCTGCATATGCTCACCGCGCTGCCGCGGGTCGACGGCTCCTCCGACCCCGAGGACATCAGCCGCGGCGTCGCCGACGCTGTCGCCCGGCTCCAGCAGATGACCCCCGGCCGCCCGGCCCCGCAGGTCCGGATGCTGCCCGAACAACTCGACCGCGATCAGTTCATCCGCGCCATCGGCCCCTGGCAGGGCCCACCGGACCGCCGCAACGCGGCGATCCCGATCGGTATCAACGAATCCGAACTGGCCCCGGCCGTCCTCAATTTCGACGAGAACCCGCACTTCCTCATCTTCGGTGACACCGAATGCGGTAAGACGACGCTGCTGCGCAATATCGTCAGCGGCATCATCGAATCCAACGCCCAGAATCAGGCCGCTGTCATCCTGGTCGATTTCCGGCGCACCCTGCTCGGCGCGTTCCCCCAGGAGCGGCTGGCCGCCTACGCGACCGGCGCCGAGGGCCTCAAACAGAACATGCGTGATCTGGCCGCTCTGCTGCAGACCCGGTTGCCCGGCCCGAACGTGACCCCGCAGGAATTGCGTGACCGTTCCTGGTGGTCCGGCCCGGATCTGTACATCGTCGTCGACGACTACGATCTGGTCTCCAGCGGATCCACCGGTAATCCCATCGCGCAGATTCTGGATTACCTCGCCCACGCGAAGGATATCGGCCTGCACCTGATCATTTCGCGTCGTTCCGGCGGCGCGGGCCGGGCCATGTACGAGACGGTGATCTCGCGCATGCGTGATCTGGCCACTCCGGGTCTGGTCATGAGCGGTAGCCGGGACGAAGGCAATCTGCTGGGCAATATCCGGCCGAGCGCGATGCCACCCGGTCGCGGTACTCTCGTCGGCCGGTCGGGCGCGGAGCTCATCCAGACCTCGTGGATGCCGATTCAGTGATGTCCGCCGTCGAGATCGCGCTGACCGAAACACGACTCTGGGCATGGAGCGCCAACACCCATGCCGATCTCGTCCCCTCGGTGGTGCCGGGCAGCGACGGTCGCAGCCTGGTGGCGGGCGAGCCGCTGGCACCGCCGTCGATCGCGGTATCGCCGGTGCAGCTCATCACCGCCGATCGCATCGCCTACGACCCGGGCATGCCGAAACCGGTGGACGCCCTTGCCGCGGTGTTCGGACATACCCTGGCCCAGCTACGTATCCAACCACCGTGCGAGCGGCTCACGGTGGTGCATCCCAGCGAATGGGATCCGCACCGTCTCGCCGTCCTGCACTCCGCGGCCGCCCGGCACGCCGGTCAGGTGGGTGTACAGCCGATAGCTCTGCGCGCGGTCACCGCCACCCAGCGGGTTCGTGATGTGCGCAGTGTGGTGCTGGAGTTCGGTCCACTGTCCACCACGGCCTCGACGGTGGTGCCGAGCGACGGGGGACCACGCCTCGAATTCTGCGAGCACGAACCACTTCTCGCCGCTGCCGAGATCGGTGTGGACGAGCGGGGTATCGCCGCCTTCCGTGCGTTGTTCGAGCGTTTGATCCACGGCTGCCAGGTCGATTCGGTGATCGTGGTCGGCCGTACGGATGCCGATTTCCTCAATATCGTGGCATCGGTCGTGGCGGAACTGTGCCGCGCCGAGCTGCTCGTACTCGCCGGCGCGGATCTGGTCCGCGTCCGCCGGACCGATCCCGCCGAACACCGGCCCGGCCTCCCACCGGCGGCCGCCGAGGCCGAATGGCTACAGCCGCTACGGGAACGGGCCGCCGCCACGCAGCCGCCACGCTCGAAGACCCCGCTCTATGTCGGCGCCGCGGCGGTTCTCGCGCTCGCGGTTCTGGTCGCCGGAGGTGTTTTCATCGGTATGTCCACCGGGGGCGATTCGGAGGCGGTGGCTTCCGCTCCGACGACCACCACCGAACGCACGCAGACCGACTCGGACGAACCCGAATCCGGCTCCACGACTGTCGGCCCCGTGACGCTCACCGTCCCCGACGGCTGGCGGGTCGCCGATCCGGCCACGGCATCCACCGACCGCCTGGTTCTGGAGCCGGACGGGGGCCTCAAAGCCCGGATCACGGTCACCCAGGAGCAGCTGCTGGTCCCCGACGCCGGTTACGACCGGATCGCCGCCGATCTCGAAGCCAAGATCGCTACGAGCCCAGCGGGTTTGTACTCCCCGGTCCGCCGCGATGTGGTCTTCGGCGGCCGCTCGGGCCTGGCCTACACCGAACATCCGGACGGCGGTTCCACCGTTGACTGGCATGTTATCGTCGAGCACAGTATCCAGATCAGTATCGGATGCCAGTATCAGACAGGGGGGCACGACTCGATTACACCTATCTGTGAAGACCTCGCATCCTCGCTGAATGTCACCTCGTGACTTCCGCCGGGATTTTTTCCGAAATCCGATGGAACCGATTGGCCGGGTGCTCCGTCCAATCATCATGAAGGAATAGTTCGGACCGTTTGCGGACGCAGGGGGTCCGGATCCGAACTCTCTAGAAGGAGGACCCATGGCGGGCAACGTCACTACCGACCTCGCGGCTATGGAGGTCGCTGCCAAGCATGTCGAAACCGTCAACGGGCAGCTGCAGGGTGAGCTCACCAATGTCCGCAATATTGTGGCGGGCTCGCAGGGACAGTGGAAGGGCACTGCCGCCGCCACCTTCGTCAAGGTGATGACGGACTACGACGATCAGTCGAAGAAACTTCACAACGTGCTGGCGGAGATCGCGACGCTGATCCGTGAGAACGGTAAGGGCTACACGGAGGCCGAGCAGGCGAACGAGGAAGCCTTCCACAACTCCGGTCTGTCGTCGGAGTTGGGTTCGAGCCTGAACATCTGACGTCCCACCTTTCACCGCAAGCCTCATAGGAGTAGATGACATGTCGGAAGTACAGTATTCCGAAGGCCGGTTGATGGCCATGGCCGGGGAAATCCGGACCGCGAAGGGCCGGCTGACCGAAACTCAGACCGAGCTCGAGAACTACGTCAATCAGCTGGCCGCATCCTGGGAAACCAGTGAGGCGAAGGACGCGTACCGCGCCAAGCAGCTGCGCTGGGACGATGCCCACAACCAGCTCATGGACATCATGGAGCGGATCGCGAAGGTCGTCGAGGACGGCGCGGTCAACATGACCTCCACGGATAAGAGCAACGCCGCACGCTGGCTCTGACGCATCCGCCGGCTTTCGAAACGGTGGTCGCCAGGAAGTATGTCCCGAACGAATTATGTTCGGGACATACTTTTTCGACGGCCGCTACTCGGCGTGCTGCAGAAGGAGATACTGCGCCGATACCTGTTGATGCAGGTCTTGGAGCTGCTGTCCTTCGAGAGTCACGGTATAGCGGCCACTGGTGAAAATGCATTCGAGCCAACTCGTGAAGCTGGAATTCTGAACACAATTCGCCGTGGGGAATCCGGGGGGTGGATCCACCGGGTGGTATTCCGGATCGACCTGCGAGACGAAATGAGCCTGCAGTCGGGTGGCGGCCGCTGAGTCGGCCGTCCGATAGATCGTGGGCCCGCCACGCACGACCAGGTCGACTCGCGCATCCTCGAATGCGCGCCGGGCAAGATCTGGCCGGTCCACCATTTGCCGTGCTACCTGAGCTGTGACAACCGATTCCGGGATGACGTCGTCCGTAGGCGGCAAGGCATACGTCAGCAAACCGTCGATATCGACCGGCAACTCGGCGACTCTGTCCAGCGGAGTGGGCCGGAACCCGGCCAGATTCTCAACTTGCTTATCCAGCAGCCGTTTCGTGAGGTCGATGAGTGGACGGTGATCCGGGGGGATGTCCACGCCCATGCCCACATAGGTGTAGGTCATGAACTCGCCGTGTGGAACCCATGACATCACGCTGTCGAACTTCGATACGGCCGCGCGCGCCGCAGGGTACCCGGGTATCTCGACAGGTCCCTTCAGATCGTCCCGAGCTTCCGCCGCCAGAAGATCCGCGGCATGCGCAGCCTGGGATGCGTTGGCGAACCGGAGAAGTTTGATGGTCGCGTTTCGCCCCAGCGGCGAACTTTCCCTCCGCTGACCACTGGCCGCCGCGCCCGCGATCAAACCCGGAACCGCGACAGCGAAATCCTTGGCGCCGACTCCCTCGTCGTACTCCGTCGGTGGATGCTGCGGGGTATACATCGCCTTGGCCGAAGACAGATGGGCGAAAACAAGTTTCGGGTCGATGTCGTATATCTCCGGCAGGATGCTCTTCAGCCGGACCGACTCCAATATCTCGATATTGATCGGCCGGCGAATTTCCTCTGCTGTACGTGGTGCCGTCCGGTAGTTACCCGGCCGCAGCCGGCTCGGATCGATTTCGGGCGCAGGTCCCGCGTCCGATCCGCTCGTTCCACAACCTGCCGTAAGGGCCACGACCAGGACGCAGGCCGTATATCCGATCAGTTTCACAACCTGCATGTTCAACCCCCGGTCAGCTCAGTATCTCGGATATCTCCGGCACCATCTTCTCGGCCAGAATCTCCGGTGATTGCGGTGTCCAGACCTGGAAGGCCTGTACGGCGGAGATATCGTCGATCACCACGATTTTCGTCGACGTCCTGAGGAACGCGGGTGGCAGCCCGCCCAGACCGCCGTTGCCCGCATCGCTGTCGGATCGCAGCACGATCAGGACATCGTGCTGGCCGTTGAGATCGAAGCTGGTGGTCGAAAGTTCACGGGGCGACTTCTCGTTGGCATCCGCAGGGATGTACTCGTCGCTGTAGCGGAAACCGATATCGTGCAGAAAATCGGTCTGTGGTGAGCCATCGAGGGCCACCGAGAACAATGAGTTCCCGTAATTGAAAGCGGCGACGGTTTTGCCGGCGAATTCAGGATGGTCGGAGCGGACCTGTGCCAGATCAGCGCCTCCCGGAGAGCCCGAGCCACCATCCGACCGCACGAGAAAAGCTGCCGCGACAGCAATCACGACGACCACTGCCGCCGCCGTGGCTACGAGGACTCGTCGCAGCATGTTCTTCTTCGCGGCCTTCGGAAACGCAGCCTCGAAGTTGTCACGTGGCAGGGTGGCGATGAACTCTTCGCCCCGCCGCGCCCGGTCGCGGACGGTGGCCGAATCAGCGGGGAAGGCCGGTTGCGAAGGATATCTCCCGGAATCCACTGGATCGAGTCGGCCGACAGGGGTTTGTGCCGGAGGTTGCCCCGAGAGGGCCGCGGCAGCGTCCGCGACGAACTCGCGGCAGGTGTTGTATCGATCCTGTGGATCTTTCGCGAGGACCTTGGCGAAGACACGGTCGAGCGCGGGCGGCAGATCGCGGCGGACACCGGAGATATTCGGTGGGGCCTCGTTGAGGTGGCCCATCATCACCACTGCCGGCACTGTCGACGGGTACGGATTCTGCCCGGTGAGCAGGCGGAACATCGAGCAGCCCAGGCTGTAGATATCGGATCTGTGGTCGAGATGCTGACCGAGTAATTGTTCCGGAGACGCATAGGCGACCGTGGCCATGAACTTCCCGGTGGCCGTGAGGTCCTGCCCGTCTTCGACCGACTTCGCGACACCGAAATCGGTGAGCAGCACGCGCTCTTCGTCATCGTCCGGGGAATTGGAGAGCAGGAAGTTCGCCGGCTTGATATCGCGATGGAGGAGCCGGCGCCGGTGTGCGTAGTCGAGGCCTTTGCCGACTTCGGAGATGATGCGCAGGACTCGCTGCGGAGTCATCGACCCCGGATTCTGTTGCGCCTCCTGCGAAGCATCGGTACCGGGAACGTATTGCATGGCGATCCAGAGCCGGCCGTGTTCCTCGCCGCGGTTGAACACCGACACGATATTGGGGTGGTCCAGGCCGGCGGCAAGATTCGCTTCGCGCTGGAACCGGGCCCGGAATTCGGGATCGCTGGACAGCTGTTCGTTGAGGATCTTGATGGCGTCCTGGCGCGGCAGGCTCGGATGCCGGCCCAGGTAGACCGCTCCCATACCGCCGCTACCGAGGACTCGCTCCAAGCGGTAACCGCCGACTACGGCACCTGGCGGCAAAGCCATTCCTTCCTCCTTTTCTGACTCATCGGCTGTTCGCCAGTAGCGTGTACTGGGCGGCAGCCCGCTGATAGAGCTCCGGGTCGGCAAGGGTGCTCATGCCGGAGCCGCCGATAACAGCGACGTAGCGGTCGTAAACGAGCACGCAGACGTGACTGTCGAACATCGTCGTCGTCGTATCGCGCATAACGCACTGGGCATCGGCGATGCCCGGCGGTTGCGCGATCTTCTCGTCGTACTTTCCGGGGCGGGAAAGTACGGTCTGCAAGGCGAATGCCTGGCTCAGGCTTCCCGTCCGGTAGACGATGGTTTCGTGGCGGGCCACCGAGTCCACGCCGAATCGGGAGTAATCCGGAAGGGCCTCCGCGTCGTACTCGAAATGTATATGGCCGGCCGCGGGATATACCCCGACGAGGCCTCCGTGAGCCGCGGGTGGTGGACTTTCGCTCTGCAATGTTTTCCGCATCAAGCCGCCCGGGTCGAGCGGTTGGTCGAGAATATCGTCCGGTGGCGTGGGGGTCAGGTCCGAAATAGCGGAGGATTGGAGGTCCAGGAACGCGGTCATAAGCGGTTCGAGTTGCGCTGACCGGTCGGGTGGTGTGGCAATAAGCCCGATCACTACGTAACTACCCATTGCGACGAATACCTGGGCGCGGTCACGGCTGCTCGTAATTGCTGCGTGTGCATCGTTGTGGCCGGTCAGCTGAACGGGGAGACGCCCAGGTGAGATGGTGTCCGCGGTCGCGCCGAATTGTTCGGCGGCCGCACGCGCATACTCCTCGTTTCCGAACCGCATCAGCCCGGTGATCATCTGCCGGCCTTCGCGTGGCCTGTTGTTGCCGCGCGCAGTGATCACGCCGCTGACCAAATAGTTCTTTTCCAGGATCGGACCGAACTCCGCCGGTAGCAGGGCCCCGGCGTTCCCGCCTGCCACCATGAGTTCGCTTTTATCCAAGTACTTGAAATCCGGGTCGACCTGATGTGGCGATACCAAATACTCGAACATCCGACGGGATTCCAGTGAGTAAACATCCCAGTGCGTGCTGATATTCAATTCGAACTTTTTCGGTTCGGTAGCAAGTAGGCCGACATCGAGTCCGTCCAGTGCGACCGGAGTCATCCCCGGCGTCGGAGCGCCCGTGACGGTGGCACCGCAGGCGGCGGTCAGAATCATCGACGCGGTAGCGATGAGAACAGGCAAAGCCCTGCCGGCGACCCAGGGCCGCGTCCGGATCGTCACTGTTTCGTCCTATCTACTCGCCAACAGGACGTACTGTGCGGACGTCTTCTGATGTAGATCCTGTATCTGGGAGCCCTCCACCTGTGCCACATATCGTCCGGTCTGCAACGCGCAAAAATTCGACTGGCTCGCGCCCGGCGGCATAGCTCTGGCAAAGCAGATCACTTTGCCTCCGATCCCTTCAGGTGATTCGATGACGCGACCTTCGGCGGGATTGTCGGCAGGTGGCCGGATGATCTCCCACAGCGCTTCCGCGCCGACCGCGGACTCACTTTCCATGACCACCGTCTCGGCCAGGGCTATACCGGTCACCCGGCCCGTGTCCAAGAATCGCAAGTCTTCGAATCCGCTCAGTGCGTGGAGGGCGCCGCGTCCGCGGAAGAATCCCGACGGTCCGGTGAGAGCGGTCAGCTCCTCGGATTTCGGATAGGCGAGGGCGAGTAGTCCGTCGGGATCCAGTTGTATATTTTCGAGCTGGTCCGCAGGGGTGGGTTCGAATTCATCCAACAATGGAATTTGCGCGTCCAGCAAAGCCTGGGTTGTCCGCACCATCGACGGTAGATCGCGTTTGTCGGAGAAGTCGGTGTACTTGGCAAAAACCACGTAGCGATCGTGGCTTGTCCAACTTCCGAGGGAGGAGACGCCGGGCCGCCAATGCGCCTTCGAATGCGAATATTCCGGAATTTCGACCGGGCGGTTTTCGGCGTTATAGGTGAAATCGTCGTGCTCGAGTCGGGTAGCGGCTGATCCTGCGGCTTCGGCATCCGGGAACATGAGCACGGCAATGCTCAACTCCCGGGTGTCGGGATATGCGCCTTCGGTCGCCCAGGTGTGCACCCAGCCTGTCACGAGGTCGCTTGCGACCTCGTCGAATGTGTCGTTGACGACGAGCCCCGACATATCCCTGCGGTCGAGCACCACCGCGTCGTTCCCGCCGACGCGGTGGATGAATGCGGGATCGAATTCGAACGGGATAACCGCATAGTCGCCCAGCCGGTGCCCTTCGCGGATACGGGCCGCTTTCCTGTCCCCGGCGGTTCCCCATTCCGTCGGTTCCGTGCGGTAGTTCCCCACATCCACTGCCGACAGGTCCGGTGGGACCCGGACTGCCTGCCCCGGAACTACGGAACTACACCCCGCACCTGTCGTCGTCGCCATCCCCGCCACCAGCACGGCGCATATTCCGCGCAGCACAACGTATCCCGTTCGGTGCATGGCGGCCCCCCTCACGATTGCGATCGAGCGGAATCGTACTGCAGGTTATGTGGGGTGAGAGCGGTAAGTTTCGGCAAACCGATGCTGATCCGGCCTATAGCCGGCCCGGCCGGGTGGGACACCGGACACAGTCCGGGCCGGTCACCAGCTGATCTGGATTATGGATGGTGTGCGTCTCCGCAGGTACGGCATTGCCGCCGCTTCGATCGTCGCGTTACTCCTCGCCGGGTGTGGGGCGGGGGAGGAGCTCGTGCCCATTCCCGACGGCATCCCGCCCGGGCCGGGGGCGCCGGTCCCGGTGATAGATCTCGACGCTCCCGGGCGGACCGCGGCCTTGCTGAACGGGTGGGCGGTGGATCGGGCCGATGTATTGGAGATACCGGTGGCGGCGCTGGAGGCGTACGGGTATGCGGCGGCGGTGCTGGGGAGGTCGCGGCCGGAATGTGGGATCGGGTGGACCACGCTCGCGGGGATCGGGAGTGTGGAGAGTGATCACGGGCGGCACCGAGGGGCCGAGGTGAGGGACGACGGGCTGGTGGAGCCGGGGATCATCGGGATCGCGCTGGACGGGTCGCCGGGGGTGGCGGAGATCCGGGATACCGATGGCGGGCAGCTCGACGGTGACCCGGTGTTCGATCGGGCGGTCGGGCCGATGCAGTTCATACCGCAGACCTGGCGTAAATGGGGGGTGGATGCCAATGGGGACGGTATTGCCGACCCGCACAGTATCGACGACGCGGCACTGACCGCCGGCGTTTATCTCTGTGCCAGCGGCGGAACACTGCAGACCGCCGAGGGCTGGAGCCGGGCGCTGTTCACCTACAACAGGTCGGAGAGCTATATGAAGGACGTTCGCGACCGGGCCGCCGCTTACAGCGTGGGCCGGCGGGTCTGAGGACGCCTGTCCGGCGAGGATCGACCGTCGTAATGCTCCGGCACGGAAGCATCGCCTATCGGTAGAGGTCGGGCGGGCTGCGGGGCGGCAGATGGACTGAGTGCGAGCGGGCCTATTAGGCTCGCAACCGCACGGCTCTTCCCTGATCATCACCGTGCCGACAGCCGAAGGAGTGTTGTTTTCGTGGCCATCATCGAACAGGTCGGAGCTCGCGAGATCCTGGATTCGCGTGGTAACCCCACCGTCGAAGTCGAGATCGCCCTCGACGACGGCACCCTGACCCGGGCCGCGGTGCCGTCGGGTGCGTCCACCGGTGAGCACGAGGCCGTGGAACTGCGGGACGGCGGGGAGCGCTATGGCGGCAAGGGGGTGCAGAAGGCCGTCGAGGGTGTGCTCGACGAGATCGCGCCGGCCGTGATCGGCCTGGACGCCGTCGAACAGCGGACCGTCGACCAGGCGCTGCTCGATCTGGACGGCACCCCGGACAAGTCCCGGCTCGGCGCGAACGCGCTGCTGGGTGTGTCGCTGGCGGTGGCGCGGGCGGCGGCGGAGTCGTCGGGGCTGGAACTGTTCCGTTATCTCGGTGGACCGAACGCGCATGTGCTGCCGGTGCCGATGATGAACATCCTCAACGGCGGCGCGCACGCCGACACCGGAGTGGATGTGCAGGAGTTCATGGTGGCGCCGATCGGCGCGCCGACCTTCAAGGAATCGCTGCGCTGGGGCGCGGAGGTCTATCACGCGCTCAAGGCGGTGCTGAAGGAGAAGGGTCTGGCCACCGGCCTGGGCGACGAGGGCGGGTTCGCTCCGGACGTCGCGGGCACCCGGGAGGCGCTGGATCTGATCAGCGTGGCGGTCGGTAAGACCGGGCTTAAATTGGGCCGGGATGTGGCGCTGGCGCTGGACGTCGCCGCTACCGAGTTCTACTCCAACGGCGCGTACCAGTTCGAGGGTTCGGCGCGGTCGGCCACCGAAATGGCCAAGTTCTACACCGAGTTGCGGGCCGCGTATCCGCTGGTTTCCATCGAGGATCCGCTGTCGGAGGACGACTGGGACGGCTGGGTCGGGCTCACCGACGAGATCGGTGACAAGGTGCAGCTGGTCGGCGACGATCTGTTCGTCACCAATCCCGAACGCCTCGAGGACGGTATCGCCAAGGGGGCCGCGAACGCGCTGCTGGTGAAGGTCAACCAGATCGGCACGCTCACCGAGACCCTGGACGCCGTCGAACTGGCACATCGCAACGGGTACAAGACGATGATGTCGCACCGGTCGGGGGAAACCGAGGACACCACCATCGCGGATCTGGCCGTCGCGGTCGGCAGCGGGCAGATCAAGACCGGTGCGCCGGCGCGTAGCGAGCGGGTGGCGAAGTACAACCAGCTGCTGCGGATCGAGGACGCGCTCGGCGATTCGGCCCGCTACGCGGGTGATGTGGCCTTCCCGCGGTTCACCTTCGAGGACTGAGCAGTAGATGGCGGAGCGGCGTGCGCGCGGGACCAGCCCGGCCGGGCGGGGCCGGATGTCGCGCGCGCCGTCCCGCCGGCCGGCCGCCGAAGTACACGGTGGCGCGGAACGGGTGCGGCGCAGTACCCGGCGCACCAAGAGTGGAACAACCGGCGCCCGGGATTGGTCCGAACGCACGATTCTCGGGCTTTCCGCCGGTAAGGCGATCATCCTGGCGATGGTGGTGTGCGCGCTGGCGATGACGCTGGCCGTCCCGATGCGCACCTTTTTCACGCAGCGCGCCGAAGCGGCCCAGCTGGCGGCCGAGCGGCGGGTTCTCGCCGACGATATCGCCCGGCTGAAAGACCGCCGCGCACAACAGCAGGACCCGGCCTATATCCGGTCCGAGGCCCGCGACAGGTTGCGTCTGGTCATGCCGGGCGAGACCCCCTACATCGTGCAGGTCCCGGGTATGGAAGTGCCGGCCATCCCGGACCCGCAGGCGCCGAAGGATGTACCCGATCCCTGGTACACCGATCTGTGGCGCAGTATTTCCGAACCACCACCCGCGGACCCCGAAGTACCCGCGCCGCAGCCGGAAGGACCGAGGTGAGCACACCCGACGACCGAGATCTACAGATCGTCGCCGAACAATTGGGCCGCGCCCCGCGCGGGGTACTCGCCATCGCCTACCGGACACCGGACGGTGTGCCCGCGGTGGTGAAGACCGCACCGAAACTTCCTGACGGAACCCCGTTTCCGACGCTGTACTACCTCACCGATCCACGGCTCACCGCCGAGGCCAGCCGGTTGGAGTCGGCGGGGGTTATGAAGGGGATGACCGAACGGCTGAGCCGGGACGCCGAATTGGCGGCCGGCTACCGGGCCGCCCACGAGAGCTATCTGGCCGAGCGGGACGAAATCGAATCCCTGGGTACCGATTTCACCGGCGGCGGTATGCCGGACCGGGTGAAATGCCTGCACGTGCTGATCGCGCACGCGCTGGCCAAGGGGCCCGGGATCAATCCACTGGGTGACGAAGCGGTGGCGCTGGCAGCCGATAACGGGTTGCGCGGGACCGCGATCCCGGCGGACTGGCCGCACTACGTGCCGACAGAAGAGGACCTATGAGCAACCGGGTTGCCGCCGTGGACTGCGGCACCAATTCGATACGTCTGCTGATCGCCGATATCGGCGCGGACGCAAAACTCACCGATGTACACCGGGAAATGCGGATCGTGCGCCTCGGTAAGGGAGTCGACGCGACCGGGCGGCTCGATCCGGCGGCGATCGAACGCACCCGAGTCGCGCTGGCCGACTATGTGACGCTGATGGCCGAGCACGAGGTGCGGCGGGTGCGGATGGTCGCGACCTCAGCGACCCGCGACGCGTCGAACCGCGAGGATTTCTTCGCGATGACCCGCGCCGAGCTCGGCCGGGTGGTGCCGGGCGCCGAAGCCGAGGTGATCACCGGTGACGAGGAGGCGCGGCTGTCGTTCGCGGGCGCGGTGGGGGAACTGCGCCCGGCGGACGGGCCGTTCGTGGTGGTCGATCTCGGCGGTGGTTCCACCGAACTCGTGGTCGGCGACGCCGACGGTGTGCGGGCGGCGTTCTCGGCCGATATCGGCTGTGTCCGGGTCACCGAACGGTGCCTGCACGGTAATCCGCCCGAGGCCGCCCAAGTGGTGGCGGCGCGCGAATTCGCGACCGAACGGCTGCGCGAAGCGTTCACCCATGTGCCGGTCGACGGCGCGCACACCTGGGTCGGGGTGGCGGGCACGATGACCACGCTCGCCGCGGTCGCGCTGGATCTGCCCGAATACGATTCGGCGAAAATACATCTGGCGCGGATCGGGCTGCCGGAGCTGAACGCGGTCTGTGACCGGCTGATCGGGATGGATCACGACGAGCGGGCCGCTCTCGGCCCCATGCATCCCGGCCGGGTCGACGTTATCGGCGGCGGCGCGGTGATCACCGAGGTACTGGCGGCGGAACTGGCCGAACGGGCCGGTATCGGGGAACTGGTCGTCAGCGAACACGACATCCTGGACGGTATCGCCCAGTCGATCGCCTGAACCGCGTGCGCCGACCGGCGCATATGAACGTGCTGTATCGGTTCGGTGCGGTATGCCACGCACCGGGGCCCGTTCGTGGCACAGTCGGAGAATGTCGGAAGCACCATCGACGGCGGTCGGCGGCCGGACTTTCTTCGGGCACCCGATCGGGCTGGTCAACCTGTTCGGTGTGGAGTTGTGGGAGCGGTTCTCGTTCTACGGGATGCTCACGATTCTCGGTTACTACCTGTACTACTCCACGACCGAGGGTGGGCTGGGGCTCGACCAGGACGCCGCGGTCGGTCTGGTCGGCGCCTACGGCGGTCTCGTCTATCTGTGCACGGTTCTCGGCGGATGGGTATCCGACCGGCTGATCGGGATGGAACGCACCGTCTTCTACGGCGGGGTCGTGGTGATGGCCGGGCATATCGCGCTCGCGCTGATCCCCGGCCTGACGGGGGTGGGCATCGGTCTGGTGCTCGTCGCGCTGGGTAGTGGGGCGCTGAAATCGAACGCGTCCGCGTTGCTCGGCACCCTCTATCCGAAGGGCGACGCGCGCGTCGACGGCGGATTCACGCTGTTCTATCTGGGAATCAACCTGGGCGCTTTCGTCGGGCCGCTGCTCACCGGGTTGCTGCAGCGCGAGTGGGGATTCCACGCGGGCTTCGGGGCGGCTGCGGTGGGGATGGCGCTCGGACTGATCCAGTACGTGGTGTTCCGGCGCAACCTCGGCACCGCCGGGCGGGACGTACCCGACCCGCTGCCACGCCGGGCCGTGGGCCCGGCGCTGGGGGTGTTGTTCGCCGCGATCCTGGTGATCGTGCTCGTGCTGGTGACCGGGCTGGTGACCATCGACAACCTGCCCGATGTCACGACGGGGCTCATCGTCGTGGCGGCGCTCGGGTACTTCGCTGTTCTACTCACGCACCGGCGGGTCACCCAGCTCGAACGAAGCCGGGTGTGGGCTTTCGTTCCGCTGTTCCTCGCGAATGTCGTGTTCTGGTCGCTGTTCCAGCAGATTTTCACGGTCCTCGCGGTGTACTCCGACGAACGGATGGACTGGAATATTTTCGGCTGGACCGCGCCGTCGAGCTGGATCGGTTCGGTGGAACCGGTATGGATCATCACGCTCTCGCCGCTGTTCGCGCTGCTGTGGACGAAACTGGGCGACCGGGCGCCCACCACGCCACGTAAGTTCGCCTTGGGCGTGGTGGGGATGGGGGTGGCCTTCCTGCTGTTCGTGCCGATGGCGGGAACCGAGGGTAAGGCGGTGCCGGCCTTGGTGGTGCTGTTCATCATGGCGGTGTTCGCGGTCTCGGAGCTGCTGATCTCCCCGATCGGGCTGGCCGTCTCGACTCAACTGGCGCCCGAACACTTCCGGGCTCAGATGATGGCGCTCTATTTCCTGTCGGTGGCCTTGGGCACCACCTTGTCAGGGGTGCTGGCCCGGTTCTACTCGCCGGACGACGAATTCGCCTACTTCGGGATCACCGGTCTGGTGGCGATCGCGGCCGGGGCCGTGATTGCCGCGCTGTCGTCGTGGATAACCCGATATATGTCGGGAGTGCACTAGCGTTCCCGGTACGCGCCAGAAAGACGAGGAGGCCGCCGTGACGACCCCGACCAGCCGCAATTCTCTGTTCCGCACCAAATCGGTGGAGCAGTCGATCCGCGACACCGACGAACCCGGCGCGAAACTCCGCAAGGAACTCACCGCCTGGGATCTCGCGATCTTCGGTGTCGCCGTCGTGATCGGCGCCGGTATCTTCACCCTCACCGCCCGGACGGCGGGTAACGTCGCCGGCCCCTCGGTCTCGCTGTCGTTCGTCTTCGCCGCCATCGCCTGCGCGCTGACCGCGCTCTGCTACGCGGAATTCGCCTCCACCGTGCCGGTGGCCGGTAGCGCCTACACGTTCTCCTACGCCACCTTCGGGGAGCTCGCCGCCTGGATCATCGGCTGGGACCTGCTGCTCGAGTTCGCGCTCGCCGCGGCCGTGGTGTCCAAGGGCTGGTCGCAGTATCTCGGTCAGGTATTCGATCAGGGTGCCGCGGTGGTGGAGTTCGGCGGAATCACCTTCGACTGGGGCGCGGTCCTGCTGATCGCCGTACTCACCACTCTGCTGGCGCTGGGGACGAAATTGTCCTCGAGGGTTTCGGCCGTGGCCGTGGCGATCAAGGTCGGCGTGATCCTGCTGGTGATCATTGTCGGGCTCACCTTCTTCGACGCCTCCAACCTGACGCCGTTCATTCCCGAAACAGTGCCGCAGGAGGAAGCGCACGGGCTGACACAGTCGCTGTTCTCCCTGGTGACCGGCGGCGGTAACAGCAGCTTCGGCTGGTACGGCCTGCTCGCCGCGGCCAGCCTCGTCTTCTTCGCGTTCATCGGGTTCGATGTGGTCGCGACCGCGGCCGAGGAGACCAAGAACCCGCAGCGCGATCTGCCGCGGGGCATTCTCGGATCGCTGATCGTGGTGACCATCCTGTACGTCGCGGTATCGATTGTGCTCACCGGTATGGTGCCCTACACCGAACTCTCCGGCGACGACGCCACCCTGGCGACCGCCTTCGCGCTCAACGGTGCCGACTGGGCGAAGAACATCATCTCCATCGGCGCCCTGGCCGGCCTGACGACAGTGGTCATGGTGATGCTGCTCGGCCAGACCCGCGTGCTGTTCGCCATGTCCCGCGACGGCCTGACTCCGCGCTGGCTGGCCAAAACCGGCAGCCGTGGTACTCCGGTGCGGATCACCGTGATCGTCGGTGTGGTGTGCGCGCTGCTGGCCGGTTTCGTGGAGTTCGGGACGCTCGAGGAAATGGTGAACATCGGCACCCTGTTCGCCTTCCTGCTGGTCTCCATCGGCGTGGTGGTCCTGCGCCGCACCCGCCCCGATCTGCCGCGCGGGTTCCGGGTTCCGCTCGTGCCCTATGTGCCGATTCTGGCGGTCGTGGCCTGCCTGTGGCTGATGATCAATCTTTCCGTAGAGACCTGGCTGCGTTTCGTAGTCTGGATGCTGCTCGGTTTGGTGATGTACTTCGCATACGGCCGACGGCATGCGCTGCTCGGCAGGTCCGCTTCCGAACAGGAGTGATGGCGATGCGTCTACCGTGGCGGTGGTTCCGGCGCCGGGAAGAACCGTTGGCGCGCCAACCGCGAACGGCCGATGCTTCCGGCACGGAACAGATCGTGGACTGGATCGACGCGGTCACCACCGGGCTGGCAACGGCCCCACCCGGGCCGCCCGAAGCGGCACCGGCCCGGGTGTGCGACGGAATGTTCACGGCGGCGACGATCGTCGCGGTCCTCATCGACAAGATCGCCGACCGCACCGAGTACCGGGTCGCGAACAACCGGTGCATGGCCTCGGCGGTGGACTTCATGAAGGTCCTCGGCGAGGACACGCTGCGCCGCTACCGCATCGACGGTGTGCAGCCGGTGGGCTGGGAGAACCTGGGCCCGGAAATGGACGAGACGCTGATCGCCCGCCGGCTCGGCCAGCTGGGTGAGGCCCTGCAATTGGCCCTGCTGGCGGTGACCACGGACTACGACCTGGCCGACGAGGTCCGCGAGGCGGCGGAGGAATCAGGTCTGCTGGCCGCGGATGTGCTGGTGGAGGCATGCCAGGCGATTCAGACAGACACCACGATGTGACTCCCAGCCGCTGGGTATTCCGGTACGGGTGTACGAGTCGGTAGTGTGTCCTCCGCACGCCCCCATAGCCCAATTGGCAGAGGCAGCGGACTTAAAATCCGCCCAGTGTCGGTTCGAGTCCGACTGGGGGCACTGCTGAGGCGCAGGTAGGACACTATGTCCGAGGCCGGCCGGGGGTCCCGGGGGGCACTCGATCCGCAACGAATCCGCAGCTGAATTGCCTCGCCGATCGGGTCGGTGGGTCGCAACGGTCGCGACCCACCAGGGCGTGTCGGGCTCCGGTGTGTCGAGAGGGGTATCGCCGCCAGGTGCTCGAACATGTGCTGGACAGTGATCGACGCCGCCAGTGCGGGTGACCGCGGTGAAGACGATTTCCGGTCGGTGTTCTTGTGTCAGCGCCTCGAACTCCCAGGGAGAGGACGACTTCCGCAGCCCTCGAATCCGAGGCGCACAAGATGCTCGAGTTCGGCACCGATCGCGATCCTCGCTATAGGGTCCGAATGGGCGTCATCGCGGGGCGCGTAGTGCGGAGGGGGATCGGATGGCCGGCCTGCTGTCGGAGAACAACAACTATCGACTCTTTTATCTCGCAAGGCTTTCGTCGATAGCGGGGTCCCAGATCACTTACGTCGCTGTGCCGGTGTTGACGCTACGTATGTACGAAAGTGCGGTTGCCGCAGCTGTCGTTACGTCCAGCCAATACGTTGCGACTTTGCTGCTCGGTCCACTGGCGGGAGCCTGGTCGGACCGGCACGATCTCCGTCGGAGTCTGATCGTCGCGGATGCCGTCCGTTCGGTGTTGTTCGCTGTTGTCGCCGCACTCATCGGTCTGACGAATCACGTTCCGGTTGCCGTTTTCTGCCTCATAATTATGGCGAACTCGGCATTCGCGGCCCTGTTCGACAGCTCCTCCATGCCGTTCTTCGCGGCGCTTGTCCGGAAAGAAGATTATTCGAGGGCGGTTTCACAGTCGGACGCTCGCGATTATTCCATAGCGATGATCGGCCCGGTAATAGGTGCGGCGCTGTTCACGATAAATAATTGGCTCCCGTTCGCCCTCGATGCGGTGAGCTATCTTATTTCGCTGGTATTGATTCTTCGAATCGACACCGCCAAGACTCGCGGCGTGGAAAGGGCGCCGTCGGAGGGGTCCATCCTGACCTCGGCCAAGGATGGCGCGCGATTCGTCCTGACGCACAGAATACTTTCTCCGGCCGTTGTTCTGAACGCTGTTCAGAGTCTGGTGCTCTCGGCAGTTGTCTTCCTGTTGCTTGCGAAGGCGGCCGGCGGAGATTCTGTGCTGCCGGGTTTGTTGCTGAGTATGCAGGCACTGGGCGGATTGATCGGTTCGCTGCTGATAATGCGGCTGTTCGGAATCCTCGGCGGATTCAAGCTCCTGATTCTCCAGAACTTCGTATGGGCCTCGACTCTGCTGTTGGGGGCGATCCTTATGCACTTCTTCGGAGTAGTGGCAGGTCTCTTCGTTCTCCTCCTTGTTTGGATACCGGTGCCCAGTGCCCGGTTTGCCTTCGGGAATTACGTCAACTTTTCGGTGACAGGCAGCATGCGGGGCCGCACGGCGGCCGTTTCGCAGGTTGTGGCCTCGATATTCGCGCTTGTCGGGCCTGTTCTCGGTGGACTCATCGCCGATGGCCGACATTATGTGGGCGGCTTACTCGGTCTGGGCGCGGTCACGTTACTTGCTGGAATCGTGAACTGGAATCGGCTCTGGCGGGTCAGCGATTCGGATGCCGAGATACCTGATGAGAGGGTCGCGAAATGATCGGATTCAGAACGAACCTTGCTGAAAATGCCACTGTCCGAAGGGGTTCAGAATGTCAGCGCGGACCAGGGGATCGTGATCGGAAACGGATGGTTGATCGAGATCGCGCCCGTCGGTGGGGGACCAGGCGCCGGCCAGAATGTAGCTGTCGCCGTCGAATGGTCGTCACAAGTGCGGAGGGTCCCGCCGGCTTCGGGCAGTGGTTCCTCGCCGACTGTGGCGCTCGGGAGGTCTGTGCGTGGCGGGCGGCGCGGTCGCTCCGGACCGGGCAGCCCTCGGATTTCGCTATGACGTCCTTTCGAACCGGTATCGCCTGGTCATTGCCTCGACGTGGCCGTTTCGGGCAAGGTCGAAGGGATATTGTCGGTACCGGCGGGCAGGAAGATCATGTGTAGCGAGCGGCGACCCCACATCGTGGTGATGGGTGTGGCGGGCTGCGGGAAGAGCACCATCGCGCGCCGGGTCGCCGCGCTGACCGGCGCGGAATTCCTGGACGCCGATGATCTGCATCCCGGGGCGAATATCGAGAAGATGACCGCCGGTATTCCGCTCACCGATGAGGACCGTGGGCCGTGGCTCGCCGCTGTCGCCGCGCGGCTGACAGCGCGAGATACCCGGTATGTCGTGGCTTGTTCCGCGCTGCGCAGGCAGCATCGTGAGGTGCTGCGGTCCGGCCCGGAGCCCGTGATATTCGCGCATCTCACCGGCCCGGCCGCCACCATCCGGGCGCGGATGGCGCGGCGTAGCGGACATTTCATGCTGCCCGGCATGCTCGACTCGCAGCTGGCGTTGCTGGAACCGCTCGAACCCGACGAAACGGGAATCGTGCTGGACATCGCGTCGCCGCCCGATGTGATCGCGCGCGCGGCGGCCGAATTCTCGAAGGAAAGCTGGAAGGTGACACCGTGAGCCCACATCGCAGTTTCGATATCGCCGGCAAGGTGGCGCTGGTCACCGGGTCGAGCCGGGGGATCGGCTACGCGCTGGCGACCGGGCTCGCCGAGGCCGGGGCCGTGGTGGTGCTCAACGGGCGTGATCCCGAGACGCTCGAGCGCAGCCGCGCCGAGATCGCCGACCGTACCGGTGCCGTCGTGCACGTGCGCGCCTTCGACGCGACGGACTCCGCGCAGGTGGCCGCGGCGGCCGCGGATATCGAGGCCGAGATCGGGGCCGTCGATATCGTGGTCAACAACACGGGGGTCCAGCATCGCAGCCCGCTGCTGGAATTCTCCGATGAGGATTTCCACCGAGTACTCGATACGAATCTGTTCAGCGCTTTCTGCGTGGGCCGGGAGTTCGCCCGGGCGATGGTCGAACGCGGGCGGGGCAAGATCGTCAATATCTGCTCGGTGCAGAGCGAGCTGGGGCGGGCCGGGATCGCGCCGTACGCGGCGAGCAAGGGTGGTCTGAAGATGCTCACCCGGGGGATGTGCGCCGATTGGGCGCCGCGGGGGCTACAGGTCAACGCGATCGCGCCCGGATACTTCGATACGGTGCTCACCGAGGCACTCGTCCAGGACCAGGACTTCAGTGCGTGGCTGGCCAAACGCACCCCGGCCGGCCGGTGGGGACGCACCGAGGAACTCGTAGGCGCGCTGCTGTTCCTCGCGTCCCCGGCGGCCGATTTCGTCAACGGCCAGATCCTGTACGTCGACGGCGGTCTGACCGCGGTGGTGTGACCGCGGCTCCACCTACGCCGACCCCGGAAGATCCACCTCGACCCCGAAAGCGAACCGTGCCGAACACCTCAGCTCCCCGCATCCATCTCGGCCCCGATCACGACACCGCCCTGGCCGGCGGAATCGAGCGGGCCGGCGGCGACCTCGTCCCGCTCGCCGAGGCCGAGGCGGTGGTGTGGGCGAAGGGGCCCGATACGTTCCCCGAACGGCTGCCGGACACTGTCCGCTGGGTGCAGTTGCCCGCCGCCGGGATCGAACCGTGGCTGGCCGCCGGCCGCATCGACGATCGGCGCACCTGGACCTCGGCGGCCGGCGCGTACGCCGGTAATGTCGCCGAGCACGCGATGCTGCTCTTGCTCGCGGGGATACGCGGACTCACCGAACAGGCCCGGGCGGTGTCGTGGCGCAAGCAGGAATTCGACCCCCGCGTCGGCACATTGCGGGGTGCGACGGTGGCGATCGTCGGCTGTGGCGGTATCGGTCGCGCGATGATCCCGCTGCTCACCGCATTCGGTGCCGATGTGCTGGCGGTGAATCGCTCGGGAACTCCGGTGCCCGGTGCGGCCGAAACTCTGGATGCCACCCGGACCGGCGAAATATGGTCGCGCGCGGATCATTTCGTTATCGCGGCGCCGGCGACCGCGGAGACCGCGCACCTCGTGGACGCGGCAACCCTGGCTCGGATGAAGCCGTCGGCGTGGATCGTCAATGTCGCCCGCGGGACGCTGATCGATACCGATGCGCTGGTGAATGCCCTGCGTGACAATACGATCGGCGGCGCCGCGCTCGACGTCACGGCGCCGGAACCGCTACCCGACGGTCACCCGCTGTGGACCCTGCCCAACGCGCTCATCACTCCGCATATCGCCAACCCGGCAACGGGTCTCCCCAGGGCGCTGGCGGATCATGTGGCAGCCAATATCGAACGTTTCGCCGCGGGACAGCCGTTGCTCGCGGTGATCGATACCGCGCGCGGTTACTGAACCGGCTGGGCGCGCACCGAATCTCCGGTTATTACGCCTGACCGCCGGAACTGCTCTTGATGTAGTCGGCGACCACCGCCCGCAGGATCTCGCGGACCGCCTCGGCCGGTTTGGACAGTGGCTGGTTGGCCGGGAAGCCCAGCGAGACCTGCACCGTGATCGTGGGTTCGATACGGCGCAGTTCGACGTTTCCGGCGGTCATGATGCGCCGGGCGACCGACAGCGGCAGCACGGTGGAACCCAGACCGTTGCGCACGGCCTGCGCCATCAGCGTCACCGATTCCACTTCGCCGACGATCAGAGCTTTTTCCAGGGCGCGGTCGTAGGCCTGTGTCACCACTTTCCGGATCGTGTGGGTAGGCCCCGGCAGTAGCAGCGGCAGCCCCACCAACCGGCTGATCGGCACCGCGTCACCCGTCTCACCGGGTAGTCCGGTGCCGGGCGGGGCGACGAACATCAGTTCCTCGGTGAGCAGCGGTTCGAAGGTCACGCCCCGGATGGGGCCGGTGTCGTAGAGCAGGGCCATATCCATCCGGCCGGTCATCATCGCCTCACTGAGGACGCCGCCGAAATTCTCGTTGATATGCAGGAGGATGCTCGGATACCGTTCGCGCACCGCCATGAGCAGCGGCAGGGCGATCGCGTTCACCGTGCTGTAGGGGGCGAGTCCCACCGAGACCCCGCCCGCCAGCTCCCGGCCGACCACACTCACCTCGGCCTGGGCGCTCTCGACCTGCCGCAGGATTATCTGCGCGTGCCGGTACAGCGCGCGTCCGGCTTCGGTGGGCTCTACGCCCTGTTTGTGCCGGATCAGCAGTTGCTGGCCGAAATGAGCTTCCAGCGCTGTCATCTGCTGGCTCAGCGCGGGTTGCGCGATATGCAGAATATCGGCCGCCCGTGTGATGCTGCCGGCGTCGACGATCCGCACGAACGAGAACAAACGTCGGGTATCCACCTCGGTTCACCTTCCCGGAAAGCGACGTTGTCGCACGTCGTGATTTCCACCTTGTTGCCCGGCGGGTACGCCGCCGTATCGATACTGTGCCGCCAGTCCGTGTCGCTTCGGATAGTCGCTGTTCAGAGGCCATAAAAGTTCGCTATCGCCTCACCGGAAACCGGTATTACCCGGCTCCGGGTGTTTCTGCGTAACGTCCGATGAATACCCGGAGTTCACCGGACCGGTACTCGTAGTTTCCTCATCCGCGGAGGCATCATGGCACCCACAATCGATCTTGTCGCCGATATCGGTGAGAGCTTCGGTGCGTGGACCATGGGCGATGACGACGCGCTGCTCGAGGTTCTCACCTCCGCCAATATTGCCTGTGGTTTCCACGCGGGCGATCCGCGGACCATGGATCGCACGGTCCGGCAGTGCGTCGCCCGTGGGATCGGGATCGGCGCCCATCCCAGCTTCCCCGATCTGGTCGGTTTCGGCCGCCGGGCGATGGACCTGTCGGCCGAGGAGGTGCGCACCGATGTGCTGTACCAGCTCGGTGCCCTGCATGCGTTCGCGGTCGCCCACGGCACCACGCTGTCGCATCTGGCGCCGCACGGCCGGCTGGGAAATCTGGTCGCCACCCGTCCGGACTACGCGGCCGCGGTCGTTGCCGCGGTGCGGGCCTTCGACCAGGACCTGATCGTGCTGGCGCAGGACGGCGAACTCGCCGACCACGCTCGTGAGCAGGGGCTCCGGGTCGGCATCGTCGGCATCGTGGATCGTGCCTACCGTGCCGACGGCACCCTGGTACCACGATCCGAACCCGGCGCGGTGATCCACGATACGGCGGTACTGGTCCGGCGCGCGGTGCGTGTGGTGACCGAGGGGTTCATCGACACCGTCGAGGGCACGGAGATCCCGATCGAGGCCGATACGCTGCTGCTGCACGGCGATAATGCCGACGCGGTGCGGCACGCGCAGGCGATCCGGGCCGCCCTCACCGAAGCCGGTGTGGAGATCGCGCCGCTGCACCGGGTGCTCGCGGCCCGGGACGGCCGGGGGAGTACCTCGTGCCGGGCGTGAACGGGCCCGGGTACGTCGTCACCGATTGCGGGGATTCCGCGGTCCGGATCGATGCCCGCGGTGCCGGCCGGGAGGAATGCTGGCGGGTCGCGCATACCGTCGCCGCCGCCCTCGACCCGTATCTCGAGCAGTACGCCATCACCGGGATAATCCCGGCATACGACACGCTTCTCATCGAATTCGATTGTGCGGTAACGGATCACCAGAACATCAGGGATCTGCTGGAGCGGCTGGATCTCGCTCCCGAGCCCGCGGCGGCACCGCGCCGGTTCGATATCCCGGTGGTCTACGGCGGCGACTACGGGCCCGACCTCGAACAGGTCGCCGACCACCTCGAGCTGTCCCCGGCGGAGGTGATCCGCCTGCACGGTTCCACCCCGCTGACGATGCGCTGTTACGGGTCGCCGGGTGGTGCGCCGATGCTGGACGGTCCCGCCTTTCCCGCGCCGGTTCCCCGGCGGGCCGTACCACGTCCGCACGTACCGGCAGGAGCCGTGGCGGTGGCCGGCCGCCAAGCCGTGGTCTCGGCGCGGCCCGCACCGGGCGGCTGGCCGGTGATCGGCCGCACCCCGCTGACACTGGTGGACCCGGCCGCCGACCCGATCTCGGAATTCCGGCCGGGCGATACATTCCGGTTCCACGCCATCGCCGCCGCGGAATGGTCCCGATACGCGGGGGCGAACCTTGGCTGAATGCATCACGGTGACCACTCCCGGGAACACGGCGATCCAGGATCTGGGCCGGCGCCGGGCCTCGCGGGTCGGGCAGCTGACCGGCGGCGCGCTCGACCAATACAGTGCCGAGGTCGCCAATACGCTCGTAGCCAGTGCGCCGGCCGCGCCGCTGCTGGAACTGCTCGCCGCGGATTTCGGGGCGGTCGCGAGCACTGATCTGCTCATCGCCGTCACCGGTGCGCCCGCGGAGGTCCGGGTCGGCGGTATCCGGTACCCGCAGTGGGAGCCGTTCGTCTGGCGGGCGGGTGCCGAACTGACCGTCCGGGGCATCCACGAAGGACTCCGGGTCTATATCGCCGTGCACGGGTCGATCGCGGCGGACCGGCTGCTCGGGAGTTGCGCGCCGGATTCGGTCCTGGGATTCGGGCGCCACCTCACGGCCGGTGCGAATATCGCCGTCGAGGTCGACGGGCCGGTGATCGATCATCCGCATTTCCGGCTACCGGTGCTGCGGTTCGGTGCCGCGGCGGCACCGTTTCCGGGCAGCTGGACCATCGATGTCACCGACGGACCAGACGCAGCGGACTTCGGCGATACCGTCGAGCGCCTGTACGAAACGGCGTTCGTGGTCGGGGTGGACAGTAACCACATCGGGTTGCGACTGGCACCGGCCGATTCGTCCGGAACCCTTCCACGCCGGATCACCAACGGCGAAGTGCTTTCCCGCGGGGTACCGATCGGGGCGGTCGAGGTCCCGGCCGGTGACCAACTTCTCATCCTGCACCGCGGCCGCGGGGTAACCGCCGGCTATCCGGTGCCGGCCGTGGTCACCGCGGTCGGTCTGTCCCGGCTCGGCCAGGTCAGGCCGGGTCAGCGCGTGCTGTTCCGGCATGTCACCATTGCCGACGCGGTACGTCGCTACCGGGCGCAGCAAACCGTGATCGATCGGCTGCGCACCCGGGTGGCGGCGGCTTACGCGGAGCTACGCATCCCCGTGCACACCACCCCACCAACTTCTGGCCCGTAGCCCGGCCCCGCAAAACCCGCACAGTCACCTGGAGTACGTATGACCGACACGATCTTGCCGACCGGCTCCGCCGGCCCCGTGTCCCGATCCGAGATATCCGAGCCCGCGAAGCCCGCTTCGCTGCGCCGCGTGGTGCTCGCGGGATGCGTGGGCATCTTCGTCGAGCTCTACGACAACGGCATCTTCGCCTTCATGGCGACCGCACTGGCGATCGTGTTCTTCGACGTCTCGAAGTCCAGTGACGCCCTGATGCTGGTCTTCGCCGGTTACGCGATCTCGTTCTTCGTCCGCCCGCTGGGCGCGGTGGTGTGCGGGATTCTCGGCGACAAGATAGGTCGCCAGCGAATGCTCGTCTTCGTCATCATGCTGATCAGCGTCGCGACCGCGGGTATCGGCATCCTGCCCACCTACGCGGCCATCGGGGTCGCGGCGCCCGCGCTGCTGATCGCCCTGCGGTTCGCGCAGGGTTTCTCCGTCGGCGGCGAGGCGGCCGGCGCGATGACCTTCCTGGCCGAGCACTCGCCCGAAGGCAAACGTGGACTGATCACCAGCTACGCCCAGATCGCCTCGTTCCTCGCGCTGCTCACCGGCACACTCGTCGCGTTCGCCATGTCCCCGTGGCTGACCAGCGAAGCCATCAACGGCGGCGGTTTCGGCAGCTGGGCCTGGCGTATCCCGTTCCTGATCGCGATCCCGATGGGCGTGATCGGCTGGTACATCCGCCGCGCGATCAGCGATACCCCCAACTTCGAGAACCTCAAGGAGTCCGGGGGCCTTTCCCGCAACCCGCTGAAGGAAGCGTTCGCCTCCCCGGAACACCGCCGGGCGATGCTGCTGGCCCTGTTCATCCCGCTCATGAACGGCTCCGGCTACTACGTCCTGTTCTCCTATATGCCGACCTTCCTCAAAGGCGACGAGATCGGCTTCTCCACCGGTACCGCGCTGGTGGTCACCGCCGCCAGCCTGATCGCGATCTCGGTGGCCATCCCGTTCATGGGCGCGCTGTCGGACAAACTCGGCCGCAAGAAAGTGATCGCCGGCTCCGCCCTGGCCATGGCGGTCGGCGCCATCCCCTGCTACGCCCTCATCGCGACCGGTAATTTCGCGCTCGCGGTGATCGGCGCCTGCATCATGGCCGTGATCTTCGCCGGGCACAGCGCGGTGATCCATATCCTTATCGTCGAACTGTTCCCGACCCGGGTCCGCTATTCGGCCTACGGCGTCGGCTACAACATCTCCTCGGCCGTTTTCGGTGGTACCGCACCACTGCTGATGACCTGGCTGATCCCGCAGTTCGGTATCTATGTCCCGGCCGTCTACGCCGTCGTCACGGCGCTCGGCACCTTCCTCGCCGTCAGCACCGTCACCGACCGCGCCCATCTGCCGTTGCGCGACACGCTCTGACGGCCCCGAGCAGAAAGTAACGTCATGCCAGTACAGGATTACCGAACCGCCCTCGTCACCGGAGCCAATACCGGTATGGGCGCCGCGGTCACCGAAATGCTCACCAAACGGGGGCTCACCGTCTACGGGGTCGCGCGCGACGCCGCCCGGCTGGACGAGGTGGCCGCCCGGACCGGGATGACCCCGCTCGCGGTCGACGTCAGCGATACCGCCGCGCTCACCGAAGCGGTCGCCGGACTGGAGATCGACGTACTGGTCAACAACGCGGGTGTCTCGGCCACGGGGAACATCCTCGATGCCACACCCGAGTCGGTCGACGCGATGGTCGATGTCAACCTGCGCGCTGTCCTGCACCTGTGCCGGCTGCTGGTGCCCGGGATGGTCGCCCGCGATCTCGGCCATATCGTGAATATCAGCTCGATCGCCGGGCACTACAACTTCTACGGTCACACCGGCTACCACGCCACGAAGGCCGCGGTGCACCAGCTGTCCCGGCAGCTGCGCAACGATGTGATCGGCAAACGTATCCGGGTCACCGAGATCTGCCCGGGACGGGTGGAAACCGAGATCTTCGGCCGTAACCTCGGCGGCACCCCCGAAGCGATGCGCGAAGCCTGGGATACCTATTACGAAGGCTTCGAATCGATCACCACCAAGGACATCGCCGACACCATCGAGTTCGCGATCGACGCGCCGCGGCATATGAACCTGGGCCTGATCGAGATCACCCCGACCTTCCAGGTGCCCGGCGGTCTCGAATTCGTGCGACGGAACGACTGATGCCGCCGACCGCTATCGAGCTTCCGGCCGACTCACCCGCGGTCGTGGCCCACGCCGCCGGTGACCTGCGCGTCGAGACCCGGCCCGTACCGCGTCCCGGCCCCGGCGACGCGGTGATCGAGATCGCCTACGGCGGTATCTGCGGGTCCGATCTGCACTACTGGACCCATGGCGCGGCCGGCGAATCCATCCTGCGGGCGCCGCTGCAACTCGGCCATGAGGTCGCCGGAACGGTGATCCGGCCGGCCGCGGACGGTTCGGGACCAGCCGCCGGGACCCGGGTCGCGGTACATCCCGCCACCCCCGGTGGCACCACTGCGCGCTATCCGAGCGACAGCCCCAACCTGTCACCCGGCTGCACCTACCTGGGCAGCGCGGCGCAGTTCCCGCATACCCAGGGCGCCTTCACCCGGTACGCGGTACTGCCCGGCCGTATGCTGCGCGCACTGCCCGAGGGCCTGTCGCTGCGGACGGCGGCAGTGGCCGAACCGGCCGCCGTGGCCTGGCATGCGGTAGCGCGGGCGGGCGAGGTGGCCGGGCGTACCGCGCTGGTCGTCGGTTGCGGGCCGATCGGCGCGCTGGTGGTGTCGGTGCTGCGCCGGGCCGGTGCCAGTGCCGTCACCGCGGTGGATCTGCACGACTACCCGCTGAGTATCGCCCGGGAGCTGGGTGCGACGGCGACCCTGAAAGCCGACGACGCGGACGGTATCGCCGCCGTCGACGCGGATATCGTCATCGAATGCTCCGGCACCCGGTTCGGTGTCGAATCGGCGGTGCGCGGCTGCACCCGGGGCGGCCGAGTGGTGCTGCTCGGGCTCCTGCCGTCCGGGCTGCAACCGGCACCGCTGTCGCTGGTCATCACGCGGGAACTCACTGTCCTCGGCTCGTTCCGGTTCAACGACGAAATCGACGCCGTACTCGTGGCCCTGGCCGACGGAAGTCTGGTCGTCGAACCGGTGATCAGCCACGAATTCGAGGTCTCCGACGCCCTAAAAGCCTTCGCCGTAGCCAAGGATTCGGCGGTCTCGGCCAAAGTGCTGCTCGCCTTCTGAACCCGCCCCACCACCGAAACCACCTGGAGGAACCATGTCCCCGATCGCCCTCGCGGATCGCGTCGAGCGTATGCGCGAATCCCCGAGCGTCGCCGCCGCGCAGCGGGTTCGCGAATTGCGTGCGGCGGGAAGGGAGATTCTCGATCTGACCATCGGTGAACCGGATTTCGACACCCCTGATCACGTGAAGTCCGCCGCCGTCGCGGCAATGGACGCGGGTCTGACGAAATACACTGCCGTGAACGGTATTCCGGTGCTCCGGGAAGCGATCCTGTCTCGGATGGCCGAACGTACCGGCCTGACTTTCACCGACAGTGAGATCACCATCGGTGGTGGTGCCAAACAGCTCATCTTCCTCGCGCTGATGGCGACGGTCGACGCCGGTGACGAGGTGATCGTTCCGGCTCCGTATTGGGTGTCCTACCCCGATATGGTCGTCGTGC
The DNA here is from genome assembly GCF_040632335.1 of Nocardia sp. NPDC019395. Lineage (NCBI taxonomy): Bacteria > Bacillati > Actinomycetota > Actinomycetes > Mycobacteriales > Nocardiaceae > Nocardia > Nocardia sp. NPDC019395. Next base: position 43,684 of record NZ_JBEYBT010000016.1, read on the forward strand.
ACGGTGGCACGCCGGTGGTCGTCGACTGCGGCGAATCCGATCGTTTCCTGCTCACCCCCGAGAAACTGGAAGCGGCCATCACACCCGCCACGAAATGGGTGATCCTGAACAGCCCGGCCAATCCGACCGGCGCGGTGTACAGCGCGGCGGAACTGGCGGCGCTGGCCGAGGTACTGGCCCGCCATCCGCACGTGAACGTGCTGTGCGACGAAATCTACGACGAGATCGTTTTCGACGAGGCGCCGTGCCCGGCGTTGTTGTCGGTGGCGCCCGAGCTGCGCGATCGGCTCTACGTGGTGAACGGCGTGTCCAAGTCCTATGCGATGACCGGCTGGCGACTCGGTTACGGCATCGGGCATCCCCGGCTCGCCGCCGCGATCAACAAACTGCAATCGCAGAGTTCGTCGTGCCCTTCGTCGATCAGCCAGGCCGCCGCCGCGGTCGCGCTGAGTGGTGACCAGGAGTTCGTGGCGGAGTCCGTCGCGAGCTACCGCGCACGCCGCGGGATCGTATTCGACCTGCTTTCCGAGGTGGACGGTCTGACACCGGCGCTTCCGCAGGGCACCTTCTATATGTTCGTCGGCTGCGCCGGACTGCTCGGGAAGCGGACACCGGCCGGGGACATCCTGAAAACCGACCAGGACGTCGTCCTGTACCTGCTCGACCATGCCGCGGTCGCGACGATCGCCGGCTCCGCGTACGGGGCCCCGTCCTACCTGCGCATTTCGTTCGCCACCTCCGAAGAGGTCCTCCGCGCCGCCGCAGCCGGTATCGCGAAGGCCGTCGCCGCGCTGGCCTGACCGCATCAACCCATCACGGAGTCACCATGGTTCACGTCACCACAAAAATCGATCGCGCCGACAAGGCGCTGATCGACGAACTCGGCACGTTCTCGGCAGCCACCATCCACGAGGCGCAGGGCCGCAAGGGCGCGCTCGACTCGGGTATCAAACCCATCGACCGCGATATGTCGTTCTGCGGATCCGCGTTCACGGTGGTCTGCCATCCGCGCGACAACCTCATGCTCCAGGTCGCGATCAGCTACGCCCAGCCCGGGGATGTGCTGGTGGTCTCCTCCGGTGACCAGCCGGCCGGGCAGTTCGGCGATGTCCTCGCCAACGCCTGCGTCGCCCGCGGTATCACGGCACTTGTCACCGACGGCGGAATCCGTGACTCCCGGGAGATCCGTGAACTCGGTTTCCCGGTGTTCTCGAAGCATGTGTGTATGGAGGGCACGGTCAAGGAGACGCTCGGCCCGATCAACCAGCCGCTGGTGATCGGCGGTCAGCTCATCCGGCCCGGCGATGTGATCAAGGGCGACTGCGACGGGGTCGTGCTGGTGGCGCGTGACGAGGTCGCCGGTGCGATCGCCGCCTCCCGGGCCAGGGACGCCGCCGAGGCCGGTTATATCGAACGCTACAAGAACGGTGAGACGCCGATCCAGGTGTCGGGATTGGCGTCGATTCTCGAAGCCAAAGGTTTGACGGTGGACGAATAGAACTTTCGTCGCGGCGATTTTCGCCGCGATCGCGCGACGACCCGGATCAGTGGCGTTCACGGTGGTCGCGGCGCTATCGGGACCATTCCCGATTGTGCGGGCGTATTCTCCGGCGACATGCCTACCCGATTCGGGTGGGTAGGCAGGCCCATGCGGGGTACTTTCTGCCTATGACGGAACCGTCGTACAACTATGGACGGCAGGACCCCTACCAACAGGGGTACCAGCAACAACCGGGCTACCCGCAGCAGCCGGGGTATCCGGATCCGGGCTACCAGGAGCAGCCGGCCGAGCCGAGAATCAACCTCGGGCGGCTGTGGGCGGGCGGGCTCGGTACCGCCGTGGTGGTCGCCCTGGTGATCGTGGTGGCGATCATGCTGGTGCGCGGCATCCTGAACATCGCGGTTCTCGCACCCGAAGGCGCAGGCGCCTACGGCACGGTATCGACCACCTCGTACGCGATAGCCGGCGCCGCCGCCGCGATCGCGGCCACCGGGCTGCTGAACCTGCTCCTGGCGCTGATGCCCAACCCGCTCCAGTTCTTCTACTGGATCACGGGCCTGATCACGGCGCTGGCGGTGCTGCTGCCGTTCACGCTCGTGGCCGGGCTCGATGCCAAGATCGCCACGGCCGTGATCAACCTGATCGCCGGGTTGTGCATCATCACGCTGCTGGGGTCGATCGGCGCGGGCGCGATCGATCGCCGTTCGCAGTACTGAGACCGGGCGGCGCGCCGCCGGACGCTGCTCCGCGGGCGTGCCTCCGGTCCAGTGCGGACAACGGACCCGATCCGGTGGCGGGCCGCGCCTACTCCAGCCTGGGCCCGGTCTGCTCGGTGAATGTGGTGGCGGGTGATACCGGCGACAGACCGGTCCCGGAGGATTATCCGGCGGAAGGTTCGGGCAGGCACGGTCCAGCCTTACCAAGGGTGGGCGAGGTCGCTGGACGAATTTCGGTGATATGCCCATGACCTGCGGTTACTCCGGGACGGGAGTATTGCGTTCACGGTGATCGCAACCCGTGTGCCGGCGGCCGGCCCGTCGTACCCTCGGATGTCCGGTCCAGGGTTCGGGAGCACACCGTCATGATCAAGTTACTTGTTTTCACCCTTGTGGGTATCGGCGCGCAGATCGTCGACGGCACGCTCGGGATGGCCTTCGGCGTCACCGCGACGACGCTGCTCGTGCTCACCGGAACGGGAGCCGCGCACGCGAGCGCGGCGGTCCATTTCGCGGAGGTCGCGACCACGCTGGCATCGGGCATCTCGCATTGGCGTTTCGGCAATGTCGACTGGAAAGTGGTGTTGCGACTGGGGGTGCCCGGCGGTATCGGCGCCTTCCTCGGCGCGACCGTGCTGTCCAGGATCTCCACCGAGGCCGCCGAACCGGTAACCGCCGGTATCCTGCTGGCGATCGGTATCTTCCTGATCGCCAGGTTCTCCTCGCGGCCTCCGCTGGAACTCGCCGCCTCCGAGAAGTCCGCGCATTCCGCCAAGTTCCTGACCCCGCTCGGCCTGTTCGGCGGATTCATCGACGCCAGCGGCGGCGGTGGCTGGGGGCCGGTCACCACCAGCACGCTGCTGACCACCGGGCGGGCAGAACCCCGCAGGGTTATCGGCACGGTGAGTGCCTCGGAGTTCATCGTCTCGGCGGCTGCCAGCGTGGGCTTCCTGCTCGGACTGGGCTCGGATTTCTTCGACAACCTGCTGATCATCGCCGGCCTGGCGCTGGGCGGCGTGCTGGCCGCACCGCTCGCGGCGTGGCTGGTGAGCCGGGTGGCTCCGGCAGTGCTCGGTACCGGTGTCGGCGGTGTGCTGGTGCTGACGAACGCACGCACGCTGTTCAAGGCCTTCGATATCGAGGGCGCGCCGCGGACGATCTCCTATGTGGTCATCGCCGTGGTGGCGATCGCATTGACTGTGTACGCGTGGCAGAAATCGCGGGCGGCGAAGGCCGGGGAGCCGGTGGCGGTCGCGGAGAAGCCGGTGGATGCCACCGAACCGGCGCAGTCCGAGCCGGGCTCGCAAGGAACTGACGAGATCGACGCATCGGCGGAGGTGCCCGTCAGGTAGGGCTGCTTCCGGCGTCGCCCCGTCAGGGGATGACCGGAGGGGTGAGGGGTACGGCGCCCGCTTCTGGATCGACGGTCCGGAGGCGGGCGCCGGCTTGTGTGTGCGGCGTGGCTCAGTCGACCGGGGCGACGCGGATCAGGTTGCCGTCGGGGTCGGCGACCACGAAGGTACGGCCGAATACGGCGTCGTGCGGTTCCTGGACGACCTTCACGCCCTGCGCGACCCATTGTTCGAACTTCTCGTCGATCACCTCGGGCCCGCCGGGCAGGTTCAGGCACACTTCGCTGGTCCGGGGTACCGGCCGTTCCTGATCGGCGTGACCGCTCCACAACGCGAGATCGTTACCGCCGCCCAGGTCGAACGTGATGAAGCGCGGGGATACGAATTTCGCCGACATATCGAACAGGTCGGAGTAGAACCGGGCCGAGGCGGGTGCGTCGGTGACGTAGACGATGAACATGTTCGGTGTCGGCATGGCGGGCCTTTCGCGTCGAGCGGACCCGTTGAGAATGCCGGATGGGTCCGGCAAACGAGGGGAGGTCGTATGCGCCGTCGAGTCGGCCCGCTTACCGGTTCGCCAGCACAGGATCGTCGGCGACCGCGGGGGTGCCGCCGGTGACCCGGCCCGGCGCCCACGCACCCAGCACGAATGCCATCACGACCGTCAGGATTCCGAGTGCCAGCGAGGCCTGCTGGGCTCCGTGCACGAAGGCTTCCTTGGCGAAATCGGCCAGCGGGGCCGCGGCCGGCCCGGCCTGTTCGGTGACCTTCAGTGCGCCCGCGAGCGAATCACCGACTGGCTCGCGGGCCGCTTCGGGGAGGCTGGGCAGGGCGGGAGCGATCCGGTCGCTGTATCCGACGGCCAGGATGCTGCCGGAGACCGCGATCCCGATGGCCGCACCGACCTCCCGGGACGCATCGTTGACCGCGGACGCCACTCCGTGCTTCTCCGGGGGCGTGCCGTTGATGATGGCGGCGGTCGCGGGCGCGGTGCACAGTCCGAGCCCGGTGCTCAGGATCAGCAGCGGCCACAGGACATCGATATAGGTGCTGTCCACGGTGGTCCGCGAGACCAGGATCAACGCGGTGCCGACGCACAGCAGGCCGATCAGCGTCGGTAGCCGCAGTCCGAAACGCTCGGCCAGCCGCGGGGCGAAGATCGAGATACCGATGAGGGGCGCGATCATGGGTGCCATGGCCACGGCCGACATGAGCGGCGAATAGCCGAAGATCAACTGCATGTACTGGACGAAAAGCAGGAAATAGCCGAACGCCACCAGGAACTGCACACCGACGCTCACCGCGCCGCTGCCGAATCCGCGATCGGCGAACAGCCGGACATCCAGCAGCGGATGCGGCACCCGCAGTTCGACCGTCGCGAATCCCACCGCCGCGAGCACTCCGGCGCCGAACAGGCCGAGCACCAGCAGATCGGACCACCCGCGCACCGGCGCCTCGATCGCCCCGATCACCACGGCGCCGACCGCGATCGAGGCGGTGATCCCGCCCCAGAAATCCAGCGGCGGCCGCAGTTCGTCGACCGATTCGGGGACGGTGCAGCCCGCGACCGCCAGGACCGCGCCGGCCACCGTCATCGACAGGAAGATCGCCTGCCAGGACCAGGCTTCCAGCAGTAAACCGGAACCGAGAATGCCCAGGACCGCGCCGCCGCTGACGACGCCCGCCCACAGCCCTACCGCGACACCGCGCTTCTCGGCCGGGAACCCACCGGTCAGCAGCGACAAGGTGGACGGCATGACCAGCGCCGCGCCCACCCCCGCGACCGCGCGGGAAGCGATGATCCAATGCGGCGCGTCCAGGGCCAGCGGTATCGCGGACGCGATCGCGAAGACCACCAGTCCGAGCACCATCATGATCCGGCGGCCGAACCGGTCGCCGAGGGCGCCGGAGAACAGCACGAGGCAGGCGAGCGCGAGGGTGTAGCCGTCGACCACCCAGGTGAGCTGTTGCTGGGTGGCACCGGTATCCGCGGCGATCTCCGGGAGTGCCGTGTAGAGCGCGGCCATCGCGGCGATCACCAGTGCGACAGCCATGGAAGACAAGGTCAGCAGCCAGATATGTGCCCGGGACAGGCGCGTACTCGCGGACGTCATGGTCACCTCTCGACGGCAGGAACAAGCGTTTGCTTCTCGAATGATCAGAGCACAATTCTCGCGGGGCGCAGTCGGTGATCTCTGTCACGGTATCGTTCGGGCAGGTCGCGGCGGTAATCGACGGGTGCTGGGGCGGAACATCCGCGGGGATATTCCCGGCGCGAATTCGGTGCCCGCCCGTCCCGGCGCGCGTGGCTACCCTGGGGCAGGTGAAGGCAGATACCGCACTCCTGGTCCCGGTCGCCGCCGAACTCGACGAGATCACCAGCGTCGGTCCGGAAGTGGATCCGGCCGACGCCGGATTGTCCGGCGCGGATATCGCGGCGATCTGGGAGTCGGTACGCGCCTGGTACCGGGTGGGTAGTACCCCGGCAATCCAGGTCTGCCTGCGCCGCAACGGGAAGGTCGTACTGAACCGGGCGATCGGCCACGGCTGGGGGAACGCCCCGGGGGAGGGACCGGAGGTCGAGCGCGTCCCGGTGACCACGGAGTCGCCGTTCTGCGGATTCTCCACCGCGAAAGGGGTTTCCGCGGCGGTGGTGTTCATGCTGATCGAACAGGGCGCCTTCGGCTTCGACGACCGGGTCAGCGAGTACATCCCCGAATTCGCGGCGAACGGTAAAGCCGCGATCACCATCGGTCAGGTGCTCACTCATTCGGCCGGAGTGCCGTTCGTGACCCCGCCGTACCGGGGGCACGAAATGGTTTTCGACGAAGAGCTGTGCCTGCGCGGCCTGGCCGATCTGAAACCCAGTTATCCGCCGGGCAAGTTCCGCGTCTACCACGCGCTCACCAGTGGGTTGATCCAGCGGTTGCTGGTGCAGCGGGCCACCGGGAAACGTATCCGGGACCATCTGGCCGAACAGGTACTGGACCCGTTGGGTTTCCGGTGGACCAACCTGGGGGTGCGCCCCGAGGATGCCGACGCGGTGGTGCCGAGCGTGAAAACCGGGCCGCCGCCGTCGCGGATCGCCTCGTTCGTCGCGGGTAAGGCGCTCGGCGGCGGTTTCGCCGCGGACGTGGTGAACAAGGATTCCCATCGCGCGTTCCTCACCGCCGAACTGCCCTCGGGCAATCTGGTGACGACCGCGGCCGAACTCGCGCGTTTCTACGAGATCCTGGCGCGCGGCGGCGAACTCGACGGTGTCCGGATCATGCGCCCGGAAACCGTGCGCGAGGCATTGCGGCCCGCATCCCGGGTTCCCGGTGTCGCCGGGCGGGTGAGCCGCGCCGGATACGAATTGGGCGGTCGCCGATCGAAATTCGGCCGCGATACGACCGCGCATTTCGGGCGCAGCGGTTTCACCACCCAGTACGGCTGGGCCGATCCCGCACGGGGGCTCGCCGGAGCGATCCTCACCAGCGGTAAATCCTCGCTGGACGGTAACCGGCCGTGGAAACTCGTCGCGCAGATCTCGGCCGCGTGCCCGCAGACGCCGCCGGCGCAGCGGGTCTTCGACCTCTGAGCGCCCCGGCCCGGTGAGGGCAGACGACGATCGTCGAGATTTGGTGCCGGAGTACCCGATCCGTCACCCAGCGCGGGGTCGTTCGGCCCACGCTACGGGGGCGATCAACTCCGGGTCCGTATCCAGCACGGCTTCCTGCTCGTCACCGGCGGTCGGTATTGCTGTTCCAGGCTGTCCGGAGCCGTCTCTGGAATCACCAGTGCGTCCCCGGGACCCAGCGGGCGGCCCGGCGAAGGGCCGCCCCCGTGCCGCGTACCGCTCGTGCCCGGGTGCGGGGCAGCGGGCCGGCCCGGCGCGGGGTCCTGGGTTCGGGGAGTTCGTCGCTTTCGGTGGCCTCCGCGGTGTCGGGGACCATGGTGAGCTGCGGCTGGGGGAGGGGTTCGGCTTGTTCGCCACGAGCGGCCGGTGAGTCGGGGATCATCCGGTAGTAGCGGTGCAGGACCAAATCGCGGATACGCGGGGCGAACAGCGCACCGTATTCCCCGAGGGTGCCGACGGGGACATCGATCCGCCGGGGGCGTTCGGTGAGTGCCCGCACGATGGTCGCGGCCGCCCATTCCGGTGATTCGGCCCGTCCCTGATCGCCGGTGGGCGCGATCATCGGGGTACGGACGAGCGGCAGATGAATGGTGGTGAAGCCGACCCCGTCGGCCATCGTCTCCACCGCCGCTACCTCGGCGAATTTGTCCAGAGCGGCTTTACTGGCCAGGTATGCGGAGTACCGGGGGACGGCCACCTGCACGCCCGCGCTGCTGATATTGACGATATGGCCGAATTTCCGCTCCCGCATCTGCGGGAGCAGGGCCAGGGTGAGGCGCAGCGCCCCGAAATAGTTGACCGCCATCGTGCGCTCGTAATCGTGCAGCCGATCGGTGGAGCGATGGATGGCCCGGCGGATGGAGCGGCCGGCGTTGTTCACGAGCATATCCACCCAGCCGTGTTCGGCCAGCAGCTTGTCCAGCGTCGCCTCGACCGAGGCGGAGTCGGTGATATCGCAGGGGTAGCCGTGGGCGGCGCCGCCGCCGGCACGGATCTCGTCCACCACCGCGGTGAGCTCGTCCGCGCGCCGGGCGAGCAGGAGAACCACCGCGCCCTTCTCCGCGACCGCCACCGCCGCCGCCCGCCCGATCCCGGAGGAGGCGCCGGTGATGAGGACGTGCCGCCCGGTGAGGTCGCGTTTGTTGCGGTGGGTTCCGTTTCCGCTCATGAAATGCCCCTCTGTCCAGGTCGTTCCCGGCCGAACTTACTCCAAAGTAAGAAAGCGCGCCAGGGTCGAATGTATTCGAAAACAAGTTCGATCGACTGCCTCGAGATTCGAACATATGTGCGATACTCGACCCATGACGGACGATCGGATGGCGGATATATATGCCGCGGTGCGGCTCGGCGGCGCGAATCGGGAGGCGGCGCGGCAAGCGCTGCAACTGCTATGGGATCAGCTCGGTACGGACGGTGACCCGCTGTACCGGAGCGTGGTCGCCCACCACTTGGCGGATGTCCAGGACACGGCCGAGGGGGCGCTGCTCTGGGACACCCGGGCGCTCGACTCGGCATTCGTGCCCGGTACTCCGCTCGGCGAAGGTCTACTCGGCTTCCTGCCGTCGCTGTACCTGAGCCTGGCCGACAGTCACCGGCTGGTCGGCGATTTCGACGCGGCGCGGATGCAACTGGCCCTGGCCAAGGGGCATGCGAACGTACTCGCCGACGATGCCTACGGGCGAGTGATCCGGGCCGGGGTGGATCATGTCGCGATCCTGCTGGATGCCGAATCCACCGAACGAGTGGCCTGCTGAGGCGGCATATGGGATGGAGTAACGGCCCACCCAGCTGGGCGGAGATGGAGCGGGTCCTGTCCGGCCGGGCGAAACCCGGACAGGCCCCTGGCGACGGCGGCGACGCCCCGGCATGGAGTAACAGCCGCGGGGAGTACCGCGCCGAACCGGTGGCCCCGCCGTCCGGCCCGGTGGTTCCCTACGCGGAACTGCACGCACATTCGGCGTTCAGTTTTCTCGACGGTGCCTCACCGCCGGAGGAAATGGTCGCCGAGGCCGCGCGGCTCGGGTTGTCGGCGATCGCGCTCACCGACCACAACGGGTACTACGGAGTGGTGCGGTTCGCCGAAGCCGCGGCCGAATACGGGATGCCCACGGTCTACGGGGCGGAACTCACCCTCGTGGAAACCGTTTCCCCGCAGACCGATTCGGCGCACCGCACCGGTGTGGATTCGGCGCCCCGCACCGGTGCCCCCGACCCCGGCGGGGAACATCTGCTGGTACTGGCGCGCGGGAAGGAGGGCTACCGGCGGCTGTCCCGGCAGCTCGCGGCCGCGCATATGGCGGCCGGGGAGAAAGGGATCCTGCGCTACGACCTCGACACGCTCACCGCGGCCGCCGGCGGGCACTGGCAGATACTCACCGGCTGCCGCAAGGGCCGGGTACGGCGGGCGCTGGAACAGGATCTGGCCGCGGGTGGGCCGCCGGTGCGCGCCGAGGCGGCCCTGCGCGACCTGTGCGAGCGTTTCGGTGCCGACCGGGTCGCGGTGGAACTCACCCGGTACGGCCTGCCGGTCGACGACGAGTACAACAGTGCGCTGGCTGCTGTAGCGCAGCGGGCCGGGGTACCCGTGGTGGCGACCACCGGCGCCCATTTCGCGACTCCGCAGCGCGGTCGCCGGGCTGCCGCGCTGGCCGCCATCCGGGCCCGGCGCAGCCTCGACGATATCGCCGGCTGGCTCGCCCCCACCGGCGGCACCCATCTGCGTTCGGGTGCGGAGATGGCGCGATCGTTCGCGGAATTCCCGGCAGCCGTATCGAATTCGGTGCTGATCGCGCGGGAATGCGCGTTCGATCTGCGGTTGATCGCGCCGCGGCTACCGCCGTTCGATGTGCCCGCCGGCCACGACGAGAACTCCTGGCTGCGCGAACTCACAATGCGCGGCGCCGCGGACCGATACGGGCCGCCGAGCCGGAAGCCGGCCGCGTACCGGCAGCTCGAACACGAACTCGCGATCATCGCCCGGCTGGGTTTCCCCGGCTATTTCCTGGTGGTGCACGATATCGTGCGGTTCTGCCACGAACACGACATTCTGTGCCAGGGAAGGGGTTCGGCCGCCAATTCCGCGGTCTGCTTCGCCATCGGGATCACCAATGTGGACCCGGTCGCCAACAAATTGCTGTTCGAACGCTTCCTCTCCCCGGAACGGGACGGGCCACCCGATATCGATATAGATATCGAATCGGATCGCCGTGAAGAGGCTATCCAGTACGTGTACCGCAGATACGGCCGGGAGAACGCGGCGCAGGTGGCGAATGTGATCACCTATCGCGGGAAATCCGCGGTGCGCGATGCCGCCCGCGCACTCGGTTTCGCCCCCGGCCAGCAGGACGCCTGGAGCCGGCAGGTGAGCCGGTGGACCGGTGTCGGCGCGGAAACCGGCACCGATATACCCGAACCGGTGCTGGCGCTGGCCGCCGATATCGAAGGCCTGCCCCGGCATCTGGGTATCCATTCCGGCGGGATGGTGATCTGCGATCGGCCCATCGCCGATGTATGCCCGGTGGAATGGGCGCGGATGCCCGGACGCAGCGTACTGCAATGGGACAAAGATGATTGCGCCACAGCGGGATTGGTGAAATTCGACCTTCTGGGCCTGGGTATGCTTTCAGCCCTGCACTACATGATCGACCTGGTGCGTGAACATATCGGGGTGACGGTCGAACTGCACACCCTGGACCTCACCGAACCCGCCGTGTACGAAATGCTTTCCCGGGCGGATTCGGTCGGGGTCTTCCAGGTGGAATCACGTGCGCAGATGGCGACCCTGCCCCGGCTGAAACCGGAGAAGTTCTTCGATCTGGTGGTCGAGGTCGCGCTGATCCGGCCCGGCCCCATTCAGGGCGGTTCGGTACATCCGTTCATCCGCCGCAAGAACAAGGTGGAGAAGGTCACCTTCGACCACGAAGCGCTGCGGAACTCGCTCGAACGCACGCTCGGCGTACCGCTGTTCCAGGAACAGCTGATGCAGATGGCGGTCGATGTCGCGGGATTCACTCCGGCCGAAGCCGACCAGTTGCGCCGGGCCATGGGGTCGAAACGGTCCCCGGAGAAGATGCACCGGCTACGCGGCCGGCTGTACCAGGGAATGCGCGATCTGCACGGGATAACCGGCGAGCTCGCCGACCGTATCTACGAGAAACTGCTCGCCTTCGCGAATTTCGGTTTCCCGGAAAGTCATTCACAGAGTTTCGCGGCCCTGGTGTTCTATTCCGCGTGGTTCAAACTGCACTATCCCGCGGCGTTCTGTGCCGGATTGCTGCGGGCGCAGCCGATGGGTTTCTACTCACCGCAATCACTGGTCGCCGATGCGCGTCGGCACGGGGTGGCGGTGCACGGCCCGGATATCAATGCCAGCGCGGCCGAAGCCACGCTGGAAAACCAGGGCACCGAGGTACGGCTGGGGCTGGCGGCGGTGCGTGCCATCGGATCGGAACTCGCGGAAAAGATTGTGGTGGCGCGCGCGGAAAGTGGCCCCTATACCTCTTTTCTCGATCTCACCGGCCGGGTGGAAATGACTGTCCCGCAAGCGGAATCGCTGGCCACGGCAGGTGCTCTGCGCGGATTGGGATATTCCCGGCGGGAAGCGCTGTGGGCGGCCGGAGCGGCCGCGGGGGAACGCTCCGACCGGCTCCCCGGGACAGGGGCCTCGACCAGCACTCCCGCCTTACCGGGGATGAGCGAACTCGAACATGCCGCCGCGGATGTCTGGGCGACAGGGGTCTCGCCGAACAGCTATCCCACCCAGTTCCTGCGGCCACGCCTGGACGCGCTCGGGGTGATCCCGGCGGCCGGTCTGCTCGCGGTGCCGGACGGGACCCGGGTACTGGTCGGCGGGGCGGTCACGCACCGGCAGCGCCCGGCCACGGCCGGCGGGGTCACCTTCCTGAACCTGGAGGACGAAACGGGCATGGTGAATGTGGTGTGCTCGGCGGGCTTGTGGACTCGTTACCGCCGGACAGCCCAGGGGGCTTCGGCTCTGCTGATCCGGGGACGGGTGCAGAATGCGGAAGGCGCGGTGAGTATCTATGCCGAATATCTGCGCAGACTGGATATGCGCGTAGGTTCGCGCTCCCGGGACTTTCGCTGAATCGCGCTTTCTCCCTGAATACCGCATGCCGGCACTACGCTGCGAGCATGCGAAAGCTCGGGGTGTTGTTCGTGGTTCTGTGTGCAGCGGTGCTGCCGGTCGGCTGCGGTAGTGATTCCGAATCCCTCTCGAAGGATTCAACGGCCGTCGAAGGAGGTGCGCCGGCCGCGACTCCGGGATTCCGCACCCAGCAGGCGCCGAGCCGGGAACAGGCGCCCGCACCGGACAACGGAGAGCAGGTCACCGAGCGTAAGGAGGTTGTGACGGGGACGGTGGAGCTCACCGCCGACAACCCGATCGCCGCCGCGCAGACCCTCACCGACCGGGTGGCCGAGCTGGACGGGCGTATCGATCAACGCACCGAGAACCCGGGCACCGACGACACCGACCCGCACGCCAACCTGGTGATCCGGATCCCGGCCGGTGAAACCGAGGCGTTCATCAACGGTCTCGGCGAGGTCGGGGAGGTCACCGAGGTCAGCACGAACCGCGACGATGTAACTCTGCGGTGGCAGGATCTCGATGCCCGGATGACCGCCCTGCGCGCCTCCGTCGACCGGCTCCGCGACCTGATGGCGCGTGCCGCCAACACCGCCGACCTCATCGCCGCCGAGGAAGCGCTGGCGGACCGGCAGGCCGAACTCGACAGCCTCACCGGGCAGCGGCGTTACCTCGACGACCAGATCACCCTGTCCACGCTGACCATCGATATCGGCACCACCGCCGAGAAGAAAGGTGACACCGGGCCCTCGAACTTCTGGGACGGTGTGGTCGACGGCTGGAACTCGCTGGTCGACTGGCTGAAGGACGCCGTGGTGTTCGTCGGGCAGGCAGTGCCGTGGCTGGCGTTCATCGCCGTGGCCGCCGGGATCGTCGCGGCGATCGTCCGGCTCTTCCGGGGCCGGGCTGCCGGTCGCCGCGCGAGCGCCGGGCCGGCCGGTCCCGCGGCTACTTCCGCCGATACCGGCACCGGGGCGGTGAAAACCAGCACCGACACCGGGGGTGTGCAGACCACCGAGCCCGGGACCGCTCCCGAGCTGTCGGACAAGCCCGGCGAATCGGCCGGGGAATAGCGGCGTCGCGTGCCGGTCACAGTCCACGCGGTGATCAAGCCGAACAGCCGTAAGGGTCCGCTGGTGGAAGAGCTCCCCGACGGCACCCTGCAGCTCTGGGTCCGGGCGCCGGCGGTGGAAGGTCAAGCGAACAAGGCCGCCGTCGAACTGCTCGCGACGCATTTCGGGGTACCGAAGAGCGCGGTGCGGCTCACGGCCGGCGCGACAGCACGGCATAAGCGGTTCGAGATCGACTGATTCCGAGGGCGGGTGCCGGTCGGCTCCGGGCCCGCCGCCGCCTCCGCCGTCCGGGCGGACTAGACCGCGCCCGGGAATCCGTGCTGGCGCCACGCCTCGTATACCGCCACCGCCGCCGCGTTGGCCAGGTTCATCGAGCGCCGTCCCGGCAGCATCGGGATCCGCACCTCTGCGGTGATGTGTTCGTCCGCGAGGACCTCGCCCGGTAGACCGGTGGGTTCCGCGCCGAACAGCAGCACGTCACCGGGCCGGTAGGCGATGGCGGTATACGCGGTGCCGGCCCTGGTCGTGAACGCGAAAACCCGTTCGGGGCGCAGCCGCGCCCAGGCGGTGGCGAGATCGGGGTGCACGGTCACCGAGGCCAGATCGTGGTAGTCCAGCCCCGCCCGCCGCAGCTTGGCCTCCGACATATCGAACCCGAGCGGCTCGACAAGATGCAGTTCACTGCCCGTGCCGGCGGCGATCCTGATGGCGTTACCGGTGTTCCCCGGTATCCGGGGCTCATGGAACATCAGCTTGAACACAGCAGGTCAGCTTGTCACGGGTGGCCGCCCGATCCGGTGCCGGGTGGGGCGATCTACGCTGTGGCCGGACCGGCGCACACCACCGGCGAACCGCACCTCGGCCGTCGCCGGGCACGCGGACGCCAATAGGCTGCACCGGCGTGCGGTAGCCCCGCTCACACTGCACGAGGTTGTGGTTGATGATCGAATGGGCTGTCCGACTGATTCCCGGAGGGAGAACAGGAACATGGCCGTGTTGCAGGGCCAGGGAAACACTGGGGACGATGCGTACGGGGGCGGTCCACACAAAGAGCCGGGACTGCGCCGGCAGTTGGCGAATCGACATATCCAGCTGATCGCGATCGGCGGCGCGATCGGCACCGGGCTTTTCATGGGGTCGGGTAAGACCATCTCGCTCGCCGGCCCCTCGGTGATCCTGGTCTACATGATCATCGGCTTCTTCCTCTTCTTCGTCATGCGGGCGATGGGGGAGGTGCTGCTTTCCAATTCCAGTTACAAGTCGTTCAGCGATTTCGCGGGTGACCTGCTCGGGCCGTGGGCGGGGTTCTTCACCGGCTGGACCTATTGGTTCTGCTGGGTGGTCACCGGTATCGCCGATGTGGTCGCGATCGCCGGGTACGTGCGGTTCTGGTGGCCCGGCATAGATCTGTGGATACCGGCGCTGATCTGTATCGCGGTGCTGCTGGTGCTGAACCTGCCGACGGTGCGTGCCTTCGGAGAAACCGAGTTCTGGTTCGCGCTGATCAAGGTGATCGCCATCGGCGCGCTGATCGTGACCGGGCTGGTCATGGTGATCACCGGGTTCACCGGTGACGGCGGAACCCCCGCATCGCTGGCCAACCTGTGGAACGACGGCGGCTTCTTCCCGACCGGACCCATGGGTTTCGTGGCCGGATTCCAGATCGCGGTGTTCGCGTTCGTCGGTATCGAACTGGTGGGCACCACCGCCGCCGAGGCCAAGGATCCCGAGCGCACTCTGCCGCGTGCGGTGAACTCGATCCCGGTCCGGATCCTGCTGTTCTATGTCGGCGCTCTCCTCGTGATCTGCGCGGTGACCCCGTGGCGGCAGGTATCGCCGGACGAGAGTCCGTTCGTGGCGATGTTCACCCTGGCCGGACTCGGTATCGCGGCGAGCGTGGTCAATTTCGTGGTGCTCACCAGCGCCACCTCCAGCGCCAACTCCGGTATCTACTCGACCTCCCGGATGGTGTACGGGCTGGCCGGTGACGGTGACGCTCCGGCGCTGTTCGCCAGACTGTCCCGGCGCCGGGTCCCGGCCAACGCGCTGCTCTTCTCCTGCGCGTTCCTGCTGATCGGGGTGGTGCTGCTCTACGCCCAGTCGATCGTCGAAGCGTTCACCGTGGTCACCACGATCTCGTCGCTGTGCTTCATGTTCGTCTGGACGATGATCATGGCCAGCTATCTGGTCTACCGGAAGCGCCGCCCGCATCTGCACGCCGCATCGACCTTCAAGATGCCCGGTGGGATCCCGATGGTCTGGGCGGTCCTGGCCTTCTTCGTGTTCATCGTCTGGGCCCTGACCCAGGAGAGCGACACCCTGCAGGCCCTGCTGCTGACCCCGATCTGGTTCGTCGTACTGGCCCTCGCCTATCTGGTTGTGCGGCGCACCCCGCACCATGCCGCGCTACGCGAGCAGCATCGCCAGAAGGTTCTCGCCGAGACCGACGCGTTGGGCTGAGCTTTCGGCGCGCCGGCGCGCGCGGGGTTTCGGCCCCCTTGGGCCCTGCCTTCGGCCCTCGAGACTCGCGGCTGCGCCGCATGCGCTTCGAGGACTGAAGGCAGGGCCGGGCCAAAACCTCTCAGGGCCTCGTAGGACTCGGCGGCGCCGCTGGGCACGTTCGGTTGGTCCATGAGCTGACCCCTCCGAGTGCCGAGGGTTCGGTGTCGCCGCTGGTAGGGTCACCCTCCGCGGTCACGGCTGCCACCAACCGACCCGCGTGCCGCGAGCACGGACCCTCGAGCCGGACGGTACGAGCCGCACCTGCTGGCCGCGGTGACCGCCGGCTGCCCGCACTGCCCGCGGGGCTTCGCGTGGACATTCGGCCTGATCGGCCCCAGTACGAACCGGTCACGCGGACCTGACCGGCGGCATCTGGAACAATCGCATCCGTGACCGACGCCGAGACTGTGACCGAGGACCATCCCGGCACCGGCAGCCGCCTGGCCGTGTTCCTGCGCTGCCATCTGCCGATGGTTGTGGTTGTCGCGGTGATCGCGGTGGCCGTGGTTTTCGTCGCGCAGGATCGGTGGCGGCGCGGGGCTTTCTTCTTCGGCGGCGCGACGCTGATCGCCGCCGCGTTCCGGCTGTGCCTGCCGACCCTGCGGGTAGGTCTGCTCGCGGTGCGCAGCAGACCGTTCGATGTGGGTGCGCTGACCCTGCTGGGTGGTGCGATCGTCTTCCTCGCCGCCACGATCAATACGCTCGGCGTGGGCTGAACCGGCTGCTCAGCGGCTGGAGCGGGCCAGATCCATCGTCTGATCCAGCAGTTTGCCGATGGCCTCGGCTTCGGTGAGGAACGCGTCGTGGCCGTCCCGGGAGGCGATGATCTCGAAATGCCGGCAGCCCGGCAGCCCGTCCGCCAGCTCCCGCTGGGTGTGCAAGGGATACAGCCGGTCGGAGTCGATACCGCCCACGATGCACGGCACCTGGCAGCTCGCCATCGCCGCGTCGATCCCGCCGCGACCGCGCCCGATATCGTGGCGGTTCATCGCCTCGCTGAGCAGCACATACGTCGAGGGGTCGAAACGTCTGCCCAGCTTCTCGGCCTGGTATTCGAGGTAGCTCTGCACGGCGTATCGGCCGCCGTCCCAGGGATCCTCACCGGTCTGCGGGCTGTTGGCGAACCGGCTGTCCAGTTCGACCTCGGTGCGATAAGTAAGGTGCGCTATCCGCCGCGCGATGCCCATCCCGGCCATCGGCGCGCGGCCGGTGCCGTGATAGTTCCCGCCCTGCCAGTCGGGGTCGCTGGTGATGGCGGCGATCTGGGTGGTCTGCGTCCCGATCTGATCGGCGGTGGCGCGGGCGCCGACCGCGAGGATCAGCGCCGAGGCGATGCGTTCGGGTGCGAGGAGCATCCATTCCAGCACCCGCATCCCGCCCATCGACCCGCCGACCGCAGCGGCCAGACGGTCGACGCCGAGCAGATCGCACAGTCGTAGTTCGGCGCTCACCTGATCGCGGATGGAGATCTCCGGGAACCGCGCCCCCCAGGGCATCCCGTCCGGGTGGGGCGACGCGGGCCCGGTGCTGCCCTGACAGCCACCGAGCACATTGGTCGCGACCACACACCACTCGTCGGTGTCGATGGGCGCCCCCGGCCCGATCATTCCGTTCCACCACCCGGGCGACGGATTATCCGCATCCGGTTCGCCCACCACATGGGAGTCGCCGGTCAACGCATGCTCGATCAGCACCACGTTGTCCCGGGCCGCCGACAGTTCCCCCCACCGCTGCACGACCAACTGAACACCGGGCAGCTCGGCCCCGTTCTCCAGCGTGATATCGCCGATATCGATCAGACCGCGGGTGCCGCCGTCCGGGGGCAGCTGCGCGACGGGTACGTCCGTGACTGGTTTGCTCCCCACCTTCACGCGATGACTTCCACTAGCCCCGCGCCGCCGAAAGCGGCGCCGAAAGTACAGCACCGGCACATAACGGTGACCTCCTGACGTGCGCTTGCTCCCGGCTTTCGGGAGCCCGGTCATCACCCGGAGCACCCCGCCGCAGCAGGAGGGTTGCCGACCAGCGAGCCGGGGCTTGGCGCTGGCGCTCATGACCTGCTCAACATGGTAGCGGTGTGCTCTGGCGTACCGAAATCGGCATATGTCCCCACCAGGTAATCTTGTGGCGCGGTTCACCCGTGTGAAATTTCACGACCGGGGCTGGCTGCACCGTGAGATCACCCGAAGCAGTACGCTCGTCTTGGTTACACCAGACGTCTCGTGGACAACGCGGGATGTATACGTTGTCTATTGAACAGCTGGGGTCCGCTCACAAGCGTGTTCGCCTGGCCGTGCAATGAGGGCACCAGTCTTAGGAGGACACGAAGATCCATGTCCAAGATCAAGGTTGAAGGCACCGTCGTAGAACTCGACGGCGACGAGATGACCCGGATCATCTGGCAGTTCATCAAGGACAAGCTGATCCACCCGTACCTCGATGTGAACCTCGAGTACTACGACCTCGGCATCGAGTACCGCGACAAGACCGACGACCAGGTCACCGTCGACGCCGCCAATGCCATCAAAGAGCACGGTGTGGGCGTCAAATGCGCCACGATCACCCCCGACGAGGCCCGGGTCGAGGAATTCGGTCTCAAGAAGATGTGGCGGTCGCCCAACGGCACCATCCGCAACATCCTCGGCGGCACCATCTTCCGCGCGCCGATCATCATCTCCAACGTTCCGCGCCTGGTGCCCGGCTGGACCAAGCCGATCATCATCGGCCGTCACGCCTTCGGTGACCAGTACCGCGCCACCGACTTCAAGGTCTACGAGGCCGGCACCGTCACCCTCACCTTCACCCCGGAAGACGGCAGCGAGCCGATCGTGCACGAGGTCGTGAAGATGCCCGAGGACGGCGGCGTCGTGATGGGTATGTACAACTTCAAGAAGTCCATCGAGGACTTCGCGCGCGCCTCGTTCAACTACGGGCTGCAGCAGAACTACCCGGTCTACATGTCGACCAAGAACACCATCCTGAAAGCCTATGACGGCATGTTCAAGGACACCTTCGAGGCGGTGTTCGAGGCCGAGTTCAAGAGCGAGTTCGAGGCCGCCGGTCTCACCTACGAGCACCGGCTGATCGACGATATGGTCGCCTCCTCCATGAAGTGGGAGGGCGGCTACGTCTGGGCCTGCAAGAACTACGACGGTGATGTGCAGTCCGATACCGTCGCGCAGGGCTTCGGTTCGCTGGGCCTCATGACCTCCGTACTGCTCACCCCGGACGGCAAGACCTGCGAGGCCGAGGCCGCGCACGGCACGGTCACCCGGCACTACCGCCAGCATCAGCAGGGCAAGCCGACCTCGACCAACCCGATCGCGTCGATCTTCGCCTGGACCCGCGGCCTCGAACACCGCGGCAAGCTGGACAACACCCCCGAGGTGATCGGTTTCGCGCAGACCCTCGAGGACGTGGTCATCAAGACCGTCGAAGGCGGCCAGATGACGAAGGATCTCGCCGCACTGGTCGGCGGCGACCAGGGCTACCTCACCACCGAGGAATTCCTCGCCGCGCTCGACGCCAACCTGGCCCGCGCGCTCAAGTAAGTAGTACCCGGAAACGACCTCGCCTCCGCGGCGTCGGCATGAGATCCGCATGCCGATTCCCAGGGAGGCGGGGTCGTGGTTTCCGTGCCGCAGCCGGACCGCCGGAGATGTGTGAATGGACTGGTCGAGATGCGGACCTCCACAGCGCTGCGATATCGGTCGGCAGAGCCGGGAGGAGCGGGCCACCGGCGAGGTCGCAGGAGGGCAGGCGGTCCAGCCACCGGAGCAGCAGTCCGCCGAAATCCTCGCCCTGCGTCCACTGTTCGAAGAACATACTCGGCCGGACTGGGTATCGAGGGGCCAGCCCCCTTGCCTGGTACGACAGCGTTGTGTCGCGACTCGGCGGATACGCGAGCATGCCACCCGGTCTTGATTTTCGTCGACTCGGGATCGCCGCTTCCCTCGGCGCGAGCGTGGCCGGTCAGTAGTTTGTGTAGTCTCCGGTGCTGTTCAGGGACTTCATGCCGGGCGTATTTTCCAGCGATCCGTAGCGACTGATTGCGTACCGGGTGCCTGCGATGATGTTGTCGACCGGATTCCAGATGTCCTTGTGGCCGGGTAGGGAATGAGCATCGAAGGTGGGGTCGATGCACTGCATGATCCCCTTGGACGGAGTCCCCTTTTCCCAGTTGCTGTCCCAGTCGTTCAGTGCATGGGGGTTGCCGCTGGACTCTTTCTCGATCATGGTGGCGATGATGGCGGCGTCTGATTCGTCGACCGGGACACCGTTCTCCTGCATGATTTTTATCGCCTCGTTGATCCATTCCGCCACCTCGCCCTCGGGCTTCGTGAGGGGCGGTCCGCCGGATCCGGCGGACATACCACTGCCACCGGCGTCGTCGCTCATCAGCGAAGAGCTCGGTGATCCGCCGCCGATGGGCACCCCGGGAGATCCGCCGAGACCGCTGTAATTGTTGTTGGTCGGGGCCGGCTCGTCACGGTTGATCTTGAGTGCCTGGGCCGCCGCCTGATCAGAAACGCCGGTGACCTGTCCGTAGGTCTTGTCCAAGGTATCCCAGAGCCCATTGAAGAGCCTGTCCACGGAAGCCTTGGGCATTGCCTGCTGCTCATTGCCGTTCGCATCCAGCACCGGTTCGCCGTTCTTGGTCACCGTGTATACCGAGGCGTTGGCGTCCTTGATCGTTTTGTTGAGTTCACCGACCGAGGTTTCGATGGCGTCGTAGGCATCCGTGACTGCCTTGCCGATCTCGGCCGTCTTCACGGGAATGCCGCCGTCTTTCTCCTTGTAATCGTCTTTGACCCGGTTCACCTCGTCCTTGTGCTCGTTGTAGCGATCGAGCATCTCCGACTGGTTCTCGGGCTTGGCGATTCCTTCTCCGCGCAGCAATTCCTGCAGGTCAGGGGCTTTGGATGGAGTGCCCGACCCCAGTAGCTGGATCTGTCGTTGAATAACTCCCTCGGCCAGCGGGAACAGAAATTTCAACCCCTTGGGCGCGCACGGATGAAGGGGTATCAGATCGCCCATCTTCTTGGTGCCGGCAGGGCTCATCAGCGTTCCGCTCTCACCTGGGAAGGAATACTCGACACGACCCCATTATCGGATGTCCCCGGACGTGGGAACTGCTGTCCGGTCGGGCCGCGGCTTGCGCCGGCCGGTGGATTTCGTCGGAGTTCTTCGGGAGCGCAGCGCTGTGGGCCGGGAACTGGCAAGCTGTCAACAAGGCGCTCGTGCTGCGCCCCTGGATTTACGCTGTAACACTGCTGGTGATACCGGAGGGACGACGATGTTCGAATGGTCCGATACCGACCTCATGGTCCGCGACGCGGTCCGCACTTTCATCGATAAGGAAGTACGGCCCCACCTCGACGCGCTGGACAGCGGGGAGATGCTGCCCTATCCGGTGCTGCGCAAGCTGTACGCGGACTTCGGTATCGGCGCCATGGCCGAGGAAGGCCTGAACAAACAACTGGCCGCGAAGCGTGCGGCCGCGGAAGGCGGGGAAAAGCCGGCTTCGGGGGAGAAGGACCAGGGCGGCGGATTCGATCAGCAAACGATGATGGCCGTGGTGACCAGTGAACTATCGGGCGTGTGTATGGGCCTGTGCAGTTCGCTGGGCGTCAGCACCGGGCTCGGCGGCGCCACCATCCTGTCCCGCGGCACGCTCGCGCAGCAGGAGCGGTGGGTGCCCGATATCGTCAGTCTCCGCAAGATCGCGTGCTGGGCGATCACTGAACCCGATTCCGGGTCCGACGCCTTCGGCGGTATGAAGACCTATGTCCGCCGTGATGGTGACGACTACATCCTCAACGGTCAGAAGACATTCATCACCAACGGTCCGTTCGCCGACACTCTGGTCGTCTACGCGAAACTCGACGAGGGCGACGGCACCCCCGCCCGGGACCGCAAGGTCTTGACGTTCGTGCTCGACAAGGGCATGCCGGGCCTTACCCAGGGCAAACCGTTCAAGAAGATGGGCCTGCACGCTTCCCCGACCGGGGAGTTGTTCTTCGACAATGTGCGCCTCGGCCGCGACCGCTTGCTCGGCGAAACCGAGGAACACCGCGGCGGTGACGGCCGCGAGAGCGCCAAATCCAGTTTCGTGGCGGAACGCGTCGGTATCGGCTTCATGGCCCTCGGCGTGATCAACGAATGCCTGCGGCTGTGCACCGAATACGCCCGCAACCGCAAGCTGTGGGGTCAGGAGATCGGCCGGTTCCAGCTCATCCAGCTCAAACTGGCGAAGATGGAGGTCGCCCGGATCAATGTGCAGAACATGGTCTTCAACATCATCGAACGCGGGAAAGCCGGTAAACCACTGAGCCTTTCGGAGGCCTCCGCCGTAAAACTGTATTCTTCGGAAACCGCCACCGAGGTCGCGATGGAAGCCGTGCAACTCTTCGGCGGCAACGGCTACATGTCGGAATACCGCGTCGAACAACTCGCCCGCGACGCCAAATCCCTCATGATCTACGCCGGCAGCAACGAGATCCAGGTAACCCACGTAGCGAAGGGCCTCCTCGGAACCTGATCCCCGCGCCCCCGCCCCACCCCACCCCACCTTCCCGGGTGGGGCCCGCCCGGTTCTGGAGCGACCAGAGCGAAGGAGCGCAGCGACTGAGCGCCGAGAGTGAAGAACCGGGTTAATAGGGCCCCGCCCTCGAGCCGCGGAGCGGCTCCAAAATTACAGCCCGCCCCTTCACGGAAGGTCTACGCGGAATGCTTCCAGGGATGGTCTTCGCCGAATGCTTCCAGGGGTGATCTTCGCCGGGTGGTCTACACCGAGAGCAGCGACAGATGGACCTCGGTGAGAGCTTCCACGGCTGGTCCACGCCGAGAGCAGAGCTGATGGGCCCCGACCCACGACATCAGAGGCGACGCCGAAGCCACAGCTCGCGGCGCGCGATTACACGGCCCGCAGGTGGTCCCGGCTCGCATAGACGTGCTCCGCGATGAGGTTCGCAACCCGTTCCGGCGCCTCGAGCATCGGCACATGCCCCGCCCGGTTCAGCATGATCCGGTCCGCCGACTCCGGCAGTTCGCGCAGGAACCGGCGCCCGTGCACCGGCGCGGGCAGAACCCGATCCGAATCCGCCAGGATCACCCGGACCGGAGTCGTCAGGTCCGACATATCCGCCAGGGACGGTCCGCGCAGAGTGCCCGCGGTCAGCGCCGCGAGTGCGGGGCAGTGTATGGCCGCCAGGACCACAGCCTCGATATCCGCCCGGGACACCGCCCGCGTGTTCTTGGTGAGCAGATGCGCCATGGCCCACCGGACGATCCGGCTCTCGACCGGGAAACCACCCAACTGCCTGAGTATTTCGGCGATCGGGATCATCGGCGCGATCTTCGCCGCGGCGAGAACCTGTGTCGCCGACGGAGTTTTCCAGCCCCCGGCCGGCGCGATGGCCGTGAGCGTGCGGGCCCGGCCGCGTCGTGCCAGTTCGAAACCGACCCAGCCGCCCAGCGAATTCCCGGCGATATGGCAGGTTCGCCAGCCGAGATCGTCCAGTTGCGCCTCGACTCGATCGGCGAGGGTGGCGGCCGAATAGTGGCCGTCCGGCAGCTCCGGTCCACCCCAGTGCCCGGCGAGTGCGGGGGCGAAGACCTCGCAGCGGGCTGCCAGCAGATCGGCGGTCTGCTCCCAGCAGTGCGGCGAGAGGAGGACACCGTGGAGTAGCAGCAGCGGGGCGCCCGATCCCAGGTGCAGAGCCGTGACAGGCTCGGGTGCTGTGGTTGCGGAGGTGCCTGACATCGACGTCACCACCCCTTCCTGGCAAGTAGCGGTGACTTGTCATTGTACGGTCGGTTGGTGCCGTACATCCTCTCCACCGTCAACGTCAATGGTGTCCGGGCCGCCGCCGGAAAGGGCCTGCTGGCCTGGCTGGGCCGGACCGAGGCCGATATCGTCTGCCTGCAGGAGACGCGCGCCGACGATACCCAGATCGCCGCCGCCCTCGCCCCGGCGCTGGCCGAGGGCTGGCAGCTGGCGCATGCCGAGCCCGGTTCGAAGGGCCGGGCCGGTGTCGGGATCCTGTCGCGCCGGCCGATGCGGTCGGTACGGGTCGGGGTCGGGCCGGACAGCGAATTCCTTTCCACCGGAAGGTATATCGAGGTCGAATTCGACGATGTGACCGTCGCCAGTGTGTACGTGCACACCGGCGAGGCGGATACGCCCCGCCAGGACGACAAATACCGGTTCCTCGACGAGATCGCCGCCCGGATGGCCACGCGCACCGGCGCTTTCGTTATCGCGGGTGACTGGAATATCGCGCACACCGAGCGGGACCTGAAGAACTGGAAGGGCAATCTGAAGAAATCCGGTTTCCTGCCCGCCGAACGCGCCTGGCTCGACCGGCAGCTGGCCGCCGGATATGTGGATGTGGTGCGCAAACTTCATCCGGAGGGGGATGGTCCGTTCAGCTGGTGGTCGTATCGTGGGCGCGCGTTCGACAACGACACCGGCTGGCGGATCGATTATCAGCTGGCGACGCCGGAGGCGGCCGAGCGGGCGAAACAGGCCGTGGTCGAACGCGCCGCGACCTATGCCGAGCGCTGGTCCGATCATGCTCCGGTGACCGTTCAGTATCGATGAAGGGGAAACTGTGCGCGCGAGAGTTATGAAGATCCTGTCGGCGGTGGGCGCTGTCGTGGTGGCGATCGTCGTCGCCCTGCTCAGCACCCAAGGGGGCGGGGACGAGAGCGGATCGGCGGCCCCGGCATCCTCGCCGGGTGCAATCGCTTCCTCGACCGTGAGTGCCCCGGGTGGTGCGACAGACGCTCCGATGGCGTCGCGGACGTCCGGTGTACCCGAGCGTGCGTACGTGACCCTCGCGGAGATCGATGCGGGCCGCTGGCCGGATTCGGCGAACGCGCCGGGAACGAAGGGCGGTATCGACTTCCGGAACCGGGAGGGCCGGCTGCCTGCTACGGACGGCTCCGGAAAGAAGATCGCCTATCAGGAATGGGATGTGAACCCGAAGAAGGCCGGCCGGTCCCGCGACGCGGAACGGATCGTCACCGGCAGCGACGGTTCGGCCTGGTACACCGGCGACCACTACGACACCTTCACAAGGATGCGCTGATGCCCGAACCCCTCGCGCTCGCGGATTTCCTGGACTTCTCCTACGACGCCGAGCTCCGGCCGTCCAGGGATCACTTCACCGCCCTGGGCGCGGTGGATGTGGACGCGGCCGAGTTCAGCCGGGTCCGCTATCAGGCACCCGAGGGGTTCCAGGTGCGCGAACTCCGGGGCAGCCGGATGCGCACTGTGCCCGCACTCTTCGACGAATTCGCGGCGGCCCTGCAATTCCCGTATTACTTCCGGCCGAACAAGGACGCGTTCGACGAATGCCTGCTGAACCTCGAGGACACCCTCGGGGAGGCGGCCGGCTATGTGCTGGCGATCCGCGACGCGCACGAGTTCCTCGCGGACACACCGGGAGAACGGGAATGGTTCGCATCGGTGGTCGAGGACTGCGCGGATTTCTGGCCGTCGCGCGAGGTGGTTTTCCGGGTCGTCCTGCAGGGCGAGCCCGTGGGAGTGACCGCGGTCCTGCTTCGGCTCTGAACGATCGACTTGTGTTGATGCGCTCAGCGCATCCACTCCTACGGCGTTTGCACTCAGGCAGCGTCGGTGTGGTGGCTGGTGAAGTTCACTCGGGTCTCGCCCGCGTCGAGGGCAATATTGAGGGTGGCGTCCAAAGCATCGGCGAGCTTGGCCAGCAGGGGCAATGTCGGCACGGTGTCGGAGCCCTCGATGCGCGAGATTTTGGCTTGGGTGAGACGGGCGCGTTCGGCGAGTTCGGACTGGGTGAGTCCGAGCTCGGTCCGGCGGTCGTATACGGCTCGAGCCAATGCCATGGAGAGCCGGATTTCACGGCGAGCCTCGGCCACATCGTCGGGCTCGGTGTAACCCTCTGCGAGCTTCCGTTCCCGGAGGGTCTTCCAGCGCTATCTGATGGACGGTCGTGGTTTCTCGTCGGTATCAGCTGGGGACAACGTCGGATTGTCGCGGCGGGCGAAGTCCTCGCCCAGGAGGACGAAGACGTCGGTGGTGTAGTCGATCAGGGTGTCGCGGGTGATCGACAGGTCACCACGGACCCAGCTGGCCAGGGTTTGGACCAGGCCGCCCACCAGGTACGTGGCGCGGAAATCGATGACGGGATCCGGTGCCGGGTCGGTGACGCCGTAGAACTCGATCCCCTCACTGGCCACGAGCCTGGCGAAGATCCGGATGGTTTCGGTGGTGCGGGCGCGTAGTTGCGGGGTGGCCATGGCGGCGACCATGGTGACCTCGGTTTTGCGGGGATCGTCGGTGAGCAGGTGGATACCGGCGGTGATCGCGGCGTGCGCTTTGTCGCGGGAGTCACCGGTCGCGGTGTGTGCGGCGGCGCTGATCGCCAGGACCAGCTCCTCGGCGATACTGTCGACCAGAGCGGTGAGCACATCGTCGCGGCTGCCGAAGCTCTCGTAGTAGTAGCGCTCGTTCAGGCCCGCCTGGGTGCACATTCCCGTCACTGTCAGCTTGTCCAGGCCCTGGGTCCCGATGATCTCCAGCGCCGCGTCCAGGAGCGCCGCCCGTCGCTGGGCCCGCCGTTCCTCTGCGGACAAACCGCCATAGGTGCGCTGCGCTGCCATCTCTAAATGATGGGGGGTCGGTGACTTGTATGCGTCGGCGGGTCCTGCGCGGTCCGGGTTACGACATCGGGTTCTGTGCGGCCGCCGGCGAGTTTGCGCTCGTATCGGCCCTTCCGCCGTGCGTGGCTCAGCGGTTCGGTTCCCCGTGGGCCAGCGCAGCCTGCCATCGGTCGAGTGATCGCGGCGTCCCGAGTTCGGTGCGTGCGGCGGGGTTGTCGGCGTAGTAGGTGAGGAAGCGGAGGAGCTGGTGCCCGTCCACCGCCAGCCGGGGGCATTCCACAACGATGCTTCCGGTTCGCGCCGGCCGATCGAGCATCCAGATCTGGCGCCGTCGGTTTCCGGTCGGAAGCTGCGGTGTGGTGGCTCGCTGACTCCAGCGTGTGCCGTCCGATCCAGCGACGAGTATCAGCGGGCTCTGCTCGAAGGCGGCGATCACCCGGGGAGTGTCGGCCCAGGGCATCCGGGTTCGAGAACCCCACCCCTCGTGGATGATTTCTTCGGTGGTCAGCACGACCCGACCGCGCCCCAGCCTGCCGGCCAGCGCGAGGGCCGGGGCGGACGCGCTGCAAAGTCCGAGGCAGGCGAACAGCAACGCCAAGGGCCAGTGCGTACGCCAGGCCGCGATCGCGGTTTCGACTCCGGCGGCGAGGAACAGAACCGCGAAACAGAACCAGATCAGTTGGTACAGAACAAGATAAACGACCGACCCGGGGATGATGGTCGCGTCCTTACCGTCCGCCGCGCCCAGCACGACCGGGCCCGGCCGTCGTGTAGGCACGAAGTTCGCATACGTCCCCGTCGCCACGACAACGGCCATCGTGAGGCCGAACCAGGGTACATACTTGGCGACAACGTGCGCTGTCTGGTCCCCGCTTCGCCACATGAGCACGGCCACGGCGGCACACAGTAGAACCAGGCAGGTCAGGAAGATCGTGGACACGACTCGCTTTCGCGCGGTCCCACGCGCCGCGAGCCACGGACTCGGATAACCGGGCGGGTCAGAAGAGCGCATTCCATGCCTTCGAGACCCCGCCACCGATGGCTTCGCCTGTCGATTCCAGCGCTTGCGCTCCGCCGTCGATGGACAACGAACTCCGGTCGCGCTCACTGCAGGGCGAGTATATCGCCGTTCCCGAACTCGGCCACCACTCGCAGACGACCGCCGACAGCGCGGACATAGGCAGCCAGTGTGCCGAGTTCGGCATGAGATATATCGCCGCGCTCGATGTTGGACACCCGTGCCTGCGAGACTCCCATCTCCTGTGCGATCTCGACCTGAGTGCGAGCCTGGGACTTGCGAACCTGCGCCAGCCGGTATGCCCGCTGCGCAGAATCGATCTCAGCCCGCGCCGCTGCCATACCGCCGGGGTCGATCAGGCCACGGGCATGCGCTTCGGCTTTGATGTCCTCCCAGTTACGTGCCATGGCTTGTTTCACCTGTCCTTTTCTCTCTCTATGAGCCACTGTTCGTAGCGGGCTTCGGCCACCGGAATGTTGTCGGTGTACCACTGCTGCCACTGTCCGGCCTTATCTCCTGCGACAAGCAGGATTGCCTGCCGGTCGGGGTCGAATACGAACAGGATTCGGAAGCTGGTCGCCTGCGGTCGTAGCTCTTTCATGTTGTGTAGCCGCGATCCCTTGATGCGGTCGGACAAAGGCCGTCCGAGCGTCGGCCCTTCGTCGGCGAGCGTATCGATCGCCGCGCCGACCCGGTTGGCGTCGGCGGAGGGCAGGGCGAGAAACCATTGCTCCACCTGGTCCATCAGGATCACGTTCCACACCCTCGGTGTATATCCCACGCATTATATAACGTACAGGTTATCTAGATTCGGGTGTCAGGTCATTCGATTGGTCCCCGGCGAGGTATGGGAGGTCGTATCAACTGCTTCCCGGCTGGGCGCTGCCGGGATTCCCGCAGTGGGGCGCTGCTCGCTGCCGACCCGTGGCCCGGTGGGGTCGATCTCCGGACCGTGGAACTGGTGGTTGGTCTTGCCAGAAATCGGAAACTGGTGGATCCTATTGCCAGATGCGCGGGAGTGCAGCGCTCAGTGGTGAGCTGAACCGGGAGGCTGAGATGGCCATGGACACGGGATACTTTGCCGACGATTCGATGATCCGGCGGGTGATGCGGAAACGGGCGGTGGGTCTGACCTACGGTTTGCGCGCGCTGGTGATCGGGGCGGTCAATCCGCTGCTGTATGTGGGGACCGCCGAGTCCACCGAGCACCGGGATACGCCGTACACGCGGCTGGCGCTCACCGGGAAACTGTTCGAGGCCGTGTTCTTCGGCGATAAGGCAGAAGCGGATCGGGCGCTGGAGTTCACCGGGAAGAAGCACAAGAAAGTCGTGGGGGTGCTGCCGGAGGATGCGGGGGAGAAGCATCCGGCCGGGTCGCCGTACTCCGCCTACGATCCGCACCTGAGCTTCATGACCATGGCGTTCACCTTCGAATCGTCGGAGGTCATGTACGACCTGCTGGTCCGGCGGCTCACCGACGGTGAACGCGAGGACCTGTATCAGGATTACGTGCGCTGGGGTGAGCTGTTCGGTATGCCCCGCGAGGCCGCGCCCCCGGACTACCCGGCGTTCCGGAAATACTTCGACGGATACATCGAATCCGACGAGCTGTACCTCACGGATGAGGCGCGCAAGGTCGGCAACTATCTGTCCGGGTATACGGTGCCGTACCCGCAGCGCCCGCCGGCGCAGCAGGTGAGTTCGGCGTACTACCTGCTGGTTCAGGGCAGCCTGCCGGAGCGGATCCGGCGGATGTACGGGATCGACTGGAAGCGTCGGGACGAACTCGTCTACCGGAGTGTGTCGCATGCGGTGCGTACGACCCATCAGGTGCCGTCGGTGCTGCTACCGCGGCCGGTTAAGACCGCGCTGAACGGGCCGAGCGCGCCGGTGTACAAGCTCATCACCAAGCAGGAGCAGGAGCTCGCGCGCGAAGGTAAGCGCAGTATGCCCGGGATCGACCCGCGCAAGTGGGCAGAGCGAAATTCCGCTTGAGTCGCATGCGAGGATTGGCGGCATGTCCAGTCCTGCGCAGACCCCGGCCGCCGGGGAACGTAAACAGCGGGTGCTGTCCGGTATCCAGCCGACGAGTGCCTCGTTCCATCTCGGGAACTACCTCGGTGCTCTCCAGTACTGGGTGAGGCTGCAGGACGACTACGACGCGCTGTACTTCATCCCGGATATGCACGCCATCACGGTGTCGCAGGATCCGAAGGAACTCCGTAAGCGCACTCGTATCGCGGCGGCGCAGCTGCTCGCTCTGGGGATCGATCCGGAGCGGTCCACGCTGTTCGTGCAGTCCCAGGTGCCCGAGCATGCGGAACTGGCCTGGGTGCTGAGCTGTATCACCGGGTTCGGCGAGGCGAGCCGGATGACGCAGTTCAAGGACAAATCGGTCAAACAAGGGGCGGACAATACGACCGTCGGACTGTTCACCTATCCGGTGCTGATGGCGGCCGATATCCTGCTGTACCGGCCGCATCAGGTGCCGGTGGGCGAGGATCAGCGCCAGCATCTGGAGCTGACCCGCAATCTCGCCCAGCGGTTCAACACCCGGTTCAAGAAGACCTTCGTGGTGCCGGAAGCCCATATCGTCAAGGGCACCGCAAAGATCTACGACCTGCAGGATCCCACCGCCAAGATGAGTAAATCGGCGAGTTCGGACGCGGGGCTGGTCAACCTGCTCGACGACCCCAAGGTGACGGCGAAGAAAGTGCGGTCGGCGGTTACCGATACCGAACGCGAGATCCGCTACGACGTGGAGAACAAGCCGGGGGTCAGCAATTTGCTGGTGATCCTCTCCGCGCTCACCGAGACACCGATCGTGACGCTGGAGAAGGGCTACGCGGGCCGCGGGTACGGCGATCTGAAAGCCGATGTCGCCGACGCACTGGCCGGATTTGCCACGCCGTTGCGGGCGAAAGTGGAAGAGTACATGGCGGATCAGGGCGAACTCGATCGCATCCTCGCCGTAGGCGCCGGGCGTGCGCGCGAGATCGCCGGCAACACTCTCGCGCAGGTATACGACCGGGTCGGTTTCCTGGCTCGCTGACCGGTCGTGGCGCCTGGGCGCGTTGGCGATGAGGGGCGCGACTGTGCAGGTGATCGACAACGGTAAAGCCGCAGTCCAGCGGATGATCGGGCAGCGGCCCTGGCTCCACCACCTGGTGCGTGCCGTCGGCAGATATCAGAGCCAGCGCGGCGACTACTACGCGGCGGGGATCACCTATTTCACGGTGCTGTCGCTGTTCCCGCTGTTGATGATCGCCTTCGCCATCGCGGGTTTCGTGCTCGCCGGAAACGCCGATCTGCTCCGTGAGTTGCAGGACAAGGTCGTCGAGAACATCCCCGGTGAAATGGGCACGCAGCTCAACGATCTCATCGACCAAGCCGTGGGGTCCCGTAGCGCGGTGGGTGTACTCGGCCTGCTCACCGGTCTGTACTCCGGACTCGGCTGGATGGCGAACCTGCGCAAGGCGCTGACCGAGCAGTGGGAACAGAAATCCGAAGATCAGAACTGGTTCCGCACCAAACTCTCCGATCTGGGCGCCCTGCTGGGCCTGTTCCTGGCGCTGGCGCTATCGCTCGGGTTGTCGATCCTGGCATCGAGCCGGCTCGGCGTGCAGTTGCTCGAACGAGTCGGCCTCGGCGAGATGCCCGGGTCGCGATGGCTGTTGTGGCTGTTGTCGACGGTTCTCGCCATGGTCGCGTCGTGGGCCCTGTTCACCTGGATCATCGCCCGGCTGCCCCGGGAACCCGTGACCCTGCGCAGCGCGGCGAAAGCCGCGGTGCTGGCCGCGCTCGGGTTCGAGGTGTTCAAGAACATCGCCGGTATCTATCTGCGGTCCATCCTGAGCAGCCCGGCGGGCGCGGCGTTCGGATCGGTGATCGGCATCATGGTGTTCAGCTATGTGGTGTACCGGATCATCCTGTTCGCCACCGCCTGGGCGGCGACCGCGCGGGAGAACGAGCAACTGGCCTCGGTGCCGGTCCCCGGCCCCGCGGTGATCCGGCCGCGTATCCAGGACGCCGGGCGGCCGCGGGTGCGGGCGGTCGCGTTGTTCGGTGCGGGCGCTCTCACCGTGCTGGGACTCAGCGGGCTACGGCGTCGTCGCGGTTGATCCGGCGGCCCGCGGTGTTCAGCGGCGCCGCGTGCGGATATGCCAGGTGCTCACCAGCAGTACCGGCACCAGGATCAGCCCGGCGACCATGAGCACCATCCAGAGTTCGTCGAATGCGCCTTCGGTCGCGGGCTGTGCCGAATACGCGATATCGCCGTCGCCCGGTGGTGCGGCCAAACCAGGTGCGCCGGAATCGGATTCGGCCTCGTCGCCGGGGATATCGCCGACCTTCGCGGCCGGATTCAGCGCGAAGCCGTAGTCGAGCAGACGGGCGGCCTGCTCCCAGGGACGGATCGGCAGCACATCGGCCTGCAACAGCGTGACGGCCAGCCGGCGCCCATCGCGCTCGGCGCCCGCGACGAAGGTCTGCCGGGCGTCATCGGTATAACCGGTTTTACCGCCCAGCGCGCCCGGATAGTTGTAGAGCAGGCCGTTGTCGTTCGCGATCGGGAAACCCGGATGGTCCGGATCCCCGGGGATCGCCGGGTCGGGCGGGAAGCCGGGAAAATCGAACTGTTCGGTACCGATGATCTGCGCGAACAACGGAATCGACATGGCCTCACGGAACAGCAGCGACAGATCATAGGCCGATGTGCTCATCCCGGGACCGTCCAGACCGGACGGGGTGGCGGCGCGAGTGTCGTAGGCGTGCAGGGTTTTCGCGAGATCGTTCATCTTCGCGATCGCGGCCTCGTCCCCGCCGAGCTGGGCGGCGATCGCGTGCGCGGCATCGTTGCCGGACGCCATCACCAGGCCGTGCAGCAGCTGATGGTTGGAGTAGCGCCCACCCGGACCGATACCGATCCGGGTGCCCTCCACATTCGCGTCGTCCTGGGTGCCGACGACGACCCTGTCCAGGTCGAGAGTGCGCAGCGCGACGGTCGCCAGCAACACCTTGATCGTGCTGGCCGGGCGGTAGCGGCCGTGCGGATCCTTGGCCGCCAGCACCGCGCCGGTATCCAGATCGGAAACCATCCAGGCGGTCGCGGAGATATCCGGCGGTACCGCGGGCGCACCGGCAGGCAGGACCGTCCCGCATTCGGCGAGGCGTTTACCGCCGACCGGCGGATCGGGGACCGGCAGCGGGGCCGGTGCGGAGGCCCCGGGTGCGGGCACCTCGGAGGTGTCGATCGCCGCCGGCGGCTGGGTCCGCTGCGGACAGGTATCGGTCGCGGGGGTCGCGAACGGGGCCGGCGTGGGCGGTGGGGGCTGCGCGATCGCGGGCCCGCAAACGGTTATCGGTGCGGCCGCGAGGACCGCGGCGGCCAGCACCGAGCCGAAACGGCGGGCGGTGCGCTGGTGGAGCTCCCTCGTGTACATCGACGATGAGCCTAGAAGTTCTCGGCCTCCGATGTCGGCGCCGGGCTTCCCGGTGCGTGTCCTACCGAGTGTCGGCGCAGGTACCGGGCTATCCGCCCGGCCGGCTGCGCGCGTGATTCCGGACGGCCGGTATTCACCCCAGCAGTACCGCGTACCCGGGTTTGATGATGTCGTCGATGATCCGCAGCCGGTCCGGGAACGGGATGAAGGCCGATTTCATCGCGTTGATGGTGAAACGTTCCAGATCGCTCCAGCCGTAGCCGAAGGTTTGGTGCAGTTTCAGCATTTCGCGGCTCATGCTGGTATCGCTCATCAGCCGGTTGTCGGTGTTCACGGTGACCCGGAAGCGCAGCCGGGCCAGCAGGTCGAAGGGGTGTTTGTCCAGCGACGGAACCGCCCCGGTCTGGACATTGGACGAGGGACACAGTTCGAGCGGCACCCGGGTATCCCGGACGTACTGGGCGAGCCGCCCCAGCCGGGCATCCTCGATGCCGCCGGGCACTTCGATATCGTCGACGATCCGCACGCCGTGGCCCAGCCGGTCGCAACCGCAGAAAGCCAGCGCTTCGTGAATGGACGGTAAGCCGAAGGCCTCGCCCGCGTGGATCGTGAAATGAGCGTTGTTCACCCGCATGTATTCGAAGGCGTCCAGATGCCGGGTGGGCGGATAACCGGCCTCCGCGCCCGCGATATCGAACCCGCACACCCCGCGATCCCGGAAGCGCACCGCCAGCTCGGCGATCTCCCGCGACCGCGCGGCATGCCGCATGGCGGTCAGCAGGCAGCGCACGACGATCGGCTGCCCGGCGGCCGCGGCGGCGGCCTCACCGGCGGCGAACCCGGCCAGTACGTGTTCGACCACCTCGTCGAGGGAGAGGCCCTGCTCCAGATGCTGTTCGGGAGCGAAGCGCACCTCTGCGTAGACCACTCCGTCATCGGCCAGGTCCGCGACGCATTCCCGGGCCACCCGCTGCAGCCCCTCCGGAGTCTGCATCACTGCCACGGTGTGGCCGAATGTTTCCAGATAGCGCTCCAGTGAGCCGCTGTCGGCCGCGTCGCGGAACCAGCGCGCCAGCGATTCGGCATCGTCCGCGGGTAACTGGTCGTAACCGCATTCGTGGGCGAGTTCGAGGACCGTGGCGGGCCGCAGGCCTCCGTCGAGGTGATCGTGCAGCAGTGCCTTCGGCGCCCGGCGGAGCGTTGCGAGATCCAGCGGCATGGGTCCGGTCATGTATCGACGGTATCGCCGAATCCGCGGCCGGGCAGCCGTACGCGTCGAAAGATCCCACCTCTTCGGTTACCGCTCACCTCGAATTCCCGCGGCGGTCAGCGGATGGTCGCGGGCCGGGCGGGTGACGGCCGGCGTCGGGCCCTGGATCAGCGTCGGCCGGCACCCACTCTGTCCAGGATCAACGGGCCACGGACGCCGGACTCCTGGGAGCGCGGGCTGATCGTGATCGCCTGGGCGAGGGCCTCGAAGGCGCCGGGAAGCGCGTGCGGTGTATCGGTGTGCAGGGTGAGCAGGGGTCGGCCGGCGACGACCTGATCACCGAGGGTCGCGTGCAGCCGCACACCGGCGGCCGCCTGGACCGGGTCGCCCTGCCGGGCCCGCCCGGCACCCAGCCGCCACGCGGCGATCCCGACTGCCCGGGCGTCCAGGCGGGTCAGGGTGCCGGACGCGGGCGCGGGCAGGGTTTCGGTATGAGTGGCGGCCGGTAACGGTGCGTCCGGGTCGCCGCCCTGGGCGCGGACCATGGTGCGCCAGTGGTCCATCGCGCGGCCGTCGGCGAGTACCCGCGCGGGATCGGTATCGAGCCCGGCCAGCGCGACCATCTCACGAGCCAGCGCCAGGGTCAGTTCCACCAGATCGGCCGGGCCGCCGCCGGCCAGCACCTCCACCGCTTCGGCGACCTCGAGCGCATTGCCCGCGGTGCGTCCGAGCGGAGTGTCCATCGCCGTCAGCAGGGCGACGGTCTCCACCCCGGCGTCGGCGCCGAGTTCGACCATGGTGGCGGCCAGCGCGTGTGCCTCGGCGCGGTGCCGCATGAACGCGCCCGAGCCGACCTTCACATCGAGAACCAGGGCGGCGGTGCCCTCGGCGATCTTCTTGCTCATGATCGAACTCGCGATCAACGGTATCGATTCGACGGTGCCGGTGGTATCACGCAGCGCGTAGAGGCGTTTGTCCGCGGGCGCCAGATCGGCGCCCGCGGCGCAGACCACGGCACCGATCGCCGGGTCGGTGAGGATTTCCCGCATCCGGTCCGGGCCTATATCGGCTCGCCAGCCGGGGATGGATTCGAGCTTGTCCAATGTCCCGCCGGTGTAGCCCAGACCGCGACCCGACAGCTGGGGCACCGCCGCGCCACAGGCGGCCACGAGCGGCGCCAGCGGCAAGGTGACCTTGTCGCCGACGCCGCCGGTGGAATGCTTGTCCACGGTGGGGCGGGGCAGATCGGTGAAATCCAGCCGGCGCCCCGAGTCGATCATGGCGTTGGTCCAGCGTGTGGTCTCGCGCCCGGTCATACCGCGCAGCACGATCGCCATGGCCAGCGCCGACATCTGCTCGTCGGCCATCTCCCCGGTGGTGAAAGCGTTTATCGCCCAGACGATCTGCTCGTCGGAGAGCTCCAGCCCGTCCCTTTTGGCCCGGATGATCGATATCGCGTCGTGTGCCGTCACATCCCCAGTCTCGCAGCGTTACGGGTGGGCGGCCACGGTCCGCCGGCCCGCGGTCGTGCCGGATGGCGCGAGCCCGGAGCTCGCGATACCCGCGGTGCGGAGGAGATTCTCGGTATCCGGCGCCTATCGGCGCTCATTCCTGTAGTGCGCGCAGGGTTTCGAGGCGTTGTTGCACCGTCGGACCCGTCGGCGCCACGATGATCTCGTCCGCGCCGGTCTCCTTCACGAGGGTGTCGAGCCGGTCCATCACCTGATCGCGGGTACCGACCGCCTGGTCGGCGTTACGGTCGTCGACGAAGGCGTTCTCCGCGTCCGACCACGGGTGCGCCTCGGCCTCGGCGAGGGTCGGGATGCGCTGCGGGAGCTGTCCGGTGCGCATTCGCAACTGCACCAGGCTCTGCGGCAGTGTGCGGCGGCGGGCCTCCGCCTCGGTATCGGCGACCACCGTCGCCACCGCGAGCATCGAACGCGGTTCGCTGAGGATCTCCGAGGGACGGAACTCACGGCGGTAAACCTCGAAAACCAGCGGTGTGTTGCGCCCACCCGCGAAATGGTGCGCGAACGCGAACGGCAGACCCATCATGGCGGCGAGCCGGGCGCTGAAATCACTGGAACCGAGCAGCCACATCTCGGGTGCGTCGCCCGCACCTGGAATCGCCCGGACCCGGTCGCCCTGGCCGCCCTGTAGCGGCGGAATCGTGCCGAAATAGGCGAGTAGTTCCACTACCTGTTTGGGGAAATCCTCCACGGCCTCGGCGGTGGCACCGCGCCGGATTATGGCCGAGATGAGCGGATCCGTTCCGGCCGCCCGGCCCAGACCCAGATCGATCCGGTCCCCGTACAGCGCGACCAGGGTGCCGAACTGCTCGGCCACGACCAGCGCCGCGTGGTTGGGCAGCATCACCCCGCCGGACCCGACCCGGATCCGCTCGGTCGCCGCGGCCACGGCGGCGATCAGCACCGGCGGCGCCGAACTCGCGATCCCCGGCATCCCGTGGTGTTCGGCCACCCAGAACCGGTGGAATCCCAATCGTTCGGCTTCGCGGGCGACGGTCAGCGTATCGGCCAGCGCCTGCCGGTGTGATCCGTCGGCGGCGACGGCGGCCAGATCGAGGACAGAGAGGGGGACGGTCATACCGGGACCAACCCGCGGGACCGCGCCGAGATTCCACCCCGCCTGATTCCGTGATGGGACCGGCATACCGGACACTGTCGTGCCCCCGCCGAGCCGTTCAGGTCCGGCCCGCCGCCAGATCGTCGGGTCCGAAGGCGTCGCGCAGCAGATCGCCCAGCGGAACAGGCCCGGTGGGGTGGTCGACCAGCAGTTCTTTCCCCCCGAACTCGTAGAGCACCTGCCGGCAGCGGCCGCAGGGGAGCAGTATCTCGCCCCGCGAATCGCAGACCGATACCGCGATCAGCCGGGCGCCGCCCCGCGTGCGATGGTTGCCGGCCAGCACGCATTCCGCGCAGAGGCCGAGCCCGTAGGACACGTTCTCCAGATTGCACCCGATCGAGATCGCCGAACCGTCCCAGCCCGCCGCCCCCACCGGAAACCGCGAGTACGGGGCATAAGCCTTCAGCATCGCCTCGTAGGCGCTCGCTCGCAGACCTGCCCAGTCGATATCCATGAATACTCCCTGCTTATGGCGCCGCCTTCGGCGTCGCGGGTTCGGTGCCTGTGCTTATTTGCGCCGCCTTCGGCGTCGCGGGGTTCGGGGCCCCCTTGGTCTCGATTCTTCACTCCGGCGCTCAGTCGCTGCGCTCCTTCGCTCTGTCGCTGCAGAATCGAGACGGGCCCCGAACTACGGATGGTGACCGACCCTATGCGGGGAAACGGAGTGGGGTCGCATGGGGACAGAACTGTCAGCATCGGAACTGGCGCGCCCAGCGGCGGTGTCGAGTTCAGCGAGACCCTTGAAGTTCCCATAACCCCGATCGAACGCCGAGTATTGACGAGGCCTTTGGAGGTCTCATAACCCCGATCGAACGTGCCCAGCGGCGGTGCCGAGTCTTACGAGGCCTTGGAGGTTTTGGCCCGGCTCTGCTTTCAGCACTCGAAGCGCATGCGGCGAAGCCGCGAGTCTCGAGTGCTGAAAGCAGGACCCAAGGAGGGCCGAAACCCCGCGCGCCGGAGGCGCGCCGATAAACACTGAAACACCTCGTTGCGTGCGGAGATATGTAGGGTGCCCGGCCATCCGGCCGGGCCTCGTGGTCGCCAGGAAGGTGCCGAATGACGCTTCCGAAGTTCCTCATCGTCATGGTGTATTCGAAACTGTTGTTGTCCAAGCTCAATGCGTTCGACGAGGTCGAGGTGCGGTTGGAGTACCAGATCGTGCCCGATAGCGACGCCGATCCCGCCGTGGGCAGGTATCCGGAGAGCGCGGCGGCGAGCCAGGCGCTGCTCGGGCATGTGACCGGGGATGTCGTCGACACAGTGTTCAACTACGAAGGGGTGCGGTTGCGGGTCGAGGCGATCGGCGAAGGGGACTGACCTTCCCCACGGCGCGCTACCGGGGTTCGTGCTCGCGGCCGGGCCGGGCGGGGCTTCCCGCGCGGCCCGGCGCGGGTGTCCGGTCTGCCGGTGCCGGTGATGTGGACGCCGGGTGCGGAGTGGTGCCGGTCGCGTTCCACCGGATTTCCGCCGGAACTTCTGTAGATCTTTCGCGGAAGTATCCGAAGCGGGGCTACTCTTGGGTAACTTGGGCTACGCGACTGAGACATTTTGCACATTGCCGCGGCGCACAATGGCGGCTTCGGCATTGCGAGTATTGATCGTGGCCGGAAATCGCGCCAGTGTCGCTCAGGTTCGCTCTGTGTGACGAAAGCCGTTGTCGGGCAACAGTTTACGGTAGAAATTCCGCTGTGTCGGGTATTCGCCGGGCGAGGTCGTATGGGCAGGACCGACCCGCCGCACAACCCCGTGGCGACCGAACAAAGGCAACCCTAACCTGCGGGACAACGGTGTAACGCACGGCACGCCGAATTAGTTCCGCGATTGTCAGGGGATTAGAGTCCAGAACAGATCGGTTACGCGTTCGGCGGCAGCCAGCCCAGCGACTGCGGCCCCGGAACAGGGCTCTGTCACATCCGGCTGGCGCGTCACCGAATTCCGGCCCCGCCGCATCGGTGCCGGGAGCTGTGACCGGGTCCATCAACGATGTTGGAGGCACCGAGACTCTATGGCCACGATAGAAGCTCCGGCTCAGCCGAAGCGCAAAACGCTGTACCGAGGCGACCCCGGAATGTGGTCCTGGGCCTTGCACCGGATCACCGGTGTCACGGTCTTCTTCTTCCTTTTCGTGCACGTCCTGGACACGGCGCTGGTCCGGGTCAGTCCCGAAATGTACGACGACGCGATCGCGATCTACAAGACCCCGATCGTCGCGCTCATGGAAATGGGCCTGGTCTTCTGCGTACTCTTCCACGCGCTCAACGGCGTGCGGGTCATCCTGGTGGACTTCTGGGCCAAGGGTCCGCGCTACCAGAAGCAGATGCTCTGGGGCATCATCGGCCTGCTGGTGGTGCTCCTGGTGCCCACTATCGGCCGCATGTTCTTCCTACTGTTGACGGAGCACTGAGCCATGTCTGCACCTGTTCTCGGTAAATCCCACGATCGTCCGGCGAGTCTGGACCTGCCGCGTTCCCCCCGTGCCCACACCGGTGGCAATTTCGAGAAGTACGCGTGGGTGTTCATGCGGTTCTCCGGCCTCGCGCTGATCGTGCTGGTGCTCGGCCATATGGCGATCATGCTGCTGCTCGACGGCGGCGTGAAACGGCTGAACTTCGCGTTCGTCGCCGGTCGCTGGTCCAGCCCGTTCTGGCAGATCTGGGATCTGGCCATGCTGTGGCTGGCGCAGTTGCACGGCGGTAACGGTCTGCGCACCGTGATCGCCGACTACTCGCGCAAGGATTCGACCCGCTTCTGGCTGAACACCCTGCTGGTGCTGTCGATGATCCTGATCATGGGCGTGGGCACCTACGTCATCTTCACCTTCGACCCCAACATCAGTTAGGAACGGGCCCCCTCGCATGAGTGAGAGCAGCGAACGAACCAGCGAACCAGTTGAGTCTCGACCTGTTCAGGAGCACCGCTACGACGTCGTGATCGTCGGTGCCGGTGGCGCGGGTATGCGGGCGGCCATCGAGGCGGGCCCCCGGGCACGTACCGCGGTGCTGACCAAGCTGTACCCGACCCGCAGCCATACCGGCGCTGCCCAGGGCGGTATGTGCGCGGCCCTGGCCAACGTCGAAGAGGACAACTGGGAGTGGCACACCTTCGACACGGTCAAGGGTGGTGACTACCTGGTCGACCAGGACGCCGCCGAGATCATGGCCAAAGAAGCCATCGACGCGGTGCTGGACCTGGAGAAAATGGGTCTGCCGTTCAACCGGACGCCCGAGGGCAAGATCGATCAGCGCCGGTTCGGCGGGCATACCCGCGACCACGGTAAAGCCCCCGTGCGGCGCGCCTGCTATGCCGCCGACCGCACCGGGCACATGATCCTGCAGACGCTGTACCAGAACTGCGTCAAGCACGATGTGGAGTTCTACAACGAGTTCTACGTGCTCGACCTGGTGATGACCGATACCGAGCGGGGCCCTGTCGCCACCGGTGTGGTCGCCTACGAACTGGCCACCGGCGAACTGCACATCTTCCACGCCAAGTCGATCGTCTTCGCCACCGGCGGTTCGGGCCGGATGTACAAGACCACATCCAACGCCCACACTCTCACCGGCGACGGTATGGCGATCGTGTTCCGCAAGGGCCTGCCGCTGGAGGATATGGAATTCCACCAGTTCCATCCGA
The DNA here is from genome assembly GCF_040632335.1 of Nocardia sp. NPDC019395. Classification (NCBI taxonomy): domain Bacteria; kingdom Bacillati; phylum Actinomycetota; class Actinomycetes; order Mycobacteriales; family Nocardiaceae; genus Nocardia; species Nocardia sp. NPDC019395. Next base: position 84,149 of record NZ_JBEYBT010000016.1, read on the forward strand.
CGGGCCTGGCCGGACTCGGCATCCTCATCTCCGAGGCGGTCCGCGGTGAGGGCGGAATCCTGCGCAATGTCGACGGCGAGCGGTTCATGGAACGCTACGCGCCGACCATCAAGGACCTCGCGCCGCGCGATATCGTCGCCCGCTCGATGGTGCTCGAGGTGCTCGAAGGCCGCGGGGCCGGGCCGAACAAGGATTACGTCTACATCGACGTGACCCACCTCGGCGAGGACGTCCTCGAGGAGAAGCTGCCGGATATCACCGAGTTCGCCCGCACCTACCTCGGTGTGGACCCGGTGAAGGAACTCGTCCCGGTCTTCCCGACCTGCCACTACGTCATGGGCGGTATCCCCACCCGGATCCAGGGCGAGGTACTGCGCAACAACGACGATGTCGTGCCGGGGCTGTACGCCGCCGGCGAATGCGCCTGCGTTTCCGTGCACGGCGCGAACCGCCTCGGCACCAACTCGCTACTCGATATCAACGTGTTCGGCCGGCGTGCCGGTATCGCGGCCGCCGAATACGCGCAGCGCGCCGAATTCGTCGATATGCCGGAGGCTCCCGCGCAGATGGTGCAGGAGTGGCTGGCACTGATCCTGTCCGACCACGGCAACGAGCGGGTCGCCGATATCCGCACCGAACTGCAGCGGTCGATGGACAACAACGCCTCGGTGTTCCGCACCGAGGACACGCTCAAGCAGGCCCTCACCGATATCCACGCGCTCAAGGAGCGTTACGCCCGGATCACGGTGCAGGACAAGGGCAAACGCTACAACAGTGATCTGCTCGAGGCCCTGGAACTGGGCTTCCTGCTGGAGCTGGCCGAAGTCACCGTGGTCGGCGCGCTCAACCGCAAGGAATCGCGTGGCGGGCACGCCCGCGAGGACTACCCGGACCGCGACGATGTGAACTTCATGCGGCACACGATGGCCTACAAGGAAGGCGCGGATCTCCTCTCGGATATCCGGCTCGACTTCAAGCCGGTGGTGCAGACCCGTTACGAGCCGATGGAGCGTAAGTACTGATGACCGCTGTAGCCGAGAAGCCCGCAGCCGCGAACCCGGCGCCGGTCCCCGAGGGTTCGACCATGATCACCGTCAAGGTGGCGCGGTTCAATCCGGAGGACGGTCAGGGGCAGCGCTGGGAATCGTTCCAGGTGCCGGCCCTGCCGACGGACCGGTTCCTGAACATCCTGATCTACATCAAGTCCTACCTGGACGGCACCCTCACCTTCCGTCGTTCCTGCGCGCACGGCGTGTGCGGATCCGACGCAATGCGGATCAACGGGGTGAACCGGCTGGCCTGCAAGGTCCTGATGAAAGATATGCTGCCGAAGAACGGTAAGCCGGTCACCATCAGCGTCGAGCCCATTCGCGGCCTGCCGGTCGAGAAGGACCTGGTCGTCGATATGGAGCCGTTCTTCGACGCGTTCCGGGCGGTGAAGCCGTACCTGATCACCTCCGGTAACGAGCCGACCTACGAGCGGATCCAGAGCCAGGCCGACCGCGCCCGGTTCGACGACACCACCAAATGCATCCTGTGTGCCTGCTGCACCACGTCCTGCCCGGTGTACTGGCACGACGGCAGCTACTTCGGCCCGGCCGCGATCGTGAACGCGCACCGCTTCATCTTCGACAGCCGTGACGAGGCCGCCCGGGAACGCCTGGACATCCTCAACGAGGTCGACGGTGTGTGGCGCTGCCGCACCACCTTCAACTGCACCGACGCCTGCCCCCGCGGGATCGAGGTCACCAAGGCGATCCAGGAGGTCAAGCGCGCCCTGCTGTTCGCGCGCTGAGGCCGCCGTTACCGCCGGAACCGCTCCCGTGTCTATCACGGGAGCGGTTTTGTTTTCCCGGTCTATTCGGTTTCGTGATGCGAACTTGATAATTCGGGTACCCGAACTTACCATCTCAACTGGAAGGCGGTGGTTCGATGCGGGTATCTCTCCGGATCGCCGCTGCCTTGGTGGTCTGTGGTGTGGCGTTCGCCCTGACCGCCTGCGAGGCGTTCCATCTGCCGCGCACCGGGAAACCGGTAGTGGTCACAACCTTTACAGTGCTGGCCGATATCGCCGCGAACGTCGCCGGTGAACATCTCGAGGTGCAGTCGCTGACCAAGGCAGGCGCCGAGATCCACAGCTACGAGCCGACTCCCGGTGATATCAAACGCGCCGCCAAAGCCGATCTCATCCTGGACAACGGGATGAACCTGGAGGCCTGGTTCGGCCAATTCGTCGCCGATCTGGACGCCGAGCACGTGACCGTGAGCGACGGGGTCGCCTCGGTGCCCATCACCTCGGACGCCTACGCGGGCAAACCCAATCCGCACGCCTGGATGTCGCCACTGAACGTGCAGACCTACGTGGACAACATGATCGCCGCGTTCACCCGGCTCGCCCCGGAACACGCCGACGCCTTCCGCGCCAACGGCGAGAGCTACAAACACCGGTTGCAGCAGGTGCACGACGAACTCGTCACCGAGCTGCGGGACCTGCCGCGGCGGCAGCGGGCCCTGGTGACCTGTGAAGGCGCCTTCTCCTACCTGGCCCGCGACGCCGGACTGTCCGAGGCCTATATCTGGCCGGTCAACGCCGAACAGCAGGCCACGCCGCAGCAGATCACCCGGGTTATCGAATATGTGCGGGACAACCGGGTGCCCGCGGTGTTCTGCGAATCCACCGTCTCCGACGCGCCCATGCAGCGGGTCGTCGAGGCCACCGGCGCCCGCTTCGGCGGTGTGCTCTACGTCGACTCGCTGTCCACCGCGGATGGGCCGGTGCCGACGTATCTGGATCTGGTCCGGCACGATGCCGGGACCATCGCCGCAGCACTCACCGGGAGCCGGTTATGACAGTCCCAGCGATCGACGTCGACGGCGTCACCGTCTTCTACGGGCAGGTCCAGGCCCTGGATCAGGTGCGGCTGACCGTGGACGCGGGCCGGGTATGCGCACTGATCGGAATGAACGGGTCCGGGAAATCGACCCTGTTCAAAACTCTTATGGGCATGATCGTCCCGGATCGCGGGACGGTCCGGATCGGCGGTGCGAAACCGGCGGCCGCGCGCCGGGCCGGAGTACTCGGTTATGTGCCGCAGAGCGAAGACGTGGACTGGACCTTTCCGCTGTCGGTACGCGATGTGGTCACCACCGGCCGCTACGGACGGATGGGCTTCACCCGGCGCGTGCGCCGGGAAGACCGCGCCGCCGTGGACGAGGCACTCGAGCGAGTCGAACTGACCGAACTGGCCGACCGGCAGATCGGCCGGCTGTCCGGCGGTCAGCGTAAACGCGCGTTCGTGGCGCGGGGGATCGCGCAGGGCGCCCGGATCCTGCTGCTCGACGAACCGTTCGCCGGTGTGGACAAACGGTCCGAGGCCACGATCACCGGGCTGCTGCGCGAACTGTCCGCGGGCGGGGCGACCGTGCTGATCTCCACGCACGACCTGCACGCCCTGTCCGGGCTCGCCGACGAGGCGGTACTGCTGATGCGAAAGGTGCTGGTACACGGCAGCCCTGAGGAGGCCCTGCGGCCGGAGAACCTCGCGCTGGCCTTCGGGCTCGACGTCCTGGAAAAGCGGTGAATGCGATGGATTTCCTGGAGTTCCTGCTCGAACCGCTGCGGTACGCGTTCATGGTGCGTGCCCTCACCGCCGGGGTCGTCGCGGCGATCGTATGCGGACTGCTTTCGTGCTGGCTGGTACTCGTCGGCTGGTCGTTGATGGGCGATGCAGTATCGCACGCTGTACTACCGGGAGTGGCGCTCGCCTATATCGCGGGTGTGCCCTTCGCCGTGGGCGCGATCGTCTTCGGCTTCCTGGCCGTCGCCCTGATCGGCCTGGTCCGCGATACCAGCCGGATCAAGGAGGACGCGGCGATCGGCATCGTGTTCACCACGCTGTTCGCGTTCGGCCTGGTGCTCATCTCGGTGACGCCCAGCGATACCGACCTCAACCACATCATCTTCGGCAACCTGCTCGGGGTCAGCCGGGGCGAACTGATCCAGATAACCGGTCTGGCGGCACTGGTTTTCCTGGCGCTGGTACTCAAACGCCGCGATTTCACGCTGTACGCGTTCGACCCCGTCCACGCCTATGCGATCGGCTTGAACCCCCGCGTGCTCGGCGCGACCCTGCTCGGCCTGCTCGCGCTGACCTCGGTGGTGGCGCTACAAGCGGTGGGAGTGATCCTGGTGGTGGCCATGCTGATAATCCCGGGTGCCACCGCCTATCTGCTCACCGACCGCTTCGGCCGCATGCTGGTACTCGCGCCGGGTATATCGGCGGTATGCGCCGTTATCGGCCTCTACGTGAGCTACTACGCCGATACCGCCCCCGGTGCCACCATGGTGCTGGCGCAGGGCGCGGTGTTCACCGTCGTCTACCTGTTCGCGCCACGGCAAGGCCTGATCGGATCCCGGGTGGTCGCCGCCCGGCGCCGGGCCCGGGACGCGGCATCGGGCAAGGCGGGCGAACCACTGCGCGCAACGACCGGCCGGTAGCGGTTCACGAGGCCATCTCCTCGAGCGGAGCGGCGCGGCGCCATTCCTCGCCGGCGAGCACCACATGGTCCAGGAATCGCAGGCCCACCGTCTGCGCCGCGACGGCGAGCACAGTACTCGCACGCCGGTCGTCGACACTCGGAGCCGGATCTCCGGACGGGTGGTTGTGCGCGAGCGCGAACGCGCGACCGTCGTGGCGCAGCACGGTGTTCAGGATCTCCCGCACCGGAACCGCGACCTCGTCGATCGCGCCCTCGGCCACGAAGACCGAGCGCCGCAGCCGGTTGCGGGCATCGCAGATCAACACCAGCAGACGTTCCACCCGCGCGCCGGAGAACAGCGGATACGCTGCCCGCGCGATATCTTCGGCCCGAAGCAGCGGGGCCGCGGGGAGCGCGCCGCCGCGGGCCCGTGCGGCGAGTTGAAAGGCGGCGGTGATCGCCGCGGCCTTGGCCGTGCCCACCCCGCACAGGCGGACGAGCTCCTCCGGGCGGGCCGAGGCCAGCCCGGACACACCGCCGAATTCGGCGAGCAGGGTGAGGGCGAGTTCCACCGCGCTCGCCCCGCGTTTTCCCTGGCCGAGCAGGAGGGCCAGGAGTTCGCCGTCGCTCAGCGCTTGCGGGCCCAGTGCGCACAGCCGCTCTCGCGGACGCTGGGCCCTCGGCAGATCGGTGATCGGTACCGGCATGATTCCCCCTCCAGACTCCCTGTCCGGATCATGTCAGCGGGTACCGACAGTATTCGGCGACAACCGCGGCCGGGGAGACCCGGCCGGGTTCAGCCGTCGATGATCGCCGGCTGCGGCGAACGGTTCAGGGCCGACGCGGCGAGCCGCTCGAAATGGCGCAGCTGCCTTTCGTGCACCACGATCCGGCGCAGCGCCTCGTGAATGGTTGCCTTGCTGGTGCCCGTGCCCATGATCGCGCCGGCGGCCGCCAGCAGATCCTGATCCAGATCGATCCGCACTGTCGGCATGCGTCCTCCTTCGGTACATCCGCCCTGCTACTGCGGTATGTGCCGCCCCCGTCCGGGAGGTACCGGCCGGGGCTGCGCTACGACAAACACCGCTGGCCAGACAGTTTGCCGAGTCGATGCTGGTTTATCGACCGAATGAACTGTCGTGTGTCCACATCGAGACCTAATCGGAGGAACCGGCCGGGGTATCCGGGCCCGCCGGCGGTCAGCGCGAGGTCAGCCGGGACTCGAAATTACGTTCCAGTTCCCGCCAGGCCCGGGCCTCCGCATCGAACGGCGGATTGGGTGCCATCCGCGTCGGATCCGGGTTCAGCAGATAGGAGACGTACCAGCCGAGCGGGGTCGATTTCGCCAGCGCCTGTTCGACCGCGTCGTCGTCGGCGTAATCGGCGGCGTCGGTGAACAACTCGAGTACCAGATCCAGCTGTTCGGTATCCACGGCTTCGGGGCCCTCGGTCAGATCGTCGGCCAGGCCGGTCAGCACGTAGACGTTCTCGTCGGTGACTTCGACGTCCAGCGAACCGTCCACCGCCGCCGTCTGCACCTCCGCGAAGGTACTCACCCGCGCCAGATCGTGTTCGTGATCGTCGGCGAGGAAGCGGGCGAGTGCGCGTTCGCTACCGAAGACGGAGATCGATTTCTTGGATCCGAGGAAGATCGGCTCGTCGTCGAGGTAGCAGCGCAGTGTGAAGTATTCCGCGCCCGAGGTGACGATCTTGACCGGGTCGATCCCGACTTCCTCCCAGAAGGTGAGGTCCTCGTCGCCGGTTTCGTCTTCCTCGTCGTCTTCCTCGTCTTCATCGGCGTCCAGATCGACCGGTTCGAAATCGCTGTCGTCATCGGTATCGGCGACATCGTCGGCGTCGACTTCGTTCTCCTCGGCGGCGAGCAGTTCCGCCTCGGCCAGGGCCACCGCCTCGGCGTCCACGGAGGGGACGCGTACCACCGAATCGATCGCGTCCAGTACATCGTCCCAGCTCTTGGCGACGGCGGTACCGATCTGATCCCACAGCTCCAGACCCTCGCGACCCACGAACATCGTGGTGCCGCCTGCCAGCGCGCTCAGTGCCGGGTGGGAGCCGAAGAACTTCGTCACCGCCTCGAGCTCACACACCTCGCCGATATTGCGCACCATGGCGAGGGTGTCCTCGAGTTCGGCGATGGTGTCCACATCCGGCTCGCCGGCGGCCAGTTCCGGGACCCCGACCAGGTCGAAGGAATAGTTGTCCTCGGGCTCCAATTCGGCGGCCGACAGCCCGGCGATCACCTTCCAGGCCGGATGGTCGACCAGGTCGTTATCGGAGTCGGTCCGGATGAAGGCCGCTAGTTCGGCCACGGACTCGAAGCCGTAGAGAGCGTCCTCATGTCCTAGGAACGCTTCCCACTCGTCGTCACCATCACGCCAGCGCGGTGCCCACAGGGTGACGAGATCGCCGTCGGTCAGACCGAGCTCGATCGGGACGATGTCTCCAGAAGCCATACGCGGAAGCCTAATAGGTCATGCTGGGCGAAGCCCACCCCTGGTCCGCCCCGGCCGGATCGGAGGTGTAGGTACACGAAGAGCGCAGGTCCGGAGCGGCCGCTGAGGCATCCGGGGAGCGCACGGTCCGAGCGGTCGCGCCGGTGTGCCCGGCACGGTCCGCGCCGGGCTGCCGTACACCCGGTGAATGCCGGCGATCAGGCGCCGTCCGGGCCCTTTCCGGTGGTCTCCGGGACGGCCTGCCCGGCCGGGGCGAACGATTCGTTCAAGGCGGCGACGACCTCCGAGCGCTGGTTACCGGCACTCTCCGCGGCTTGCCGGCAGGCCTGGATGATGAGCTGTGCGGCCTCGGCGGGCGGTAACGACGTGACCGCCTCGGTCAGCCGCAGACCCACCAGCGCGCCGTCGCTGTCGACCTCCGCGCTCACCATCCCGTCTTCGGTGGTGAACTGGCCCCGGACCTGTTTCAGCCCGTACAGCGCCGCCTCGAGCGCCTCCAGTTTCTGGGTGGCGCCGGCCACCAGGGCGTCCATTTCCGCGCTCATACTGTCTGTCTCCTCGCTCCCCGGTGGTGACGACGGCTCATACCGGCCGCATCCAGCTCGTGGGGCCGGTATCGGCGTCGTCCATCCGATCCAGTTCGTCCACCGCCTGCTGCCGGGTCGGCAGTCCCAGTTGGTCGAGTACCTCGTCGGGCATCCCGTTCTCGCCCAGGACCTCTCGCCGCTTGGCCTTCGCCGCGATTGTCGAACGTTTGGTCAGCCGGAGGATCTCGTCGGCGAGAGCCTGTGCGCCGTAACGGTATTCGCTGCGCTCGAATTTGATCTCCACCGGCATACCCTGATCGGTGGCGCGCACCGACAGTGTGCCGGAGCGATTCCGGCTCCCCGCCACGGTGACGTTCGGTACCTCGGGAACCTGCTGCTCACTCATACTTCTGTCCACTCGTCATGATCGGATATGCGCCGGCCGTGGGGCGGCGTCGGTATGCGGCCGAGTCATTCCGTCGGCCGGTAGAACCCGTAGAACTCCATACCGCTGTTCTCGGTGCGGATGGAACCGACTTGCACCGGATCACCGGCCTCGACCAACTGACCGTTGCCGATCACCATGGCCACATGGCCGTCCCAGACCGCCAGATCACCGGGCATGAGATCGCCCGGTGAGACCGGAGTCGCGCCGTTGGCCTGCTCATGGGCCAGCCGGGGCAGCTCCACCCCGGCCTCGCCGTAGGCGTATTTCGTCATACCGCTGCAGTCCAGTCCCGCGCCCGGGGTGTTGCCGCCCCAGACATACGGGGTGCCGACGGTGCCGAGCGCCGCCTTCACCGCGGTGGCCGCCTTCTCGTTCGGTGCCTCCACGACACTGCCGTCGGGCAGGGTGACCTTCACGCCCTCGCCGTCGGTCGTACCGGCCGTGGTGGTGGTTTTCTTACCGGGAGTTCCGGCGCTGGTGGTCGTGGTGCCGCTCGTGCTCGACATCGCGGTACTCATCAAGGTGCCGGCCACCCCGGCGACATTGGTGAGACCGGAGGTCGCCGTGGAAAGCGCCTGGGTGCTCACCGGCGCGGTATTCGCGGCGGTCGGGGTGGTCGGTGGCGGAGTCAGTTCGTTCATCGACGAGGTCTGGGTCTGCAACTCGTTCTGCACCCGGCCCACCACGCCCAGCGCCTGGCCCAGATGATCGATCGCCGACCCGACCAGCAGTGTCAACCCCGCCGGGGTGCCCAGCGTAGGGGCCGCGGCGGTGGCGGTGTTCACGAACGACTGCGCGATGGCCGTCAGATCCTTGTTACCGGTCTCGACATGTGCCGCGGCCTGGCCCATCACCGTGGCCATCTCGTTGCCGCGATCGGAGATGGTCGCGGCGGAGGTCTGCACCCGCAGTGCCTTGGAGGTGGCGGCGTCGGCGCCGGTACCGTCCCACGCGGTGTTCATAACGTTGATGCTCGTGCGGCCGAGCGTATGCACCTGATCGATCGCCGTGGATGCCGCGCGCAGGGAATCGCCCGGACCGCCGGTGCCCAGCACTCCGGTGCCGAAACTGCCGAGCAGGTCGAAAATCGGCTTGGCGAGCGCGCTGATATCGATCACCGAGTCACTCCCCGGCGGCACCGCGCAGGGCGGCCGCATTGCTGGTATCGGCCTCGGCGTAACTGACGGCCGCCACACCCGCGGCCCCGCTCATGGTGCCGAGTACCGCGGACAGTTGGCCGATCGTCGCGACATGGCCGGCATGCGCGGCGGCGTAGGCCGCCAGGAAATCGCCGCCTACCAGGCCGAAGATCGGTCCGAGGATCGCGGGCCCCGCACCCGTCGCACCGGCCCCTGCCGCCGCGAGTTCGGCGGCCATCACCCCGGCGGTGCTGCCATAGGCCGCGATGCCCTCGGCATCGGCTGAGATATTCACCATCAGTGGTTCCCCCATCGACTTCGTTAACGGGCAGAGTATGTCATCTACCGGTTTCGACGCACCGGCTTCGCGCACGGTTCCCAGGAAATCGGATCCCCGGAAACCCTGTCGCGGCGGCGGCGCACGCGGTTTCGACCTTATCGTTCCCTCATGCGCACGCACACCCTGGACCATCCGCTCGTCGCGATCCTGCTGACCACGCTCCGGGACGAACGCACGCCCGACTCCGCCTTCCGGGCCGCGTTGCGCGATCTGTCCCGGCTGCTGGTCTACGAGGCGCTGCGCGATGCGCCGGTGCGCCACCACGACATCGTCACTCCGGTCGCCACCACCCGCGGTACGCGCCTGGCACGTCCGCCACTGCTGGTTCCGGTGCTGCGGGCCGGGCTGGGCATGGTGGAGGCCGCGACCAACCTGATCCCGGAGTCGAAGGTGGGGTTCGTCGGTGTCACCCGGGACGAGCAGACCCATCTTCCGGTGCCCTACCTGGAATCACTGCCCGAGGACCTGTCCGCCACCCCGGTCATGGTGCTGGACCCGATGCTGGCGACCGGTGGATCCATGCTGTACACGGTCGAACTGCTGGTCGCTCGCGGTGCCACCGATATCACCGCGGTCTGCGTGGTCTCGGCGCCGGAGGGTATTGCGGCACTGGCGGGTTCGGGTCTGCCCGTCCGGCTGGTGACCGCGGTGATCGACGACCGGCTCAACGATGACGCGTTCATCGTGCCGGGGCTCGGCGATGCCGGTGACCGGCAGTTCGGGCCGCGGTGAGGCCGGTCAGCCGGTCAGCGTTCCGCAGTATTCGCGCAGTTCCGAAAGTCGTTGCTGCGCTGCTCGTCTGGCGGCGGCCAGCTGGTCCGGGCCGGAAACGGGCTGTATCGCCTCCAGATAGCATTTGAGTTTCGGTTCGGTGCCCGAGGGCCGGACGACCATACGCAGGCCGTCGCCCGCGAATACCAGGGCGTCGGTTCGCATCCGGCCGCGCAGCGCCGCCATATCGGTGTATTCGACCGGTGTCCCGGCGAGTTGCCCCGGTGGCGCGGTGCGCAGCGCGTTCAGCACCGCGGCCGCGGCCTGCTGGTCCGGCAGTCGCAGCGCGACCTGGTCGCCGGCGTGCACGCCGAACCGGATCGCGTAATCGTCCAGTTCGTCGACCAGTGTGCGGCCGCGGGCGCGCAGCCGGGACACCAGATCCGCCGCGACAACGGCCGCGGAGATACCGTCCTTGTCGCGCACGGCGACCGGATCCACGCAGTGGCCGATCGCCTCCTCGTACGCATAGACCAGGCCCTCGCCCGCCCGCGCCAGCCATTTGAAGCCGGTGAGGGTTTCGGCGTAGCGGGCGCCGCGTTCGGCGGCCAGCCGGGCGAGCAACCGCGATGAGACGATCGTGGTCGCGACCAGCGAATCCGGCGGGGCGGTACGCAATACATGATCGGCCAGCAGTACGCCGGTCTCGTCGCCGCGCAGCAGGCGCCAGCCCGCGGGCGTCGGCACGGCGAGGGCGCACCGGTCCGCGTCGGGGTCCAGAGCGATGGCCAGGTCGGCGTCCACTCGTTCGGCGAGTCGTAACAACAGATCCGCTGCGCCGGGCTCCTCGGGATTCGGGAAGGCGACGGTGGGGAAGTCGGGGTCGGGGGTGAACTGTTCGGCCACCACGTGGAGGTCGGCGAACCCGGCGACCGTGAGGGCCTGGACGGCGGTGGCGCCGCCGACCCCGTGCAGCGGTGTGAGCGCGATCCGGATATCGGTACGCTCCCCGGCTCCGCCGATGAGCTGCGGTAGTTGCGCGACCCGGGCCAGATAACGGGAGAACAGTCCGGTGTCCGATTCGGCCACCGGCGTGCGCGCGATCGGTTCGGTGACGGCCGCGATCCGCTGTTCGATCTCGGTATCCGCCGGAGCGAGGAGTTGCGCGCCGCCGTCGACATACACCTTGTAGCCGTTATCGAGGGGCGGGTTGTGCGAGGCGGTGATCTGGACACCGGCCACCGCACCGAGTGCGCGGACGGCGAAGGCGGTCACCGGGGTGGGCCACGGTTCGGGTAAACGGATCACCGGGAATCCGGCGGCGGCCAGAACCTCGGCTGTGACCTCGGCGAACTCCGCGGATCCGTGCCGGGCGTCACGGCCGACCACCACCCGGCCGCCGCCCAGGCATCGATCCCGCAGCCAGGCGGCGAGCCCAGCGGTCGCGCGGGCGACGGTGGTTTCGTTCATCGCGTCCGGCCCCGGACCCAGCGGGCCGCGCAGTCCGGCAGTGCCGAAGGTCAGCATCTACAGCTGCTCCAGCAGCCCGCGGAGCAGCTTCCCCAGCCGAGGGGCTGCGGCCTGCCCCTCGGCCAGCACTTCGGCGTGCGAGAGCGGCGCCCCGGTGACCCCGGCCGCCAGATTGGTGACCAGCGAGATACCGAGCAGCCGGGCCCCGAGCGCGCGGGCCGCGATGGCCTCGAGCACCGTGGACATGCCCACCAGATCGGCGCCGACGGTGGCAAGCATGTGGATCTCCGCGGGGGTTTCGTACTGGGGTCCGGTGAGTCCGGCGTACACGCCCTCGGTGAGATCCGGGTCGATCCGGCGGGCGAGGTCGCGGAGTCCGGGATCCCAGGCGTCCACGAGATTTACGAAGGTGGGTCCGGTCAGTGGAGTGGTGCCGGTGAGGTTGAGGTGATCACGGACGAGTACCGCCTCACCTACCCGCAGACCCGGCCGGATACCGCCGGCGGCGTTGGTCAGGATGACCGTTTCCGCGCCGGCGGCCACCGCGGTGCGCACCGGATGCACCACCTCGGCGGGGGCGTGGCCCTCGTAGAGGTGCTGGCGTCCCATGAGCACGAGCGCATCGATATCGCCGACCGGAACCGACAGCACCCGGCCGATATGACCCTGTGCGGTGGGCGCGGCGAATCCGGGCAGTTCCGGCATCGGGATCTCGGTGCTGGGGGCCCCGAGTTCGGCGGCGGCATCCTGCCAGCCCGATCCCAGCACCACCGCGACCCGGTGCCGGGCCACGGAAGTCCGGGCGGCGATCTCCTGGGCAGCCTGTTCGGCGAGCATGGCGGTCAGTGTATGGCCTATCCGCCTCGCGGACCGCCGATACCGAGTGCGCGGGCCTCGGCGCCGTCCGCTGTCGGGGTTCCGACGTTCTGGCGATACGCTGCACGTATGCCGTACCTGGAACGCGATGGGAACGTTTTCGTGTTGTCGCTGGGCAACGAGGGCCAGACCGACAACGAGAACCGGTTCAGCCACGCCTGGATCGACGAGACACACGCCCTGCTGGACACCGTGGAGGCGAGTGAGGGGCCCGCCGCCCTGGTCACGACAGCCACCGGAAAATTCTTCAGCAACGGCCTCGATACCGACTGGTTGTTCGCCAACCTCGACCGGATGCACGGCTATCTCGATCTCGTGCACGGCGTCTTCAGCCGGATCCTGGCCTTCCCGCTGCCCACCGTCGCCGCGGTGAACGGGCATGCGTTCGGCGCGGGCGCGATGCTGGCGAGCTCACACGATTTCCGGGTCATGCGGGCGGATCGCGGCTACTGGTGCCTGCCCGAGGTGCACCTCGGTATGCCGTTCACAATCGGGATGAACGCACTGGTCACCGGCCGTCTGACCAACCAGGTGGCGTTGACCGCGATGACCACGGGCCACCGCTTCGGCGGCGCTGAGGCACTGGCGTCGGGAATCGTCGACGAAACCGTCGACGCCGATCGATTGCGCGCCGCGGCCGTCGCCCGGGCCGCGGAACTGGCCGCCAACCGCACCCCCAGCCTTCCGGTGATCAAACGCTCACTGCACGCGGCCGCCCTGGCCGGGCTGGCGGTTCCGAATACGGCGGATAACCTGGCATTCGCCAAGAGTTAGCATCCGGGATTCTGCCCCCGCGCCCGCCCATCGGGCGGTCACAGCGGGGATGCCGCCGGGCACAGATCCGGCCGTGGTGCGAAACTGGAGGTAACGGCCGTTCCTCGGCGACGAGTAGAACCGCCGATCTGTACCGCGACACCGGTCGCGGGCGATATGTGTTACGGGTCGCCCCGGCACACGAGAAGTGGTTCACAGCCGCTCGTTCTACGACAGGAGGACATTCGGTGAGCACAACCGGCCGTTCGGTGCGCGACGGACAGGACGCGGTGACAGCGTGGCTGGCCGAGCACACGGTCGATCTCGTGCACTGGCGGCGGCATCTGCACGCCAACCCGGAACTGTCCCGCACCGAGTTCGCCACCACCGAATTCGTCGGTACCTGGCTGACGAAGGCCGGCCTGTCGTTCCGGGTGCTGCCCAGCGGAACCGGCCTGATCTGCGATATCGGACCCGTCGACGCGCCCCGGATCGCATTGCGCGCCGATATGGACGCGCTGCCGCTGCAGGAGTTCACCGGCCGCGATTTCGCCTCCACCGTGCCCGGCGTCTCGCACGCCTGCGGTCACGACGCGCATACGAGCATCCTGCTCGGTACCGCGCTGGCCCTGGCCGACGCCGACCTGCCGGTCGGGGTGCGGCTGATCTTCCAGCACGCCGAGGAAGTGATGCCCGGCGGCGCGCTGGACATGGTCGCCGAAGGCGCCGTCACCGGTGTGGACCGGATCTTCGCGCTGCACTGCGACCCGCGGCTCGAGGTGGGCCGGGTCGGCATCCGGGTCGGTGCGATCACCTCCGCGGCCGATACCGTCGAACTGGTCCTTGACTCACCCGGCGGGCACACCTCACGACCCCACCTGACCAGCGACCTGGTCTACGCCATCGGCACGGTCATCACCGGCCTGCCCGGCCTGCTCACCCGCCGCATCGACCCACGTACCAGCACGGTGATGGTCTGGGGCGCGGTCAGCGCGGGTAAAGCGCCCAACGCGATACCGCAGACCGGAATGCTCACCGGCACGGTCCGCACCGGCGACCACGCGACCTGGGCACTGCTGGAACCGACTGTCCGCGAGATCGTGGACAGCCTGCTCGCACCCACCGGTGTCCGCTTCCAGCTCGACTACCGGCGCGGTGTCCCGCCGGTAGTCAACGACGAGCATTCGGTGCGGATGCTCAGCGACGCGGTCCGCGCCATCGGCCCGGACGCACTCGCCGATACGCCGCAGTCGGGTGGAGGCGAGGATTTCTCCTGGTACCTGGAGGAAGTCCCGGGCGCGATGGCCCGGCTCGGGGTGTGGTCGGGCGAGGGGCCTCAGCTGGACCTGCACCAACCGACCTTCGACCTGGACGAACGTGCCCTCGCGGTGGGGGTTCGGACGTTCACCAACTTGGTTCTCGGCGCCGGACAGGAACTGACAACCAGCTGAGGTGAGGTCGGGCTGGTGGCTCGGTGAAGACGCGGAGCCGGCCGAGCCCGGCTCAGCTGAAGTTGTTTCCCGGGCCGACGTTTCGGCTGTTGCGGGTGCGCAGGGCGTGGACATAATCCGCTGGGGCACCGGCTTTTTCGGCGGCGTCGGCCATCACGCCCAGGTAGCGGGCGGAGGGGAGGCCGCCTTCGTAGGCGTCCAGTACGTACAGCCAGGCCAGGATCGGGTCGGTGCCGCTGCCGGGGCTGGGGGTCACCCGGAGGCGGATCTTGCGGTGGATTCCGAAATCCGAGCCCTCCCAACGGTCCAGCCGCTGTTCGTCTTCCGTGGAGACGTCGTAGAGCACTACGAAGACGCGGGAACCGGGCTCTTCCACGACAGTGGCGAGCGGACCTTCCCAGCCGATATCGTCCCCGCTGAAAGTGAGGCGCCAGCCCTCCAGCCAGCCCGTCCCGGACATGGGGGAGTGCGGACAGCGCTCGAGCATCTGGGTCGAATCCATATTGGACCCGTAGGCAGCGTAGATCGGCACACCGGCAGCTTAGTTGTGTCATGGCCCGCTCCGGTACGGGGCGTCGTAAATCGTGCTGGGAAACATGCTTCGGTGGCGGCGACGCGCTGATCCGGCCGTGCGCGGGCGGCGAGAAGGCACCCATTAGGCTTACCTCGGCGAGTGAGGGCCGCGACGCTGCCGCGCGCCGGCGCGGGTGATCAGGACAGGGGACATCTATGACCCGCATTGCAATCATCGGCGGCGGACCCGCGGGCTACGAGGCGGCGCTGGTCGCGGCCCAGCACGGTGCCCAGGTCGAGCTGATCGATTCCGACGGGATCGGCGGGGCCTGCGTGCTGTGGGACTGTGTCCCGTCCAAGACGTTCATCGCCTCCACCGGGGTGCGCACCGATCTGCGGCGTGCCCGCAATCTGGGCATAACGCTGGATCCCAGCCAGGCCGAGGTGCGCTTGCCGGAGGTCAACGAGCGGGTGAAGGCGCTGGCGTTGGCGCAGTCCTCGGATATCCGGTCCAAATTGCAGGCGGCGGGGGTCCGCGTGCTGCCGGGCCGGGGCCGATTGGCCGGGCCGGGTTCGGGAAGGTCCACCCATCAGGTCACGGTGAGCTACCCGGACGCGACCGAGGACACCGTGGAGGCCGAGGTGGTACTCCTCGCGACCGGCGCGTCACCGCGGGTGCTTCCCGGCGCCGAGCCGGACGGGGAGCGGATCCTGAACTGGCGCCAGCTCTACGACCTGGATGAATTGCCCGAGACGCTGGTGGTTGTCGGTTCGGGTGTCACCGGCGCGGAATTCGTCTCCGCTTATACGGAAATGGGCGTTCGTGTGATCCTGGTCTCCAGCCGGGACCGGGTGCTGCCGGGCGAGGACGCCGATGCCGCACTGGTTCTCGAGGACGTTTTCGCCGAGCGCGGTGTGGAACTGGTCAAACATGCCCGCGCGGACAAGGTGGAACGGACGGCGGACGGGGTACTGGTGACCTTGGCCGACGGTCGCACCGTCACCGGTTCGCACGCCCTGATGACGGTGGGCTCCACGCCGAACACCGCGGATCTCGGTTTGGATCGGGCCGGTATCGAACTCGACCGCGGCGGATATCTGCGGGTGGACCGCGTCTCCCGCACCGCCGTCCCGGGGATCTACGCCGCCGGTGACTGCACCGGCCTGCTGCCACTGGCCTCGGTGGCCGCTATGCAGGGCCGGATCGCGGTGTACCACGCGCTCGGCGAGGGTGTGAGCCCCATCCGCCTCAAGACTGTGGCCGCCGCGGTGTTCACCCGCCCGGAGATCGCGACGGTAGGGGTGAGCCAGACTGCCATCGACAACGGTGAGGTACCGGCCCGGACCGTGATGCTGCCGTTGAACACCAACCCCCGAGCGAAGATGTCGGGCCTCCGCCGCGGTTTCGTGAAGATCTTCTGCCGCCCGGCGACAGGCGTGGTGATCGGCGGCGTGGTGGTCGCCCCCATCGCCTCGGAACTGATCCTCCCGATCGCCCTCGCGGTCGAGAACAACCTCACCGTCAACGACCTGGCGCAAACCTTCTCCGTCTACCCCTCGCTCACCGGCTCGGTCATGGAAGCTGCCCGCCAGCTCATGCGCCACGACGACCTGGGGTGAGTTGCGGCGCGCGGGGGAGCCGCCTCACCCAAGAGTGAACGCTCAGTCTTACTGCCTTCGGTGAACTTTCGCCGGATTGCCGGAAGTGCTCGAGTGTGATTGACTTCCGAGGCAGAGAGTGCGATCGGCGGGCGGTCGCGAGGTTTGGTGCCGGGGGGTTCTTCCTTTCGGACTCGGACAGCGAACGGCCCACCCGGGTCCATCCGCTGGAGTCGCGCCTCCGATGAGGCAGAACTGGTTGTGGTCCACACACGGACTGCTTCCGGGAAAGGGATTGGGCGAATAGTGAAACATCGTAAGCCGAGCCGGGCGACTCGGGCGGTGGCGAGCACTTCGCTGCCGCTCGCGACCGCAGCGGCCATGGCCATCTTCGCATCGCCGGCGGGGGCCGTTCCAGGTGATCAGCCGGCTACCCCGACCACTCCGGCGCCCGCGCAGCCGGGCACCACTCCGGAGCAGGAAGGCCCGGAGACCACGCCGAGCCAGCCCGGTGTGCAGAACGAGAACGGGGATCAGCCGGGGAGCACCCCCACGCCGAGCCAGCCGGGGGTTACGACGCCCGGTCCGGGTGAGGAAGGCGAGCAGGGCCTGACGGGGCCGACCCAGCCGGGTGTCACCACCCCGCGTGTGGCTCCGCTGCCCGTTCCGGGCCAGGACGAGAAGGTGCAGCCGGCGGTCACGCCCGATAAGCCCGAAGGGCAGCAGCCCCCGGCGCCGGCGAAGCCGGGCGATCAGCCGGCGCCCCCGGAGGCCGGCGGTGACGCGCAGGCCCCCGCCCCGGGCACCGAAGCCTTGGTTCAGCCGCAGAGTCCGGAGTGGGAGGCACCGCGTCTGCAGTCGGCGCCGGTGGCGCCGGTCGTCGAGATGCAGGGCCCGCATATGGAGGTCGGTGCCGCGATCGACGGTGCCGCGCTGGCTCCCGGGCATTTCGCGAACACCCACCACTTCACCAACGAGTCCGGCTATGTCGGTACGGCCGGTTTCCGGACCCCCACGGGTACGGGCGAGGCCGGTATCTCGGTGGAGTTCGTCGACCAGAACACGATCAACGTGTCCACCTTCACCGGTGGGAACGGGCTGCCGGACCATCGGCTCGACCACACGATCGACACCACTCCGGTGAACACCGCCAAGGCGGCCGTCGAGCACTGGATCGCCATGCAGCCGGGTGGTGCGGACGCACTGAAGGCGGCATCCGAGATTCCGCCGCCTCCGCCGCTGCTGCCGCCGGGTAACTACGCGGATCAGACAATCAACGTCGCTGGCGTCAACACCCAGTGGGGTGGTTCACTCCAGTACTGACACGAGTGAAATCTTGCCGGGTGGGGCGGTCGAGTGCGGCCGCCCCACCCGCGTGTCTCGAAAGGGATAGGCCGTGACCGGCGAGGGCGAAGGTAAAGGGCGCGAACCCGATCGGGCGGATTTCGGTCCCCCCACGGGGGACTTCGGACCGCCGGTATCGGAGTTCGGACCGCCGACGGGTGAGCTGCCGGTGGCGGGTTGGAAGCCGGAGGGCGCGGATAATCCGGAGTTGGCGTGGCGGCCGGCGGGTACCACGCCCGGCACACCGGCGGAGCCGCCGCCGGTGCCTCCGCCACCCCCGCAGTATCGTGCGCCGGACAGTTCCACACCGGCATACCCGCCGCCGACCGGTGATTCGGCACCGGGTGTGCGTTCAGGTCCGGGCGACCCCGATGCCACAGTGCGCCAGCAACGGCCGAGGGACTCGTCGGCGCAGCGCGAGCCGGGTCCCGATCGGGTACCGGAGTCGGATCAGGCGACCGTCCGACACAGCACCGCCGGCGAACCGCGATGGTCTGCCCCGAACCAATCGGGTGGCCCGGGTTCCGGCCCGGCCGGTGGTTCGGTGCGTCCGCGTTCGGGCGGTCTGTCCTGGGACAGCGACCCGATCGCGCAGAAACTAACGCCGCAGTCGGTATCGAGCGCGCTGGCAGAGAAGCCCCGCCGCCAGTTGCCGGTCGGCACGATCGTCGCGGTGGCGGCGGTGGTCGTCGCGTTCATCGCGGTCGGTGTCGCGATTGTCGTGGTCCGGGGTGGCGGGGGCGAGCCCGGGACCGGGCCCACAGCGGAGTCGATCGAGGGGCTGAGCTGCCCGGCGACTCAGGACGGTGCGGTGACGGTCGGTAACGGGGCGGGGGATACGACCAGTGGTCCGGATGCGGTTCTCGGGTTCCAGTACGCGTTCTACACCCAGCGCAGCGGCGTCGCGGCGCGCGAATTCGTCGCACCGGACTCGCCGGCCATCTCCTCCGCGGAGACCATCCAGGGGGCGATCGACGGACAGATCCCGGCCGGTACGCAGCATTGTGTGCGGATCACCGAACAGGCCGCGAACGAGTTCGACGTGGATCTCACCGAGCGCCGGCCGGGCGGGAAGACGACGGTGTACAAGCAGACGGTTACCACCGTGGAACGGGACGGCAAGACTGTGTTGTGGGTGATCGCCGATCGCCACTGATCTCATAATTTGAGATCACAGTTTCATATATTGGTTTTCATGGGATGATTGGGTATCTACCAGGTAATACCCGGAGGCTCCCATGTCCCACGATGCTGCGCCGCTGGCCGGAAAACTGACCGGCCTCACCAGTTCCGCCATCCGCGATCTGCTGAAACTCACCGCGAAAGCGGATGTCATCAGCCTGGCCGGAGGTCTGCCCGACGCCGAGCTCATGCCCGGTCCGCGTATCGCGGCCGCGGCGGAATCGGCCCTGCGCAACCCTGCGGCGCTGCAGTACACCGAATCCCCCGGGTGGGGTCCGCTGCGGGAGGTACTCGCCGAACGGGAATCCGCGCGAATCGGCCGGCCGGTCGGGATCGACGAGGTATTCGTCACCCACGGCTCCCAGCAGGCACTGTCGTTGCTGGCCGAGGTGCTGCTCGACCCCGGTGCGCTCGTCGTGGTCGAGGATCCGGCCTACGTCGGCGCGCTCCAGGTGTTCCGGGCGGCGGGGGCGCGGATCGTGGCGGTGCCGCTGGACAGTGAGGGGATGCGGGTCGACCTGCTCGAGGAGCTGATCGCCGCCGGCGAGCGACCCGCGGTCGTGCATACGGTGAGCAATTTCCACAACCCGGGCGGCGTGACCATGAGCGCGCGGCGCCGGCGCGCGCTGGCCGAGGCGTCCGAGCGGCATCGCTTCTGGGTGATCGAGGACGACCCCTACGGTGAGTTGTGGTTCGACCGGCCCGCGCCGGAACCCGTCGCCGCATACTCACCCGCGGTGATCCGGTTGTCCTCGGCCTCGAAGATCATCGCCCCGACCCTGCGGGTGGGGTGGATGGTCGCCCCGGAACGTGTCTGCCGGGCCGTTGAACTGCTGAAACAAGGCGCGGATCTGTGCGGTTCGGCGCTCACTCAGCAGATCGCGGCCGAACTGCTCGCCGATACCGGCTGGCTCACCGGCCATATCGATACGGTGCGCGGTGTCTACGCGGCCCGGGCCGCCGCCCTGGTGGACTCGGTCCGGGACCGGTTCGGTGACCGCCTGCGCTGCAGTCCGGCATCCGGGGGGATGTTCGTCTGGGCGGAATTCGCCGACGGCACCGATACCGCCGAACTGCTGCCCCGCGCGCTCGACGCGGGTGTCGCCTTCGTCCCGGGGTCGGCGTTCGCGGTCAGCACGCCGTACTCGCACGCCATGCGGATGTGTTTCACCACCGCCGCGCCGGACGACCTGGCCGAGGCGGTAGCCCGCTTGGCGCGCGCGGTGGATCTGCCGGTGCCGGTCGGGGCGGCCGGTCAGTCCGCCCAGTCGTAGGTCCGGTCCACGGCCTTGTTCCAGTCGCGCAGGCGCGCGTCGCGATCGGCGGCGGACATGGCGGGGGTCCAGGTCTTGTCGGCGGCCCAGTTGGCGCGGATATCGTCGGTGCCCGCCCAGTAGCCGACCGCCAGTCCCGCGGCGTAGGCGGCGCCGAGAGCGGTGGTCTCGTTGACCAGCGGCCGGACCACCGGCAGGTCTAGGATATCGGCCTGGAATTGCATGAGCAGATCGTTGGCGACCATCCCGCCGTCGACCTTGAGCGCGACCGATTCCAGCTCCAGCGATCGGGCCGCGGCGTCCGCGCGCATGGCGTCCATAACCTCGCGGGTCTGGAACGCGGTCGATTCCAGGATCGCGCGGGCGAGATGGGCCTTGGTGACGAACCGGGTGAGGCCCGCGATAACGCCGCGGGCATCGGGCCGCCAGCGCGGCGCGAACAGCCCGGAGAACGCGGGAACGATATAGGCGCCACCGTTGTCGTCGACGGTGCGGGCCAGATCTTCGATCTCCGGCGCCGAATCGATGATCCCCAGGTTGTCCCGGAACCACTGCACCAGCGCACCGGTGACGGCGATCGACCCCTCCAGCGCGTATACCGGCGGCTGATCGCCGAGCCGGTAGCAGACGGTGGTGAGCAGACCGTGTTCACTGAAAACCGGTGTGGTGCCGGTATTGAGCAGCATGAAATTGCCGGTGCCGTAAGTGTTCTTGGCCTCACCAGGGGCCAGGCAGGCCTGGCCGAAGGTCGCGGCCTGCTGATCACCGAGGATTCCCGCGACCGGGATCCCGGCCAGTGGCCCGGCCGAGATTTCCGCGTAGACCTCCGACGAACTGTGGATCTCCGGCAGCATCTGCATCGGCACGCCGATCTCCTCGCAGATCCGGGGGTCCCACCGCAGACTCCGCAGGTCCATCAGCAGCGTCCGGGAGGCATTGGTGACATCGGTGATGTGCCGGCCGGTCAGGTTCCACAGCACCCAGCTGTCCACGGTGCCGAAGCACAGCTCCCCGGCCGCGGCCCGCTCCCGGGCGCCCGGGACGGTATCCAGGATCCAGCGCACCTTCGGCCCGGAGAAATACGTCGACAGCGGCAGTCCGGTGCGGTCGGCGTAGCGGCCGGTGCCGTGCTCGCCGGCCAGTTCGGTGCACAGCCGGTCGGTACGGGTGTCCTGCCAGACGATGGCGTTGTGAATGGGCCGGCCGGTCTCGCGCTCCCACACCACCGTCGTCTCGCGCTGGTTGGTGACACCGACCGCCGCGATATCGCCCGCGCGGGCTCCCGCGTCGTCCAGTGCCGCACCGAGTACGAATTCGGTATTACGCCACAGTGTTTCGGGGTCGTGCTCGACCCAGCCCGGTTTCGGGAAGATCTGGTCGTGTTCCCGCTGGGCGACCCCGGCGATCTGCCCCGAACGGTCGAAGAGGATGCATCTGCTCGAGGTCGTGCCCTGATCGATGGCGGCCACATAGCGCATGGCAGGAGGCTAGCGCAATCACGCATATCGGTGACGGGTGTCTCGCTGCGGGCCCTTGCGGCTCGATTGCGCCTAGTGTTGCTGTCGGGTGGTACCCCGCCGCAGCCTGCGCACGGCAGCAGCGAAGGCCGGGGTTACGCCTACGCTGTAGATCGAACTCGCGGAAACCACAGCCGACCTTGTCGAACGCGTACTCCAGGAGTCGAAACCGATGATGCGTTATCTCCGCCTTGGCAACAGACTCTGCCGACCGCATGACTCCGCCTCGAAGGAGGGACTATGACGGTGCAGTCGGGATCGCAGTTTCTAGGTCCGGATCAGCGTCGTACGGCATGGGACCGTCTGGGTAAAGATCATTTCGATGTGGTCGTGGTGGGGGGAGGTGTCGTCGGGGCCGGTATCGCGCTGGACGCCGCCACCCGCGGATTACGGGTGGCGCTGGTGGAGGCGCGGGATCTGGCATCGGGAACGTCCAGCCGCTCGTCGAAGATGTTCCACGGGGGCTTGCGGTATCTGGAGCAACTCGAATTCGGGCTGGTGCGGGAGGCGCTGAAAGAGCGTGAACTCGCCATGGCCAGGATCGCGCCCCATCTGGTGAAACCGCTGCGCTTCCTCTATCCGCTGACCCGCCGTGTCTGGGAGCGGCCGTATGTGGCCGCGGGTTTGTTCCTCTACGACACCATGGGTGGCGCGAAATCGGTTCCGGGACAGAGCCATCTGTCCCGGCACGCCGCGCTGCGGCTGGCGCCGGGGCTGCGGCGCGATTCGCTGGTCGGCGGGATCAGCTACTACGACACGGTGGTGGACGATGCCCGGCACACCATGACGGTGGCCCGCACCGCAGCCCACTACGGCGCGGTGATCCGCACGTCGACCCAGGCCGTGGGTTTCCTACGGGAGGCCGACCGGGTCGTCGGGGTCCGGGTACGCGACAGCGAGGACGGGCGGACCGCCGAGGTCCGCGGGCATGTGGTGATCAATGCCGCCGGTGTGTGGACCGATGAGGTGCAGGCGCTGTCGCGGCAGCGGGGCCGGTTCCATGTGCGGGCATCGAAGGGCGTGCATATCGTCGTGCCCCGCGACCGGATCGTCAGCGATGCCGCGATCATTCTGCGCACCGCGACCTCGGTGCTGTTCGTGATCCCGTGGGGCGCGCACTGGATCGTGGGCACCACCGATACCGACTGGAATCTGGACCTGGCGCATCCGGCCGCCACCAAAGCCGATATCGACTATCTGCTCGACCGCGTGAACGAAGTACTTGTCACGCCGCTGACCACCGAAGATATCGACGGCGTCTACGCGGGCCTCCGGCCGCTGCTCGCGGGGGAGAGCGACGAGACGTCGAAGCTGTCGCGCGAGCACGCGGTCGCCCGTACCGCGCCGGGACTGATCGCTATCGCCGGCGGGAAGTACACCACCTACCGGGTGATGGCCTACGACGCGGTCGACGAGGCTGTGCGGGACATCCCCGCCCGGGTCTCGCCCTCGATCACCGAGAAGGTTCCGCTGCTCGGCGCGGACGGGTATTTCGCGCTGGTGAACCAGACCGTGCAGCTGGCCGAGGAATACGGTCTGCACCCATACCGGGTCGAACATCTGCTGGATCGCTACGGTTCGCTGATCGAAGAAGTCATGGCCCTCGCCGCCGACCGTCCGGAACTCCGGCAGCCGATCAGCGCGGCACCGTCCTATCTGAAGGTGGAGGCGGTGTACGCGGCCGCCGCGGAAGGGGCGCTGCACCTCGACGACGTCCTCGCCCGCCGCACGCGCATCTCCATCGAGTATCCGCATCGCGGCACCGAGTGCGCCGAGGAAGTGGCCCGCCTGATGGCCGGGGTGCTCGGCTGGGACGATGCCGAGATCGACCGGGAGGTTCGCACCTACCTGGCCCGGGTGGACGCGGAGGTCAGATCGCAGACCCAGCCCGACGATGCCTCCGCCGACGCACTGCGGGTCGCCGCGCCCGAACCCCGCCCGGAGATCCTGGAACCGGTGCCGACCGAACGCTGAGCGGTCAGTGCGTGGCGGGATAGTCGGTGGCCGGTGCGGTCGGAGTCGCGGCGGGCCCGAGCTGTGCGGGCGTCGGCCCCGACGGGGCGGTTGCCGGATGCAGCAGGAAGTAGCAGAACACCGCGGTGGCCACGACAGCCAGCACCGCGGACAGCAATTTGCCGGTGACGGCTGCCAGGTGGACGGCTCGGGTGTTCATGGGACTCGCTTCCGGTGCGGTACCCGTGTGTCGTCGAAAAGGTGCCGATTATTACCAGAGCAATGACGACCGTCACACAAGTGGCAACGGCCGATATGCGACAGGCTACGCGCTCACACCGGCGAGACCTGGCATTTCGGACAGAAGTAGATTCCGCGTTCCCGCCGGCTCACCCTGTCGGTGCGTGGTGCCGTCTCCCCCAGGAGCTCGACCCGCAGCGCCGTACCGCACCGCTGACAGGGCCGCCGGCCCCGGCCGTACACCAGCGGCCGCCACGGCGGCTGGTGCGCGGCCCGGTGCAGTACCCGGTGCGCTTCGTTGACGAGGGCCAGTAGATCGTCGATCTCGCCGACAGGGCGCGCCGGGTGGACCTTGCGCAAATAGCAGACCTCACTGCGATAGATATTGCCGATCCCGGCGAGGTTGCGTTGATCCAGCAGCGCCAGGCCGATCGGGAGGTCCGGTTCCCGGGACAGCCGGGCCACCGCCTCGCCGGGGGCCCAGCCGGGGCCCAGCAAGTCGGGGCCGAGATGCGCGATCGCGGCCGGCTCGTCGCCGCGACGCAGCACCTCCACGAGACCGAGGTCGAACCCCACCGCCTCGACCTCGGCGGTACCGAGCACCACCCGGGCGCTGACCCGGGGCTTCGTCCACCGTTGCCCACAGCGGAACACCCGCCAGCTGCCCTCCATCTTCAGATGGCTGTGGATACTGACCGTCTCGGTGCGGACGAAAAGGTGCTTCCCGTAGCTGGCCACACTGTCCACGACCTGGCCACGCAGATCGACAGTCGCGTAGCGCGGGACCCGGAAATCGCTCCGAGTCAGCGTCTCGCCCGCCAGCGCCGCCCGAAGCCGGCCGGCCGCGAGAAACACCACGTCACCCTCCGGCATCGCTGTCCAGACCCGAACCGTGCACGGGCCAATGATACGGGCCCAGAACACCACGTTGTCAGTCTTCGAAGCGCATGCACCGCAGCCGTGAGTCTCAGCGCCGACAGCATGCACCAGGTCACCCGAACCCGCACCACCACAATCCGCCAGAACACACCCCACCCGCGGCAGCCGCCCCCCAACACAATTACCGGCCCCACCGCCGCCCCCACGCGCGTTCAATTCCCCTACCGCCAGCCTGTCCACATGCAATCCACCCCCGTTTCCCGCATGCGGCCCGTCCACTTTGGTGGTTCGGGGCCCGTCTCGTTCTGGAGCGACAGAGCGGGGGAGCGAAGCGGAGGAGCGCCGGAGTGAAGAACGAGACCAAGGGGGCCCCGAACCCGCGACGCCGGAGGCGGCGCCAAAAAACACAGAACCTTCCCGAACTGCCCGACTTGTCACCTTCGCGGTCCAGCGCGCCGAAACACAGCCAAACCCCACGGTGAGCCAAACCTTGTCCCGCGAGATCCGTGCTCACCCCCACCGCAGACGGTCAACCTTGTCCCGCCAGATCCGCACTCGCCCACTCCGCCCCACCCCGCCGCCCGGGCACTTTCAATGCACCTACCTGCACTCTGTCCGCTTGCGACCCCGCCCCTTGCTTCCCCGAATGGGGGGTCGGCCCAACACATCTCATCGCCGCCCCCGTAGCCGCAGCCCGCGCGGGGTCGCGCTGAACCCCGCCGTCGTGAGGAAGCCCGCGAACGTGTTGCCGTGAACCGACTCCCCGTCGACCCGGTCGATAACGAGTGAGTCCACCCGCCCCGAATGCACCAGCTCAGCCAGCGCCGACGCCGCGGAGTGCCGGGCATCCGGGTCTTCGGTGCAGGTCAGCAGGGTCCGCCCGCCTCGCTCCAGGTAGAGCACCAGTTCCCCGTCGACCAGCACAACCAGTGCGCCCGCTTTGCGCCCCGGCCGGTGACCTGCCCCGCCGGCGGTTTTGGGCCAGCCGAGCGCGGCACCGTACGGGTTGGCCGGATCGCACGCCGCGAGCACCAGCGCCGTCCCGGCCGTCCGCCGGTCGCCTTCGAAGGACCGCAGCCGATCCACCACGTCGGTAGTGGAGAACTGGGCTCCGCCGAGCGAATCCACGAAGTAGCCGCGCCGGCACCGGCCGCGGTCTTCGAATTCGCTGAGCACCCGGTACACGAGAGCGAAGCCGCCGGGTACCCCCTCGTTCTGGACCGAGCCCTTGGTCACCACGCCGTAGCGCTCGAGCAGCAGGTCGGCGGTGGCCTGGGCACGGACAGTGTTGTCGGTGTCCCGCTCGGGCAGCAGCGACCAGCGCCCGGCGACCGTGGGCGGTCCCGAACGGGTCGGCATGGCGGGCCGGGGGAGGTATGTGCGTCCGCGGGGGGCCCGCCGAGGCGTGCGGTGCGCGGTCGGTGTCCGGGTCGACCCGGACAGGCGCGCCCGGACGGGAGCGAAGGTATCGCCGGAGACCAGACCCGCCCAGACCAGATCCCACAGCGCGGCCGCCACCCCCGTGTCGTCGAGGACACCCGTCGCGTCGGAGAGCTGGCGGAAGAAGTAGGCGCCGCCACCGCCCCGCAATGCGGTGCGGGACGCCGCGCCGCGACCCGGTTCGAGCGGGTGGTCACCGGACGCGGGGGTCCCCGGGCTCGTGGCCCGGCCGGATGCCGAGCCCGCCGACCACGCGGCGGGCTCGGCACCCAGGGCGGTGAGCAGGGCGAGGTGGAGCTCGTCGAGATCCAGTTCGTCCGGAGGCGGGAGCGTGACGGGAGCCTGGTCGGCTGGGTGCAGGGCGACCCAGCCGTCCTTGGCATTGATGACCCCGTGCCCGGACCAGCGGACCTCGCCGGTGGCCATGAGTTCGTCGAGCAGGGCCGGGCTGTAATCGCGGACGCGGGCGGGTAGTACCAGCGATTCCCACGCCGAAGCCGGTATCGGAACCCCGGCGAGCTGATCGACCACCGCGGCCACCCCGTCGACACCGCGTAATTCACCGCTGCCCACGTGCTGCCAGTCGGGCAGGAAGCGAGCCAGTGCGGCGGTGGCGACCGGTTCGATCTCGTGCCGGGCGGCCGCCAGGCTGCGGCGGCGCAACCTGCGCAGTACCTGGGAGTCACACCATTCCGACCCCGCCGTCTCGGGCGTGAATTCGCCTTCCACCACCCGCTTTTCGGCCACCAGCTGATGAAGTGCCGAGCTGACGACGGCGGTGCCGAGCCCGAACCGATACGCGACCGATTCGGTGCCGAAGGGGCCGTGAGTACGGGCGTAGCGGGCCACCAGATCGCCCAGGGGATCGGGTACCGGTTCGATGAAGGCGGCCGGGGTGCCGATCGGCAGGGGGACGCCCAGCGCGTCGCGGAGCCGGGCGGCGTCCTCGACCGCGGCCCACCAGACCCGGCCCGCGTAGGACACTTCGAGCGCCCGCCGGGCACCGGCCAGTTCCGCGAACCAGCCCGTGGGGTCGTCCAGGCAGCGCTGTCGTGCCTCGTCCGCCGTCAGCGGGCCGAGTAACCGCAGCAGATCGGCCAGACCCTCCGCGTCCCGGGCCTTGCGTTCCGGCGTGAGCCGTTGCAGTTCCAGTTCGGTCTGCGCCATCACCTCGCTGTCCAGCAGTTCGCGCAGTTCGACCCGGCCCAGCAGTTCGGCCAGCAGCCCCGAGTCGAGGGAGAGCGCCGCGGCCCGGCGTTCGGCGAGCGGGCTGTCGCCGTCGTACATGAACTGGCCGATGTAGTCGAACAGCAGGGCGTTGGCGAACGGCGACGGGGTGGCGGTCTCCACTTCGACCAGGCGTACCTGCCGGCGTGCGACGTGACCGAGCAGATCGCGCAACGCGGGCAGGTCGTAGACATCGCGCAGGCATTCGCGCACCGTTTCGAGCAGGATCGGGAAATCCGGGAATTTGCGTGCCACATCGAGTAATTGGGCCGAACGTTGCCGCTGCTGCCACAGCGGCGCGCGTTTACCGGGATCGCGCCGCGGCAGCAGCAGTGCCCGGGCGGCGCATTCGCGGAACCGGGAGGCGAACAGCGCCGATCCGCCCACCTGTTCGGTTACCAGATCGTCGATCTCGTCCGGTTCGAATACGAACAGTTCCGCGCCGGGCGGATCGTCGGTGGTATCGGGTAGACGCACGACGATTCCGTCGTCGGAGGCGTTGGGTGCCGCGTCCACCCCGAACCGCTCGCGCAGCCGGGAGCCGACGGCCAGCGCCCATGCCGCGTGTACCGGCAGGCCGTAGGGGGAGTGCAGTATCAGCCGCCAGTCGCCGAGTTCGTCCCGGAACCGTTCGACGACGAGGGTTCGGTCGGTGGGTAGCCGGCCGGTGGCGGCGCGCTGATCGTCCAGCAGCGCACGCAGATTGGCGACAGCGTTCTCGTCCAGGCCTGCGGCGGTGGTGCGTGCGGTGAACTCCCGCTCGGATTTCTCCGAACCCGCGCGGCGGACGAATTCGCCCAGCGCGGCGCCCAGTTCGGCCGGGCGGCCGAGCGAATCGCCGTGCCAGAAGGGTAACCGGCCGGGGTGGCCGAAGGCGGGTGTCACGAGTACGCGGTCGTAGGTGATGTCCTCGATCCGCCAGCTGGTGGCCCCGAGCGCGAAAACATCGCCGACCCGCGATTCGTAGACCATCTCCTCGTCGAGTTCACCTACCCGCGAGGCTTTCTCACCCACCATGTACACCGCGAACATTCCGCGGTCGGGGATGGCGCCGCCGGAGGTCACCGCCAGTCGCTGGGCGCCGGGGCGACCGGTCAGGGTGCCCGCGTCGCGATCCCAGACCAGGCGCGGGCGTAGTTCGGCGAATTCGTCGGAGGGGTAGCGGCCGGCCAGCAGGTCCAGGATCGCGTCGTAGGACGAACGCGGCAGCGCGGCATAACTTCCGGTGCCGCGCACGGTCTCGAACCAGGTATCGACATCCAGCGGTTCGAGCGCGCAGGCCGCCACCGTCTGCTGCGCGAGAATATCCAGCGGATGCGCGGGTATCTTCAATTCCTCGATTTGCCCGGACAGCATCCGCTGTGCCGCCACCGCGCAGTGCACCACATCGGTGCGGTGTTTCGGGAACAGCACCCCACGCGATATCTCGCCCACTTGGTGCCCGGCTCGGCCGATCCGCTGCAACCCGCTGGCCACCGACGGCGGGGCCTCGACCTGCACCACCAGGTCCACGGCACCCATATCGATACCGAGTTCGAGGCTGCTGGTGGCCACCACGCAGCGCAACCGCCCGCTCTTCAGATCATCCTCGATGAGGGCCCGCTGCTCCTTGCTCACCGACCCGTGGTGCGCCCTGGCCAGCAGCTGTTCGGCGCCGTGGCTGACCTCGGTGGAAGGGCCCATTTGCGCGGGCGGGCCGTGGGTGGTGTCCACCTCGTCCCCGAGCTGTCCGGCATAGGTTTCGTTCAACCGGGCGGTGAGCCGTTCGGCAAGGCGCCGGGAATTGGCGAACACGATCGACGAACGATGGCCGAGTACGAGTTCGACGATGGCCTCGTCCACATGCGGCCACAGCGAACCGGGCTGTTCCGAATCGCCCGGCTCGGTCATATCCGCGACCGGGACCCGGACCGATAATTCGAAGGTTTTGGGTGCGGGCGGGGACACGATGGTGATGGGTGCCGCGCCCACCAGGAACCGCCCCACTTCCGCAGGCGGGCGCACCGTCGCCGACAACCCGATCCGCTGGACCGGCCGTTCGGTGAGCGTATCCAGCCGGGCCAGCGAGAGCGCCAGATGCGAACCGCGTTTGGACCCCGCGATCGCGTGGACCTCGTCCACGATGACCGTCCGGACCCCGCGCAGCGTCTCCCGGGCCGCCGAGGTGAGCATCAGGAAAAGCGATTCCGGTGTGGTGATCAGGATATTCGGGGGTGTGCGCTGTAACCGCCGCCGCTCCGGTGTGGTGGTATCCCCGGACCGCACGCCCACGCTGATCTCCGGTGCGGGCAGCCCGAGCCGCCGCGCCGTCTGGCGGACACCCACCAGCGGCGCGCGCAGGTTTCGTTCCACATCCACCGCCAACGCCTTCAGCGGGGAGATGTAGAGGACCGAGGTACCGTCCACCGGCGGATCGGCGCGGGCGAGTTCGTCGATCGCCCAGAGAAACGCCGACAGGGTTTTCCCGGACCCTGTCGGCGCGACCACCAGGGTGTGTTCACCGGCCGCGATCGCCCGCCACGCCCCCAGCTGAGCGTCCGTGGGCGCGGGGAACGCACCGGCGAACCACTGCTGGGTGGCGGCGGAGAACTCGGTCATGGGCTCCAGTTTGCACCCGGGCACCGACAGGCGGCGGATGCCGCCCGAGTGGTCAGGGCAGGTTTCCGTCGACCAGTTCGGGTTCCGCTGTCTCGGCGACGGGCAGGTCGGGAGATCGGGTATCGCTGATGAGTCCGGCCAGGCGGATCAGATCGTCGGTGCTCACCCCGCCGGCCGGCCGGAACTCCCGGTCGAGCCGGCGGCGGAGAAACTCTGTCCGGGATATCCCGAGCGCATCGGCTTGCCGGTCGATCTCGTCGATAATCGCGCCTGGCACGGCACGGATCAAAATATCTGTCATCCTCGATCACCTCCTGCTGGCAGCGGGGCACGACGGTCCGGGAGCCGGCGTCACGATCAGGGCCGGCGGCCGGTGACAGTTCGGAATTTCTATGCTGCGACGGTGCCTGGTGTTCGAAAACTCGATCTGATCTCCCACGGCGTCACCGAGGCGCTGCGAGCGGCGCGGTTCCCGGCCGACGAACCGCTCACCCCGGCGGGACGGGCGGCGCTGGCGGACCGGGCGGTCGAGCCACCGGCGGACGCACAGGTGCTGGTGGGACCGGAGCGGCGAACCAGAGAGACTGCCCGACTGCTCGGCCTGGACGCCACGCCACTATCCAGGTTACGCGATCTTGACGCCGGTTCCTGGCGCGGCGCCGAACTCGATACGCTCGCGCCGGCGGAGGTCTACCGCTGGCGTACCGAACCCGGCTACCGGGAGCACGGTGGCGAATCGGTACTCGACCTGCTCGATCGGGTCCGGGGCTGGCTCGCCGACCTCACCGCGGCACCGGCCGCCACCACGATCGCGGTGACACATCCCACGGTGATCCGGGCCGTGCTGGTTCTGGCGCTGGAAACCGCGACCGAATCGTTCTGGCGGATCGATGTGGCACCGGGCAGCCGGACCCGGCTACACCACCGCGGCGCGTGGACCCTGCGCCTGCGGTAAGCCGCCGGGCGGCGTCAACCGAGAGCGACCGAGGTTCCGAAGGAGAACGGGAAGTCGCGGAAAGTCATACTCGCGGGCACCGACCCGGCGGGCACCCCGTACACCAGATGGGTGCCCAGGGATTCGCCCGGCTGCAGGGTGCGCGGCGCGGCGGCGGTGGCGGCACGCTGCGCGGTGGCGGTCACGTCCGGACCGTACTTGCCGCCGGCCGTATCGTGCAGTTCCTGCCCCAGCGGCGTATAGGTCTTGGGGTCCGGCGCGATATTGCGGACGGTGAAACTCACCACCACGAAAGCGCCCTGAGCGCGTTCCACACCGACCGCGGTCACATCGGATTCCACGTTCCGCACGACGAACTCGAAACTGCCGTCGCGGACCGGTGTCCCGGCGTCCGCGGTGGTCCGGTCGTCCCCGCCGTAGAAGATATGGATGGATCCCGCTCCGTTGACCAGTGCGGCCGTACACCCGCCGATCAGCAGCAGCGGTACCACCACGAGAACGATCAGCCACAGCAGTAGCCGGCGCAAGCGGCTCTTGCGCCGCCGGGGACGGGGCGCTGGGCGTCCTCGCGGCGTGCGCGGTGCGAGCGGTGGCGGATAGCGGGGCGCGGGCGGAGCCGGAGCCACCGGCCGGCTACCGGGATGCGCGACCTCGTGACCGTACGGTGCCACCGGGGCGCCGTGCCCGGCTTCCAGCCGGGTATAGGACCGCGTCGGGGGATACTCGGGTTCCGCGACCCGGGTCGGCGACGGAACGGGGCCGGCGGGGGCCAGTCCCGTGTACGGGCGGGTACCCGGGTGCGGCGCGGCCTCGTACCGCCGGGTGGCAGGCCGTTCCGGAGCCTCGTAACGGCGGGTGCCCGCCGGGCCGCCGCCGACTTCGTAGTGGCGTGTCCCCGGATGTTCGGCAGCGGGACCGGACGGCGGCAACGCGAGGCCCACCGCGGACGCTGCCGCCCGCGCGAACTCACCGGCGGAGGAAAACCGGTCGCCGGGTTCCTTGGCCAGCGCACGGGCGATGACCGCGTCCAATTGTGTGGCAATCCCCGGGACCAGCGTCCGGACGCTGGGTGGGGGTGTGGTGAGGTGATCGTGCATCTGCCGCGCCGGGTCGGTGTCACCGAACGGGCGCACACCGGCCAGGCATTCGAAGAGCACGCAGCCCAGCGAATAGATATCCGCGCGGGCGTCGGTGTGGCCGGTGAAGCGCTCGGGCGCCATATAGGCCATGGTCCCGACGGCCAGGCCGGAAGCAGTGAGTGCCGTACTGCCGGTACCGTGCGCGATACCGAAATCGATCAGATAGACGAAACCGTCGCGGCGGACGACGATATTCGACGGTTTCACATCGCGATGCACGAGCCCCGCGCGATGCGCGGCATCCAGCGCGGTCGCGGTCTGCGCGACGATCTCGACGGCTCGGGCGGCGGGCAGCGCCCCGCCCCGGGTGAGGATCCGGGACAGATCCTCACCTTCTACGTACTCCATTTCGATGAACAGCCGGCCGTCCAGTTCGCCATGTGCGTGGATCGGCACGATATGGCTGTCGTGCAAGCGGGCGGCGACCTCGGCTTCGCGTTCGAACCGGCTGCGATAGGTCGGGTCCGCGGCGAGTTCGGCGGGTAGCAGTTTCAACGCGACCGGCCGGCTCGGCGGTCCGCCCGCGGTATCGGCCCGGGCCAGCCACACCTGCCCCATACCGCCCTGGCCGAGTAGTCGCTCGAGCCGGTAGCGGCCCAATCGCTGCCCAGCCATGCCCATCCTTCCTGTCACCGTCGCGCCGCGGGTAGCGGCGGGCGCGGTGGACCGGGCCGTCCCGGGCCCGGACTGTACGTCGACCCTAACTGCGAGGGGCGGGTCGGCACAGTGTGAGGTGACCGACCGGGCTGAGGAAGCGCCTGGGCGGCTGGGGATCGGTGTGAGGTTGGGGGAAAGGTTGTTGAA
Organism: Nocardia sp. NPDC019395; assembly: GCF_040632335.1. Classification (NCBI taxonomy): domain Bacteria; kingdom Bacillati; phylum Actinomycetota; class Actinomycetes; order Mycobacteriales; family Nocardiaceae; genus Nocardia; species Nocardia sp. NPDC019395. The sequence continues at coordinate 117,481 of NZ_JBEYBT010000016.1, forward strand.
GCGGGCCCCCACCCCGTTCCCCGCATGCTGCGAGTCCGCCTCGGTGGTTCGGGCCCGGTCTCGTTCTGGATCTGCTGGCCCCACCCGTCGCCGCCAGGCGCGTTTGATCATCTACCGCCAGTCTGCCCGTATCCGACCGCACCCCCGTTTCCCGCATGCGGTCGGTCGGCGTTGGTGGTTCGGGGCCCGTCTCGTTCTGGAGCGACCAGAGCGAAGGAGCGCAGCGACTGAGCGCCGGGAGTGAAGAACGAGACCAAGGGGGCCCCGAACCCGCGACGCCGCAGGCGGCGCCAAAAAACACAGAACCTTCACGAGCAGGCGGGCCGTGAACTGCCTTGTTCGGTTATCGGCGGTCGGTGAGCACCCGGTCGAGTGCTGTTACTGCCGCATCCAGTTCGTCGGGTTCGACGGTCAGCGGCGGGCGGAAGCGGATACCGCTGGGGCCGGTGCCGATCATCAGGACGCGCTCCTGTTCACGCAGGGCGGTGAGGACAGCGTCTCGGAAGTCGGTGTCGGGCAGAGTGATCGCGCACATGAGACCGCGGCCGCGGGGCGCGGTGACCGCTGGTTGCCGATCGGCGAGCTCGCGGAGCAGGGTCTGGAGGTGTTCGCCCATTGTCGCGGCCCGTTCGACCAGTCCGTCTCGTTCGACGATCTCGAGGATGCGGCGGGCGCGGACCATATCGGTGAGGTTGCCGCCCCAGGTGGAATTGAGCCGGGACGAGACGGCGAAGACATTGTCGTGTATCTCGTCCAACCGGCCGCCGGCCATGATTCCGCAGACCTGTGTTTTCTTGCCGAACGCCACGAGATCCGGTTCGAGTCCGAATTGCTGGTAGGCCCAGGTGCTTCCGGTCATCCCGACACCGGTTTGTACCTCGTCGACGACGAACAGGGCGTCGTGGTCGTGGCAGAGCCGCTGCATCGCCTGGAGGAACTCCGGTCGCATATGCCGGTCGCCGCCTTCGCCCTGGATCGGTTCGGCGATGAAGCACGCGATGCCGTTGGGTCGTTCCGTGAAGGCCCGGTTCGCCTGCTCGAGCGCCCGCTGCTCGGCCCGGCCGATATCGTCGTGCCCACCGAGCCACGGTGTTTCGATGCGGGGCCAGTCGAACGCGGGGAAGCGTTCGGTTTTCACGGGGTCGGTATTGGTGAGCGACAGGGTGTACCCGGTGCGGCCGTGGAAGGCGCCTGTCAGATGCAGTACCTCGGTCTCGTGGCCGGATCGTGTTGTGCGGCCGTGTAGTTCGTTGTGCCGGCTCTTCCAGTCGAACGCGGCCTTGAGCGCGTTCTCCACCGCGAGCGCGCCGCCGTCGATGAAGAAGAGGTGGGGTAGCCGTGGGTCGCCCAGTACGCGGACGAAGGTGTCCACGAACCGGGCCATCTCCACGGTGTAGATATCGGAATTGCTCGGCTTGTTGACTGCGGCCGTGGTCAATTCGTTCCGGAAGGCCGCGTCCCCGGCGAGCGCCGGATGGTTCATCCCGAGCGTGCTGGACGCGAAGAAGCCGAACATATCGAGGTAGTCGGTGCCGTCGCGCGCGTCCACCAGGTGACGGCCGTAGGAGGCGGGCAGGTCGAGTACCAGATCGAATCCGTCGGCGAGCATGCTCGCCGACAGCGTCTCGTGAACGCGGTTCGCGGAGATGCGGTCCGCGGCGGTGTCACCGCCGGTACCGGATCGTTCCAGTTCGATGGTCACATAGCCGACGGTACGGGAGCCGGAACCTAACGGTCAGTAAATTTTCTTGGTGGAACCATACCGAGAAGGATTTGTTACGTTATCGCCTACTTTTCATAGAATGTCTGCAGGATGATGGTGCTCCGGGTGCGGACGTTGGCCATCGCCCGGATCTGCTGGAGCAGTTGCTCCAGATGCCGCGGGGAGGCCACCCGGACCAGCAGTATGTAGCTCTCGTCGCCCGCCACCGAATGGCAGGCCTCGATACCGGGCACCTGCTGCAGTACGGCGGGCGCGTCATCGGGCTGGGACGGATCGAGAGGAGTGATCGCGACAAATGCCGACAGCAACTGGCCCAGCGCCTCCGGATCGACATCGGCCGTATATCCACGGATCACACCGCGGGCCTCGAGTCTGCGTACCCGCGACTGCACCGCCGAGACCGAAAGGCTCGCCTTCTCGGCAAGATTGGACAGTGTCGCCCGACCGTCGGCCATCAGTTCCCGGATCAGCAGGCGATCGATCTCATCCAGGGTCGGTTTTGCCGGTGTTTCCGCCATCAGCGAAGGCTAACGTAGCGGACACACCGCCGGAGCACAGTTGTGAGCGTTCATTATCCGGCCGTGGTATTCGCACAGCGTATTTCGTCCGGCCGAACCCGAGGAGTTCGCGATGACCGAGACCGACCGCGAGACCCGAACCGTCCGACTCTCACACCGGGTCGCCGCCCTGCTGCACGCCCTGGATATCGCTGATCCGCCGACCGGCGATATGGAAGTGCGCAGTCCGATCACCGGTGAGGTTCTCATCGGCCTGCGCCCGGACACTCCCGCCGAGATCGATACCGCGATCGCCGAAGCCGCCGGCGCGTTCGTTTCCTGGCGTACTGTCCCGGCGCCGCAGCGGGCCGCGGTGATCCGGGAACTCGGCATTCTCTTGCGGCGCCACCAGGACGAACTCGCCGAACTCGTCACCCTGGAGGTGGGCAAGATCCCCGCCGAGGCACGCGGCGAGGTGCAGGAGATGATCGATATCTGCGAGTTCGCGGTGGGTCTGTCGCGCCAGCTCTACGGGAAAACGATGGCCTCGGAGCGGCCGGGGCACCGGCTCATGGAGACCTGGCATCCGCTGGGTGTGACCGGCGTGATCTCGGCGTTCAATTTCCCGGTCGCGGTGTGGTCGTGGAATACCGCGGTCGCTCTGGTCTGCGGGGACACCGTGGTCTGGAAACCGTCGGATCGGACCCCGCTGACCGCCCTGGCCTGTCATACCCTGTTGCGCCGGGCGGCGCGTGCCGCCGGGGCCGATCAGCGCGTCCACCAACTCGTGCTGGGGGCCGGTGCGGCCGGGGCCCGTTTGGCCGACGATGAGCGGGTGGCCCTCGTCAGCGCCACCGGTTCGGTGGCGATGGGCCGGCAGGTCGGTCCGCGGGTGGCCGCCCGCTTCGGGCGCTGCCTCCTGGAATTGGGCGGCAACAACGGGGCCGTTGTCACCCCCTCTGCCGATCTGGACCTGGCTGTGCGGGCCATCGTCTTCGCCGCGGTCGGTACGGCGGGGCAGCGCTGCACGTCGCTGCGCCGGATCATCGTGCATTCGCGGATCGCGGACGAACTGATGGACCGGCTGGTGCGCGCGTATCGGCAGTTGCGGGTCGGGAATCCGCTGGAGGACGGCGTGCAGGTGGGGCCGCTGCACGGCCCCGAGGCCTGGGACCGGATGAACGACGCGCTGGACCGGGCCCGGCGCGACGGCGGGCAAGTCCTGTGCGGCGGCGAGGAGGTCACGGTCGAGGGGGCCGGTCCCGCGGCGCGTTATGCGACCCCGGCGATCGTCCGGATGCCGGCCCAGACCGAGATCGTGCGCGAGGAAACCTTCGCGCCGATTCTGTACGCGCTCACCTATGACGATTTCGATACCGCCCTGGCCCTGCACAACGGTGTGCCGCAGGGGCTGTCGTCGGCGATCTTCACAACCGATCAGCGCGAGGCCGAACGTTTCCTCGCCGCCGACGGGTCGGACTGCGGTATCGCCAATGTCAATATCGGCACGTCCGGCGCGGAGATCGGCGGCGCGTTCGGCGGTGAGAAGCACACCGGCGGTGGTCGCGAATCCGGGTCGGACGCGTGGAAGGCGTATATGCGCCGGGCGACCAATACGATCAACTACTCCAGCGACCTGCCCCTGGCGCAGGGGATCCGTTTCGACTGATCCGCCGAGCTCAATTCGTGGCCGGAACAGAGGCCGCCGATCCACCGATTACGGGGCGCAGGCCCGCGAAGATATCGGCGACCGCGCGGCGGCCGATATCCATCCCGCGGGTGAGGATGCCGGGGTCGGTTTCGACACTGCTGATATCCGGGGAACCGGCGGGCGGATGGATCTGGAGCGCCGCGGCGCCCATCCCGGCGATGACCCCGTCCTCCCGCGCCTGCTGGCAGGGGCGCTCCTTCCACGCCCGGTAGGCGCCGGGCGCGCGGAGCCGCATATAGGTGCCGCCGACGAGGTCGTGCAGCCGCGGTGCGGGCGGGCGGCGTTCGTCGGCGCGCCGGGTGCGCAGGATCAGCGCGTGGGTCGCGCCCGCCGCCAGCGCCGTCCGCACCGGGACCGTCTCCGCGAGCCCGCCGTCGAAGTACCGGCCGCCGGCCAGTGCCACCGGGGGACCGGCCAGCAGCGGCAGCCCGGACGAGGCGCGCAGGGCCGTCTGCAGTGTCGCCTTGTCCACGATATGGGGGTGCAGATCCACCGGCAGACCGGTGCGGATATCGGTGGCGATGGGATGGAAGGTGGTCTCGTTGGCGAGGATGGCCGGGAAATCCATCGGGTGCAGGCCGTCGTAGACCTTGTGCACGAGATAGTTCAGATCGAAGGCGGGCCGTCCGCGCAGCATCCGGGCCGGATCGATCGCCCGGCGCATGATCGCGGCATCCGTCCACGCCTGCAGACCGCGCCCGGCCCGGCCGCAGAGCAGCCAGGCCGCGTTGATCGCGCCCGCCGACGTGCCGTATACGGCATCGAATACCTGCGCCAGCCCGAGCTCCTCCAGCGCGTGCACCATCCCGCTCGAGTACACCCCGCGGCTACCGCCGCCTTCGATCACGAGGACCAGCCGACGGCTGTCGGATCGGCTGCCGGATGCGAAACGGTCGCGGATCACCTCCGCGACCGTTGGTTGTACTGCGCTCACCAGGCCACCATACGCCGGAGCGGGCGGCGATCATCGATCGCTCACCCGCTCCGCGCCACTGTGCATCCGGTGTTGGCCCAGTTGTCGGCGTACTGTCGCACGCCTGTTCCGAGTGGCCGCGTCGTGCGTACCGCTCGCGAACTACTTGATCTCGGCGAGCACCGTGCCCTGGGTGATCGCGGCGCCGGCCGCCACATTCAGACCGGTGACGACACCGGCTTTGTGCGCGTTGACCGGGTTCTCCATCTTCATGGCCTCGAGCACCACGATCAGATCGCCGGCCTCGACCGACTGACCCTCCTCGACGGCGACCTTGACGACAGTGCCCTGCATCGGCGCGGTGACCGCGTCACCGGAGGCGGCGCCGCCGCCCGCACCGCCGCGCGTGCGCGGCTTCGGCTTCTTGCGGACCGCACCGGCGGCGGGCGCACCCGAACCGACCGAGAACTGACCCGGCAGCGAGACCTCGACCCGGCGGCCGCCGACCTCGACGACGACCTTCTGGCGCGGTTCGTTCTCCTCATCGGCGGGGGCGCCACCGGTGAACGGTTCGACGGTGTTCTTCCACTCGGTCTCGATCCACTTGGTGTAGACGTCGAACGATTCACCGTTGCCGACGAACGCGGGGTCCTCGACGATCGCCCGGTGGAACGGGATCACCGTGGCCAGGCCCTCCACGTGGAACTCGGCCAGCGCGCGCCGCGCCCGCTCGAGTGCCTGGGTGCGGTTCTCGCCGGTGACGATCAGTTTGGCCAGCATCGAGTCGAACTGGCCGCCGATCACGCTGCCCGCGACCACACCGGAATCGACCCGGACACCCGGGCCGGTCGGCTCGGAATACGCGGTGACAGGGCCGGGCGCGGGCAGGAAGCCGCGGCCGGCGTCTTCGCCGTTGATCCGGAACTCGAAGGAATGCCCGCGAGGGGTGGGATCCTCGGTGAGCTCCAGTTTCTCGCCGTTGGCGATCCGGAACTGCTGGCGCACCAGGTCGAGCCCGGAGGTCTCCTCGGTGACGGGATGTTCGACCTGCAGGCGGGTGTTGACCTCGAGGAACGAGACGGTATCGCCCTGCACCAGGTACTCCACGGTGCCGGCGCCGTAGTAGCCGGCCTCCTTGCAGATCCGCTTGGCGGAGGCGTGGATCTCGGCGCGTACCTCGTCGGTGAGGAACGGGGCCGGGGCCTCCTCCACGAGCTTCTGGAAGCGCCGTTGCAGCGAGCAGTCGCGGGTGCCGGCGACGATCACGTTGCCGTGCTTGTCGGCGATCACCTGGGCCTCGACGTGGCGGGCCTTGTCCAGGTACTGCTCGACGAAGCATTCCCCGCGCCCGAAGGCGGCCACGGCTTCACGGGTGGCCGATTCGAACAGTTCGGGGATCTCCTCGATGGTGTGCGCGACCTTCATACCGCGACCGCCACCACCGAACGCGGCCTTGATCGCGACCGGTACGCCGTACTTCTTCGCGAACTCCACGACCTCGGTCGCGTCCTTGACCGGATCCTTGGTGCCCGCCGCCATCGGCGCGTTCGCGCGCTCGGCGATATGGCGGGCGGTGACCTTGTCGCCGAGGTCGCGGATGGACTGCGGGGAGGGGCCGATCCAGATCAGCCCGGCGTCGAGCACGGCCTGGGCGAAGTCGGCGTTCTCGGAGAGGAAGCCGTAGCCGGGGTGGATGGCGTCCGCGCCGGACTTGGCCGCGGCATCGAGGATCTTGTCGAAGACCAGATACGACTCGGCCGAGGTCTGCCCACCGAGGGCGAATGCTTCGTCGGCGAGCTTGACGAAGGGCGCGTCGGCATCGGGTTCTGCGTAAACCGCGACACTGCCGAGACCGGCGTCCTTGGCCGCCCGGATAACGCGCACGGCGATCTCGCCTCGGTTAGCTACGAGTACCTTCGTGATCCGCGCGCTGGCATGGCTGGGCACTGAGCCTCCTGTTGCAATCTCTGTGTTCAGTGTGCGGGATGGGCCGCGCCTCGGCTCCGCTCCCGCGGAACGGGGTCCGCCGGTCCGTTGTCCGGATCGGATCGCTTCGTGGGCTCCGCTTCCGTGGGTTCGGATCCGCTACGCGGGCTCCGCGCCCGTGGTCGACATGTGTGTCTCGGGCGAGTGTAGGCAGTCTGCCAACAAAGCCGGAAACCGGATAGCCCTACTCGGCAGTAGGTGGCACATCACAGTGCCGCCGGCGCGTATGAGAAATCACTGCGTGCCGGTGGCGATGGGCATGCGGACCGAGTTGCCCCATTCGGTCCAGGAGCCGTCGTAGTTGCGGACGGAATCGTGGCCGAGCAGGTATTTGAGGACGAACCAGGTGTGGCTGGATCGTTCGCCGACGCCGCTGTAGACGATCAGCGGGTCCGGGCCGGCCAGATCGCCGTACACCGAGTCCAGTGCGGCGCGGCTCCGGAAGCGGCCGTCGGGGCCGAGAGCGCTGGTCCAGGGGATATTGACCGCGGTCGGGATATGTCCGCCGCGCAACACCGCTTCGGTACCGGCTTCACCCGAGAAACCGGCGTACTCGTGAGGTGAACGGACATCGACGAGGGGGGCGCCGAGCTGCGCGAGTACTTCTTCGCGGAACACCCGGTCCGTGGCGTCGTCGCGGTGCGCCCGGGGATACCGGCTCCGGCCCGGTTCGGGGGTGTCGAAGACCGTATCGCGGGCCTCGGCGATCCAGGCATCGCGGCCGCCGTCGAGCAGACGGACGTCCGCGTGACCGAACATGGTGAAAACCCACGCCGCGTGCGCGGCGTGCGAGTTACCGTCATTGCCGTACAGCACGATCGTATCGCTGGGTTCGATGCCCCGGGAGCACATGAGTTCGGTGAATCGCTCACCGTCGATATAGTCACGGGTGACGGGGTCGTCGAGGTCGCTACGCCAATCGAGCTTGCCGGCACCCGGAACATGGCCTATGCCGTAGAGGAGGACGTCGGCATTACATTCGATGATCTTCAGACCGGGGGTTCCGAGGTTTGCCGACAACCATTCCGTGGTTACCAAACGGTGTGGGCAAGCATACGAGCCGAAGGCGATATATGGGTCCGGGGCGACGGGCACGTTCGAGGTCCTTCACAGGAGGCGGGCAGTGCTGACGACAGGTTCGAGCCGCACAGTGGATAGTAAGTGTCACTTGACGTGAACTTGTTGCAGAGCACAAAGTCGGTGCAATGGGCGGATTAGTCGCATACAGCTCCGATAAAGTCTCCCCGAAGGAGCGGTGAGCTATGTCTGATTCTTGGCCGCGGCGACGCCTGCTCGCGATCCTACGCAGCGCGAGCGAACCGCTCGACGCCCAGCAACTGGCGCAGATCACCGGTCAGCATGTCACCACGGTCCGCTTCCACCTCGATATTCTGACCCGCGAGTCGCTGGTCCGGCAGTTCCAGCAGCCGCCACGGGGTCGCGGCCGGCCGCGGATCGGATACCGCGCGGTCCAGCGCAGCGTCGGTTATCAGGACCTGGCCCAGGTACTCGCCGATCAGCTCGGACCCGACCCCGCACAGCAAGCCGCGGCCGGGATGGCCGCGGGCCGGGCGTGGGGCGGCAAACTCGAGACGCCCGCCGAACCCGTCGAAACGGTCCGGGACGCGAAGGAGCGCACCGTTTCGCTGATGTCGGAACTGGGTTTCGCGCCGGAACGCGACAGTCGCGAAACCTCGGGCCGCGATACCGAGGAGACCGCGGTGGTCCGGCTCACCGCCTGTCCGCTCCGCGATCTGGCGCGCACGCACACCGAGGTGGTGTGCGGTGTGCACCGCGGTCTGCTGGCCGAACTGCTGGAGGGGGCCGGCGCACCGGGCAAGGTCGAGGCCGAACTCGTCCCGTTCGTGGCCGACGAGATGTGTGAGGTGCGGTTGCGGCGGGCCGATCCGCGCGATCCCGAAGCCGGCTCGGAACAGCCGCCGGTCGCACCGGCCCGAGTGGCGCCCGCGCCGGGCCCGATCGATGCGGCGGCAGGTCGAGCGGCACGGATATCCCGGGTATCGGGCCAGACGGTGCCGACGGCGAGTCAGCTTCCTCCGGCGTCGGCGGCGCTGGATCGTGGGCCGCTGCCGGCATCGACGGGTCCGCTCACACCCACCGCGCGGCAGCAGGGTGGGCGGGGATTCCGTACACCACCGGCGTCAGGGGCGACCGGTGGCCCACAATTGCGCGATACCGACGCCCACTTCCTGGAGCAGTCGGCGCAGCAGCGGTAGCCCGATACCGACCACACTGGACGGATCACCGTCGATCCGGTCGACGAACCAGCCGCCCAGGCCGTCCAAGGTGAACGCGCCCGCCACCCGCAGTGGTTCACCGGTTGCGATATAGGCGTCCAGTTCGGCCGGGTCGGGCTTACCGAAGTGCACGGTGGTCGCGCTGCAGTCGACGGCTTCGGCGGTGACGGTACCGGCCCGCAGCCGCAGCACACAGTGCCCGGTCACCAGATCGGCATAATGCCCGGCCATGGCCTGCCAGCGTTCCTGGGCCACCTCCGGCGTATGCGGTTTGCCCTGCAATACACCGTCGATGAGCAGCATCGAATCGCACCCGACGACGACCAGATCGTCATCCGGTCCGGGCTTCTCGCCGGCGAGTGCCGCCGCCACCGTGCGCGCTTTGGCGCGGGCCAGTTCCACCACGATCTGATGCGGACCGGTATCGGCGGGCAGCGCGGCCGCCACGGCGTCCTCGTCCACATCCGAGATCCGGACGAGGGGTTCGATACCGGCAGCGCGCAGTACCGACCGGCGGGCCGGGGACGCGGATGCGAGGACCAGCCGGGTCACGTGGGGGGCTCTCCTGGTTCGGTGTCAGAAACGCAGATTCGACAGCTGCGGGTAGGAGTACGGGGAGAACGGGGAAGTACCGCGATGCAGCAGGGTCGGCCGGCCCCACAGGTCCAGCGGTCCGGTATCGACAGATGCCGAGGCCGCACCGGCGGCAGCGGTGAACACGCAGACCAATGCGGCGATCTCGGCGTCGCTGGGTGCGCCCTTCTCGATCACGAGGAAAGGCTGCTGGCCCCCGGTCGTCTCGGCGGCAGGGCTCGCGTCGGTTCCGCTCGCGGTATCGACCGCCAGATCCCCGGTAGCGAGGTCCAGTTCGGCTGCGGCCAATACTTCTTCTTCTGCCACAATCGTCACAGTGCCAGATCCTCTCTCTTACATTGATCGGGCGCGCGTAGTTCGGACCCGATCGCCTTCCACCGATCGCATACCCGAGACCAGTGTGCGGCCTACTGAGGGTATCGCTGGATCACAGCGGGATGTTGCCGTGTTTCTTCGGCGGAAGGGTCACCATCTTGCGTTCGAGCAGACGCAGCGCGGAGACGATCTGGCCGCGGGTATGCGACGGCGGGATCACGGCGTCCACATAGCCCCGCTCGGCCGCGACGTACGGATTCACCAACGTGTCCTCGTACTCGTTCTGCAGCTCCAGGCGCAGTTTGTCCACGTCAGCGCCCTCTTTGGCGGCCTCGGCGAGCCGTTTGCGGTACACGAATCCGACCGCGCCGGAAGCGCCCATCACCGCGATCTGGGCGGTGGGCCAGGCGAGGTTCACATCCGCGCCCATATGCTTGGACCCCATCACGTCGTAAGCGCCGCCGTAGGCCTTACGGGTGATGATCGTGATTTTGCCCACAGTGGCCTCGCCGTAGGCGTAGAGCAGCTTGGCGCCGCGCCGGATGATGCCGTTGAACTCCTGGTCGGTACCGGGCAGGAAGCCGGGCACATCGACGAGGGTGATGATCGGGACGTTGAAGGCGTCGCAGGTGCGCACGAAGCGCGCGGCCTTCTCCGAAGCGTCGATATCGAGGCAGCCGGCGAACTGAGTCGGCTGGTTGGCCACGATCCCGACACTGCGGCCGTCGACGCGGCCGAAGCCCACGATCACATTCATGGCCCGCTCGGCCTGCACCTCGAGGAATTCGTCGTCGTCGAGCAGCCGGCGGATGACCTCGTGCATGTCATAGGGCTGGTTCGGGGAATCCGGGATCAAGGTGTCGAGTTCGAGATCCTCCTCGGTGAGGGATTCCTCGATCGCGCCGGCAATAGGGTCCGAGGCCGGGAAGCGCGGCGCTTCGGCGCGGTTGTTACTCGGCAGGTAGGACAGCAGATCCTTGACGTAGTCGAGGGCGTCCTGCTCGCCGGAGGCGACATAGTGCGCCGTTCCCGACTTCGCCATATGAGTGTGGGCGCCGCCCAGTTCCTCCATGGTGACCTCTTCACCGGTGACCGTCTTGATCACGTCCGGGCCGGTGATGAACATCTGGCTGGTCTGGTCGACCATCACCACGAAATCGGTGAGCGCGGGGGAGTACACGTGACCGCCCGCGGCGGCACCCATGATCAGCGAGATCTGCGGGATCACGCCGGAGGCCTGGATATTGCGGTGGAAGATCTCGCCGTAGAGACCGAGCGAGACGACACCCTCCTGGATGCGGGCGCCGGCCCCGTCGTTGATACCGATCAGCGGGCGGCCGGTTTTGAGCGCCAGGTCCATGACCTTGACGATCTTCTCGCCGTACACCTCGCCGAGGCTGCCACCGAAAACGGTGGAGTCCTGGCTGAAGATGCACACCTCGCGCCCGTCGATGGTGCCGTGACCGGTCACCACGCCGTCACCGAGGGGGCGCTGCTTGTCGAGGCCGAAGTTGACGCTGCGGTGCCGGGCCAGAGCGTCGAGTTCGACGAAGGAACCCTCGTCGAGCAGGGCGAGGATACGTTCCCGGGCGGTCATCTTGCCCTTGGCATGCACCTTGTCGACCGCGGCCTCACCCATCGGGTGTTTGGCTTCTTCCAGCCGATTCCGCAGGTCAGCCAGTTTGCCGGCGGTGGTGTGGATATCGGGAGCACCTGCCGAATCCGGCGTGGGCTGCTGCTGGACACTCGTCATGAATCGGAGTGTAACCAGAGCCGCATCGCCCTGTTAACCCAGATCTCGCTACTCGTGAGTAAACCCTGGTGGTGAAAACCCCAGGTGGGTTGGTCGCCGCCGGCCGTTATGTGTACCACGAATCGCCGCGTAGTCAGGCGCGACGCCCGGGCGACCGCCCGCCGCGGCGCGGAAGCGGCAATTAATTCGCTTTCGCGGGGACCACCACACGCAATACCCTTGCAGCAGGCCGCATTTGGGGCCGAAAGGGGAGGTGGTTTGCTATGTGGCACTGGACAACCCGTACCGGACAATTCCCGGAAGCCGTCGCGTTCACCCGGGTGACCGAACCGGAACCGACGATCACCGAGCCGGTTTCCGAAAACGAGGAAACCGAGACCGGAGAACCCGAATACGACGCAATCCGGTACTCGACATCCGCCATGGGCTTCGACCTCGCCGGATGACCATTCCTCGGGCCTTTCCCGAGTCCGCCCCCCGCAGTCCGGGTCCGCCCCGGACTGCGGGTCGACAATCCGCCCAGGCCGCGCCGAAAGCGCAGCCCGACCGCCGTAGCCGCCCGCCAACCCACCGTCGCCCCCTGGAGCGCGTTGATTCGGAATGGGCCGCAACCTCCGCGAACCTCGCTGAACCCAGCGCCATCGCTGACCTCCCCGCCGCCCTGGCGCGTTTGATTCGCCTGCCGGCTGTCCGCATCCAACCCCTCACCCCGTTTCCCGCATGCGGCCGGTCCGCCTTGGTGGTTCGGGGCCCGTCTCGTTCTGGAGCGACCAGAGCGAAGGAGCGCAGCGACTGAGCGCCGGGAGTGAAGAACGAGACCAAGGGGGCCCCGAACCCCGCGCCGCCGGAGGCGGCGCCAAAAACACAGAACCTTCACGAACGGTCTTGCTCCCCACCTTCGCGGTCCACCACGCCAAATCACAGCCCAACCGCGGGCGGTGCACCTGTTCCCACTCGCCCCGGGAGCGAGACGGTGTATCCGGCCGCTCACCCCAGAAACCAGGCGGTCTACCCGGCCCCACTCGCCTCAGCACCGAGACAGTGCCCCTTGGCCCCGCACAACCCGAAAACCGAAGGCCCCCCGGACCCACGCGCGCCGGCCGATGATCCGACGCAGTACCGTGCCCCAGGTGGACAGGCCCCCGTTGGATACCGAACGTTTGCGGCGAGCGCTCACCGAAACCCCGGAACTGGCGTTCTTCACCGGAATAGATGTGGTCGAATCGACCGGCTCCACCAACGCGGATCTGCTGGCCCGCGCCGCCGATCCGGAACTCGACCGTGTCGTACTCCTGGCCGAAGCCCAGGAGCAGGGCAGAGGTCGTCTCGCGCGATCCTGGACGAGTCCGCCGCGGGCGCAGATCTCCTTATCGCTGCTGGTCCGGACGGATGGGGTCGACCCTGAAATGCTGGGCTGGCTGCCCCTGCTCACCGGAACGGCGGTAGTCGACGCGCTGCGCTCGACGACGGGGGTGCCCGCGGCCCTGAAATGGCCCAATGACGTCCTGATCGAGGGCCGCAAGATCGCGGGCATCCTCGCCGAAGTCGCCGCCGGGGACCCGCGGCCCGCCGTCGTCATGGGGGTGGGGATGAACGTGAGCCTGACGGCCGACGAACTACCGGTCCCACACGCGACCTCACTCACGCTCTGCGACGTCACGGACCCCGACCGCACAGCCCTGGTACTCGAAATTCTGAAAGAATTCGCGTACCGCTACACCGCCTGGCGCGACTCGGGCTGGGACACGACCGACCTCGCGACCGCCTACCGGGAACGGTGCGCGACACTCGGCGCCCCGGTGCGCGCGGAATTGCCGGGTGGGGGGCTTCTCACCGGGATCGCCCGCGATATCGACTCCGCCGGGCGGCTCCTGATCGGCGAGGAAGCGGTTTCGGCGGGCGATATCACTCATCTGCGTCCGAACTGAACTGAGCGGTCTCGGACGGCTATTTGACCGACCTGTGCTCGGGTGCGGGAGTTGTGTCGCGTGGCCGGCGGCGAAGGTTGAAGTGAGCCGTTCGTGAAGGTTCTGTGTTTTTTGGCGCCGCCTGCGGCGTCGCGGGTTCGGGGCCCCCTTGGTCTCGTTCTTCACTCCCGGCGCTCAGTCGCTG